>JAUMWB010000006.1 GCA_030529845.1 Rothia sp. (in: high G+C Gram-positive bacteria) | reverse complement strand
GTGGTCGTGGTGGGTGACGCGCCCGGGGTGGGACACACTTTTCTGCCTATAACCCCAAACGAAAGCAGTCTAGATACACTAAAGGCCAGTCCGTAGGGAATCGGACTGGCCTTCAGCTTTCTCCTCCACCGGTAGGGATCCGGCTTCTAGAGAAGGCTCGCAACCTGAAGGAGATGGGATTAGGGGGGGAACCATCTGGAAATCTTCAGGTCTTGAGCTACTTGAACGGGTTCGCGGACCGTTCAGTAATCACTCGCACCTTTAGAGGTAGTTATAACTATATGCCAATTTCTCAGTTAATGCACCCTGAAAATCGAAAAAAGACGAATTATTTCGGAAGGCACCTGAGTGGTTTCCATGCCTAGGTGAGTATCAGGGTATGGTCAGGTCTTTCTTGTAGGTATAAACCTGTTAGGGGCGTGCGGCAAACCTTTCAATCAGGTCCACCTGGCCTGAGACAATTAATAAATCGCGAGAAGAAACCCGGGTATCGGGTGTCGCATAGGTAATTTCTTCACCCGGCGATTTCACTCCCACGATGGTCACCCCGTACTTCGACCGCACGTCAGACTCAGACAGGGTAAAGCCATGGGTCTCCTTGGGAGGGTACATCTTGACGATGGCAAAGTCGTCATCGAACTCGATGAAGTCCAGTAGTCGCCCTGAGACTAGGTGGGCTGCGCGCACCCCCGCGTCCGACTCCGGGTAAACAACCCGGTGTGCTCCAATGCGGGAGAGAATCTTGCCATGGGAAGGGGTGATAGCTTTGGCCCAAATGCGCTCAATGCCCAGGTCGACGAGGTTGGCGGTAATCAGCACAGAGGCCTCCACAGAGGTACCCACGCCTACCACCGCGGCGGTAAAGTCCTGGGCCCCCAGCTGGCGCAGGGCATTCATATCGGTGGCATCTGCCTCAACCACGTGAGTGAGGTCGCCCGACCATTTCTGCACCAGCACCGGATCTTTCTCAACGGCCAGCACTTCCTTGTTCTGTCGAACGAGCTGGGCGGCGGTAGCCGAACCAAAGCGTCCTAAGCCGATCACAAGTACGGGGGCGCTGTGGGCGGGGCGGAAATCTTTTCTAGCCAATGATGGGCCTTTCTTCGGGGAATTTGTAGAGGCGGCGGCGGGAGCGCATGGCTAGGCCGGTGGCTACGGTAATGGTGCCGATGCGGCCGATGAGCATGAGGACGGAGAGAATATAGGTACCGGACGGGGGCAGCTCGGCTGAGAGCCCGGTGGACAGGCCACAGGTGGCATAGGCCGAGATGACTTCAAAGAGGGCCCTGTCGAGGCCGACCTGGCCGATGAGCATAATAGCGGTGGTGCCTGCCAGCACAAACACGAAGCTCATCATAATCACGGAGATAGCGATACGGAGGACAGCATCGGGAATGGTGCGGTTGAAAGCCACGACGAACTGGTCGCCGCGTGCTTCTGCCAGGATCGCCAGGAAGACCACGGTGATGGTGGTGATTTTGATACCGCCTGCGGTGGATGCCGAGCCGCCGCCAATGAACATGAGCACGTCGGTCAGCAGCATAGTAACCGGGTGAATATCTGCCATATCGACCAGGTTGAAGCCGCCCGAGCGCGTCATAATCGAGGCGAAAGCGGCATTGAGCATCTTATTGCCTACCCCCATAGCGCCGATGGTGCGGTCGTTGCCCCACTCTAAGGCACCCCAAGCAAAAGAGCCTAGAAAGAAGAGTGCCAGGGTGCCAATAATGGTGAGCTTGGCATTGAGATTCCACTTGCTAAAGCGCAGGTTATTGCGTAGAACCAGGATGACGGGGAAGCCTAGGGAGCCGACCATAACCCCCAGGGCGATGGGGAAAAGAATCCAGAGGTCGTGGCCGTAAGGCACGATGCCATCGGAGTGGGGAGTAAAACCGGCATTGTTGAAGGAGGATACCGCATAGAAGACACCGTGCCAGACTGCCTGCCAGAGGGGCTCGCCCAGCACAAGGAAGCGGGGGATCAAGGTGAAGGCAATTAGGGCCTCGATGGCAATGGAGGTAAAAGCCACGGTGCGCAGTACGGAGCCAACCTCACCCAGGCGTCCGATATTGAGGGACTCCTGGGCAATAATCTTGGACCGCAGGCCCAGCTTGCGACCAACCGCCAGGGCCAAGATCGAGGTCAGGGTCAGGGTTCCCAGCCCGCCAATCTGGGAACCTAAGAGAATCATGAGCTGGCCGAAGAAAGTCCACTGCTCGGCAGTGGATACCGTGGTGAGACCGGTGACAGTCACGGCGCTTGTGGCCGTAAAAACAGCGTGATGAAACTCCACCTGCTGGCCATCGCGTGATGCCCAGGGGGTGTAGAGCATGAGCGAGAAGAAAACAATGACCAGCAAGAAGGCCGCGATGGCAATGCGGGAGGACGAGGAGCCAAAGAGGCGGTCTACCAGGTCGCGCAGGTGGGTCATACGGGCCTGGAAGGCAGCCGAAAACTTAACAATCTGAAGGAGCTGCTGGTATTCCAGTTGCCCCTGCTCCATGGCGTCCAGAACCCGCTTGCGCTCTTGGACCTTGCGCACAATTTTGCCCACGTTCTTCACCTCGCTTTCTTCTGCCGTCTCTAGCGTAGTCTGCGTGTCATGTATGCGGGGTGTGGTGCCCATAGAGTTTTTATGTGTTTAATGGTAAGTGTGACTCAACTTACCAAAGGAGGTAGTGCTGGTGGCTATCATCGACAGCCTGACGCCCACTAATGTGCGTGTGCTCTGGACTCCTGCCATGGCCAACTACTATTTTGGCGACTATCACCCCATGCACCCTTCTCGGCTGGATGCGACGGCTAAGCTGGCGCGTGACTTAGGGATTTTTGACCTGCCGCAGGTAGAGCTTGAGGAACCTGAAATTGCCACCGTGCACCAGCTGATGCTGGCCCACGACTACCCCTATATCGACGCCGTACAAAAAATTAGCGCCGATCCCACACTCACTATTGCTAGTTGCGGACTGGGCACCGAAGATACTCCCGGCTTTGAGGGGGTCCACGAGGCATCTGCCCGGCTGGCTGGCGGCACCTATCAGGCCGCCGAAGCTATCTTGAGCGGTAAGGTCAAACACGCGGTTAACTTTGGCGGAGGTATGCACCACGCCTCACGCGATCACGCCAGCGGCTTTTGTATTTATAACGACTGCGCCGTCGGCATTGCCCGCCTGCTCGAAGCGGGGGTGCAGCGGGTCGTTTACATCGATGTGGACGCCCACCACGGGGACGGCACACAAAGCATCTTCTGGGATGACCCCAGGGTTATGACGATTTCCCTACACGAGAGCGGCATGACCCTTTTTCCTGGAACCGGCTTTGCTAACGAAGTAGGGCCCGAGGGGTTGGCGGCTGGAACCTCGGTTAATATCGCCATGCCTGAAAGTACCACCGATTCTGGTTGGTTGCGGGCTTTTGACGCTGTGGTCCCCAGCCTGCTGCGGCAGTTTCAGCCCGAGGTTATCGTCAGCCAGCACGGATGCGACTCCCATCTGGCTGATGATATGTCACACCTAAATATCAGCATCAACGGTCAGCGGGAGATTGCCGCCCATATTTCCTTACTGGCAGATGAACTGTGTGAGGGGCGTTGGATTGCAACCGGGGGAGGGGGGTACTCCATCTATAACGCTGTGCCTCGCTCCTGGAGCCACCTCATTGCCGTGGCAGCTGGGCAGCCTCTGGATATAAATATGCCGACTCCGGAATCATGGCAGACTTATATGCTCCAAAAGTACGGTGCTAAGGTGCCCACCACGATGGGGGACCCTGTCGACCTCTGGTGGTACTCCTGGGAGGTGGGCTACGACCCGGCGAGCAATGTTGATCGCAGTATCATGGCTACTCGCAAGGAAGTATTCCCGCTCTGGGGGCTTGACCCCTGGTATGACTAGCCCCGTAGGGTAGGGCATGGGGTGCTGGGGTTGGTGGCTAACTTTACCCGCAGCTTCTTTGCCTGGGTGCTAGCTGGGCGTAGACGAAAAGTGTCCCCATTTCTGCTGGTCAAACATGCAATTGTGGGTATATATGTGCAAAGATGTCAGTATGAAAGACGACGTATTTGCTGTTATCGCTGACCCCACGCGGCGGCACATCCTCCAGGCACTAGCCGTCGAACGACTGGCCGTTGGCGAGTTGGTTGAGGAGCTGGGCGTCAGTCAGCCCACCGTATCTAAGCACCTCAAGGTGCTCCGCATTGCCGGTTTGGTTGAAACCGAAGCCGTAGGCCAAAAGCGGTTCTACTCCATTACCCCCACGCCTTTGACCGCCGTTACAGCCTGGGTGGAGGGGCTGCTGGCCGCCCCTGCCCTCGAAGAAATGCAGGCAGAGGAGGCCGGAGAAAGCTCGACCGCTGCCCAGTCTGCTCCTGAGCAGCAGGACAAGGCGTCCGCTCCTGCCGTGGACGTGCCCCATCCCAACACCGCCGGTATTACCTTCACCCCGCTAACTCCCTTTACCCCCGTGCTTGAAAACCGGGTAGCAGATGAGGGCGACCTTGTCGCTGAGGTAGAACAGGGCATCGTGGACCAGCAGGATGCTACGGACGAGCAGGACGCTGTGAGCGAGCAGGTGCGCCAGCTGGCCCAGAACCTGAGCCTGGATGCAAAGGACGAAGGGCCGATCAGCTTCAAGGTGCCCACCCCTGAACAGGTGATGGCCCAGGAAACGGCCCTCAAGGCTGTAGCGGCTCAAGAAAACCGGAAGAGCCTGGTATCGCAGGTACAGGCCGTAGAAACCGTTGAGGCAGAAGCAGTAGAAGTAGAGCCCGCTGCGGCGGTATCTGAGCACGAGGATTCCCTGGCAGCTGCCCGCCAGGTTGTAGCCGATGCTGAGGCCCGGGCTAAGGCGAGCGAGGACCAGGCCCATAGTCAGGTGGACGAAGGTGCCAGCGACGAACGAGGTCTCTTAGCCAAGCTCACCCGCTGGGGCCGCCGTAGCTCCCGCTAGATTCCTTCCCTCTCACCCCCCTGCTATTTCAAAGGACACTGTAAGACTGTATGGCACACCATCAGCAGCTTCTCGACTGGATCGAGAACGAACTGATTAACCAGACCCTGCACCTGGGCGATAACCTGCCCGATGACAGGGTGCTGGCCCGCGAGGTGGGTATCAGTCAGAATCACATGCGAGAGAGCCTCAAGCACTGCGAAGAAATTGGGGTTCTCAGGCTCTACGAGGGGCGGAAGAAGAGCATTATCGCCCAGCTGGTTCGGGAGCCTGCGGCCTCTGCAGGGCCGGCGGTTAGCCTCTACCTGGCTAGTTCTCGGTCCCCTCGTCAGGATTTACTGGCCACCTGCCTGCTCCTAGAAAACCACGCTCTTGCTGGCCCCAGCTACGACCAGTCGGCCTTTGAAGAGCTGGACCGCATCCTTGAGGCTATGCAGGATACTGCCACTAGTCTCAGCGACTTCCATGACCTGGAAGCAGACTTCCACATCCAGCTAGGGCGGCTCTCGGGCAATGTTCTGACCTCCGCCCTACTGGCTACCCTACGAGATGCCATGATCGAGGCCCGCTTTGAGCTGGTCAGTCAGGTGCCCCTGTGGAGTGCGACCGCCTCGCGTCTGCGGATGGAGTACAGGGCCATCGTCGATGCGGCTCGCTCGGGCGATGCAGCTCTGGCCCAGACCCTGCTTAAAGCTAACCTGCAGCAGCGTTTTGCTGAAGCCGGGTACTCAATTGATATGGATTCCGCGAAGCAAGAGACTCCTGCGGTGAACCTTGAGCCTGTGGAGGTGGAAACCCAGGAACTGGTTCCAGAGGAATGGGGCGGCCCTATCGAACCTGAGCTCTTCGAAGCCCTTGCCACCATTCAACCCATCGAAGCTGCCACCCCCACCGGGAGCGCAACCCGCCGTAGGCGCGGTACCGTGAGCCCGGTCGTCCGCGCAACTAGTTCTGCACCGAGCCCTGAAGTAAGGGAGCTACCTCCCGGGCTGGAAGCCCCCGCCCAGCCCTTAGAAGGGCTCCTGCCTCAGCCGACCGGCGAAGGGAAATCAGGGCATCCGGTCGAAGTGGTAGCCTCTGATGAAGAAGCGGCACGACCCGCTAAAAAGCGCTTTGACCTGGCCGCTTACTTTGGATTCCGCAAGATCACCCCGGTACCTGCCCCCGGTGCTAGGGAGGCCGAGGATGAGCAGCTAGCGCAGGGGGCAGAGCCCGAGCCGGCAGCTGAAGAGAAAGAAACGGACCTGCGCGAGGGGTATGAATACGCCACCAGCAACCGCTAGACGGTAGATAAAACGAGAAAATGCTCTCACTTGCCGGTGAACAGGGAGCGAAAAGTCCTCTTACCCTGTAGGCTTGGGAGAGAGCGTTTTTTCACGCCGAGGGTATTGCTATGCCCTTTATGCGTGCTTTGGAGCGTTTATACCGGTATAGCGCCCGGATAGCTACCGACCTACCGCCCTCGGGCGATTGCTGTCGGCCGGGTATCGACCACTATTTAATAAGTGAGGTGAATCCAATGGGTTCAGTTATCAAGAAGCGCCGCAAGCGTATGTCTAAGAAGAAGCACCGCAAGCTTCTCCGCAAGACTCGCCACCAGCGCCGCAACAAGAAGTAAATTCTTCACCGCGAGCCCCGCACCTGTATCGGTGCGGGGCTCGCGCTGTATTGCCGGTACCTTGGGCGCGGACGCTCCCGCTCGCCTGCTAGGGGAGGGGCAGGTTAGAGTGGTGTGATGGCTACACCACTGATTGAACTGCTGACCAAACCCGGCTGCCACCTCTGCGAGGCAGCTCGTGAAACCACCGGTCAGGTCGCTGCACGCTATGGGCTGACCTACACAGAAATCAATGTTGAAGAGCACCCCGACCTGCTTGATCGCCACCGCACCGAAATTCCGGTTCTGCGGGTGGACGGTGAGGTCAAAGACTTCTGGCAGGTCAACGCCAAACGTCTGGCCAAGATTCTTGAGAAGAAACTAGCTGAATAAAAGAGATACGGCAGGCTGGTTAGCGCTTACTGACTAGGTTTGAGAGACTAGAGGTATGAACACTTCTTCGGCAACTGTCACCGTTCACCTGATGCGCCACGGCGAGGTACACAACCCCGACCGTATCGTCTATGGGCGCCTGCCCAACTACCACCTGTCTGAGACCGGGCAGAAGATGGTGCGCCTTTCAGCTGAAGAGTTCAAGCGCCGTGCTGACGCTGGCGCCAACATCGTGCACCTGGTTTGCTCCCCGCTCACCCGCACCCGCGAATCTGCTGCTCCCATTGAAGAGCTACTGGGCCTAAGAGCCCAGCCCGATGAACGCGTGATTGAGGCCGGTAACTACTTTGAGGGCCTGCACGTGAACAAGGACGAGCTACTGAAGAATCCCCGTCACTGGAAGCACCTGCTTAACCCCCTGCGTCCGTCCTGGGGGGAACCCTACCGTGACCAGGTGGCCCGCATGGCTGAGGCTATTAAGGACGCCGCCCGCACCGCCTACGAAAAGGGTGGGGACGGCGCTGAGGCAATTATTGTCTCGCACCAGCTGCCCATCTGGATGGCTCGCACCTCTGTGGAGGGTGGGGTGCTACCGCATGATCCGCGCAGTCGCCAGTGCAATTTAGCTTCCATTACAAGTTTTACCTTCCCCAATGTTTTTGCTCCTGGCAAGCCAAAACTCTCCTATGTTGAGCCTGCTGCCGAGCTCTATTCAGGTGTTATTCAGTTACCGGGGTCATAATGGCACCGACTGCAAGCGCACACTACCTGATCTG
Source organism: Rothia sp. (in: high G+C Gram-positive bacteria) (assembly GCA_030529845.1). Classification (GTDB taxonomy): domain Bacteria; phylum Actinomycetota; class Actinomycetes; order Actinomycetales; family Micrococcaceae; genus Rothia. The sequence goes on along the minus strand of JAUMWB010000006.1, from coordinate 38,624 downwards.
AAAGACCTGTAATTCATGTCTACTTCTTTCCCCACCCGTGTGAGCCGCAAGCAGGCCCTGAGCATCGCCGCTCTGGGAACTGTTGGTCTGCTCTCGGCCTGTTCCTCAAGCCAGGATTCACTGGCGGCCCAGGCAGATGCCGGTGACTCCAAGGGCTACATTGCCGGTGACGGCAGCGTCACTGAATACGCCGCCGGTGAGCGCGGCGAACCCGTTGAATTTGAAAGTGAGCTCTTTGACGGCACCGTTGTCTCAGCCGCGGACCTGCGCGGTAAGCCCGTGCTGCTCAACTTTTGGTACGCCGGCTGTGCCCCCTGCCGTGCTGAAGCTCCCTGGCTCAATGAACTGCACGCAAGCTTCGGCGAGAAGGTGGCCTTTTACGGGGCCAACGTCCGCGATGAAAAGGGTACCGCTGAGGCCTTCGAAAAGAACTTTGAGGTGCCCTACCCTTCCTTCCGGGACGTGACCGGCAAGGTACTCCTTGCCATGAGTAAGTACGTGCCGGCCCAGGCCGTGCCGACCACCGTCGTCCTTGATGCTGAGGGGCGCGTCGCTGCCCGCATCCTGGGGCAGATTGATAAGTCTGTGCTGAATACCCTGCTTGAAGACCAGGTCAGTGCCTAGTCTCGGCCAAATCGTTCTTGACGGCTCCCTCTGGCTCGCCTTGCCCCTTGCGGCACTGGCGGGCCTAGTCTCCTTTGCCTCTCCCTGCGTGCTACCGCTCGTGCCCGGCTACTTGGGTTACGTGACGGGCCTATCGGGCGGGGAGATGAGCCCCCGCCGCCGCAACCTGCGCATGGTGGCCGGCATCGGCCTCTTTGTGCTGGGCTTCTCCTTTATTTTTGTTCTCATGTCGGTGGTGCTGGCCCAGCTGGGAGCCGCCCCCTGGCTCCGCGGCCAGGGCTGGGTAGACCTGGTGCTGGGTCTGCTAGTAATTCTCATGGGTCTGGTCTTCATGGGTCGCTTTGATTTCTTCCAACGCGATCGCAAAATTGAGGCCAAGCCTCCGGCCGGTCTCTGGGGCGCCCCCATTCTGGGTATCACCTTTGGCCTGGGCTGGGCCCCCTGCATCGGGCCCACCTTTGCAGCCGTACAGACCCTGGTCTATACCGGCGGCTCCGATAACAGTAAGGCCATCCTACTGACCTTGGCCTACTGCCTAGGGCTGGGCATCCCCTTCCTCCTGGTAGCTCTGGGCGTAGCCCGTGGAGTGAACACCATGGGCTGGGCGCGCCGTCACAGGCTACTTCTTCAGCGGCTGGGCGGCATCATGCTGATAGTCATCGGGCTGCTGCTGGCCACCGGTGTCTGGACCCAGATGATGTCCTGGTTCCAGGCCGCCATGCCGGTCTACGAACTTCCCATCTAACACACCACACACATACGCACTGAACCGAAAACAGCAAGGAAAACATGGCAGAGAATCAGGACGCCCCGGCCCTAGGCCCGCTGGAAATGCTCCGCTGGGCCTGGACGCAGCTGACCAAGATGAACACCGCCCTCTTCCTGCTGCTCATGCTGGCGGTTGCTGCGGTACCCGGCTCTGTCTTCCCCCAGCGCATACAGGACCCGGCCGCCGTTGCCGACTACATCGAAATTCACCCCACCTGGGGCCCGATTGCCGATAAGCTCCAGCTCTTCGACGTCTTCTCATCGGTCTGGTTTGCCGCCATTTACATCCTGCTCTTTATCTCCCTGATTGGTTGCGTGATTCCCCGCGCCGCCAAGCACTATTGGGCCATGCGGTCGGCTCCGGCCCGCACCCCTAAGAACTTTGCCCGCCTGCCCCAGCACCGCACCCTGACCATTCCCCTTGAGGCTGGGGCGGGGGAGCTGACCGCAGCCCGCGCTATCGAGGACGCCGCTGCCGTCCTGAAAAAGCGCCGCTACCGCATCGAGGTGCGCCAAGAAGCCCCGGGCGTTGTCAATGTGGCCGCCGAGCGTGGCTATCTGCGTGAACTGGGCAATATTCTCTTCCACCTGGCCATGATTGGGGTGCTCATCGCTGTGGCTGTGGGCTCCCTCTTTGGTTACAGCGGCCAGCGTGTGGTGACAGAGGACGAAACCTTCGTCAATTCCCTGGTCTCCTATGACTCTTTCAGCCCCGGCACTAACTACAATCCCGACTGGTTAGCACCCTACTCAGCTACCCTCACGAACCTCACCGTCGAGTACGACCGCCAGGAAGGCTCACCCACCTACGGGTCAGATATCAACTACGAAGCTGACTTCACTCTCACCAATGCAGACGGTGAGCAGCGTGAACAGACCCTCAAGGTCAACGAGCCTATCTACTTTGAGGGAACCTCTATCTACCTGCTGGGTAACGGGTACTCACCAATCGTCCGTATCACCAACACCGACGGTTCTGTTGCCTATGAGGGGCCCGTGGTAGGCCTGCCCTCTGGCCGCAGCTACCTCTCATCGGTGGTGCTGAAGGTTCCGGACGCCAGCCCCGATCAGCTGGGTTTTGTGGGCATGTTCCTGCCTACCGGCGAACGCACTACCGGTAGCGCTCCCACCTCTATCGACTCCGACCTGCTCAACCCCATGCTGGTGCTCCAAAGCTACGCGGGCGACCTGGGGCTTGATAACGGTGTACCCCAGAACGTCTACGTACTCGACATCGATAGCCTCACCCCACTCAACACTATGGCAGCAGGCAACGGTATCGTGCTCGATGCCAGTAACAACACCGCCACCCTGCCAGGCGGCCACGGAACCATCGAGTTTTTGGGCGTCAAGCGCTACGCCGGTATTGAAATTCGCTCAGACCCCGGCCGTCCTATCGCCCTAATCTCGGCCACCCTGCTCTTCGGTGGTCTGCTGCTCTCCGTCTTCGTTGCCCGCCGCCGCGTCTGGGTGCGCGCCACTGAAAGCGGCACCGGCGCGCACCGCCTGCTCACCGTCGAATACGGCCTACTGGTCCGCGGCGAAGACCCCAGACTCGCAACCGAAGCCGATAGACTCACCGACCTCTTTGCCGAGCAATGGGGACTAGAATTTGATGAAGCCTAACCTACCCACCGCCTACTCCGGGGCAACCCGGCCGGGCACCGGCGTCCGCGCCCTACCTCAACCTGTGAAGTGAGAACACCATGTCAGAAGTCAACATAGAGCTCGCCCGCTGGAGCGAACTCTTTATGTACCTTGCGGCGATCACCTACATGGTGGCCTTCGTAGCCTTTGCCTGGGACGTCGCTGCCCACTCCCGCACCACCAAGCGCCTTGAAGCTGCCACGGCTCCCGAAGCTGAAAAGGAACTCGTGGGTTCCGGTGCCCGCATCAAAAACGCCCGCTCAGCTCGCATTAGCGGCACCGAACAGGGCACCGGCGAACGTGGCATGAGCTACAAGAAATCAGCAGCCGCCAAGATCGCCGGTCACGTCGCCGACTCAGAGATGCGCTACGGTAGCGGCGAACGCCGACCTGCCGCCCGCGCCGGTGTGGTCATTCTGGCCTTGGGCTGCCTCATTCACCTAGCCGGTGTGCTCTCCCGCGCCTTTGCTGCTAACCGAGTGCCCTGGGGCAACATGTACGAATTCTGCACCACCGGCGCCCTGCTCGTGGTTGTGGTTTACCTGGGCTTCCTGATCTTCCGCGACCTGCGCTTTGTGGGGACCCTGGTATCTGGCCTGGCCCTGACCATGATGACCGCAGCTACCATCGCCTACCCCACCCCCGTAGGTCAGCTAGTGCCCGCTCTCCAGTCCTACTGGCTAGTGATTCACGTATCCATCGCGGTGCTGGCTTCCGCCATCTTCACCATCACCTTCGCCATGGCAATCCTGCAGCTGGTGCAGACCGCCCGCGAACGTCAGATTATCGAGGGCACCGACAGCTCCCTGGTGCGCCTGGGCTTCATGCGTCTGATCCCCTCATCCACCGCCCTGGAAAACTTCTCCTTCCGCCTCAACACCGTGGGCTTTGCCATGTGGACCTTCACCCTGGGCGCCGGTGCTATCTGGGCAGAAAAGGCCTGGGGCCGCTACTGGGGCTGGGACACCAAGGAAGTCTGGACCTTCATCATCTGGGTGGTCTACGCCGCCTACCTACACGCTCGTGCCACCCGCGGCTGGTCGGGCCCGCCTTCAGCCTGGCTCTCCATCGCAGGTTACCTCTGCATCATCTTTAACTTCACCGTGGTCAACGTCTACTTCTCGGGTCTGCACTCCTACTCGGGTCTGTAGGATTTATCGCTGACGCTTTTCCACAGGTTCAAAAAGCCCCCGCACCTTGTGTGCGGGGGCTTCTGTGTAGATGTTATTCGGTAATAATCGACAAAAGTCTTGAAACCTACCTAGGTAGATGCTGTACTTAGATACAGAAGGAGGTGCTCATGAACCCAACCACCTACCCGCCGGCTCTGGTGCGGGCAACCCTGCCCACCGCCGTCCTCGCCTGCCTAGAGCAGGACGACCTGCACGGCTACGGACTTGCCCTACAGCTTGAAAAGCTGGGCTACGGACGCCTACGCGGTGGCTCCCTCTACCCGGCTCTGTCCAAACTGGAAGAAGCCGGGTACGTCACCACCACCTGGACGGAAGGGGAGAGCGGCCCCGCCCGCCGCCAATACCGGCTCACTGACGCAGGTGCCCGCCAACTCGCCGACGAGCGAGCCACCCTCGCCCGGCTTACTAGCGCCCTCGGGGCCTAAAACCACCGACGTTTCTATATGACTCAAGGAGGAGACATGGCGAACAATCCCTACGAACGCCTGACTATCGCGATCGAAGAAGCCAGCAAGAGCCCGGCAGACAAGGACTGGGTGCAAGCAGCCTTTGCGACTCTCGCTACGAACGGTGTCAAAGCAGTCACCAGCGAAAGCGCCATCAACCGCGTCATTAGACAGGTTGCAGAGACCGGCGAAAGTGCCACGGACCTCTACGGTAGCCCTCAGGAATGGGCCGCCGAAAAAATTACCACCTGGCGCGAAAAGGGGACCCAGGCCTTTTCCGAAGACGAGCCATGGGCTCTCAAAGAAGCAATTGTGGCAGGTTTCTTGACCGGGGCATTCTTTAGCATTCTTTTCTGGGTTGTCAGCGTTCTACCCAGCGACAGGCCGAGCTCCCAGCCGCTGGGCTTCTATCTTCTTCCCGGGGCCTTGGGCATGCTTTTTCTTGCTCAGCTCGTTACCTTCCAACACAGCCGTAAAAAATTTGGCTTTACCGCTGCCGTACTTCTGACAGCGCTCGTTATTCTGGCTGGTTCAGCAGCTATCGGGCTTGGCTTATTTGCCTCCTACGAGGTTTTCACCCAGCGCTTTCCCAACTGGGCCCACCTAGTGGCTGCCCTGGGGTTGGGTGTTTTGGGAACAGCTGCGGGCTTTCTGCTGCCCTCACCCCCGCAGGTTACAGGTTTAGGGGACGAGGAAGACTGCCAAGACGATGAAACCTGGCTTGCACGATTTAAGCAGGAGCTGAGGGGGCGTGGCGATATTTCAGATACCCGCATACGGGAAGAAGTTTCCAGGGTCAAAGAACATGCCCGTGAAAGCGGTAGTAGCTACCTCGAAGAATTCGGCCACCCGGTAGCCTATGCCCGTTCCCTCTCAGAACAAAAGAAGGTCAAGCCCTACCGGCTCTACCTGCACTCCCTACTCATGCTCGCGATATTCGGTCTATGGGGCTACGGACTTTACACGACCGATGACTACGCTAGCTTGACCTGGCGCCTGCCACTCCTAGTTGTCATTGTCATCGGGGGTGTACTTGAAACTAGAAGGCACTACCGGGCCTACCGCCAGGCCAAGAAATAAGAGCGAACCCCATACTTTGTCACGAGCCCCACCTGTAAATCGTGGGGATCGTGACAGAACGTGGGGTTCTAAAAAACTAGGATTCGTCGTCCGGCTCGGTGGCCTCCTCGCCCTGGGCAGAGCCCTGCCCACCGGCGTCCTTACGCTTCTTGCGTTCTTGCCACTCGGCGTCCTGACGCTCGCGTCGGGCCCGGGCCTCCAAGAACTTCAAAAACTCAGGGTCATCATCGGGAGCCACCGGCGGCTTGGCAACAGGGGCCCCAAAAGACCCGTGGCGCGACCCGCGGGGGCGACCCAGCCAAAACCAGAGTGCCGACCCCAGCAGGGGGAAGAGCACCAGCACAGCCAGCCAGGCCCCCTTAGGCAGGGTGCGCACCCGCAAACGATCAGTCTGGGCGGCATCCAGAATCGAATAAATCCATACGCCCAGCAGAAGGGCGGCACCGCCAATCAACAAAATAGCTCTACCCATACCCCCATTTTTTCACGACAGCACCCGCCAACCCGGCTTTGTGCGCTCACAGCGTGCTAGATGAGCGGACGCGCCCCCCCTCCTATAGGCACCACCAGCAGGTTGGTAGAATGAGGGGGTGAATTTTCTGAAGTATTCCCTGCTCCGCCTGCTGTTTTCAGCCGCCGCCTTTTTTGCTTCCTACTATTTTGGCGTGGGCTTCATTCTGGCTATTATTTTCGGTGCCATCATTGGCTTCGCCATCTGCTACCTGGCCTTCCCCCGTCTGCACGACGCCGCAGCTGCCGACTTTAACCGGATGATTCGCCGCAAGAACAAGCCCAAGAAAACGAGCCTAGAAGACGAAAACCAGGCGATTGAAGACGAGCTGGACGAAGCAGCCCGCCGTAGCCAGGGTCTTTAGTAGCCGGTAAAGACGGTGGCCCGCTCAGCAAAGATTTCGAGCGGGTGCAGGGCTACCGCTAGGGCAATGAGCAGTGAATAAATGAGGGCAATGATGCCCGCCTGCTTGAGCACCGGAATGAGGTCGCGACCCAGAGCCCCCGAGAGCACCACCAGGGCTGAATGAACGACCGGCCCAATCAGAATAAAGACCAGGGCATACCAGGGGTTATGGGGTACCAGCAGGGCGGTCAGCGCCAGGCCCAGGCCCATCTCAGCTGCGTAGGTGATGCGCGATGCCCGGTCGCCTAGGCGCACTGCCAGGGTTTTCTTACCCGCCTCAATATCGGTGGGGATATCGCGCACGTTGTTAGCCATGAGCAGGGCGCAGGAGAACAGTCCGAGAGCAACCGCAAAGACCCAGGAAGCTAGGGTCAGCTGGTTGCTCTGGGTAAACATCGTACCCAGGGTCGCGACTAGTCCGAAGTAGATAAAGACGAAGATGTCGCCCAAGCCCATGTAGCCGTAGGGGTGCTTACCGCCGGTATAGCCCCAGGCAGCCAGCACTGCCGAGGCACCGATAGCTAGGAACCACCACTGCTGGGAGAGCAGAATCAGGGCCAGCCCGCTGACCCCTGCCAGACCAAAGCAGATAAAGGCTGCCATCTTCACGTGGGAGGGCTTGGCCACGCCCGAGCCGACCAGGCGCAGGGGCCCTACGCGCACCTCGTCCGTGCCCTTAATGCCGTCGGAGTAGTCGTTGGCGTAGTTGACGCCCACCTGCAAGAAGAAGGCCACTAGGAAGGCTAATAGGGCGCGGACGGGCTTGAACTGGTGCACCTCGTAGGCCGCCGCAGACCCTGCAATAATAGGAGCTGCCGCCAGGGGGAGCGTGCGCAGGCGCGCCCCCTCAATCCACTGTGCAACCGTTGCCACTGCCTTGCTCCTTACCAGCCCAAATGTTTACCTGGCGTTGTGCCGCCACAAATACACACCATTCTCTCACTTTTTAGCGGTCGGTGTCCGCTAGCTGCCGCGTGATGTGCCCCGGCTGCCTTGCTGGGCCTGCCAGGCTGCTGTTAGGAGGGCCTGAACCGCCCGCCGGTCGGGCTTACCCGTGGGCAGGGTGGGGAACTCTGGTAGCACTTCAATGAGTTTAGGTGCGGACGCTGCCCCCAGCTTTTCTGCCACCAGGCGGGGGAGGGCGTCCGTAAGCTCGCCGGGCTGGATGTTTCTGCCGGCTACGGGGGTGATAGCTGCGGTGATGGTGGTGCCCCAGCGGGCGTCCGGAACCCCGGCAACCAGGGCTTCGCGCACGTCCGGGTGGCTTTCGAGGGCGGTGGCTACCGCTGCTGCGCTGGTTTTGATGCCGCCGGAGATCAGCACATCATCGGCCCGCCCGGTGACGGTGAGGGAGCCGGTGCTCGGGCCAAAGGTGCCTAAATCGTCGGTGCGATACCAGCGGGTGCCATTGTCATCGATGAAAAAGTGGGCGGCGGTGCGCTGCGGGTCCTTGGTGTAGCCGCTGGCAATGGTAGGCCCGCCCAGCCAGATGCGCCCGGGAGCTTCGGGGCCGGTAGCTTCAGGTTCTATCTGCACGCGGACGCCCGGCAGCGGCTTACCTTCATAGACGCAGCCGCCTGCGGTTTCAGCCGAGCCGTAGGTGCGAACCACCGGCAGTGCCAGGTCGCGGGCGGTGCTGATAAGGTCGGCGCTGGCCGGGGCCCCACCCAGAAGAATCGCGGAGAAAGAGCGCAGCGCTTCGAGGGTCTCGGAGCGGAGGGGCCCTGTGGGGGTTTCCAGCAGGCGGTGCAGCTGGGTGGGCACCAGGGAAACTAGCCGGTGCTGGGTGGAGAGTTTTTCAGTGGAGGTGATGAAGTCCTGGGCGGTGAAGCGGGAGCCTTCGCTGACTGACGTGGTGATAACGGGTTTGGTGCCCGCTAGCGCAGACCGGGCTACCACCTGCGCCCCGGCAACGTACTGTAGAGGTAAAGCTAGAAGCCACTGGGCGTCGTGGGTGTTTGTGGCAGCTTCGGTGCCGCGGGCCGAGGCTGCCAGGGCAGAGGCCGGAAGTACCGTCTGTTTGGGGGTGCCGGTGGAGCCGCTGGTCGTGACAACCAGGGCGGGGCCGTCCTGCCCCTTCTCCAGCTCGGTGAAGCGGGCGCTAAAAGTACGCAGGGCCTCATTAAGCTCCTGCGTAGCAGGGCGGGCGGGCTGATCTGCCCCGACGCGGACGGCGGCCCCCCGCCCGGGCAGGGCAGGTACGGGGAGCGGGGTGAGAGAATCAAATATCATGGCTCTTTTTAGTCTACGCCTGCTGATGGTTGCCGTTTAGTATGCCTACTTGGTAATCTTGTGGCTAATACGTTCTTTACTCTCAAGGTCGAGATAGGAGTCTTCCCATGCTTGAAGCAACCGTTGCTGAAATCGCGCTTCTCTTGCTGTATCTTGCCCTGCTGGTGCTCTTTTTCATAGTGCTGCTGGGCTTCCACAAGAAAAATAAGACCGAGATCCGGGTGATTCGTAAGCGCCTGGGGCTGGGCGAGAATGCTGCGGGCAAGCCGGATAAGGGAGCGTAAACCATGACTGTACTTGCTAACAACCCGCTGGTGCCCACCGCCTGGGAAGCCGCTCTTTCTGTGATTGGCCTGGCCTACCTGGTCTTCATGCTGGTTTTCCTGGTCTTTCTCATCAACGTGTTACTGACCTGGCACCGCAAGAACAAGCTGCGCATTATCGAGCTGGAGTTCGAGGAACGCGCCATCGACAACCGCAAGGCTGCCCGCCGCATGGCAGGCCCTGAGGTTTAGCTTACGACACTAGCCCCGGGCCAAACAGGAGGACGCCCCGCCCCGCCTTCCGCGAAGAAGGTGGGGCGGGGCGTCCTCATTGTGTGCCCGGACGGCGAAAGCCCACCAGACTCACGCACTGTCCACGAGCGGGGTGGGTAGTACGCGAGTCTAGTGGGCACTGAGCCTGTGCTGCTCTGAGCCGGGCGTGCGGACGCCGCCGGTCGGCTAGAAGTAGTAGGGGTAGTTCTCCCAGTTGGGGTCGCGCTTTTCCAAGAAAGCATCGCGGCCCTCGACGGCCTCGTCGGTCATGTAGGCCATGCGGGTGGCCTCGCCTGCAAAGACCTGCTGGCCGACCATGCCGTCGTCCGGCAGGTTGAAAGCGAACTTGAGCATGCGGATAGCCTGCGGGGACTGGCGGGCAATGTGGGCCGCGTACTCCAGGCCCTTGGTTTCCAGCTCGGCGTGGGGCACTACATCATTCACAGCGCCCATCTCGTACATGCGCTGGGCATCGTACTCCTTAGCCAGGAAGAAAATCTCGCGGGCAAACTTCTGACCCACCTGGCGGGCCAGCAGGGCTGAGCCGTAGCCGGCGTCAAAGGAGCCCACGGTCGCATCGGTCTGCTTAAACTTGCCGTACTCTTCTGACGCGATAGTCAGATCAGCAACCACATGCAGGGAGTGACCGCCACCGGCAGCCCAGCCCGACACCAGGGCGATCACCACCTTGGGCATAGTGCGAATCAGACGCTGCACCTCCAGAATATGCAGGCGGCCTGCGCGGGCCGGGTCGATGGAATCGCGGGTCTCACCCTCGGCGTAGCGGTAGCCGTCGCGGCCGCGAATACGCTGGTCGCCGCCGGAGCAGAAGGCCCAGCCGCCGTCCTTGGCTGAGGGGCCGTTGCCGGTCAGCAGTACGGTGCCCACGTTGGAGGTCATACGGGCATGATCCAGCACCCGGTAGAGCTCATCGACGGTGTGGGGGCGGAAGGCGTTGCGCACCTCGGGCCGGTCAAAGGCGATGCGGACGGTCGGCAGGTCGCGCAGGATCTCACCGGCCGCATTGCGTTCTACCTGGCGGTGGTAGGTGATGTCGGTCAGGTCTTCAAAGCCCTCGACCAGGCGCCAGGCGGTCGGGTCAAAAATGTCAGAAACCTTGGCAGGAAGTTCGTTAGTCATAGCCACCAGTCTACCCAGGGCGTCCCCGCCGTTGGTTCCTTGTGGGTAACCGAAAACTTCATCTGCGCGTTCAGAGAACACGCACATGAAGCTTTCGGTTACATTCAGCAGAGATTCACCGACATTCAGCGGAAGAAAGGACGGACGCCGCCCCCAGCTTCCTGCCTGAGGGGCAGGGGAGCGGGGTGCGGCGTCCTGATAAAAGAAGAACCTGAGCTAGCAGTTCTAGCGGAAGCTGGCTTAGCGGGAGAGCTCCACTGCGCGGTCGAATTCTTCGTTGATCTCGTGGGTAGCGGCAGAGTCACCCTTGTAGGTGGCAACCGATACCAGGTAGGCAAAGAGCAGATTGACCAGGAAGCCGGGTACGATCTCGTACATGTAGCCTGAGAGAACCTCGTTGTAGCCCCAGACAAAGACAGTGATGGCACCCGCAACCATGCCCGCTACAGCACCGGCGGCGGTGAGCTTGCGCCAGTAGAGGGAGAGAATCACGATCGGCCCAAAGGCGGCACCGAAGCCAGCCCAGGCAAAGGAGACCAGGGAAAGTACGGATGAGTCAGGGTTCCAGGCCAGCAGGCCCGCGATAATAGAGACAACCAGCACGCCCGCACGACCCAGCCACAGGCCCTTGGCATCCGAGAGTTCCTTGCCGCCGCTGGTGAGCTTGTAGAGGTCTTCAGCCAGGGCTGAGGAGCAGACAATCAGCTGGGAGGAGAGGGTGGACATGATCGCTGCCAGCACCGCGGCCAGTACGAAACCGGCCAGCAGGGGGTGGAGCAGAATCTGGGACATATCCAGGAAGACCGATTCGGCGTTGGTGGCGTCCGTCAGGGTAGCTTCGGGGTGGCGGGCAAAGTAGGCGATGCCGATGAGGCCGGCGCTCATGGCGCCGACTAGGGTGGCAACCATCCAGGTGATGCCGATGCGGCGACCGGCGGTGGCGTCCTGGGCAGAGCGCAGGCCCATGAAGCGCACGATGATGTGGGGCTGGCCGAAGTAGCCCAGGCCCCAGGCTGCTGAGGAGAGAATGCCCAGCAGAGTGGTGCCCGCAAAGAGGGAGAGGGCGGTGGGGTTGACGGACTCGATGGTGCTCTCAAGGCCAGAGAAACCGCCCACGTAGATCAGAGCCATAATGGGCAGGACGATGAGGGCTGTCAGCATGAGTAGGCCCTGCACAACGTCGGTGTAGGTTGCACCTAGGAAGCCGCCGAAGAGGGTGTAGGCAACGGTGATACCGGCGACCAGCAGCATGCCGGTGTGGTAGTTACCGCCGAAGGATGACTGGAAGAAGACACCCCCGGCGACCATGCCGGAGGAGACGTAGAAGGTGAAGAAAATCAAAATCACCAGGGCTGCGAAGATGCGGATGATGCCGCGGGAGTCGCGCAGGCGGTTGTGGAAGAAGGATGGGACGGTCACCGAGTTGCTGGAGACTTCGGTGTAGGCGCGTAGGCGGGGGGCTACGAACTTCCAGTTGAGCCAGGCGCCGATGGTTAGGCCGATGGCGATCCAGGCTTCGGCTAGGCCGGTGATGTAGAGGGCGCCGGGTAGGCCCATGAGTAGCCAGCCTGACATGTCCGAGGCTCCTGCGGAGAGAGCGGCGGCGGTGGGGGAGAGGGAGCGCCCGCCCAGTACGTAGTCGTCGAGGCTCTTGTTCTTGGACTTGGCCCAGATGCCAATGCCGACCATGGCGGCGAAGTAGATAGCCAGGGCTATCAGTTGGTAGGTGGTGTTGCTCATGAGCTCCCCTTGGGTTGTGGGCGAGGACGTGCGGGGTTGGGAGGTGCGGCACCGCACCTACCTTTTTGTGCAGTTTCTCTAAAGTATCTTGTTTAGATTACTTGAGGTATTTACTGAAGCACACGTTTTGGTCTGTGGGTTAGCTTACACCCTGAGGGTTCTGGTGACACTATCTCACGGCCAGAGCTTATTTAGAATCTGCCTATAAAACCGATGAGTTTCTCTTAAGAATGCTCCTGCGAGCGCGGGTCTACCAGGGGCAGAGCCGAGGTGTGCAGGGAGAGGGCTATGGCTGAGCGGTTGGTGCGCCAGACGATATAGGCACCCGAGGCGGCAATCAATACAATGCCCAGATAAGACCAGGCTGAGAGCACCTCGCCCAGCATGAAGGTGCCCACGATAGCCCCGACCACCGGGTCGATAGAGAAGAGCACTCCAATCACGGCGGCGCTGGTGAGCTGACCGGCAATATTATCGGCGGAGTAGGCCAGAGCCACACCCACGATAGCGGAGAGAGCCAGCTTGAACCAGGCGTCCGCGTCCAGCCCTGCCATGGCAGGTAGCGACAGGGGTAGCTGTATGAGGGCTGAAAAAGCCAGCGACATGGTGGTGCCGCGTAAGCCGCTGGTAGCCGGTGAGGCTGAGCCCATGCGGGCCGAGTAGATGGTGTAGCCTGCCATCGAGGCCGCCGAGCCTAGGGCCCAGATAAAGCCGATAGGGTGGGCGTCCCCAGCGAGTGTAGGCCCAGCGATCATGACGACCCCGGCCAAGGCGAAGAAGGCCATGAGTCCATCACGCAAGCGGCGCACGCCCAGTAGGGCCACAACAAAGGCACCCAGGTATTCAAAGGTCACTGCCACACCTAGGGGGATATGATGCACCGCGTTATAGAAGCAGACGCTCATGAGGGTCAGCACCAGCCCATACACCAGCACCTGCGGCAGGTCTTGCCGCCGCAGGGCAAAGGGGTTGGGGCGCACCAGAGCCCAGAGCACCACAGCGGCAATGAGGGCGCGCAGGGCGGCCACCTGGGTGGGGCCGACACTGGCAAAAAGCACCGAAACGATAGCCGCTGAAATCTGAATACCCAGAGAACCGGCCAAAATCAGGAGCAGGGCGGCGGTGCCCCGGTGCTCGTTAGGTATACGGTCGGTGAGATTCATAGCTGCCACCTAGAGCCCGCAGGTGCTCTCTAAGAGCGGGTCCACTACCGTCCATGGGGCCTGCCGAATACGCTCAGGGGCGAAGACAGAGAGCATTTCGGCGGCAGTTTCGGGTAGGTGGGGGCCGCTGTCACCCGCGCTCGCCCCGGTCAGCGGCGGCAGCGGGATGGAGGCCGCAATCATACGCATGATGTGCTCGGTGCTGACCCCGGCGGCGGTGAGCTCCGCGAGGGTCACAGCACCGTCTCTCTTGGCCAGGCGCTTGCCCTCAGTATTGAGGGCCAAGGGCACATGGGCATAGGTGGGGACAGGCAGCCCCAAGAGCTGGGCCAGGTAGGCCTGGCGGGGGGCGGAGGGCAGCAGATCATCGCCGCGCACTACCTCGGTAACTCCCTGGTAGTCGTCATCGACTACGCAGACCAGGTTATAGGCGTAGACCCCGTCGGCCCGCACCAGCACGAAGTCATCAACGCTATCGGTGTATTCCCCGGCAAAGCGGTCGGTGACCGTCCACTCCTTTACCTGGGCTTTGAGGCGTAAGGACGCCGGCCGCAGCTGCCTGCGCTCGGCGCGTTCTGCTGCGGTGAGGTTACGGCAGATGCCGGGGTAGGCGCCCGGCGCCCCGTGGGGGGCGCTGGAGGCCTCCTGAATTTCTTTGCGGGTGCAGTAGCACTCATAAACCAGCCCTGCCTCGCGCAGGCGGGCGAGGGCGTCCGCGTAGGCCTCACGGCGGGTGGACTGGTAGAGCACCGGCCCGTCCCAGTCGATGCCCAGGGCAGCAAGGTCAGCTAGCTGGCGCTCGGCGGCCCCCTTCTTGACCCGGTCTAAATCTTCTACCCGCATCACGAAACGGCCCCCGGCTGAGCGGGCCATCAGCCAGGCCAGTAGGGCGGTGCGCAGGTTGCCCAGGTGTAGGTCCCCGGAAGGGGAGGGGGCGTAACGGCCGCAGGGGACGGGAGCAGGAGAAGTTTCAGTCGACATCACCCCACCAGTCTAGTGCCCAAATCTACACACCGGCAGGTGGCAGTAGCCCCTCTGGAGAAGCCCCGATAGCACATATTTTTATGACATAAGATTGTCGTTCGGTCGCTCTAGCAGCCTTAAAGAAACCCAGTGTGGCGAGAAATAACCGACCAGTTACCCGCAAACCCGGTGGCTACCCGATAATTCAAGTACCTTAGAGAGTATGGCTAGAACTCTTGAAATTGCCGATGGTATCTATCAGATCTCAACGGATAACTACCGCCTGAACTCAGGCCTGATCGTGGGCGCAGAGAAGGCTATGGTGATTGATACCGGTGCCGGGCCTCGTCAAGGCGCTGAGATTCTAAGAGCGGTCCGCCGGGTTACCGACCTTCCCCTGGTCGCGGTCAACACCCACGCCCACTTTGACCGCTTCATGGGCAATGCCGTGTTCGCAGCCGATGGGGTGACCGATATCTGGGCCCACCCCCGCGCTGCCCGGGCCATTGAAAGCTACGGTGACCGTCAGCGTCTTTACGTTGAAGTCCTAGAACCTGAGATGGCCCACCAGCAGGGCCCCAACACTGAGCTTGTGGTCCCCACCCGTTTCCTGCCCGGTGACGGCACCCGCCCGGCCTTTACCCGCGTAGAGCTGGGACAACGGGCTGTGACCCTCATGTACCTGGGCCTGGCCCACACCGACGGAGACGTGCTGGTGGGTGTCGACGATGTGCTCTTTGCCGGTGACATCATCGAGCAGGGCTCAGACCCCGCTTTTGACGATTCTTACCCCGAACTCTGGGTCAGCACCCTGCGAACTCTGGCAGGGCTGGACCGCTACCGTATCTTCGTTCCCGGCCACGGCACCCCGGTGGAAAGCTCCTTTATTGAGCGCATGGCAGGCACCATGGAAGACGCCGTACAGAAAATTGCCGACTCCGCCTTGAAAGAGGTTAAGGGAGCTACCACAGCATCTATGTACCAGCTGCCCTACTCGGGCGGTTCCACCCGCATACTGCTTGACCGTCTACTCAAACTGGAAGCTCGTGAGGCTGAGGGACAGGGGCTCTCTACTGTCACCTTCGAGGGGGATGCGGCGTCCGGCCTCACCGGTCCCATTACCCTGGGGCAGGGCTAGGTTTCCTCATCCCCGTCAGGCTCCCGCTCATAGACGAATAAAGGGTTGCCCAGCGTTGAGCTGGGCAACCCTTTGTCTTTGAAATTTTTCGCCTTTGGGGCCAGGCGGTTGCTGCTAGTAGGCCCAGACCCTGCGGTAGGCGCTGCGCTTCTTATTTTGGGGGCGCAGGAGGGCTACCTGGGTGCTGGTGGTCAGAGCCGCTACCGCCCCGATGAGGCAGATGGCTGCCATAAAGGCAGAACCGGGAATCGGGTTGGTGTAGGTTACCCAGTAGAGGGCGAGGGCGCAGAAGCCCGAGAAGAACCCCGAGATAGAAAGCAAGGGAACCAGGATTAGGCCGGAGCGCTGGGTATCGCTCATATCGAGTTCTTCGGAGCGCATGAAGCGCAGAATAACCAGACCTAGTACGCCCCAGAGCCCGGTGACTAGAATCGCGGTGACCACATCGGCGGGCCTGTGCCAGCCGTTGACCACGGTCGAATAGCCCGCTGCCACCGTAAAGACCATGCTGATGAGCGCTACGGTGGGGCGGAAACGCTTGGGGGAGGCTAGGAAGAGGGCCAGGCCAGCAGCCGCAGCGAAAGTCGTGTGGCCGGACGGCGCTGAGTTACCCAGCGCTTCTTGAATACCCAGATTGGGCTTGACGATGATGTAGTTCTTGAGCAGCTGGGTCGTCAGATTAGCCCCGGCAGCAATCGCGATGCCGACCAGGGCAGGCACAAAGCGGTGCTTCCACAGCAGGACAAAAAGCAGGCCAGTAGCCGCAGTAATACCGGCTGCGGTGGGGATAAAGTCCAGCAGGGTAGAGGTCTGCTGGGTGTAGGTCATGAACTGGTAGGCGAACTCCTGGAAGGAAATCTCATCCAGCTCCTGGCCGGTAGGGGTAGTAATAAAGAAAACGAAAGCCGCTACGAGCAGGCACAAGAGGGTACCTGCCGCAAAGAAGTGCTGAATCAGGGTCCAGAGCGAGGGGCGGGTCTGCCGAATATGGGAGGGGGTCAGCATATGCAAGCGGCCTGAGGGGGAGTCCTCACCTGAGTGGGCCTGCTGGTAGGGCGGACGGCCGTAGCCCGGCTGGGCCTGCGCCGGGTAGCCGGGGCGGGGGCGTCCTTGCGTACTGGTGCCATAGGTGGCCTGGGGCACCCGGTGGGCGGTGACGGCCTCCGGACGCGGGGCCGCAGCCTGAGCGCGGGCTTTGGCTGCGGCGCGGGCGGCGCGTTCCTTCTTGACTCTATGGGCTGCCTCTTGAGCTGCGGTCTGGGCAGCAGCAAAACCGGTCTTAGCAGCTGCAAGGCTGCTAGCGGCACCGGCCTGGAGCTTGGCCTTGATAGCCTCACCCTGGGGATTAGATGGGAAGGCTGCCCGGGATGAAGGCTGGGTTTCTAGGAGTTGGGTAGGGTTGGAGTCAACTTCTGAAGCGGACTTAGGCGTGACCCCATGCGCAGGCAGGGGGCGAGTAGAGGCAGCAAGAACTACGGTGGCGTCATCGTCCGTAAAAGTAGCTCGGGCCTGGGAAGTAGGAAGTACCTCTGTAGCGTCCTCACCGGGGCGAAGGGGAAGAGCAACCGTGCGATCGTCGTAGGCCTGGGGTATGAGCACCTCGGTGGCATCGTCGGGTGCGCCAGAAACAGCGTTAGAATCGCGCTTCTCAAAACTCACAGTTATCCCTAAAGACCTTTCTGCTGCGTGTAGACACTTCAACGAGCCTACCAAGCCGTGCCTCTTATTTCAGCCCTAGACCCTGCTAGAGATGAACAGGCTCAGCCTGCACTGCTATTGTGACAAACTCACATGGGACTTTCCTGAGAGAACCCCTAATATTGCGCGAGCACCTGAACACAGCCCCGCAGAAGCGGTAGAAGAGTAGATTAGAAAGCATGACAGTTAGCGCCCTGCCCCTTAACGTTCCCCTGCCCCCGCTTGAAGAAATCTTGTCGGCGACCCGTGTAGTAACCCTGCCTATGCGGGTGAAGTTCCGCGGTGTCACCCTGCGTGAAACGGCCCTGATTCAGGGGCCAGAGGGCTGGGGGGAGTTCGCTGCCTTTACCGAATATGAGCCTGTGGAGGCATCCGCCTGGCTAGCCTGCGCTATCGAAGCGGCCTGGCTGCCCTACCCCCAGCCGCTGCGTACCAGCATTCCGCTCAATGCCACGGTTCCAGCTGTGCCTGCTCAGGCGGTAGAGGACGTGCTAGCCCGCTACCAGGGGCAGGTGCGGGAAATTAAAATTAAGGTGGCTGAGGCCGGGCTGCCCTTTGAAGAATCCCTGGCCCAGGACCTGGCACGGGTAGCGGCCGTCAGCGCGGCCTGCCCAGACGCCAAACTGAAGATTGACGCCAACGGCGGCTGGACCGAGGCCCAGGCCGTCCGCGCCCTCAATGAGCTATCCGACTACGATCTGCTCTACGCTGAGCAGCCTGTGCCGGGTATCGAAGGCTTGGCCCGGGTGCGCGAGGCACTGCGGGCCCGGGGTAATCCTCTGCTGATCGCCGCCGATGAGGCTGTGCGTAAGGCTGATGACCCGTTACGGGTCGCCCGCCTGGGAGCAGCTGACCTGATGATTATTAAGGCCGCACCTCTGGGAGGAGTCAGACGGGCCCTAGAGCTAGTGGAGCAGGCCGCCCTACCTGCGGTTGTTTCATCTGCCCTTGAAAGTTCGGTGGGTATTCGTACCGGCGCGGCCCTGGCTGCTGCCCTGCCCCAGCTGCCCTACGGGTGCGGGCTGGGCACGGTTTCCCTCCTGGCTCAGGACGTCACCCCCAGCCCTCTCGTAGCCCGAGATGGCTACCTGCCCCTGCGCGATATCACCCCTGACCCCCGGCTCCTCGAAGAGGCAGCAGCCAGCCCCGAACGCACCGCCTGGTGGCACCGCCGTATCGAGGCCTGCTACCGCCTGTTAGACCAGGCGGTAGCTTAGGGCCCTGGCCCACCGAGGCCTGCCCAGCTCTGCATCCTAGAAGGACTTGGAGGAAAACCGGCCTGGCCCCAGCACTGAGCGCAGCGAGTAAACTGGTGGGGTGACTGATGCACCTTCCCCCTCATTCGTGACCGCAATTTCTGTGCTCGATACCCTGGTACGGGCAGGCATGCGCCATGTCGTGCTAGCCCCGGGCTCACGCTCCGCCCCCCTGGCCTACGCCCTAGCAGCCCTGGATCAGGCCGGGGTACTAGAGGCCCATGTGCGTATCGACGAGCGCAGTGCAGCCTTCACCGCCTTGGGGCTAGCCAAGGCCAGTGGCCAGCCGGTCGGCATGGTCACTACCAGCGGTACCGCTGTGGGCGAATGCCTACCGGCTCTCATGGAGGCCTACCACTCAGGGGTTCCCCTAGCCCTGCTCTCAGCCGACCGCCCCGCTCGGCTCCAGGGCACCGGGGCCAACCAAACCACCGACCAGCGAGTGATTGCTCCCGCCCACACCCGGGCGTCCTGCACCCTCGAAAACTACGCGGCCGACCCCGCTGACCCCCAGAGCGCCCAGCTCAACGCGGCGCTCGCTGCCCTGACCGGGCGGTCAGCAGACAACTGGGAGGCCCCCGCAAGCACTCCGCAGGGCCCCGTCCAGATTAACCTGGCCCTCGACACCCCGCTCACCCCCAGCCCCCTTGACCAGCAGATCCTAGAGCGCTGGGCACAGGCGCTAGCCGAGAATCCACCGGCACCTGCAACCCCGTTACCCCCTGCCGACCCCAGCGCAGCTAGCTGGCTACGCGCAGGCAGCACCGAGGGAGCTGGACGGACGGACGAGGCCGACACCGCCCGCCGTACCGTCGTCATCGCCGGTGATGGTGCTGGCGCAATCGCCCAGGCTTTCGCCCAGCAACAGGGTCTGCCTCTACTGGCTGAGCCCTCATCGAATGCCCGCTTCTCTCCTCTGGCCGTACCCGTCTACCGGCAGGTGCTAGCAGGTGATCTGGGGCGGCAGATTGAGCGGGCCGTCATCTTCGGCCACCCCACCCTCTCCCGGCCGGTTGCTACCCTGCTGGCCAACTCCGCGGTAGAACGTGCCCTTTATGCTCCCTCACCTGCCCCCTGGTATGAGCCCGGGGCCCTTGACTTACGCGAGGTGGGAACCCTGACCGAGCTAGCTGACTTTGCGGGCACCGGCCAGGGAGCTACCACCGAGGACGGCCATGACTGGATGGCCAGCTGGAGCGAAGCCGGTCAAGAACTAGCCCGGGAACTGAACCAGCAGGTCGCCGACTACCGGTCCGGCACCTACACAATCAGCGTCCAGCCCGGGGCTACCTCAGCCGACCGCACCGCAGGCTACGCCCTGGCAGAAGCTACCTGGCGGAGCTGCCTAGAAGATGACGCTATTCTGATGGTTGGCTCCTCCAACCTCATCCGCGACCTGGACCGCATCGCCCCCTCCCTTGCCGCATCCCCCCTTGTCTTTGCCAACCGCGGGCTCGCCGGTATTGACGGAACTATCGCTACCGCCTCCGGAATCTCCCTAGCCCTCAACCGCCCGGTGCGAGTGCTCCTAGGGGACCTGACTTTCCTGCACGACACCGGCTCCCTCAACATAGGCCCCGGCGAACGCAAACCTACCCTCGATGTTCTGGTTTACGACGACCGCGGTGGCGGTATTTTCTCCACCCTCGAACACGGCCAACTGGCCCAGCAAGAGAAGTTCGCCCCGACCGTCCGCCGCTTCTTCACAACCCCGCACACCGCCCAGCTCGAAGACCTGGCAGCTGCCTGGGGTGAGAACGGTATCAGCGTCAGGGTTGTGCGGCCGTAAGGCCTTCTAGCAGTGGCGTGGTGGAGCAGGCTCACAACGAAGCTGTTGGCTCGATGAAGTGAGCGGGTGCGAGCGCGCGAGCACACAAGAGCGAACGGAATCCGCCGTCAGGCGGGGCGTGAGGGTCAGGCTTGCGCCTATTCCGCCCGCAGATTTATTTCCTCGCGCGCTCGGAATCTGCTGGGCTCCATCGAGTGTGAGCCTGCGAAACTACGCCTTTCTAGAAACGAAAAAGCCCCTCCATACCTGTGTGTGGAGGGGCTTTTTTCTGCGGGGAGCCGGGTTACTTCTGGGCGGCTTCGGTGGCCCAGGGGATAGCGGTTTCGTCGGCCTCTACCTCGCTCACCGAATCATCGGGGTTGCGGGAGAGATGAACCAGGGCCAGGCCCAGGCCGCCCCAGATCAGGGCGATAGAGACAATCAGCATAACGATAGCGATGGAGCTCATGCTAGGCACCTTCCTTTTCGGTGGCTGACTGGGCTGCCGACTGGGCGGTGGTGTCTACGTGTCCGTGAATGACCTTGCCACCTGCAATCGGGGGAGCCGGGGGAGTCAGAGCTGCGCGTGAGGTCTTAGACCAGGGCAACATGGAGATGATGATAGCTACAACCAGAAGGGCGATGACCATGCCCCAGCCGAAGATGTTCAGCATCTGGTCGGGGTAGCCCTCGTAGGGCTCGTTGATCAGGCCGATGAAGGTGTTAACCAGGGAGTAGCCCAGGATGACGGGGGTGACGCCTGCCAGCAGGACCATCCAGAGCTTGCCCATCTTCCAGGACGAACGCTCGTTGAGGTGGTCGCGGAAGATCGGCAGGGCACGCAGCAGGTAGGCAACCACGAAGATGGAGACCAGGCCAGCTGCCAGGATGCCGAACTGGTTGACAAAGTTATCGAGGATATCGAGCACGTAGAGGCCGGAGGTGGTGGCCATGAGCAGAGTGGAGATAACTGCGATGGGGGCAATCACCAGCAGAGTGGAGCGTACACGACCCAGGTTGAACTTATCTTCAACACCAGCGACAATCACCTCGACGATGGAAATCATGGAGGTGAAGCCTGCAAAGAGCAGGGAACCGAAGAAGAGAACACCGATCAGGGTGCCGCCGGGGGCCTGAGAGATGATGGTGGGGAAGGCGATGAAGGCCAGACCAATGCCTGAGGTTGCGACCTCGGAGACCTGGGTGCCAGCGGCGGTTGCCATGAAGCCCAGGGCGGCGAAGACACCGATACCGGCCAGCAGCTCGAAGGAGGAGTTAGCGAAGCCCACAACCGCACCGGAGCCGGTCAGGTTGGTCTTGTTCTTCAGGTAGGAGGCGTAGGTAATCATGATGCCGAAGCCGATGGACAGGGAGAAGAAGATCTGGCCGTAGGCTGCAACCCAAACGCCGGGCTCGGTCAGGGCAGCCCAGTCGGGGGTGAAGAGGGCATCGAGGCCGGTCATCGCACCGTCCAGGGTCAGGGAGTAACCCACCATGACCAGGAACATGATGACCAGGACGGGAATGAAGAAGAGGTTAGCCAGGCCTACACCCTTCTGGACACCCAGGGACATGATGATGGCCAGCAGTACCCAGATACCGATGAGGGGGTAGAGGATGCCGGGCACGAAGTCGAAAGTGAGGGCGACAGGGTCAGCCAGCTGCAGGACGTCCGCGAAGAAGAAGGTCTGCGGATCCTCGCCCCAGGCATGGGTGAAGGAATAGATGAAGTAGCGGGCGGCCCAGGCCAGAATCGCCGCGTAGTAGATAGCGATGATGAAGTTAATGCCCATGTGCCACCAGCCGATGAACTCGGTCTTACGGTTCAGACGGCGGAAGGCCAGGGGGGATGAGGCGCGGGCACGGTGACCGATGACGTAGTCGAAGAAGAGGAAGGGTAGGCCCGCGGTTAGCAGAGCTACCAGGTAGGGGATCATGAAGGCGCCGCCGCCGTTATCGTAGGTGACGTAGGGGAAGCGCCAGATGTTACCGAGGCCAACGGCTGAGCCGATTGCTGCAAAGATGAAGACCTTGCGGCTTGAGAAGCCTTCTCGTTTCTTGGGCGCTGTGGTGGGGTTTGAACTCATGTGAGTAGTCCTCCGCAGGGCTAAGTGTGAATGAATCTTTTGTAGTATGTGGGTTCAGACCGGCAAGTGATAAATAAATCTCAAATAGTGGATGGGAAAATGGGCAAAAAATATCCCGGCGGTTTCCCGCCGGGATAGGATGCTAGGCGTCGCGGTGGACGACGGCGTGAGCGAAGGATTTGAGGGCTTCCTTGACCACTGAATCGGGGAGGGGCTCAATTGCTGCGATGGCATCGTCCGCCCACTGGTAGGCGATCTCCCAGGCCTCAGCGGTGACCGGGTGAGCTGAGAGCGCTTCAACGGCTTCGGCTAGAGCCTCGTCGCTGGTGAGGTCGCCCTGAATGAGCTGCTGGACGTGCTGGGCTTCAAGGTCGCCGGTGGCAGCTGCCCGGTCCAGCAGGATGGTGGGCAGGGTGGGCACGCCTTCGCGCAGGTCGGTACCGGGGGTCTTGCCGGATGCTGCTCCCGAACTGGTCACATCGATGACGTCGTCGGCCAGCTGGAAGGCAACTCCTACCAGCTCGCCGTAGCGGGCCAGCATCTGAACGGTTGCTTCGGGGGAGTTAGACAAAATGGTGCCATAGGAGCCAGCTGCTGCGATCAGGGAGCCGGTCTTACCCTCGATGACCTTGATGTAGTGGCTGAGAATATCTTCGTTCTTCTCGGGGCCGGTGGTTTCAAAGAGCTGGCCTAAAACCAGGCGTTCAAAGGTCTGCGCCTGAACAGCCAGGGCACGACCACCCAGCTCCGAAACGATGAGGGAGGCTCGGGAGAAGATGAGGTCACCGGTCAAAATGGCCACTGAATTGCCCCAGATGTTCTGGGCGGTGTCGACACCGCGGCGCTTGGGCGCATCGTCCATAACATCGTCATGGTAGAGGGTGGCTAGATGGGTCAGCTCAACCACAACAGCAGCGTCGATGGCCCGGTCGTTGATGCCTCCACCGGCTTCTGCTGCGAGCAGGGTCAGCAGGGGACGTACCCGCTTACCACCGGCGGAGAGGAGGTGGCGGGAGGCCACATCTGCCAGGTGGTTGGTCTGGGCAACGGCGCGTTCTAGGCGCTGCTCAACCTCAGAAAGGGCCTCAAGAATCTTGGGGCCGAGTTCAGCGTCCTGCGCAATGAGCTCAAAGCCCCTCGGTAGGTTGAAGTCAGCTTCGGGCATGAGCGCTTCAACGCTCATAGGGGAGCTGGTGGATTCAGTCACGGTGTCTTTCACATTTCCTCGGTGGGGTCTACGGCCCTGGGCCGCAGCAAGCTGCTCACTAGTTTACCGGTTTTACTTCGCTGGCTTATAAGCGCGGTGCAGGGCCACGATACCGCCGGTCAGGTTCTTATACTGCACACCCTGCCAGCCGGCTTCGGTGAAGTGGCTGGCCAGTTCGTCCTGGGTAGGCCAGGCCAGAATGGACTCGGCCAGGTACTCGTAGCTTTCAGGGTTGGACGATACCTTGCGCGCAATCGGCGGAATTAGCTTCATGATGTAGTTGCGGTAGATAGCGCGGAAAGGGGCGAAAGTGGGGGTGGAGAATTCGTTGATGACGATGCGTCCGCCGGGCTTGGTGACGCGGTAGAGTTCCCGCAGAGCCTGGGGGTAGTCGGCTACGTTGCGTAGGCCGTAGCTCATGGTGACGGCATCAAACTCTTCGTCAGCAAAGGGTAGGGCGGTGACGTCTGCCTGGACGAACTCGATGTCGGGGCGGCGGCGGCGTCCTACTGCCAGCATGCCCTCGGAGAGGTCGGCGGCGATGACCTTAACACCGGCGTCGGCGAAGGGTTCGGACGAGGTGCCGGTTCCGGCGGCGACGTCAAGCACCTTCTGGCCGGGGTGGGCGTCCACGGCGGCGACGGTCTGTTTGCGCCAGTAAATGTGCTGGCCCAGCGACATGATGCCGTTCATCAGGTCGTAGCGTTCGGCTACCTGATCGAACATGGAGGAGATGTCGGTGGTCTTTTTGTTAAGGTCTGCTCGGTTCACCCTGCCTATTTTGTCATGTTTGCCGCTAAAGCTCACCTTGGGGGGTGTGTAAAAAATATATAATGAATATTCATGCATAGGTTTGCATTTTTACGCATAGCGGGGCAGAATAAAGCTCAAAGCACATCGCACCTACACAGTTTTAGATACGAGGTACACCATGAAGAGGGCCCCCTTCGCACTTGCAGCCGCTGCTCTGATGCTCACCGCTTGCGGTTCCTCCGGAACCGGCGCTACCACCGAGTCAGGGGTTTCTCTGGTTTCAGAGGGCAAGCTGACTGTCTGCACCAACCCTCCCTACGCTCCTTTCGAATACGAAGAAGACGGCAAGATTGTTGGCCTGGACGCCGACATCGCAGCAGCTATCGCCTCAGACCTGGGTGTCGAAGCCGAAATGTTCACCGCCAGTTTCGAGGGTATCCAGTCGGGTGTAGCGCTGTCCTCTCAGCAGTGCGACATTGCCCTCTCTGGCATTACCATCACCGATGAGCGCAAGACCGTCATGAGCTTCACCGACTCTTACGTCGATGACAACCTGGCGATTCTCGTTCCCGCTGGCTCCGACATCAAGAGCGACGCAGATCTTGCCGGCCGCAACATCGGTGTTCAGCAGGCTACCAGCGGTGAAAAGTACGCCCAGGAAGCTGGCGCCAACACCGTTCAGTACGAGGATAACGGCCTGCTGCTCCAGGCCGTTCAGACTGGCCAGGTCGATGCCATCGTTGGTAACATCACCGTCCTTTCTGAAATGCTGACCTCAGATTCCTCCCTCTCCGTGGTCCAGGAAATTGAGACCGGCGAGCAGATTGCTGGTGCCGTAGCCACCGAGAACACCGCCCTGCTGGATGCAGCCAACGCCACCCTCCAGAAGATGGAAGAGGACGGCCGCCTGGCAGATCTGCGCGAGAAGTACCTGGGCGTATCCCAGTAAACGGGCATAGAGGGCAGTAGCATAAACCCAAGCTCACCAACGGGGGTAGGCTAGCGCAGGCGCAGCCTACCCCCTTCCCCGTTCATCTAGTTCTCGAAGACCTATGCCCGGGCAACCGGCACAAGCAAAGGAAAACCACCCATGGCCCTGTCGACCCGGCAGAAACAAACCTACGCCCGCTACGCCCAGTACGCCCTGCTGGCCATCATCGCACTTCTTGTCATTGTGCTGGCCGACTGGGGCACCCTGCGCGATAAGGCCTTCAACCCCGAGATTATTGCCCAGCAGTTCCCCAACATCATCACAGTCGCCCTCAAGAACACCCTGATTTACACAGCCCTGGGCTTCGTAGTGGGTCTAGCTGGCGGTGTCCTGCTGGCCCTGATGAAGATTTCCTCGGTGGCCCCCTACCGCTGGCTAGCCTCGCTCTACATTGAGCTCTTCCGCGGTCTGCCCGCGCTGCTTGTCTTCATTGCCTTTGGCTACGGTATTCCCCTGGCCTTTGGTCTGCGCCTGAACAACTACGTCACCGTCATGTTGGCCCTGGGCATGGTCTCAGCGGCCTACATCGGTGAGGTGCTGCGTGCCGGTCTGGAAGCTGTGCCCAAGGGGCAGTACGAGGCAGCCCGCTCCCTGGGCATGAGCCACACCCGCGCCATGGTCACCGTCATCATCCCCCAGGCATTCCGCATCGTCCTGCCCCCGCTCACCAATGAGATTATCCTGCTCACCAAGGACTCCTCCCTGGTCTACCTGCTCGGTATGTCGGTGGCCCAGTACGAACTGACCAAGTTCGGCCGTGAAGGCATCTCGGGTTCCGGCGCGGGCCTCACCCCGCTGGTTCTTGCCGGTGCTTGCTACCTGATTGTTACCGTCCCGCTGGGCTTCCTCGCCCGCCACTTCGAAAAGCGTGCCAAGGCCCGCTCCCGCAAGTAAAGCACCCACCGACCCCAGGAAGAACCAGCCATGACCCTCCAGACCGTACCCGCGTCCGTCACCATCACTAACCTGCATAAGTCCTACGGAGAGGTAGAAGTCCTCAAGGGCATCGACATGTCGGTAGCCCCCGGCGAAGTTGTCTGCCTCATCGGCCCCTCCGGCTCCGGCAAGTCCACCCTGCTGCGCTGCGTCAACCTGCTGGAAACCCCGAACTCGGGCAGCATTGAGGTAGCAGGACACTCGGTCACCGACCCCGACGTTGATATCGACGCCATGCGCCGCTCCGTGGGCATGGTTTTCCAGCAGTTCAACCTCTTCCCCCATCTGACCGTGCTGGAAAACTGCACCGTTGCCCAGGTCAAGGTACTCAAGCGTTCTAAAGCTGAGGCCAAGCAGATCGCCCTGGCCAACCTTGAGAAGGTAGGCCTGGCTGATAAGGCTGAGCGCCATCCCGATCAGCTCTCCGGCGGCCAGCAACAGCGCGTAGCAATTGCCCGGGCCCTGTCCATGAACCCGGCCCTCATGCTCTTTGACGAGCCCACCAGTGCCCTGGACCCCGAAACTGTCGGCGATGTACTCTCTATCATGCGCCAGCTGGCTGCCGAAGGCATGACCATGATTGTGGTAACCCATGAGATGGCCTTTGCCCGTGACGTGGCTGACCGCGTGGTCTTTATGGACGGCGGCGTCGTCGTTGAGGAAGGCCCATCTGATGAGGTGATTGGCAACCCCCAGCACGAACGCACCCAGCTCTTCCTCTCGCGCGTCCTTAACCCCACTGCCCAGTAGCTTTCCTTAAATCCGAGTGGATATACAGCAGCCCAGGCCCCTTACATACGGGCCTGGGCTGCTGTTCTGGTAGGAACTGGCCTAGTCTGCTTTAACCTGGGGCAGCATACCGGTGTTGGTATCGGGGGAGATGAGCGGAGCGGACGGCTGCTGGGCGCGTGCCCTACGCTGGGCCAGCAGTGAATCGGTGATAAAGAAAGCCGCAGCGACCCAAATCAGCACAAAACCGGCCCAACGCCCCGCTGAGAGGTGCTCCTGGGTGACGAAGAGAGCCAGTAAGAACTGCAGGGTGGGTCCTACGTACTGCACCATACCCAGGACAGACAGGGGGATACGGGCAGCCGCACCGGCAAAGAGGAGCAAGGGGACAGCAGTGATGACACCGCTGGCAGCCAGAATCCAGAAATGGGCTGGACCCTCAGCCAGAAGGGTGAGCTGGTCACTGAGGGCAAAGTACCACATCAGCACAGCTGCCAGCGGGGTGAGCAGAAGGGTCTCCAGAGTGAGCGATACCAGGGCAGGCACCGCCCCGATTCTTTTTTTCACCAGGCCGTAGAAACCAAAGGTAAAAGCTAGCCCTAACCCTAGCCAGGGCACTGAGCCGTAGAAGACCACCATGACCAGCACCGCCAGCACCGCAATTCCGATACCCGCCCACTGAAGGGGGCGTAGCCGCTCGCCCAGGAAGACCACGCCCAGAGCTACAGAGACAATGGGGTTGATGTAGTAACCCAGGGAGGCTTCCATGACGTTGTTGCTGGTGGTGGCAATAACATAGAGCAACCAGTTACCAAAGATGAGCAGGCTGGCAACGAACAGCAGACCTACCTGGCCTAGATTGCCCAGGACGGTCACGAGAGATTTGACCTGCCGAGTAAAAGGTAGCAGAACAAGACAGAAGAGAAGTGAAAAAAGCACCCGGCCTGCCACAATTTCCAGGGGAGTGGCAGGGGCAGTGAGCAGGAAGTAGAGGGGGAAGATTCCCCAGATGAGATAGCAGAAAAAGGCATAGAAGCCGCCAGCTACCTGCTCGTTTTTAGCTATGTTCACTGCTATCTTCCTTGATTCCCTCATAGTGTGTGTTAGCGCCCAGGCCTCTTACTGCCATATACCCGTAGCGGGGCTGGCCTCATCATCTTACCGCCAGAGACAAAAGTGGCTACCCGGGGTGTGCCGGGTAGCCACTGATGCTCGCTTGGGAAAGGGCTTAGAGGCCGAAGAAGCGGCTGAAGAAGCCCTTCTTTTCTTCCTTGGGCTTGGGCTTGGTGGCAGCTTCTGCTCGCTCAGCTTCCAAATCGGGAGCCTGACCGGCCACACGAATCTCTGAGGCGGGACGGGCAGGCTCGTCAACCAGTTCATAGTCGCTAGTAGCCTGTTCAGCCTCTTCGAGAACCTGCTCAGCAGCAAGGGAACCGGCCTGAGGCTCTTCAGCCTGGGTGGGCTCATCGCGCACGATATCTTCATCGGCGATTGCACTGGTGGTAACACGGCCGGGGCGCGCATCTTCGGCAGGTTCGCGGTCGTAGGGCTGCTCGGCGTTGGGGTAGACGCGGTCGGTAGTAATGGTACCTTCGACCTCTTCCTCGCGAGCTGCCTGCTCGGCGTTTTCCTTCTCGAGGCGCTCAGCCTCAGCGGCTTCTGCGGCGGCACGATCTTTGGCGGCAGCAATGTCAGCCTGGCGGGCTTCAAGGGCAGCCTGCTCAGCAGCTAGAGCCTCAGCTTCAGCAGCGCGGGCAGCCTCGGCACGAGCTTCGTCCTCACGGGCAGCTTCTTCAGCGGCCAGGCGAGCTGCCTCGTCGCGGGCTGCGACCTGGTTTGCGGCCTCCTGGGCTGCAAGAGCTTCAATGCCCTGACGCTCAGCAGCCAGCTGCTCGCGCAGGTCACGGGCAGCCTGAGCCAGGCGGGCCAGCTCGTCGGCACCAACCTGGGGCTCAGCAGCTTCAATACCCGAAATCTTGCCGTTGTCGAACCAGAGGCGCAGGGCGCCGTCCGAAGCGGTAATGACCGCGGTGGCTTCGGTGTCCCAGGCAATGTGGGCACCGCGCAGCTTGGCGTAGGAGTCGACCGCTCGCAGGTGGTTGACGGCGGTGCCGGTCTGCAGGGCCTGCGCCATGACCTGGCCCATGCGGTTAACGGTGGGAGCCTCAAGTTCAAGCTGGCTGCCATCGAGCAGGATCCAGGCGCGGACGCCTGCCCCGGCTGTAACAGGGTAGTGGGCGTAGATGCCGCTGAGGGCCTTGGACGCTAGTGTCAGCTTGCGGGCTAGCCCGGAATCGAGGGGGAGCTCGTCGGTGGTGAGCTCAGAGATGCTGTGCTTCGCTCCGCCTTCACGCGCCTGGATTGCTGCCGAAACGACGCGGTCGGGGAAGTGACCGAGCTCCTGCCACGACCAAATCCAGGAACCGCGGTTCTCGGATTCGGTGCCTAGCAGGTAGGGGGTGAGGCTTACGGAAGCATCAGACTGGAGGGTGAATGACGGTGCAGAGAAGTCCACCGTCCATTCTGCGCCGCCGCTGATTTCAGCAAGGCGGGCCTGGTACTCGGTGGAGATAAAGATTGAATCGTCAATCAGATCCTGCAGTGTAGTAGTCATACGGTCAAGGCTAGCAACTCTTGCCGTGCTCCCGCACCTTTTTGCCGCGGTAAGAGCTTGAATTTCTGACATATTCAGGCCCTTCCCTGAAACTAGGGGAGACTCACTCAGTGAGAAGGTGGGTGTGCTCTACTCTGAGATGGGTAGTTTCTTGCTTTAATAGGGTAGATAACTCGCACCCTTGGCCCTTCTTCGGACAGGACCCTACAGGGTTTCGTTTCGCCCAAACCTACAGGAATAGTATGTCGCCCTCTTCGCCCCGTTACTTAGAGATTGAACGCCCCGCTCTGGTGCAAGACGCCCTCAACGCTATCGGCAGCTGGATGTTGGGCACGGTGAAGGTCGAGCCCGGCTGGAATGAACTGGTGCTTGATATCAAACCCCTGTCTGAGACGGTCTTTGTACGCATTACCGAGTCTCGCGATGAACAGGACTACGTGGGCACCGTGGGCCCCATTAAACCCGGTAGCCCGGTGCTGCCGGCTATTGAGCAGCTGCAGCACGCTTCTTTTATTGAGGGAGAGGGCACCTGGTTTACTGCCTCGGTGGTAATTACCGCAAACAACTGGCCCGACCCCCAGTACCAGATCGGGGCCTCCTACGATCGCGCCCACGAGCCGGTGGACTGGAACGGCGAGGGCCGCCTGAGCGCCCGTGATATCCGCGCCCACTTTGAACTTTTCCCCCGCGACCCCGAGCATGTACCGGACTGGGCAGCTGTACGCCTGGCAGGACGCCGGGGCACAGGTTTTGCTGAAACCGGTGGGGAGACGGGCTTGCCCATCGGCCCCGTGAACCGTTACCTGACCGAGGCGCTGGCGGGCTTCGCAGCCGCCAGAAGCGAGCAGTCCCTGGCGAATGTCGTCCGTACCGCCCTGGGAGGTAACCTCCTGATGGACATCACGCAGAGTACCGTCACACCCGATGGCACCCCCCAGCTCAACTACCAGGTGCTTCGCCTGGCCAACGGCATGCGGGCTTTGACGGCCTACACGGCAACCGAACCGGCTCAGACCTACTCGGCGCAGGCCCAGAACCAGCCCAACCCCCGTTTAGTGGTAGAGCATGCCATGAAAGTTTTCTTACAGGTGGCGCATGACCAGAGCATTGACGTGCTGGTCCTTGACCCTGGTAGCGACCACGAATGCTTCATCGAAAAGGCTCAAATCCAGTGGGTACTTGGATCCCCGCACAACATGCCAGCCCAGCGTGCCCTCATTGAGGAAAATATGCATGATTTGCTCATGTCCCTTACTGCACCAGCCTCGGTGCTTCTTCTGGGGGTTCGGGCGGATGACCCGGCAGGCCGCCCTGTTATTCTCAAGAAGGATGACGAGAGCGAAGAAAATGTGGCCCTGGTCTTCACAACGGCTGCTGAGGTAGCAGCTCTAGACCCAACCCTGGTGGTTCGTAGCGCCCCGGCCCTTGAGGCCCTCAAACTTTTTGCCACAGGTGATAGTAGCGCTGTACGCATCAATGCCCTGGCGCCCCACGCCACCCTACCCATGGAACAGGTACGCCAGCTCATTTCAGTAGTAGAATCACAGTAAACCCCCGCCTCTTACTCAGGAGTTCCCCCATGACCGGTGCCCTGCGCACGCTCGGCCTTACTGCGGCTCGTCATGCCCGCAACACCATTGTGCTGTGGCTGGTGCTATTGACCTTAGCCGGGGTGGGGGCGTTGACCCTAGCACGAGGTGCGACAGCCAGTTACACCATGCCGGGGGCCTCCTTTGAGGCGGTTCGGGAAGACTTGCAGGCCAAGATACCCGATAACGGTATTTCCAGCGGCTATGTAGTGCTTGAGGCCGACGGGGGATTTACCGATACCCAGAAGCAGGCTATCGCCCAGGCCGTCATCACCATTGATGAGCTACCCGAAGTCGCCGGATCCCTTGACCCATTCGTAGCGGCGGATGCGGTGAGCCAGGCCTCCGTCCAGCTGGAGGACGCTAAAGCCCAGCTGGAACAGGCCAAAACCCAGATCGATGAGGGCCAGGCTCAGCTGGACGCTGCGAAAGCCGCCCTACCCCAGGGGCTCAACCAGGAGGAAATTGCTGCCCTTGCCCCCGATCTGGCAGCCCAGGAAGCTACCCTGACTGAAGCCCGCACCACCCTGCGTTCAAACCAGGATAAGGTCGATGCAGCCCAACGCGAGCTTGACGCTGCAGCTGACGCCAACATGGTCAGCGAAGACGGCACCGCAGCCATCGTCAATATTGCCTTCAACCAAGACGCCAACTCCCTGCCTACCTCGGTACGCGAAGAAGTCTTTAGCACTTTCGACACGCTCAAAGATACCGGCCTGACTGTTAACTACAGTTACGAACTAGACCAGGACGTCAGCGACGTCTTTGGCATTTCAGAGCTTATTGGCCTCATCGTGGCCTTCATCGTCCTCTTGATTACCCTGGGTGCGGTCGTCGCCGCGGGTCTTCCCCTTGTCCTGGCTCTGATCGGTGCAGGTGCTGCAGTTGCCCTGGTCTACACCAGCACCGCCTTTATCGGTATGACCGCAACCGACCCCGTCCTTGCCCTCATGCTGGGTCTGGGCGTTGGCATCGACTACGCCCTGCTGATTCTCTATCGCTTCCGTGAAGAACTGCGTAACGGCGCCGATGTGCTTGATGCGGTGGGCACCGCCAACTCCACCGCTGGCCACTCCGTGCTCTTTGCCGGCATGACCAACATCATCGCTCTCTCCGCCCTCTGCCTGACCGGCCTGCCCTTCCTGGCCATCATGGGCTTTGCCGGAGCCTTTGCAGTTGCCCTTGTCGTAGCGTCCTCGCTCACCCTAGTACCTGCAACGCTGAGCCTGCTCGGCACCCGCCTACTCACCCGTACCCAACGAGAAGAGCTGAACCAGCTCAACCTGGCCCGCACCCAGGAAATCCAGGTACCCCGCAACCGCCGCGAAGCCTTCGCCGAAATCGAAGCAGCCTACAAGGGCTGGGGCGGCTTTGTGACCCGCCACCCCATTGCCATGACCCTGATTTCCATCGCGGTACTCTTGCTGGCGATTATCCCCACCACCTCTCTGCGCCTGGGTCTACCCGATGGCTCCTACCAGGCCCCCGACTCCACCTCCTACCAGGCCTACCAGACCATCTCTGAAAAATTCGGTGAAGGCGTTAACGGGCCCATCATTGCAGGGCTTACCCTCACCGTCCCCGGCGACGAAGCCCGCCTCCGCGATGTCGCCCTCGACGTGGCAGACCGCCTCAAAAACAACAAAATCGAAAGCGTCGCTATCGTTGCTACCAGCGACGACAAGGCCACCGCCATTCTGGCCTTCTTCCCCAGCGAAGGGCCCTCAGCAGATAGCACCTTAGCCACCGTTCACTCCATGAACGACAAACTTGAAGCCACCGAAAAAGCCACCGCAACAAAAATCGGTCTAACAGGCTCTACAGTGGCCAACATCGAGATTTCAGAGCGCATCTCAAAATCCATTCCGATTTACCTGGCCGTTGTTATTGCCCTCTGCCTGGTCCTCATGGCCTTTGTTTTCCGCTCCATCATCGTGCCGGTCATGGCCACCATCGGCTTCCTGCTGTCCACCCTGGCCTCCTTTGGCGCAGTGGTCGCTGTCTACCAGTGGGGCTGGCTCGCTGAGATCTTCGGCGTCACCCAGCCCGGCCCCATCCTGGCCTTCTTACCCATCCTGCTCATCGGCATCCTCTTCGGCCTCTCGGTGGACTACCAAATTTTCATCGTCTCAGGCATGCGCGATGCCCACCGCAAGGGCCACTCTGCCGGAGATGCCGTTGTGCTTGGGTATAAGCAGGGCGGGACAGTGGTCACCGCTTGCGGCGTTATCATGGTCGCTGTTTTCGCCGGCTTTATCTTCTCCCACCTCACCGCAGTGCGTCCCATCGGTTTCGCCCTCGCCCTGGGTGTTGCCATGGACGCCTTCCTGATTCGCACCACCTTCATCCCCGCCACCATGTACCTGCTGGGCGAAGCAGCCTGGTGGTGGCCCTTCGAGAAGAAGGAACGCGACGAAGAGGATGCCCCCAAACACATCGCCGAATAAGGTACAGAGCAAGGCCTAAACCCGCCAGCTTCCACCAGCACTACAAAGCCGCCCCCGGCGTCCTTACCCAAAAGGACGCCGGGGGCGGCTTCTTCACGACAAGCTAGGCTCGGCCGCAGACCTTAGACGGTCTGGGGAGTAGGCTCGTCGTTCTTCTCGTTGTTGTGCTTGTAGGCTTCACGGACGCGGGCACCGAGCTCTTCGTGGACTGAATCCCAGTACTTGAAGGCACGCTCACGAATCTCGTCAGAGACAACAGCACCAACGTGGCCGGCGATGTTCTCGACCAGACGAGCCTTGGCAGCGTCGTCCATGACATCGGCGTAGAGGGTGCGAGCCTGGCCGAAGTCGTCGTCCTCAGCGTGCAGGGTAGCAGCAGCGCGAACCAGAGCACCGTCAGCTTCCCAAGAACCCTCACCGGCGCGGGCAGCGTCAGCGTGGGGGCCGCCGAAGGTGTTGGGGGCGTAGACGGGGGTGTCGGGGCTGTTGAAGGTGTAGCGCATAGCGCCGTCCTGGCTGTAGTTGTTTACTTCAGCGTTCTTCGCGTAGTTGACCGGCAGGTCAGCGAAGTTGGTGCCAACACGGTAGCGGTGGGCATCGGGGTAGGAGAAGATGCGGCCCAGCAGCATCTTGTCGGGGGAGGCTGCAATACCCGGAACGAAGTTGGAGGGTGAGAAGGTAGCCTGCTCGATCTGAGCGAAGAAGTTCTCGGGGTTCTTGTTCAGGGTCATCTTACCCACCTTGATCAGGGGGTAGTCGGCGTGGGGCCAGACCTTGGTCAGGTCGAAGGGGTTGAAGCGGTAGGTCTTGGCGTCCTCGTAGGGCATGACCTGAACGTAGAGAGTCCATGAGGGGAACTCACCGCGTTCGATAGCTTCGTAGAGGTCCTGGCGGTGGTAGTCGGCGTTCTCGCCAGCGATACGCTCAGCGTCGGCACCGGTCAGGAAGTCGTTGCCCTGGTCGGTCTTGAAGTGGTACTTGACCCAGAAACGCTCACCTTCAGCGTTGATCCACTGGTAGGTGTGTGAGCCGAAGCCATCCATGTGGCGCAGAGTGGCGGGAATACCGCGGTCGCCCATAAGCCAGGTGACCTGGTGGGCTGACTCGGTGCGCAGGCTCCAGAAGTCCCACTGCATGTCGTTGTTGCGCAGGCCGTTGCCAGGCAGACGCTTCTGGGAGTGGATGAAGTCGGGGAACTTGATGGCGTCGCGGATGAAGAAGACGGGGGTGTTGTTACCGACCAGGTCGTAGTTACCTTCGGTGGTGTAGAACTTGACCGCAAAACCGCGGGGGTCACGCCAAGTGTCGGGTGAGCCCTGTTCACCGGCAACGGTGGAGAAACGAATCAGCATCTCGGTGGATACGCCGGGCTGGAAGAGGGCTGCACGGGTGTACTTGGAGACGTCCTCGGTGGTCTCAAAGACGCCGAAGGCACCGGTGCCCTTAGCGTGGACGACGCGCTCGGGGACGCGCTCGCGGTTGAACTGGGCGAGCTTTTCGACGGTGTAGGCGTCGTGCAGGACGATGGGGCCGTCATTGCCTACGGTCAGGGAGTCGTTGTCTGAGGCAACGGGGGCACCCTGGGTGGTGGTGGTA
The DNA here is from genome assembly GCA_030529845.1 of Rothia sp. (in: high G+C Gram-positive bacteria). Taxonomy (GTDB): domain Bacteria; phylum Actinomycetota; class Actinomycetes; order Actinomycetales; family Micrococcaceae; genus Rothia. The sequence goes on along the minus strand of JAUMWB010000006.1, from coordinate 3,367 downwards.
AATGAACCGGGCTTAATTGGGTTGTTCATTTTTCCTACTTTCCTGTGTGGGGTTGTTTTCTGCTGGCTTCTAGGGGCGGTTCTAGTGGGCCAGGAGAGGGTGATGGCCTTTGCTCTAGCTGGTCAGAGCCTGATGGGCAGCTGCCTGCTGGGCGAGAGCCACTTCTTTTTCATCGGCGTTTTGGCAGTTTGCACAGATACCTCGGTAGAGTACGTCGGCGCTGAGTAATGCCATGCCGTGAAAATCGCTGGGGGTGAGACAGGGCGCTGCCCCGACGGCGCAATCCACATCTTCGACCCTGCCGCAACGGATGCAGTAGGCGTGGTGGTGGTTGTCGCCGGTGCGGGTCTCGTAGAGCCCTGCTGATCCCGGTGGTTCAAATTTGCGGAGCATATTGATGTCGGTGAGATCTGCGAGGACGACGTACACCGACTGTACGGTGATTCCCGGTAGCTCCTGGCGGACGGCTGTAACAACAGCGTCTGCTGTGGAGTGCGGGTTCTCGTGTACAGCTGCAAGCACAGCTAGGCGCTGTTTTGTGACGCGACGACCTTTAGATCGAAGCTGAGCTGACCAGGCTTCTTGGTGGGCGCTGGCAGGAGCGTTGGTGCTGCCGGGGATGTGGCTGCACCCGCTTGCTCCAAGGTTGCTCGTTGTTGACATCATGTCACCATAATATCCTTATTCTGAGTATTTCACAATAAGGTGGGGCTGGGTTGTGGGGTAGGGCTGGCTAAACGGAAACCTGAAGGTAGAAGGGTGGCTCGCCTGGGAGAGTGGATGCTTGCTTCCCCTCTTTGCTCCGTGAGGACGGCTGGGATGCTTCAAAACCGGAGAATCTTGAGAAATTTTAAAAAACTTCTCCCAGTAAACTCCCTGGTCAAGCTTGCATTTGAGGGTGGGTGGAAAGTTTTTTAAAAAAACTTCCCGTTTTCGCGTCATAAAACAGGCCTGCCCGCCTCTTTATCTATGACAGCGCAAAACTGTCGGGTGTGCCTACCGGTTTTCATGATCGGCTTGGTAGCGCACCACCCCAAACTGCCATGGGAAGCAGGGCGGGGAACAAGGGAATAAACTGTGCCCGTCAATCGTGGGGATTCGACGAGCACAAGGGCCCCTTGCCGGGACTAGGGGAAACGCCCCGGCAACAAGGAGCCAACACTGTGATGTGTTAAGGGTGCAGGGCCGCCGCTGCTGGAACTTATCGGGCGGCTCTGCACACCACACACAGAAAATAGCTACCGCACAGGGCCGTTCGCGGGTTCTGTGCTTGGGCAAACACACAATTCAATACACTTCAGATGCTTTCGCAGGCACTGAAACACAAAGTGCCAACACTGTTCGTGGGTGGTGGCGCATAAGCTACACACTCACCACCGGTGGGCAGTGCCTTCATGGGAGGAGGCCCTGCCACCAATAGAGGGCAGAAAGGCTCGCACCTCTTTGCCAATATGAACAACATCAGCCCAGCTCCTTACCTAGGTAAGGAGCTGGGCTGATGTTGTTCTTTCCATAGGTTACTGCGCACACAGCGTATTCCCGATAGACTAATAGAATGCCCCACCACTCTAACTAGGGGTAACTCGCATAAACCCAGGGATTTTCATGCAATCACATAACACCGCGCAACCGGCTAGTGGCGGCCCCACCGATGAGCTCTTACTCTCGGACGTCCGCGAAGGCAAGCTTGATTCGTTCGGCGTTCTGTATGAACGTTACGTGTCGATGGCTCGTGCCATCGCTTATAAGCACACCTCTAACAACACCCTTTCAGAAGACATTGTCTCCGAAGCCTTTGTGCGTGTGCTTCAGGCCCTCAAGAACGGTAAGGGCCCCCGAACCTTTATGGGTGGTTATCTCGCCACCACTATTGCTCATCTGGCAGCAGAAAACGGTCTGATTGCCCAAAAAGAAGTGCCCAGCGAGCAAGAGCACCTGGAATCGATGGGTTCGCTCGATGAGACCGTCTTGAAATTACATGAATCAGATGAGCTCATCAGCGCTTTCACCGGTCTGCCGGAACGCTGGCAGACTGTTCTGTGGATGACCGAGGTTGAAAACAAAAAGCCTCGTGAAGTTGCCCAAACCATGAACTTGTCTGCTAACGCTGTTTCGGCTCTAGCGACTCGTGCCCGAGAAAGCCTGCGAGAAGGGTTCTTGAGGGCCCACCAAAATGCGCCTAAGACTGACGAATGCGCACAGTACTCACCTCACCTGAGTTCTATGGTGCGTGGCTCTTTGACCAAGAAGCGTAGCGAAGCCCTGCGACTGCACCTGTCGGTTTGCTCCTATTGCACCTCGGAATACCTGACCCTGGCCGGTATTAATAAGTCCATGCGCGTCTGGGTTTTCCCTGTTTTGGCAGGCCTAGTTCCCGTCATTACCGATGGCTCAAAGGTCTTGCTGCCTTTCCTGGCTGGTGGCGTGGCGGGCGGTGCCGCAACGGGCGTTGGCGCTCAAAGCGGCCTCTTCTCAGGTCTGGGGGGCGGACGCTGGACACCCGGTAGCCAGGCACTAGCAGGTGCCGCTGCGGTGGTGACCGCTATAGGGGCTGTGGCCGGTGGCGTGGCTCTGGTCAATAACTCTTCGACAGGGTCAGCGGTTATTAGTGCTGACTCGCAGCTACAGACTCCTCAATCGCAGCCTAGCGATGAGACTTCTTCGGGAGTCACCGATAGCCTGGTGAACGAACAGCAGAGCGTATCAACGGGTATGCCCGCTGAAACCCTGCGCTCATCGGTAGCTGCCAATGGCCCCTCTGCGGGGCAAGGTAGTAGCAGCACTAGCGGTCTTGCCGCTGCGAACTCTCTGGCCAATGCCGTAGCGTCAGAATCACCTGTATCTCAACCGGTAGTTGCTGTACCATCTGGCGCTAGTGCTGCTACCGTGAGTAACCCTAACGAGACTGCTTCCTCGGGTGTAAACGTACCTGCTGCATCGGGAAATACCGTGCCCTCTTTGGCTGAGCCGGTATCCCAGCAGGCTTCCCTTGTTGCTCCAGCAGTCCCGGCTACTCCCACGGCTCCCGAGGTGCCTGTGGCTCCATCGCAGCCAACTGCCCCCGAAGCGCCCTCGGCCCCCGTGGAACCCGAGACCCCCGCGGAGCCGGCCCTGCCAGCAGAGCCAGAGGTGCCGGTTACCCCCGAGCAACCGGTTGAACCTGAGCTTCCCGTGGAGCCGGTAGTTCCTGTCGATCCTGAGCTTCCTGTTGAGCCGGTCGAACCCGTTGAGCCGGTTGAACCTGAGCTTCCCGTGGAGCCGGTAGTTCCTGTCGATCCTGAGCTTCCTGTTGAGCCGGTCGAACCCGTTGAGCCGGTTGAACCTGAGCTTCCCGTGGAGCCGGTAGTTCCTGTCGATCCTGAGCTTC
>JAUMWB010000005.1 GCA_030529845.1 Rothia sp. (in: high G+C Gram-positive bacteria) | reverse complement strand
TGTGTTGATTGGGTTGTGGGGGTGTTGGGGACACACTTTTCTGCCTATAACCCGTGATACTCGTTTGCCCAGCGGTCGGGCACAGGCGTCCTTTTCTCCACAATGTACCGTGCCCTGCCCACTTTTAGCGTCAAAAGCGGGCAGGGCACGGTACAAACTAGGGGAGGGTTTCATAGGGGCGAGCGTGAGCCAGCAGAACCCCTCCACGAGAAGCTACAAAGCCTAGTGGTGCTTCTTGCCGGGCAGGAAGTGGACCACAGCAGCAATAATGCCGCCCCAGATCAGGCCAATCACCATAGAGCAGAAGGTATTAATCAGCCAGGCTGCCACGTTACCGAGGGCAGGCAGGTGGTGGCCGTACTCCTCAAGATGGTGCACGAACTGGTAGGGAGCCTCCCACCAGTGCATATCGTAGAGGCCCAGCAGAATAATATGGCCACCCACCCAGAGCATGGCGAAAGTACCCACGACAGAAATAACGTTCATGACCACGGGCATAGCCTTCACCAGGCCCAGGCCAAACTTCTGCGCCCCGGCAGACTCACGCTGAGCCATGGCCAGGCCGATGTCGTCCATCTTGACCAGTAGGCCCACGGCACCGTACACCAGGATGGTGATGCCGATACCGACCACAGCTAGGATAGCGGCGCGGGACCAGAAGCCCTCAGAGGCGACCTCGTTCAGGGCAATCACCATGATCTCGGCGCTCAGAATGAAGTCGGTACGCACAGCGCCCGAGATAATTTTCTTCTCGGCGTCCTCACCCTGCACTACGGCGGGGGCTTCTTCCTCGGCGTGCTCCTTCTTGGAGAACATCTCGATGACCTTCTCGGCACCCTCAAAGCAGAGGTAGGTGCCACCCAGCATGAGCAGGGGAGTGAGCATCCAGGGCAGGTACTGGCTCAGCAACAGGGCTGCAGGAAGAATAAAGAGCAGCTTGTTCCGCAGGGAGCCCATCGCAATTTTCTTGATGATGGGCAGCTCGCGCTTGGGTTCGATATTGCGCACGTACTGCGGGGTGACGGCGGCGTCGTCCACCACCACACCGGCTGCCTTCACGCTGGCACGACCAGCCGCCGCTGCCACGTCGTCCGCGCTTGCAGCTGCCAGTTTGGCAAGAGCCGCTACGTCATCTAAGAGAGCCGCTAAACCACCGGCCATAGAAATTCTCCTCGGGAATGAAAGGTTGTCTTGTTCCTAAGAATACTGCCAGGCGGCCCTGGGTAGGCTAAGACCCCGCACACACTTTGGCGGGCGGGGTCTGAGCTATATCCAGATCAGGACGCCGGTGGTCGGCTAGGCGCTGACCTCAGCGGAGTCGAAGGTTGCGGTGTCGATGACCACGCGGAACTGCACATCACCGTCCACAACACGCTCATAGGCGGCATCAACCTCGTCCACGCCAATTTTCTCGATCACAGCGCCGATGCCGTGCTCGGCACAGAAGTCCAGCATTTCCTGGGTTTCGGGAATGCCACCGATGTTGTTGCCGGTGAGCACCTTGCCGCCCCCAATGAGGCGGTTCATGTGAATCTCCAGGGCCTCCGGGGGTAGGCCTACCACCGAGAGGATACCGCGGGGCTTAAGCAGGCCCAGGTAAGAATCCAGGTCGATGGGTGCAGAGATGGTGTTGAGAATCAGGTCGAACTCACCGCGGTGGTCGGTGAAGAAGTTTTCCTCGGTGGTTGCCAGGGTGCGGGCGGCACCCAGCTTGGCGGCGGCGTCCGCCTTCTTCAGGCTGCGGGAGAGTACGGTGACCTCGGCGCCCATGGCGGCGGCAATCTGCACGCCCATGTGCCCCAGCCCGCCCAGACCCAAGATGGCAACCTTCATGCCGGGCTGAACGCCCCAGCGGGCCAGGGGTGAGTAGGTGGTGATGCCGGCGCAGAGCAGGGGTGCTGCCACGTCGAAGTCTAGGGCGTCGGGAATTCGCAGAACGAAGCGTTCATTGACAGTGACCTTCTGGGAGTAACCACCCTGGGTGACGCTGCCGTCTACGTCCTTGGAATTGTAGGTGCCCACCGCCCCGTTCAGGCAGTTGTTCTCGAACCCGGCGGCGCACTGCTCGCACTTGCCGCAGGAGTTGACCAGGCAGCCCACACCCACGCGGTCGCCCACCTTGAACGTGGTGACGGCAGAGCCAACAGCCTCAACCGTGCCCGCAATTTCATGGCCTACAGCCAGGGGGAAGTGGGCCTCGCCCCACTCGTTGCGGATGGTGTGGATGTCGGAATGGCAGATACCGGCTGCCTCGATTTTAATGACCACATCGTCTTCGCGGGGGTCGCGGCGCTCGATTTCGGTGATCTTGAAGGGCTGGTCGGGCCCAAATTTTTGCAGGGCTTTGACGGTGATAGGCATAGAGTCTCCTGAATGAGGTGGTGCTGTCATCTTTCACTCTACGCCTGCCCGCTTCTTACGCTACCTACTGCGCCGCCGGTTCGCTCTCAGAGTGAGAGCTGGCGGACTCAGCTAGTTCGCGGCGGTCAGCGCGCATGCGCAGCCAGTAGGCTAGGGGGCCAACGATAGGGATAAAAAGGGTGAAGAGTAGCCACTTGAGCTTCTGGATTTCACTGAGGTGGGGCTGGCGGTGCACGGTGAGCACGCAGAAAATGGCCAGGCCCATGGCAAGAAAGAGCAGGGGGTAGAAGAACCAGCCGAAGAGGCTGAGCTGGGTTCCGGTTTCTTCAGCGGCGCGGACGCCCGCGGCAAGTAGACCTGTAAGGGAAAGGGCGGGGGCGGAGAGGTAATCGAGAGGCATAGTGTCCATGGTAGCGGGCAGGGCAGAGAGAAAGGGACCAGATTACTCCGATAGTCCTTGTACAGAACACATACAATTCAGAGTAATCCGGTCCCTTTGTGAGGGCAGACTAGGTGTTCACCGTTCTAGGGCGTGGAGCCTGCGGTCTAAACCTCTAGGCCTTGCGGCGGCGGTTAGCTACCAGGGCGGCACCACCGGCAACCAGGGTCAGCGCACCTGCACCGGCAATCATAGAGGCGGTGAAACCGGTGTTAGCCAGACGGCCAGATGAGCTGCTACCTGAGGAGGTAGAGGTCTTGATGGCGCTGCCGTCCTCAGCCTTGTTGGTGTAGTTGGGGTCCTGCTCGCACCCTTCGCCGTCCTTATCAGCGTCTAGGCCCTGGTGGAAGCCTGCCTCGTCGGACTTGATGGAGCGGCCCAGGTCGTCCCACACGGCGGCGCAGTTCTCGTACTCAAAAGCGGTAGCTGAGGGGGCAGGTGCTACGACGGTGCTGTCTGAGCTGGAACCTGCAGTCGGCTCGGCGGTGGGCTGCTCGGAGGGAGCTGCGGTCGGTTCCTCAGAAGGTGCCGCAGTGGGCTCTTCTGAGGGGGCAGGGGTAGGTTCAGCAATCTCACCGGTGAAGTTGGCTGAGAGGCGGACGGTGGTGCCAGCAACGCCGGTCGCATCAGTCAGAACAACCTCGTGGGTGCCGTTGGTGATGCCCTTACCTGCCAGGTCAAGGGAAACTGCCGCGGTGCCGTCCTCAGCAACAGCAACGGTGCCAACCTCAATGCCACCCACGGTCACCTTCAGCTCGGTCAGGGCGGGTACGCCGTAGCTACGGACGTTCAGGTCAGACAGGGAGAAGGCCAGGGTGCCGTTGACGTCGTAGCTCTCAGCCAGGTCGGCAACGCGCACAGCCTGCTTGGCGAAGTTGGGGTCAACGGTGCCAGCGTTCTTGAAGTATTCAACGAAGGCATCTGAATCTACCAGGGCGGTGTCCTTGGAGTTAGTGCCCTGGGAGAGGGTGCCGAAGTTGTCGCCGCCGCCCAGCAGGAAGCTGGGGATAGCGACGGTGTAGGTGTCGGCGTCCTCAACCTTTGTGCCGTTGACGTACACATCGAGCACGTTGGAGCCGCGGCTTGCGTAGCCCTCAGCGTCGGGGGAGCCGGTGTAGATGTAGGTGACGTTGGATGAGAAGCCCAACTGCAGGTAGGGGCGGGTTGCCATCTCGCCTGCTGAGTTCTGCTGCCACTGTTCTTCAAGCACGGTCTTGAGCTGGGCGCCGGTGAGCTCGGTGGTCCAGAGGTTGTTGGCGAAGGGGGTCACGTTGACGATGTCCATGACGCGCACGTTCTTGTTGACGGCTAGGCCCAGTGAGGTGCGTAGGCCGCCGGGTAGCTCATCGCGCAGGCCGCCGGGGTTGACGATGCCGATATCGGCGGGGGTGCGGCCGGTGGAGTTAGCGGCAGCCAGGTACATATCCGCTACCAGGTGACCCATGGTGGACTCGTAGTTGCGCATGTCAAAGCCACCCTGGGTATCCTTGGCGGAGTCAAAACCGGTGGTGATAGGGGCGCTGACCTGGCCCGCTACCACAGAGCCCTGCTTGGTGGCGTAGGCGTTGGCATTAGTGATGATGGTGTTCACGTTAGCCAGGACGGGATCAGCTGCGATCTGCTCGGCGGTGGGGGCGCTCATGCGCTTGACCAGCTCAGAGGAGTAGGCGGTGATGTTCTTCTCGGCATCCAGGGTCAGCACAACCTTGCCCAGGTTATCGCCGTAGTTACCGGTCTGAATAACGGGGCGGGTCTTGCCTGCCTGGCCGGGAACGGCGCCGTCAATAACATACTCGGCGTGGGTGTGGCCGGTGAAAATAGCGTCTACGGCGGCGCTGGTCTGGTTGATAATCGCATCAGCCTCGGGAGCTGAGGTGTCTACACCCTCGTGGTACTCAGCGATAATCACGTCGGCTTCGCCGTTGCTTGCATCGCCGTCAGAGAGCTGGGCGGCGTACTTGTTCACGGCCTCGATGGGGTCGGTGAACTGTACGGACGCCAGCGCTGAGGGGTCAGTCAGCTGGGGGGTTTCGGTGGTGACAGCACCAATGACGGCCACGGTGGTGCCGTTGACCTCGGTGGTGTAGTAGGGCTCCAGGGCAGGGGTGCCGTCAGTCTTCAGGACGTTGGCGCCCAGGTAGGTGAAGGAGGAGGCAGGGATAATGCGGTTGACCAGGTCGTCCATGCCGGCGTCGAACTCGTGGTTACCCACGGCGCTGGCAGAAAGGCCCAGAGCGTTCAGGTAGTCCAGGGTGGGCTGATCCTTCTGCACGCTGGAAACGTAGAGCGAGGCGCCCACGTTATCGCCAGCAGAGAGCAGCAGGGAGCCGTCGGTGGCAGCGGCACGCTCGGTCTGGATGGTGTTGGCCAGGCCCATAGCGATGCTGGTAGAAATACGACCGTGGAAGTCGTTGATGTTCAGCAGGGTCAGGGTGGTGGTGTCGGCTGCGCCTGCGCCCGGGACGGGGGCGACAACCAGGGCAACAACGGTTGCGCCACTTGCGGCCAGGCCAGCAAGGCGGCGGGAGAGAGATGAAGACATGCTTATCTTTCGGTGAGAATGATGATGTGTGTCATTCAACAGAATAGCCCGCTCCGCGCCGTCTTGCCGGTGTTTACCGTGATATTTCGGTGAACAAAAAGCCCTAGCGAACCAGCTCGTGAGCCAGAGCCCGCTCCAATTCCGGCTCAAAGAAAACGTAGCCACTAGCCAAGAGTTTATCGGCACTGGCCCGCTGGCTCGCCAGCGCTAATTCCTTCACTCCCTCCTGCCCCAGCGCCAAGGCAGGCACAGCAGGCGGAATAGGGAGCAGGACGGGGCGGCGCAGCACCCTACCCACCGTTTTGGCCAGGCCTTTCGCCGTCACCGGCGTGGGAGCCACCGCGTTCACCGGCCCCTCCAGCTTCTCGGTCAGCACCGCGTGCACATAGATACCGGCAATATCGTCCAGGCTGATCCAGCTCTGCACCTGCTCACCCGAACCAATCCAACCCCCGGCCCCGCTCAAAAAAGCCGGTAGCTGCAGGCGCAACATGCCACCCAGGGCAGACTGCACCAGGCCGGTGCGCACGTTAACTACTCGAAGTCCAGCCTCACGAGCAGGTTGGCAGGCTGCCTCCCACGCCTGGCATACCTGCGCCAGGAAGCCACTCCCGGCGTCCTGATCCTCGGTCAGCACCTCGTTGCCCCGGTCAGAGCCGTAAAAACCTACCGCGGAGGCACACACAAAAACGCGCGGGGCGGCGTCCGCACCCCTCTGCCGCACCAGGTCGGCCAGGGTAGTTGCCAGCAGGGTCGTGGACTCAACACGGGAGTTGAGAATCTTCTTCTTATTCTCCTCGGTAAAGCGCTGGTTAATGCTGGCCCCGCCCAGGTGAATCACAGCGTCCGCCCCCTCAAAAGCGGCGGTATCAACCTCACCAGCAGACGGATCCCAACGGAACTCGTGCTCAGCCTCGGGTGCGCGGCGCACCAGCGTGCGCACCCTATGCCCGCCCCCGGTCAGCAGGGCAACCACCTGGCGCCCCACCATGCCGGACGCCCCAGCCACCACGACCGTCAGCGGCTCACTTTCATAGCGCTGCTGAAAATCAAGATCAGCACCGATACGGCGCTCGCGGGCGGCAAAAACTTTCTCTAGCTGCTTTTGAGCCGCTGCCCGGGCAAGCCGTTCAGCCGCAGCTCCTACCTTTTCCGCGGGTGCGGGCGGCGTGGGAAGAGCTGTGAAGGTAATGCTGTCACGCACCACGGTATCGCCCGGCGTTAACAGAAAATCGTGGGTGTGCTCCCAGGAAGAAAAGGGGCCGCGGACCATTTCGTCAGTGAAGGAATCCGCGGACGCCCGGGTATGGCGAGCTGCCCAGGGGAGGGTCAGCAGACCCGAGGTCAGCGGCAGAGCCACCCTGGTACGAGCGGTACTTCCCGGCTCGTTCGGGTTGCCCTCTTCGGTGATGGAGCCAGCCCAGTGAGGGGTCGCCCGAGTCAGGGCGCCGGGGCGCATAAACCAGGTGCGCACGGTGTCTTCGTCGTAGGGGTAAGCGGCGGTGTAGGTAAAGTCAGCCATGGCAACCTTCCTGGAATCAAAGGAATTTTAAGTAACCTTACCTTTTGGGTGTTGGGGCACAGCAGAAGGCACGCGCAAGGCGCAAAAACCTTTTTTAGAGAGCCAAGGCGGTCAGCTTCTCCTCCACAGCCTCAATCAGCTCAGCCAAAGTGGTGATGTAATACTTCTCAGCCAACGTCACCGCATTCTCACCCGGCAGGCCGTCTGTGGCGAAAGACCCCAGGCCAAAGCTCGCCCCCGCACCAAAGCCGCTAGGCGCGGGTGCCTGGCCGCCCGCGTCCTGACCAAAAGCGCCCATGCCAAAGGCGGACGCCGGGGCGCTCGCCGCCTCGCGCGTGAGGGTGTACCCGTAGGCGGTCGAATCGGCATAGCTGATATTGAGCACATACTCCATCTGTACGCCGTCCTCGGAGCGCTCCACTGACAGGTCAGCATCATCAAGAAACTCACCGTCGAGCTCCAACCCGCCGTTGTACTCAAGGGCCCACCCAAACTTACGGGCCAGCGCAAAAGCGGTCTCTTTAATCTGGGTGTGCTGCGGATCGACGGCCATTGATACTCCTTGCCGAGGCGGATGTTTCGTATCTACTGTACTCGCAGTCAAAGAAAGGGGATAAAGAGAAGTGGAGGCGGGCCCTTCCCAGGGGGCTCGCCTCCACTTCGATGCACTGCCCACACCCCTGCGGGCAGCTATCAGAGACGATAAATTTGAAACACACTCATACTCTGAATCGCAGGTCTGTCAGCCCAAACTCTGCCAGACCTACTACACCAAGTATGACACCTCAACCTCTGTAAAACCTGAGATTCTGTAGGTATAAAAGGGGATAAAAACTAGGCAGGTATAGAGGTTTGCCCCCTATTTTGGGTCTGGCAAGGTCAAACAAAACCACCCATAAATAGTGCAAATTTTATCTATCTGTAAAAAATTTCTAGACCTTCAGGGCGTGTTGTACCCTCTGTCACACGCTTGACCGGTGCTAGAGAGTGCATGGTGGTACAGTTGCTCTATTTCACCTCGTCCAGGTCAGCAGACTCGGGTACCTTGACCCGGGTGTCCATATTCAGAGTCTCACCCCGGAAGAAGGGCTTGAACTCATCCCGGCCCATCAACAGCGCCATCAGGCCAAAACCAATCACAAAAGAAGCTACCGCAGTGACAAAGACACCGCTGGTCCCCAGCATCTGCGTATAGCCGTACTCAGGGTCAGCCATATTGACCAGAGAAATCACCAGAATACCGGTCATCATGAGTCCACCGGTTGCCGGAATCAGTAGACGGAAGACCACGTTGCGGGCGCTAGTGAAAATATCGCCCCGGTAGTACTTGATGCAGGCGAAGGACGTCACCGCGTAGTACAGGGCCACAGCCACACTGGCGGCCTCAATCGTATCGGCCAGCATGTTCTCGCTGATGTAGGTCATGCCCGCGTAGAAGAGAGCCGAGCAAACCCCCATATAGATGGTAGAAGTCTTGGGGGTCTTGAACTTGGGGTGAACATCGCCGAACTTAGCCGGAATTGACCGGTAAACCGCCATGGCAAAAATACCGCGGGAAGAGGGCAAAATCGTGGTCTGGCAGGTCGCCAGAGCAGATACAGCCACCGCCAGAATGATGATCCAACCCCAGGAGCCCAGGGCAGCGTCCTTAAAGGGGGTGAAAACGTCGTCCGAATTATCGGGGTTAGCCAGGCCAATACCGCCTGAACCTGCCCCCGCGTACATCAGGGCTACTACGGTCACGAAAACGTAGGTGACCACCAGAATAGAGCTGGAGAGGACGGCCGCGCGGCCCGGGGTGCGGTGGGGGTCTTTGGTCTCCTCGGCAATAGCCAGGCAGGTATCCCAGCCCCAGTAGATGAAGATAGCGATGAGAACAGCCTGAATCATGCCGTCAAAACTCGCTTCAAAGGGGTTGAACCAGCTGGACTCAAACTCAAAGCCCGTCACTGCGCCCGATGCCAGGGAATTAAAGACACCCAGGGCCAGCAAAACAATCGCCACGTACTGAATACCCACTAGCAGCCACTGGGTCAGTGAACCGGCCTCAATATTGCGGTAGGAAATCCAGGTGGTCAGGGCAATCACCAGAACACCGGTCGCCACAATGACGTGCTTGTTGTGGGCCAGGTCGTCCTGCCCCACCAGCAGCCAGAAGTAGATAGCCGCAATCTGGGTCTGATTCGCCATAGCGATTACACCCGCAACAATCACGCCCCAGCCAGAAATCCAGCCGGTCTTCGGCCCAAAAGCTTTAGCGCCCCAGGTGAAGACCGTGCCTGAATCCGGCACCGCCTCGTTCAGCTCCTTATAGGAGAGAGCCGTCAGGAGCATAGGGATAAAGCCCAAAATCAGGGCTATGGGGGCTTGATAGCCCACGGCTATCACGATGAAGCCGATAGAGGCAGCCAGTGAGTACATGGGGGCGGTTGATGCTACCCCGATGACGGTTGAAGAAGCTAGCCCCAGGCGCCCTGCGGCGAGGCCTTTGTGGCGGAAGTCGTTGGTCATTGTCGCTAAAGATCATCCTCTGCGGTGGGGTGGGCGTAAGAAGCCCGCCCCGGTGGCGGTTAAGAACAGCTTTCAGTATAGGGGTTTAAAACCAGGACGCCGCCGCTCACCGTCCCTGCCGAGGGGCAGGGTGGCGGGCGACGGCGTCCTGACGGGTGGGTTACCCGGGGCCTTGAACCTACTTGCCGCGGGCTGCGTGCTTTTCAGCCTGCTCACGGTCGTAGGCTTGCCAGTATTCGCGCTGGGTGAGCTCGTCGGTGCCGTCCCAGGCGTCCAGGTTCTTAATCTCGGGCAGGTCTGAGGCCTGGAAGATGGGCTCAAGACCGGCCTTGCGCTGGGCCTCGTAGTTGCGCAGCACCTTCATGACCTGGGGCATGAGCAGGCATACCGCGGTCAGGTTGACGATGACCATGCCGCCGTTAAGCACATCGGCTAAAGTCCACAGCAAATCCAGTGAAGCGATAGCGCCGAAGAACACGAACAGGATCACGATGACGCGGAAGATGTTCATGGGCAGGTGCTTCTCGGTGACGAAGCGGATGTTGGACTCGCCGTAGTAGTAGTTACCGATAATCGATGAGAAGGCAAAGAGGGCAATCGCTACGGTCAGGAAGTGAACCGCCCAGGGACCTAGGTGGGTCGAGAGAGCGGTCTGGGTGAGGGTGCCGGAGGCATCGCGGTTGCCGTAGGGGATATCACCTGCAACAAGCACGATGAAGGCGGTGACGGAGCAGACCAGCATGGTGTCGAAGTAGACACCCAGCGCCTGCACGAAGCCCTGCTTGGCGGGGTGGGAGACGGACGCGGTCGCACCGGCGTTGGGGGCGGTACCCATACCGGCCTCGTTGGAGAGCAGGCCGCGGCGCATGCCGTGAATGATAATCATGCCGACGCCGGTGCCGGTGACGAATTCCTTCAGGCCGAAAGCACCTGCGAAGATATCTGCCAGGATGCCGGGGACGGCACCCAGGTTCATGACGACGATAATCAGACCCAGAATCAGGTAGAGCACGGCCATGAAGGGCACCATGATTTCGGTGACCGAGGAGATGGTGCGGATGCCACCAAAAATGATGAAGCCAGCAATAATAGCGATGACGATACCCACAAGGATGCGGAAGCCCATGCCGTTGGTGCCGGTGACGTCAATGCCGAATGAGCCTGCGGCCGCACCAACGATAGCGTTGGTCTGCACGGCGACGAAGACGAAGGCGTAGGTGATCACGATGAAGGCAACGAAGATGAGGCCTAGCCAGCGGGCGTTGAGGCCGCGCTGCATATAGTAGGCGGGGCCACCGATGTAGGAGTCCTCGCCCTTGCGCTTGTAGAGCTGGCCCAGCAGGGACTCTGCGAAGGCAGAGGCAGCGCCGATGGAGGCGATAACCCACATCCAGAAGACGGCACCGGGGCCACCCAGAATGATAGCCATGGCTACACCGACGATGTTGCCCACGCCCACGCGAGAGGCAGCGGAGACGGTGAAGGCACGGAAGGCGGAGATGCTCTTCTTGCCGTTGTACTCGGTGCCTGCCGGGTCCTTGAGGGTGCGGAACATTTCGCCGATGAGGCGGAACTGGACGCCTCGCGTTGCGATGGTGATGCCCAGGCCTGCTGCTACCAGGACAAAAAGAAGAAAGTAGGCCCAGAGTGCATCTGAGATGCCAGTGATCATCTCGGTTGCTCCAGCGGTGGATTCGTTGATCCAGTTCACTGCGTTGAGCAGAGTATCCATGCGTGCTCCAAATCGTTAAAAGGGCAGACCGCCCCGGCGTATGGGTGGGCGCGGTTGCACCTTGGTGGGGCGCCTTAGCTGCGGCACGGTGGGCAGTAAGGGCGGAGAATCACCGGCGCTAGGGGCGGTGAACACTAGGGGTAATTCTCACAGCTCGCTTGCGTTTGTGCAAAACAGGTGTGGTGTGATGTTGCCGTTTCGCTCTTAGAATTCACCCTAGAAGGGGACCGCAAAACCTAAAAGGGACCACGTAATATGCGGTCCCTTTTAAGTTTTGCGGTCCCCTTGCAGGTGTGCTGGGGCGGACGGACGCTAGGCGCCGGGGCGGGGTGCGTCCGTATTGTCGGTGAAGACGTCGGGGATGCCGTCCTGGTTCTCGTCCACGCTTTCCTTCAGGGCGACTTCCTTGTAGTGCTTGTTGCGGATCGACAGGATGGTGGCACCCAGAATTGCGGCAATGAGGGAGCCGATCATGATGCCGACCTTGGCGTCCTCGGTGTGCAGGGAGCCGGCCTCGAAGGACAGCTCGGCAACCAGCATCGATACGGTGAAGCCGATACCGCCGGTGACCGCCAGACCAATGACATCAATCCACTTAATATCGGGGTCGAGATTAACCCCGCGGAAGCGGGTAATGAGCCAGGTTGTGCCCGTGATGCCGATAGTTTTACCCAGCACCAGGCCGACCATAATACCGATGGCAACGGAATCTGCCAGGGAGGTTTTGAGGCCGTCCCAGCCGCCAACGGCTACACCGGCGGAGAAGAAGGCGAAGACGGGGACGCAGAAGCCGGTAGAGAGCGGACGCAGGCGGTGCTCCAGGGTCTCGGCCAGGGAGGCATGAGCGTCGGCCTGCTTGGCCTGGGCAGTCATGCGGACGGGGACGCAGAAGCCCAGAATGACGCCTGCAATGGTGGCGTGAATACCTGACTCCAGGAAGAGAGCCCAGGTGATAAGCCCCAGGGGTAGCAGGATAACCCAGGCCGCCCACCTGTGGTCGTGGAACAGCTTTTCGTGCTTGTGGGTCAGCCAGAAATATAGCCCAATGGGAATGATAGAGATAATCAGGTACCAGGCGTGGAAGTTACTGGTGTAGAAGAGGGCGATAATAACGATGGCAATGAGGTCATCGACCACGGCCAGGGTCAGTAGGAAGGTGCGCAGGGCTGCGGGTAGGAAGGTGCCCACACCGGCCAGGACGGCCACCGCGAAAGCGATATCGGTAGCGGCGGGAATAGCCCAGCCGTGCATAGCGGTCTCATTGCCGTGGTTGATGGCGAAGTAAATGATAGCCGGCGTCATGGCGCCGCCGAAGGCGGCCGCGATGGGGACGACGGCTTTACCCGGGTCACGTAGGTCGCCCACCACGAACTCTTTTTTGAGTTCTAGGCCGGTGAGGAAGAAGAAGACCGTGAGCAGGCCGTCAGCGGCCCACAGGTGCACGTTCATCATCAGGTGGCTGAAGCCCGGAATGCTCAAGCCCAGCTCGGTATCGCGCACACTCTCGTAGAAATGGGCTGCCTGGGAGTTAGCCAGAATAACGGCGAGCACGGTGGCGGCGAGCAAAATAAAACCACCCACCGATTCCTTGCGCATAATCTCTGAGACGCGGCTGGTCTCGGCGTAGGACCCGCGTGAAAAGAGGGGGTCTTTGTGAGGCGTTTCAGTCATGCCTCTCCTTAGGTCGGATGTGTGTCTTCGCTTGCTTCAGGTTCCATTATGCTCCTTTAGCCCAGCTAATGCCGGAATCTGAGATGCAGAACTGCACACCGGCGTCCGCCCCGGCGGAAAGGCCTGTGCTCCCCTGTCCCACACACAAGGGGACCGCATAACCAAAAAGGGACCGCAGATTATGCGGTCCCTTTGAGGAAATAAGGTCCCCTTGAGGTAGCGGGGAGCGGACGCTAGGCGCCGGGGCGGGGTGCGTCCGTATTGTCGGTGAAGACGTCGGGGATGCCGTCCTGGTTTTCGTCCACAGTCTCCTTGAGCGCAATCTGCTTGTAGTGCTTGTTGCGGATCGACAGGATGATGGCACCGAGCAGGGCGGCGGTGACCG
This sequence comes from Rothia sp. (in: high G+C Gram-positive bacteria), assembly GCA_030529845.1. Taxonomy (GTDB): domain Bacteria; phylum Actinomycetota; class Actinomycetes; order Actinomycetales; family Micrococcaceae; genus Rothia. Next base: position 245,032 of record JAUMWB010000005.1, on the reverse strand, counting down.
AGGCGGTCAGAATCGCGACCTTAGCGGCGTCGTTGTAGTCGGAGCCCAGGCCGAAGGACAGCTCGGCAATCAGCAGGGAGACGGTGAAGCCGATACCGGCCAGGGTGGCCACGCCGATGACGTCAATCCAGGCGATATCGGGGTCGAGGTTGGCGCGGCGCAGGCGGGTAATGAGCCAGGTAGAGACCGTAATGCCAATCATCTTGCCGAAGATCAGGGCCAGAATGATGCCGTAGGCGATGGGTTCGGTTACTGCGTCCACGAAGCCCTGGAAGCCGCCGATGGCCACACCGGCTGAGAAGAAGGCGAAGACGGGCACGCAGAAACCGGCGGAGAAGGGGCGCACGCGGTGCTCCATGACCTCTGCCAGGCCGTGGTGGGCGTCTGCTGCTTCGGTGCGCTTGTTCTTGCGCACGGGAATCATGAAGGCCAGAATGACGCCCGCGATGGTGGCGTGAATACCCGAGTTCAGGAAGAGCACCCAGACCACAAACCCGATGGGCAGCAGGATAAACCAGGATGCGGCCGGGGAGAGGTGGAAGAGCTTCTCACCCTTGCGGGCAACCAGGGCATAGAGGGCAATGGGAATGATCGAGAGCGCCAGGAAACCGATTTTCAGGTCTGAGGTGTAGAAGAGGGCGATGATGGTGATGGCGATCAGGTCATCGACCACGGCCAGGGTCAGCAGGAAGGTGCGCAGGGCTGAAGGTAGGTGGGAGCCGATAACAGCGAGGACGGCCACTGCAAAAGCGATATCGGTTGCTGCAGGAATAGCCCAGCCCCCCAGCGCCTCAGAACTGCTGTTGAGGTTGACCAGCACGTAGATAATGGCGGGCAGGGCAACACCGCCGGCTGCAGCCACGATAGGAACGAGGGCCTTGCCGGGATTGCGTAAGTCGCCCTCGACAAATTCCTTCTTAAGTTCAAGGCCGACCAGGAAGAAGAAAACCGCCAGCAGACCGTCGGCAGCCCAGTGACCGATAGAAAGTTTAAGGTGAAGCCCCCAGAAGTCAGCGCCCAGGTAGGTATCACGCAGGCCGAAGTAGTGCTCGGCGGCGGCTGAGTTAGCAAAAATGAGGGCGAGGACGGTGGCAACCAGCAGGATGATGCCGCCGGTGGATTCCTTCGAAAGGATTTCTGAAACGCGCTGGGATTCCTTATAGGAGCCGCGTGACAGGACGGTATTTTCAGATGACATAAACGCTCTTTGGGGTCGATGGGTAACGATAAACCGCCTACTCATAGGGCTCTTCTGAAGCGATGTTGTGGCGGACGGTTGCGCCGCCAGGGCATCTATCTTCGGTAGAGCGGTGGTGAGTTGGGCGGGCCGACCAGTCTTCCCGGCACACCTTAGTAATCTAGCTTATCAAATGAAGGCCTGGTGAGGAATTAGGGGAGTGGGTGTAGGTTTTGGGCGCGAGTCATACTAGCAAGGGGCTGGCTTGAGGGGACCCTGCTGAAGAGTGGAAGGAAAAACTAGCCCTAAATAATCGATATTTTTCGCAAAAGGCATCAACACGGGTGCACCAGAAGCAGAAACTGTTTTGAATGAAACTTAGACTAGGTATAGACAACCCCACTTATGCCTACAGTACCGACCAGAGGAACCATGAGCGAAGAAACCCCTGTAGCTGCTAACCAGAGCACTCGATGGCTGAACGAAGAAGAGCGCGAAGGCTGGCTCTTTATCTCCTCTATCATGTTTAACCTGCCCGGTCAGCTTGAAAGCCAGCTGCAGAAGGATTCGGGCCTGAGCTTTGTTGAGTACATGGTGCTGGCTATGCTCTCGGAATCCCCCCAGCACAAGCTCACCATGACTGACCTGGCTAAGCAGACCAATACCCTGCTACCCCGTCTGTCGCGTGTAGTAACTCGTCTGGAGAAAGATCATTTTGTAGAACGCAGTATCTGGGAGAAAGACCGTCGAGTCTCTATCTGTCACCTGTTGCCAGGTGGCTTAGCGAAAGTGCAGGAGGCTGCTCCCGGCCATGTTGAGGCTGTCCGCCGTATTGTTTTCGACCAGCTCAATGCCCGTCAGGTGAAATCCCTGGCCAAGATTGGGGAGTCAGTATTAGGGGATAAGCCCAGCGAAATTATCAATGTACGCAAGACTGAACTCTTCGACGAAGAATAGGTGATGGCCGGTCCCGTGCCTCCCCGCGGCTAGGTATTCCTCAAGTTCCGCTCCTGGTGTCAGGAGCGGAATTCTTTTTATCCACAGGTTTTATCCCCAGGAGGGTGCGGACGCAACCCCGCGCGCTTATCGTTTTAAGGCTGGTGACAGGGGGTGTAAGAAGATGGGGAAGAAGTTTTGGGTTTCTTATCCCCACCTGTGGATAAGTCTGTGAACAATATCCACTTAAAAGGTGGAAAACTACTAGCCCCTGTGGGTGAAGCCAATAAAAAAAGCTTAAAAGCGGCAGTTTTGGCTCTATGGAGGCAGTTTTTCACAGGGTTTATCCACACCCGTGGATAAGTGACACCGGTGTGATTTTCGAACAACACCGGTGTATTTTCGAAAGGCTACACCCCTGCTTGCCCTATCCTCTGCACTATTTCCTCGAACATCTTCGAAACTCCCAGCCGTGTAATTCGAATATCCCCAGTTTTATCCCCATCTGTGGATAACTTCCCTGAACCTTAAGTGGAAAACTGTGGAAAACTAGCTACCGGCGTCCGCTCGCTTCTGCGTCCGCCCGTTTTGCCCAGGGCTAAACAAGGGGACTTATCAAGTAACCTCTCGTGACCCCGTGCTCCCCAGTGTGTAGAGTTAAACCCAGAAAGACCCAAAGAAGGGCCTTCGACGAAAGGAATGACCATGTCAGAAAAGTACGTTCTACCTGAACTGGACTACGACTACGCAGCCCTCGAGCCCCACATCTCAGCCCGCATCATGGAGCTGCACCACTCCAAGCACCATGCCACCTACGTTGGCGGCGCTAACACCGCCCTGGAAAAGATGGAAGAAGCCCGCGAAAAGGGCGACTTCGCCAACATCGGCAAGCTCTCCAAGGACCTAGCCTTCAACCTGGGCGGCCACACCAACCACTCCATCTTCTGGAAGAACCTCTCACCCGAGGGCGGCGACAAGCCCGTCGGTGAGCTGGCAGCAGCTATCGACAACGATTTCGGCTCCTTCGACGGCTTCCGCGCCCACTTCGAAAACGTAGCCCTCACCATCCAGGGCTCCGGCTGGGCCATCCTGGCCTGGGACACCGTCGGCAAGCGCCTCGTCATCGAACAGCTCTACGACCAGCAGGGTAACATCTCCGTCGCCCTGATCCCCGTGCTGCAGCTGGATATGTGGGAGCACGCCTTCTACCTGGACTACCAGAACGTCAAGGGCGACTACGTCAAGGCCTTCTGGAACATCGTCAACTGGGAAGATGTCGCAGCCCGCTTCGACCGCGCTGTCTCCCAGACCAAGGGTCTCATCATTCCCGAGGCCTAAAACCCTCGCACCCCGTGTGCAGGTGAAAAGCCGGGTGCCGGCGTCCTTCTCAGCAGAGCGGACGCCGGCACCCGGCTTTTAAGGGCACAGCCTGGGGCTGTAATACTGGCAGGTCAACTACTGGGGCGCCTAGTCTGGTGAGCAACATAAAGGAGTAAATTCATGCGCCCTGCCCGCATTTTTGCACCCGCCACTCTCGCGGTCAGCATGTTCACCCTCACCGCTTGCGGCCTCTTTGACAATGCCGCTGAACCTGTCAGCACCGCCACCCCCAACGCTATAGACAGTACCTCCGTAGCTCGTGTTGTACGCGTGATCGATGCCGATACCCTTAGTATGGAGCGCAACGGCACCACCATCACCGTGGACCTACTTGGCCTCGCCACCCCGCAGACTAAACACGAAAACGAAGATATGCGCTGCCTGCCCCCGAACCTACCTCAGTTAACCCAGATGCTACCCACCCGGGCGATACACCCCACCCTGAAGACCCCGCAAACCCCACAGAGAGCTCTACCTCAGCCCCCTAGCCCATCTACCACAGTGGATTAAAAAGGACGCCGCCCCTTACCCGCCTGCCCAGAGGCAGGGGAGCGAGGGGCGACGTCCGCTGAGCTCAGCCCTTTTAGGAACCCGGGCGCACCGGGGCGGCCTCAGCCTCAGCCTTCTTCTGCTGGTTCACGCTGGTGCCGTTCCCAGGGTAGAAGTCATCGCCCAGAAGATTCTTAAAATCCGTCAACTGGTTCTCTACTGCACTAAGAGTCACGATAGACCCGACCCACTGAGCGGGGGCAGCTTTCTGCCCCTCCAGCTCTCTGTATAAAGCTGATGCTTCCTGATAAATGGTTTCACGTTCAGAAACTCGTTTGTGGTCCTCAACCGAAGCGTCTGCTGACGTGTTAATCTCCCAGCTGCGGGCTTCTTCAACCTTAGCCCGCTGGGCCTGGATCGCAGACGGAATCGTGCACTCGGTCTCTTTGGAATAAAGACCAAGACCCTCATTGGCGGCATCCTGCTGAGCCTGAGAAATCTCGCCGTAGAACTCATCTGCACTGCTAGTAAAGGTGGTAGCAACCATGCCAGCCCGCGCCATATCACGGTTGATAAAAGCGTCCCCCGCATGCGCGGCGGCCTCAACGTAGCCGGTTGTCCCGCGCTGGGACTCATCAAAGTTTAGAGTCACCTGGCTACCCTCAGGCAGTTTCTCGGCAAGCAGGCTCTTGGATTCCTCCACCAGGCAATTGGCAGACAGAGCCACTCCATTGTCGGTAGGCGAGGACGTATTAATCAGGCGAACCTGCTTCTCAACTCCATCAAAACTGGCGGTAAAAGTATTAGCCGACTCAACCGACACTACCGTTGCTGTCATACCATCGGTGTAGGTGATGGTCGGGGCGCTCTCGGTGCTACCGGCAGTCTTACCCGACCCACAGGCTGAGAGCGACAGCAGTGCCACCGCAAGGATCGGAGTTACACGTTTCATCAAGCATCACCCTTCTCAGCTTTATAGGCGGCCTCACGGTACATGCCCAGAGGGCCCTGATCCGCGAAGGCACGCGAGTGATTGTAACGGTAAAGACGCGGCGGGCGGTGGCGGGTACCCTCAACACGCTTACCCGTATCAATAATAGACTTGGAGGCCGCAATCTGGCGGCGGAAATTCGCAGGGTCAAGAGCACGACCCAAAATCGCCTCATAAACCTCACGCAGCTGAGCCAGGGTAAACTCCTCGCCCAAGAAAGAGTGGGCAATACGGGAGTACTCCACCTTATTCTGCAGACGGTAGAGGGCGTACTCAACAATCTCGTTATGGTCGAAAGCCAGGATGGGCAGCTCGTCGATGGGGAACCAGCGGATATTCTCGTGAACCCGGGTGCGGTTGACCTCGGTCTGAGGGATAGACGCCCAGTAAATCACCGACACCACACGCTCATGCCGATTTTCCTCAGCAGGAACCGGCAAGGAACCGCCCTCTCTCATAATCTTGTAATCCGGGGTGCGGTGCACATCGCCAAAAGCATAGAGCTGCTCAAGATAACCCGGCACCAGGCCGGTCGCCCGCTGGAGGGTGTAGCCAGCCGCTTCTTCAAGAGACATGTCGGGCTGCAAGGGGCCACCCGGCAGAGCCCACTGACCCTTATAGGGCTCACGTAGACGGCGCACCAGAGGCAGCCACAGCGAATGGTGAGACTCTCCCTCCTTGCGGCGCAGAGCCAAAATCACGGTAGAAACAGCAAGCGAAACCGACGTATGGTCAGCATCAAGATGCTCATCGTGGTGGGCCTGGGCGGCATTCGGCAAAGTCATGTGGCTCCCCGGTCGTAGGCAGTAAAAATCAGGACGCCCCACGGCGACCTCCACACCCATTCTAGTCAATCGGTCAAGAGATAACCCCACCCCCGGCTACACACCAGGGGCAAAAACAAGGACGCCAGCAGGCACTGAGCTGCCCACCGGCGTCCTGGTGCGGAGCAAGCTACGAAATTTTCAGCTCTCCCATTTCATCCCAGTCATTGCCGTCGATCGTGCGAGAAATAATCTTGGGAGTTTCGGTCAGCCAAGGCTTCATGGCCTCCAGCCCCTTGGCAAAGTGATCTGACTCCACGTGAGCTGCCGCGGCGTCGTCCTCAAAAGCCTCAACCAGAACAACCTCGTTGGGGTCCTCAACGCTCAGTGACCACTCAAACCACTTATTGCCCGGCTCAGCGCGGGTAGCCTCGGTGAACTCGCGGGTAGCGGCCAAAAAGCCCTCGCGGTCGCCGTCCTTAACCTGGTACTTTACAACAATGAAAATCACGGGTGTTCCTTCACTCGATTGGTAACAGTTCACTTACTATCTTTCCGAGGTAAGGGACCAAAAGCAAGCAGAGAGTAAACCTCCCTCAGCAGATGCCATCGGAAAAATGCAGGGGCCTGTCACTTTTTAACGGGAAGTTGCACTTTTCAGGGGGAACTGCCCGCGGACCAGCCATGTTAGCAAGAACCCGGCAATCATGGTCAGTACAATCACGCCACCGGTAGGCAGGTTAAAGGCCCAGGATAGATAGAGACCCACGGTAGAGGTCACCACCCCAAAAACCGGTGCAAACACCATCATGCGCCCCAGAGTAGAGCAGAACAGGCGGGCGCTCGCCGCCGGAACCACCAGCAGAGCCAGCACCAGCACATTACCCAGGGTCTGAAGAGAAATCACAACCGATACCGTGACCACCACATAGAGCAGGATATCCAGGGCCAGCACCGGCAGGCCCGCGGCCTTGGCGCTCTCCTTATCAAGCGATACGGCCACAATTTCCTTATGGAAGAGCCCCAGTGCAAGGGCCAGCACCGCTGCAATTACTGCCGCTTGGGCCACGTCCGCGTTTGAAATGCCCACGATAGAACCAAACAAAAAGTCCTGCACCGACCCCGAGTAGCCCGGTGCCAGGGAAATGATGGTGATGCCCAGGGCGAAGGACCCGGCAAAGAAAATACCGATAACCGAGTCCTCTTTGAGCTTCTGGTTCTGGCTAAAAATCGCCACCAAAATCGCGGTAATCACGCCTGCCACTAGGCCGCCCACGATAAGGGAGCCACTCAACACGAAGGCGATGGCCAGGCCGGGGAAGACTGAGTGGGCTACGGCGTCACCGATAAAGACCATGCCGCGCATGACCACATGGCAGCCCACCAGCCCGGTAATTAGGGAGGCCAGGACGACCGCCGCCAGCGCCCGTGCTAGGAAGGCCAGGTTGGGGTTGAGAAGGTCTTGGATGAATTCGAAAGGAGTAATCATAGGGCTCGTTCACACCCTTCATGCTGGCCGTGCAGGAAGGCGTAGAGTTCTTCGACGCTGTGTTCCTGGGCGGGGGCGTCCACGGCGAGAGTGCCACGCACGCCGATGATGCGGGAGCACCAGGTACGGGCGGCTACCATGTCGTGGGTGGACATCAGAATGGTCATACCCTCGGCGGCTAGCGACCGGTAGAGGCGGTTGAGGGAGTCCTGGGTGGGGGCGTCTACACCGGTGAAGGGTTCATCCAGCAGTAGGAGCCTGGGGGCGGACGCCAGCGCACGAGCCAGCAGGACTCGCTGCTTTTGCCCGCCGGAGAGTTCACCCACGGGCCGGTCTTTGAGATTGGTGAGTTCGGCCTTCTCAAGGGCTGAGTAGACGGCCTGCCAGTCGTCGCGGCCGGGGCGGCGGAACCAGCCGATGGTGCGGGTGCGCCCGCTCATGACGGCGTTTTCAACGGTGATGGGGAAGTCCCACTGGAAGAGGTGCTTTTGAGGTACGTAGCCGATGTGGGTGCGGGCTTTGAGGGGCGGGGTGCCGAGGATATCGATCTGCCCCTGACCGATGGGCACAAGTCCGAGCAGAGAGCGCAGCAGGGTAGTTTTGCCTGCACCGTTCGCCCCAATCAGACCTACGAATTCGCCGGGGTGCAGGGTTAGGTCCAGGCCGGTCAGGACGGGCCGCCCCGGGTAGCCTGAATGCAGGTCGGTGATGGTGACGGTCGGTGCGGACGCCCCCGCCCGAGTTTCTCGGGCCGGGTGAGGGGAAACTGCGGTCATGCCCGGCCCCCGGTGGAGTCTTTGAAGGCTTCAGCCTTAGCGGCTGCGGAGCGTCGGGCGAAGAGAATGCCACCGGCGATGAGGGCTAGTAGCAGCGTGCCGCCACCAGCAATGAGACCGAGGGGCAGGGTGGAGTCACTGTTCTCTGATGCACCGCTAGACTCTGAATCTGAGCCCCCAGCAGAAGCCGTGGAGGTTGCCTCAGCTGCCTGGGTGCTCGCGTCCTGGTCTTCTCCCTGACTTTCGTTTGCTGTGCTTCGCTCTTCAACTTCACCCAGGGCGTCCGCCCCGGCAAACACCTGCTCGTTGCTCACCGATGAGCCGACAGCGAAGAGCAGACGGGCAGTATCACTGACCACGGTGCCATCAGCCAGTTCAGCGTGGGCACGCACGGTCAGGTAGTAGGCCCCGGGCTGCGTGAAGACCCAGTTGGCGTGGGTGTGCACGTTGGGTTCTACGAAGATGTCCTGGGGGTTGGTGGTGTCGGAGGTCCACAGTACTTCCGGCGCCCCAAAGGTGCCGTTTTCCAGGTACATGGAGAACCCGCCGGGGCCCTCTACTCCTTCAAGGGTGAAGGTGACACCGCGGCCCAGACGTTCTACCACCTGGGGGTTCTGGGTGTTCCAGCCGGGCCAGACCACGCCGGCCAGCTCGGTCTGGGGGATCACGTAGACCTGCTCACCGGCAGCTGCCTGCACAAAGGAGTAGCGGGGGTCATCGGGCACGGGCATCATAGCGGTGTCGTTACCGCGCAGCACCACATCGGCGGGGTCGCGCCAGACTGGCTCGGCAGTCGAATCGTCACGGAACATAAGCTCCCAGGAACCCTCAACGAAGGCCGGGCCCATATCCACGTGCCCGGCGGCAATCTCATGCTGGCCGGTTACTACCGGCTCGTCAGGGGAGAGGGTCTGCTCCAGGGCACGCTCCTCGGCGCTCTTATTCTCTTCGGCCGCGTAGGCTGCGGGGGCCAGTGCGGACGCCGGAGCCAGCAGGGCTGCCAGGGCCAGGGCGGTGGTGAATCGGGGAGAGACTTTCATGGGAATCCTTGGGTTAGTTGGAACAGTCGGTAATCGTCTGCGCGTTAGCCAGCATCATCTGGGAGTAGGTGGGGGCAGCTGAGTCAAGGGAGTCGGAGTAGAGCTCGCAGACTCGCACCCCGGTCTCGTTACCCACCTGCTGGAGTACCGGCGTCCTGTTCATGGACCCGTGCTCGGTGTAGAGGGCGGGTACGGTCAGGTCGTCGATGGTGCGACGTAGGCGCTCGCGTTGCTGGATGCTGGGTTCTACACCCGCGCCGGGGGAGACGTACCCGGCGACGGTTAGCCCGTAGGTTGAGGCTAAATAGCGGTAGCCGTCGTGGGTGGTCACCAGATTTTTGCCCTCTGCCGGTAGCTGCCCGTAGATGCGGTGGAGTTCCCGGTCGGTGTCTGCCAGCTCTGCGAGCAGGGTATCGGTGTTGGCTCGGTAGGTAGCTGCCCCGGCGGGGTCGGCGGCGGTGAGGGTGTCGCGCATGAGTTGGGCGGCGGCCATGGCGTTGGGAACCGAGTGCCAGATATGCGGGTCGATTTCGCCGTGGACGTGCTTGCCCAGCACCGCCTGGGCTAGCAGGTAGACCTGGTCGCCGGGTTTACCCAGGAAGCGGTATTGGGGGCCGGCGGGGAGTTCCTGCAGGGTGCGGGAGGGAACTGCGATGAGGGTGGCGGCTGGGTCGTGTTCGGTAATTTGCCCCTCAGAGTCGGTGCGGATTACCAGACGCCCGGTGTCGAGCTGGGCAGTCAGGTCAGCGTGCCCGGCATCGAGTACGGTGATGGGCTGGCCGGTGGCCTCCTGTAGGGAGCGCACCTGTGCCTGGGGTGGCACGCCAACAGCAAAGTGCACGGTGGTCGGGGGGATGTCGGTGAGACCGTCAAGCGGGGTGCCGTCGGAGCTGCGTGCCTGAGCTTCAAGGTCCAGCGAGTATATACCTGGTTGGGTATATGCCCAGGACAGGTGGGTGTGGGCCTGGAGGGGCAGGGAAGTTTCCCCTAGGCTGCCCGCCCTGGCGGTGCCGTCCGCCCCCGTGTCTGCTACCTTCTCGACCGACCCAAAGGTGCCGGTGATAAAGGCAGCCAGCTGGCCCGGCCCGCTGGCCTCGGTGGCCCTAAAGGTTACAGAGGCATCACGGCTCAGAGTGCTACCCGACTCGGTGTCGTGCGGGGCGCCGGAGGTGCGCAGGCCCAGCCAGATGGAATCCAGGGAGGCGTCCTCAACAATCGGAATCAGGGTGCCCCCGTAGCTCTCAATCTCTTCGGCAACCGCCACCGAGGTTGCTCCTTTAGGCAGGTTGGCATCAACCGTGCGCACCAGCTTCTGCTGCTCTAGGAGTAGACCGTTGGTGAAGGCCACATCGGCATAGGCAATGTCGCGAACGTCGCGCAGGGAGGGCTCGTAGGTGTGGGGGTCGGTCCCGGCTGGCACCAGGGAGGTCACCCGGGCTCTGTCCCCAGCAACGGCTGAAGCCAGGTCAGCCAAAATGGGGGTAGAAGCTACCACCTGCAAGCCCTCTTGGCTCCGGGCCCCTGCGCCGCTACAGCCGGTGAGGGCCAGCAGGGCGGTGAGCAGGAACGGGAGGCAGCTGCCTAGGCGGTTAAGCTGCACGGCGGGCTGCGCGGCGGCGGGTAAAGAGCAGGACGCCTGCCCCAGCCAGCAGGGCCAGGGTGCCGGCTGCGACGAGGGCACCAGTAGAAGAGGTGCCGGTGTAGGCCAGCTCGCCCCGGGCTGAGGCCTGCTGGGCCTTGGCGAGCTCATCCTCGCTCAGGGTGCAGTCACGCCCGTCGGCGGTCTTGCCCACGATGCGCACCTGGGAGCCATCAGGGCGGGTGACCAGGCCGGTGGCGCTATCAACCGAGCCCTGCCCATCGCCTGAGGGGGCCTGGGTGTTAGAGCTGCTACCGGCGTCCTGCTGCTGGGTCTGCTGTTGGGCCTGGGCCATATCGCCCACCTCAAAATTCAAGGTGCCACTAGCTGTTGCCTGCCCGCCGCTCTTGAGCGGCACTGTCCAGGTGAGAGTTGCAGAGTAGGCACCGGGGGCCGTGAAGACCCAGTTGGCGTGCTGGTGAGTATTGAGCGGTACCGAGAAGGAGTCACCTACCCCGTTGAAGACGGTGGTTCCAGCCGAGCCGAAGTTGCCCGAGAGGAAAACCGATAGCCTACCCGGGCCCTGCAAATCGGTCAGGGTGAGGGTGGCCGGGCCGGAGGCCTGGGCAACCAGTTCGGGGTTCTGGGTGTTCCAGCCGACCCAGGGCACGGTGGCCTGTTGGGTTGCCCCGATGAGGTAGACCTCGGCTCCAGCTGGGGCGATATGGTCCATGCCGCCGGGCATGGTGGTCTTTGCGCCGTCACCCAGCACAAAAGTGAGGGCACCTGGCTGTTTCCAGGTGGCAGGGGAGGTGCGGTCGTCCTTGACCTGGGCTGAGAGGTTGCCGCCGCTTAGGACCGCACCAAAATCAAAGTGGCCGCTGGTGGCCTTGCTGGTGCTTGTATTAACGGCTTTTTGAATGGTGAAGGCGGGCTTGTCCAGGGTTCGTGCGGACGCCCGGTTGGCCGTGCCTGCCTCACCCTGCTGGGCCTGGTCGGCAGGCTTGACTACTTCCTCGGTAGCCAGGCACTGCTGGGGGGTGCTGCCGCTCCCCGCTACGGGGTGTTGCTGGGCTGAGTGCTGTTGAGCTGGATTCTGGGCAGCCGGTGCCCGGTGAATCTGGCCGCTGCTCCCTGCGACCGGGGCTGAATGTTGCTGGTCGGGCTGGGGGCTAGCGCTTTCCTGGGTGCTGGCAGGATCTGGTTCCGGGGTGAAGGGGGCGTAGGTGGGGCCCTGCTCCGTTGGTTGGGCGGACGCCGGTGCTTCGCTCTCTTCTGTTGGTGCGGGGGTGCTGGGGGAACTGCTATCGACTACCGGTGTTTCGGGTGCAACCGTGGGGGAGGGGCTGGTGGGCTGGGCTACCTCGGTGGGCCCACCCAGTTCTGTGGGGAGCTGCCCCACCACGAAGGTGTAGGTCTGCTCGGTGCTGACGGGGGTGCCGTCCGCCCGGGTGGCGCTGGCGCGGAAGGTGAGTTCGTAGGTGCCGGTAGCGGTAAAGGCCCAATTGGCGTGCACGTGGGAGCCCACCGGCTGCTGAAGGGCGGGCAGCTTCTCGCGGGAGCTAAAGACCCGCTGGGTGCCAAAGGGGGAGGACTGGAAGACCTCGACTGAGCCGCCATCGGGGGCCTTGGTATTCACAAGTTCCAGGGTTAGTGTGTCGCCGACTAGCTCACCGGGGCGGATGCCTTCAGTATTCCAGCCGGGCCACAGTACCCCGGCTGCCTGGGTCTGGGGAGCTAGCCAGATGGCTGCCCCTTCAGCGCCCAAAAAATCGAACCCGGCAGGCACACTGACCCTGGTTTCAGTGCGGTCTTGCAGGTTGAAGACTGTCTGGGTGGGGTCTAGGCGGGTGCGAGGTGCGCCGGGTAGGTCGGCATAGGTGAAGAGTTCTAGCTGCCCGTTGGCTAGGGCCATAGCCAGGGCGTCGGTGTGTTCGACGGTGAGGACGGTGCGCGCCGCGGCTTCTTGGCTCGCAGTGGGGGCTGCCTGGCTGGCAGTAGGGGCGGGGCTACCCTGTTCGGCTACTGCTGGGGAGGCTGCTAGGGGGCCTGCAAGCAGGGTCAGTGAAAGGGCTGCAACCGAGAGGGCGCGGGGGAACTGGTGCATGGTGTGCTTTCTAGCTGTGTGTTGTTTGGCTTTTCTCGACACACAGAATATCTTTAATGATAATCATTCTCAAGTTAGCTGGGGTGCTGCTGCCCCCAACCCCGCACACACCTAGAAAGACGGCAATGCAGACCCACGCACCCGCGTCCGCTCCCTCGCTACGCCCGGCCGCTACGAGGTCACCTATCGCACTGTAGCCCGCGGGTTTGACGGTCAAACCATCGAATCTAAACCCACCACCGCCGTCTGGCAGGTGGGCGGCAATCGCCCCATCGACGACTCGGGGGTTGCCAGCGAAGCCCCACTCATCGATACCTACAACAAGGCCCTCACCACCTCTCTTGCCGCAGAAAACTACAATCTCACCCTGGTACCCAAGGCCACTGCGGAACAGGACGGCGACGAATCTCTGACCGACATCACCTTCGACGCCGGACGCATCGATATCTCGGGAACCCTCGCCCTCTACAACCAGGGCCACTTCCTGACCGATGTGCGGGTTGAGGGTGGAAAAGCCACTTGGTCGGAAATGCTGGGCTCTCTAGATTCCCAGATTCAGGGCGTCTTTATTCCGGATGGATCCGCGGCAGGCTCCGGTAGCAAAGCTGCCAAATGGGTGACTCCCGCCCTGATCTACAGGCCCGGGGGGGGCGTCCGTGCGCTCGGGCGCGGGTGAAGGACGCTGGCCCGCCCCTGCCTGATGCCCGCCCCTGCCTGATGCCCGCCAGTGCCGGGCGCCTGAGTTTGAAGGCCGCTACCTGCTTACCGATGGGCACGTCGATATCAAGGCCTCCCTTGCAGGTGGGGCGCTGAAGCTGGCCCTGAAAGACGAAACCGGGTTGATCACTCGCGAAGCTGCCTCGCAACTCAGTGATAACCCGACTTCCGGGGCGAGTGTTGAGCCTAGTGCTACTTCCAGCGCTGCCCCCAGTGCAGATAGCTCCACCTCACCCGAGGCAGGGGAGCCGACGGACGGCGTCCGCGCAAGTGATAGTGATGCTGGGGTCGCAGGTGCAGACGGGGTGGCCGCTGACCCTGCTCTTAAGCCGACCCAGCAGTCCCTTGCCGGTGCGCCGTCTCGGTCGGCTGGTTCCCTGCCGGGCTCAGAAGCGCAGCAGGCTGTGAGCGGCCAGCAGTCTTCAAGCGGTGGGGGTGGCCTAGCCTCCACTGGCGCATCGGTGCTCGGTATTGCGGCCGCCGGTGCCCTGGCGCTGGGGGCGGGCGTCCTGACGCTGCGTCGCCGTCAGCGCTAACCACCAACTACCCCACTTTTTGTGCGTGTACCCCAGATAAAAACCGGGGTACATGCACAAAAAATGGGGTATAAAGCGTGGGTGGTCTCGTGTTGCCTGAGGGTCCAGGTCTTATTTCTCTTGCGATTGTTCAACAATTGTGTAATCTATGTCTATGACCTGGCACGCATTACGACGGCCTCGTCGCGTGCTCCTACCCCCAAGGAGAGACATGGCAGACACAAACGCCCTGATCACCCCCAAAGACCAGGCCGCCAAGGGGCGCCGCACCGCCCTACTCGGCTCCCTCTTCCTCATGGCCACCAGCGCCATTGGCCCCGGCTTCATTACCCAAACCGGCCAGTTCACCTACCAGATGGGTGCAGCCTTCGCCTTTGCGATTCTGGTATCGATCCTCATTGACATCGCCGTGCAGCTCAACGTCTGGCGCGTCATTGGCGTCTCCGGCCTGAAAGCCCAGGAACTCGCTAACTCTGTCCTGCCCGGCCTCGGTATCTTCCTGGCCATTTTGGTGGCTTTGGGCGGCTTTGTCTTCAACGTCGGCAACGTCGCAGGCGGCGGCCTGGGCCTGAACTCCATGCTCGGCATGGACGCCACCATCGGCGGCATCATCACTGCTGCCCTGGCCATTGGCGTCTTCCTCTCCAAACGAGCCGGTGTGGCCCTGGACCGCATCGTCGTCGTCCTCGGCGCTGTCATGATCCTGGCAACCCTCTACGTTGCGATTGTCTCCAACCCGCCCGTCGGTGACGCCCTCAAAAACACCGTCATTCCTAGTGAAGTGAACTTCACTGTTATTACCACCCTGGTTGGCGGCACCGTGGGCGGCTACATCACCTACGCCGGCGCCCACCGTATGCTGGACGCCGGTATCTCAGGTACCGAATACGTCAAGGACATCTCTCGCTCATCCGTCACCGGCATTATCATCACCGGTGTGATGCGCTTCCTGCTCTTCCTCGCAATCCTGGGCGTGGTAGCTACCGGCGTGGCCCTAGATACTGAAAAATCCATCGCCGGTCAGGCCTTCGGCATTGCAGCAGGTGAGATAGGAACCCGCCTCTTCGGCCTCATTCTCTGGGGTGCAGCTATCTCGTCGGTGATTGGCGCGGCCTTCACCTCGGTTTCCTTCCTGACTTCTTCCAAGACCTCCGTTACCGTCAAGAACGCCCTGACCATCGGCTTCATCGTCGTCTCAACCATCGTCTTCGTCATCGCGGGTAAGGCCCCCGCCACCCTGCTGATTGTGGCCGGTGCCGTCAACGGTCTGATTCTGCCGGTCGGTTTTGCGGTTCTGCTGTTTGTGGCAACCTTCCGCGCTAAGACCCTGCTCAAGGGCTACGCCTACCCCGTCTGGCTGATCGTTATCGGCTGGGTCTCCTGGCTACTGACTATCTACCTGGGGTGCAAGTCCCTCAGCGGCATCGCCGCCCTCTGGGCAGGTTAAGCCCCCCGGGTCCGCCCCAGGCCGTGGGTAACAAGGACGCCCCCGCCCCGCTTTCCTCCATGAAAGGCGGGGCGGGGGCGTCCTGACTTTAAAAACCCTGGGTGAAGTAATTGCGGGACTCCGCCAGGTAATCCCGCAGGTAGGTGCGGGCGGCCTCTCGCTGACCTGATTCGACCAGGTTCAAGAGGTGGGTGTTGCGCTCCACATAGGGGGCGTGGAAGCCCGGCACTGTGACCTGAGAAAAGAAGAGCAGACGCATTTCAGCCAGGATGCGCGACATTGCCTGGGTCAGGCGAGCGGAGCCTGCATGATCGACCAGGGCCCGGTGGAAGTCCTGGTTAGCGCCTGCCATGGCCGTGACCGACCCGCGCTCCCGGGCCTCATCAGCCCGGGCTAGGGCCCGATGAGCCTGGGGGATAGGGCCAGTAGGAGCCACGTCCAGGGCAGCTGCCTGAATCGCCCACCGCTCAAGAAAAAGATCGGCGACCTGCTCCGGGCCGGGGTTAGCCACAAAAACCCCCCGATTAGGAACGCGTTCAACCAGGTTCTGGGCTTCTAACAGCGTGAATGCTGCCCGCAGGGTGTTGCGGGAGACCCCCAAAGTAGCTGCCAGGTGCTCCTCGGTGAGCTTGGAGCCGGGGGTGAGGGCGCCGGCGTCCATAGCGGAACGCAGGGTATCAGCAGCCCAATCGGTAGTCTGGGCATGGCTCGGCCGGGTGCGGGCAATCTCTGCCAGGGAAGGGGCAATATCGATGCTGGTAGTCTCGGGGTTCACGGTTTCATTCTACCGATGGAGCTTCTACCGCTTATTAAACCGTGGAACCCGCATCTGATTGCGGGTTCCACAGATTCAGTGAGGGGCTCACTGCCTACTCAAAGATCACCAGCACCTCACCTGCCGTTAGGCGCTTACCTACCTGGGCGGGGAGCTCAGCCACGGTCCCGGCGACTTCAGCCAGTACGGGCACCTCGGTCTTCATGGCCTCCAACAGGGCCACCTGATCCCCTGCGGCAACCTCATCGCCCACAGCCACGGTGTACTTGAGCAGAGCCCCACCCATAGGGGCTAGTACCTGCCCGGCACCTGCCTGCTCCTGCCCGCTGGCTGGGGCGGGTGCGTCCGCGCCCGAACCCAGTGAAGCAAACACCGAATCGGGCAGGCCCACCCGGTGCGGGGTGCCGTCAATCTCCAGGGTGAAGCGGGTGATGCCGGTGCCCGGGAAGACGCTAGCGCCCACCGGCAGCAGGGGCTGACGGTAGGACGCCTGCGCCCCGCCCCCAGCCTCGGCGCGTGTAGAGGTGGCGGCGGCGTCCTTACCCTGGGCGAGGGAGGGGAGGAAGACGTCCTCAATCCAGGTGGTGTAGACCCCGAAATCTCCGCCCTCAGCGGTAAAGGCGGGTGCTTCAAGCACCTGCCGGTCAAAGGGCAGGACGGTTGCCACCCCGGCGATATCCATCTGGGCCAGGGCGAAGCGGGCCCGGCGCAGGGCCACCTCGCGGGTGGGGCCGGTGACAATCAGCTTGGTCAGCATAGAATCAAACTCACCGCTGACCACAGAGCCCGGGCGCACCCCGGCATCCCAGCGGATCCCGGGGCCAGAGGGCACGGTGATGGACTCAAGACGGCCGGCTGCGGGCAGGAAGCCCCGGGCCGGGTCCTCGGCATTGATGCGGAACTCAAAGGCATGGCCAACCGGCTTAGGAGTCTCAGTGAAGGGCAGGGGCTTGCCCGCCGCGATATCAAGCTGCAGGGCCACCAGGTCAACCCCGGTGACTTCCTCAGTGACCGGGTGCTCTACCTGAATGCGGGTATTGACCTCCAGGAAGGAAATGGTGCCATCAATGGCCACCATAAACTCGGCGGTACCCACACCCACATACCCGGCAGCCCGGAAAATCTCAGCGGACGCCCGCTCAATCTGGGCCCGTTGCTCTTCGGTGAGGAAGGGGGCAGGGGCCTCCTCAATCAGCTTCTGATTACGACGCTGCAGAGAGCAGTCGCGGGTGCCTACCACCACCACGTTGCCGTGGGAATCGGCTGCCACCTGGGCCTCCACATGGCGGGGCTTCTCTAGGAAACGCTCAATGAAGCACTCCCCGTTACCGAAAGCAGCCACAGCCTCGCGCGAAGCTGCGACGAAGGCGTCCTCCACCTCGCCCAGCTCTCGCACGATACGCATACCGCGCCCGCCGCCGCCGTGGGCAGCCTTGATGATGGAGGGCAGCCCGTGCTCCTGGGCAAAGGCGCGGGCCTCTTCGGGGGAAGCGACGGGGCCATCCGACCCGGGGGCCAGGGGAGCTCCCACCGACTGGGCCAGCTCGCGGGCCTTAACCTTATCGCCTAGGGCCTCGATGGTCTCGGGAGCAGGGCCAATCCAGGTCAGCCCCGCAGCGATCACGGCGCGGGCAAAGTCGGCGTTCTCCGCCAAAAAACCGTAGCCGGGGTGAACATCGGTAGCCCCCGACTTTACCGCTACCGCCAGCACCTTCTCTATATCCAGGTAGGTTTCGGCCGGGCCAGTGCCCTCCAGGGCGTAGGCCTCATCAGCCAGGGCGGTATGCAGGGCTTCGGAGTCCGAATCGGCGTAAACTGCCACCGAGGCGATACCCTGGGCGGCGCAGGCGCCAATAATACGGACGGCAATCTCGCCACGGTTAGCAACTAAAACTTTACGCATGGGGGCTCACTTTTCGGTCTCGGAGGGGCGGGCAGGGGTGAAATCGGGGAAGTTCAGGAGGTCAAACCGCAGGCGGGTACCGGGCGGGGCCTGAGCCAGTAAGCGCAGGTCAGCCGGGTGGACCGTCGCAATGACGGGGTAACCGCCGGTCACCGGGTGATCAGCCAGGAAGACCACCGGCTCCCCGCTCGGCGGCACCTGAATCGCCCCGGCCACCATGCCCTCGCTAGGCAGCTCCCGGGTTATAGCCCGGGTGAGGACGTCGGTGGGCTGGGGGGCTACGGACCCGTCAGTGGGGGTGCTCGGGACGTCCTGCCCCAGCGGGGCTTCCTGCGCAGCGTCAGCCAAAATCAGCCTGACCCCGATACGGTCACTGGACTGGGAGACTTCCCAAGTCACCTCGGTGAAGCGGTCCAGAGACTCGGGGGTAAACCAGTCCTCACGCGGCCCGGGCAGCGCTCGCGCTGTCAATACAATGCCCGGCTCCGGCAAGGGCAGAGCTGGTGCGGGATCAGCCACCACCGCTACCGGCGGACTGGCGAGGGAGAGCTGTTCACCCGCGGTGAGAGGTTCGGGGCCCAGACTAGCTAGGGTATCGCGGGAGGCGCTTGCCGCTTCGGTTCTAGCGGCAAACCCTCCGCGCACCGCGATATAGGTGCGTAAGCCCCGGGCCGGTGCACCCAATGTGAGGGTCTGGCCGGGCTTCAGGGCAAAGGGGGCGTAAGAAGGCACAGTCAGGGGTGTCTCTGCCGCCGGGGCTGAACCCTCTGCGGGCTCTGTGACCTGCCCGGGGGCGTCCTCGGTAATCTGCGCCGGGGTATCTGCCCCAGTCAGGGCTAGCTCCACATCGGCCAGGGCGGTCAGCTTCAGCCCGCCAGCGAGGTTTTCGAGCACGGTGGCACCAGCCGAATTACCGACCAGACGGTTAGCTTCAGCTGCCGCAACCCTGTCAGCAGGCCCAGAGGGGGAGACGCCCCAGTGGGTTAGTCCGGCTCGTCCCCCGTCCTGGAAGAGAGTCTGCAGCCCCGGACTCTTGACTTCCAATACCTCACGGGGGTTTGTTGTAGGGGCGTCCGTCTGCCCAGAGCTTACCGGGTGCGAACCTGCCCGGGGCTGGCTGGCCGGGGTGGGGGCGTCCTGAACCCTTGCCTGACCAGCCGTAATGATTTCACGCACCGCCTCGAACTGCACCTGCATGCCCGGCTCTAGCAGGGCTGGCGGGTTCTGGGCGAGGTCCCAGAGGGGCGCATTGGTGTGACCGATCAGCTGCCAGCCGCCGGGGGAAGTGCGGGGGTAGATACCCGAGAAGTCCCCTGCCAGGCCAACCGCTCCGGCAGGCACCGAGGTGCGCGGGGTGGGGCGTCGAGGAACATCCAGCACGTTATCGTGTCGGTGCAGGTAGAAGAAGCCGGGGGCAAAACCCGCAAAAGCTACCGACCAGTGGCCGGTGGTGTGGGCGTAGATAACGGCCTGCTCACTGATGCCCAGGTGGGTTGCGACGTCCGCGAGATCCTGGCCGTCGTAGACTACCGGAATGGTCACGGTGCGCCCGTGGGTGCGCACATCGCCGGACGCCTGTGGCAGGTGGGGTGCGGCAAGAAAGTCAGCGGCCTGCCGGGCGGTTCCAAAGCGGACGAGCACGGTTTGGGCTGCAGGAATCAGCTCAACCTGACCCTGAGCTGGGTGCTGTTGCAGGTGCCCGTGCAGGTGTAGGGCGTTTTCGAGGGTGCGGCAGTCCACCATCACTGCCAGCAGACCGAAGGGCTTGACCGTGTAGATATCGGCTGTGTGCCCGCCGGTGGCGGGTCTGCCGGGTGTCTGCGCGGTGGCCATAGTGCCCCTCTCTGCTAGCTTCGTTGGCGGGGGGCTGCGATCTGTGCGTTGTCGCGCTGGGGCTCGGCCCACACCACCACTCCTGAGATTGTTCAACAATTCTGGCAGATATGGCGCCGCCCACGCAAACTGCGCCACCTCGCGGCTGTTCTCCTTGGCGAATGCGACTTATTTTCCCGAGCGGGTGTTGTTTTAACGTCCTTTCGGGAAGATGAGTCACATTCGGTGATGAAGCCATTTTTTGGCGTGTACGGGGGTGGGATTAGCTCAGCGACTGTATCTCTGTGGAAAACCTTGACGCACTGACGTCATACTTCTCGCCCTGAGCAAACCTCCGCAGCTAGGCCTCAAAGTTATCCACAGATGGTAGAAAACTGCTAGTAGAGACGTGCTGTATAGGGCATTTTTAACCCATGGAACACTTGTTTGAGACTGTCAAAACTTCGGTTGAGCTTAGACATCTGGGCAAGAGCACTTCAGGTGTAAGCCGTGAATGTGCCAGGGGAGAGCTCTTTAAAATCGGTCACAATGCTTATATAAAGACAGCTCTGTGGGAGTCACTGAGCAATACCGATAGGTGTCTAGCCGGGCATGTGGCTTTCATGAAAACAAATCGGGGGTATGTGTTGAGCCATGTGTCTGCCGCTCTCTGGTGGGGTGCCCCTGTGCTGCGGTTACCGCACAAAATATGGGTGAGCCATCCGCATGATTCAGTCAAGTCACGAGGGCGGGTGCAGGTCAGCCGCAATCGACAGAAGGAATGCGACAGTGCAGTGTTCCACCGGGGAGCCCATGTGACATCACCGCTGCAGACCGTTATTGATTGTGCGCGGACGCTTCCGGTTATTGATGCCCTCTGCATTGCTGATTACTTTTTGCAGTGCAGATTGGTGGATTATGAAATTTTAGCCCAGCACCTATGGGTAATAAACGGTCGTGGTGCTTGTACTGCGCGTGAAGTGGCTCGTTTGATGAGCATGAAAGCAGAGTCACCGCTGGAGACTGTAGCGCGGTATTGGATCCTGACGTGGGGTCTTGCGCCGCCTGTGGAACAGGTGCCTTTATGGGTTGGTGGGAGAACTCTGCGACCTGACTTTTTGTGGGAGAAAGAGCGGGTCATTTTAGAAGTTGATGGCAAGGTCAAATACGCGGGGATCTTTGGCGAGACCACAGAGGACGTGGTTCAGAACGAGCGCCGTCGTCAGCACGAATTAGAGAGCATGGAGTATACAGTAGTGCGCGCTTTATGGGAAGACATTGTGGTGCACCCTGAGCGTCTGCGTGCAAAGCTGGCGAGAGCTGGAATTTGTGAAGGGCCCCGCCGCCGAATGTGACTTGAATTCCCGAGCCGGTGTTAAAGAAACACCCGCTCGGGAAAACACGTCACATTCGGCAGGGCAGTAGGGGCAGGACGCCGCCGCCCGCCTTCCTAGGCGAAGGCGCGGACGTCCGCCCCGGCGCCCTCAAGGGCCTCCCGCACCTGCTGGGCGATGGCGACAGCCCCAGGGGTATCGCCGTGAACGCAGATGCTATCGGCCTGCAAAGGAACAACCGACCCATCAACAGCCACCACTTCGCGCTCCACCGCCATGCGCACCACACGCTCGGCCACAGCCTGCGGGTCGTGGATGACTGCCCCGGCCTCCCGGCGAGACACCAGGGTGCCTTCGGGGGTGTATCCACGGTCGGCAAAGGCCTCGTAGAAAACAGGTACGCCCAGCGCCTGAGCCTCCCGGGCAACAGCTGAGTTGGGCAGGCAGAGAATCGGCAGGTCACCGAGTTCGTGCAGGGCCTGTGCCACTGCCGCAGCCTGCACATCGTGGTGAACAATAGCGTTATACAGCCCGCCGTGGGGCTTGCAGTAGCGCACTTCGGCGCCCTCAACCCGCGCTACCGCCTCAAGCGCGCCCACCTGGTAAATCACCGCGTCGGTGAGTTCGGTGGCTGTCATATCCATGAAGCGGCGGCCAAAACCAGCCAGGTCGGGGTAAGAAACGTGGGCCCCGATCGTCACGCCGTTCTCGCGCGCCGCCCGCACAGTAGCGCGGGCAACCGACGGGTCACCGGCATGAAAACCGCAGGCGATATTGGCTGAAGAGACGGTCTGCATCATCGCAGCGTCATCTCCCATGGTCCAGGAGCCAAAAGACTCCCCAGAATCAGAATTCACATCAATACGTAGGGTGCTCATGGCACTAGCCTACCGCCGCAGCTGCCTGCCGGGCGTACCTGCTGGGTGCGGACGTCCGCCCCAACTATGCGCGGGTCTGTTCCCTGGGTAGGGCAAGAGGGCTAGAATTGCTGAGGTCTACAAAGGAGTGCGCATGACACACGCTACCGACCCCCGCCGGGTCACCCTCTACACCTGGATTATCTCGGTGGGCGGCTTTCTCTTCGGCTACGACACCGGAATTATCAACGGTGCCTTGCCCTTCCTGCAGCAGGACTTTAGGCTGTCCCCAGCGGCAGAGGGTGTTGCGACGTCCGCGCTGACCCTGGGTGCTGCTTTCGGCGCGCTCCTTGCCGGGCAGCTGATTGACCGGTTCGGACGCCGCCGCGTACTCTTCGTACTGGCTCTAGTTTTTGCCGCTAGCTCCCTGGGTCTTACCGCTGCACCCAGCCTGGGTATCTTCATCGTCTTCCGTGTGCTGGTGGGTCTTGCGGTCGGTGCCGCCTCAGCGGTCGTACCGATTTATCTGGCTGAGATTTCCCCTGCCAACCGCCGCGGCGCGATCGTTACCCGCAACCAGTTCATGATTGTCTTCGGCCAGCTCACCGCCTACGTGGTCAACGCGATGATCGGCAACGCTTTTGCTCATCAGGTGATGATTTGGCGGGTCATGTTCGCTATTTCAATCGTTCCTGCCCTGGTACTGTTTGTGGGTATGTTCCTGGTGCCCGAGTCGCCGGGTTATAAGCGGGAGGCTGCCGCCGAGCGCGGTGCCCTGAAGTTGCTTTGGCGGGACCCGGCCCTGCGCACCACCCTGCTGCTGGCCGCCGCTATCGGTATTGTGCAGCAGGCTACCGGCGTCAATGCCCTCATGTACTACGGCACCCAGGTGCTGCGAGAGGCTGGCTTTTCCACCGACGCGGCTCTGACCGCCAACATCTCTAACGGTGTGCTGTCGGTGCTGGGTGCCGCTGTTGGTCTCTGGTTCGTAGGACGCTTCCCCCGCCGCCTGGTGCTGACTATCGGCCTGACAGGCACCACCTTTTCCCTGGTCATGCTAGCTGCCACCTCGCAGCTGCTGGACGCGTCCGCTCGGCCCTGGGCCACCCTTTTCATCTCTATTATTTTCTTGGTCTTCCAGCAGGGTGCCGTATCGCCGGTGACCTGGGTGCTCATGAGCGAAGTCTTCCCGGCTCGCGTGCGCGGCGCTGGCATGGGTGTGGCTACCTTTGTCTCCTGGATTGCTAACTTTATGGTCTCCCTCTTCTTCCCGCAGATGGTGGCAGCCCTTGGCTTGGGCATGACGTTTGCGGTCTTCGCCGTCATCGGCATTGGCCTGATTGCCTTCACGCGCGCCGCGGTGCCCGAAACCGCCGGCCGCGATATGGACTAGCCGCCCGGCGTCCGTCCGCCCTACTACCCTAAGGAACCCTATGGCTCGCCTCGACTACGGCATTGGCCCGCTGGCCCACGCCCTGGCTACCGACTTTGGCTACGATTTTGAGTACGACGCTCCGGCTGAGGTCGATGGTCTCTGGCTAGAGACCGCCGAACTTGAGAAGACCTATATTGACCTGACCGGCCGCGTCTTTACCCTGCTGCTGAACATTTTTTATATTGGGGACGAGCGCCGCTACGGCTTCGCTCTCTTTGAGCTGGAGGACGCCGCAGAGCCGGGTTCCGAGTCCGGTGCGGACGCTGGTGAGCAGCTTGTGCTACAGGAGGACGGCCTAGCCAGCGCGGCTGACTTGAAGGCCCGGGTGGCGGACGTGCTGGCTGACTCTGCCCAGCTCTTAGCCGAGCAGGACGCCTACGACCTGGGCGAGGCCATTCGTACCGTTGATGCTACCTATACCCCGGAGCAGCAGGCGGCTATTCTTGAGGCTTCGCAGGCCCAGAAAGGGAAGTCTTTCTTCGCATAAGAGCCCGTTATATCGGGTTTTCTTGGTGCATAGCTAAAGCACAGGTTCTGCTGGTCTACCGCATAGACTGGGTTGCCATACTTATATCAAGAGCTCAAGGAGAGACAACCGGAAAGCTCAAGATTCGTGAGAATCCCTTCAGAGAAAAGTGTGTTTCATTCTCGAAAAGGTAGCCGCCCGTGAGGGTCGCAAGAAATGTGTGTGTGTTTGAGAAAAGCGAGCCGGCTGGCTCGCTTTCTCTCGTTAAATGGTGGGGCAAAAATGCCGACTACTGGTCTTTGAGTAGCTGATAGACGATGGAGTCATCCTTGCACCAAAACTGACTAGACATCAATATTGGCTATCTTGGCTGCTTCAAATAGGGTCTTAGCCGCGTATTCAAGACCTTCAATCGCTCCCATGGAGGTGTCTTCATGTTCAATGTTGACCCACATGTTCTTATCTACTTCATAAAGGGCCTTCATAAACTCTGCCCAGTAGGCGGCATCGTGCCCGATGCCAACAGCAACAAAATCCCAAGCTGAGTCCTGAGGCCATTCGTTGACATATTCATTGCCTCCGATGTTTGTACGGTTTTCTTCTGGAGTCAAACGGCGGAATCGGTCATCCAACACTCCGTAGATTGCCGCATTTCCAGGGTTGATGCGTACATCCTTGGCGGCAGAATGGAAGGTTAGGTCTCCTAGCCAGCGGACAGCCTTAATGGGATCCATCTGCTGCCAGAAAAGATGGGAGGCATCTAGCTCTACACCGATATGCTTGGCGTTGATGCGTTCTACGAGGCGCTTTGCTGTGGGTGGGTTGAAG
Source organism: Rothia sp. (in: high G+C Gram-positive bacteria) (assembly GCA_030529845.1). Classification (GTDB taxonomy): domain Bacteria; phylum Actinomycetota; class Actinomycetes; order Actinomycetales; family Micrococcaceae; genus Rothia. The sequence continues at coordinate 220,194 of JAUMWB010000005.1, read as the reverse complement.
ACTAGGTTCTGAGGATGCAATTCTAAGGCGACTTTCACGCCGTTTTTAGCAGCCAATTCTTCAATTTCCTCCCAGAACTGAGTTGCAACTTCCCACTGGTAATCCAGAGAATCCAGGGTTCCAGAGCTCCATGTATTGACATGCCAGGCAGGGTGTTTGGTGCCGGGTTCAGTGCCGGGAAGACCGCTCATAGTGACTACACGGCTTTGTCCTAAGAGGGGAGCGAGGCGGATTGATTTACGTATGTCTTCTGCGTGTTTTTCGCCAATCTCAGGGTTGGGGTGCAGAGGGTTGCCATTGCAGTTGAGGCCTGCAATTTCCAGCCCAGCGGTTTCAAACTTCTCTAGGTAGTTTGTGGCGATTTCGGGGTTCTTGAGAATGGCATCAACAGGGACGTGGACGGGAGACAGGAAACCTCCGGTGTTGAGTTCATATCCCTTGAGCCCTAGGTTGGCAACAATGGTGAGGGCTTCTTCAAGGGTGCGGTCGTGAAGGATTGCGCTATAGACACCGAGTTTCATGGTTTCTCCTTGGCTGGCGATAGTTGTTGAACCGTTCCAAAATTAAGGTCTAAAAATGTGGTTTGAATGTGATTGTTGCTGAATAGGGGCTCTGAATTCAGCCTGGTGTATGGGCTGCCTTACATAAGTCTCACTATTCTGAAAAATTTTGTCAATATGTCATTACAAAGATTGACAGGACAAAGTGACATGGTGCACGCTGGATATAGGCAAACTGGCAACACTGCCCCCATCTGCAACTGACAAAGGAAAACGCCAATGTATGAACTGCTGACCATGGGCCGCATCAGCGTAGATGTCTACCCTAATGACATCGGTGTAGGGCTTGAAGACGTTGAAACCTTCGGTAAATTCCTGGGTGGTTCTCCCTCTAATGTCGCTGTAGCTGCTGCCAAGTACGGGCACAAGACCTCGGTGATTACCAGCGTTGGTAACGACCCCTTCGGAGTTTTCTTGCGCCGTGAACTCAACCGCTATGGTTCCGATGATAAGAACGTTATCGTTAACAATGATCTTCAGACCTGCGTCACCTTCTGCGCCATCAAGCCCCCGGAAGACTTCCCTCTCTACTTCTACGGCCGTTTCCCCACCGCTCCCGACCTGCAAATCACCAAGGACCAGGTAGACCTCGACGCCGTAAAGAACGCCAAGATTTTCTGGACTACCCTCACCGGACTCTGCCAGGAACCCGCCCGCGAAGCCCAGCTCGCAGCCCACGCAGCGCGCCCCCGTGAAGACCTGGTAGAAGACCAGCACACCATTCTCGACCTCGACTTCCGCCCCATGTTCTGGGCTAACCCCGAGGACGCCACCGCAGCTGCCAAGGAATCCCTCAAGTACGCCACCATCGCCATCGGTAACCGCGAAGAATGCGCCACCGCAGTAGGCGACGGCACCCCCGACGAGCAGGCAGACCGCCTCCTCGAAGCCGGCGTTAAGATCGCCGTCGTCAAGATGGGTGCCCAGGGTGTGATGGCAAAGACCGCCACCGAGCGCATTGTCTCCGCGCCCGTACCCGTTGAAACCGCCAACGGTCTTGGTGCAGGTGACTCCTTCGGCGGCGCCTTCACCCACGGTATTCTCTCCGGCTGGCCCCTGCAGCAGGTCCTGGACTTCGCTAACGCAGCTGGTGCTATCGTTGCATCCCAGATCGCTTGCTCAGAAGCAATGCCCGTCGAGTCAGAGGTCAAGGCCCTGCTCGAAGAGCGCGGCCGCGGCTTCTAACGAGCCCCTTCAAGGAAGAAGTACACCCCATGTCAATCAATCTCAGCGAAGAGCGCGACCCCAAGCGCTACGAACACCTCACCCAGACCCGCCTTGAGGATCCCCAGGCCGTCTTCCGCGCCGCTGAAAGCCGCAAGCGTCACCCCGGCACCACCTACGGCAAGCAGAACTTCATCGTCGCAGCAGACCACCCGGCCCGCGGTGCCAACAAGGTGGGCAGCAAGCCCATGGCAATGGCAGACCGCCGCGACCTGCTCGACCGCCTGCAGGTAGCCCTCGCCAACCCCGCCGTGGACGGTGTCCTCGCCTCCCCGGATATTCTCGACGACCTGCTCCTGCTGGGTGCGCTCGACGGCAAACTCGTCTTCGGCTCCATGAACCGTGGTGGGCTCTCCGGCCTGGTCAACGAGATGGACGACCGCTTCACCGGCCACACCGCAGACATGCTGGTTAAGCTCGGTGCAGACGGCGGCAAAATGCTCACCCGCATCCACTACGGCGACTCCAACACCGTTGCCACCCTCGAAGCCACCGCCAAGGCGGTTGACTCCCTGGCAGAACGCGGCCTCTACGCCATGGTGGAACCCTTCATCTCCGAAACCGTGGACGGTGCCATCCGCAACGACCTGAGCGCCGACGCCGTCATCAAGTCCGTCGGTATCGCCTCCGCCCTGGGTGCCTCCACCGCCTACACCTGGATGAAGCTCCCCGTCGTGGACGACATGGAACGCGTCATGGCAGCAACCACCCTGCCCACCGTCCTCCTCGGCGGTGACCCCTCCGGTGCCCCCGACGAAGTCTTCGCCACCTGGGAAGCAGCCCTCAAACTCCCCGGCGTGCAGGGCCTCACCGTGGGCCGCACCCTGCTCTACCCCGAAGATGGCGACGTCGCCGGCGCAGTAGCAACCGCCGCCTCCCTGCTCAATAACCAGGCATAACCTACACCCTCAGCAGTCAGAAAGAACACCATGGCAACCCAGAAAATGTCCGTCGCCCAGGCAACCGTCAAATTCCTCGGCAACCAGTACACCGTTGACGAGGTCGCAGGCGTTGAGTACCGCGAACGCACCATCCCCGGCATGTTCGGCATCTTCGGTCACGGTAACGTTGCAGGCGTTGGCCAGGCACTACGCCAGTACCAGGAACTTGAACCCGAGCTCATGCCCTACTACCAGGGCCGCAATGAGCAAGCTCAGGTGCACCAGGCAGTGGGCTACGCCCGCCACACCCGCCGCCGCGCAACCTACGCCGTGACCACCTCCATCGGCCCCGGCTCCTCCAACATGGTCACCGGTGCCGCCCTGGCAACCACTAACCGTCTGCCCGCGCTCCTGTTGCCCTCCGATCAGTTCGCCACCCGTGCCGCTGACCCCGTACTGCAGCAGCTCGAACGCCCCGACGCCGGCGACATCACCGTCAACGACATCTTCCGCCCCGTCTCCCGCTACTTCGACCGCGTCTGGCGCCCCGAAATGCTCTTCGCCTCCCTGCTGGGCGGCATGCGCGTACTGACCGACCCCGTCGAAACCGGCGCCGTCACCATCGCCCTGCCCCAGGACGTCCAGGCAGAAATCATCGAGGTACCGGACGAATTCCTCGCCCCCCGCGAATGGCGTATCCGCCGCCCCGAAGCAGAAGACGCAGAAATCCGCGCCGCAGTGGCAGCAATCCGCGACGCCAAGAAGCCCGTCATCATCGCCGGCGGCGGTGTGCACTACGCCTTCGCCACCGACGAGCTGCAGAAGTTCGCAGAAGCAACCGGCATTCCTGTTGCCTACACCCAGGCAGCCGTAGGCGTCATGAACTGGGACCACCCCCTCTGCCTCGGTGCCGTTGGCTCCACCGGCTCCACCGCCTCCAACGCCCTGGTACGCGAAGCCGACCTCATCATCGGTATCGGCACCCGCTACGAGGACTTCACCACCGCCTCCCGCACCGCCTTCCAGAACCCCGATGTCAAGTTCGTCAACATCAACGTTGCTTCCTTTGACGCCTATAAGCAGGGTACCTCCCTCACCGTCGTCGCCGATGCTCGCAAGGCATTGGTCAAGCTCAATGATGCCATGAGCGGCTTTAAGGTGAGCGAGGCTCAGGCAGCCCAGATTGTAGACGAAAAGAAGCGCTGGGACGGCATTGTAGACTCCGCTTTTGCCGAGCGCTACCGCCCCCTAATGAGCCAGAATGAAATCATCGGTGCCGTCAATGAGGCAATGGACGACCGCGATGTCGTTATCTGCGCAGCGGGTTCTCTGCCCGGTGACTTACATAAGCTTTGGCGTGTTAAAGACACCCATGGCTACCATGTCGAATATGCCTACTCTTGCATGGGCTACGAAATTCCCGGCGGATTAGGTGTCAAGCGTGCTTCGCTGGACACAAAGGATGGTCGTGATGTTGTTGTCATGGTGGGCGACGGCTCCTACCTCATGATGCATACTGAGTTGGTTACCGCGGTTGCTGAGGGTATCAAACTCATCACCGTGCTTATCCAGAACCACGGATATGCCTCCATCGGGGCACTCTCAGAGTCACTCGGATCCCAGCGCTTTGGTACCAAGTACCGTATGCACGATGCCAAGAAGCACTCCTTCGACCATGGTGACACCCTGCCCATCGACTTGGCAACCAATGCAGAATCTCTGGGCGTCCGCGTTATTCGTGTCGAACCTGGCGAGAACGTCCGTGAAGATCTCACGGCGGCCATTGCAGAGGCCAAGGCGGCGCCTGAGGGTTCCGGTCCTATCGTCATCCACGTCGAATCAGACCCGCTCATTGACGCACCTTCCTCAGAATCTTGGTGGGATGTGCCCGTTACTGGTGCTAGCGAACTGGAATCAACCCAGAAGGCATATGAAACCTACGCTGACTGGAAGACCAAGCAGCGCACCTTCCTCTAAAGACTTGGCGGGGCGAGGTATCTCCCCTTACGCCTTACCCTGTCCACCCTATACTTCATCTACCAGATATCTACCAAGGAGAATTCCGTGACTTACGAAGTACAGCACTTCATCAATGGCGTAGAAGTAGCCAGTGCAGGCACCGAACGCCAGGACATCTTTAATCCTGCCACCGGTGAAACCATCGGCTCCCTGCATCTGGGTGGTGCCACCGAACTTGAAGCGGCAGTGGCGGCTGCAAAGACAGCCTCCGAGACTTGGCGTGAGCTTTCCCTTGCCAAGCGCACCTCTATTCTCTTCAAGTTCCGCGAACTGCTCGTAGCTAACACTGACGAACTGGCTGAACTAGTAGTCCGTGAGCACGGCAAGGTACTCTCCGACGCCAAGGGTGAAATTGCCCGCGGCCAAGAAATTGTTGAGTATGCCTGCGGTATCACCAACCTCATCTCTGGTGCCTACACTCCCCAGGCGGCTACCGGCATCGACGCTTTCTCTATTCGCCAGCCCCTGGGAATCGTCGCAGGTATCACTCCTTTCAACTTCCCCGTCATGATTCAGCTGTGGATGGCACCGATTGCTATTGCCGCAGGTAACACTTTCATCCTCAAGCCTTCCGAGCGCGATCCCGGTGCAGCGAACTTCATTGCTAAGCTCTGGAAGGAAGCCGGCCTGCCCGATGGCGTCTTCAATGTGCTCCACGGTGGTAAGGAAATGGTGGACGGTCTGCTTAACCATAAGGACATTGACGGTGTCTCCTTTGTTGGCTCTACTCCTATTGCTCAGTACGTCCACGAGACCGCTACCAAGAATGGCAAGCGTGTACAGGCTCTCGGTGGCGCTAAGAATCATGCTCTCATCATGCCGGATGCCAACATGGATGTTGTAGCAGATCACCTGACCGCTGCCGCCTTCGGTGCAGCAGGACAGCGTTGCATGGCAATTTCTGTAGCTGTTGCTGTTGGTGAAGCGGCAGATATTGTTGTGGAGCGTGTTGCTGCCAAGGCTCGTGAGGTTAAGGTAGCCAACGGTATGGATGCCGGTGCAGATATGGGTCCGCTCATCACCCCCGCCTCCCGTGACCGAGTCAAGCGCATCATCACTGAAGCTGAGGCAGATGGCGCAGCAATTGTTGTGGACGGACGCGACATTCTGGTTGAAGACCACGAGAATGGCTACTTCGTCGGCCCCACCTTGATTGATAACGTCAAGCGTGAAATGAGTGCTTACGCTGAAGAAATCTTTGGCCCTGTACTGGTTGTTGTACGTGTTGACTCTCTGGAAGAGGGCATCGAGGTTATTAACTCCAATCCCTTTGGTAACGGCACCTGCATCTTTACTGATTCCGGCTATGCTGCACGCAAGTTCACCCGTGACATCAAGGTCGGTATGGTGGGTGTCAATGTTCCTCTGCCTGTACCCCTTGCTAACCACTCCTTCGGTGGCTGGAATGACTCTTTGTTCGGTGAACACCACATCTACGGCGAGGACGGCCTTCGTTTCTACACACGCAATAAGGCTGTCACCCAGCGTTTCCCCGAACGTAAGGATCTCTCCGCGACTTCCTTCAACTTCGAGTCCCGTAACTAGCGACTATTAAGTTCAGGACGTACCCGCCCGCCCCGGTAGCCTCCGGGGCGGGCGGTTTTGTGGAGCGTAGCGACAGAAAAACTATCACGCTCTTTATCAAAGTTTAGTGACCCTAACCAGCGACTTTGATAGTATGTAAGTACATATTCAGCTGAATGCTTATTCAGCCGTATCAAGCCCACATGCCGGCAATATTTCAACGACGAAAGCGTGGAAACAAGCATGACTGAAAACAAGCTCATCATTGGTACCGCCCCCGATTCTTGGGGTGTATGGTTCCCCGAGGACGATGCCCAGACCCCTTGGCAGCGTTTCCTCGACGAGGTAGTAGAAGCAGGCTATAAGTGGATCGAACTTGGTCCCTACGGCTACCTTCCCGCAGACCCCGAAATTCTAGCCAAGGAACTCAAAGACCGTGATCTTCAGGTTTCTGCAGGTACCGTGTTTACTGCCTTCCACCGCGGTCTTGATCAGTGGGACGTCGCCTGGGAGCCAGCCCGCAAGGTAGCAGAACTTACCGCAGCTATGGGCGCCCAGCACATCGTCGTTATCCCCGCTCTTTGGCGTGATGATAAAACCGGCAAGGAACTTGAACCCGCCACTCTCACCGATAAGCAATGGGATGATCTTGCGGCGGGCCATAATCGCCTCGGCGAAACCCTGCAAAAAGAATTTGGTCTCTTCCAACAGTTCCATTCCCATGCTGACTCTCATGTTGAGACTATGGAAGAGATTGAAAAGTTCCTGGCAGTCACCGACCCCAAGCTTGTCACCCTCTGCCTCGACACCGGTCACGCTGAATATGGTGGTGCTTCATCCGTAGAGCTGATTGAGAAATACCCTGACCGTATCGGCTATCTGCACCTTAAGCAGGTAGATCCCGAAATCATAGCTCAGGTTCGCGCAGAAGAAATGTCTTTCTCCAAAGCCGTCCGCCTTGGAGCCATGTGCGAACCCCCTCACGGTCTGCCTGATCTCTCCAAGGTCATCGAAGCCGCAGAAGCTCTAGGCCGTCCACTCTTTGGCATTGTTGAGCAGGATATGTACCCTGTCGATTCCTTTGACACTCCCCTACCCATAGCCAAGCGCACCAAGAACTACCTGCTTGGCTGTGGTTCTCGCACCGTCATCTCCTAACAGTCCACTAACCCACGCTGGCACCGCACCATAGGTGCGGTGCCAGCGCCCTAATCAAAGAAGGAAACTAACGTGACTCAAGAACTCCGTATCGGCGTCGTTGGTGCAGGCCGCATGGGCTATGACCACATCAAGCGTATCCACTCCACCATCAACAATGCTGTCGTATCAGCTGTTATCGATATTGATGAAGCAAAGGCACAGCAGGCAGTTGAAGGAATCGAGGGCGCAAAGGTCTTCACTAACTTTGAAACTGCCCTCGAAGAAGATGCCTTTGATGCTGTACTCATCGCAACTCCCGGCTTCCTCCATACCCCTGTACTTATGCCCGCTATTGCTAAGGGGCTGCCCATCCTTTGCGAGAAGCCTTTGACCACCGATTCCGCTTCCTCCTGGGAAATTGTCCAGGCAGAAGTTGAGGCAGGTAAGCGCTTGGTTCAGGTTGGTTTCATGCGACGTTTTGACTCTGGTTATCAGAAGATTCGCTCCCTGGCGGAGTCTAAGAAACATGGCGAGCTACTGCAGCTTTCTTGCGACCACATTAACCCCGATGTGCCTGAGTTCTACACCGGTCGCAACCTTATCGACGACACCGTAGTACATGAGTTTGACGGCATCCGCTACCTCACCGGTGAGGAAATCAAGAACGTTCAGGTACGTACCGGTAAGAATTCAAAGCATGTCAAGGGAGACCTTCAAGATCCTGCACAGGTACTCATCGAAACTGAATCCGGTATTTTAGTAACCGTTAACACCCACGTTGTTGCCCAGTACGGTTACGCTGTAACTACCAAAGCAGTCTTCGAAGACCAGCACCTGACCGTTGGTGAAGAGGTATGTGAGAGCTTCGAGCCCCGCTTCGTTGATGCTTATGATGCTGAGGTTCAGGCATGGGTGGATGCGGCTCTGGCTGGAGAACAGGTTGGTCCCTCTGCCTGGGATGGTTATGCTGCTGCTGCCTGCTGTGAAGCCGGTATTCGTGCTATTGGCTCAGGTAACGTTGAAGGCGTTATTCTCGAACGTAAGCCGGAACTTTACAACTAAAGACAGCATCACTTCCGGTATCTACTGCCGGTCGTGAGGCACTCTTCAAAACTAAAGTAAGTGCCGCCCGCGTTCTGGCATAAGGGGCGTGGGCGGATTTTTATGTCCTGAATGCGGCAGTTTTCCTCTGAGACTCTAATAAGGAACAATATACGTGACTTTCTTCTAGCGTGATGCACCCCGATGCAATCTATATTGTGGTCAGTCCTCTTGCTAGAAGCTAAAACTATTTATCTGAACCTGATCCGCGATATTACTTGCTGCTGACCCCTATTCCCTTTTCACCTTTGTTCCAGGGTGACTGGACAGGGAAAAACTGTCGGGTTGCCGCCTAGGGCAGCGGATAGTGGTTATTTGTCTTTAGGCTTGACAATGTAGATGGCGCCGGTGGTAACACCAACTTCAACCTCTTCGAGGCTCTTACCACGAGTCTCAGGCAGGAACTTGACCATTACCAGAACTGCAAGGGCGTTGATTACAGCGAAACCGAAGAAGGTGTTGTTCAGGCCAACAGCATCGAGGGCAATGGGGAAGAAGTAGGCAACAAAAGCATTTGCGACCCAGAGGCAGAAGACGGCAAAGCCCATACCGAAGGCGCGAATTTGCTGCGGGAAGATCTCTGAAAGAAGAACCCAAGTGGCGACATTCAAGAAGGTCTGCATAGAACCCACGAAGCCAACGATGAGGAAGAGTAGAATCCAGGGGCGAATTGCTGCATCTTCGGGGAGCCAGAATGCCGAGGAACCAATCAGTAGGTGAAGGATAGTCACCAGAGAGTAGCCGGTAATGATGGTAGTACGGCGGTTGATGCGTTCCATCATCCAAAGTGCAATGAAAGCGCCAATGACAGCGATAACACCGGGGGCGATATTTGCGATAAGTGCTGCCTGCTGGGAGAAACCGGCATCCTGAAGAACCAGAGTACCGTAGTACATGATGGAGTTGATACCGGTGAACTGCTGGAAGACAGCAAGAGCTACACCTACACCGATAATTCGCAGGATCCACTTGTCTTTGAGCATTGAGCCGAGTTTGGGGGTTACGGCATGGCTTTCGAGTTCCAGAGTGCGCTCAATGTCGCGAGCTTCTGCGACTGCGCGTTCGGGTGAACGAACGGTGTTGAGCACAGCGAGGGCTTCTTCATTACGTCCCTTAGAGAGCAGCCAGCGGGGAGACTCAGGCATGCGAAGCATACCGATGAAGAGGAAAACAGCAGGTAGAGCACAGATAGCAAGCATGTAGCGCCAGATGTGTTCATGATGGCCCCAGACATTACCCAAAATAGCGTTTACGACAAATGCTGCGAGCTGACCCACAACAATCATCATCTCGTTTCGTCCCGAGAGAGAGCCACGAATTTCATAGGGCGCCATTTCGGCCAAGAAGACGGGAACAACGGTGGAAGCACCACCAACACCCAGACCCAATAAAACGCGACCGAGAAGTAGAATGCCAAGATTGGGCGCAATGGCGCAGAGAATGGCACCAAAGAAGAAAATCGTTGAAAGAAGCAAGATAGTTTTCTTACGACCTATGGCATCGGAGAGGTAGCCGATGGTCAGAGCGCCTACGGCAGCACCAGCAAGTAGAGTGGATGTGACCAGACCAATTTCACTAACTTCTAAGCCAAGTTCGGCGGTCATAGGGTCAATGGCGCCGTTGATAACACCTGTGTCGTAACCGAAGAGGAGCCCACCTAGGGTTGCTACAAGGGCTACCTGGCCCAGACGCTTGGAGTGTGGTCCCTTAACGAGGGGCGGTAGATTAGATTCTGCCGCAGTAGGGGTATGAGAAGACATCTTTGCCTCTTTTCTTGTGCAGGCAGCTTAATTGCTGCTTTTAGCGCGTTCTACCATTTCGCGCATGGTCTTGGATTGATACTGGGAAACCTCGACAGCGTTCTCGTTTTCTGCAAAGACGGAGGACGCCATAACAGTGTCGGGAGAGTCGAGGAAGCCTATCTCGTTGAGCCCGCTGAAGAACTCTTGCCAGTTGACATCGCCGTCACCAATCTTGAGGTGCTGGTGGACTCGGACGGGGTTACCAGGCGGGTTAGTGATGTAGCGCAGGCCGTGGGAGGCATGGTGGTTCATGGTGTCGGAAACATGAACGATACGGATGCGGTCACCTGCTTCGCGCATAATTTCCAGTGGGGCTTCTCCCATATGAAAGGTATGGGAGGCAACGTAGACCATACCAAGGTTTTTAGAATTGACACCGCGGATAACTCGCCATGCTTCGAGACCATTTTCTACGAAATCATCGGGATGGGGATCGATGGCAACATGAATTCCCTCGCGCTCGATGATAGGCAGGAGTTCCTCCATCGAGCGGTAGAAAGCACGCTCGGACTCTTCGGCAAGCTCAGGACGCCCGGAAAACTCAGTGCCAATTTGTTGGACCCCCAAGTCAACAGCTATCTGTAGAACCCGCTTCCAGTATCGGACAGCTGCCTCACGGGCATCGGGATCAGGGGACGACCACCTGAGAACGGGAAGGAGTGAGGCGATTTCGACCTCAGCATCCTTAGCTGCTTTTGCAAGTTTTTGAACGAGGTCATCGTCAGCCTTGGGGTGGTTGAAGAATGGGATGAAATCCTTATGGGGAGTCATCTGGAGATAGTCGAAACCCATCTCCTTAGCCACTCTTGGAAATTCCAAGAGGGAATGGGTGTGATGAAATGGGGTGGGATCAAGCGCAATCTTCATGAATACTCCTATGAGGGTTGGGAGAGGCGACCTTAACGGTTGTTTACACCTGCGTAACACCTGTGTCACAAAACACTATACATATGTCCTGACATATTGACAACAGAACTTGATAACGTTGATTGATAAATATTATTTCAGCTTGTCAGAGTCGCTAAAGAGTGTAAAAGCGGTGGAACCTCTGTCGGATCCCACCGCTTTGGTGTAGTTATTGAAATTTTCTAGCGTATCTTCACTTCGGCACCGTTTGAATCTGCAGATTCAGCAATTGCTGCGATAACTTTTAGGGTGTGGAGCCCGTCGGCAAAAGTAGCACAAGGTTCTAGATGCCCTTCGATTCCTGTGACTTGTTCCAAGAAGGCGCGTGCCTGGAAGGTGAAATTCTGATTGTAGTTGTACCCTACTCCTGGTGCATCCATTGCTAAGGAACCAGGGTAGTTGGGGGTGTGCGCATTGATAACAACAGTGCGCGGACCGGAAGTATCGGCGGGTGCTGTGGAGTCGTTGTAGCTGTACTCTGCGGGGCGTAGGATATCCCATGAAGCTTGAGCCTTGGGGCCGTATATATGGTAGGTCTGGCCGTTGGGATTGCCGAAGGCAACGCGAGAAATTGTATAGGTTCCTACCGCCCCGTTTTCGAAGACGCAGGTGAAGGTCGCGGTATCTTCGTTGCCAACTTTTTCCACCTCTTCAGAAAGTTCGACTTTGCTGTGTCCCACTACTGCACCTGCCGGCAGGTGGCGCTCGGTAATGGTGGTCGACAGGTATGCGCCGCGGACAGAAATTATACGGCCATTGAGCTGTTCACCTGTGTCGATGGTGTGTGATCCGAGATCTCCCAAGGCTCCTGATCCTGGGCCGCCACGGTAGCGCCATGTCATGGGTGCATCAGTGTCGGTGCCGTAGTCGCACAGATAGTTAGAGACAAAACCTGCAACGGGGCCGAAATCACCGTTAGTAATTTTCTTCTTAAGCGCGTTGAGGGCTGGAGTACGACGTACGGTGTAGCCCACGGCTGTGATGAGCTTGTTGCCGTACTGCTTCTCTAGCTCTACCATTGCTTCTGCGTCTTCGAGGGTGCCTGCTAGGGGCTTTTCGCAAAGGACGTGCTTGCCAGCTTCGAGAAGACCTTTGGCGATAGGAAGGTGGAGGGCATTACCTACGACGATGGAAACTGCATCAATGCTTGAATCATTAGCTACTTCGGTCCAGTCGGCATAAACTCTCTCGTAGCCATAGCGATTTGCTACCTCTTCTGCAAGGGGTACATTTGGGTCTGCAATGGCAGCCAGTCGTACTTTGGGAAGGGAAGGGTTGTGGATGGCACGTGCCATTCGATAGCCAAAAGCGTGACCCTGGCCTGCCATGCCGGCACCTATAACTGCAACAGAAATTTCTTGAACGCTCACAGTCGCTCCTTGCAAGGGAGGTGCCGTCCTTGCTGATATCGGCGACCCTCAGATTGTTAGGACATGAATATAGTGACATGGGTCAAGGGGTTTTGGAAGAAGAAGCTATCTTGAGCTACTTCTTGTTGTCATAGAGTGTTTTTGGGGGTGTCTGAGTAGAATTGGAGCGTTCCAATAATTATATTGCGCATCGCATTAAACCGTTCCAACTATGCGGGATGATCGCAAAAATTAAGATGGGTCGTATTTTGGTGAACCGGCACTTGATCTGCGCACAACTAAGGTGGGCTCTACCAGCAGATACTTAGCTTCATCAGCCTTACCCTCAGCCCTTGCCAGTACAGCTAGGGCTGCCCGCCGACCTAACTCATCTTTATTAGGATCTACAGAAGTAAGCCCTATACGCGGAATCCCAGCTAAAAAGATATTGTCAAAGCCTGCAACAGCTACATCGCCTGGCACAGTTAATCCTGCTTCTTCTGCTGCCCTTATGAACCCCAATGCAGCGATATCGTTGACAGCGATGACTGCGGTAGGCCGTTGCTTCTGTGGCAGTTTGAGTAGATTCTGGCCTGCTCTGTAACCGCCTTCCTCAGTGTAATCACCCGGTAAAAGCAGGGATTCAAGGCCTCGAGTGGATACTGATGACTCGAAGGCGGCCTGCCGTTCTTGAGTTACTGCCCCAGAACTGCCTGTTATGTAACCTAGACGCTGATGCCCGGTAGTTACCAGATGATTCACCAAAAGTTCCATGCCACCCTCATCATCTGCACGAATGCAAGTAGCGACGCCACGAGTAATAGCTGCGCTGACATAGACCACGGGTATATCTGCGGGCAGTGCGTTTTGGTCTGCCGCTGTTCCCACTACAACTAGAGCGCGCGGGCGTAGGCTGTGAAGCATGCTCAGAACTTGTGGGTCAAGGGTGCCATATGGTTCTGAAACGGTGGCAGCGGAGCTTCCATTGAGGAGCAAGCCGAACTCCCCGTGCTCAACGAGCGTACGACGCACAGCATCTGCCACTTCAATGAAAAGAGGGTTTTGGAAGTCTAGAACCAGGATACCAATGAAGGGCGACTGCTGGGATGTAAGGCTTTGTGCTACAAAACTGGGGGAATAGTTGAGCTCAGAGGCAGCGGTACGGATTCGTTTCAGACGTTCGTCGCTAACTCTTTTGGGGTCTTTAAAGGCTAGGGAGACGAGAGATTTTGAGACGCCGGCTCGAGCTGCAACATCAATGATAGTGGCGCGTTTAGGCGGTCGAGCAGGGGTGCCAGAGTGCTGTGCGGTCATGCTCCCCATTGTGGCATACCCCAGTCGACCTATAGTAGATAAGCTTTAGCGAGTACTGATATCGGCACCGGCGCTACTTGTGCCAGTAACCGGTTCGACGGGTTCCCACAGACGGGTTTCTGACGATTTTTCAGCTGCGGAGACAACACGGTTTGCGAGTAAGGCATCTCGTACATCCGCGTGGAGCTGCTCACCACCTGTGAAGGCTTTGAGGAACTTATATGCCTCAATGACCTTGAGGTCATCGTAGCCCATAGAAGTGCCGGCTCCTGGCTGGAAGCGTGAGAAATCGCCAAACTCGGAGCCAGCATAAATCGTAGTGCACCCAATGGTAGCACCTGCACTACGTAGGGCAAGCTTCAACTCGTTCATGCGCTGGAAATCCCAGCGCAGTGAACCCTCGGTTCCATAAATTTCAATGGAGTATTCAGCGCGCGGGCCAACGGAGACACGTGAAGCCTCCAGTGTGCCTACAGCACCTCCTGCGAAATTCACCAGTAGAGCAGCATAGTCTTCATTTTCTACGGGCGCCATTTCGCCATTTTCAATAACGGCAAAGTGAGTGGCAGAACCCATAGGGAGTTTGGGGCGTTCTGTATAGACTGTTTTAGTCAGAGCTGAGACCTCTTTGATAGGACCTACCAGGTAGTGGGCGAGATCTGCCAGATGTCCCATAAGATCACCTAGGACGCCGCTGCCGGCAAGATCACGGATAAAACGCCAGGAGAGAGCGCCGTTGGGCTCTGAGGAATAGTCGGCAAAGAAAGCACCGTGCACGTTGGTGATGGTGCCCAGTTTGCCCTCTGCGATAAGATTTCGCGCATACTCAATCGCTGGGGCAGAACGATAGTTAAAACCAACAGCGGTAGTTACGCCTGCACGGGACGCTGCGTTAGCTACTTCTAAGGTTTCTTCAGCTGAGCGCCCTACAGGTTTTTCGATCCAGAATGACTTGCCAGCCTCAGCCGCTGCTTTACCCATCTCTGCATGGAGGAAGTTGGGAGCGCAAATCGAAACGACGTCGATGCCAGGGTTCTTGAGGACATCTCGATAGTCGGTGGTTCCTGTTTCATAGCCCAGTACGTCTATGTCATACTGAATCCGCTCATGGGATGTATCAGCTGCTTGGAGTAGGCGGGTCTTAACACCCAGCTCGGGGTAGAGTTGCGGCACCGCGGAATAGGCTCGAGTGTGGACCTTCCCCATCCAGCCTACGCTGATAAGCCCTACGTTGATAGTTTTCTGCTCTGTTATTGAGCTTTCCTTTCATTTATTTGAGAGGGTGAGTAGTTGCCCTGTCAGGGTGCCGTTGAAGTGGGGGGGTTACCCCGCTATCAGCCAGAGCGCCCCTAATGTAGTCATGGCAATAACTGCTCGATCGAAGAACTGTTGACTCATGTGGGCGACGAAACGCCACCCGCACCAGGCGCCAGCAAGTACTGCAGGTACAAGTACAGCGTCTAGGCTCAGAATGCTGAAATCTACGATGCCTAGCCCTATTGAAAAAGGTAGCTTGGCTATATTCATTACTGCGAAGAACCATGCGGCTGTGCCCAAAAAGTCTGAACCGGGAACCGGACCGTCAAAAAATACATACTCATAACCGGACCACCGGAGTTGGCAACCATGGTCGTGAACCCGCCCAAGCCGCCGAAAAAAGTTGTTGCTATAGCGCGGTTGCTTCTGGACTCTTGTTCAGTGGTAAGGGGTGTTGCTGCACGATAACGCTGCCATAGTGTTACCCCTGTCAATATGAGTAACAGTGCGCCAATGCCACGTCTTACTCCGGTATCTGACGCAAAGTGAAGAAAGATAGCACCTGCTATCAGACCTAAAAGCACTGCAGGAACCATACGAATTAACGTGGGCCAGTGAGCATGTTTACGGTAAGCCAAGAGGGTAAAAATATCTCCCACCATCAGTAGGATCAACAACGCGCCGGTGGATGTCTTGGCTGGAAGAATGGACGCAAATAGAGCTACGGACACCGTGTTAAAGCCGGGAATTGCTGTCTTAGATATACCCACCAGGAAGGCACCCAAGCCGAGGCATGACCATGCAACAGCTGACAACTCTGGCAGCACAGTACCTCCTACCTTGCAGTATGTGAATAGGTCTACACCCCGTCCTCCAGCGGCGGACGGAGCGCGTAGTTATGTAGCCTTAGGCGGTGTAAGGTAGGCGCGAATCAATATCAGCGCCTTCCCATGTGGAACGAACCCAACCGTGGTGAGGGTCGTCAGAAATTAGCCAGTCTCGTACGCGACCGGGGCCCGCCATGACGTTGAGGTAGTAGAGGTCGTATCCTGGTGCTGCCATAGCTGGACCATGCCAGCCGTAGGGTACGAGGATAACATCGCCAGTACGTACTTCCTCGTTAACATCGATGGGGCGCTCATCGGAAGCGTAGACACGCTGGTAACCGATAGCATCTCGCGCTTCAGCCGGAGCACCGGGCGTGGGCCGGGTTTCGAAATAGTAGATTTCTTCTAGTGCGGTTTCGCCTTCTTTCTCTTCATCGTGCTTGTGAGGGGGGTAGGAGGACCAGTTACCAGCAGGCGTAATAACCTCACAGACAATGAATCGGTCTGCTTCTAGAGTAGCTGGAGTGCCGAAGTTATGAACTTGGCGAGAGCAGTTACCTGCACCGCGTAGCTCGACAGGAATTTCATCCTTTGTGAGATGACGAACGGGGTACTCGGCCTTAGCGGGGGCAGTGGCGATAGCAACGCGTACACCTGGATTGCCACTAAGAGTTACTTCACTATTGATGCCGGTGTAAAGAACATCGGCTGGTCCGTGGAATACAGATTCACGACCAGCTAATTCATAGGTGGTGCTATTAACTTGAACGGTGACTGACCCAGTGAGCGGCACAATAATACGCTCCTCACTGGCCGCACCTAGAGTGATGGGCTGGTCAGTAAATGTTGCGGTCTTAATCCCAGTGTGTGCCCAGCCATCAATGGCGGTAGGTGAATCGTGGGTTCCCAAGGAGAGATCCCAGGGGGCGCTAGCGGCTGTGCCTGCGGGGTAGAACCACTGTGTCATGCTGTGCTCCTTTATTGGTCGTTGTGTGAATGCTGGTGGTAGGAAGGAACGATTAGTTGGAGAGAGTCATCTCGAATGAGTAGAGGTCGGCGCGGTAGACGTGCTTGCCGGTTTCTATGCGGGTTCCTACGTCATCGAGGGCAGTGCGTTTCATGAGTACCAGAGGCGCTCCTACGTTGGTATCGAGAGTTGTGGCCTGAAACTCATTAGCAATAGTGGCACCCACCGTTTGGTGTGCGAGAGAGAAGGTGACGCCTAGGGCTCGGAGGGTGTCATAGAGCCCCTGTTTTTCAAGATCTGTTGTATTGATTGTTCCCAGGTTTGCGGGAATCCAATTCTCCATAATGGCGAGCGGCTGGTTATTTTCTAGTCTCAAACGGAGAATGTGGTAGACATCGGCGCTTTCTGCCAAATTGAGTTCGGTGGCAATATCGCGTGGAGCTGGAACAACATTAAGCTCCAGAACCTTAGTGCTAGGAACGACACCGGAGAGGGCTAAGTCAGTGTAGAGGGAGGAGAGGGTAAGCGGGCGGCGAATTTCGTTGGATACAACCTGGGTGCCTACCCCACGCTTGCGTACAAGCAAGCCCGCGCGGACGAGTTCATCCATGGCCTTGCGGACGGTGGGGCGAGAGAGGTGGAGTTGCGCGGCAATGTCGAGCTCATTAGGCAGCATGGTGCCAGCAGTGAGGTCTCCTGTGGTTATGGCGGTTTTGATTTCGCTAACGAGCTGGTGATAAAGGGGGACAGGTGACGTGCGATCGATGCTGATGGAGGATAAGGGGGCCATGTACTTTTCTAACGTATAGTGCAGTTTGTCAGTTTGTATGGACAAAAAGATTTTATCGCAAAATAGACTGTCGTTCTTGGTGTTTCAAGCTGTTTTGTTGGAAGTTCTGATTCTTGAGTGCTAAGAAATATCTTGAAGTATGTCCTGACAAACTCTAGTCTTAAGATTGTCCTGACAAACTATTTACATGGGAAGGTATAGTCATGCCTCTTGTTCGAATCGACCTCAATGAATCTCATACTCCTGAGCGTGCCCGTACTATTGCGAATTCTATTCATGAAGCCATCGTCGAGGTCTATGGCATTCCTGTCCGTGATCGTTTCCAGATCATCAATCGTCATCGACCGGGAGAAATTATCGCCGAAGACGCTGGTCTGGGGTTCGACCGTAGTGAGGGTGTGGTTATGATTCAGATTTTCACCCAAGAAGGTCGCTCCCCTGAGATTAAGCAGGAACTCTACTCTCGTATTGCTGAGAAGCTGGAGCAGGTGGGAATCGCCGGTGAAGATGTGTTTATAGGGTATGTGGAGAATACGTTTTACGACTGGTCCTTCGGGTTCGGGGTTGCCCAGTACGTTACCGGAGAGCTGGGAGTGCCTAAGGCTTAATTTCTCATGACTTATTTCTGAGCGGGGTAAAGCGAGCCGATCGGCTCGCTTTCTCTCGTTAAAAATCGTTTGCTCTAGTCAAATCTCTCACCCTTGGGGTTGCTGGGTAGGGCTGAGAGCGCGAAGGCCGCGAGTGAACCTATAAAAGGGAATGCATGAATCCACATCCAATGACCTGACAAATTAGCATCATGGAGGCGTCGAACCGAAAGCGACAACGTGGGCACGCCGAGTGCTACAAGCGCCGGAGCACTAAAAGCCAAGGAAGTCATCTCAGCTCTGTTAAAACGTTGTTTACGCGCTGCCTGTTCTTCTTGCGTCTCGGGCATGCCTGGGGCTGGTCGATCAGGGAAGGGCCAGAAGGCATCCTTGTTGTGAGGCCCTGTATAGGAATCAGGGTTTCGGGAGCGGTCGTAACGTCGTGCCGCAATATCGCATGCCATCAGCACACTCAAGGCAAGCATATTGGGCCACCAGAACTCACTACGAGATGCCCGCCCCGAGTAGGTGAAGGTCTTGGCGAACATGCGACGTGTTGATAGAAGGGGGCTTGCACCTGGAATAGGCTCAGGGGAAGAGAAAAGAGGAGTAGTCACGGAAAACCTCCTTGTTAGTCCGTCTACCATATTCTACAGAGGAAACGTGAGGGGGCAGCTTTCACCGGCGCGTCTGTGGATAACTTCTGCAATGCTCGGTCATAAATCCGCCGGGCTCCCCGGAGTTATCCACAGATTTTTAAAAGACCTAGTGGGAGTCAAAATTTTTCCCCATACTGGTGCCATGAATAATACCTTTCAGCACCCCGAACGTCCGCCGCGCCCGCTACCTGCCGCCCCGGCTTATTCAGCGCACTCCGGTCAGCCCAACGCATACCCGCCCCCGGGCACTAGACAGTACGTAAGCACTGGCCAGCACCCAGTTGCCCATTACCCTCCAGCGGTTCGCCCGCCAGAACAGGCAAAGAAGCTCAATCCCTACGGTACGATCTCCCTGGTCATGATGTTACTCATGACCTGCTTAGGGCTCGCCAACTTCATCTTCTTCGACTGGGAACTCAACATAGCCCTGCCCACAGGGTTTACCTGGCTTGGCGCCATGGGGCTGGCAATAGGGGCCCTCTTCGTGAGAGGCCGAGAGAAAATAACCGCGATTTTTGCTCTGATTTTGGGGGTGTTGATTATCGTTGCTGCCCCGCTGTTCTTCATTCTCGCCATAACCTTCATCATGTGGGTGGGAGGAGGCTTCGCCTAGAGGATGAGGTTGCAAGCCTACCCCTCATACCCCGGTATGATTTGTCGTTTTCTGAGCATCAACCGGGTGTTGTCTGGGCAGGTTAGCACTTACACTAAAAAGAGAACTGCACCATATTTATCTCCGCTAGTGAAGGGCCAGCACCATGAGCACAACCCCCACATCTCCGACCCAAGCACCGGAAGGTGCGCACCGGCGTCCGCCTGCCAAAAAGAAAATGAGTACCCTCACCAAGGTGCTCATTGGTCTGGCTGTAGGCGTCATCGCCCTCATCGCCATCGGAGCGCTAGTCGTAGGTAGCATGTTTGGTGGCAACACCAGCGCTCAGAACTCCATCCCCTCCACCGACTACCTGATTTTGAGCGACGAAGGCGTCAGCAACAAAGTCCGGGTGGACGGTACCATTGCCCCCGGCGAAGTCCGCTCCATTACCACCCACCTCACCAGCCCAATCAGCTCCGTTGAGGTAGAGGTCGGCGACCGGGTCGAGCTCGGCCAAACCCTAGCCACCATCGACACCTCCACCTTGCAGGGGGACCTTGATACTCAACGCACCCAGCTCGACGGGGCTGTCACCAGCGCCCAGGGTGCTCTGACCGCAGCCCAGACTGCCTATGACCAGTACAGCCAGGGAATCACCAACGGCACCAACCCCGAAATTCTAGCGGCCCTCGCCACTCAGCGCTCCGCTAACGAACAGGCATCCCTGGCTGCCACCGACCTCAACGCCAAGTACCAGATGCGCGACCAGGCCGCTGCCGCCGGTGAAGACCTCACCATGATCAACGCCGAAGTCGCCGCCGCCGAGTCGGCCCTGCGCCTGGCTAACGGGGCAAAGGCGGACGCAGACACCGGCGTCGCCACTGCCCGCACCTCCGCCAACACCCAGCTTTCAGCCCTCGAAACCGAGCTCAACAGCGCCCGCACCGCCCTGACCAGTGCAGAAACCACTCGCGACCAGACCCTGGGAGCCCTACAGGGTGATCTCAGCTCAGCCGCCCTCACCTCACCCATCAACGGTGTCGTTATGAGCGTAGCTAAGCCCGGCGCCCCAGCAACTGGCCCCGTGGTGACCATCGGCGATGATTCTAAGCTCACCATTACCACCAGCGTCCGCGAGGCTGATGTTGCCACCATCAAGGAAGGTAACCGCGTCACCTTCACTGCCGGAGCAACCGGAACCAAGGAATACTCGGGCACCGTCACCTCGGTTGCGTCCATCGCTGACTCCGCCCAGCAGACCGGCCCTGAGGCCGCAGCAGCGGGCATGGCAGCCGGTGGTTCGCCCACCTTTACCGTCACCATCGAAGTTACCGGTGACCGCGACGGCCTCTACCTGGGGTCCTCCGTCAAGGCCAGCATTATCACCGCTGAAGAGGAAAGCTCCCTGGCTGTGCCCGTCGACGCGGTCTACACCAACGATCTCGGTAGCGAGAGTGTTGTGGTGGCTGTCGCCAATGACGACGGCTCCTTCACCCTTGAAGAGCGCTCAGTTGAAACCGGTCTGGCTAACGAGTTCGACATCGCTATCACCGGCGGTGACGTAGCCTCCGGCGATATGGTGCTCACCTACGGCGAAACCTACCGCTACCGCGTGGGTGAAACCGTTACCCTCGACGCCGGCACCAGCTTCGGGGGGTAGGCCATGAGCACTCTGCTCGATATGCGAGGTATCGTCAAAACCTTCAACGCGGGAACACCCAGTGCTATCACGGTTCTACCCGGTATCGACTTCCACGTGGACCACGGTGAATTCGTGTCAGTGGTCGGCCAGTCCGGCTCGGGTAAGACCACACTGATGAACATCATCGGCCTGCTCGACCGGGCCACCCAGGGGTATTACACCTTCGCCGGTGAGAATATCCCTTCCCTCAGTGATGACGAGCTAGCCTACTACCGCAGCCAAAACATCGGCTTCATCTTTCAAAGCTTCAACCTCATCGGCCGCATCTCAGCCCTCAAAAACGTTGAAATGCCCATGATGTACGCCGGCATGAGCGTCAAAGACCGCCGCGAAAGAGCCACCCACCTGCTCGAACAGGTGGGCATGGGCGACCGCATGCACCACAGCCCCGCCGAACTATCAGGCGGCCAAAAACAGCGCGTCGCCATCGCCCGTGCCCTAGCCAACGACCCACCCCTGCTCCTGGCAGACGAACCAACCGGCGCCCTCGACTCACAAACCGGGCGCATGGTCATGGACCTCTTCCACCAGCTCAACACCGAGCAGGGCAAAACCATCGTCTTCATCACCCACAACCCAGACCTAGCGGCAGAAACCAGCCGCACCGTCACCATGGTTGACGGGCGCTTCATCGAAGGCGAAGACGCCACCGTCTTCCACACCAGCGCAGGCAGGGCAGCCGCCCCAACCGCCACCGCGCCCACCAGCGTCCTACCGGCAGAAGACACCGACCCCACCCTGCCCCTCGCCAGCTCCCAGGAGGCCCACCATGAACGTGCGTGAATCAATCTCCCTTGCCCTGGGTAGCCTGCGCACCAACAAAATGCGGGCCTTTCTGACCCTGCTCGGCATCATCGTCGGCATCACCTCGGTCATCACCATCATGACCCTGGGACACTCCCTCAAAACCCAAACCTCAGAATCCATCATGAGCTCCGGCGCCAACGACCTGATGGTGCAGGTCAAACAGCGCCCCACCGAAGAGGAAGAAGCCGCTGGTAAAACCTCAGGTGACCCGCTCATGGGCATGGGCGGCCAGTACGTCCCCGCAAGCTCTGACGCAAAATTTGATGAGGCAGATATTGCTCACCTCAAAGAAGTCATGGGCGATAACATCGCCGGTATTCCCATCGGCTCTAACTCAAGCACCAGCATCGACTTGTCAACAGACACGGGCGAAGAGCCCTACGCTAGCCTGCAGTTCGTCAACCTTGACTACTTCGAACTTAACCCGACCGACCTGGTGGCCGGGCGAACCATCAGCCAGACCGATATAGACAACCGCCGACCGGTCATAGTGATCTCAACCGACCAGGTCAACTCCCTCTTTGAAGGCGACGTCAGTGCCGCCATCGGTAGCCATATTGACCTCAATCTGGGCGGACGCTCCGAATGGGCCGCGGTCATCGGTGTGTATCAGAAAGAAGAAACCAGCGGCCTGCTCAGCTTTAACCTACCCGGCACCGTATTCATGCCCTTCACCCTAGAGAGCGAATACGACACCCACAACAAGGACGGCTGGGAGGCCATCTCAGTGCGACCTGCCGAAGGCAAGGACCTGGGGCAGGTCAAGGCCCTGCTTCAGGCCCACCTGACCAGCATGTACCGTAGTGACGACCAGTTCATGGCTGAAATTCAGGACTTCTCAGCCATGACCGAGTCCTTCAATGCGGTACTGGACGGCATCAGCGCAGCTATCTCGGCTATCGCCGGTATCTCGTTACTGGTAGGTGGCATTGGCGTCATGAACATTATGCTCGTGACCGTCACCGAACGTACCCGCGAAATCGGCGTGCGCAAGGCCCTGGGGGCAACGCGGGGGGCAATCCGCCTACAGTTCGTGGTGGAGGCCATGATGGTCTGCCTGGTCGGCGGTATCCTCGGTGTTCTCATCGGTGGTGGCCTGGGCATGCTGGGAGCCAACATGCTGGGCACCTTCGTCTTCCCGCCGCTCAGTGCCGTGCTTCTAGCTCTGGGGTTCTCCCTGGTCATCGGCCTCTTCTTCGGCTACTACCCGGCCAACAAGGCGGCCAAGCTCGACCCCATCGACGCCCTGCGCTACGAGTAGCTACCTGTCTCACTCCGGGTGAGCAGACGAAAAATCAAGGACGCCGCCCCGCACCTTTCTGCCAATTGGCAGGGAAGTGGGGGGCGGCGTCCTTATCTCTATGAGCTAGCTGCGCCTAGCGCAGGGTCTCACCAATCTTCAGATGGACGACCGAGGGGCCACGAGTGGCCAGGGCCTGCTGGACGGTCTCTGCCAGGGTCTCCATGGTGGCTGAGAAGCCGGTAGCGCCGAAGCCCTCGGCTAGCTTGACCCAGTCGGGCTGTACCAGGTCCACAGCTACGGGAGCGATGCCGCGGTCGCGCTCGTTCTGGCGGATCTCGCCGTAGCCGCCGTTCTCTACACAGATGATGGGTAGGTCAAGCTGCTGCTCAACGGCGGTCATGAGCTCCTGGATGGCGAACATGAGGGCGCCGTCGCCGAGCAGACAGACCACAGGACGTTCGGGTGCGGCTACCTTGGCACCGATAGCGGCTGGCAGGCCGTAGCCCAGGGTGGCGTAGGTTGCCATGTAGAGCAGGGAGTTGGGGCGGGCTGCGCGGTAGAAGGTGGTGGTGCCCATGTAGGTGACCTGGGATGAGTCACCGGCGATGATGGTGTCCTCGGGCAGGATCTCCATAATCTTCTCGTTGAGCTCGGCCAGCTCGGGGGCCAGGGCGCGGCCTTCGTTATCGAGGGCATCGAAGATGTTTTGTAGGTCGCGGGGTTCGCGGGAGCCGGGGGTCAGGCCAAGCTCGGCGAGGGCGTCCAGAAGCTGGGGGATGACGGCCTTGGAGTTGCCGGGCAGCTCAATGTCTGGGGTGATGTTGGTGAGCATCTGGTCGCGGGTGATGTCAATGCGAATAACGGGGCCAGCGGGGCTGATATCGCCGTCCCAGAGCTCAGCTTCACCGATCTTGGAGCCGATGATGAGCATGGCGTCAGCCTCACGGCAGAAGGCGTGGGCGGCGCTCAGGCGCAGGTCGGCACCCAGAGAGAGGCGGTGCTTTTCGGGGATGGCGCCCTTGCCGTTGACCGAGGTGATGACGGGCGCTTCGAGGGTTTCAGCCAGGCGGAGTAGGTCTGCTGCTGCGCCGATGGAGCCACCACCTGCGACGATGATGGGCTTCTTGGACTCTGCCAGCATGCGGGCTGCCTCGCGCACGTCGTCAGCCGGGGCGGGCTGGGGCTTACCCAGGGGGCGGGCCTGCAAGATAGCGGGGTCGAGTTCGACGTCGCGTTCGAGCACGTCGAGGGGCACCTCAATGTGGATGGGGCGCGGACGGTTGTGGGCGAAGGAGCGGAAGGCGTTGTGGATGATGTCCACGGCTTCTTCGGCAGAGTTGACGCGGCGGGAGAACTCGACGATGGAGTTGACGGCACCGGTAGGGTTCTTGGTCTCGTGCAGGGCGCCGATGTTGCGGAATTCGTGCCCCACAGGGCGGCCGGGTGACAGGATAATCATGGGGCGTGATTCGGCGTAGGCGGTGGCGGCACCCGAGAGGGAGTTGAGCAGGCCGGGGCCCGAGGTGGTGATGACGACGCCGGGTAGGCCGCGGGTCAGGGACCAGCCGTCTGCCCCGTAGGAGGCACCCTGCTCGTGGCGGGTGGTGACGGGGTGAATGTCGAGCTCTTCAAGGTGGCGGTAGAACTCAAGGTTGTGGGTTCCGGGGATGCCGAAGACGGTGTCGATGCCGTAGCTGCGCAGGGTTGCCAGAATGGCGTAGCCGGCGTTGCGGCGGGGCTCTGTGGTTTCACCGGAACGGTCGGGAAGTGATGGGTGAGTCATGGTGGCCTTTCGTGGGCGCGGGGTGCGGGCTTCCGCTTTAGCATACGGGGTCAATGCATAGATATGCGGGATTTTCGTGCCTGAAATGTTATGCGGAGCACAGTATGTTTATGAGCGGACGCCCGTGCCGGCTTGGTTGCGCTGGGTGGCTCTGGTGGTAGGGGTTCTATTATGGTTTCATGCTGCGTCATAGAAAGACATTGAGGGCAAATATTCAGTAGACTGATTAAACATTTACAGTCAACTCCCAGGACACCATGCCTACTCGTCACACTCATCTTCTTGCCCTTACAACTCTCTCTGCTCTCGTCCTGACAGGGTGCTTAGCTACTCCAGCTGATAACTCTGCGAGCGAAACCGCCACCCCCACAACCGCCGCAAGCAGTTCTGTAACCCCCAGCCCCACACGCAGCGCTAGCGCGACGGCGTCCTCACTCGCTCCTACCGCATCGACCGCTAGCCCCTCGGCAAGTGCTAGCGCGACCGCGTCCGCCTCTGTGCAAGCCCAACCACGGGCTAACGCCCCCAAGAGCGAGGTACTCGGTGGTGGCAACCAGATTTTTGCCCACCGCTACGTGGCACTCTACGGCAACCCCGGCGGCCCGTCCCTGGGAGTGCTTGGTGAACAGGGGCCGGCTGAATCTGTTGCTCGCGTCAAAAACCTTGCCGCTGAATACCAGGTGCACAGCGACGAAAAGGTCATCCCCGCCTTTGAAATTATTGCTACCGTGGCAAGCTCTGCCCCCGGACCTGACAGCGACTACTCCGATGAGGCAACCATCGACAGCTTGCGCCCGCTCATCGACGAAGCCCGTAAGAGCGGGGTTTACGTTATCTTGGACTTCCAGCCCGGTCGCAGCACCTTCACCGAGCAGGTCAAGCAGTATGAGGAGTTGCTCAAGGAACCCCATGTTGGCCTGGGCATCGACCCTGAGTGGCGTATCTACCCCGGCCAGGTGCACCTGCAACAAATCGGTACTGTAGATGCCTCAGAAATCAATGAAACCCTAGACTATCTGGCAGCTCTGACCGATAAGCACCGCCTGCCCCAGAAAATGGTGGTGTTGCACCAGTTCACGCACTCCATGATTACTAACCGGGCGGCACTCGATACGAGCCACCCCGAGCTGGCCCTCACCCTGCATGCGGACGGCCATGGCACCCCCGAACTCAAGGATGCAACCTACCAGGAGCTCATTCGCGACCTCGACCCGGCTATCAAACCTTCATGGAAGAACTTCTACGATGAGGATACTCCCACTCTGACCCCCGCCCAGACCTATGCCCTCACCCCCAAGCCCTATGTGGTGACCTATCAGTAGGATTGGGGTTATCTGGCAAGCGAACTCTGGTGTGAATGTGACTTCTTTTCCCGAGCGGGTGTTTCTTTAACACCCGCTCGGGAAAAGAAGTCACATTCGGTGTGAGGAAGCTGTCGGTATCTCCACGAGCCGGTACCAGCGTCCGCCTGTTCCGGTTTTAGCCCAGGCAGGGAAGAGGTGGGGGTCTGAGATATGCCCATCGGCCTCGACTGTGCTGTGCCCCGCTTCACCTAGTTTTTCGAGGGAGCGTCGCAGGCAGGCCTCTAAGAGCAGTTCCCCCTGATTAGGAGCTGGGGTGGTTGTCTCTCCGCAGAGTTCAGGCTGGTCACCGGGGGAAACCGCTATGACCGCGCGCACCTGCCCGGCGGCGTCCACCGCGATTGATGAGTAGTCGTTGTAGGCTTCAGCTGCATGGCGGGCCAGCACCGGCCGGTGGTCGCCCGATACGGGGTGCCAGCTGGCGTGCGTCCACTCGTAAAAATCGACGTAGGCCTGCTCGAAATCTGGGTAGCTCACGCTGCGTGCAGAGCGGGCGGACGCGTGCTCCCGCAGGTTCTGCGCCGATGAAGTGGGCACGGCGGCGGGCGGAACCATCTGAATAGTCTGGGCACCCAGCGAATCGGCAAAGTGCAGGGTCGGTTTGCCCAGGTAGTCACGCATGAAGAAGGGTAGGGGAGCGGACGCCTGCGCCTGCCGGTAGAGGGCAGTACCTATGCCCTGACGCCGCAGATGGGGCGCCACCGCAAGCTGGAGTTCGTAGCGGGTGTGGTGGGCGCGGGCCGTCCACCAGGCAACAATCCCCACCAGCTGCCCATCGCTATGCGCCAGTAGGCAGCGGGTGTGGTCATCGCGCGTGAAATCCTCAAAATACACGGCTTGCGCCCAGTCGGGTAGTTGCTCCCGGTGGTTGGCCGGGGCGCTGGAGAAGGTCAGCTGCATAGGGTTAGCTTTATGAAATCGTTAGGGGGCGTGAGGAATAGTCACAGTATAGACGTCGCCACGATTTTTTAACTTCATATTCTGCAAACTTATGCACCCCCGACCCTGCCCTGAGCGGTAAGGACGCTTGCCCCCGCCCGGGTTCCCCCGGCGGCTTGGCATAGCTTTACCGACACCTGAATAAGTATCGGTAGCGCAGGCCTGCCAGCTGGAGAACCTGCCCCGCCGCCGCCCCGCAGGCGGGTTATAGTGGTAGCGATTCTAGTGCGCCCGGCCACACTAACCCCGGGCCCAGCCCGCACCCAACCTGCCCCGCGCACTAAGCCAGCTACCCGCGTCCTAACCCTCTTGGAGAACCCGTGACTCAAGCCTTCTTCTCAGCTGACCCCAACCGCGTCATCGCCACCGGAGCCGATGGCGTCGAACGCGTCGGCCCCGTCAACGCCGCCGAAGTACCCCGCTGGGCCGGCCTTGCCACCTTCGCCCGCCTGCCCCGCCTGGATGAGGTTGAGAAAGCCGACATTGTCGTGGCCGGTATGCCCTGGGACTCCGGCGTCTCCTACCGCCCCGGCGCCCGCTTCGGCTCCAACCACGTGCGCGAATCCTCCCGCCTGCTGCGCCCCTTCAACCCGGCTGCCAACATCTCACCCTTCAAGGAAGCCCAGGTGGCCGACGCCGGTGACATCATCGGCAACCCCTTCAACATCGAAGAAGCCCTTGCCATGTTTGAGGCAGGAGCCCACGAACTGACCAAGGACGGTGCCCGCCTGGTCACCATCGGCGGCGACCACACCGTAGCGCTCGCCAACCTGCGCAACCTGGCCAAGAAGCACGGCAAAATCGCCCTGCTGCACTTCGACGCCCACCTGGACACCTGGGACACCTACTTCGGCGCCGAATACACCCACGGCACCCCTTTCCGCCGCGCCTTCGAAGAAGACCTGCTCGACACCGACGCCCTCTGCCACGTAGGCACCCGCGGCCCCCTCTACGGCACCGAAGACCTTGAGGACGACGCCCGCTTCGGCTTTGGCATCGTCACCAGTGCAGACGTCTACTACCTGGGCGTGCAGAAGGTCGTTGAGCTCCTGCGGGATCGCATTGGCGATAAGCCCCTCTATGTCTCCATCGACATTGACGTGCTCGACCCCGCCCACGCCCCCGGCACCGGCACCCCCGAAGCAGGTGGTATCACCTCCCGCGAACTGCTGGAAATCCTGCGCGGCCTGCGCGGGCTCAACCTGGTGGGCTCCGAGGTGGTGGAAGTGTCCCCGGCCTACGACCACGCCGAACTAACCGGAATCGCCGCCGCCCACACCGTCTACGAACTCATCTCCCTCCACGCCGCCGGTGTGGGTGCTGAGCCGACCTCACCGGCGTCCGGCATCGCTGATATTACCTACGGCGGCAAGGAGTAACCATGAGCAAGATTGCAGCCCTACTGGCCGAAGCTAACCCTGCCGAAGCCCGCATCATGCGCCACTTCGCTGACCGCGCCGCCGGGTTCCGCCCGTCCGCTGTGCGTGACGTCTTTGAGGTGGCCATGCGCCCCGGCATTATCTCCCTTGCAGGCGGCAACCCCGACCTAGACCTGCTACCCCTCGATACCCTCGGGACTATGGCCGCCCGCATTATCGAAGAAGAGGGCCTGGAAGTTCTGCAGTACGGCTCAGGCGCTGGCCTGGAAGCCCTGGCCGAGCTGGTGTGCGACTTCATGGAATCGGAAGGTGCCCGCCCGGCGGTTGCTGATATCCAGATGACCGCGGGTTCCCAGATGGGTCTGGACCTGGCCACCAAGCTCTTCGTCAACCCCGGCGATGTAATCCTGGCGGAGGGCCCCACCTACACCGGCGCCCTGGGCGTCTTTGAGGGCTACCAGGCGGACGTCCGCCAGGTACCCCTGGACGCGGACGGCCTCGCCCCGGCCGCCGTCGCCCGGGCCATTGAAGAGATCCGGGCCGAGGGTAAGCAGGTTAAGTTCCTCTACACCATTCCCAACTTCCAGAACCCCACCGGTATTTCCCTGTCGGACGAGCGCCGCGAAGAGCTAGTGTGTGTTTGCCGTGAGCTGGACGTCCTGATTGTTGAGGACAACCCCTACGGTCAGCTTGCCTTTGACGGCACCCGCCGCCGCTCCCTCTACTCCTACGACCCTGAGAACGTGCTCTACCTGGGCTCTTTCTCTAAGGTCTTCTCACCCGGTGTGCGCGTGGGCTGGATGGTCGCGCCTTTCCGCGTGCGTAAGTTCCTGCAGATTGCGGGCGAGGCCGTAACCATCTGTCCGTCGGTGCTCTCGCAGCGCCTGGTGCTGGGCTTCATGAGCGAGGGCCTGTGGGAGTCCCACACCCGCGCCACCGCCGCCCTGTATGAGGCCCGCTGCAAGGCCGTACTGGACGCCTGCGAAAAGTACATGCCCGAGGGAACCACCTGGACGGTACCCGAGGGCGGCTTCTTCACCTGGCTGACCCTGCCCGCCGGTGGCAAGTATGAGGACGCGACGGACGCCCTCGCCCCCGCAATCGAGGCCGGTGTGGTTTTCATTCCCGGCTCGGCTTTCTACGAGCCGGTAGTCGGTGAGGACGGGGTCGCTCGCAACCCGGGTGCTAACCAGCTGCGCATCGCCTTCTCAGCCATCGAGCCGGACGCCCTGACCGAGGGCGTGCGACGGTTGGCTGAGGTGCTGAAGGGCTAGTCTGCACCTGGACTGAATTAGCCAGAAAGTACCGCCGTAGGCTCTAAGTACCGGACTAAGTCGGTACTTACAGCCTACGGCGGTACTTTTTTGACTCGGAGATGTGGCAAGAGATTTAACATGTGACCTGGATCTGTCAAAAAATCGCGAAATTTTTGACATATCAGTGGTTTTGAGAGCCTATACGTCAAAAAATCGATAGATTGTGTACATGACTTGGTC
Organism: Rothia sp. (in: high G+C Gram-positive bacteria); assembly: GCA_030529845.1. Taxonomy (GTDB): domain Bacteria; phylum Actinomycetota; class Actinomycetes; order Actinomycetales; family Micrococcaceae; genus Rothia. Next base: position 189,982 of record JAUMWB010000005.1, on the reverse strand, counting down.
TTTTGGGCGCTGTACATGGTTGAGACATGAGGGAAACCACGGTGCAGACCCTGACAAAGATTAAGCAGATTCAGGCGCTCCAGGAGCAGGTGAAGGAACTCGCTGGCTCTCAGATACCTGTGGGTGTAGTGGAGGTTCTCTTTGAGCAGCCCCTGCTGCCGCGTTAAGGACGTGGTGGGCCGTTGCTCGGTGACCCGTCAGACCGCAACTAAGTACCTGGGCGAGCTGGTCTCAGCAGGTGTTCTGCGGGAAGAAAAAGTTGGTAGAGAAAAGCTCTTCGTGAACGAGGGGCTGATGGATATTTTAAGGAAATCAAGAAGCGATGTTTGGAATTTTAATTAGGGCAAGTTTTAATGATGATTTAAAAAAATTAGAGGAACTAGGAAAATTAAAAATTACTCTTGCTAGGGATGGATACGGAGATAGGTTCTTGCGTATTCCTAATAATGGACCTCAAAAGGAAAGTTTAACTTTATTGAGGTCTAAGATTCTAGGGGATTTTGAGACTTGGAAGTCACATTTGGGAAAAATTCCAGTGCTGATGACAGGTGAGTTCATGACTCAATCTGATGAAACTGACCCCTCGGGGCTGGGGTCTAGTGTAATTCCCTATTCAGAGAAGACCGGACATGTTGAAGTTCTGGTTGGAAATATTGTAATTCACAGTTATAACTTGGAAGAACACTCGTTTACCTTTGATTTTGTAAAAAGCGATGATTACCTTCCGATGAAAATTTCCGATATTGTGAAAAGATATGCAGAAATTTTTGGTGACTACATGGGAGGTTGGTATTTCAATCAAACACATTTTGCTGTTCATCAAAATGATATTAGTGATTTTTTAAAAGGGTTTAAAATATTTAATAGATGCGCTTTTGGTAAGATGGGTAATGAGCCGAATATTATTGTTGAAGGTGTTGCAGGATCTGGTAAATCTCATATGCTCCAGGAACTGCGTGAAAGCGGTGTTTACGGTGAGAACGGTAGTCGAATTGAAGTAGTGGTCTTCCATCCCTCCACTTCTTATGAAGAGTTCGTTTCTGGTATCCGCCCCAACTTCATGAAAAAGGAGGGCGAAGGCGACTTCGTTTCTCAAGAGGGTATCTTCGTGCAGGTGTGTAACCGGGCAGCACAAGACCCCGACAACACCTACCTGCTTTTCATCGATGAAATTAACCGTGCTAACACCGCCCGAGTCTTTGGCGACCTCATGCTGGTACTGGAAAAGAGCAAGCGCCAAGAGTTCAAAGACCTTCCACAAGAAGGTAGGAGCGGCGCCCTCTTTGAAGCCGCCCATCAGAACATGCCAGGGGACTACGTCCGCCTGCAAACCCCAATCTTCAAGAACGGTAAAGAATATAACAAGCTGGCAGTCCCCACTAACCTGCATGTCCTGGGCACTATGAACACCACCGACCGCTCCGTAGGCACCATCGACCTGGCTCTGCGTCGTCGCTTCCACTGGATTACCCAGGAGCCTATGAATGATAGGGATGAACTGCTCACGGTTTTGGAGCGTTCAGGTGATAAGGATAAAACAGTTGGTTTAGTGGCTGATTGGTTCATACACGCAAATGAAGTTTTAGGCTCAAAGGTTGGCCCCGATGCCCGCTTGGGCCACGCCTACTTCTTCGGTAAAGACGGTGATGCAAAAGCTATTGCTGAAGCTCTGCTCAACCAGCTCAAAGAAGTTGCCTTTACCTTCAATATCAGCCAGACCATACTTGATGAGATTGGCCCCGTATACGGCCAAAAAATCATCATTCGGGGTACTGGCCTCGGCACCCGCCCCGACATCGTTGATGGGTCATACCAGGGTTAGGTATGAGCGACCACGAGGAAATCTGGCAGGCCCCACTCCGCTATTTCCAGGCCAGCAAACTGGGCAATGGGGTGGGGCTTACTGTGCTGCAACGAGAAATTCCAGAAGGGGAGAACTGTAGAACTCTTACTATTCATGTTCTTCCCAAACTATGGAGGCGTAAGGGCACATACGATAGGGTTTTCACCCTACCCGAAGGCATCAGCACAGAAACCTTTCATACCTTTGTCTACGAAATGGACGTCGTAGCCCTTGACGAGAGCTGGGCCGCCCACTTCTCAAAGGTTGCACCAGCACAACTTCAAGAACAATCAGCAGATGAAGAAGAGGAAGGCGCAACCGACCCTCTCTGGTCAGAAACCAGAAGTCGGCCGAACACTGAACCGCTCGGCGTCCTCAATACGGGCCATGCCAACACCCTCTGGGAGCTCATCAACACCTACGGCATGAGCCCCGTGCCACTGGCTGACAAGATTGACCTTCCGCCTTCTTGTGTCTCTATCTTGCCCGATGTTCCTGAGCTGAAAATTCAGTTTTACCGGCAATTTCTGAGGCATGCCGAAGAAGCTGTCAGGCAACGCAAGCCTGTCTTCTTGCAAACCCAGGATGAACTGAACTTTGTGCGCGGGCGAATGGTGCCCCAGGGCCTGATTAAACGCAAAATCTACCATCGAGTGCCTGTGCTCTGTGAGTTCGATTCACTCACTGCCGATAACCATATCTGGCAGGTAATTCGTGCTGCTGTACAGGTAGCTGGACAGGTAGAAGACCAGTACCTACAGGCCTATTCTGTGGAGATCGACGCTCACCTTCGGGATGTAGGAATCAGAACTTCAGCAGAGCTTTTGGGTGAGAGACTGAGTTCTACAGAGCTTTCCCGCATCGGCTCTCATCTTAGAAAAGCCTACCTTCTGGCCCGTTCCATTCTGGCCAAGCAGTTGGGCGTAGGGTTTGAAGAACCAACCTACGCAGGTGGTGTTATCGCTAACCTCAAGGTGGTTTCTAGTGACCTTTGGGAAAAGATTGTTGCTGATTATCTGCGGCAAAGCATCCCACAGGCTGAAGTGGAAGAACAGGCTGACCTTCATCTCTATTACAAGGCTGACGGTGCGGCGGCTAAAGCCAAGAGACCTGATATTGTGCTCAAGCATGGTCACAGTACCACCGTTTATGACGCCAAGTACAAGTTCCGTCAAAAACACATTGGTGAGGCTTCGATGGTTGACCAGTACCAGCTTGCCACCTACGCCTACCGTCTGGCTTCTGATGCCTTCCTGGTCTACCCCCACAAACCAGGGCAAGAGCCGCTACAAAGCGAGTTCTACTTGCCCAAGCCTGGAAGCTCACCCAATGGAAAACTCGGGTCGGATGCACTGAGCCACCGCATCGGCGTCCTTTCCCTGCCCTTTCCTAGTCCTGGTGCTGCTGACTTCAGCTTGGCTGAGGTATATCGGGAACGTATTCGTGAGATCTTTCGTGGCTCTTAGTCAGCTGTTCTTCTGAGAGTCATATCCAACTTGTGCAGGGTTCTTGGGCTGTGTGCAGAGTTTTCCCTGCACACAGCCCAAGAACCTTGCACAGAGACCTACGATGGGGCACCTCCCGTTAACCTCCCTGCCCCATACTGGTGCCATGCGTATTTTTGCCCACCGCGGGGCGTCCGGAACCCGCCCTGAAAACACCCTCGCCGCCTTTGCCGCCGCAGCTGACTCCGGCGCAACCTGGATCGAAACCGACATCGATATCGCCGCCTGCGGCACGCCCGTGCTGCTGCACGACACCGACCTGGACCGCACCACCAACCTCACCGGCCCCCTCTACGGCTACACTGCCGAGCAGCTTTCCGGGGCGGACGCCGGTGCCTGGTTTTCGCCCGACACGGCGGGGGAGCCGGTGCCCACCCTGGCCCAGCTCATTGACCTGGCCAATGAGCGCGGGCTCAACCTCAACATCGAACTGAAATCCAACGAGCAGGGGGCGGAGCGCTCCCGCCTGCTCATCGACAGGGTTATTGAAGAGCTGGCCCGCCTACAGCCGGAGAGGGAAGTAATCGTCTCCTCCTTCAACCACCTGCTCCTGGCCGAGTTCAAGCGCCGGGCTCCCCAATATGCGGTGGGGGCCCTTTTCGTCACCGAGATGTTCCAGCCCGACTGGCGTTCCGTGCTAGAACTCATCGACGCTAGCGCGGCCCACCTGGAAGACCGGGGTCTGGCCCGCGCCACCGTCCGCGCCCTGCGTGAAGCCGGGTACGAGGTTAACGTCTGGACGGTCAACAGCCCCGCTCGCGCCAACGAGCTGAAAAACTGGGGCGCCACCGGCGTCTTCACCGACTACCCCGAGCGGCTACTGCACCTAGAGAAGTAAAGCGTGCCCGCCCTCACCGCCGCCACGCGGTCGGGGCGCGGGCGCTCGCACCCATGGTCTTGATAGGCTTGAATTCCATGGTGAACAAAATTGGTTTTGACCGTGAGAAGTACATCGAGATGCAGTCTCGACACATCCAGGAGCGCCGCGAAGAAATCGGCGGCAAGCTCTACCTCGAAATGGGTGGCAAACTCTTTGACGACATGCACGCCTCCCGTGTGCTACCCGGCTTCACACCCGACAACAAGATCGCGATGCTGGAGCAAATCCGCGACGAGGTAGAAATTCTTATCTGCCTCAACGCCAAAGACCTGCAGCGCAACAAAATCCGTGCTGACCTGGGCATCACCTACGAGGACGACGTGCTACGCCTGGTCGACGTCTTCCGCGACCGCGGCTTTTTGGTGGAGCACGTGGTGCTTACCCAGATGGAGGACGACAACGCCAAGGCTGTTGCCTTCAAGCAGCGCCTGGAGCGTCTGGGCCTGAAGGTCTCGCGTCACCGCGTCATTCCCGGTTACCCCACCAACACCGACCTGATCGTGAGCGAGGACGGCCTGGGCCGCAACGAGTTCGCCGAAACCACCCGCGACCTGGTTGTTGTTACCGCCCCCGGCCCCGGATCTGGCAAGCTGGCAACCGCCCTGTCGCAGGTGTACCACGAGAACAAGCGAGGTGTGAAGGCAGGCTATGCCAAGTTCGAGACCTTCCCCATCTGGAACCTGCCCCTGGAGCACCCCGTCAACCTGGCCTATGAAGCAGCCACGGTTGATCTGGATGACGCTAACGTCATCGACCACTTCCACCTGACCGCTTACGGCGAGTCCACCGTCAACTATAATCGCGACGTTGAGGCCTTCCCCCTGCTCAACGTGCTGCTGCAGAAGATGACCGGCACTACCCCCTACCAGTCGCCCACCGACATGGGTGTGAACATGGCCGGTAACTGCATCACCGATGACGCTGCCTGCCGCTACGCCTCCGAGCAGGAAATCATCCGCCGCTACTTCAAGGCCCTGGTGGACGAGGCCCGTGGCGGCCTGGATTCTACCCAGTCAGACCGCGCTGCTGTGGTTATGGCCAAGGCCGGTATCAAGGCAACCGACCGCCCGGTCGTTACCCCCGCCCGCCTGCGTGAAGAGACCACCGGCGCCCCCGGTGCGGCGATCGAGCTGGCAGATGGAACCATCATCACCGGCAAGACCACCGACCTGCTGGGCTGCTCGGCGGTTGCCCTACTCAATGCCCTCAAACACCTGGCTGGCTTGGACGACAATAAGCACCTGCTGTCGAACGAGGCCCTGGAACCCATCCAGCGTCTGAAGACCCTGCACCTGGGTAGCCAGAACCCCCGCCTGCACACCGACGAGGTGCTGATTGCCCTCTCGACCTCAGCGGCTCACGATGAGGACGCCCGCGCCGCCCTGGAGCAGCTGAAAAACCTGCGCGGGGCGGACGTCCACACCACCACTATTTTGGGCTCGGTGGACGAGGGGGTCTTCCGTTCCCTGGGTATGCTGGTCACCTCTGACCCTAAGTTCCAGAAGAAGGCCCTCTACCAGAAGCGCTAGGCTTCCCCGGTAGGGCTTCTGAGTAAGGACGCCGCCACCCGCTTTCCTGCCTGAGGGCAGGGGAGCAGGTGGCGGCGTCCTTCTTTGAGGTGTGCTGGGATTAGCCGGTGTAGGTGGCCTCATCGACGGGTGCGCCCCAGTTGACGAATTCGCCGTCCTCGTTGAAGGGGGTGACGGCGATGTGGGTCATGGGCCCGTCGCTGGTGGCTCCGTGCCAGTGGTTGACGCCCGGTTCAAAGAAGAAGGCCTCACCGGGTGTGAGGGTCTGGGGTTCCTGGCCTTCGAGCTGGTAAATGCAGATGCCGGAGGTCACCACAATAAGCTGGCCGACGTCGTGGGTATGCCAGTTGGTGCGGGCTTCGGCCTCGAAGGTAACAGCCAGGGACTGTAGCTGGCTGCTGGGTGCCAGCGGGTGCATATAGGCCTGGCCGGTGAAAGAACCGGCAGGCGCGGGCTTGCCCTGCGGGAAGAGCTGGTCTGAGGGAAGGGATGATGCGGTCATGGGGACCTCCTGAGGATTTGGTGAAGCAGGCTTGCAGCGAAGCTGCTGGCATGATGAAGTGCCCGGGTGCGAGCGCGCGAGCACACAAGAGGGCGCGGAATCCGCCGTTAGGCGGGGCTAGAGGGTCGGCAGTGAGCGCGAGCCTGCAGAACCTTTTGCCGAGCCCCATATGTATTTTACGACTTCCCTAGCGCACCAGGGTAGCCTGCTTGAAGCTGGGATCAGGTGCACAGGTCACCGCATATTTGGTGGCAGCCAGCTCGTCGATTTTGACCACGTAGTTCTGGGTCTCAAAATAGGGCGGGATACCGCCAAATTCCTCCACGGCACCGGGCCCGGCGTTGTAGCCTGCCAGCACAATATCCTGAAGTGAAGTTTCAGCCGAGACATAGGGGGCTAGGCGCTCAGAAAGATAGGCCAGGTAGCGGCCCTGGGCGGCGATGGAGTCTTCGGGGCTGTTGATGTCCCCCTCGCCCCAGATATCCCAGGTGTCCTGGGTGAACTGGGCCAGGCCGTGGGCGCCCGCGTGGGATTCGGCGGTAGTGACCCAGCCTGACTCGGTTTCTAGCTGGGCTGCCAGAACGCCTGCCCGGAAGCCAGAAACTTGGGCGGCAGCTTCAATATCGTCCCGCAGCTCGGTGGGGGCGTAGGCCAGGTCAGTTTGCCCGCAGTAGTCCTCGTAGGTAGCAGAAAGCCCCGCGACACCGGCTGTCATCAGCACTGCTGATGCCACAATCTGCCAGTGCGCGACCAGTCCTGCGCCGATGCGCAGGGCTAGGTTGGGCTTGGTGCGTTCACTTGTCATCAGGTCAAGACTACTGGAAAACCCTCCTGCCCGTCAGGCGCTCACCCGCCCTACACGCCCTAGGGTGATGCACCCAACCCCGGCACTAGGGGCTATCGCCAGATGCCCGCTGGTGGTGGCGTCCGCGACTTTAAGCCAGCTCTAGCTGCCGGTGACGGTGATCTGCCCACGGGCCCCGCGTTCGGCGGCAGCAAAGTTGTGGTTGACGAAGGTGTAGGTGCCGGGTTCTTCAAAGACCATCTCAACGAATCCGCCCTGGGCTGCAGAAAGGTCGAGGGCTTGGGCGCCGCCCCCGTTTGTGCCGAAGGCATCTACGCCGCCCTGGAGCAGGTAACCGCCCTCCTTATAGACCGTGTCGAATTGGCTGCCGACCACATGGAAGCTCAGCTCCCCGTTGGGTCCGGCGTTGAGTACCCAGATGCGCACGCGCTCGCCCGCGCGGGCGGTGAGCGGGTCGCGCAGGTACTGGGTGGCGTGCCCGTTGAAGAGGGTAAGGGTAGGGGTGCCTGCTGCCAGCCCCTCGGGTGAGATGTCGGTGAGGACGCCCTCGCTCGGCTGAGTGGAGGGATTCTGGCTACCGGTAGCTTCGGTGAGCGCTACCTCGGACTGCACCAGCAGGTACTCGCGGTCTACCTCGGGTAGGTCGGCGGGGTCGATAATAACCGCCCCAAACATGCCCGCTGCCAGGTGGGCGCTCATGGGCATGGTGGAGCAGTGGTAGAGCCAGATACCTGAGCGCACTGCCTCAAAACGGTAGGTGAGGGATTCGCCGGGGGCGATGGTGTGCATGACCTCGTCGGGGGAGACGGTTCCGGCGTGGAAGTCCACCGAGTGGCCCATGCTGCCATTGTTGACGAGCGTAATTTCAAAAATATCGCCCACGCGCCCGCGCAGGGTGGGGCCCATGTAGGAGCCGTTGAAGGTCCAGGCGTTGAGCGTGACCCCGGGGGCAATTTCGCGGGGGAGTTCTTGCACATCGAGGGTCTGGCGGTGCACGGTGCGGCCGTCCACGGTTTCTCCCTCGGGTACGGGGGCGAGGGCGGCGTCGCGGGTCTGGTAGTCATCAGCGATATCGCCTTGCAGGTCAATATCGCTTGAAACAAGGGTTGAGCTGCTTGTGCTGTGCCCGGCGTGGGCTGAGCCGCTACTGTCGCTGGAGCCTGCCTGGGTGGCGTCCGCCCCGCTTGCTACCACCGTGAAGGTCATGCCCATGGCCTGGTGCCCGACCACCGAGCACCAGCCCTCTAAGTCGCCGGTGATGACGCCGACGTCCACGGTCTTGGTAGCCCCGGGGTCGATACGGCCGGTGGTGGCCCCGTTGGCAAAGGTGAGGTCGTGGGCGTTCTTGGTGTCGGTGTTGGTGACCTCAATGACCAGACGGTTGCCCGCCGGTACCTCCACGGTATCGGGGGTAAAGCGCATGTCGGCGGTGGCTTCAACGGCCAGGGTGGTGGTCTGGCCGGTGGCGCTAGCTGCGGATGCTCCTGCGGTCAGTCGGGCGCGGGCCGCCGGGTCAAGAGCCACTCCCAGGGCTAGCACCAGGGCTACGGCGAGCGCACCGATGAGGGCGTTGCGCAGGTGGGGGGCTGGTACGGGGGTGAGGGCTTGCGGGTCAGGGGTGGGGGCTTCGCCGCGTGCGCGGGCCTGGATCATGGCCTTGCGGACGCTCACCGAGGCCCGTACACCGCGCAGCATGAGGGGGATGAAGGCGAAGAGGGTGAAAGCGCCGAGCAGGGAGGCACCGGTACGCACCCAGGAGCCGGTGAGGGAAACCGGCAGGATGAAGATGAGTAGGGAGAGGTTGACCATGGTGGCGCGGCCTGCGGCGAAGCGGTTGAATTCGGTGTTGGCGGCGCGCACGGCTTTGGGGCCGCCGCCCATGCGGGCAGGGAGCAGGTAGGTCATGGCGCCCAGCAGGGTTTGGGCGAGGAAGCCCGCAACGAAGATGGGGGTGACCGGGCGCAGGGTCAGGGCGTCGAAGGGGGAGGTCGCCACCAGGTAGGCGGAGAAGAGGACGCCGACGGTCAGCCAGGCCATACCGGCGGCTGCTGAGAAGGTGGCGTAGTCGGAAGGTTTCTTGGCGGTGGTGGTGCGCACCATCAGGGCAAGGACGAGCGCCAGGGCGGCTGCGTAGAGAAGTAGACCGGCAACGGCCAGCCAGGTAAGGCCGGTAAGGGCACCTGCCACGATGAGCCCCAGCCCCGCGCACAGACCTGCCAGGGCGCGGGTGGAGCGGGCAACGGCGTCCGGCACCATCACCGTGCGTAGCATGGTGGGCCACAGGGTCATGAGGGTGCCGACCACGGTGATACCTACAAAGCCCAGCAGGTTCACGGCCTCGTGGGCTAGGAGCAGGCGGCCGTGCCAGCTGGCGTTTAGGCCGTCGTAGGCCAGTAGGGCACCGAAGGTTGCACCCACCGGCAGTAGCCAGGAGGCTGCAATGTAGTAGCGAATCGTCACCCCGAAGCGGGCGGGTAGGGCAGTGCGCATCTGCTGTAGCAGGGCGACCCCGTGCCAGGTGACCACAGCACCTACGCCTACCGAGCCCAGCACGGTCAGCGGGTAGAGGGAAAAGACTACACCCACCATGAGCACCACCATTGAGGCGTTCAGGGTGTAGATGCGGGCCAGCTGCACGGGCCTAGCGCTATCGGGGAGCTTGTGCTTGAGCAGGGCCTCGGTAAAGTGCTGGGACCAGACCAGAATCGAGTTGGTAATCAGACCCAGGGTAACCATGTGAACCATCAGCCAGAGGGATTCAGGGATCCACCTGTGGGTCATGAGCACGATGAAGAGGGCGAACATCCACACCGACACCGGCTTAGATGCCTTCCGGTGCCAGGTGCGGCGGCCGCTGGCGATATCGCGGGCCTGCTGGTCGGTGACCGGTGCGCCGGGAGCGTCGAGCGGACGCGCACCCAGGGTCAGCTGCTCACGGTAACCGGGCTGGGGTGCGGCGTCCTTCTCAGGCATCTCAACTCCAAAAACTTGTATGCGTAATGCCGATTATATCAGTCTGGTTTTACGATGAGATGGCTCAGCATTGGGCATACCTCTGCCTATCGACCCTCTTGCTCCTCGCCTGGGGCTCGTCGCAATTCACGCCAGCCCCGGCCAATAGGCTTCGGTATGCCCAATGCTTGCCAGTAACTGCACCGGTAAACTGAACAGTATGACCCTAGCTATCGTGATAACCCTTATATCCGCCCTGCTGATTGGCCTAGGCATCGTGGGCATTGTCTACCCCATTTTGCCCGGCTCTTTCGCAGTTCTCGGTGGCACCCTGCTGTGGGGGTTGACCCTGCGCGGGCCTGAGGGTTGGTGGCTACTGGGTCTAGGCCTCCCCATCATGCTTGCGGGCATGGCCGCCCAAGCTGTGCTGACGGGCAAAACCCTCAAACAGCGGGCCATTCCTAACCGCTCAATCCTCTGGGGCGTGCTCGGCGCGGTCATTGGTATGTTCGTCATCCCCGTCGTTGGCCTCTTTGTTGGCTTTGCCCTTGCCCTGCTGCTGAGCGAGACTGTGCGCAACCAGGGCGATATCGCCACCTCAGCGGGAAGTACCCTGGCTGCCCTCAAATCGATGGGCATCGGCATCCTCATCGAACTAGCCGCCGCCCTGACCACCGGCACCATCTTCACGATCTGCGCTATCACCTACTTCATCACCGCCTAACCGGTAGACTGGTTTCCCGTGAAAACACTGCCCGCCTCCCTACTCCTTGCTGCCACCGCCATCGTCCAGGCTCTCGGCATCTTCCGCTACACCGAAGACACCATGGCTCTTTCCGGCCAAATCTTCTTCCCCGTCCTTTTTGCGCTTATGGCCATCTACATCACCTGGCGTAACACTGAGAACAACGGCGCCTTCCCCCTGGTCCACATCATCATTGCCGCCCTGGCTGTCGTTGCCCTGGGTGCCACCATCGCCGGCTGGAGCGCCAGCCTCTACTACTTCTACCCCTCCTACTACGTCTTCTACGCAGCGCTGGCCCTGCTCGTGATTGAACTAGCCCTGCGCATCGCCGCCCTGCCCAAGAAGGCTACCGCTGAATCCTCCGAGAAGGTTGGCCGCCGCCTGCCCGGCCGCGCCAAGACTAAGCGCGGCACTAACCTGGTCGCTGTCCGCAAGACCGCAGACCAGGACGCCACCAGCCCCGCCCCTGCCCAGCAGACAGACAGCGGCGCGGCGGCGTCCGCCCCCATCGAAAAGTAGCCGCAGGTGTCCCTCTTTAGCCTCACCGATCGCCTACCCGCCCGGAACATCATCTGGCCGGCCCTCACCGGCATCTTCTTCGTAGCGGTCATGCAGTGGCACATCCGCCACTCCATGATCCTCAACGGCCAAGACTTCGAGGTCTACCGCACCGGCGCAGGCGTGGTCTTCGGCGACCTCTACCCCGGCAAAACCCTCTACAACTACTACCTCGAGGACGGGCAGCCCATCACCCTGCCCTTCACCTACCCTCCCTTTGCGGTCATGGTCTTCGCCCCCTTCGCCTTCCTACCCCTGTGGGCAGGTGCCGGGCTCATGACCCTGCTGGCCGTGCTTGCAGCCCTGTGGGTATCGGTGCTCATTCTCAACCACGCGCGCGCTCGCGGTATCACCGTTCCCGGGGAAGCCCTGCTGGGGAGCCGCTCACTGGTTGTGGTGCTGGCTACCTGCATCACCATGTTCAGCCCCTGGGACCGCGGCATTGGACTGGCTCAGATCAACGCCCTGATCCTGCTGCTGGTGCTCATTGACCTGTTGCGCCCGGCAACCAGAGTGCCCCGCGGCGTGCTCATCGGTCTTGCCGGTGGCATCAAGCTCACCCCTCTAGCCTTCGGCCTGATTCTGCTCATGCGCCGAGACATTAAGGGCGTGCTCACCCTGGGAGCCACCTTCGCAGCCACGGTTGCCGCCGGTTTCATCTTCATGCCAGCCACCGCCCGTGAGTTCTGGTTCTTCGCAATCTCAGATCCCTCCCGCGTAGGCAATATCGCTTATGTGGATAACATTTCCACCCTGGGCTGGCTCCTGCACCTGGGTCTGGTTGAGGGGCCGCTCCTGTCGGCCCTGCGCTACGGTCTTATCCTTGCCCTGCTGGTGGGTGTAGCCTACCTAATCCCGGTGTTGCACCGCCGCGGCATGGTGCTCTCCCAGATAGCCCTCAACGGGTTCTTGATGATGGCCATGTCGCCCATTTCCTGGTCCCACCACAACATCTGGCTACCCCTGCTCATTGCAGCCTTCTGGCTGGATGCCTTCCCCACCTTCTTCGCCGTAGCTCCTCGGGTGGTACGCCTGCTGGCTGGTGCCCTGACGATCGTCGGCTTTGCCGGGCTCATCTACGGGCCTATGCGCATCGGCATTCGCTTTGACCCTGCCACTCACAACCTGGACGAGCTCAGCAGAACTGCCCTGGCGGCGTCCTCTGCCCCCATCATCTGCCTCACCACCGCAGTGCTGCTCTGGGTAGCGGTTGCGGTGCGCTACCGGCGGGCCCTGGCTGTCTAGCGCCTCGGACAGGTTTATGACGCGGACGCCCGCCCTCCCCTTGCACGGGGCAGGGCGGGTTTCGCTAGGGTAGAGACATGAGCACTCCCAACGACCCGTACATTCCCTGGCAAACACCTGCCCACTACCCAGCGCAGGGAGCGGCACCCGGTGCCGCACCGGCGTCCGCCCACGTGCAGGAGCAGGTGCCCCACCCGCTTGCATCCCACCCCAACCCGGTACCCCTGCCACCGGTCGGCTGGCGACCCGGCTACCGGCAAGAAGAGCAGGAGCTGGGCTATCACCGGCTCTCCCACGCCGACCCTAAAGGTGCCTGGTGGAAGCCCCTGGTCGAAGCTGCCATCGGGGCGCCGCTCTACCTGGTGCTCTCCCTGCTGTTGGTAGCTGCCTTCTTCTTCGTGCTCCTGCTGGGGCTTGATCCTGCCCTGCCCGCTGATCCCAGCTACCTCCTGCTTGCTGCAAGCTCAGAAATCTTTGAGCAAGAGGCCCTGCGCAGCCCCGCTACCTTCGTCTTCCTTTTTGGGTCGGTAGCACTCATGTTCCCCGCTCTCTGGGTCGCCCGCCTGATTCTGGGGCCCAAGCCCTGGGGGCTGATCCACTCGGTCGCCGGGCGTATGCGTTGGGGTTGGCTGGCAACCTGCTGTGGTCTAGTGGCTCTGCTCGTTGTGGTTCTGCCTCTGGCCTTCGATACGGTTTTGGGAGCCCGCTACATTCCCAGCACCACCCTTCCGGTCGGCGGTCTGATCGCCATGCTGGTAGCCATTATCCTGGTCGTACCGGTGCAGGCCTACGCCGAAGAGCTGGTCTTCCGCGGCTACCTCATGCAGACTATCGGCCGCTGGCTCAAACACCCGGCCTGGGCAATTATTATCCCCGCCCCGCTCTTTATGCTGGGGCACCTCTACGACCTGTGGGGCCAGCTTTCCGTGCTGGTCATGGGCCTGGCTGCCGGGTACATTACCTGGCGCACCGGTGGGCTTGAAGCGGCTATTGCTCTGCACGTGGTGAATAACCTGCTGGCTATGAGCTTTGGTGTGCTGGGTATGGCAGACCCCTTCTTGCAGCAGGGCTCTACCGTGGGCATGTTTATCTCGGCACTGGTATCGAACGGCCTGTTCGTGCTGGTGGTTATCTGGGTGGCCCGTAAGAAGGGCATAGAACGCACCCGTACCGCCCAGGTATGGGTCAAGGGCGGCCACCCTGAGGGTGCACAGTCTGTCCGGTAAAATGTGGTCTATGACTCTTTCACAGACTTTCGATGCCCGATCCAATATTGATGATTTAGCTGCCTTTGTGACCGCCTCCCCCACCTCCTTCCACGCGGCGGCCGAGGCTGCCCGCCGCCTCACCGCCGCCGGTTTCACCGCGCTGAGCGAGCAGGACGCCTGGGGCAGCTCAGCTGCGACCGGCAAGCACTTCGTGGTGCGCGATGGTGCCATCATCGCCTGGGCCGGTAGTGCTCAGCATGAGAGCTACCGGGTGCTGGGGGCCCACACCGATTCCCCCGGCTTCAAGGTCAAGCCAAAGTCCTCGGTGCGCACCCTGACCTGGAACCAGGTGGGGGTCGAAGTCTACGGTGGCCCCCTGCTCAACTCCTGGCTGGACCGCGAACTGCGCCTGGCCGGTCGCCTGACTGTGCTGGTAGACGGAGCGCTCGAAACCCGCCTGGTCGCCACCGGGCCGATTGCCCGCGTCCCCCAGCTCGCCATCCACCTGGACCGCGCCGCCAACGAGGGCCTCAAACTCGATAAGCAGGGTAACCTCTACCCCGTCTGGGGCTTTGGTGACTCCACCGGTGATGTGCTGGCCTACCTGGCAGAACGGGCTGAAGGCGGGGCCGTTGACTCCGAAAACATCGTGGGCTATGACCTCATGTTCGCCGACGCCGCCGAACCCCGCGTCTTCGGTGAGAACGATGAACTCTTTGCCTCCGGGCGCCTGGATAACCTCAGCTCCGTTCACGCCGGCCTCACCGCCTTGATCCGTTACGCCGAGTCGGGGGCGGCGTCCGCCCAGACCGCCGTGCTCGCCGCTTTTGATCACGAAGAGATCGGCTCAGAATCGCGCTCCGGAGCTGCCGGGCCCTTCCTGGAGGACGTCCTGGTGCGGCTCTCTGAGGCCCGCGGCGACTCCGCCGAAGCCTACCGCCGCTCCATCTCTGAGTCGGTCTGCCTCTCCTCCGACGCTGGCCACCTGGTTCACCCCAACTACGCTGGGCACCACGACCCGACCGTCCGCCCCGTACCCGGCGGTGGGCCCCTGCTGAAAATCAACGCCAACCAGCGCTACGCCACCGATGCCATCGGCGCCGGTATCTTTGCCCAGGCCTGCGCCCTAGCTGGTGTGCCCTATCAGGAGTTCGTCTCCAACAACAATGTTCCTTGCGGCTCCACTATCGGCCCCATCACCGCCACCCGCTTAGGCATGCGGACCGTGGACGTCGGCGTCGGCCTGCTCTCTATGCACTCAGCCCGTGAACTCACCACCGTTGCTGACATGGCCTACCTGACCCGCGCTATTGAGGGGTTCTACCGGGTCTAACGCGGAAAGAAGCGACGAAGGTTGCGGGCCGAGGGTCAGGCAGAGGTGCCTAGGCCCGCAACCATTCTTGCGCCTCGCCCTGGAGGGCTCGTCGAAATTCATCGCCAGCCCCGATCCACGTGGGCCGACGGCACTCCGCCTGCCCCTCGCGCTTAGTTAGCTTCCGGGAGCTTGGGCCTTAGCCACGCATAGCCTGTGCCAAAAAGCGCAGGTGGGCAGGTTCGGGCTTGCGGGTCTTCTCGGCATAGTCGGGGTGCTTCTCCAACCAGGCCTTGATGTGGGGGGCAGACAATGACCGGCTCGTAGCCGGCTGCAATGGCCTGGTCCAGGGCGCTCTTGACGAGTTTGGAGGCCAGACCGTGCCCGCCGAATTCCTCCTTGACCACGGTGTGGGGGAAGATACGCTGCTTGCCCCCGCTCTCGGTGTAGGTGAAGAACTCGGTGAAGCCCGCCGGACTGCCGGAGCTATCAGCAAAGATTTCGTAGGCGCCGCGTCCGCTCTCGTCGCGTTCGGCGACAAGCGGGTTTTGACGCCCACCAGAGCCCGGCGGTTCTCGCTCAGCCCGGCCTTAATAGCGCGTTTGGTGTGCACCTTCAGGCAGTAGGCACAGCCATTAATCTGTGAAACGCGCAGGCAGACCAGCTCAATCAGCTGGTCATCAAGCCCCGCTGCACGGGCTGAAACACCAGCCTGCTTGCTGAGGGCACCAAAAGCTGCCCAAGCTGCCGGGCCGGACTTATCGAGGTAAAACTCTTTAGGGATATCAGACATAGCACCAGCTCACTGGCCCGGCCCGGAACTGGGCAGAGAAGCTCAGTCGGGCCAACCGGTATCCTAGAGGGTGCTCCCGTCAAGAGAGGTACCCCGTGAACCACAGCCCCCAACAGTCCCGCCCAGGTGGGGTGCGCGTCCGTCCGCCCGCTGAACACCAGGACGCTCCCGCCCGCCTTCCTGCCCTCGGCGAGCTGGCGGGACTAGGCCCCCACCTAGCCCGCACCGGCCTAGCGGGTCTACTGGTGTTTGTGACCATGTGGCTGGTCAACGCCCAGGCCCTCACGAACCCTATCGACGATGCCATCTGGCAGGCCTCACTGACCTGGCGCACTGCTGCACTCGATACCTTCTTCTCAGCGCTCACCCAGGCTTTCAATACCCTTCCCATGACAATCTATGTGCTGATAGCCTTGGGGATCTTCACCTGGCTCTACCGGCACCCCTGGCCCCTGGCGACCCTAGGAGGAACCATGATTCTGGCCCCCTTGGCCGTCATCGTCCTCAAAAATCTGATTGACCGCCCCCGCCCCTCCCTTACTCACCGCCTGGTGGAGGAGCTAACTTTTTCTTTCCCCTCGGGGCATTCCACCAGCACCGCTGCCTTCTGCGCTGCACTTTTTCTCACTGCCTACCCGGCCCTGACCCAGCGAGGACGCCGCGCCCTGGGGGTAGGGCTCGGCGCGCTCGCGATGACCATCGGGTTTTCCCGTATCTATGTGGGGGTGCACTGGGCAAGCGACGTGCTAGGCGGCCTAGCCCTGGGGCTAGCCATCGCCTGCCTGGTCCACCTAGTTCTGGTTACTGCTTATACCAGGAATCAAAAATCGTGACCGGGGTAGTGCGCTTGTGGCGCGACCGCAGGAACCTGCCCTCGATGTTCTCAGCTGCTGCCGGGTCGATGTCCTTACCCTCGAGGTAGTCATCAATCTGGTCGTAGGTAACGCCAAGCTCGTCCTCGTCGGTACGGCCGGGCTTGCCGTCGAGCAGATCGGCGGTGGGTACTTTCTCCCACAGGCGGGTATCAGCGCCCAGTACCTTGAGCAGGGCCCGGTTCTGGCGCTTATTTAGACCGAAGAGGGGCATGATGTCAGCTCCACCGTCACCGAACTTGGTGAAGAAACCGGTGACGGCCTCAGCGCCGTGGTCGGTGCCGACCACCAGCAGGTTCTTCTCACCAGCCAGGGCATACTGAGCGATCATGCGGGCCCGGGCCTTGACGTTGCCCTTATTGAAGTCAGCGATAGGACGGCCGGTTGCGGTAGCAAAAGCTGATTCAAAGCCGTCCACTGCCTCGGCGATGTTGTAGGTGACGGTCTGCTGGGGCATGATGAAGCGCAGAGCGGCCTGGGCGTCGTCCTCATCGGCCTGCACCTTGTAGGGCAGACGGACGGCAATAAACTCAGCCTCAACGCCCTCTAGCTCCAGCTGCTCCACGGCCAGCTGGCACAGGCGTCCGGCCAGGGTGGAATCCAGCCCACCCGAAATGCCCAGCACAAAGCCGCGGGTGCCGGTGGCTTTCAGATAATCCACCAGGAACTGGACGCGCTTGCGTACCTCCTCGGTGGGGTCGATGGAGGGCTTCACGCCCAGTTCTTCAATGATGTGAGCCTGTAAATCGCGCATGACTCTATGCTACTGCTAGCTCCAACAGACAGAAAGACGCCCCGACCTCTGAGAAAGAAGTCGGGGCGCTTCTAACCTTCCTTACACAAGCGGATTACTTGTTAAGGACCTTCTGGTCAAAGCGGTAGATGAAAGCTGCCATCTGATCGCGGTTGACCGGGTCGTAGGGGCGGAAGGTGCCATCGGGCCAGCCGGTGGTGATACCCTGCTCAGCCATCCAAGCAATCTCCTTGTAGAAGACGTGCTCGCTTACTGAAAGATCCTTGAAGGGGCTGTTTGCAGGAACGGTGTATTCAGGTGAGCCAGCCATGCGGTAGAAGAAGGCTGCCATCTGGTCACGGTTCACAGGAGCAGCGGGGCGGAAGGTGCCATCGGGCCAGCCGGTGGTGATACCCTGCTCAGCCATCCAAGCAATCTCCTTGTAGAAGACGTGCTCGCTTACTGAAAGATCCTTGAAGGGGCTGTTTGCAGGAACGGTGTATTCAGGTGAGCCAGCCATGCGGTAGAAGAAGGCTGCCATCTGGTCGCGCTTGACGGGCTCGTAGGGGCGGAAGGTTCCATCTGACCAGCCAGTGGTGATACCGCGGTTAGCCAGCCACGCGATTTCGTTGTAGAAGACATGGTCGGTGGATACATCGGTGAAGCGCGGGTTGTTAGTGACAGAGGTCTTGAGACCACTGACGTTTACAACCTGAGCCTTATCGCCGCGAGCACCAGCCTTGATGCCCGCCAAGTCGCCGGTGGCGTTATGCATGTGCAGGAAGAGCGCACGAGTCTCAGTGGTATCTGCTGCACGGTGGGCGATCAGAGTATTATCCGGTGAGTCAACGAAGAGGGAGGTACCCACAGTCTGATCACTGCTGAAGTAGAGAGCGGGCTCGTAGGGGTTGTACTTAACCCAGTCGGTACCTTCGATGTCACCGTTGTGGTACCAGGTGCCTGAGTAAATCTTGTAACGTAGAGCCTGAGCCTGATCAGAGGTCAGGTTCAGAGCTTCTAGGCTAAGAGGCATAACCAGGGTGTTGGACCCCATCAGGTTGGTATCTACGTCACCGAAAGTGCCGTTGACGGGCTGTGAGTCGATAACCGTCCAGTCACCATTGACCTGCTTGTAGAGGTTGACGACGGGAAAGTCGATA
This sequence comes from Rothia sp. (in: high G+C Gram-positive bacteria), assembly GCA_030529845.1. Lineage (GTDB taxonomy): Bacteria > Actinomycetota > Actinomycetes > Actinomycetales > Micrococcaceae > Rothia. The sequence continues at coordinate 171,340 of JAUMWB010000005.1, read as the reverse complement.
CCCGGAACCCGGGTGGTCATAGCGAAGAAGTCAGCGCGGCCGTCACCGTTAACATCGAGGTCTACCTCGTAGAACCAGGTACTGTTGATGGTTGCCCAGTTGGCCCAAGAAGCGATACCGATGTTGAGGTAACCGGTAGTGGGGTCTTCACCCTGAGCTTCCAGGATGGGAGCGGTCGAGTTGGCACCTGCATACATGAGGTCGGCTATCTGCGATGAGACGCTACCCAGAGAGCTGGTGGGGATGCGGGGGCTTTCAACACCCAGCTGGAAGGCACCGATAGCGGAGCGGTAGCCGCCCTGGTTGAGTTCAGTACCGGAGAGGGTGACCTTTGAGGTGCTTGAACTGGTATCAAACTCGATAGCTGAGTTTGCTACCTTCATGTCGGCAACAGGCTTGGGAGCTACCTGCACAGGGACGCGCAGCTGAGTCTCACCCTCGGTCAGGAGAAGACGTGAGGAAGCGGTAGCCAGGTACTGGCGAGCAATTTCCATATGGGTTTCAAGGGCTGCGGGATCACGGTCTTTGGTGAGCTGGGAGCCATCAAGGGTTGCAGTCAGGGTGATTTGAGCCTTGCCACCTGCGGGGACGGCCACGGTGCTCGGAGCGCTGATGGTTGCACCGGTAACAGTGGAGCTATCAGCAAGAGCCACATTGAAAGTGCGTTCACGGGCAGAGTAGTTTTCGACAGTGACGTTGCGGGAAATGGTCACGGACTCACCGACAGGTACTTCAGGTGCGCCGAAGCTGGTTGAAACCTGCTCAGGTCGGTCAGAGTTGTAGACCAGAACATCGGTGTTGACCGCAGCCAGGGCATCAACACGACCCGAACCTACTCGCTCAACCGAGTAGATGTTGCCCTCATCAGTGACGAGGTCGTGGGTGGCGGTGTTCATGATAGCAGCCTTGATTTCGGCGGGGCCATAATTCTGGTGGGCCTCCAGCACGAGGGCTGCAATACCTGCAACGTGGGGAGAGGACATAGAGGTACCGGTCATGATGAGCGGATCAGAACCCATACCAACACCAGCGGAGCTAATAGAGGTACCGGGCGCAGCAACATCGGGCTTAGTAAAGCCGTTTGCGCCAAACTGGCCGCGGGCGCTCGATGAGTTGAGGGTATCGAGTGCACCGGTCTCAAATACGGCCTTACCGATCCAGTCGGAATCCAGCTTGATGCGCAAGGTACCGTCCTGGGCAGCAGGCAGAGCCTTCTCTGCATCTGCTACGGTCAGGCGGACGCCGGGGATGGTTGAGTTGCCGGCGATACTTGAGGTTTCTTGGAGCACCTTGGAAGCAAGGACGACACCTGCACCGCCAGCCTTCTCAATGTTATTGAAGCGGACGGCAGAACCACAGGGGAAGTTACCTTCGAGGTCTTCGGCCCAGTCAATCCAAACCCACTTACCGTTAAAGTTGGTGCCCTCGGGGAAAGCTTCACAACCGTAGCGGTTGCTTTCGGGGGCCATGACAACTTCACCGGTGAGCTGGTCTTCAGATGCAGCAGCGTAGTTGAAGCTAACGCTGTAATCGCCCTGGACGGGACCAGCGATGCTTGCAGGGGAGAGAATCTCTGCCTTGTCTGCGTGGGCGTAGGTGCCGAGTGAGTTGGCTACAGTGAGGGCTGAGATGGTGTTACCGGGGGTGCCCAGGATGGAGTAGGTATCGCCCTGGCCCTTGTAGCTGTTAGCGTTACCTGCTGCGATGACGGAAAGAACGCCCTGGCGGTAAAGAGAGTCGATAATGTAGTTCTCGGGGTCATCTACTGCGCCGAAATCTGAGCCCAAAGAGAGGTTGACGATGTCTGCTTTATCGGAGAAGTCGCCATCACCGTTGGGGTCGAGGGCACGGTCGAGGGCTTCGCCTGTGAGGTTGGTGCTACCATCGCAGCCGAAGACGCGCAGGCCAACTACCTTAGCTTCGGGAGCTGCACCGGGGCCAATCTTCATCCCCATGACATCGTCCTGGGTGAGCTTGGTGTAGTCACCGCGGAAGGTGCTACCGTCTGCGTTAACGGCGAACCCAGCTGCGCTACCTGCTACGTGGGTACCGTGGCCGTTGTAAGTGCAGTCGAGGGGGTTGCTGTCGGGCGTGGGTGCATTGGAGCCGATGTAGTCGTCACCTGCGAGGTCGTAGCCGCCGACGAACTTTTCAGGATCGTAGAGCCCGCTATTTGCGGCGGGCATCTCAGTTGAAGCCTTGGCTTCATTGTAGGCTTCAACGGTACCCGGGCCACCAAAAGCTGCGTGAGTGTAATCTACACCGGAGTCGATAACGGCAATGGTGACGTCCTTACCGGTCTTGCCGGTCTGTACCCAGGTGTTGAGAGCCTCAGTGGTAATAGCGGTACCGCCGTTGGTGCGTTCCTTGGGAACGATGCGAGAGATACGAACGACGTCGCTACGCTGGGCGAGGGCACGGAGATCTTCGGCATCACCACGCAGGGCGGTTCCTCGCAGGACGTTGTGGGTAGTGTAGATGACTTCAGCATTAGCCTGAACCGCTACCTGCTGGGTCTGGGATTCTACGCGCTGGGCGATAGCTTCAACCTGGGCTTGCGCCTGCACAGGTTTGCTTTCGCCGGAGAGGACGTTGCGGGGCTGGGTGCTTTCGTAGGCACCGTTACCGCGGAACTGCACGAAGACTTCAATAGTGCCTTCTGCCTCGGCCAGTGATCCACCAATCTTACTGGTGACGTCGTTGGCTTGTGTAGAGGGGTTGAGGTCTACGTCGTATGCCTGGGCTGGGGGAGCAGCCATGGGCAAGGAAAGCGCGAGACCAAGCAGGGCAGCTGCACTGCCTTGTGCAGCCTTCCTTCGCATAGGATTCTTCTTCATGGGTTTCCTTAGGGTGTGTGTATTAACTCCCACGGGTGGTGAGTGTCACTCCTATCTAACCGTTGTGAGGTGGGTCTCTGTCAAGAGTTTCTCAAAATATGTACGAAAATAATTGGGAGGCAAGGATTAACCCCCTACATTTCTAGAGGGCAAGTCCGTAGAAATGGATTGTGATTACCGTCCTAAAAGGGCGTGGCCGGATAGGCTAGTTATTACACCGCACAAGAAGCAAAGGCACGCCACCATGACTGAGCAGAACCAGAACCCCTACGGTAACTACAATCAGCAGGGCCAGAATGGCCCTTCGCACCCGCAGCAAGGCCAGCCCTCTCAGCAGCAGCCCGGCATGCAGGGACAGCCTCAGGGAGGTCAGTACGGTTACTGGCAGCAGCCTGGCTTTGGCGCCCCTACCTACGATGCTTACGGCAACGTCATTCCTGCTGATGCTAAAAGCATGGCTATGTTTGCCCATCTCTCGGGCCTGCTGGGCCTGGTTCTGACCGCATCTTTTGCCAGCTTTATCGGGCCCCTGATTTTCTGGGCTATCTACAAGGACAAGCCGGGCTACGGGTTTGTGCGCGTAGCTGCCGCAGGGGCTTTCAATTTCAGCTTCACCCTCTGGTTGGTCAATATTGCTGCCTGGGTACTTACTATCGTGACTTTCGGGCTAGCAGGTCTCTTTACCTGGATTGTTTTCATAGCGGTGTGGGTGGCCCTCATCGTCGTGCATATTCTTGCTGCGGTCAAAGCCAATAACGGCGAAGTGTTCACTTATCCTATGGTTCTGAAGGTACTGAAATAGCCAAGGCCAGTCAGAGAAGGGTTTGATTTTTGCTCAGCAGCAAATGAATTCTTGCCCAACCTGTTTGGCAGATGAAGCGACTTTATAGCGGAAGCACGCAAAATAGCGTCCACCCAGCTATCGGGTATGCCCAAAAACTCATTTATCAGCGGCGTTTAAAAGTGTTATGTTGATTCGTCTGAACTTTTAACACTCACAGTTGGAGATCCCCCGCTTGACTTCACACGACGCCTACCTCAACGCAGCCGTTGACCCCGAACTTAACCCCGTCTTCCCCCGCATCGACTTCCGCTACCTCTCAGAAGCCGACATGATCGCGGCGGGCGTAGAAGACGTCGCCGCCTGCACCGACGCCATGGAAGAAGCCCTGGCCCTGCACGCCCGCGGTGACTACCGCATGGCCGGGCACAACGGCGAATCCCACGGCGCTAAGGTGCAGTTCCCTGTCAACCCTGCCCACGAGGGTATGCCCGCCGACGGCCCCGACCGCCGCTACGTTGCCATGCCCGCCTACCTGGGCGGCTCCTTCCGCACCATGGGCGTCAAAACCTACGCATCCAACATCGACAACCGTGAGATTGGCCTACCCCGCTCCATTCTCATGCTCACCCTCAACGACGCGACCTCCGGAGCCCCTCTGGCCTACATGAGCGCTAACCTGCTCTCGGCCTACCGCACCGGCTGCGCCTCCGGCGTCGGCGCCCGCCGCTTCGCCCCCAAGGACGCAAAGGTGCTTGGTCTGCTGGGACCCGGCGTCATCGCTAAGGCCACTGTGGCTGCCCTCATTGAAGCCCGCCCCACTGTTGAGACCATCAAGGTTCTTGGACGCTCCCAGAAGGGCATTGACACCTTCATCAGCTGGGTTGAAGAGACCTACCCCGGCATGAACGTCATTGCCGTTGAGGAACTCGAAGAGGTTGTACGCGACTCTGATATCGTCACCTTCTGCACCTCGATTCACGTGGGTGACCCCGAAACCTACCCCACCGTCCGCCGCGAATGGGTCAAGCCCGGCGCCTTCTTTGCCATGCCCGCCGCCTGCAACCTCGACGAAGGCATGTTTGAACCTGACGTGCGTAAACTCGTTGATAACGCCGGTATGTACGACGCCTGGGCAGAAGAAACCGAACCCGGTAAATCCCACAACTACGTTTCCATCATCGGCTGCAAGTTCAACGACCGCATCCACAACGGCCTTATGGCCCCTGAAGAACTGCGCGACATGGGTGAAGCCCTCAATCACCCCGCCCCCGAAGATGACGAAGAGAAAATTACCGTTTACTCTGTCGGCGGCATGCCGATTGAGGACGTCGCCTGGGGCACTGTGGTCTACCGCAACGCCGTCCGCAAGGGTATCGGCACCGTGCTGAACCTCTGGGACGTCCCCGCCATGTCCTAGCGCTCGGGTACGCAAAAGGACGCCGGTGAGTAGTTCACCGGCGTCCTTTTAGTTAAGCGGGGCGCAGGGGGCTTTTCCCTCCGGCGACTAACCTTCTCGAGCTCGCGCTGGTGCGCTCCCTCGATTCATGCCCCGCCTGACGGCGGATTCCGTTCGCTCTCGTGTGCTGGCACACCCGCTCACTCCATCCAGCCAGTCGCCTTCCGGGGAAAGCCCCCTGTACCCACCAGGAATGAGTGTTCGGGTAGGTTGCTATAGAGGTGCGGTGGCGGCCATGCTGGAAGCCTGTTGGCGCGGGGCTGGCGTGAATCGCTGCGAGCCCTCCAGGGCGAGCTGCGAGAGGGTCAGCAGGCGGAAGCGCGGCCGTCACCGCACTTTGTGTAGTTTCTTCTACCAGATGCGTACGCGCTCCTCCGGTGCCAGGTAGAGGGCGTTCTCGGGCTGCACATCGAAGGCGGTGTAGAACTCGTCGATGTTGCGGACCACGCCGTTGACGCGGAACTCCTCGGGGGAGTGCGGGTCGATCGCCAGGAACATCTCGGCGGTCTGCGGGCGGGTTTTCATGCGCCAGCCCTGGGCCCAGGAGATGAAGACGCGCTGAGTGGCGGTCAGCCCGTCGATGACGGGGGCGGTCTCAAGGGTGAGGCCCTGGCGTTCCAGGTAAATCTGGTAGGCCTTGAGCGCGATGGAAAGGCCGCCCAGGTCGCCGATGTTTTCACCCAGGGTCAGCTCGCCGTTGACGGTGAACTTTTCGGGGTCCAGGCCGGTGGGGGTGTAGCCGTTGTACTGCTCCACCAGGGCCTTGGTGCGGGCGGTGAACTCTTCGCGGTCGGCGTCCGTCCACCAGTTATTAAGCGCACCGGTGCCGTCATACTTGGAGCCCTGGTCGTCAAAGCCATGGCCAATCTCGTGCCCGATGACGCCGCCGATAGCGCCGTAGTTGACGGCGGCGTCCGCGTCCACGTCGAAGTAGGGGGCCTGCAGGATTGCGGCGGGGAAGACGATTTCGTTGGCCGGGGGCATGTAGTAGGCGTTGACGGTCTGCGGGGTCATGAGCCATTCGGTCTTGTCAACGGGATCGTTGATGCGGTTGATCTGGAACTCGTGCTCGAAGACGCCGGAGCGGCGCAGGTTTTCGAAGAGGTCGTCGGTCAGTTCCAGGGCGGAGTAGTCGCGCCACTTGTCGGGGTAGCCAATCTTGGTGACGAACTTGCTGAGCTTCTCGAGGGCGCGGGCGCGGGTTTCGTCGGTCATCCAATCCAGGTCGATGATGGAACGGCGGTAGGCTTCAAGCAGGTCGTCGACCAGTTCCATCATCTTGGCCTTGTGGGTGGGCGGGAAGTGAATAGCTACGTATTCCTTGCCCAGCTCCTCACCCAGGGAGCCTTCGACCAGGCCGACGCCGCGCTTCCAACGGTCGCGCAGTTCTTCGGAGCCTGAGAGGGTGCGGCCGTAGAAGTCAAAGTTCTCTTCGACGATGGCCTGGTTGAGGTAGGGGGCACGGGAGTGGGCCATGTGCCAGATGTACCAGAGCTTCCAGATGAAGAGGGGAGCGGTGGCCCATAGCTGGGCGGCTGCCTCAAAGTAGGAGGGCTGGTTGACCACAACGGTGCCGGCCTTCTCGGTAGAAATACCCATGCCTGCCAGCCAGGTGGTGAAGGGGAAGCCGGGGAACTTCTCATCTAGCTCGGCGGCGTCGACCGGGTTGTAGCGGGCGTCGGCGTCGCGGGTGCGCACGTTATCCCAGTGGTGAGAAGCAATTTCGGTTTCGTGGGCGAAGACGGCGCGGGCGGCGTCTGCCGGTTCAAGTCCGAAGTTATCGGCCAGGCCGGTTAGCTCAAACATGCGCTCAATATGGGCGACGTAGGCCTCACGCAGGTCGGCGTATTTTTCGTCGCGGTAGTAGGACTCATCGGGCAGACCCAGGCCGGTCTGCGCCAGGTAGAGCACGTACTTCTCGGGGTTCTTGGCGTCGATGCTGGTGTACCAGCCGAAGGGGCCGCCGTGGCCCTGACGGTCAAGTTCAGCCATCACACGCACGAAGTCTTCGGGGGTAGCTGCCTCCAGAACCGGCTGCACTTCGGCGTGCAGCGGGGCTGCGGCGTCCGCCTCGATTTTCTCGGTGTTCATGAAGGAGGAGTAGAGGGCGCCAATGCGTGAGGACGGTTGCTCGGCGGCGAACTTCTCGACGATGTCGCGCACGTGTTCCTCGGCTGCATCGCGCAGGAAGTACATGCCGCCGTCGCGGGAGCGGTCGGCGGGGATCTCGTGGGAGTCGTACCAGGTGCCGTTGACGTGGCGGAAGAAATCGTCAGCGGGGCTGGTGGCGGGGTCAAGGAAGCTAGTGTCGATACCTGAGTTAGTCATATCACCTAGTTTAGGGGTGCGGACGCCACCCGTCAGGTGCCCTGCGCGGGTTCGGCTCAGAGCGTGAGAGGCTGTTCTACCCCCTTCCGCTACTCCGTATTGTCGCCCCGCTATTTTGTACCGCGCTCTGCCCACTTTTTGGGTTAAAAGTGGGCAGAGCGCGGTACAAAGTTGGCAGGAGGGTCGTAACCAAACCGTGCCGCGCTTGGGGTGGCGCGTGACCGGGACTACGCTTAGACAGTAAGAACACTGATAACTGGAAGGTGAACCATGGGCAAGAAGCCAGAACTCAGCAAGGCACTCAAGCGCTCTAGCGACAAGGCACAAAAGCGCTACGTGAAGGCATATGCCAAGGCCCTGGACAAGTACGGCGATGAAAAGAAGGCCCGCAAGAAGGCCCAGAAGAAACTTGAGAAGAAGTACGAGCTGGTGGGCAAGAAGTACGAAAAGATTGCCGACAAGCCCCAGTCTGGCCCCAAGGGTAAAGACAAGGGCAAGGACGCCGCCACCCTCGCTGCAGGTAAAGGCAAGAAGAAAGCTGAGAAGGTAAAGGCAGAGAAGAAGTCTGACAAGAAGGACTCGAAGAAGGTCGAGATCAAGAAGCCCCAGAAGGCTAAGAAAGCTGAGCCCAAGAAGAAAACCAAGAAGGGCACAAAGAGCGCGGCCCAGCGGGAGACTGAGCTGATTCTGGCTGAGACAGCTGAGAGCCCGGAGCTTGTTAACTCCGCTGACTTCGACGAAGACCTGACCACCGAACCCCTGGCCGAGGCCCCTGCCCAGGAGGATGCGGCGTCCGCCCCTGACCTGCAGGACGACGACCAGACCTTCCTGGTTGCAGAGGTACGCCCCCTGGCGGAGCTCACCCGCGCCGAGCTCTACGAGCTGGCTAAGCAGCTTGAGGTGCCGGGCCGCTCGTCTATGAATAAGGGTGATCTGCTGATTGCGGTACGCGCCGCTCAGTAGGAAACCTCCAGAAACTACCACAGGGGACCAGAGTAATCTGGTCCCCACCTAGTGGCCGCGAGTACCCCCTGTATGGCTCCCATACGGCACGGTTACTCGTCTACAAAAACCCTATGTGACCTGGGTCTGTGAGCAACTAGCTATTACGCGAGCGCGCCGCAAAGAGTAGGCTTAACGCCTATGTCTTCTACGCAAACACACTCTCACCCCGAAACTGGAGCGCACCCGGTCACCGAACCTGCAGCGCACACCGTATCAATGCCCGTCGCCCGCAAGCTAGAGCGCCACGAGTTCCTGCTCCTGGCCATCATGGTGATTGCGGCCTTCGTGCTCATTCTGAATGAAACCCTGCTGGGTGTGGCTCTGCCCGACATCATGGCAGACCTGAACATCAGCGCTTCAACCGCCCAGTGGACCTCCACCGGCTTCATGCTGACCATGGCCGTGGTGACACCGGCTTCCGGTTTCATCATCTCCCGCTACTCCATTCGCACCGTCTTTGTCGCAGCTATGGCGCTCTTCTCCGTCGGCACCCTGGTAGCAGCTACCGCCCCCGGCATCGCGCTCTTGCTGGTCGGGCGTGTGCTCCAGGCTGGCGGTACCGGCGTGATGATCCCCCTGCTCATGACCACCATGATGCGCCTGGTTGCCCCCAGCAAAATCGGTCAGGCTATGGGCATCATCGGCATGGTGATCTCAGCTGCTCCCGCAGCTGGCCCGACTGTCTCAGGCATCATTTTGAACGCCGCTAGCTGGCGCTGGCTCTTCTGGCTGATTCTGCCCATCGGCATTATCGCTCTGCTAATCGGGCTGCGTCTGGCACCTGCTGAAAAGCCCGAAGGCACCTCACAGAAACTCGACATCTTCTCCATCGTGCTTTCCACCCTGGGCTTCGGCGGCCTGGTCTTGGGCCTCTCATCTATGGGCGGAGATTCCTCCCACGGTGGTGCCCACCTGCCCGTCAACCCCTGGGTTGTTGTGGCGGTAGCTGCGGTGCTCCTTGCGATCTTCGTACACCGCCAGATTCAGCTACAGGACCGCGGCCCCTTCATGGATATGCGTATCTTCCGCGCCCGCCCCTTCACCCTCACCGTCATTATGACCTCCCTGGGCATGGGCGTCATGCTGGGAACCGCAATCATGATTCCCCTCTACGCCGCAAACGTATTGGGTCTGAGTGCCCTGCAGACCGGTCTGATGCTGTTGCCCGGTGGTGTGCTCATGGCAGTATTGAGCCCCGTTGTGGGTCGTCTGTCGGACCGCTTCGGTGCCCGCACCCTGGTGATTCCCGGCGCAGTTCTCTTTAGCGCCTCTATCTGGCTGATGAGCACCTTCAGCGCCACCACCCCGGTCTGGTACCTGGTGGGCACCTACATGCTCATGACCTTCGCCCTGCCGCTCATTAACACCCCTCTGATGTCGCTGGGTCTAGGCTCTCTGGGGCACGAGCTGCACGCTTTTGGTTCCTCGGCTATGACCACCTTCCAGCAGGTCTCAGGCGCCGCCGCGACCGCCCTCTTTGTGGCTCTACTGGGCATCGGTTCAGCAGCCCACGGTGGCACCGGCACCGAGGCCTACATGGCAGGTGTGCACCTTGCCTTCCTGGTGGCAGCCTTCATGTCGTTGGGCTCTATCGTGGTGGCCCTGCTGGTGCCCGCAGGTAAGCAGGCAGCTGGCTCTGCGCCCATGGTTCACTAGATGATCCACTAGAGCTAGCCCGGCCCACTAAGTCCCGGTAATCCCTGAACAGAAGGACGCCGCCCCCCGCCCTCCTGCCATCTGGCAGGTAGAGCGGGAGGCGGCGTCCTTCTGCTGACCCTCTACCCCCCCCCGGGGGCCTAGATCGCCACCGTCAAGCTGGCTCGCACCGCCTCGGTTGCGGCAACCAGGGACTCGATAGAAGCCTTAGTTTCCTTGTAAGCGCGGGTCTTCAGGCCGCAGTCGGGGTTGACCCAGAGCTGGCGGGCAGGGCGGTGAAGATGCGGGGGTCGCCGGTGACGTTCAGCGTCACTGCCTGCTGTTTCTAGGTCATAGGCCAGCTTCTGGGATACAGGTAGGCCCGCTAGTGAACAGAGCGTGGTGAGCCTGCGTAGGCTGGTGACCGGCATAATGCCTGGAATCAGGGGTAGGCAGCCACCCCCCACCGCCACGCGTCCTGCTGATGATGCACTCTATCGGTCCTAGCAGGAGCACCTTTCCCCAAGGGGTGGTTGCTGCGACGTCGTTGAGCTAGGTCTCTCGGTCGCTCTGGATAGATTTGATGGTTCTACACTAAAAGCGCAGGTAGGGCGCTGGCAAGAAACCGCCGCTCTATGTACCTTTTTGACTCTGCGTCGGGTGTGTTGAGACACATGGCAGTAATATGACGGGTATGAGCATTGAATACCGTCAACTGGGAAAAAGCGGCCTCACCGTTTCAAACGTAGGTCTGGGGTGCAACAACCTGGGCCGCGCCACAACCGCCACCGAAACGCAAAGCGGAACCAACGCCGTCCTCACCGCCGCCGTTGAAGCCGGAATCACCCTCTTTGATGTGGCCGATATTTACGGGTCTGCACCGGGGGTTTCTGAAACCATGTTTGGGAAGGCTCTGCAGGAGACCGGGATTGACCGCGACGAGATCGTGATTGTCTCTAAATTCGGCATGGACATGGGAGGGGCCAACGGCACCGACCACGGGGTACGAGGCTCCCGCCGGTATATTATGCGGGCGGTTGAGGCCTCCCTGAGCCGCCTAGGCACTGACTACATCGACCTCTACTTCCATCACACCCCCGACCCGGCAACCCCCATTGAAGAAACTCTCTCAGCTCTGGGTACCCTAATTGAGCAGGGCAAGGTGCGCTACATCGGGTCGTCCAACCACACCGGCTGGCAGATCGCCCACGCTGAGCACCTGGGCCGGGCCCTGGGGCACCGCTACGTTGCGGCGGAGAACCACTACAACCTGCTGGATCGCCGCGCTGAGCTTGAGGTGCTGCCCGCCTCCCGCGAGTTCGGGTTGGGTGTGTTGCCCTACTTCCCCCTGGCTAACGGGCTATTAACGGGCAAATATTCGCGCTCTTTTGCCCCGGCGGACGGTCGTCTGACCCGCATCAAACCTGACATCCTGGACGGCGCTAACTGGGACCAGCTCGAAGCCTTCTCAGCCTTTGCCGCCGAGCGCGGCCTGACCGAGGTTCAGGTTGCCTTCTCGTGGCTGGCCCAGCAGGAGCCGGTTGCCTCTGTGATCGCCGGGGCCACCACCGAAGAGCAGGTGCGCGCTAACGCGGCGGCTATCGTCCGCCGGTTCGACGCGGACGAGCTCGCCCTGCTCGACGAGATTTTCCCGGCACCGCCGAAAGTGGCGCTCTTCTAACCCCCCCCATACAGCAAACGACGCCCCTTCCCTCTTTCCCGCAGCACTCCGGTGCGTGGAAAGAAAGATGGGGCGCCGTTGTATGCCGAACTAGGCAGTAAGCTCAGCCAGCAGGGCGCGGACGCGAGCGTCGATGTCGTCCCGAATCAGGTTCATACGCTCAGCCCCCTCAATTCCATCGTGGGAGGGCTCAACGGTATTCCAGCGTTCGGTCTTAGCCAGCACCTTCTCGTCCGTCGTCTCAAGCTGGGCCGCCCCACCCAGAATGACGATCCGGTCAGCAGCAGCCAGGTCGTCGGCGCTCGCAAACTTGGGCGTACCCTTGCTCATATCCGCACCGACTTCAGCGAGCGAAGCGGCAGATTCAGCGTTGACCGCACTGCCCACCGCAGCCTTGGTGCCTGCGGAGGTCGCCCGCACGCGTCCTTGCGCGTGAAGGTTCATCAGGGCCTCAGCCATCTGAGACTTACCCTTATTGGACTGGCAGATAAAAAGAACGTGGGGGATAGAAGTCATAGCTCCATCATATGGCCCGCTAAGAACTTCTACCTACACAAAAGCCCCACTCACCCTACCGCAGGGCGGTAGAACGAGTGGGGCTTGCATCAGCGTAGAAACAACTAGACGAAGAACCTACTTATTGCTGTACAGGACGGCATCGTGATCGAAATCTGCAGAAACATCAAGGGTAACGCTCGCCGGATCAGCTACACCAAAGGCAACATCAAAGGTGACAGATTCACCGGGCAGGATACGGCCGCTAGGAGCTGAACCGATGTTCTGCTCAGAGTCAAAAATCTGATCAACAGCCTTACCCCCTGAATTACCTTCAGCATAGAAGAGGGGCTCAAAGGGCTCGCTGGTACCGTTCTCAATCGTCACGGTGAAAGCCACGTAATCTGTCAAAGACTCATCTAAACGTGAGGCGTACTCGCTGGGAACATAATCGGTGCGAGGCTCGGAGACAGTAAGGCGCAGACCGTCCTCAAACTCTGCCGTGTCGCCGAACTGCAAGACACCATCAATGGCAGTTGCTGAGTCAGGAGCTGCAGCAGAGTCTTCAGCGGCAGGTTCGGAAGAAGATACTCCGGGGCTAACAGATGCGACGGCAGAGGGAGTTGCTATAGCCGACTCAAGATCTTCTATTGCCTGCTCAAATTCAGGGTCGGTTGCCACAGCATTAGCCACAACAAAAATCAGGACGATAGTTGAAACAATCGACCCAACGATCGATAGGACTAGGGCAACAATAGATGAAACCTTCTCTTTACCCTTTTGGAATAGACCGACGATAGAGGTCACAAAAGCTGCAAACAGCAAGAGCCAGCCAAGGAACATGATGCCGGGAATGCAAGCCAAAATAAAGCCAAGTACACCTAAGCCTAGAGCTACCAGGCCAACCACATTCTTAGGCTTTTTGCCGTTAGGTTGCTGGGTTGAGGCGTAGGGGTCCTGATAGGGGTACTGGCCCGGTGCGGTATAAGCCCCGGCAGACGATGAAGGCCCACCGGGCTGATCGGGCTGAGAAGACGGAGTGTTAGGTGTGTATGGGTTTTCGCTCATACTTCCCAGCTTAAAGACAATCCCGGTTCCTGCTGGTCACATGTCGGATTATTTCTTGGTGATTCCTGGGAACCTGCCACCGGCGTCCGCCCACCCTCTACCGCTAGTAGCGCAAAACCTGGAACACCCACCCAAACACAAACCACCCTTGCTATCCTTAAGAATGGTGTGCCCTGCGTCCGCGCCGTCTGCACAGGCCGCGCAGCCCCACCCCACCGCCGTGAAACCCGGCAGGTGACCACCCTATTCAGGAGTAAGACTTATGCCAGCAATTGTGATTGTAGGCGCCCAGTGGGGCGACGAAGGTAAGGGCAAGGCAACCGACCTACTCGGCGGCCGCGTCGACTACGTCGTCAAGCCCAACGGCGGCAACAACGCCGGCCACACCGTCGTCGTCAACGGCCAGAAGTTCGAGCTCAAGCTCCTTCCCGCCGGCATCCTCTCAGAAAACGCTGTACCCGTCATCGGCAACGGCGTGGTCGTCAACCCCGAAGCCCTCTTCGAAGAAATCGACGGCCTCGAAGCGCGCGGGGCAGACACCTCCAAGCTCAAAATTTCAGCCAACGCCCACCTGGTAGCGCCCTACCACCAGACCATGGACAAGGTCACCGAACGCTTCCTCGGCAAGCGCGCCATCGGTACCACCGGCCGCGGCATCGGCCCCACCTACATGGACAAGGTTGGCCGCCTGGGTATTCGCGTGCAGGACATCCTCGACGAGTCTATCCTGCGCCAGAAGGTCGAAGGTGCCCTGCGCCAGAAGAACGAACTGCTGGTCAAGGTCTACAACCGCCGCCACGTTGAGGTCGAAGAAATCGTTGACTACTTCATGAGCTTCGCCGACCGTCTTGCCCCTATGATCGTTGAGTCAACCCAGCTGCTGAATAATGCCCTGGATGAAGGCAAGACCCTGCTGATGGAAGGCGGTCAGGCCACCTTCCTCGATGTTGACCACGGCACCTACCCCTTCGTCACCTCATCTAACCCCACCGCAGGTGGCGCCTCAGTCGGCTCCGGGGTTGGCCCCACCCGCATCTCCCGCGTCATCGGTATTCAGAAGGCCTACACCACCCGCGTGGGTGCCGGCCCCTTCCCCACCGAACTCTTTGATGACATGGGCGAATTCCTGCGTACCACCGGTGGTGAGTTTGGCGTGAACACCGGCAGGCCCCGCCGCTGCGGCTGGTACGACGCGGTTCTGGCCCGCCAGGCCGTGCGCATTAACGGCTTCACCGACCTCTTCATCACCAAGCTCGATGTGCTCACCGGCCTGGAGAAAATCCCTGTCTGTGTAGCCTACGACGTAGATGGTGTTCGCTTTGACGAGATGCCCATGACCCAGTCAGACTTCCACCACGCTAAGCCCATCTACGAGTACTTCGACGGCTGGACTGAAGACATCACCGAGGCTAAGACCCTCGATGAACTGCCCGAGAACGCCCGCAAGTACCTGGAGAAGCTGGAAGAAATCTCCGGCTGCCGTATCTCGGCTATCGGCGTTGGCCCCGGCCGCGAGCAGACCATTGTGGTGCGCGACCTGATCGACGAGGAGAAGTAGGGCGGACGTCCGCTCCCCCTTTCCTGCAAGGGGACCAGATTTCCTAAAAAGGACCGCATATTATGCGGTCCTTTTTAGGTTTTGAGGTCCCCTTGCGGGAGTAAGAGAGGACTACGATAGATACCATGCCCTTGCTCAACACACTCAACCACACCACCGGGGCTGTCACCGGCTACGACTCCCTCACCGACCTTGCCCGGGCCTTCACACCCGGCACCGATTGCGCCTACATCGGCCTGGTTGACCCCTCCCGCGATGATCTCACCACCCTCACCGGCCTCTTCGACCTGCACCCCCTCGCCGTTGAAGACTCCGAGCAGGGCCACCAGCGCTCCAAGCTTGATCGCTACGGCAACACCTACTATCTGGTGCTCCGCCCGGCGGTCTACCTCGATGACATCGAAGAAATCCGTTTCGGTGAAACCCACATGTTTGTGGGTCAGAACTTTGCGATTTGGCTTGTCAAAGACGCTCTGCGCTCTATCGATACCACCCAGCGCAGCATGGACGCGGTCTTCTCGAGCGCGCTGGAGAGTCCCGCCATGCAGGCCTACCCACTGGCCTTCCTGCACCGGGTGCTCGACATGCTTGTGGACGGCTACTTCCCCGTCATCGAGGGCCTAGAAAATGACGGCGATGAAATCGAGGACGCCCTCTTCGCCGACAACTCTGAAGCTAGCGAGATATCGCAGCGCATCTACAGCCTGCTGAACGAGGTCAGTGACTTCAAACGGGCGGTCAAGCCGGTGGGGCAGATGCTGGACCTG
The DNA here is from genome assembly GCA_030529845.1 of Rothia sp. (in: high G+C Gram-positive bacteria). GTDB lineage: Bacteria > Actinomycetota > Actinomycetes > Actinomycetales > Micrococcaceae > Rothia. Next base: position 155,726 of record JAUMWB010000005.1, on the reverse strand, counting down.
CTCATGGGGCGCATTCGTATTCAGGCTGAGACCGGCGATGAGCACCAGCTTGAGCTGCTCCGCCACTTCCGCGACGTGAAAGACCACGTCATCAGCGTGGTAGACCGGGTGGACGACTTGCGGTCTTCGCTAGAGAATGCCCTGGCGGTGAACTCAACGATTGTGGCGGAACGCCAGAATGACGACATGAAGAGAATCTCGGCCTGGGCTGCGATCCTGGTGGCCCCTACCGTCATTGGGTCGATTTACGGTATGAACTTCGACGTCATGCCCGAGCTACACTGGACCTTCGGCTACCCGGCCTCCCTGCTGCTCATGGTTGCGGTGTCCTTCGGGCTGTGGCTGGTGTTCAAGAAGAAGGAGTGGCTGTAGGGGCTAGATGAGCCCCAGGCCTGCCTGCGCCTGCCCCCGTTTCCCCTGGCCGGAAAAGACCATTTAACTCAGAAAAACCCACCTAGTTCGTGGGTTTTTCTGATGTAGATGGTACCTACTCGCAGGGGCAGGGTTGGCAACCCTACATCTTCACCCCGCGCAGGGTGCGCACCACCATCACAGCGCTGAGAAGCATGAGCACCACGCCGATAGCCGAGGTGTAGACCACGCCCGAGTCGAAGGCGTGCTGGGCTGAGGCCAGTAGAGCGGCACCGGTCTCTCCGCCGATGTTCTCAGCCACCTCAGCTGCCCCACCTAGGGTTTCGCGGGCGGCGTCCGCGTCCGCAGCACTAACCCCCTCGGGTACCACCAGGTGGGCAACGTAGGCCGCGTTCAGGATTGACCCCAGAATCGCCGTTCCCATGACCGAGCCGGTCTCGTAGGCGGTCTCCGAGATAGCGGACGCCGCACCCGCCTTATGCGGGGGAACAGCGGCCAAGATGATGTCGTTGGTCAGGGTTTCAGCAAAACCAATGCCCATGCCCAGCAGGGCAAACGCCACCAGAATACCGGTATCAGAGCCTGAATCGGCGGTGAAGAAGACCAGGCCGAAGGCTGCCGCGTTCATCAGGAGGGCAGCTGAAATGACGATCCAGGGCTTGAGGACTTTAACGATATAGACAACTACCAGGCCCGCAATAACGGTCAGTGCCAGGCCGGGCAGCAGCAGGAGGGCGGCACTGAAGGGGGAATGGCCGCTGACCAACTGCAGGTGCTGGGAGACGAAGTAAAGGAAGCCAACCAGTGAGAAAATCGCCATGAGGTTGGTCAGTACCGCACCGGTGAACTGCTTGTTGGTGAAGAGGCGGACGTCCAGCATGGGGTTGGTGCGGGCCAGCTGGCGGCGGGTGAAGACAAGACCGCAGATGGTTGCTACCAGCAGCAGGGCGACGGTGAGCAGGTCGAAGCCGTCGTGGGCAAAGTGCTTGATGGCGTAGACGAAAGGGGTCATGGTCGCCATGATCAGGGCGATGCTGACGAAGTCGATGGCGCCGGGGGCCGGGTCCTTGGAGTTAGGGATCAGCCAGAAGCCTAGCAGGAGCATGGGCAGCAGGACGGGCACGGCCATGAGGAAGACCGAGCCCCAGTAGAAGTGCTCCAGCAGGAACCCGCCGACGACCGGGCCCAGGGCTGCGCCACCTGCGAAGCCTGAGGCCCAGATGGCGATGGCGGTACGACGTTCGGTGGCGTCGGTGAACATGTTGCGAATGATGGAGAGGGTCGCGGGCATGAGCATGGCCCCGAAGATACCCATACCGGCGCGGGCGGCAATGAGCCAGGCGGCGGTGGGGGCGAAGGCTGCGGTAGCTGAAATCACGGTAAAGCCGAAGCCGCCCAGTAGCAGCATGGTGCGGCGGCCGAAGCGGTCGCCCATGCTACCTGCGGGAATGAGTAGGCCCGAGAGAATCAGGGGGTAGACGTCGTTAATCCAGAGTAGCTGGGTGCCGCTGGGGGAGAGCTGGGCTGAAATCTCGGGCAGGGCGAAAGAGAGCACGGTGTTATCGACCGAGACTAGCAGTACCGGCAGCATGAGGACGGCCAGGGCCGCCCAGCGACGGGAATAGGGTGTGATTGAGGATTCTTCAGTGGTGACGGCTCTCATCTGGCCGGTTGCGGGGTGCATGTCTGCTCTTTCGTGAGGACGGCTACCTGGGGTTGGTGCGGGCGCGGTACCGGGCAGGACGCCTGGGTACGCTTGGCCGCTCATCGGTAGCGGGGTGCTCGGTGGGGGAGCACACTTGTTACTGTACCGTCTGGACGGTTTTGTTTTCAAGTGGGGAGGCGGTAGGGTGGGGCACATGAGTTCTCGCGAAAAAATCCTCGACGCCTACGAAGCCCTACTGATTGAGGAGGGGGAGCGGGCAGCGTCCTTGAACGCCATTGCCGCCCGTGCCGGGGTGTCCAAGGGAGGGCTGCTCTACCATTTCCCCGATAAGACAGCCCTGATTGACGGGCTGCTGGGGCGGGCCTGGGTGCTCGCTGAGCAGGACTTTAAGGCTATGGCGGGCGACCCTGCCGGGGCCTGTGCCTACTATGTGCGCACCTCTATGTACCAGGACACCCCTTTTGACCGGGTGTTTGTGGCCGCTTCGCGCTTGCGTCAGGACGCCGCTGAGAAGGTTGCTGAGGTCTACGACAGAATCCAGGGGCGCTGGTTTGAGATGATCCGGGCTGAGGTGCTCTCGGACGCGGCGGCCCGCGCAATCTTGCTGATGGGGGACGGGCTCTACTACAACGCGGCGGTCGCCAGTAGTGAGTCCCGCCCCAACCTTGCTCTCAGCGGCGATATGGAGGCCCTGCTTGAGGTGGTAGAACAGCTCAAGGGGCGTTAGCCAGCCAGCACCGCTACCGCCTCATAGGGCCGCAAGACCAGCTCGCTGGTTCCCAGCTCAGGCTCATTCTTGTAATTACACAGAAGCACAGACCCCGCCGCGAACTCGGCAGGCAGCTGCACGGGGGCGTCCTTACCGTAGAAGTTGCAGAGCACCAGCAGGCGCTGACCCTCATACTCTCGTACAAACCCGTAGACGCTCTCGTGCTCGCGGGCAAAGGGCTCGTAGGACCCCTCAGCAATCAGAGGCATCGTATGGCGCAGGCACACCAGCTCCCGGTAGAAGGGCAGAATGGTGCCCTCGGCCTCTTCGCGCTCCACGTTAATGTCGGCCTGCGAGGTGGGCATGAGCCAGGGCTTTACCCGCGAGAAGCCGGCGAATTCGGAAGAATCCCATTGCATGGGGGTGCGGGAGTTGTCGCGGGACTTCTTGGTGACAATGCGGAAGGCCTCGGCCTCGCTCACACCCCGTTCCTGCAGAATGGCAAAGGCGTTGTGGGATTCAACATCCACGTAGTCATCCATGGATGAATAGACCGGATCAACCATGCCGATTTCTTCACCCTGGTAGATGTAGGGGGTGCCGCGGGTCAGGTGCACGGCGGCAGCCAGCATGGTGGCGGACTCTGCCCGGTAACGTTCCACAGCGCCAAAGCGGTTGATGGCGCGGGGCTGGTCGTGGTTATTCCAGAAGGACGCCTGCCAGCCGCCTCCAGCCTGAATACCTACCGCCCAGTCGGTCAGCAGACCCTTAAGAGCCATGAAATCAAAGGGCACATCAGACCATTTTTCGGCACCGTCGTAGTCCACCTTGAGGTGGTGGAAGGAGAAGACCATGTCCAGCTCCTGGTTGGCCGGGTTGGTGTAGCGCACGCTGCTTTCGATGGTGGTCGATGACATCTCACCCACGGTCACGGTGCCCTCGGTGTCGCCAAAGGTGGCCCGGTGCAGTTCCTGCACCCAGGGGTGGACGCGGTCGGTGTCGGTGTAGATGAGCTTGTCGTTCTCGCCGGGCGCGGCATCTCGCAGGTCCTCATCCTTGCCAATCACGTTGAGCACGTCAAAGCGGAAGCCGCGGACGCCCTTGTCCTTCCAGAAATTCACGACCTTAAAGAGTTCTTCACGCACCCTGGGGTTGTGCCAGTTCAGATCTGCCTGGGTCACGTCGTAGAGGTGCATGTAGTAGAGGTCGGTGTTGCCAAACTGTGACCAGGCCGGGCCGCCGAACTTGGATTCCCAGTTGGTCGGCAGGGAGCCGTCCTCCTGTAGGGGGCGCAGGTAGAAGAAGTCCTGGTACTCCTTCTCGCCGGCCAGAGCCCGCTGGAACCACTCGTGCTCGGTTGAGACATGGTTGAGCACCATATCGAACATAACCCCGATTCCTTCTCGCCCCAGGGCTGCAATCAGCTCTTCGGCGTCCGCCATGGTGCCCATCTCGGGGTCTACCTCGTAGTAGTTGGCGATGTCGTAGCCGTTATCGTTCTGGGGGGAGACAAAGAAGGGGTTGAACCAGACCATGTCCACTCCCAGGGAGGCAATGTAGGGGACCTTCTCGATAATGCCCCGTAAGTCGCCCACCCCGTTGCCCGTTGAGTCGTAGAAGGACTTGGGGTAGACCTGGTAGATGACCTTATCGTGAAAGCTCATGGTGTGCTCCAAAGGGTAGGACGCCGGTGCTGAGGTGGCTGCGCCCGGTAGGTTAGGTGGGGTAAAAGAAAAGAAGCGTGCCCCGTCAAAGCGAGGTACGCTCCTTAACCTTACCTGTCTAACAGGTGCTTCGGCCTTTGTTACAGCCGATGTGGAACTTTATTCAGAAACCGGAATTTCCTGGCGGCGGTGCGCGAAGTCCAGGTAACGGAACTTATCGGCGCGGTGGCGGGAAATGGTGTACTGGAAGGCAGTTCCATCCTCAAGCACAGTGATAGAGGTGGTCACAGCAACGTACTCGCCAGCGTGCAGGTTCAGGTACTTGGCATCGTTGGGGGTGGCCTGCTCGATGGTAATCTGCTTGGCGGAGGAAACGATGCTCAGGCCCAGCTCACCCTCGAAGTAGTGGTAGAGGGAATCCTCAGCGACCTCGCGGGGAATTTCGGCTACTACGCTCTTGATGATGTAGTCATGGTCGATGATGGCGGGTGCGCCGTCCATGTGGCGAACTCGCATGATGTGGGTGACGGGCACCTGCTCTACGGAGCCGTCCGTCAGGGCCTGGAAGGGCACATGCGGCAGCAGGGCGTCTTCAAGCTCAACCAGTTCAGTCTGGGTGTCGCGGCTGGCTGACTCAGCAAATTCCTTGTAGCTGACCAGTGATGACACGGGAATGGAGTAGCGCTTGTGGTCAATGACCAGGGAGCCCTTGCCCATGATGCGCTGGATGTAGCCGCGGTCGGTCAGGATTGCCAGAGCCTTGCGGGCGGTCTCACGAGAGACGTTGTACTTTTCGGTCAGCTTCTTTTCGCTGGGCAGCAGGTCGCCCACGCCGTATTTACCTTCATCAATATCACGAGCCAGGTCGTGGTAGATGCGTTCAAACTTTCCCATTTGGTTCCCCTATATAACAGGTGCGAGAGCACGTTGTGCGAGATGGAGTGAGAGTTTCACACGGTGATTGTGTTTCCCTATAGTCTAGGGCGCAGCCTCGATGTTTGCGAGAGACCCACATGTAAATGTGTGTCACACGTTAGACAGGAATATGACATGCTGGTTTTTTCCAGGAGGGTACGAGTTTGACCTGCAAAAACTTTGGTTAGTGAGAGCACCCCTGATGGAAATGCGGCGCGAAACGCACTCTCCGGTTGTAAGAAGCGGCCCCCACCCGCGTCCGCCCGCCTCCCCCTCACCCCGCAGCAAGGGGACCGCATAACTTCAAAGGGACCGCATATTATGAGGTCCCTTTGAAGTTATGCGGTCCCCTTTAACGGTGGGGTGGGGTCTAGCCCTAGCCGAAGAGGCGCTCACTGGCGATGCGGGCACCTGCCGTCAGCGATTCCAGCTTGGCCCAGGCAAGGTCGGGGTGCAGGCGTCCGCCCAGACCGCAGTCGGTTGACGCCACCACGTTCTCCTTGCCCACCACCTGAGTAAACTGCTCGATGCGCTGGGCAACCAGCTCAGGGTGCTCAATCAGGTTGGTCGAGTGCGAGACAACACCGGGAATCACGTACTTGCCCTCGGGCAGCTCCAGGTTCTCCCAGACCTTCCACTCGTGGGCGTGCCGCGCGTTAGCGGCCTCAAAGGTGTAACCGGCCGCGTCAATAGACAGCAGGGTGTCGGCCAGGTGCTTGAATTCCAGGTCGGTGCTGTGCGGCCCATGCCAGGACCCCCAGCACAGGTGGAAGCGGGTCTGCTCGGTCGGAATATCCTCCAGCGCGTAGTTGAGGGCATCAACGGCCACCTGAATAAAATCCAGGTAGTCGCGGACGCTGGGCTCAGGGTTGATCTGGTCCCAGCCCTCAGCCACCGACGGGTCATCAATCTGCAGGGTGAAACCGGCATCGGTGATGGCCTTATACTCCTCTTTCAGCACCTCCGCCCAGGCGTAGATGTGCTCCTTATCGGTGGGGTAGTAGAGGTTACCCACGCGGGCAGCAGAGCCCGGCGACAGGGCCGCCACAAAAGCGCTGTGCGCCTCCTTGCCCTCGGTCGCGGAAGCGAGATTGCGGACGTCCCTCCCCACCTCGTCCTGCCCCTGGTAGGTCAGCGGGGCAACGGTGACGGGGAAACTGCGGTCAGGGTCGTTGCCCAGGTCGAGCTCCGCGGTGTAAAAGTCCTGGAAACGGGTCCAGTCGCGGCGGTCGGCAAAGCTTGTGTACTTGAGCTTGCCCGGCTCAGAGCGGTGCACCTCGTTCGTGGGGTTGCCCTCGGTCAGCAGCTTCAAACCGCCGGTGCGGGCAAAGGAGTAGTGCCACCAGGCACCGTAATCCACCGCCTGACTCATGGCATGCCCGTACTCGCCGTCGTTCACAATGTCGATACCGATATCTACCTGGCGGTCAATCACTGCCTGGGTTTCCTCGGTCAGGATCTGCTGGAAATCTGCCTCGTCGATGCTGCCGCCGCGGCGGGAGGCGTTAGCTTCAATCAGGCGCTGGCTGCGCGGCAGAGAACCAACGTGGGTGGTCAGAATACGGTCGGTATTAATGGGCATGGTCTGCTCCTGGGGTAGTCCTACGGCTGTAGAGGCTGCTTACGTCAGCGGCCATAAACCCAGCTAACACCCCCACCCGGCGAGCGCCCAAGCCCTCCAGGCCCTAAGGCGGCATATTTCAAAAATGAACTTCGGTGACGGATGCGCGTCATACGCGCGTCATGAGCGCCTGCCTCATCGCAAGGGGACCTTAAAACTTAAAAGGGACCTCATATTATGCGGTCCCTTTTAAGTTTTAAGGTCCCCTTTGAGAGGGCGCGGGGGGAGACCGTCCGCCCCTAGTCATCCCCAAGAGCTACTTGTTAGACTCGAAACAACAAGACCAAGGAAAGGAGCAGAACTATGACCGTAAACGCTAAAGATGCAAATCGCTGGCAGCCCACTCATCGAGCGGCCCGTCAAACCCTGCAAAAAATTCTGCGCCATCACACCACGGCTATCGGGAATGACGGCCTAACGGATACAGAGCGAAAAACCCTCGCATCGGAATACGAAACCCAGCAGAACCGGGCTTTTTCGGTTCAGCATCGCAGAGCCCTTGAGCAGCTCGAGCCTACCCCAGTAGGATTAGCCCTCAAAAACTAGGGGCCTACGTGTATTTTCGAGAGCTCAGCACAAGCGATATACCGGCCCTTCAACAATGGGTCTGCACCTACCCTGCCAAGCGGCACTACCACACCGCTTCACACCCCGCGGAATGGGAGCTAAAGGTTCAAAGCTTCGTCCGGGAAACTCAGCCCCAGAAAATTGCCCGAGATCCCTACAAGGTCTCTATCGGAGCTTTCTTGGAGGAGCAGATAGCAGCTGCCGCTCTCATTACATATCGCCCCTATGATGATGTCTTCGACATTACCTATATCTCTACGGCCGCCCACGCCCAAAACCAGGGAATTGCACAACAGCTTATTCAGCAATGCGTTATCACAGCCCAAGAGCACCCCAAATTTAAAGACCTCACCAGTGACATCATGACCTGCGCTATCGACCGCAGAAATACAAAGTCTCAACGGGCCTTTGAGCGCTTCGGATTTACCCTAGTTGACGATAGCCACCCCCAGCTTCTGGAATATGCGCTGAGATTTATGCGAGGTTTACTGGAGTAGCGTCCCGCGGACGCCCGTCCTGCCGTCCCTACCCCTTGGTAGGGGAGTGGGGGAGACCGTCCGCCCCTATCTTCACTATATGAGAACGCCGCTTCCCACCCTGTGGACTACCCGCGCTCAGGCGTAGACTAGTACCCAAACCTCCAACCACAAACTTTCTTGGGAGCTATCGATGCCAGAACTGCGCTCGCGCACATCAACCCACGGCAGAAACATGGCAGGTGCCCGCGCACTGTGGCGCGCCACCGGCATGGGCGACGACGACTTCGGCAAGCCCATCATCGCTATCGCCAACTCCTTCACCCAGTTCGTGCCCGGCCACGTGCACCTGAAGAACATGGGCGAACTGGTCGCCGGTGCTATCCGCGAAGCAGGCGGCGTAGCCAAGGAATTCAACACCATCGCTGTGGACGACGGCATCGCCATGGGTCACGACGGTATGCTCTACTCCCTGCCCTCCCGCGATTTGATCGCCGACTCGGTCGAATATATGGTCAACGCCCACCGCGCCGACGCCCTGGTCTGTATCTCTAACTGCGACAAGATCACCCCCGGTATGCTCCTGGCAGCTATGCGCCTGAACATCCCCGTCATCTTCGTCTCCGGCGGGCCCATGGAATCCGGCGAAGGCATCGAGGGGGTCGTTGAGCACCGCCTTGACCTGGTGGACGCCATGGTCATGGCCGTGGACGACAGCGTCAGCGACGACGCCCTAGCCCAGGTCGAAAAGAATGCCTGCCCCACCTGTGGCTCCTGCGCCGGTATGTTCACCGCTAACTCCATGAACTGCCTCAACGAGGCAATCGGCCTGGCCCTGCCCGGTAACGGCACCACCCTGGCCACCCAGGTTGCCCGCAAGGAGCTCTTCCTTGAAGCGGGCACTAAGATTGTTGAGCTGGCCAAGCGCTACTACGAGCAGGACGACGAGAGCGTACTTCCCCGCTCTATCGCCACCAAGGCCGCCTTCGAGAACGCTATGGCTCTGGACGTTGCCATGGGCGGCTCCACCAACACCGTTCTGCATATTCTGGCGATTGCCCACGAAGCCGGTGTTGACTTCACCCTGCGCGACATCGACGCAATTTCCCGCAAGGTGCCCTGCCTGGCTAAGGTCGCCCCCAACTCCACCAAGTACCACATTGAGCACGTGCACCGCGCAGGCGGTATTCCCGCCCTGCTCGGCGAGCTGGACCGCGCCGGTCTGCTGAACCGCGACGTCCACTCCGTACACTCCGGCTCCCTGGAACAGTGGCTGTCTGACTGGGACATCCGCTCCGGCGCCGCCACCGACACCGCCAAGGAGCTCTTCCTAGCTGCCCCCGGCGGCGTCCGCACCACCCAGGCCTTCTCCACCGCCAACAAGTACGAGTCCCACGAAACCGATGCCGAAAACGGCTGCATCCGCGCTGTGGAGCACGCCTACACCAAGGACGGCGGCCTGGCGGTTCTCTACGGTAACATCGCTGAAGACGGCGCCATCATCAAGAGTGCCGGTATTGACGAAGAGCTCTTCCACTTTGTCGGTAAGGCTTTTGTGGTCGAATCCCAGGACGAAGCCGTCTTCGAGATCCTGTCGAAGAACGTGAAAGAAGGCGACATTGTCGTCATTCAGTACGAGGGCCCCAAGGGCGGCCCCGGCATGCAGGAGATGCTCTACCCCACCTCCTACCTCAAGGGCCTGGGCCTGGGTAAGAAGTGCGCCCTGATTACCGACGGCCGTTTCTCGGGCGGTACTTCCGGTATCTCCATCGGCCACATCTCTCCCGAGGCAGCTGCCGGTGGCGCTGTGGGTCTGATCGAGCACGGCGACGAAATTGAGATCGATGTTCACAACCGCATCCTGCGCGTGAACGTCTCCGACGAGGTGCTGTCCGAGCGTCGCGCCAAGAAGGGCCCTGCCCCCTGGAAGCCCACCAAGCCCCGCGAACGTCAGGTCTCCAGCGCCCTGCGCGCCTACGCCTCCATGGTCACCAGCGCCGATAAGGGCGCAGTGCGTATCGTCCCTGAGTAAACCTCGGTTTTCACCCACAATAAGGACGCCCCGCCCCGGCTTGCGCAAGCCGGGGCGGGCGTCCTTGTGTTGGGGGCGCGTCCGCCCGTCCGTCCGTGAGGGCCCACCAGACTCGCGCGGTGCTTACGCGCGGGGTGGACGTCACGCGAGAACCGTGGACGTTCACCGAGAGAGTGAACGGGCAGCCGATGCGGCTCTAGCTGTTGGCAAAAGGGCGTGGAGTTGGTATAGCTTTAAAGAGTAAGCAAAACAACTATAGACACCCCTTAGGAGATGAATAATGTGGAAATTACGCCTGCACATATCAAGAAATGTGAGCTGACCTGGGAGCCGCCGGATTACACCAGCTCATACCCGGCAGGCTTCACCGAGCAGGGTGTGGCTGTCATCGTGGTGGTCATGGATCAGGTGCGAGCAGCCGGTGACTGCCATGTGGGGCTGACGTCCTTCGCTTTTATCTCGCGCGAAAATGGCGAGCGAGAGGTCATTGAGAGCGAACCTGTGGCTGAGTCTCTGACACATAGCCTCATGGACCCCTGCGACACCGTACACACCGACATGCTGGGGCGCGCGATTCTGGCGACCATGGACGCCATCCCCGAGGAGTATAAGACCAACCTCATCACCGTGGCAGCCGATAAGCACTACCTCAAGCTGCTCTTCCGCAAGTTCACGGCCTTCCGCGACTTCTTAGAATACCGGTCCATTGATAAGGTCATGAACCCCTACGAGTCGCACTCGCTGGGCGAGATTCACGTGAAGCTTATTGGCACCCCGGCAGGTGAGCTCATGCCGCACTTTATGGACGAGGCCTCGCGTCTGGCCCACACCGAGCTTGAGAAGAACACCGCCCAGCTGCCGGTGGAAAAGCTGGTGGAGTACAGCGTCTTTACTGACTGTTCGTACAGGTCAACCAACAATAAGAGGTATTTAAAGGGCGGACGCATGGGTATCGGCGGGGTGAGCGAAGATGGCTTCTTCTTCCACTCCCACTATGATGCTACGAACATTATGACCGGGGAGCTCTCGGCTATGTTGGCTGCTTTTAATATCTTCTACCACGGTGGCCGCCAGCTGATTATTCACACCGATTCACTGGGGGCTCTGACCTTTGTGCTGCGCCTGGCGCACAACCGCTGGGTTTACAACACCTGGGTTGAAGAGGGCGTGCAGAACCAGCAGGTTTTGGACGAGATGGGGCGGCTGACCGAGGCCATTCGTGAGCGCCGGGTGTTGGTGAAGCACATCCCGGGGCATACCGGGCACGGGCTGCAGGAGTCGTCGGATTCTGTGTCGAAGATGCACCGGCATTTCCCCGGGCAGATTGTGGATAAGGGGCATGTCTCTGAGTTCAACAAGCGGTGCGAGTCTATTATTACTGCCCTGTCTGGGTGTGAGAAGGCTCTGCGTCTGCCTTGTGCGGATTGGATTCAGATTCGCCCGTCGGTGGTGCACGCCCGCAACCGCTTGTGGAAGTAGCGGGGCCGCTGCCGTAGGGCGCCTTACTTCCTCAAAGGGGACCTTAAAACCTAAAAGGGACCGCGTATTATGCGGTCCCTTTTAGGTTTTAAGGTCCCCATGGGCGAGGGGAGCAGGTGCGGGCGCGGGGCTCAGTTTAAGCCGTGCGGACGCCCGCCGTTAGGCTACGTCACGCTTTTCCTGGCGGGCGCGGCGCAGCAGCCAGATGAAGACGGCCACCAGGGCCAGGGCTACCAGGGCGTAGACCACCTTGGAGTACTGGTCGATGACGCCTTCAACAGCATGCCAGTTTTCGCCCAGGACCCAGCCGCAGTAGATGAGCAGGGCATTCCAGATGGAGGAACCGAGCAGAGTATAAAGACCGAAAGTCAGCGGGTTCATGCGGTCGATACCGGCGGGAATCGAGATGAGTGAACGAATGCCGGGGATGACGCGGCCGATGAGGATGGAGGCCTTGCCGTACTTGTCGAACCAGGCCAGGGCGTTGTCGACGTCCTCAACCTTGACCAGCCACATCCAGGCCGCGATCTTGCGCAGGCGGTTAGCGCCGATAGCTGCACCTAGGTAGTAGAGGAAGTAGGCGCCGGTGAGCGAGCCGACGGTCGCCCAGATAAAGGCGGCCACTACGTTGATGGAGCCCTGGGAGGCGGTGAAGCCGGCCAGTGGCAGGATGACCTCGGAGGGGATGGGCGGGAAGACGTTCTCAAGGAAGACGGCCAGGCCAACGCCGGGGGAACCGATGGCTTCCATGACGGAGATAACCCAGTCGATAATGTTCTGGAGCACGAGTGCCCTTTCTCTGCGAGTGCGGGCAGCCGCCCGGTGACAAAACTTTCTCTATTCTCTCGTAGAACCCTGTGTTTTCCTATGAGCTAGCTTGTAGAGAGGCTGGGGGTTTTGGTCACGTTGTAGTAATGCTGCGTAACCTGTTCACACGGTGAAATAAGTTACCGTCGGCGCGGGGGCATGGGTGACTATGGAGGGTAGATAACTAGGCCTACTGTCAGGAGAGTCCATGGCTGAGCATACTTTTGGCTTCCGCACCCGTGCCCTGCACGCGGGCGGTACCCCCGACGCCGAGCACGGTGCTCGTGCGGTTCCGATTTACCAGTCCACCTCCTTTGTTTTTAAGGACGCGGACGACGCCGCCAACCTTTTTGCCCTGCAGAAGTACGGCAACATCTACTCCCGCCTGGGTAACCCCACTGTGGCGGCGCTAGAAGAGCGTATCGCTTCGCTGGAAGGCGGTATCGGTGCGGTGGCGACCGCTTCGGGTATGGCCGCTGAGTTCATTACTTTTGCGGCACTCTGCCAGGCTGGGGACCATATTGTTGCTTCGTCCAACCTCTATGGCGGCACTATTACCCAGCTGGATGTTTCCCTGCGCCGGTTCGGTATCGACACTACCTTCGTGGACGGCACTGACCCGGCTGACTATGCTGCCGCCATTCGTCCTGAAACCAAGGCCCTCTACACCGAAATCGTAGCTAACCCCTCGGGTCAGGTCGCTGACCTGGAAGGCCTGGCCCGCGTGGCCCACGAGAACGACATTCCCCTGGTCGTGGATGCCACCCTCTCTACCCCCTACCTGATTCGCCCCATTGAACACGGCGCTGACATTGTGATTCACTCGGTCACTAAGTTCCTGGGCGGGCACGGCACCACCTTGGGCGGTGTGGTTGTCGAGTCGGGCCGCTTCAACTGGGGCAACGGCAAGTTCCCCACCATGACCGAGCCGATTCCCTCTTACAACAACATTTCTTGGTGGGGGAACTTCGGTGAGTACGGCTTTTTGACCAAACTGCGTAGTGAGCAGCTACGCGACTTTGGCCCCTCCCTCTCAGCCCAGGCAGCTTTCAACCTGCTACAGGGTGTTGAGATCCTGCCCCAGCGTATGGACGCCCACCTGGCTAATGCCAAGGAGGTCGTTGCCTGGCTAAACGAGGACCCCCGCGTCTCCTACGTTAACTACGCCGGCCTGCCTGAGCACCCCCACTATGAGCGGGCGCAGAAGCTGCTGCCGCTGGGTGTTGGGTCGGTCTTCTCCTTCGGCGTTGCCGGCACTGGGAAGGCGGGCGGACGCGACGTGGGCGCCGAGTTCATCAAGAACCTGCAGCTTGCCTCCCACCTGGCAAATATTGGTGACGCCCGCACCCTGATTCTGCACCCGGCCTCCACCACCCACCAGCAGCTGACCGCTGAGCAGCTGGCTGCCGGTGGCGTGGGCGAGGACTTGATTCGTATTTCGGTGGGTCTGGAAGACGCCGTCGATATCATCTGGGATTTGGACCAGGCCCTGACCATTGCCTCCGGCCGCAACCACGCCGGTGAGGTCGTTGGTGTTGCTAGCGCTGATGAGCTGGTGGCCCGACGTGAGGCTGCCGAGGCTGAGGCTGCTGCCCAGAAGGCTGCCTTGGAGGCGGACGCTGCCGCCCACGCCGCTGAACGCGCCGCGCGGGAGGGGGCAGGGACGTCCGCCCCGGCGTCCGCGCCTGCCTGCGAGATCCCTGCACCCAAGAAGGAGGCCTAAGCCGTGACTGAGATTCGTACCTGGGAAGGCCCCAGCGCACCGGAGCGACTAAAGATTCTGCACGAGACTAAGTCCATTGCGATTGTGGGTATGTCTGACAAGATTTCCCGCTCTTCCTATTTTGTGGCGACGTATTTGCAGTCGTCGAGCCCTTACACCCTGTATTTTGTGAACCCGATTTTGGCGGCTAAGGGTAAGGAAGTGCTGGGGCAGAAGGTGTACGCGTCGCTGGCTGACCTGCCTGAGGCCCCTGACCTGGTGGAGATTTTCCGGCGCAACGAGGATTTGCCCGGTGTGGTGCAGGAGGCCATTGAGGTGGGCGCGAAGACGGTGTGGATGCAGCTGGGCTCCTGGAATGAGGAGGCTGCGCGCCTGGGTGAGGACGCCGGGCTGAACGTGGTGATGGACCGGTGCGTGAAGATTGAGCACGCCCGCTTCCACGGCGGCCTGCACCTGGCTGGGTTCGTGACCGGCGTGATTTCGTCCAAGCGGCAGGTACTGGCCTAACCCCTGGGGTAGGTACCATCTACATCAGAAATGACCACGAACTAGGTGGTCATTTCTGGTTTAAATGGGTATTTCTTGAAAGCATTGAACTCTTTTTTGCACTGCGTTTGGTACAGATAAGGGTATCGCTAAGGCATTCCTCCGCTTTTGCGGAGAATGGTTAAGTCGAGTTCATAGGTGTGGGTTACCAACAGAACTACCCCCGCCTGAGCGGTGAAGAGGCAACAACGTCGATTCCTACGGCGATATGGTCGGAAATACCCCCGCCTGAGCGGGGAAGAGGAGGCATTAGCAAGGGGCTGGTAGGCCTAGCCGGAAATACCCCTGCCTGAGCGGGGAAGAGAGAAAGCTCTGATGGGCTGGTATGCCCGCGCCGGAAATACCCCCGCCTGAGCGGGGAAGAGCGGGGTACAAAAGTTTGCTGGGGCTTCTCCACGGAAATACCCCCGCCTGAGCGGGGAAGAGTCACCGACGTATGCCAGGCACAGCTGCATGACGGAAATACCCCCGCCTGAGCGGGGAAGAGTCACCGACGTATGCCAGGCACAGCTGCATGACGGAAATACCCCCGCCTGAGCGGGGAAGAGAGGCCAGTAAATGAGTACCCAAGAAGAAACCCGGAAATACCCCCGCCTGAGCGGGGAAGAGAGGAGAACACTTACAGGATTGTTGGCCCCGAAGGAAATACCCCCGCCTGAGCGGGGAAGAGCAAAGTAGCGAGTCTGACCAAGTCACCACCCCGGAAATACCCCCGCCTGAGCGGGGAAGAGGGGTAGCGGGTCATCTGCTCCGACCAGGTCATGGAAATACCCCCGCCTGAGCGGGGAAGAGGCGCCACCTGGTCAAGGAAGGCCGCCCCGTTCGGAAATACCCCCGCCTGAGCGGGGAAGAGGCGCATACTCCAAGAGGGTGTTCGTGCGGTAGGGAAATACCCCCGCCTGAGCGGGGAAGAGTCAATGGGCATATCTATAAGTGTCACACCTGTGGAAATACCCTCGCCTGAGCGGGGAAGAGCCGAGATACTTACTCGACCCTGCGCATGACCCGGAAATACCCCCGCCTGAGCGGGGAAGAGAAGCAGGCGCAGGCTCGTAAGACCGAGTTTGAGAAATACCCCCGCCTGAGCGGGGAAGAGAGGTCACCTACGGAGATACCGGGTGGCGCGACGGAAATACCCCCGCCTGAGCGGGGAAGAGTAGAGCAGGCGCTGACGGCCACGAAATTTTCCGGAAATACCCCCGCCTGAGCGGGGAAGAGGTGAGCGTGTGATGCTGGCGGTGTGCGGCATGGGAAATACCCCCGCCTGAGCGGGGAAGAGACTATCTGACTTGCGATTTTATCAGCTTAAATCTGAATTTTCGCTGTTTTTAGGTACTGGAAGATAAGTCATTGAGAGACCATCTAGTTCAATGACAGGACGGCTCTGGGCACCTACTGACTGAATGGTGAAACCCTGCTCTGTCTTCCGGTCACTGGTAATCATTGTGAATGATCCTTCCTTCGCAGCGAGGGTACACCTTATCCAAAGATTTTCTTGTACTCGTTTTGATACGTTACCAACATACAGTCCAGTCGTTGCTTCTGATAAAAATCTGCTGAGGTACCCGCGCAGATGCTCAGGTATGGCTGTTGCAGAGAGAACCACAAACATATCTATTATTCGCTTCCGTATTGGGTATGCCCGTCGACCTCTTCGCCACGGTCTGAAATAAGCCGATCATCATCTCTGTTCGGTAGGTGTGGTGTAAGCACTTCCATTAACGTTTGGAGCATACCTTTGAGGACCTGCTGTTTGACAAGTTCTTTTCGGACTCCTGTCCTAACGTCTTCAGCGAGATTAGTGCTGTTATGGCATGCAAAAGCAACAGGAATTGATAGTGAAGGTTTGTAGAGATCAGCAAGGTCGAAAAGAAGAGACCGGGCATCACCTCGATGAATAATTCCTAGAGCCGGGTTTACTCCGATAGCGGCGCAGGCTGCTGCCGCACACCCATAGAGTATAGAGTTGGCAATATTAAGTGCCATATTCACGTTATCGTCAGCATCGACTTGTCTGCGGAACCCCGTAATTTTGTGTTTCTTGGCTGTGTCACGGTAGAGGTTTCTGATAGTTCTCCCCTCTAATCCACGCATAGCGGCGATAGTTCCCCCGGGCATATGCTCAATGCCGAGTTGTTTTTTATATAGGACTAGGGCAGCGATACGCTGATTCTTTTCTTGAGCAATGAGTCGGGCTTGTGCAATAGCCCAGCGTGCGGATGAGGTCAGCGGGGTGGCATGCGAATAGGCGGGTACTCCGCCTCCTCCAGTGAACATGACAGTTGTTCCTGCACGAGTGCACGAGGTTATAGCGGGCTGAGTGATGCTTGTTCCTGGCCCAAGCATAAGTACTGAAAGTCCACTGACTGGTAGCTGAACTCTTTTGCCAGCTATAACGCCTTTCTCGGTATCGCCCCCGTAGGCAATAACACCTGTTTTGTCTTGCCGGATTACGCAGTATTCCAGATAAAGGAAGGATACTCGGTCTTCTAGCCTGACTTGATGATCGGTAGGAATAGTGGAGAACGCTAGGGCTTCTTCTGAGTAACTCATTCTTCGCTGACTCCTATAAAGCCGAGAACGTGGTCGTATGTGTTGCCTTCAGGTACCTGCATATAGTAATAGCGGTTGAGGAGGGTCTTAGAGTCAGAGAGCGCAGGCAGGCCATTGAGATATTCACGGTTATTCTTAGAAACAACAATGGGCAAGGACGCCCGTAGTGCTTTTTGAATTTCTTGCTGGTTGTGTGCAGTAAGAGAGAGCAAATCTTCCAGAGAACCTTCCCAAGCGCCGGGTATCTGTTTTGGATTGCCACCAACGATTACTTGACGGATCTCGCTGTTAATGAGTCGGGTGAAAGCACCATCTTCTGTGTCGTTGATATTTTTGTCAGTTATATCGCTGAATTCTTTGATAGTGCTGAGCGGGTGTAGAGCGGTAGCCAGGTGTTTTGACTTATCCTTACCCTTCTTTAGAGAGGCAATATTTTCAACAAACTGGTCCTGGTCTTCAGAGGTGAGAATAGAATCAAGGGTTACGGCTGTTGCATCAACGAAAGCTTGATTCATAGATGGGCAACTAAAAGCGGAGTGCTCTTGTAAGAAATCCCAGGTTCGTTGCAGTTCAGCCGCGTAGTAGGGCTTGAGCATCCAACTTTCGGCATCGTGAGGAGTTATGACATGAATCGTTAGATTGGGCACCCCAGGTATTCTCTGTTCCCTCCTGGTGTCTTCTCGTCGCCATACGCGCCCTGCACGTTGAATTAAGGACGGAGCAGGGCAGAGATCTGTCGAGAGCAGATCGAGATCGATATCTAGAGATGCTTCTATTGCCTGGGTACCAACGACAGTTAGTGAAGTTCCCAGACCGCCAGCTCCAATTGTTTTTTCAAGAATTTCGGCGTTACGTTTGCGGTGTTCTGCGGTCATCCGCGAATGTAACAAAATAACTGTCTCTCCCCGGTTAGATAGCTCCTGTGCAATAGCCTGTGCCCTTTTCACCGTATTGCAGATAATGCCTAGTCTTGCTAGAGGGAATGAGCGTCTTTGTTCGCTAGCCCATTGAATATGCGTGGATTCTAAATCTGTAAAATCTGGTTCTGAGAAAGTGAAGTCAATGGTGTATTCAGGTACAGAAAGCACGGTTTGCTGAGGCTTAGGAGACTCTGAACTGACGGTTTCAACTGCAGGAAAAATGGCTTTCTGTTCTGGATTTGTTCCTGTGTAAGCCTGCATGAAGCGGTCTCGTTGCCATTGAGGGAACGTTGCGGATAAGAAGGTCACGCGAGTGTTAGTTAGGCCAAACCAGGTAAGTAAGGGAACGAGCAGTTCGCTCTGGTAATGGTCTAAAGTATGAATTTCATCAATGACTACGTGAGAGTTAGCAAGTGCTAATAGGCGTAGATGGGTCCATTTCATGGGGATAGATGCCATGAGCGGCTGATCGATGGTACCAACGCAGACGGGGGCTAGTAGACGGGCAGCCCCAGATTTAACAAATTCAGTGGGGTAGAGTCCGCCACTGTCATGGCCGTTGCAGGTGTCAGAGAATAAGGTTATAGGCCGGGTGTAGAAATCTTCGATGGAAGAAAGACCGTGGGCTAAGGAAGCGACATTAGGTGTGGACTTGTAAGCTTTTTGGACTCGCCGCATAAGAGCGTTCGTTGTAGCTTGGGTAGGAAGAAGAAAGATAAGCCGCTCGTCTTTGAGTGAGTGGCGGAGCAACGCTGCTTCAGTTTTTCCATTGCCGGTTGGCGCCATCGCATTCCAAATACCTTCGCCTGCAGCCAGGGCTTCTTGTTGTAAGGGGCGTGGACTATGGTCCCCCAAAATAGAAGAAAGAGCTGCGTCAGTGCTTTCCCAGCTGTGGTAAAGACCTACCGTATCTTTGATACGTTGCAGGGCTCGGCCAGTACACAGTTCAACCCATGTTGCAGGTTTATCGAGAGAGAGCTTCCCCTGATTCATAAGTTCTTGGTTTTGGGTAACCCAGTCGGTGCCCGATGCGATACGGTCGGCGAGAATAACAAGACCGGAGAGCAAGACAATGACGGTTGGGGAGACTTCTTCAGGGAAATCATTGGGGGAAATGCCCAGGGACTCGGATAAAATATCGAGTAAATCAGATTGCGCGTCAGACCAACCTGCTGCAAGTGCTTTTTGGAACCTTCGCCGGGTGACTTTGTTATCTCCCTGATCCGGGAAAGTGAAGGCGCCGTGATGCCCTAGCGCCGGAAGAGCAAACCAAAAGTCTGATGCATCATCATTACGATCTGTCAGCTCTCCATTCGAGATCGTGAAAGCACCTATTTGCTCATGCCTATGCAGGAATCTATTACCGCTTCGTGCGATGTCTGCAAGGGTTCTCTCATCAAGAAAAGCACAGGCCGGTTCGTTCTCAGAAATGGATTTTCGTATTTGCTCCCATTCAGGTTTTTTGAACCGAGGCTGAGCTTGAAAAATGGGAGACGCTTTTCCTACATCATGAGATCCTGCGATCCACTGAATAATCTTTTTGCTTTCTTTACCTAACTCGTCCGCAAGGAGAGCCTGTAGACCTGGCCTGAGCCAATGATCGTGGAGGGCTAGGGCAACTGCCGCAGTGTCAAGTAAATGGGCTAAAAGAGGATAAGTTTGGATGAGGCCGTTCTGCTTCGACCAGATGTAAGGGTGAGCCTTCACGGGTATTTCCTAGTCGACTAGTGGGCGAATCGAGAGTAGGCCGCAGCCGTATGATTTTGCCCGTCCGACACCTTTTAGCAGTAGGTATTCCAAATGCGCAGTATCTTCGACGCGGGCAAAGCCATCAATCGTATCAACTTGTACTACGAAGGGGCTGACTTGTGATCGACCGAAACGGTCAGTGCCTAGAGCCTGACGTTGATGGTTCATGATGGTCACTTCACCAAGGGCGGGGGAGAGTTTATCTGCTAGCCACTCACTCATGCGAGGTAGCCGTTCGTCTGCTTCGGCATCGCCGTCAAAAGGAATCGGAGTGACTCCATACCCTCTTTTATGACTGCTACCTGCTGCGCTCCCCTTCCTCTTGATGGCGTTAACGGCCAGACGGAAAGATATATGTGCTCCTACTGGAGGTGAAACAAGCTCAATCTGCTTTGTCTCTACCGGATTTCCCTCTGTCGGTGCGATATCAGACTGGATGAGAAAGTAGGGCGCGCTACCGGCAACAGTATCCAGACGGAAAAGAATACTGGAGGTTGCGCGTGGGGTAGTGCCAGCAAGCTCAGGAAAAAGGTGCATAGTGGCTCGGTGTCGAAAAATAGGGGAGTTGATATCCCAGCCATGTTTGGGCTTAGAGGGGTGATCTACCATAAGCGCTTCATGGACTGGGTACTTAGTGAGGAACACTGTGCGAGACACTTTCATTTGCCTTCTTTCTGATTGTATCGGTTGGGGTTGGTAAAGTTATTCTTGCCTCGGGTTCCTGCTATGCGCGGGGTAGTTCCTAGTACTTGGGCAGTCCGAGACCTTCCCCGTCGTTTGCGGGGGGATTCTGCTTTTCAGTGTAGTAGCTGATAATCAGAATAACAATATTTATAGACTAGTACTTGTGAAGTTTAAATTTGCTGTCTATTCTGGTGTGTAGATACCGAAGGAGGTAATCGTTGCTATCTAATGCTTTAACCGACATTCCTTGGATTCGCCTTGAAGCCAATAAGGAAGTGTCTAGTGTCACTATAAGGGACGCGCTCTTGTCTTCCCACCAAGAAGGGGCAGCTCTCGATAAAAAGACACCTGGGTACTTCCTGGGGGCTCAGATGCGGATTCTCAGAGACGTACTTGCAGTAGTGTTGCGTTACGAGGAGGGGTATGAGCCGCGCCGAGAAAAGAAGCTGGCGAAAAAGATTCTTGAGCAGGGATTGAGCGAATCAGCTGTAAATCAAGGTCTCAAACAGCTGGAGATGGGTGTAGATGTTTTTTCACCTAGTTTCCCCTTCCTGCAGCGCCCACCATTAGAGCCCACATCTTCCAGAGACTCTGCACGGCTACTTGCCCTTGGCAAGCAACCCGTTAAAAAACTGCTTCCTGCTATGCCGGCAGATCAGGGTGAAGATTTCTGGAACCTATCAGTAGCCCAGCAAGCTAGCTTGGGTCTGGTGGAAGCAGTGCAAAATCTCGCAGTGCACCATCACTATTCCATGGCCGGAAACAATACCTATGATGGTGAAAAGTGCGCTATGGGCTCCCCCGGTGTTCGTTTCCTCGGGAAGGGAAACACCTCTACAGAGATTTTCTGGGAAGAGAAAAGCCTGTTAGCAACTCTCCTACAGTCATTGCCTAAAACTTGGGTTCAGGGAGATGCCTTGCCAGCTTGGTGCGATCGACTGGGAGCTACAGCCCTGCTGGATGATGGGACGGAACACCCCCTGTGGGCGGGTACCTGGAGCTCCAATACAGCAGCTTGCTTGTGGGAAGGTGACCGTTTAGTTGGTGTGCGAATTGGCGGTATTCCTCAGGAGTGGTATCTACCTGCTATGGGTCAAGATAAGGATACTCGCAAGGACTGGTGGGATCATCGCAATACCCGCGATCCCTTGTATCTCTACATGAGGAACGAGCAAGGAGACCTTAAAGCCCAGCGGCTTGACTTAGGAAGAGATGCTACAGATTTAGCTGTCGAATGGGCAGCGGCACATAAGTCTGTGGCAGCTAAAGAGCGACGAGATGACTGCTTCTATTCATCAGATGAATCGAGATTAGCTTTTATCCGTCATCAGATTGAAGGAACTGCATCGTCGCCTAGCATTCGTGCTTCACAGGTGTATACGCCGGATCCGGAGCGGTGGGCTTTTGGGCAAAATGAAGATGTTCAGGAGCTTATCCAAGAACAGGCTCGCGTGGTGCAGCAGATGCACGCTATTGTCTGTTCACCTTTTAGACGGAAAAACGCTGGAGATGAAAAACGTGCCCTAGAGGGGTATGCACCTGTTGTTCTTGATGATTTGGAGCAACTCAGGCCGGATGCCTCTGAGAATTATTGGAGGGCTATTACCCCCGTCTATATACGTTTCCTTCAGCACGACTGCGAGGACCGAGGCTATTTACCAAACTCGCTTCTTGAAGATGCGTTGCGAGCGGCTATAGGGGCATATGACGCAACCGTTTTGCCTTACCGTAACCTAAATGTGGCCCGTATTGAATATGTGCGTGGGCAGCTTTATGCGCGTCTTAGGAAAGCAATGAACATTATCAAGGAAACCCCTAGTCAGGAGGGAGACGATGGTGAATAAAGAGCTAGCTGTTTGGTATCACCTCATCAAAAAGGTGAGCTGGATAGCAGAGCAAGAAAGCGGTTATGCCAAAGAGATTTCTGCTTTGCGTCGCGGGAATAGCCCTATAACTGAACATTACGCCTACCCTTACGTGTTGCCTTATGCGACAGATTTTAAGTCTGCAGATCAAAAGACAGCCCTTTTGAGAGTTGCTGCGATGCTCGCAGAGTACAGGGATATTCCAACATTTGATAGAGGTAATGGAGCAGGCTACCGTTCCTTCGGTTCCTGGTGCTATCACCTGTCGAAGCATCTTGCAGAGGGAAAACAAGCAGTACTAAACCCTGACAAGCCTGATGTTGTGGGTCAGCGTCTTGCCTACCTTCATACGCAGCCACTTGAGGAGGCTGTTTTGAGTATTAGGCGGTTATTGGCTCTTGCTAATGGATTGCAAAACCCACCGTCTCTCGATAAATACAACCTGGCAAAAACCATCATTTACTGGGGGAACGGATTATCTCCAGCCTCGCAAAATAATCGTCGCCAGGTGCTTCGAGATTACTACTCTTCATTCAACTACACCCTTCCACAGGCCGAGGAAAACTCATCGGCCGATGAGCAGTAAGGATAACTGACCATGTCAAACCATCTAACTATCAGCATTCTGACCTCCGTCCCTTACTCCAATCTCAACCGGGATGATAACGGAACGCCCAAGCGCGTTACCGTTGGCGGCGCCCTGCGCGCCCTTCATTCATCCCAGTCAGTTAAGCGTGGTATTCGTACTGCGTACGAAAATGCTTCCTTGGATCGCTCCGTACGCTCAGGGGATCTTGCTGGTGAGGTAGTAGCTAAAGCTCTGGAAATTTCTCCTGATACAGATGAGAAAACTCTCTTAAAAGCAGCGAAAACTCTTGTCGGTACGCTTACTAAGGGCAGCGGTAAAGAGGGGGATGACGAGGGTGGATCTGCACGTTCATCTTGGCTCAGTGAAGAAGAAATTACTACTGCCGCAACAACTATCCTGGGTAAAACCGATGCTGACTTTATCAAGGAAGGTAAGACCGGGTCCCTCGCAATAGCCAGCTTTGGTCGGATGTTCGCCAATGCTCCGCAGAAGAATACTGAGGCAGCTTTAAGTGTTTCACCTGGGGTGACAACCCACGCTGCTACTATTGAAACTGACTACTTCTCAACGGTAGATGATGTGAAGGAGCGCAAGGGGGAAACCGGTGCGACTTTCCTTGGCGTTGCCCAGTACACCAATGGAATCTTCTATCGCACCATCAGCATCGATAAGGCCCAGCTCAAAGAATCCTGGACCGGATTTGGCCAGGAACGTTCTGAAGGCAACCTTCGCGACCTTATTACCGCAATTATCTACGGTCTGCCTCGTGGCAAGGAAAATAGCACTGCTCCCTATATTCAGCCTGCTCTCGTCCTTGCAGAGGAACAGCAGTACCGCACTGCCTATGACTTTGAAACCCCTGTGCTCAATGGTAAGGATGGTGGCTACTTGGCTCCCAGCGTAGAATACCTTGCCAAGCAGTACCGTCAGGCTCGTAGCTTTGATTCCGATAATTTTGGCCCTGTTGAAGCGCTGACCGGAACCTACGAGGGGCTCGACGGTCAGTTCGGTGACCTCAAAGCCATCTCCCTTAAGGAGTTCATCGATACTGTAGTCGAATGGATCCAGCAGTGAGTGATTCCGTCTACATCCGGCTTGCTGGGCCCCTACAGTCCTGGGCAGGAGCCGCGGTAACAGGCAACATTGTCCGCACTGAAGAAGTTCCGTCCCCGCGCAGTCTACGAGGCCTTCTTGCAGGGGCTATGGGGTACAAGCGTGATAATGAAATGCCGATATGGCTTGAAAGCACCCATTTTACTGTACGACAAGAACGCAGAGCGATTTTTGTAGATGATTTTCACACCATCAATCAACGTACTGGTGAAGAGAAATTTCGGCGTCGGTTGCTCTTGGCTCAGGGGATGAAAGCTAGTAGCGCTAAAAATCTAGTTTTTACTCCTGACGCTCAGGGCGGCACATCTATAGTCAATCGCACCTACCTGGCAGACACGGAATTTATTGTCCGTATTACAGCCGAAGGTCGTACCGAAGAAATCGATCAGGCTCTGCGTAGCCCACGATTCTCCACTTATCTCGGACGAAAAGCCTTCCCTGCGGTTTTTCCCTTCTACCTAGGCGTAGGTAACTCAGAGCTGCTCTATCAGCTTCCTACAGTTGCCACGAGAAAAGGTCAGGAAAAAGCGTTAGTCACTATCCATGAGTTCGTGCAGAATCAGGCTATAGCTCCATTCACTACGGAAGTTCCTGCGGTTTCTAATCGTGGGACTTGGCTGAAGGACGTTGGCACTCAGCTAAAGCGTCGCAAGACCGTCCTCTCTGCCTAGGGCGCACCGCCGAATGCGACTCCTTTTCCCAACAGGACGTTAAAACAACGCCCGCTCGGGAAAAGGAGTCGCATTCGGCGTATCTGCCCCTCTACCGTCCGCTTGCCCCAACCTTCATCCCCACCCACCCCCGTCCGCCCCGGCGTACACTAAACCCATGAAACTCATTGAGCCCCGCCCCGTGCCCCTGGGTGGGCTGCGCGCCATGACCGTCCGCCGTCTGCTGCCCTCCCGCGACCGCCGTATGGTCGGCGCCTGGTGCTTCATCGACCACTACGGCCCCGACGACGTCGCCGTCACCGGCGGCATGCGCGTCGCCCCGCACCCCCACACCGGCCTGCAAACCGCCAGCTGGATCTTCACCGGCACCATCGAACACCGCGACTCCCTCGGCACCGTCGCCGACGTCCGCCCCGGCGAACTCAACCTCATGACCGCCGGCTACGGCATCAACCACTCCGAATACTCCACGCCAGACACCACCGTGCTGCACGGCATCCAGCTCTGGATCGCCCTGCCCCGCGACGACATGAACACCGCCCCCGCCTTCGAAAACTTCGTGCCCGAAGCCCTCACCTTCGGCGGGCAGGGGAGCGGGCAGGACGCGTCCGCCCCGGCTGGAGTGCAGGCCCGCGTCTTCCTGGGGGAACTGGGTGTGACTGTCGATGAGGAAACCAAGACCGGCTCGTCCCCCCGTTACCACCTTCTCGCCCCTGCTGGGCGCGGAAATTCTGGTGGGTGCTCCCGGCTCAGATCCTCGGGCCGACAAGAACCCGGCAGAAGATGCCCCGCGCCGAACCCTCACCCTGACTCTGAATCCCGAGTTTGAGCACGGGTTTGTGGTCGATACCGGTGCCCTCCTTATTAAGGGCCAGCGCGTCGCCGCCGACGAGATGCTCTTCATTGAACCCGGCACCGAAGAGCTGACCATCGAGGCCATCGGCGCTACCCGCCTGATCCTGCTCGGAGGCGCCCCCTTCGGTGAAAAAATCACCATGTGGTGGAACTTCATCGGCCGCACCCATGAAGACATCGTCGAGGCCCGCGCCGCCTGGAACGCCCAGGCTGACAGCTTCGAGGCTGTCACTGCGCCGGCGGGTGCCTCTGGTGCTGACATCGTGACCGGTGGCGCCCTTGCCGCCGGTCAGGGCGCTACCGCCGATCACCCCCGCTTCGGCGGGGTGGTGCTACTGCCCGGTGAATACGACGAAAAGCCCCGCACCTCCGTCATTCCCGCCCCGGAGCTCCCCAACGCCCGCCTGAAACTGCGCGGCGACTAGCCCCCGGGTAGAGGGGCGGACGGGAGCGCGTCCGCTTGCGCGGTACCTGAAAGTTGTCGGCCGGGCCGCGGTTTTGTCATGAAACCGTGACCCGGCCGTTGCCGTGTCGCAGATTATTTCGGTGTGTTCTTGCCGCACAGGCTACTCGCCATTAACCAGCCGTGACCAGTCTTAACAGCTGATTTCCAGGCTATCCGGGGGACCCGTCAAGACGTGACATAGGGCAGAAAAATCAACTTTTTATAACGATTTGGTATACATCGTTACCAAATCGTTATAGGCTGTTCAAAGTCCAATCAGCTTCCGAGGGAAGCATGGGAGCCCACAACCCCACATACGGGCCACCCAGCAGTAGCAGCAACCCGGCTGCGAAATCTCAAGAAGAGACGAAAGGTACAACATTGCGTCGTTCACTCTCAGTAGGTGCGGTAGGTGTCATCCTCTCCGGCGCTGTTCTCGCAGCAGCAAACGCATCGGTAAATGAAGCCCCGCAGACCACCGTAGACAACGGTGCAGCCGTTTCAACCCCCCTGCTCAAGGCATTCGCCGTTGCAGGTGAAGGCAAGGTCGTAAGCTGGGGCGTTCCCGCTTACATCGTAGCTCCCGAAAAGCCCGTTGAAGCAACCCCCGTTATCGAGGAAGCTCCCGTTGAGGAAGCCCCCGTCGTTGAAGAGGCTCCTGTAGAAGCTCCGGTTGTTGAAGAAGCACCCGTCGAAGCTCCTGTTGAAGAAGCCACCGTTGCTGTTCAGTCCGAGACCGTTGAGGTTGTAGAAGCAGCTCCTGCTCCTGCACCCGTTGAAACCGTAGCTCCTGTAGCAACCCAGGCACCTGCTCCTGCACCCGCAGCAACCACCGCTGCACCCGCAGCAGCCCCCACTCTTTCCACTGCCACCAATCAGGCTAAGCGCGATGCTGTTGTAGCAGCCGCCCTGGGTGCCGCAGCCGTCAACGCTCAGACCGACTGCACCATGCTGGCAACCAACTCCCTGCGCGCCGCTGGCATCAACTTCCACGGCTGGCCCATGGAGTACATGGCCTTGGGTACCGTAACCTCCAACCCCCAGCCCGGCGACCTGGTTCTTTACCAGTCCAACGGCTTCGGTCAGCAGCACATCGCCGTTTACATTGGCAACGGCCAGGCTGTACACGGCGGCTGGAACGGCATGGGCACCTCCATCTTCTCGGTGAACCTGCCCACCGCGTCCGCACCGATCTTCGTATCACCCGCTGGCTACAACAGCTAAGGCAACCGCCAACAGCATCTTTTCTTGAGAAAAGTCCCGCTCCCTCACCAGGGAGCGGGACTTTTTCAGTTCTTCGGGCTCTAACGCTAGGGGGCTCTAGAGCTGCATAGCCGCCCGGTAGAAGGAGGCCTTGAGCTCGCGCACGGCAGTCACCGACCAGATAGCGCTGGTAGAGCCTGCCCGAGCCTGCTGTAGGTGGGGCAGGTCGGCGGCAAGGGCCTGGTCAAACTGGGCTCGCAGGTCGCCGAGGGAGGCAATGGTCTGCCCGCGGTAGGTGAAGGGGAAGACCGCGGACGCCTCCGCCCGCTGAAGCCCCTGATGGTAGCGAGACGCGCGGTCGGCAGCATAGTCGGCGATGCCGATTTGCCCCATGATGAAGCTATCCGAGAGCGCCCCGCCGGCAGCGGTCTTGTACTGGTTGGAGATGTAGGGCACCAGGCCTTCGTCGTAGCCCTTGTAAGCCAGCAGGTCGAAGGCCTGACGGCGGACGGTGATATCGCCAGGCGCACCGGTGGAGGGAGTGTAAGCACCGTAGGCGGGGTCAAAGAGGGGAATGGTGTAGTAGCTGTTCGCCGGTGCTGTGCCGATGGTGCTGATACCACGCCACTGGTAGCGGGAGACCACCAGACCCTGGGCGGTGAAGTCCTCCACTGTTGAGAGGGCGGCTGCCTCGTCCACGGTGATGGTGCTGAAGGTGTCATCGGTGTGGCCGGTGGTGCCGCGCGGGGTCTGGCTCAGGCGGTTGAGCAGGACGGCACGCTCCTCGGCCGGGCGGCGCAGGATAGCTTCTGCCTCGAGGGCATCCAGCAGGTAGAGAGTGTCGAGCTGCTGGCGCATGTAGGCAGAGAGGTCTTGCTTGGTGGCGAACTGCTCGGGGCTGCCGTTGTGCAGGCGGTCGGCGACTGAGGTCCAGTCGAAGTGCTGGTTGAAGCCAACGATAGCTGAGGTGGGGCTATCGGGGCCCTCGAAGATGCCTCGGGCGATTGTTTCGGGGCCAAAACCGTCGCGCAGGCCACCGCTGTTGGTGAGCAGGGTGTCGTCGATGAGGTGGGTCATCTCGTGGCCGTAGGTGGTCACACCGTTGGCAGAGATGGCCTTGCCCATGAAGTAGCGCATGCCGGTGCCCTCGGCCTGGGCGGTTGCCTGAGTGTAGGGTACCCAGAGGTTGAGGGGCGCAAAGAAGTCGCTGATAGCTCCGGGGTTGGTCTTGGGCAGCCAGGAGGCTGAGATGTTCTGGGCCTTGTAGCCCTGGAAGGTATCAATCGCCAGGCGGTTGCCGGTGAGCTCACCAGCATAGGCGGGAGCCAAGCGGGTCCAGAGTTCCACAAAGGCGTTCTGCTCGGCTGCCCGGCGGTTGAGTTCGTCGATGAAGGCGGTCTTTTCAGCGGTGCTGCTACCTGCGGTGGCGGGGTCTATATAGGTGTAGGTGTGGCCGAAGGTGATAGAGGCCGGGGTTGTTGCAACATAGACCCCGTCATTCTCCTGCGAAAGCAGGGGCAGGATAAAGCGGTGGGAGGCAGGGGCTGCCGCCAGCTTGCTGTAGAGCGGGGCGGCGGCGTCCGCAATGATGGCCCCGCTCTGCTCCCGCATCCAGGCGTCCAGGTCGCTGGTGCCTGCCCGGTCGGCAATGAAGCTGGTGAGCTCCGGCAGGCGCACCACGGTGCGGTGGGCAGTGGGGGAGTTACTGAAGGCCAGTACGTTAGCCCGCTGGGAGCCAATGTTGAGAATGTAGTCAATCGGGTCAACCCCGGTGATGCCGAACTGCTCAGGGTTAGCAATGAGGGCCTCGGCCACGTTCACGCCGCCCAGCTCGAAGGAGTAGAGCGACCGCAGGTAGGCCAGGCCTAGCAGGAACTGCTCCTTGCGCCCGCTGACCTTATTGGTGATTAGGGTTTCGCGCTCTTGGGGTGAGAGATGGGCGTAGAGGGGGGTTGCGGCAATCGCGGTGAGGGTGTTTTGGGCCAGCAGCTTTGAGACGTTGAACTGCTTCTCAAGGCCGGTAGCTTTGAGCACCTCGGGCTGGAGCTCAGCGCGGGCCTCTGCCTCGGTTACGGAGTTGAAAGGACGCCCGGTGCGGCGGGAAATCTCTAGCCGCTTGTTGGTGATGTTGGTAAAGCGAACGGTGGGTGAGAGTGAGTTGTAGACGGTCTGCGACTCGGTGAAGGAGATACCGCCTAGTTCTGCTGCCAGGGTGGCAAAAAGGTCGGCGGACGGCGTTGATGCGGCGTAGGCGGGCACCGCCGAGCTGGCGATGATGGTGGGGGCAGACCAGGCTGCGCCGTGAATGAGGGCGCGGCGATGGATGGGGGAGGAGGGCATAGAGAACTCTTTGTGTGGTGTAGGGGGATGTGTGCGAGGTAAATACGGCCCTGAGCGACAGCGGACGAGCGGGCGCAGGGCCTGTATCTCATTCTTTAAGAATACCGGCTGGGGCAGCCGGGAGCAGGGAGTGTGTGCCGGTGAGGCTCGTGTGCTGGCGCGGATGTGCCTTTGGCTATACCTCTTGTGTTTGTCCAAGAGCAACGTCATAAACACGTAACATTAATTCTCTGCCTTGCAGATAGCAGGTATAGGCTCTATAAATACGCTTTTTTCTTGACACCGAAAGGAATCACTGTGGCAGGCTTTACCACCCGCGCAATCCACGCCGTGCACTCTAACGAAGAACAGGCCGTCGTACCCCCGATTTACACCGCCTCCACCTTCGGCCAGCCCACCGACGGCACCGAAGGCCCCTTCGAATACCAGCGCGGCGGCAACCCCACCCGCTCCAAGGCAGAAACCACCCTCGCCGCCATCGAGGGTGCCGAGCATGCCTTCCTCTACGGCTCCGGCATGGCAGCCACCACCGCCGCCATGGGAATCCTGGAACACGGTCAGACCCTGCTCATGGGCATGCCCGTCTACGGCGGCAACTACCGCTTCGCTACCATCGAACTGCCCAAGCGCGGAGTCGCACACGAACTGGTCTACGACCTCTCCACCCTCTCCGACGCCCATTTCGAGGGTAAAAACGTGGGCATGGTCTTCATTGAGACCCCCTCCAACCCCACCCTGCGCGTCACCGACATCAAGAAGGTCGCCGAGCTGGCCCACCGCCACGGGGCCCTGCTGGTCGTTGATAACACCGTTATGACCCCCTACCTGCAAAAGCCCCTGGAACTGGGTGCCGACATCGTCGTGCAGTCAGCCACCAAGTACCTGGCCGGTCACGGTGACCTGCTCGCGGGCGTCGCCACCACCAACGACACCGACCTGGCCGACAAGCTCTTCAAGGCCCAGCTGATCTCCGGCGGCGTGCTCTCACCCATCGACTCCTACCGCCTGCTACAGAACGTCAAAACTCTGGCCCTGCGCATGGAACGCCAGCAGGCCAACGCCGAAGCCATCATCGAGGCTGTCGCCGCCCACCCCGCCGTAGAGACCGTCTACTTCCCCGGCTCCTACAGCGCCGAGGAAGCTCAGATCCAGGCTGAACAGGCCACCGGCAAGGGCGCCCTCTTCTCCTTCACCGTCAAGGAAGGCCACGACATCAAGGCCTTCCTCGACTCCCTCAAGGTCTTCACCTTCGCTGTCTCCCTCGGCGGCATTGAGTCCCTGGTCTGCCTACCCACCACCATGACCCAGGGCGCCTACTCCCCAGAAGACCGTGACGATGCCGGCCTCACCACCCGCCTGGTGCGCGTAGCCGTCGGTATTGAGGACGTTGAGGACCTGCTGGAGGATATGACCTCTGCCCTGGACGCTGCCTAGGGCGGGGTAAAGATACGAAGGGTGGGCTCCTGGGATAGAAGCCCACCCTTCTGTGCGAGGGCTCAGGTTAGTGGTTTAGCGGCGAACCCTCGGGGTATCATCTTGACTGAGGTTTTCTCAGTTAGACCGTCGACTTGAACACGGTCAAGTTCATGCCCAGTTGAGCGGTCGTAACGAACCATCTGGATTTCTTCGTCTTGGTTGTAAGAGAAGACGACGATATCGACTTCCCTGAAAACAACCTGTGAGTTGGACAGCCCTTGTTTAGTTGCGGAGATGTCGAAGAGCTCTTTGGTCACGCCTGTAGCGACATCAGTCTCATAGATGGTATTCCCCAGGTACCAGGACAGTTTGCCATCTTTGATAGCTTCATTATCTATAGCTTGAGCGTGTGCTACTCCAGTGCCGTCTTCATGGGTAAGAGGTAGGGGGTCCCCTTCTTCATCCGTCACAGGGACCGCTAAGAACTCTCTTGTTTCAAGGTCGAAAGTGAGCACATCGCCGTACTGGTAGCTACCGTATTCATTCTCTTCAGGCAGTGTACCCAGGGCAAATACTTTTCCGTCCCGGCAGTGCAAGTCGTTTGCAGGGGTATGGTAGTTAGGAAAATTAAGAACTAGTTTTTCTTTTTCTTCCTTCTCATCAATTGTGACAAGAATTTTTTCTTCAACTCCGTCATTTTTGTAATGTCCAGTGGTCGGAGAAATCCCTACGATTGTTCCATCCGGGCAAATTCCTGAATCATAGTATGAACCCTCGGTTGGAAAGGAGATAACATCATCTCCGTTTCGTTGAATAACCTGAGTTGTATACCCCTGATTTTCCTGGGAACCAAAGCTGTAGAGACCTACGGTAGAGCCGTCGGGATGAAGATTGTAGCCGTACATCAAGTCAGATTTTTCAAGAGACCATTTTTCGAGTTTTTCATCGGTCAGCAGATAGTCTGCGGATTTATCAGCAAAGTGGATTCCTTCTTCTGTCCAGAAAACACCACCGTTATCTAGCCCATCCACCCTTATGGTTTCATAGGATCCATCAGCTTTAATGAGGGCAAGATAGCTACGGTCAACGGGGGTCGAGCCAACCACTTGGGGGCTGAGATAAAGCGCGTATTCAACGTCCTCTAAGTTATTCCCGGTAAGCTTTGCTTCAGGCCATCCGTCTAAAGCTGGGGGAGGGGTGCAGGCAGTAAGGAGGAAGGTAGCTGTGAGTGCGATAAGACTTCTTTTTTTCATGGTAATCTCCTTACTTAGCTCACGGTATGGTAAATTTCGGTGTGTTCGGAGTCCTTAACGTTGTAGGGGTAGACACCGGGGCCGCCGTTGCTGTCTAAATCGATACCGGCGGCAACATCGTAGGCGTGCCAGACCAGCTGAGAGCAGTTGAGGGCTGAGAAGCTACCAAATTTATTGACAGCAAAGTTTGAGTTATAGGGGCGACCTAGTAGGTTCTCATTCGTCCAATCTGCGACAGAATCCTTGGTAGCCTGGTCAATTTTCACATTGAGCAAAACTGAGCCAGATGGTGCTGATACGTTGTTTCGGCTGATTCTATGGCTTTGAGTATGTTCACCCTTTTTGCCGGGGGCTTCAATGATTTCTTCGGCTGAGAAGTACAGGCCAGTATGACCGTGATCAAAACCGAGGGTATTTGCGGGAGTGATAAAGATGTCACCCCTATTCCGCCCAGCAGGTAAGACGGGAACAGTCTGACGGAAGCCAGAAGAGCTTGTAACGTTGTTGGTAGTGCTTCCCCGGGCGTCCTCGAGTGCTTCCTGTGCAACAGACTCCACGGTGGTGTTATTAGCTTCTGCATAGGCCGAAAGGTCAGCCTGCATCTGTGAATAGGAGGTGCCGGGGTTCAGCTCTACAAGCTCGGCGATGGGATCGTCGCTGCTCGCTGAAGCGGTGGTCGTAGTCTTGCTAAAGATGAACATGTGAAACACCTCTCTTATAAGTATGCTTTTGTTTTGTATGTGGTTCCAAATTTAGTAGTCCACTCCCTTTGGGGCAAGGGTGTTTGCTTGTTGAATGAGGCTACTTTGCTTTAGTGCAGTCCTGCTCAAAAGTGTTTTTCCCCTCATTCTTGCTGATGGGAGGGGTGCCTTAGTGGCGTTTCATGATATCTCCAACCTCTCCTGAAAAATTTTCGTAACACTTGCGTAACAATAATTCTTTGTGGGGGCTTCACCTGTTATAAGCTTGCGCAGTTACCCAAAGTGTCACCACCGAAAGACAGGTACCATGACAGCAATCAACCGTCGTTCCGCTCTCGCTCTCACTGGCGCGTCTGCCCTCGCCCTGGCCTTGGCCGCCTGCGGCTCATCATCCTCCACCACCTCCGGCTCATCCACCGCAGCAGCTGATAAGCTGCAGGCCATCAAGGACGCCGGTAAGATCCGCATCGGCTTCGAAGGCACCTTCGCCCCCTGGAACTACCACAACGAAGCCGGCGAACTCGTGGGCATGGAAAAAGAAATTGCCGACCTCATCGCCGCTGACCTAGGCGTTGAAGCCGAATACACCGAAACCCCCTGGGACTCCCTGATCGCCGGTGTGGATGCAGACCGCTACGACATCGTCATCAACAACGTCTCACCCACCGAAGAACGCAAGCTCAAGTACGACTTCTCAGTGCCCTACGTTGCCTCAGAAGGTAAGGTAGCTGTCCTCGACTCCTCATCCCTGCAGAAGGTAGAAGACTTGAACGGTGCAACCGCCGCGTCCTCAGAGACCTCCAACTTCCGCACCCTGCTCGAAGAAGCTGGCGCCCAGATGACCATCGTTACCGGCTTCGACGAAGCCATCGAACAGGTACTTACCGGCCGCGTGGACGCCTGCGGTAACGACGCCGTCACCTTCGCCTACTATCAGGAACAGCACCCCGACGCCCCCATCCGCCTACTTGAAGGTAGCCTGGGCGACCACTCCGAGGCAGCTATTCTCATGCCCAAGGGTGCCACCACCCTGCAGACCGCCATCAATGACTCCATCGCCAAGCACCTGGAGAACGGCGACTTCAAGGCCATCTACGAAAAGTACGTTGGCATCGACCTCAGCCCCAAGGCCTAACCCGGCCCCGGCAAGCCGCACCCCGGCGTCCGAACCGAAAGTAACCCGTAGAACACTATGGACCGCTACCTAGAACTCTGGGCACAATCCCTGCCCTCCCTGCTGCTGGCCACCGTGCAGGTGACCATCCCGCTGACCCTCATCTCCTTCGTGCTCGCACTGGTGCTGGGTCTGCTGGCCACCGCCGCCCGCAACCTCAGCCGCTACAACCCGCTCAACTGGCTGGCAACAGCCTTCGTGTGGTTCTTCCGCGGCACCCCGCTTCTGGTGCAGCTCTTCCTGGTGTTCTACGGGCTACCCCGCATCGGCATCACCCTTGACACCTGGCCCGCCGCCATCATCGCGCTCAGCCTCAACACCGGAGCCTATGTGGCAGAGACCTTCCGCTCAGCCTACGCCTCGATTCCGCGCGGCCAGTTTGAAGCTGCCCGAACCCTCAACTTCACCAAGATGCAGACCCTGCGCCACGTCGTCGTCCCGCAGGCCACCCGCATCGCCCTGCCCCCGCTGGGCAACGACCTGATCGACCTGGTCAAGGGCACCTCCCTGGTCTCGGTCATCTCCATGGTGGACCTCTTCCAGTCCGGCAAGCAGGTCGCCGCCCGCACCTTCGAGCCCTTGGCCATGTACCTGGAAGTCGCCGCTATCTACCTGGTCATCTTCACCCTGCTCTCCATCGCCCAGCGCGCCCTCGAAAAGCGCACCAGCCGTTACATAAGGACAGCCAATGCTTAGCCTGAAGAACCTCACCAAAAGCTTCGGCGAGAACACCATCCTGCGTGACATCTCCCTGGACCTCGACAACGGCGAAACCACGGTCATTCTCGGCCCCTCCGGCTCGGGCAAATCCACCCTGCTGCGCTGCCTCAACCTGCTTGAAACCCCCGAGTCCGGCGTCCTGACCATCGAGGGCGACTCGGTGGACTTCGCCGCCGGCCTGACCGATGAGCAGGTACGCACCATCCGCAAGCACTCGGCCATGGTCTTCCAGAACTTCAATCTCTTCCCCCACTACACCGCTGAGCAGAACGTGGCCCTGGCCCCGGTGCTCAATGGCAAGATGGGTAAGGACGCCGCAGCCCAGCTCGCGCGCGAACTCCTAGAAAAGGTGGGGCTGGGGCACAAGGCGGACGCCTACCCCGATAACCTCTCAGGCGGTCAGCAGCAGCGCGTTGCTATAGCCCGCGCTCTGGCGGTCGCCCCCGACTACCTGCTCTTTGATGAACCCACCAGCGCCCTGGACCCTGAAC
Organism: Rothia sp. (in: high G+C Gram-positive bacteria); assembly: GCA_030529845.1. Lineage (GTDB taxonomy): Bacteria > Actinomycetota > Actinomycetes > Actinomycetales > Micrococcaceae > Rothia. The sequence continues at coordinate 120,407 of JAUMWB010000005.1, read as the reverse complement.
TTGAAGCGGAAGTTATTAAGGTGCTGGTAGACCTGGCGGCAGAAAAGCGTTCCCTGGTGGTCGTTACCCACAACATGACCTTCGCCCGCCGGGTCGCCGACCGCATCGTCTTCCTCGACGGCGGCAACGTGCTTTATAACGGCGCCCCCGAAGCCTTCTTCGCCTCCGACAACGAACGCATCCAGCGCTTCCTACAGATCTTCGAAATGACGGATTACCGAATCTAAGGCGCTGGGGCGCTAGGGGCGGCCTGGGCGTAGCGATGCCGACCGGAGCGCTTACACCAACCGCCCCGAAGACCTGGTGCCCATGTGCGCAGGTAGCCTTTACCTGGCGGTAGCTCGCGAGGACGCCACCGGCCGGCTCGCCGGGCTAGTGCGGGTTGTCGGTGATGGGGTCAGCATTAGCTATATTCAAGACCTACTCATCAACCCGGACTTTCAGAAGTCTGGTCTGGGCTCCCACCTACTCGACATGGCGTTGGAGGCCGTGGGTGGCGTCCGCCAGGTCTACATCACCACAGACACCCACCCCAGCAACCAGCACGTGATTGACCTTTACCGAGGTAGGGGCTTCAATCCCGTGGAGGGCTACGGCTGTGTGACCCTGGCGAAATTTAGCTTTGACTAGGACAGTCCGTTATTCAGCGAATTCCTGAGTGATAAATTCCTGCATATAGGGCAAGACAAAAGAAAGTTTTCCGTGGCCTGTTGACGCGATAACCTCTGCTTTCAAAAGCCGCTGGCGGTAGACACTGATTTCTTGAACAGTTTTGCCGAGGCGCCCTGCAATCTCGGCAATTTTGCTTTCCCCTTTGTCATGAGTCATAGCCCTTAAAAATTCCATGTCACCGTGAGAAAGCGCGGATAGGGCAGGCTCATGCACAAGATACGTGAGTTTTGAGCGGGCAACCTGAATTGCTTCTTCGACCGTAGCTGTATCCACTTGAGAATTATTAGCAGACAGTCGCCAGGCATGATAACCCAGTAACTGTATGAGGTAGGGGTATCCCTGGGAGGCCCTAGCTGCCCGTTCAACGGCCTCTGGCGAAATAGTTTTTCCGCTACCTGCAAATGCTTCTACAAAGGCATTATGCCTCGCTTGCGGTGATAGCAGACCTAGCGAATAGCGTTCTGCCCGCCGTAGAAAAGTAAGGACGTTATCGTTCAGCAAATCATGGATAGCGTGCGGTAGCCCTGCGGCAACAAACATGATATTGCGTCCTTCACGGAAGAGATGTTGGATTGCTGTTGCAATTTCCCTAAGGTCATCTATGTTTTCGCGATGGACTTCATCGAGGGTAATGAGCAGTCCTGAGCTATGTTCTTCAAGGACATCAAGAACTTCACCCAGGAGCAACCGAAGAGTGGGAACAACAGGGGGTTGTTCGCTGATACTGCGGGTGAGGCTGCCGAGGCCGGTGACAGAAACTGATGTTATATGACTTTTGGGGGACCGTTTTCCCCAGTCGTCAAGAGCCAACGGCAGGTAGGTTTCTTGGAGTCTTTGGGCTACGCCGGGTGTTGCTGTTTCAGAGATTGTTGCCCACCCATGATCACGGGCGATGTTTTCGATTTCGTTGAGCAGTACGGTTTTTCCCATTCCTCGGGCACCGGTGAAAAGCATGGCACGGCCAGGGCTGCCAGGCCCTTCTTGGAGAGCTTCTTTGAAACTGTTAAGTTCCTTAGTGCGGCCGAAGATGTTGGGTGGGGTAGCACCAAATGAAGGGGAGAAGGGGTTGCGCATACCCCTCATTTTATACTTTTTTATACTTTTTATACTTTTTTATACTTTTGTTCCCCAAGCTGCCTGCCCAGACCCGCGACCTCATTGGGCCTGGTCTTACGTGTTCTTTTCTTCTATTCGCGCCACTCCCCACCAGGCACCCGCCGGTGGCGCCTCCGCAGCTCCTCATGACGGTGGGTAGGCGGAATATAAACCCAAGCGGTGATGTTCTCCCCGGCCTCCGTTACCACCTGGGCCAGCACCCGGTTATAGAGGTTGTCATCGTGCACAGGGTGGGCCGGGTTGGTCCCCTCCAGCTCATCCAGGGAAGCGGCCACAGTCTCCCAGTCGGCGGGGTCTACGAACACCAGAGTGCCGCGCACTACCGGGGCGGGGGCGTCCGCACCTGTATCACCGCTGCCAGCTGGCGTGCTGACCGGGGCGGACGCCGGGAGCAGGTAGGGGTAGGAGCCGTTAGTGACCAGCTCGTAGCCGGTGATGGTCGCATCGACCCTGTTGGCATCCGCCCCACGGAACCAGTGATGATTACTCATACCGGGGCGCAGGGTGCCGTAAACGAAAACGGGGTAGTGGGCTGTCATGCCTCTATCGTACCCACCCGATGTACTCAGAAAGTTAGGTGGCGCAGGCTCACGCTCACGGCCGACCCTCTCGCCGGTTCGCTTCGCTCACGAGGCGATTCACGCCCCGCCTTGCGGCGGATTCCGTTCGCTCTTGTGTGCTGACGCACCCGCTCACTCCATCGAGCCAGCAGCTTCGCTGTGAGCCTGCGCCACCTTCCGGTTTACCTGAGCACCGTCGGCACGAAGCGGCAGTAGCCGTCCGTAATCGCCCCGTCTGACTCGCGCACCCCAAAACCTACGGCGCGTCCGCCCACCACCCAGGCCCCGATGACTGGGTAGTTGGGTTCGCCGGCGTCCCCGGTGAAGTTGGGCGGCTGTACATACTGCTGGTAGATGTATTCGTGTTCGGCGGCAGTTTCTGTCATGTAGCCGTCGGTATGAGCCGCCTGCACCCCGTAGGTGGGGGCCTGCACTACGATACCGTCGCCCTCGCGCCCAAAGATGGGTTTCTTCACCCAGTCGGTGAAGCCGTGGTGAGCAGATAAGGACGCTGGCAGCAACAGCGGGTGCCCCGGAAAGAGCTCCCAGAGAGCGACCATCAGCACCTTGTTGGAAAGGAACATCTTCCAGGCAGGCTCAAACCAGTTCTCCATGGCAGCGTAGCCGCCCTCGAAGAGAACCTGCCCGTAGGCGTCCTCAACCATGTCTTCCCAGGGGTAGAGCTTGAAGAGGTTGTGGACCTGCCGGTCGCGGTCATCGAGCCAGATGCGGCGGTCGGCGTCCCAATAGAGGTCGTCGATGCGCATGATGTGGGTTTCCCAGCCCGCCATGTGCGCGGCGTGGGCTACAACTTTGAGGTTCTCAAGGTCCTCACCCAGCTCGTCAATTTCTTCGTTAACACAGGCCAAGTGCAGAACCGGGTGCTTGACCCGCTGGCGAATCTGCGCCCAGCGGGCGACAAAGGCGTTGCCCAGGTCGTTCCACTCTTTGAAGCCGCGCAGATCCAGGCGCTGATCCTTGAACCAGGTGGACTGGCTGACCGCCGCCTCCACCAGACCAGTGGGGGTATCGGCGTTATACTCAAGAATCTTGAGGGTATGGGTTTCGGGATTGTAAACAAAGTCAAAGCGGCCGTAGAAGTCGTACTCGTGCCAACGCCAGGAATCGATTGCCAGTTTGAGCGCTGCCTCGCTCAGCCCCAGCTTGTGCTTGAGGGGCCCCGAAATGATGTGGTCGATAGCCGCAACGCACATGCGGTGGGCCTCTTCGACCTGCTCCTGCAACCAGAGGGCCTCAGCCACGGTGAACTCATAGGCCGCAAACTCGTTCCAGTAATGGTCGGTATCGTCGGGCCCTTCGAGCGAATAGATAAGCCCCTCAGCGGCAATGGTCTGCTCCCAGTTGTGGCGGCCCAGCGGGAAGGAAAGTCGTCGCACCGGTCTTAACCTCCCTTGGTTCCGCCACCGGTCTTAGAACCGCTCCCGAAGCCACCGCGGCTCTTCTTGGTGGTGACGTCCTTCTTGGCGCCCTGGTCGAAACCGCCGTAGGAATCCCCGCTCTGGCTCGATTTAACCTGCGAATTTTCCACGGTATAGGAGCTCTTCGACTCGCGGAAAGATTCCGCAAACCCACCACCTTGCGAGGGCAGGTTACGGAAAATCGTGCCATCAGACGGGCGGCTGGCAGACCCACCTGCAACCTTCTCACCCACCTTGGGCAGGGTCGATGACGATGAATAGGGCACCCAGTAGGACCGCCCAGTTCCACCGCCCGCACCACCACCGCCGGAACCTGAGCCGCCCTCGTCCTCACACTCGGAGTTCTCCAGGCGCTGCCCGGTGCCTGGGTCGTAGCAAATCTCGGCGTATTCCTTGGAGCTGCCGCTGATCTGGGAACTGGTGGAGGAACGTCCGCCCTGCTTCTGTGACGACGAGGACGAACTACCCAACAGCGGCGCCACACGGGCAGGGGTAGCGTGGTTGGTGGCGCCAATACCGATAATGGCCGCCCCGCCCGCAAGCAGGGCCAGCACGGTCTTGGTCGCGCGTGAGAACCTTGGCATGAAATCTCCCGATGGTAGTGAGTGCCTTCCCTCCTTATTTTAGGTCGGGTAGGCGCTCACCTGCGTACAGAGGGGGTGGGCGGAGGTTCAGGTCGGACGCACGATGCGGCTTAGCAGGCACAGCTAGCGGGCAGCTGCGCAGGAGAAGCTAGCGGGCAGCCAGCACCTGAGCGATAGCCTCTAGGGCCTCCTCGTTCTGCAGAGAAGAGGTGTCACCCAGCGCGCGGCCCTGGTAGAGCTCACCCAGCAGACGGCGGGTAATCTTACCCGACCGGGTCTTAGGGATATCCGCTACCGCAATGACATCCTTGGGCTTGGCAATCGGGCCAATCTCGTGGCGGATATGCTCGGTCAGCGCCTTCTTCAGCTCCTCGGCACTCAGCGCCCGCCCAGCCTCAGAGAGAGTCACATAAGCAACCGCCTGGTGGCCGGTCAGCTCGTCCTCCACCGGGCAGACACCTGCCTCCACCACAGCCTCATGCGTGACCAGGGCAGACTCAATCTCAATGGTCGACAGGCGGTGGCCCGAAATGTTAATAACATCGTCGATGCGGCCCAGAATATAGACATCGCCCTCATCATCGACCTTGGCGCCGTCCCCGGCCAGGAACCAGCCGCGCTCGCCGTAGTGGCGCCAGTAGGAATCCAGGTAGCGCTGCGGGTTGCCCCAGACCGTGCGGGCCATGGAGGGGCCAATCTTATCGACCACAATAAAGCCCTGAATCCCAGGCTCAACGTCAGCCCCGTGCTCATCGACCACGCGGGTTGAGATACCCGGAACCGCCCGGGTCGCACAGCCGGGCTTGGAACCGGTGCGGGGAGCGCCGTCCGCAAAGGTGCCAGCGGGCGCGAACTGGGAGTCGTGAGGACGCGGCGAGCACACGGTCGAGCCGGTCTCAGACTGCCACCAGGTATCGATGAAGGACGCGGTGCCCCCGCCCACGTGCGTCCGTAGCCACCGCCAGGCCTCGGGGTTGATAGACTCACCCACCGACCCCAGCAGGCGCACAGATGACAGATCGTACTTGCCCGCCGGCGGGCCGTCAGGGAAGGCCCCCATGAGGGAGCGAATCAGAGTTGGGGCCGTGTAATAGTTGGTGACCCCGTAGCGTTCAATCACCTCGAAGTGGCGCTCAAAGGTGGGGGTGTTGGGGGTGCCCTCGTAAATGACCTCGGTGACGCCATTGAGCAGGGGCCCGTAGATTTCGTAGGTGTGGGCGGTGACCCAGGCCAGGTCCGCGGTGCACCAGTGAACGGTGTTCTCAACCTTGGCGGGGTCGTTGACGGTTGCCAGCTCGTCCACGCGGTGCTGGCCCTGATCGTCCTCAATCTCGGGGAGCAGGTCGAAGAGCAGGGCGTGGGTGTAGGCCACCTGGGTCAGGTAGCCAGCAGACGTGTGCACCAGACCCTTGGGCTTACCGGTCGTGCCCGAGGTGTAGATGATAAAGAGAGGAGTCTCAGCGCCAAAGAGCTGGTAGTCGTGGGTGTCGGGCAGGTCATCGACCAGGTCGTGGTACCAGACGTCGCGGCCCTCAGTCCAGGGCACGGCGGCGTGGGCTTCGGGGGTGCCAGCGGTGCGGTCAATGACAATCACGTGCTCAATGTTGTTCTCACCCGAGCAGGCCTCATCAGCGGTAGCCTTAACCGGCACGACGGTGCCGCGGCGGTTCTGCCCATCGGTGGTAATGAGCACCTTAGCGCCGGTATCTTCCACCCGGAACTTCAGGGCCTCGGCGGAGAAACCGCCAAAGACCAGGGAGTGGATAGCGCCAATGCGGGCACAGGCCAGAGTGAAGATGATGGTTTCGGGAATGACCGGCAGGTAAATGACCACACGGTCACCCTGGGTGACGCCCAGTTTCTCCAGGCCGTGGGCTGCCTTGGCTACCCGGCGCTGCAACTCAGTGTAGGTGATAGCCTGACGGTCACCGGGCTCACCCTCGAAGTAGAGGGCTACCTTATCACCCTTACCCGCTTCAACATGGCGGTCTACGCAGTTGTAGGCAACATTCAGCTTGCCACCTTCGAACCACTTAATCTCGGGCACGGTGAACTGCTCGATACCCTCCTCATCAAAACCCAGGCTCTGGGGCTTGGCGAAGGTATGGGGGTTGGCCTCATCGAAGAGTTCGCCCCAAGTCAGGCGGGACTTGGCCTGGTCTGCCCAGAACTGCACGCGGGCCTCATCTGAAATCAGGGCCGGGTTGGGCGTGGGGTGAGAAGGGTCGGTGTAAACAAAATCGGCAGGTGCGCCCAAGGGTATCTCCCATCGGTAGCTGGCTGTAGCACCGGCGCCGAACTCGAATCAGTAACCCTTCGATTAACAGTCGAATGAAATTGAGTCTGCGACCCCTTGACCCCCAGTCAAGTGCCCCTACCCCTTCGGGGTGGGTAGCTGATGCGTCAGTAGGTTCAGGTTGTCGGCGTGGTTGCTGCGATCGTCGTAGAGCCAGGTCTCTCGTATCGCTCGTGATGGACAAAATCTCTTTCAGGGTAAACACCTGCGCTCTACTCTTACTAAACCGTGACGCCCCTTAACGTTTATGACGCCCCGTGACGCGCGTCCGTCCGCCCCCATTCTTGTATGTAGCGGCAATTGCCATCTGCACGAGAACCTTCCGCGCTGATGGCACTTACCGCCACACTCAACTGCCATAGCTATACATAAGTAGGTTTCATCCCACACCTGTGGCCCTGCTAACGCACCCCAGCGTTCAGCAAGAGGGCACGGAAGGTCTCAGGAGAGCGCATAATATCATCCCAGGTTACCCGCAACACCCGGTACCCGAGTTGCTCAAGAGCCCGATGCCGTTGCTTCTCCCGCCTGATTACGTGAACCGGATTGCCATGGCTACCGTCATATTTCACGTTGCCATCAACCTCCAGAATGACCCGATACTCCTCCCATAGAAAATCAGGACGGTACACAGAGCTACCAATCTGAATGCTTACTTGTTCCTGTGGTGGAGTAAAGCCCCATGTCAGAATGCGGTAGCGAGCAATAGATTCTGCTGGTGATTCAGCTTTATCACTCATTAAATTGGCCACCGCACGGGCAATGCATACACCCTTGCCCTTCAGTAGCGTGATAGCTTCCCGCAGACCTTCCATAGACACAAGCCCTCGATTTAGAAAGTAGTCAGCAACGCATAGGGCATCGAGTACGGGGAGCGTCATTGCACAGTCGAGTACGGTCTGCAATGGTGCGGTGACAAAGACTCCTCGATGGAAGATGCTTTCAGCACATATATCTTCTCTCCCCCGGCTGACATGCACCTGCGGCCGCGAGCGTACCGTAGAGGCAGGGTGGCTCACCCAAATTTTGCGCGGAAGCCGCAATAGGGGTGCGTCCCACCAAAGCGCTGCGGATACATGACTGAGTACATAATGTTGGTGCGTTTTGATGAAGCTGACGTGGCGAGCTTTGGCACGGGTTGTCTCATCCCATTGAACCCATTGGTGGGCGCCAACATAGGCATTGGGCATGATGCGGATGAGTCTGCCCTGAGCACAGCGTCGGCGGATGGTGGAGGGGCTGATACCCTCGTGCCTTAGCTCTGGGGAGGTTTTGATGTCGTTGAAAAAGTGTTCCATGGGAGCGACTTTTGCCCTGGAAAGCTGACATGGCAAGAGCTACGAGGCAATCTGTGGATAACTTTTTGTCTAAATCAGTGAGTATTTGCTGCGGGCGATTAATGTGTCGCGAAAGTGACGCGGGTGCGCGGCAGCGTGGATTTTGCGGCGGTAGCGGACGTGAATGTAATGCTCATTGCCATCTGCGCGAGAACCGTCCACGCCGATGGCAATGAGCATTACCCTCAACGGTGAGGGGCTTAGCCACGAGCCTCTAGCAGGTGCTCCGCCAGCCCGTACTGGTCTGGGGTGCCCAGATGTTCGCGCAGGGTCTCACCTTCGTATTCGGTGTGGAAGAGGCCGCGCTCCTGCAGAAGAGGCACAACCCCGTCGACGAAGGCGTCAATGCCGTCTTCGTAGACATCGGGTGAGAACCAGAAACCATCGACGGCACCGGCTTCGAACCACTCGGTCATGTGGTCGGCGGTCACCTTGGCCGGGCCGATGGGGGAGGGGTGGTAGTCGATGACGCCGTGGTAGAGAATGTCGCGCACGGTCCAGCCCTCGCGGGCGATCTCTAGAGCCTTGGCTGAGCGCGGGTCGCCGGGGTTGGGCTGGGCGTAGGTCAGGACGCCGGGGTCAATGGGCTGGTCCAGGTCTGAGCTGCTGAGTGGAATGCCCAGCATCATGCCCAGGTAGCCTACGCGCTGGTGGATCTGGGGTTCAACCAGCAGGCCGCGCCGGTCGAGAGCCTCTCGCTTGGTGGGGGCAATGGTGGGCATGATACCGGCGAAGAACTTGATCTCATCGGGGTTGCGCCCTGCCCGCTCGGCTGCATCTCGCACTGCCTGACGCTGCTGGATGGAGTCTTCGATGGTGTAGGTCGAGCCAATGACCGCGTTGGCGTAGAGCCCAGCTATGGCCAGGCCGTTGGGGGAGCCACCTGCCTGGAAGATGACGGGCTGGCCCTGCTTGGAGGGCGGGATCGGCAGGGGACCTGCGGACGCCACGTAGCGGCCTTGGGCGTTGACCGGTTTGATTTTGCTGCGGCGGGCAAAGATGCCAGTCTCGCGGTCTGCGACCCAGGCGTCCTTGCCCCAGGAGCCCCAGAGGGCCTGGACGGTCTGCACTACCTCGTGGGCCCGACCGTAGCGTTCTGAGGAGGGCTTCATTTCTTGCCCAAAGTTGGCGGCGCCGCGGGGGTCTGAGCCGGTCACGGCGTTCCAGCCGATACGTCCGCCGCTCATGACGTCGAGGGCCTTGAGCTGACGGGCCAGGTTGTAGGGGTCGTTCCACTGGGTGGGAGCGGTTGCTGCCAGCCCGATGCGGTTGGTGTCCCGGGCGATGGCAGCCATGGTGACGATGGGGTCGAGGGTGAGCTGCGGGGCGACCTGGTCAGAGGCCTGGGATTCATTGGGGAAGTCGGGGAAGAAGAGGAACTGGAAGAGGCCGCGTTCAGCTTTTTGGGCGTAGCGTACGTGGGAGTCGATGTTGGCGTAGTTGTGGGGGTCTACGCCGGGGAAGTTCCAGGCTGTGACCTGGGCGCCGTAGCCGTTGCCTAGCTGCATGCCGATGAGCATTTTCTTTTTGTCTGCCATGATTTTTTCTTTCTGTTGGTTGGTATTCTTTTAAGCTGCGAGGGGTCGTATGGAGCTGTTGTGGAAGACGAGAGGTTGAGCGTCGCTGGCGCGGTGATGGTCGAGGGCCCGGTAGAGGGCGATGATGTGGTCGCCGGCTTCGATGGTGTCGTGAGGTTCGACGATGAGGTGGGCCGCTGCGCCGGGAAGGGTGAGGGCGCCGCCATCGTGTGCGGTGTAGGTGACATCGTTGAAACGGTCTTGGGTGGCGCGGCGCAGGAGGTTGGCGGTTTCTAGGTCGTCTGCGGCGAGGACGCTGACCCCCAGCTGGGGTAGCTGCTGGAGGGTTGGCCAGGTGGTGGAGGTCTTGGCGAAGCTGATGCTGATGAGGGGTGGGTCTAGGGAGACGGTGCTGAAGGAGTTGGTGAGCATGCCGGCCGGGGTGCCGTTGAGGTGGCCTGCTGTGAGGGCTATGCCGGTGGGGTAGGCGCTGAAGGTGTCTCTGAGATTATGTGGGTCGAGTTTTGTTTCTGTCATGCCAACTTTTCTAAGTGGAGAAGTTTTCCGTTTATGCTGAAAACTATACGGAGGCATTCTCCACTTAGCAAGTGTAGGATGGACACCATGACCGAAAAGACCCCCACCGCCGCCCGCAAACCCCGTGCCGATGCCGTCCGCAATCGAGAAAAAATCCTGGAGGTAGCCAGCGCCGCCTTCGAGCAAGACGGCGTCAATATCTCTATGGACGCTATCGCCCGTCAGGCGGGGGTGGGGGCCGGTACTCTTTACCGCAACTTCCCCAACCGGTCGGCCCTGATCGCGGCGGTGCTTGAGGCACGGGGTGTGCACGCTCCGGAGCCTGCTGCCGATTCGCTGGCTCGCGGGGAGAGCGCCCTGGAGGCTCTGCAGGCCTGGCTCGATGCAACAGCCAAGTGGTTCCAGACCTATGACGGCTTGACCGACCCCATGCGCCAAGCGGTAGATGAAGCGACAAGCCCCCTGGGCATGGCCTGCCACAACGTGATCGCTCAGTTAGACCAGCTACTAGCTGCTGCCCAGCAGGAGGGGAGCGTCCGCCCCGGAGTGACGGGGCGCGATCTCTACCTGGCCACCCTGGGTATGGCCTGGGCAGCTCAGCACTCAGATAACCCCGACGCCCTCTACGACCTGCTGGCTCGGGGCTGGCTGGCGCTTCCCGCCGAGAACTAGTTGCCGAAAGTAAACAAAAGCTTCATCTGCGCGTTCAAAGAACACACAGATGAAGCTTTCAGTTACATTCGACGGGGCAGTTGCCGGGCTGGCAGTCGGGCAAGAGTGTGACGCGGTATTTCGCCTGGTTACGAGTGTGACGCAGTGGGTGAGCCTGACCGGAACTCGCGGCTGAGCGTAACATTGCTCAACACGTGCCACAATGTGAAACGTAGCCTCAGATGCTTGCCTCTTGGCGGGCTGTGAGGGCTACACTAAATCTCAAGATCAAGAGTCCCAACGCGAAGCTCTGGCTAGTTGGGCGGCAACCCTCTCCCGTAGCGGGGTGCCCCAGATGAGGATCAGGCAGTAATGCAAGTACGGCGCAACCAGGCGCCACCTTCGCGAAGGCTCGGCGCCTTTTACTTTTGGGTAAGGACGCCGGTGGCAGCACGGGCGCGAGGGGCCAAGCACCACCTGTGAAAGGGCCCGGTTCATGACCGAGAAGAAGCGCATCGTTGTCAACGCGTTTGATATGACCACCACCAGCCACCAGAGCTTTGGCCTCTGGCGCCACCCCCGCAACCGGGCTGACGAGTACAACACCATCAAGTACTGGACCGACCTGGCGAAGGTCTGCGAGAAGGGCCTCTTTGATGCGGTCTTCATTGCGGATGTGGTCGGTGTTTACGATGTCTACAAGGATTCAGTAGCTCCTGTACTCAAGGACGGTGCCCAGGTTCCGGTGGGTGACCCCTTCTTGCAGATTTCTGCTATGGCCGCTGTGACTGAGCACCTGGGCTTTGGCGTCACTGCCGCTGTCACCTACAACCAGCCCTACACCCTGGCTCGTTCCTACTCCACCCTGGATCACCTGACCGGCGGCCGCGTAGGCTTCAACGTCGTTACCTCTTACCTACAGTCTGCTGCTGAAAACCAGGGTTTGCCCGGGCAGATTGAGCATGATGAGCGTTACAAGATTGCCGAAGAGTTCCTCGATGTCTGTTACAAGCTCTGGGAGGGCTCCTGGGAGGACGGCTCGGTACCCCGCGACCGCGAAAACGGCGTCTTCGCTGACCCCTCGAAGGTGCACCCCATCCTGCACAAGGGCAAGTACTTCCAGGTTCCCGGCATTGCCCTGAGTGAGCCTTCCCCCCAGCGCACCCCCGTAATTTTCCAGGCTGGTGCCTCTTCCCGCGGTCAGGCTTTCTCTGGCCAGCACGCTGAGGCTATCTTCATCACCGCCCTGCGCCCCCACCTGACTAAGGTGCTGACCGGGCGTATTCGTAATGAGGCTGAGAAGGCTGGCCGTAAGCGCGATGACGTCAAGATCCTGGCCATGCTCTCTGTGGTGGTGGATGAGACCGACGAGAAAGCCCAGGCCAAGTACGCCGAGTACCTCAAGTACCAGAACCTTGAGGCTTCTCAGGGCATTATTGGCGGCTGGAGCGGCCTGGACCTGGATCAGTTCGATGAGGATGAGGCCCTCAAGTACGTTGAGACCGAGTCTATCCAGTCCTTCTTGACCCCCTTCACCCTGCAGGATAAGGAGAAGGAGTGGACCCGCAAGGACATCGCCGAGCACTGCGCCACCGGCGGTATGGGTGCGGTTCTGGTGGGCTCCCCCCAGACCGTTGCCGATGAGCTGGAGAAGTGGATTGACGAGGGCGGTCTGGACGGCATCAACCTTGCCTACCACGTTTCCCCCGGTTCCTTCGAGGACTTCGTTGAGTTCGTCGTCCCTGAACTGCAGAAGCGCGGCCGCTACCGCACCGCTTATGAGGGTTCCACCCTGCGCGAGAGCCTCTTTGGTGAGGGCAACAAGTACGTGGATGAGCGCCACCCGGCTGCCAAGTACCGCGGCGCTTACGCCGGTAAGCCTTCCGCTGCTGACACCCCGGCTCGTGACTTCCTCAAGCTAGCGATTGAGAATGCGGAGAAGGGAGAGGTCGCAGGCCACTAGTTCTTCTGAGATAAGGACGCCGCCCCTTTACTTTCCTGCCACCGGGCAGGGGAGTGCGGGGCGGCGTCCTTGTGTCTGTGGGGAAAATGTGCCACCATATCACTGACGATATGCACACTTATTATCTGAGGTAGATGACCATGTCAGACCCCTTTCCCCACACCCAAGAACCGCCCGCCATCGCCCTGATTTTGGCGGGAGGGCGGGGGAGCCGGTTATCCCCTCTCACCGACCACCGCTCCAAGCCCGCCATCCCCTTTGCAGGTATTTACCGCATCATCGATGTAGCCCTGTCGAACCTGGCCCACTCGGGCATCCGCCACGTCTGGGTAGTTGAGCAATACCAGCCCTTCACCCTCAACCAGCACCTGGCAGGTGGCCGCCCCTGGGACCTTGACGGCACCCGCGATGGGCTGCGTATCCTGCCCCCAATTGAGGGTCGCCCCGAAGACGGCTTCGCCCGGGGTAACGGTCATGCCCTTTTCCAGCAGCTGCCCCTGCTGGAGTCCTCCGGAGCTCAAAATGTGATTGTGATGAGCGCCGACCACCTCTACCAGCTCGACCTGCGGCCTGTCCTAGCCCAGCACGTAGAGCGGGGCTCAGATGTGACGGTTGTGACCACCCAGATTGATGAGGACGCCTCCCGCTACGGGGTAGTGCGCACCGGTAAGGACGGCACGGTGAACGACTACGATTACAAGCCCGAGAAGCCCGCCAGCCAGAAGGTCGCCACCGAAATCTTTGTCTTCTCGGTCAAGGCTCTCCGTTCAACTCTGGAAACGCTCCTAGATGGAATTGACCGCTCTGATACCGAGGTTGTGGGTGAGGCCCTGGGCGACTACGGCGAAACCATCATCCCTGTCCTCGTGGAGCAGGGGAAGGTGCACGAGTACCTGCTGGAGGGCTACTGGAAGGACATCGGCACCATCGATGCCTACTACCGCGCCCACATGGACCTGCTTGAAGGAAAGGGTCTAGATCTAGACGCTCCCGGGTGGGCTATCCTGCCCCACCCTGACCCTTACGCACCGGCCTACCTGGCGCCGTCCTCGCAGGTCACCGGGTCTATGGTTGCCCACGGTGCCCGCATACACGGGCAGGTGGAGACCAGCGTCATTGGCCCCGGCGTGACTATCGAAGCCGGAGCTACGGTAGAGCGTTCTATCATCATGGGCGATACCCTGGTGCCCGCTGGAGCGCACCTACAGTCGGTCATTGTCGATGTGGGAGCCAGCGTCCCTGCCCGGGCGGTAGGGCAGACTAAGCCCGGGCCCGGAAATATTACCGTAATTTCCAGCCAGGCCAGCGGTCAGGGTCGCCGCCACGACGGCGAAGCGGTTGCCGGAGCCTAGAGCAGGGCGCTCCACAGGCGGCAGAGGTTTTCCGCTACCTTCTGGTGATTAGGGCGATTGACCCACTCGTCGTAACGCAGGCGCTTACAGCGGGAGATATAGTCCCGAGCAACCTCTTCGAGTTCCTGCACCATGGGCTTACCCACAATGAAGGTGGAAACTTCGAAGTTGAGGGCGAAGGAGCGGGGGTCCATGTTGGAGGAACCGATGAAGGTGATTTCATCGTCCACAATCATGAACTTGGAGTGCAGCACGGTGGGGCCGGGGTACTGCTGAATCTTCACACCCGAACGCAGTAGCTGCTCATAGTAGGAGCGCTGGCCCATAATTGGCAGGAACTGGTCGCCCTTTTCACAGACAATCAGGGTGACGTCGATACCCGATAGGGCCATGTTGGTGAGAGCCTGCAGCAGGGTCTCTTCGGGCACGAAGTAGGGCGAGCAGATAATGATGCGGTCTTCTGCGTTGTAAATCAGGTGGTTGATCAGGCGCAGGTTGTTTTCGGTTTCGAACCCGGGGCCAGAGGGTACGATTTGGGCGAGCGGACGCTGGCCCTCCTGCCCTGCCTCGTCGTGGGCTTCGATGTCGGCGTCGATTTCATCGAGCAGAAGTTCCTTGGTCTCGGCGTACCAGTCGGAGACAAAGACCGCGTTGAGCTCGTGTACCACGGGGCCGGTGCAGAAGAAGGAGAGGTCTTTCCACTCCAGGCCCTTCTTGATGTTGCCCTTGAGATTGTAGGTATGGTCGATGGCGTTCTGAGAACCAGAGAAGGCTATCTCCCCGTCTATCACCACGATCTTGCGGTGGTTGCGCAGGTCAGGGCGCTGCCACTGACCCTTCCAGGGTTTGAGGGGGAGCATGAGCCGCCAGGGTACCCCGGCATCGTTGAGCTTGCGCTGAAGTTCCCGCCAGCGGGGGTATTTGCGGGAGCCGATATGGTCAATCAGCACATGCACAGCCACCCCGCGCTGGTGGGCTCGCACTAGGGCGTCCCAGAGGGGCTCGGTGGTGGAGTCGAGAGCGGTGATGTAGAACTCGAAGTGAACGTACTTCTTGGCCTGATCGATTTTCTCGGCGATTTCCCGCAGGGCAGCGTTGTTATCGTGCCGAAGTTCAAAATCGTTACCGCCAATCAGCGGCAGGGCCCCCAGCTTGTAGTTGAGGTTAGCCGCCACCCGAGCAGGTTCAGAGAGCACAGAGTCGCCCAGTACCGCATCGTCGCCCTGAATCGCCTCTTTAATGATCTGGTTCATGCTGCGTTGACGGCTTCGGCGGTGCTTGGGCACCAGGTTAGAGCCAAACACCAAGAAGGCGAAGAGACCCACGAAGGGAATAAAGAAAATTGCCATCAGCCAGCCGAGTGCCACCACCGGTTTGCGGTTGTAGGGCAACCAGAAAATCACGGTCAGACGAATCAGCAGGTCAATGACCAGTAGGGTAATGGCTGCCCACTGGGGCAGATTGAGTAAATCGATTAAGGTGGGGAGGCCTAAGTTCACCCTTCCCAGTTTAGCGGGGCAGGTGCCGCTATGGGGCACGGTGTCCAAAACTGCGTCGGCCCCTGCAATAGACTGGTGGTGTGAAAAAACCCGAGAAGTCTGTGCGCCAGCAGCGCCGCGAGCGAACCCACACCGCCATCCATGAGGCTGCGCTTACCCTGGTGCAAGAAAAGGGCCTCAAGGCCACTACCACCGACGAAATTGCTGAGCTCGCCGGGGTGAGCCCCCGTACCCTTTTCAACTACTTCGCGAGTAAAGAGGACGCGGTGCTGGGTCTGCGCGCCCCCATCATCACCGAGGATATCCTGCAGAAGGACGCCGCCCGCCAAGACCTCTACATCTTCGAGCGCGTTGCTCACCTGATGCTCGACATCATCATCTCATCCATTGATAACCCTACTTTCCCCCGGGTTCGTCCTCTCGTGCAGGAATACCCTGAGCTGCGCTACCGTATCAAAACCCACCATATCGAGTGCGAAAAAACCCTGGCTGACCTGCTGCGCACTATTGACTGGGTGAAATTTAGCGCCAGCGGACGCTGCGGCCCCTGGCCCTACCTGCCCGAGAGTGAGGTGGACGCGGGCACCTCAGAACCCCGTCTCCGTGCGGCCCTGTGCATTACTTCTGCTCTGCTCCGCTACCTGGACTACACCCGCGGCGTACTTGAAGATGGCGAACGCGACCAAATGATTCGCGAAGCCGTGCAAACCTTCCGCCACCTGCTGCGCGAGGACTAGCCGCGGCCTAACCCATCATACGGCGTCACTGGGTGGTCTGAAACCGCTGAGACAAGAGTAAAGTGGCTTATGGGTGCCCCGCGCCTAAAAACTTGGAACAAAGGAGTAGACCATGAAGATTCTTCTGCCCACATCAATCACCCTCGATCAGAGCGCCCTGGGAGCTGAGGACAGCGACGAGCTCATCAGCTACGACCCGGCAGTTAACATCGCCCCCGAACACCACGACGCTGACGTACTCGTAGCCTGGGGTAACACCAACGACCAGCTTAAGGACGCCGCCACCCACCTTCAGCAGGTAGAGCTGGTTCAGGCCCTGCTGGCTGGCCCCGACCAGGCCCGCGCCGCAGGCTTCCGCCCCGAGGCTGTCATCGCCTCCGGTAGCGGCCTGCACTCTAAGACCGTCGCTGAACACACCCTGGCACTGGCCCTGAATTTCGTGCGCTTCCTACCCACCCTGGCCGACCACCAGGCACAGAAGAACTGGGCCACCGAGCTGGGCGGCCCCCAGGAACTGCACCCGGCCGACCAGGTCACCACCCTGCTCGGCGCTAAGGTCACCATCTGGGGCTTCGGCTCCATCGGCCAGGCAACCGCCCGCCTCTTCGACGCCTTCGGCGCCGACGTTACCGGCATCGCCCGCTCCGCCGGGGAGCGTGCAGGCTTTCCCGTAGTAGCTACCGACGAGATTGACTCGGTGCTAGAGACCACCGACATTCTGGTCATGATTCTGCCCAACTCCGAGGAAACCAAGAACTCCCTTGATGCAGCCCGTCTGGCCAAGCTGCCCCAGCGGGCCTACGTCATTAACGTCGGCCGCGGCCCCACCGTCAACGAGGCTGACCTGATTGAAGCCCTCAACTCAGGGAGCATCGCCGGCGCCGCCATCGACGTGGTGGTCGAAGAACCCCTGCCTTCCAGCGACCCCCTGTGGGATGCCAAGAACATCATCATCACTCCCCACTCAGCGGGCGGCCGCCCCGTCGAGCCCGAAGCCCTCATCAAGCAGAACCTGCAGGCCCTGCGCGATGCCCGCGCGGGTAAGGACGCCAACTGGCGCAACAAGATGAACTAGGTGTATTAGGTACACAAAAGGAGCTCCACCAGAATCTGGTGGAGCTCCTTTTGTCTTGTGGTTAGCTGACGACGTGGCCGGTTTCGTCCAGCAGCTTGGCGCGCAGTTCGCGGCGCTCAGCCTGGGCGTCCGGGTCGGGCAGCGGAACGGCAGCTAGCAGGCGTTGGGTGTAGACCTCGCGGGGGTGGCGCAGAATCTGCTCGCGCGGGCCCTGCTCCACGATTTCGCCGCGGCGCATCACCGCGATGCGGTCTGCCAGGGCGTCGATGACGGCCAGGTCGTGGGTGACGAAGAGGCAGGCGAAGCCCATTTCTTCCTGGAGTTCCTGGAAGAGCTCCAGCACACGGGCCTGGACTGATACGTCGAGAGCTGAGGTGGGCTCATCCGCAATCAGGAGCTTGGGCTTGAGGGAGAGAGCGCGGGCGATGCCAACACGCTGCTTCTGGCCGCCGGAGAGCTCATGCGGGTAGCGGTTGCGGTAGGAGCGGGGCAGCTCTACACGGTCCAGGAGCTCCTCGATACGCTTCTGCAGCTCGGCACCCTTAGCCACGCCGGCAAGCATCATGGGCTCACCGATGGATTCGCCGATGGGCAGGCGGGGGTTGAGGGAGGATGAGGGGTCCTGGAAGACCATACCTACGTGCCTGCGTACCTCGGCCAGGTCCTTGCGGCTGGGCTTGCGCATATCAATGCCGCAGACGTTCAGTTCACCTTCGGCGACCTGCAGGAAGCCCACGGTGGCGCGGCCGATGGTGGACTTACCGGAGCCTGATTCACCGACCAGACCCAGAACCTCACCGGCACGGATCTCGAGGTTGGCGCCGGTAACAGCGCGGAAGGGGCCTACACGACCCTGCTTGGGGTATTCGAGGGCGACGTCTTTGAGGGAGAGGATGACGTCGCCGGTGCGTTGGGGGGCAACCTGTTCCAGCAGGGCGGTGGCTGGACGCTGGTGCTCGGCTGCGTCGTCAATGGCGGCATTTACGTCGATTTCGTCGCCACCCAGGTGGAGTACGGCACCGAGTAGGGCCTGGGTGTACTCGTGCTGGGGGTTGTTGAAGACTTCGTGGATTTCTCCGGTTTCAACGATCTGGCCGCGGCGCATCACAGCGACGCGGTCGGCCAGGTCGGCGACTACACCCATGTCGTGGGTAATGAGGATGATAGCTGAGTTGAGCTTCTTCTGCAGGTTGCGCATGAGCTCAAGAATTTCAGCCTGAACGGTCACATCGAGGGCCGTGGTGGGCTCATCGGCAATGAGCAGCTTGGGGTTGGTCGAAAGCGACTGGGCGATCATGGCGCGCTGGCGCTGACCGCCCGACATCTGGTGGGGGTAGGAGTTGAAAGCCTTGATGGGGTCGGGCATTTCGACCATCTCAAGCATTTTGATGGCTTCTTCTTTGGCCTCTGCCGGTGAGATGTTCTTGTGCAGGCGCAGAGTCTCAACAATCTGGTCGCCTACGGTCATGACCGGGTTCATTGCGGTCATAGGTTCCTGGAAGATCACGGCGACTTCTTCACCGCGCACACCGAGCAATTCGGTGTTGGACAGGCCAACGAGTTCGCGGCCGTTGAGCTTAACAGAGCCGGTGACGCGGGCGTTCTTGGGCAGCAGCCCAATCATACCCATGGACGAAACTGACTTACCTGAGCCGGATTCACCCACAATGGCGAGGACTTCACCGGCATGTACCTCGTAGTTGAGGTTCATGGCGGCGGGAACCCAGGTGCGTTCGACGCCGAAGTCAACGCTGAGGTCGCGGACCTCGAGGACCGGCTGGGCGCCGGTTGGCTGAGTGGTTGGTGTATTCACTGGTTTTCCCAACTCTTGGTTGTTTCTGTAGAGGTTAGTGGGGTGGAGCTGTCTCATCTGAGAGAATCGAGAGACTATGAAGTCTCAGTATTTGCAGAACCCTCCGGTGACCTTTCGCGTGAAAACCGCCCCCTTCTATACCTGGTGCGCTGTGCTGGTTGCAGCGAGCGTACTGGTGGCCTTGGCGGTCAGCGGTGGCTTATCAGCCCTGCTGACCGGTGGCTGGGGCGTGCTGTGGATGGCATACACGGTTTGGTACGTGTTGGGCCGGTCCAGCCTGGTAGCTGGTGCCGACAATATCACCATCTACAACCCCTTTGTGACGCATACGGTCAATTATGCGGCCCTCATCGATGTTTCGACTAAGTACCATCTGACCCTGGTGACTCCCACCAAGCGCTATCAGGCTTTTGGTCTGCCTTCAAGCGGGATGGTGGCGTCCTTATCTGCCCACCGTCAGGATCTTGAGCGTCTGCCCGCTATCACCTACGGTGCGGAGCGGTCAGTGCGTGCCTCGGACCTGCCGAATTCGGCGGCGGGGGCAGTTGCTTTGGTGTTGCGCGGCTACTGGCAGGAGCTGGTTGAGGACGCTGCCCTTGAGGCGGTTCCGCCCCGGCAGGAAAGCCGGGTGGACGCCCGTGGGCTGGCTGTCTTCGTCCTTCTGCTGCTGGCGGCTGTGGGGGGCCTGGTGTTCTAGGCTCCGGGTGCGCCGGGAGGTTCTGCCTTCTCTATTCGGTTATCAACGAGGCGGTGAGTGCTGGTGCGCTCACCGCCTCGAGCGATGAGAGCTACTTGTTCTGGGGTGAGCCCGCTGGGCCGTCCAGATCCTGGTCAAGGGAGTCTGAGGTGCGGGTGCTGTGCGGGGTCTCTACCTCCGAGGCAATGGAAGCGTGCACGGTGGCGGTGCCAGCTCCGGCAGCGGCTGCTGCGGGGGTGGCTACAGAACCGTCGATGCCCACACCGTTTTCGGCTGAGTGGGCGGTGCGCTTGGTTGCCTTCTTGGGGTTGAACTTCTTCTGGCGGGGGTCAAAGGCGTCGCGCAGGCCATCGCCCACAAAGTTGACGGCCAGTGAGATCACCAGGATGAAGAGGCCGGGGAACCAGAAGAGCCAGGGGCGGGTGGAGAAGGCTGACTGGTTAGCTGAAATCAGTGAACCCAGTGACCAGTCGGGGGCCTTGATACCGAAGCCCAGGTAGGAGAGCGCGGTCTCGGTCAGAATGGCGGAGCTCATCATCAGCGACACGTTCACGGTGACCACGCCGATGGCGTTGGGCAGGATGTGCTTGAAGATGATGCGCATATCTGAGGCACCTGCCAGGCGGGCGGCGTCCACGAATTCGCGTTCACGCAGTGAAAGGAACTCGGCGCGCACCAGACGGGCCAGCGATGACCAGAAGAGCAGACCCACGACCACACCGAACATGATGGTGTTCCAGATGCCGTGGAAGTAGCTGCCGGCCAGCTTACCGAGCACGGCGGTCAGCAGCATCAGGGGGATGATGATGACCATGTCGGTGAAGCGCATGATGACGGCTTCAATCCAGCCGCGGTAGTAGCCTGCCAGGCCACCGAAGAGCACGCCAAGGAAGCCGGCGATGCTGGTAATTAGGATGACCACCAGGAAGGTGTTCTGCACACCGCGCATGGTCATGGCGAAGAGGTCACGGCCGGTGGCGTCCTGGCCAAACCAGTGCTGGGCGTTGGGGGCTGCGCCGTTGACGATGGGGTTCATCTCGGTGTAGTTGTACTTCCACCAGCCGGGGATGGGGCCCACGCCGATGGAGGTAATAGCCAGGAGCAGCACGGTGATAAGAATCGCCAGAGAGATAACCGCACCGGTGTTCTGGCGGAAGCGCTTGCGCACAATCTGGCCCTGGGTCTTACCCACGGACTCTTGAGCGCGGATATCGATGTTGGTTTCGATGGAGCGTAGTGCGGTGGTTTCGGTGGTGGGCTCCTTAGCGGGCCCTGAGCTGAGGTTCTTGTCGTTGGTGCTCATTATGCTTTCACCCTCACACGCGGGTCGAGGGCTGAGTAGAGAAGGTCAGCCACAAGGTTGAAGACGAGCGCCAGGATGCCGGTCAGCAGGAAGACGCCCATGACGGGGTTGGGGTCGGTGTGGGCTAGCGAGTCGAGGAAGAGGGTACCCATGCCCTTGAAGGCGAAGATACGCTCGGTGATCGCTGCGCCGCCGATGATGCCGCCGATGTCCATGGCGATGATGGTTGCCAGGGGAATTAGGGCGTTGCGGAAGGCGTGCTTCATGACGACGGAGCGTTCTGAGACACCCTTGGCGCGGGCGGTGCGGATGTAGTCCTGGTTCATGATTTCGAGCATGGACGCACGTGAGTAGCGTGAGTAGGAGGCCAGTGAAATCAGGGTTAGGGCGATGGTGGGGAGCAGGATGTGGGTGAGGGTATCTGTGTTCAGAATCCAGAAGTCACCCTGCAGGTTGGGGGTAGAAGCGTTGGCGGTGGGGATAGGGCGGCCCTTGATGCGGCTGTTGCTGATGTAGGCGGGCCAGGCCTGCATGAAGCGGTCGGCGATAATCAGCAGGGCCATGACCAGGCCGGTGAGCATACCGACGCGGGCACCCTGGCCCTTGTCGTAGCCACCCCAACCGAGACCGACAATCCAGCCCAGAGCCATGAAGGCCAGGGTGATGAGGACGACCATGAGCATGGTAGCCAGGTCGAGCAGGTCCTGCAGGGGGAAGTAGGCAGCTAGGCCAGCGACGACCATGGTTAGACCTGCACCCAGGGAACGGCGGTTACGCAGGCCGGAGACCAGGATGGTGAAGATAATGGCGGCGCCCAGGCCCAGGGGCAGCATGAAGGGGATGCCCAGGAAGGGGGTGAGGAACCACTTAGTGGTGGAGACGAAGATGATAGCGCCTGCGGTGATGGCGAAGCCCAGCAGGCCCATCAGGTAGCGGGTCTTCTGCTTGCCGAAGGACGCGGAGTACCAGAAGAGGCCTGCTAGAACCGATATGAGCAGGGTCGTGGGTATGGTGACCACCGGGTTTCGGAGGAAATCGTTGAAGCCGATGGCAACGAATTCCTTGAGCAGAACTGCAATCCAGAAGGAGGGCAGGGAGAAGAAGAGGAAGCTGGCGAAGGTCACGGTGTAGTCCAGGCCTGAGTACTGGCGCAGGGCTGAGATGATACCCAGGCTGACACCGATCAGGATGGAGAGCACGGTGGCCGCTACGACCAGGGTAAGGGTCTGGTAGACAGCATTAGAGAGAAGCTGGGTGACGGGTGTGCCTGCCAGGTTCTGGCCAAAGTCGCACTTACCTGCAAAGCAGCCGAGCACGCCGCCAAGCCACTTGAAGTAGCGTAGCGGGGCGGGGGTGTCCAGGTCCAGGGCAGCAATGCGCTGGGCAATGAGTGCGTCTTTGTTAGGGGAGGACGATGTGCGTAGCTCTTCGAGGGGGTCACCCGCGATTGCTACGAGGTTGTAGATGAGGAACGATGCACCGAAGAGGATGAAAACTGCGGTGAACAGGCGCCTCACGGAGTACATGAGCATGATGAATCCTGATGGGTAGGGGAGCACACCCTGGGAATAGGAGGGTGCTCTCATAAACAGCCAGAGGCGCGGACGCTCGTGAGCGTCCGCGCCGTAGGGCAGTTACAGATTGTTAGTTGCCATCTGTAGCGTGACTAGAGCGTAATTGTACTTACTCTGCGATGTCCCACTCTTCGATGTTCCAGGTCAGGGGCTGCTGACCGGGTTTGGGCTGTACACCGGTGATGGTGTCGGAAACCGAGGTAACAGCGATGGACTGGAAGAGGGGCAGGCCGTAGCCGTCCTTGAACAGTTCGCCGTCTGCCTGCATCTTCACTTCTTCGATGCGAGCGGTGTCGGTGGTGGTCATGATTTCATCAGCTGCTGCGTCAACGGTTGCGTTGGAGTAGCCGGTGAAGTTGGAGGATGAACCGGTCTTGAAGATCTGGCCCAGTGAGGAGTTACCTACACCTGAGGAAACCCAGCCGAAGATGGATGCTTCGTAGTCGCCACCGGGCAGCAGGGATGACCACTGCTCGCTACCGGCGTCAACAACCACGAAGCCTGCCTTCTCAGCGGATTCCTTGATCATCTGGAAGGAGTTGATGCGGTTGGAATTCTTGTTGTTGTAGAGGATGCGGATGGTGGGGGTCTGGCCGCCCAGCAGTTCCTTAGCCTTCTCGATGTTGGCGTCCATGTCGTCTGAGGGGTACTCAGAGGAGTTGTTGGACTCAACTGTCTTGGCGTAGTTCTCAGCGTCGGAGGCTACGTAGAGCTGGGAGTTCAGAACCTCAGCGTTAGCGTCCATGGGCTTGATGAGCTTGTCGACGATGTCCTGGCGGGGAACGGTCAGCAGGAAGGCCTTGCGGACGTTCTCGTCAGCGAAGGGTGAGCCTTCCTTGACGTTCAGATCCAGGTGGTCGTAAGCCTGGTCGGGCTGGGTTTCGGTGACAACGCCGCTCAGAGCTTCCAGCTGGGAGACGGTGTCGATGGAGGCCTGGGGGGCAACAGCGTTGACTTCGCCGTTCTGCAGAGCCTGAATCTGGGTTGCAACGTCGCCCTGTACCTTGAGCACGACCTCGTTGATGGCAGGCTTCTTGTCGCCCTGGTAGTTGGGGTTGGCGGTCAGGGTAACTGACTGGTTCTCTTCAACAGCGGTGACCAGGTAGGGGCCGTTGCCCACGGTCAGAGCTTCGTTGGAGGGGAAGGTGGTGGTGTTGTAGCCGGTGTTCCAGGCGTCCGCAATCTTACGCAGCTGCTCGTTTTCTTCACCGGGGGTTGCGGTCTCGATGGCCTTGACGAGCTCGTCTTCGGTCATACCAGCCAGCTCAGCAACGACGTGGGCGGGCTTGCCGATGTCGTAGGCGATTTCCCAGTCAGCAAAAGCCTGGGGGTAGGTGAAGGAGATGGAGCGGCCGTCTTCGCTGACAACGGGGACCTCTGCGCCGCCGAGGCCAGCGGTTTCACCTGCGAAGTCGAAGTAGGTGAGTTCGCCGTCTTCGCTGTCGAAGTGACCGGACTGGGTGGCCCAGGCCAGGAGCAGGTCGCCCTTGTCGATGTCGTTGCCATCGGACCACTTCTGGTCATCGTTGACCTTGTAGTCAACCTTGATGCCTTCGCCCTCTTCAGTCATGGAGTAGGTGCCGAACCACTCGTTGTGGCGGATGTCGAAGGTGTTGGTGATGGTGTAGAAGCCACGGTTGGTCATCTGGGCGATGATGCCGTTGGTGTCTGAGTTACCTTCAGCGGTGCCTATGTTCAGTGAGGAGAAAACGTTGGTGATAGCAATTGAAACTGACTTGTCTGAAGCAGCTGCGTCGGAGCCTGAGGTGCTGGAGGCGCCGGTGTCGGAGCTGGCGCAGGCTGAGAGAGCCAGGGCAGCTACAGCTGAGAGGCCGAGAGCTGAGGAAATGCGGGTCTTGCGCATTGGTGTCTCCTTGCTGAAAAGGGGAAATGTATGTTGTGGTCCGCGATCTTCACCCTGTGTGTGCGGGGGTGGCGGGAGCCTCCCCAGCTCTTGGGTGTGGTGAGCCACACGATGTGTAACGTATATACTAGGTCACTTTTGGGGAGCTGCGCCACGAAAACCCCTGTTTATATGTAAAACTCTTCAAAAAAATGTAAAAAGTACGTTACAGCGTCGTATTAGCTCATGAAGTGGCGTGGTTTTTCTTCTTCTGCTAGCGCTGGATGGTGCGCACCATATGCACGTGCTCGATACCGGCCTCAAGGTAGCGCTCACCTACGATTTCAAAGCCTGCTGCCCCGTAATAGCCCTCAGCCAGGTAGGCCTGGGCGCTAATAGAAATGCGTTCAGCCTCGGTCTTCTCTTCAATCCAGGCTAGGGCTTCGTTCAGTAGGCGGCGTCCCAGGCCGGTGCCGCGGGCGTCCGGATGTACCGCCACTCGCCCCAGCGTCCATGCGCCGGGGTCCGCCGGGTGGGCGTCGTCAGAGAAAGTGGCCAGGTCAAAGAGGCGCAGGTAGGCCAGCACTTCGCCGCGCTCGTTGGCGTGAAAGAAGTGCAGGGCCTGCCGATCAGCTCGGTCAATCTCGTTCTCTTCGGTAATCTTCTGGCCCACCACAAAGACCAGGCCGCGGAGCAGGTAAATCTCGTTGAGCTCATCAAGGGTCAGGTCATAAAAGGATTTAACGGTAAACATACCGCCATTCTAAAACCCTTTAAACCGTGCTTATTACCCGCCGGTAACCGTCCTTTACATAAAAAGCCGCCCCGCACCGTCCGGAAGGACGATGCGGGGCGGCGTACCCAAGAGCGCGACAGGATTACTTGGTGGTAACCTTTAGCAGCTCGGAGCCGGGCTGGACAGCGCCGGTAGCGCCCTCAACCTCAGCGAAGCGGTTGGTGTTGGTGACCAGAACGGGGGTGACCAGTGAGTAGCCAGCGTTCTTGATGACCTCGGGATCGAAGGTCAGCAGAATATCGCCGGGGGCAACGCGCTGGCCCTTGGTAACCTTCACATCGAAGCCTTCACCGTTTAGGTTGACGGTGTCGATACCTACGTGAATGAGCAGTTCTACACCGTTGTCGAGCTTCAGGCCTACAGCGTGGCCGGAGGGCATAGTGACAGAAACCTTACCGGCTGCGGGTGCTACCACGGTGTTGCCGGTGGGAACGATTGCCGCACCCTTGCCGAGCTTTTCAGCGGCGAAGATGGGGTCGGGGGTCTCAGAGAGAGGAACTGCCTGGCCTTCTAGGGGTGAGGCCATGGTCAGGACGGTGCCCGCTGCGGGGGCTGCTGCTTCTTCAGCTGCCCAGGGGGCGGCGTCCTGCTTCTCAGCAACTGCAACGGGGGCTGCGGCTGCGGTGGCGGCAACAGCTTCGGTGCGCTTTTCGGCTGCGCCGGGGGTGGTTGCTTCAGCAGCTGACTCGCCAATGCCGGTTTCTGCAACGGCTGCCGCTTCGGCCTTCTGGTCCTTGGACTCGTAGCCGAAGACCAGCACACCTGCCATAGCGCCGAAGAAGGCGATGGCCAGGCCGATCATGTAGAGGTGTGAGGGCTGCATAGCGGGGATGGACAGCAGGGAGGTGAAGGCGAAGGCGTAGGACTTAACACCCAGAGCCGAGATGGTGGCACCACCGATGATGGCGGGAACCAGAATCAGAGGGAAGACGCGCTTGTAACGCAGCACAATACCGTAGAGGGAGGGCTCGGAGATACCGCCGAGCAGACCGGAAACAGCGGCACCGGTAGCGGTCTGGCGCAGCTCCTTGTTGCGGCGCGCTACGATAGCAACGCCGGTGACAACGCCGAAGACAGCGAAGTTGTAGGCGCCCATGGGGGACTGGATGAAGTCCACACCGTCGGTCTGCAAGTTGTTGATCATGACGGCGTTTAGGGGCCAGTGCAGGCCCAGGGGCACCATGAAGAGGTAGAGGCCGGCGATGAGGCCACCGACCAGCCAGGGCATGGATTCGTTGACGCCACCGATGAAGTCAGAGATAGCCAGGGCGAAGCGGATGCCGATGGGGCCGATCAGGAAGGCGGTCAGGGGTACCAGGATCATGACGGAGAGCATGGGCACGAAGACCATGTGCAGCATGGTGGGGATGACCTTCTTCAGGAAGCGCTCCAGGGGCGCCAGCAGAGCTGCGGCGAAGAGGGGTGGGAAGATCTGGCCGGTGTAGTTCATGACGTAGAGCGGCAGGTCAAGGCCCAGGAAGGGGACGCGGACGACGCCATCGACGGCGATGTCGGCGAAGCCCTGGAAGGTGCCGGTCATGAGGGCCGCGGGGATAGCCGCGCCGACCCACATGTTAGCGCCCAGGCGCTTGGCGGCGGTTGCACCGATCATGACGGGCATGAACTGCAGGACCGATAGGGAGGCGGCCAGCATGATGAACCAGAAGGGGAAGGCTGCACGCCACTCGTTGAGCATGGCGGCGGCGGCATCGGCGTCGGCCAGGCGGGGGCCGTTGACGATATCGACGTTGACAACCTGACCGGTGAGGTCGGTGTACTGACCGAAGTAGCCCAGCTGCTGCAGGAAGACAATCAGGGTCAGAATCATGGAGGTGCCCAGCAGCGCCCAGAGGATGGGGCGGAAGGAGTCTGAGAGCACGTCGAAGACGCGGGTGAGCACGCCGGCCTTCTTCTCGTCGGTGGCTACGGCACCCTTAGTGGCGCTTTCACCGACGGCGCCCATGCCGGGCAGTTTGAGCATTTCGTTGTAGACCGATTCGACCTTGTCACCGAGGACGACCTGGGTCTGGCCGGACTGCTCGATGATGGAGAGAACGCCGGGGATGTTCTCAATCTTGGTGCGGTCTACAGCGCTGTTGGACTTGGGGGTCACGCGCAGGCGGGTGGCGCAGTGGGTAAAGTGAGAGATATTCTCTGCACCACCCAGACCCTCGAGAATTTTTTCGCCCATCTGGGAGTTATTCACGGGTGGAACCTTACTGGTGTGTGCGGACTGCTAGCCGGTTCTTAAGACGAAAAAGACCCGAGTTGCCTATCGAACCGTGTGCCCTGATGAGGGTAGACGGATGCTCACAGGTAGGGCGCGTGTGCGGGTGCACAGGTGCCGTGGTGAGCTGATAGCAACTCAGGTCTTGCCTGCTAAACCAGTAACAATCCTGATGATTGACTACATAGAGTGTGGGGTGTTAACCCCGTTCGTGGTCAAGCGTACTCCCTGAGGTTAGCCCTGTGCAAGTACCTGGGGGTGTTGAGCTCGCAACCAGGCAGTGTGTAGGCGCAGGTTGATTTCGATAGCTAGGCAGCCCAGGGTGGCTGAGCCTAGAGTGGCTAGTAAGTATGCCCCACTGGGAATCATGAACTGGTGGTACCAGAGCGAGGTCGGAAGCAGCAGAACCAGGGCCAGACCAGCGTACATGGCCGCCACAATAGCCAGGCGGACGCCGCGCACGGGCCGCACTACGGTGGTGATGTTGTAGATACCCATGAGCACAAGGGCAATGAAGGTGGCAGCCTGAATTTCTGACCTGGTTACCCCGGCGAGACTACGCCCGTAGCCGTTGACGAAGACCAGCACCGCCGTAATGATGACGGCCGCCGGTAGGGCATAGTGCAGGGCCCTGCCCAAGAAGCCGCTGACGTAGCGGCGGGTGTTGGGCAGCATGGTCAGGAAGAAGGCAGGCCCACCCACAATGAGCAGGTCGGCGGTGGAGTACTGGCGCGGCAGGAAGGGGAATCTCCAGCAGAGTACACCCAGGGTCAGACCTAACAGGATAGCGAAGGCGGTTTTGGTGAGGAAGAGGTTGGTAACCCGCTCGATATTGGCAATAATCTTTCGCCCCTCAGCCAGCACGCCGGGCAGACGGTCAAAACGACCGTCCAGCAGTACCAGGCGGGAGACGGCCTTGGTGGCGGGAGCCGCGTTGCCCATAGCGATGCCCAAATCTGCATTTTTGAGGGCTAGGGCGTCGTTAATGCCGTCGCCGGTCATTGCCACCACGTGGCCGGCTTCGCGCAGGCCCAGAACCATGTTTTTCTTCTGCTCGGGTGAAACGCGGCCAAAGACGGCGTGGGTTCGGGCAGCGTCTACCAGCTCGGGGCCGGCTTCGGGCAGGGTTGATGCGTCCACTGCACCGGCTGAGACGTCCATACCGGCAGCTTGGGCTGCGGCCGCTACCGTGCGGGGGTTATCGCCAGAGAAGACCTTCAGATCGATGCCCTGGCTTCTGAAGTAGGCCAGGGTTTCGGGAGCTTCTGAGCGCACCTGCTCCCGGAAGATCACCAGCACCTGGGGCTCAAGCCCGGCGGGAACCCGGGTAGCTACCTTTCCGGAGGACTCGCGGGCCAAGGCTGGGGCGTGGGCTAGCACCAGCACGCGTAGCCCGCTTTCAGCTAGGGCACCGGCAAGCTCTCGCGCGGGGGAGTCTGTAGGCAGGAGGGCCTCGGGGGCACCGAGCAACCAGGCCCCAGAATCTGCCAGCTCCACCCCGCTAAAGCGCAGGGCAGATGAGAAAGGCAGGACGCCGGTGGCAGCCGGGGCGCTAGCACCGGCAGGGGCTGCGGTGCCCGCTGCCTCTGCAAAGGGCTCTTTCAGGGCAGCAGCGGTGGGATTAGCGTTCTGGTCGGCTCCCAGCCAGCCCAGGGCGGCAGCCCAGCCGTCCTTGCCCTGCCAAGCGGGAGTGCCGGCGTCCTGACTTCCCGCCCGATCCCAGAGTACCTGCCCGGTCAGGGTGCGAACCGAATCAAACCGCACCCCGCCCTCGGTGAGGGTTCCGGTCTTGTCGAAGCAGACGGTGTCAACGCGGGCCAGCACCTCAACGGCGGGCTGTTCCTGAATCAGTACCTCGGTGCGGGCCAGCTTGACTGAGGCCACGGCAAAGGAGATCGTGGTCATCAGGGCTAGACCCTGGGGAA
Source organism: Rothia sp. (in: high G+C Gram-positive bacteria) (assembly GCA_030529845.1). Classification (GTDB taxonomy): domain Bacteria; phylum Actinomycetota; class Actinomycetes; order Actinomycetales; family Micrococcaceae; genus Rothia. The sequence continues at coordinate 90,894 of JAUMWB010000005.1, read as the reverse complement.
TCATGGAGGCAACCGACGAGACAGAGGTAATCAGGGCATCGCGCCAGGCACCGGAATCAAGGGCTACCTGCCAGCCGCCAGCGGCCTGCATCTGCCCGTTGAGCACAATCGCGATAATGGGAACCAGCGCCCAGGTAATCCAGGTGACCACCCGTTCCATACCCGCGCGAAGCTCCGAATGAATGGTGGTGAACTGGCGGGCTTCGGCGGTAATCTTAGCGGCGCGGGAGGTCGCCCCTACTGCCGTCAGCCGTACCTTACCCGAACCGCCAATCACAGAGGAGGCAGAGAGGACGCCGTCTCCCGGCACCTTGCCTACGGGGTCGTTTTCACCGGTCAGCAGGGACTCATCAAGGTCCAGGCCGTCGCTGGTGAGCACCACGGCATCGGCAGGTACCTGATCCCCGCGCTTGAGCAGAACCACATCATCGAGGACCAGCTCATCGAGGGCAACCGGCACCAGCTTGCCATCGCGCAGGGCGGTAGCCGGGTCGCGGCGTAGCAGGGCTATGCGGTCGAGCTGGCGCTTGGCCGAGAACTCCTGGGTAAAGCCGATGACGACGTTGGCAATGGCAGCTAAGAGAAAGAGGGTATCAAGCCAGGAACCCACCAGAATTACGGCTAGACCGCAGAGGCCAAGCACCAGGTTAAACATGGTGAAAAGATGGGTGCGAATAATGGTGCCGGTGGAGCGGGAGGTCGCATTGTTCTGCGTGTTGACCAGCCCGGACGCCCGCCGCTCGTTTACCTGTGCGCTGGTGAGCCCCCGGGCCTCAAGGACGCTATCTGGAGGGGTTCTCACATTCACGCGGTGGGTAGGCGCGGCGTGAGACATAGGGGCTCCTTGGGCAGCTGGCGGTTGAAGAAGGTAGTAACCAGTCTAGTGGCAGAGGGGTGGGTGCACGTCCGTCTCAAGGATGAAAACTACCTCACCCCCGTGCAGGAAGCACCAGTAACCGCCCCGTCACCGGGTGGGTGAGCACCTCAATGGGGTGGCCGTAGACCTCACTCAGCCGCTCTGCCGTGCAGACCTGCTGCGGGCGTCCTTGCGCCGCCACCTGCCCGCCTGCCAGCAGAACCAGCCGATCAGCGTAGGAGGCTGCCAGATCCAGGTCGTGCAGAACCACAATCACAGCTGCCCCCGACCGGGCATAGGCGCGGGCTCGAATCAGGGTCTGCTCCTGGTGCAGAATGTCGAGGGCTGCGGTGGGCTCATCGAGCAGAAGCAGAGGAGTGCGCTGGGCAAAGACCCGGGCCAGATGAGCTCGCCCGGCTTCACCGCCCGAGAGGGTGCGCACGTCGCGGTCAGCCAGGTGGGCAGTATCGGTATCGGTAAGAGCAGCAGCAACAATCTCATGATCCTGTTCCGCCTGGGAAGTACTCCGCCAGGGTGCCCTACCCATCTGCACCACCTGCCGTACGGTGTAGGAAAAAGCTACGGAGGTCTGCTGCAGTAGCATGGCTCGGGTGCGGGCTAACTCTACCGGCCGGTAGTCTGCCAGCGGACGTCCGCCCAGGGTAATCTGCCCCGAGCTGGGAGCAGCATCCCCTGCCAGTAGGGAAAGCAGGGTGGACTTTCCTGCCCCGTTGGGGCCGATAAGGGCCAGCACCTCTCCGGGGGCGACATCGAGGGAAACATCGCGCAGAATCTGCCGGTCACCTACCCGGTAGCTCACCGAGGCAGCAGTCAGGAAGGGGGCGGTCATAGTGCCCCCTGGGCTAGTGTGCGGCGAAGAAGCAAGAAGAAGGTGGGGCCTCCCACGAGGGCGGTAAAGATACCGATGGGAAGATCCGCAAAGCTCACCAGGGTGCGGGCGGCAAGGTCAGAAACAGCGATGAGCAGGGCACCACCCAGAGCTGAAGCCGGGAGCAGCACCCGGTTGGAAGGGCCGACCACCATGCGGAGCAGATGCGGCACAATCAAACCCACAAAAGCGATAATGCCCGCGTAGGCTACGGCCGCTCCGGTTAGCAGGGCGGTGCAGATGATAGCTGCCAGACGCAGGCGTTCCACATGGACTCCCGAGTGGGCAGCGGCCCGCTCGCCCAGGGCCAGCAGGTTGAGCTGCCGGGCTAAGAGTAGGCTGCCGACCAAGCCGATACCCACGATAGGGGCGCTGGTAGCCACAGCCGCCCAGGTCGCTCCGTTGAGGGATCCCATTTGCCAGAAAATAATCTGGTCTCGACTGGCGTCATCGGCGATAAAGACCATCAGCGCAATGAGGGCGTTAGCCACCGCGGTGACGGCGATACCGGTCAGAATCATCGGCAGCACCTCCGCCCGCCCACCGGAGCGGGAGAAGACATAGACCAGAGCCGTGGTGATGAGGGCGCAGGCAAAAGCGAAAAGGGGCACGGTGAACATGCCCAGAAGGTTCAGACCCAGAACGATAGCCCCGCAGGCTCCCACCGCTGCCCCGGCAGAAATGCCGATGACGCCCGGCTCGGCTAAGGGGTTGCCGAAGACCGCCTGCATGAGAGCTCCGGACGCCCCCAGGGCGGCACCCACCAGCAGACCCAGCAGGATGCGGGGGACACGGATATTCCAGAGGGTCGCATCTGCCAGCTGAAAAGCTGGATCAGCGGACGCCAGCCCCAGGTTGCGCAGAATACCCGCGGCAACCTGGGGTAGGGGAATCTCGAACTGGCCCAGACTTGCAGAAACCAGCACCGTGCCCACTAGGAGCAGGGGGAGTGCGGTGAAGACGGTGACCAGGGTAGAAGAACGTACCTGCATGAGAACCTACTGCTGGGTATAGATAGCGGTGGCCAGCGACAGGAGTACCACGGCACTGTTCGGCCCGAACGATAGGATCTGACCGTCGGCCATATCAACCACGCGCTGGTTGGCTCCGGCCGTGGTTTCAGCTACGCCGGGTCGAGCGAAGAAGGCCTCGATACCGCCGGTGGATTCTACCCCGCCGGTCATGGTCAGAATCAGGTCGGGGTTAGCCCGCGAGAGGGCCTCAGCATTGGCGGGTACGGTGCCTGCCGCCCCGCCTTCGCTGGCCACATCACGCCCGCTCAGGGCGGTGATGAGCTCGTCAGCCCCGGTGCCGTCCCCCAGAATGAAGAAGACGCCAGCGGTTCCGCGCACGTAGAGGAAGGCCATGCCCACCTTCTGCGCCGAATCCTGCGGGGCTACCTCGGCAATGGTAGCCAGTGCCGAATCAATCTCAGCCTGCACCCGGGCACCCAGCTGGGCACCGGCGTCCGGAACGCCCAGAGCCTGGGCAACCGCCTCAATCTGCGGCACTACCTGGCCCAGGGAACGGGAAGGATCAAAGTGCACCACGGTCACTCCGGCGGAGCGCAGCTGCTCGGTAATTTCGAGGGGGCCGTTGGTGGTGTCCATCAGCACCACGGTCGGGGCGAGAGAAAGAACCGCCTCAGCTGAAATGTCATGGCCGTTCTGGGTGACCAGGGGCAGGTCTGCCAGGGTCGTTTCGGTCGACGACGTGACCCGGCCTACCAGGTTGTCGCCCAGGCCCAGAGCCACAACGGTCTGAGCCAGGGTGCCGTACATATCCAGAGCCAGAATACGGTCAGCACTATTCACCGTTACCTCAGTGCCCTGAAAATCAGTGACGGTCACGGGTAGCTGCGGGGCCTGCGGGTTCTCAATCGGCAGCACATCGGGTACGGACGCCGCCGTGGCTAGACCAGCAAGACTCTTGGGATCTTCTACAGCGTGGGCTTTCAGGTAGTCCTCGGCCTGTTGCAGGGCGGTGCGGTGCACCTCTTCATTCTCTGCCGCTTCAATGCCCCCGGCCGTTGCCGATGACTCTGCCAGGCCCTCAACCGGTGACGAAGCCGCCTCTGCCTGCGGGACTGTAGCAGCGGCGTCCGCCCCGCTATCTGCTGACCCTGAGCAGGCTGTCACCGCCAGAATCAGGGCCGCACTCAGAACAGAAAAAACCCGGCGCAGGGGCAGGGAAGAAAAAGAGCGCGTGAGCACCAGAACCTCCTGAGAGAAAAGGGGGGTGGGAACCGGGTACATTCCGGCTCCCACCCGGGGAAGGGAGAATTAGGACGCGCGGCGGCGGGCTACCACCACAGCACCGGCAGCCAGCAGGGCGGCACCCACAGCAACAAGGGCACCGACTGAAGCACCGGTGTTCGCCAGCTTGCCACCCTGGGCGGCAGCGCGGGCAGCCTCAGCCTTCCGCTCTGCCTCAGCGTTGAGGGCATCGCAGTTAGCGCCGTTCTCAGAGACATACTGAGTCTTCTCAATAGTCTGAGAAGCACCGGTGATGGTCTTTGAACCCAGAGTGCCGGTGAAGCTGATGGGGTCAAGGGCCATACCTGCTGAGTAGAAGCCAGCGAAGGCAGCAGCCCCGGCCTCGGTTAGGGTAGCTGAAGCGCCCGAGAGGGAGATGGTTGAGCCGTTAACGGTGAGAGAAGAGGTGTCGACCGTGGCAAAAGCGACCTCACCGTAATTGGTGGCAACTCCAGCAGTGTTGTTAGAGGTTACGGTCAGGTAGAGGGTGCCGGTAGAACCGTTGATCTCAAGGCGGGGGTTAGCCATCAGGGTGTTGAGGGTGCCCTTGTGGCCGGTGAAACGCACCGAACCGGTAAAGGAGATGCTGCCCTTGCCGTTGGAGTAGGTGCCACTGCCGTTTGCCCAGTTAAAGGTGCTGTTGGAATAGGTAGTGTCGGTAAGCTCCCAACCGCCCTGGGCGATACCGCCACCGATGTAGTTACGGAAGGAAGAGCGCACACCCCAGTTAAAGGTTGCCGCTGAGACAGTGCCATCAGCCTGGGTGCTAGTTGCACCGGCAACTGTCTCAGCGACGGTTACCGGAACACACTGGGGTGCCGGGTCAGCAGGGTTGGTAGAGGGCTGAGCAGCAGGCTCCTCGGTGGGCTGAGCAGAAGGAGTAGTCGTCGGCTCAACAGCGGGCTGGGTAGTAGGTTCAGCGGACGGGCTCGGAGCGGGGGTCTCGCTGGGAGCCAGGGCGGGTGCGTCCTCAACCACCGGAGCAGCCACGCGCAGATAGAGAGGATCAAACTCCAGGCCCGCAGCGTAACGGGAACCAAAAATGCTTGCTGCGTGCTCGGTGGCGTAGGTGGTGACACCACTCAGGAGCAGATTGCCCTCGGCGTCGGTGGTCAGGGCGCTCGCGTCGAAGCTGGCGATGGGCTGGTCAGTGATTTCCCCGGTGTTGGCTGAGGTGCCGGTGGCGTAGATGTAACCCTGGGCCCCATCAGTGACAACCCGGAAGCTGTGCAGGTTAATGTTCAGCACCCCGCCATGGGCCGTCAGGGAGAAGCTACCCGGAACACTGATGGAATAGCCGGTGTCTGTCGTCTGCGCGGTCGCACCGGCGAAGACAAAGTTATTGCCTTCGAGGCTGGTCTTTTCACCGGGAGTTACTGCGTTCTGGGCTAGCAGGTAGTTGAGGAAGGAATCCTTAATACCCCAGGTGACGGTTCCCGCTGCATTGGTGACGCCGTCAGCGGTCGGTTCCGGGGTAGGGGCGGGGGCAGGGGTTTCTGCGGGCTTTTCGGTCAGGTCGGCTGAGAAGCTGAGGGGTGAGAGAACCTCGCCTGCCTTGTAGAAGCCGGCGAAGGCGTCCGCGCCCTCGGCGGTGAGAGTGACGGGAGCGTTGGTGGCTGATACGGTGCCGTTGCTGAAAGTGACGCCAGCAAGGTCTACGGTTGCGAAGCTGACGCCGGTGGCATCCACATCGGGGGAGCCGTTGTAACTCTTGGACTTTACATCTGCTACCAGGGTGCCCTGGTTGCCGTTGATCACGAGTTTGAGGTTGGCGTAGGTAATATCCAGGGCACCGTGGTGAGCGGTGAAGTGGATAGTTCCGGGGTAGTTGATAGTTCCCTGCGCACCGGTGAACTCCCCTTCAGCTCCCTCCCAAGAGAAGGTTGAACCGTTGAAGCTGGGGCCGCCGGTTACCTCTACGCTACCGCCGGCAAAAGCGCCGGTGACATAGCGGATAAAGGAATCTTTGAGTGACCAGGTGAGCTTGGCATTGCTGGCAGTGTGGGTTGCGGACGCAGCAGCGACGGTGCTGCTGGGGGCGTCTGCCGCATCGGCGGCGGACGCGGCAACCAGGGTCATGCCTGACAGGGTGAGTGCTGCGGTGGCTAGGAGGGCGCAGGAGCGCCGGGCGCTGTGCTGAAGAGACATGGGTATCCTCGTGAGATCTATGTGGTGTAGGGTGGGCATATTTCGTAACATGCTCCGCCTTATTAAATTTAAGGGCATGCCTAAACTAGCATTAAGGCGAACCTAATAAAAATAGGTTACAAGGTATTGACTTAATTCTTACTTGGTGACAATCTGTCAGTAAAGATTCCTCTGCAACCTCTCACCAAGGAGAACCCCATGCCACTCACCCTTGCCGCTACCGAACGTCCTGCCTTCTCAGCCCGCCTTAAAGCTGAAACCGCAGCCCGCCATGAGCAGGCTGAGCACTCTAGCTTCATGGCTGATCTCATGGGTGGCAAGCTCACTGTGGAGGCCTACCGTATGTTGCTGACCCAGTACGTCTACATCTACGAGGCCCTCGAAGAAGTGGCTGCTGGCTTCCGTGCTCAGCCTAACCCCATCACAGACCCCTTCGTGCTCGAGGGGCTTGACCGGCTTGCCGCTATCAAGGCTGACCTGGCCGAACTGGGTGGTCCCACCGATGCGCGGCCCCTACCGGCAACCGCTGACTACGCGGCTGCTATCCGCGCGACGGCGTCCGCCCCCGAACGCTTCCTAGCCCACCACTACCTGCGCTACCTGGGGGATCTATCGGGTGGGCAGGCGGTAGCTGCGCTGGTCGCCCGTTACTACGGTGTGCCCGCTGAAGCTCTGAGCATGTACCGGTTTGAGGCGCTTCCGAAGCCCAAGGTTTTCAAGGACTCCTACCGGGGGCTTCTTGATAGTGCTCCGCTGACCGATACTCAACGCGATGCCCTGGTCGGTGAGGCTCTGGCTGGCTTTGACCATAATTCTCGTGTGTTTGCTCAGTTGGGTGAGCGTTTAGTCCCATAGGTGTGTAGCTAGAGGTATCCATGCTATGCGCAGGTTTCTTGGCGCGTGTGCAGGGTTTTCTCTGCACAGAGCCCAAGAACTCTGCACAGGCTAAGACAGAAGGACGCCTGCCCCGGCTTGCGTGAGCCGGGGCAGGCGTCCTTGGGTCCGCTCTGGGCGCTGCTTAGCGGTAATGGTGTGGGTTAGGCGACTAGCTCCTTGGGGGTGCGGTTCTTAAAGGCTGCTACCGCAATGAGGGTCAGGCCGATAGCTACCATCCGGAAGAAGGCGCCGGTGTTGGAGTTCAGCCAAGCCTCACCTGCGTAGAGGATATCGCGTGCTCCCTGCCCGGCGAAACGGGCGGGAATCCAGGGGTAAATCCACTCGCTCCAGAAGGTCGGCAGGAACTGGCGGGGGATACTGAGCGTCGTGCCCAGCAGCATGGTGAGGGCCGATAGGGCCACACCGAAGCCAATCAGCAGTGCTGCCGCAGCCCCATAAACTACTTGCAGGCCAGCGTTCACCCAGGCAGTGGTACCGCGAGCCCTAGAAACCGCGTGGGATCCGGCAAGCAGGACGGACGACACCATCGAGCTGATGAAGGTGCCCATAAAGAGCATTATGGGAGCGAAACTGCCCGCAAAACCCCACTCGGTAGGAATCTTGTTTATGGTGGTCACCATGAGGGCTGCGACTAGTAGGCCGATGATCGGTGCGTGATGAAACCGAAAACCAGCGGCTGACTGTCGAAAAGTTCCGCAGTATCGTGCGACTTATCGCTAGCCGTGACTTGAGCAGTAGCGCGCTGCGGGCCTTCTACAATGAGAACCTTGACCTTATCCGCTACCTAGCCCGTCAGCTGGCAGGTAGCCCCCAAGGCGAAGCCTCTGATAGATTCAGGGCCACCGTGCGCGCTATGTGGATTGAACAGGGGCTTTTACGCGGTGACGGTAGCGACCCCGACCTGCTCCTAGCCACCCATACTTTTCTCATCAACGGGCTGCTGGGGTCTATCGCTTCACTTGCTGATTTGAGCGAGGACGAGTTTTTTATGCGCCTTGATAGCTTCTCCCAGCTCTACAGCGCAATCGTGATAAACGTGCTCGCGGACGTCCTGCCCGCCAGTAGTTCCTGGTCGCCTAGTGCGCTCGGCGTGGGCAGGGCGGGCGCGGGTTTAGCCATAGCGGGTACTCCTGGGGCAGTATAAGCACAGACTCTTCTAGCCTAACCCTGCCTCACGCAGATTGAAAGACTAAGAAATACGGATAAACCCGCTAGAACCAAATTCAGGGGTATATCGGGGATCCCATGTGTACCACAGCAGGACTTGACCAGTGCTCAGGGTAATCTCGTGGGCGCTCCACGCCCTCCAACGATTATCGTTGTAAAGAGAGGTAGCTGTGCGTTCCCTAAAATGGAACTCACCCATTTCTGCAATGCGGAAGTTCCTACAGCCGTTGCCTGCGTCAGAGTAGACACCCCGACGTGATGCAGGATTACCTGTCTGCTGGGGAGTCCATGTATTGGTGTAGCTGGTGTAGTCATGAGCTACGTCTGTACCAGCCGGACCACGATTCCCTAGGGCACCATTCTGGTTGTAGGTCAGCCTATTTCCTAACCAGTTGGAGTTCTTTGAGTCAATGAAGTTGGTACTTCCAGTTGAGCCAGGGAAGGCGCCCCAGGCATTACCAGTTACCTGGACTTCGCCACCATTGCCGGTACCTGTGGTGTTATTGAGCCAGCGAAAATCTTTGTGGGACATGTACCAAGTGACACTTACTTTTTCTACAGTCACTCCGGGAGGAAGACTATTAACGCCCATCATGCCAAAACTAATTTTGTACTTATGGTAGCCATCGCTGTAGGTGTTGGGTGAAAAGCCATTGCTAGAAGTGCGCCCCAGCTGACCGCACCGAGATGCTGCGTAGACTGGTACGGCGCTTGACGCTACGATAACGGGCGCAGCCCAGGCAGCGCCCTTCGCTAGGTCACGACGGTTGAAGGTAGTTTCTATCATGACTGTAATACTTCTAGATTTAAAACTTAAAGTCCAGGAAGGGGTGTTGGGGGTATGGTTAAGGGAATATATCAGCTTCCTATTTTTTACTGATGCGCATGCGCTGACTAGTGCCTATATTTTTCATCTTCCTTGATTTAAAAAGTTTTGAAGGCTTACCTATTCTCTTAAAAGAGATTAAAGTCTCCCACAATAGTGGGTCACGTAGGGCAATTTTTTCTTAAAAAAGACAAGGCATACCGGTTAGCTAACCGGTATGCCTTGCTCCTCTAGCTAGCAGAGCATGAGCTTTAGCCCTGAGCTACCTCACCAAAGTAGCTTGCCATAGTGCCCTCATGTGCCTTACGTAGGGCAGTCAGATCTACATCTGCTTGCCCCTGGATTGCCAGGGAATCAGAGGCAGCATCTACCACGCCAATACGGGCAAAGGGGTAGTTACGGGCGGTGCACATATCCTTGAAGCGCACCTCTTCACTGCGCGGAACAGAAACAACAGCGCGTCCCAGGGACTCTGAGAAGAGCAGGGTGAAGAGGTCGATGCCGTCACGCTCAGCAACCTCACCCAGACCAACGCGCGCACCCACACCAAAGCGCAGGCAGCCCTCAGCCAGGGCAGCAGCCAGACCGCCGGCAGATACGTCATGTGCCGCGTCAATCATGCCGTCACGGCTCATATTCACCAACATATCGCCCAGCAGTTTTTCAGCAGCCAAATCAACCTTGGGGGGCAGACCGCCCAAATGACCCTTGTAGCGTGCCCACTCAGAACCGTCCAACTCGTCGCCGGTGGTGCCCAGCAGATAGAGCGCCTGCCCATCGTGCTCAGGAACCCACCCAGAGGGGGTGCGGCGGGTAACATCGTCCATCACACCCATCATTGCCACAACAGGGGTGGGGTTAATAGCTTTGCCGCCGGTCTGGTTGTAGAGGGAGACGTTACCGCCGGTCACAGGCACGCCCAGTTCCATACAGCCATCAGCGATGCCGCGTACAGCCTCAGCGAACTGCCACATGATGTCCGGGTCTTCGGGGGAGCCAAAGTTCAGGCAGTCAGAGACAGCCACGGGACGGGCACCCACAGTCGCTACGTTGCGGTATGCCTCAGCCAGGGACGCCTTAGCACCCTCGTAGGGATCCAGCTTGGTAAAGCGGGGATTAGAGTCGGTAGCAAGAGCAACACCCAGCCCGGTCTCTTCATCCACGCGAATCACACCAGAATCATCAGGCATAGACAGGGCGGTATTACCCTGTACGTAGCGGTCATACTGGTTGGTAATCCAGGACTTAGAGCACATGTTGGGGGCTGCCATGAAGTCGATGATCGCCTGGCCCAGCGCTTCGCCGCTAGGGCGCTCATCGTCAGCTGCCGAGCCGGTGAAGTGGTCTGCCTGCAGGGCGTCCTGCCACTGCGGGCGGGCGTAGGGGCGCTCGTAGGTGGGGCCGTCGTGGGCGACGGTCTTGGGGTCAACGTCCACGATGATCTCGCCCTGCCATTCGATGGTCAGACGGCCGGAGCCGGTGACCTCACCCAGAATGGAGTATTCAACATCCCACTTGGTCATGATGTCTTCGAAGCGGCTCAGGTTCTCGGGGGTAACCACTGCCATCATGCGTTCCTGGGACTCAGACATGAGAATCTCACCCGGGGTCAGGGTGGGATCACGCAGCAGAACCTTAGTCAGGTCAACGTGCATACCGCCGTCACCGTTAGAGGCCAGCTCGGAGGTGGCGCAGGAGATACCCGCAGCGCCCAGGTCCTGAATACCTTCAACGATGGAGTTCTTGAAGAGTTCCAGGCAGCACTCAATCAGCACCTTCTCAGCGAAGGGGTCGCCCACCTGAACGGCGGGGCGCTTGGAGGGCTTGGTGTCGTCGAAGGACTCCGACGCCAGAACCGAAGCGCCGCCAATGCCGTCGCCACCGGTGCGGGCACCGAAGAGGATGACCTTGTTACCGGTACCCGAGGCGTTTGCAGTGCGGATGTCCTCGTGGCGCATGATGCCCACAGCCAGGGCGTTGACCAGGGGGTTAGCCTGGTAGCACTCGTCAAACTCAACTTCGCCGCCGATGTTGGGCAGGCCCAGGGAGTTGCCGTAGCCGCCCACACCGGAGACAACGCCGGGCAGGACGCGGGCGGTGTCGGGGTGGTCAATGGCACCGAAACGCAGGGGGTCCATGACGGCCACGGGGCGGGCACCCATCGAGATAATGTCACGCACGATACCGCCCACGCCGGTCGCTGCACCCTGGTAGGGCTCAACGTAGGAGGGGTGGTTGTGGGACTCAATCTTGAAGGTCACAGCCCAGCCGTTGCCAATGTTGGTCACACCGGCGTTCTCGCCGATACCAACCATAAGGTCCTTCTTCATCTCGTCGGTGACCTTGGCACCGAACTGCTTGAGGTGAACCTTGGAGGATTTGTAGGAGCAGTGCTCTGACCACATGACCGAGTACATGGCCAGCTCGGCTGCGGTGGGGCGGCGGCCGAGAATCTTCTTGATGTCCTCGAACTCGTTTTCCTTCAGACCCAGCTCAGCCCAGGGCAGCTCGGTATCGGGGGTGGCAGCGGCGTGCTCAACGGTATCGAGGTTAAACTTCTTTTCGCTCAAAATTCTTATTCCTTATGCGAGGCGTTTAGGCCGAAACCAGCTGGTTGAGTACGGAGGTGAAGACGCCCAGGCCGTCCGCGCCACCGCGCAGACCCACGGTGCCAAAACCGGAGGACGAGGGGCCGAAGCCGGGTTCGACGGCGTGTTCGGGGTGGGGCATGAGACCCACGACGTTGCCGCGCTCGTTGGAGATGCCGGCGATGTCGTTGCGAGAACCGTTGGGGTTAACATCGACGTAGCGGAAGACCACGCGGCCTTCAGCTTCAAGCGCCTCAAGGGTCTTGGCGTCGGCAACGTACTGGCCGTCCTGATTCTTGAGGGGAACCACGATGTTCTGGCCCGCCTCGAAATCGCCGGTCCAGGCAGTCTGGTTGGTTTCAACGCGCAGGGTCTGATCACGGCAGATGAATTTGCGGTGATCGTTCTTAATCATGGAGCCGGGCAGCAGGTGGGTTTCGGTCAGAATCTGGAAACCGTTGCAGATGCCGAGCACCGGCAGGGGAGCGGATCCGGAGGTGCCAGCGGCACTGGCTGCCTCAACGACCTTACTCATGACCGGGGCCTTAGCGGCAATAGCGCCTGCGCGCAGGTAGTCACCGTACGAAAAACCGCCGGGCACAATCACAGCATCTACATCGTGTAGAGCTGCTTCATCATGCCACAGCGGTACGGGGGTGCCACCTGCCAGGCGGACGGCGCGGGAAGCGTCGCGGTCGTCCAGGGTGCCGGGGAAAGTGATGACGCCAACGCGCACATCGGCCAGGGCAGGGTTGGGAGTGGTCTGGGAGAAGTCGCCCACCAGGGGAACTTCGGTTGCTGCGAGGGATTCTGCCACGTCTTTTAGTCCTCCAGAGCTTCGACGTTGACGACGTCTTCAATCACGGGGTTAGACAGCAGCTCTTCAGCTGCCTGGCGGGCCTGCGCGAGCAATTCTTCGGTGACTTCACCATCAACGGTCAGTTCAAAACGCTTACCCTGACGAACATCGGTGAAGTTGTTCAGACCGATACGGGGAAGCTCGTGAGCGATAGCCTTGCCCTGGGGGTCGAGGATTTCGGGCTTGAGCATAACGTCAACAACAATACGGGCCATGAATGGGCACTCCTTGGGTGCTGGAATCTATATAGAGCCAGGTCTCATTTTACCGGTTTGTGTGAGCTTCTGCGCCCAAGTGAGACGGTGGGGCGCGGGGCTTTTCTATCGGGTCTGCCCGCGGTGAGCGTGCGCTGTATCGCCGAGCGTGCGGCTGGTGGGTGCACGCTCGGCGATATGGCGCACGCTCGCCCGGCTGGATTGCTGCGGGCGGGCCGTCGGCGTTTTGTTTAGCCTTTAGCGTCAAGGAGTTCTTGTGCGGCGTGCAGGTTGGCCAGGGCGAGGGTTTTGTTGGTGCGGGCCAGGGCCAGGGCTGAGATGGTGAGGGCAACCAAGGCGCGGGTCCGCCCGTCCGCTTCGCTTGCGGTGAGGTGCGGACGCAGCCTGCCCACTCCCGTACGAAAGGCGACAAAAAGCTCGTCGTAGTAGCCACTGATGGCGGCGCTAACCGTAGGATCAGCGCCCACCGGGGAGTTAGCTGCCGCTATGAGCAGGCAGCCGGGGTGAGAATCAGCGGTGCTGACGGACTTCGCCAGAGTTTCAAAATAGGTAGCCAGGGCATTTGGGGTGGAACTCTCATCGGTGATGCGGGCAAGAAGAGGGCGCACCTTCTCTGTTAAATAGTTTTCGACCGCCTCGTCAAACAGCCCTTTTTTAGAGCCAAAAGCATGGTAAAGGCTGGATCGTTTGAGTCCCGTTGCCCGCTCAAGGTCAGGAATGGCGGTGGCCTCGTAGCCGTGAGACCAGAAGAGGTCGCGGGCAGACTCAATGACGTCTGCCCGGTCAAAAGTGGCCGTGCGCCCCATGGTGTGCCTCGTTTCATAGCTGTCAAGATTGTGTACTGCTCATTCTAATATATATTGGAACGAGCATTACAAAAACACATAGAAAGACCGCCATGATTACCGCCGCCCTCATCTTTACCCTGCTCGCCGCAGCTCTACACGCCTTCATCTTCTACCTCGAATCCTTCGCCTGGACCACCCGCGCCCTCTCGGTTTTCGGTATGAGCCGCGAGTCAGCCGAACAGACCAAGGAAATGGCTTACAACCAGGGTTTCTATAATCTCTTCCTAGGTATTATTGCCGCCCTCGGTGCAGTCTTCTACTGGGCTGGTTCTACACAGGTCGGCCTAGCCCTGGCCCTAGCAGGTACCGGTTCCATGCTGGCTGCAGCGGCCGTCCTTTTCATCACCTCACCCGACAAGCGGAGCGCCGCCATCAAGCAGGGCACCTTCCCCCTGCTGGCCGTCATCCTGCTTTCCCTCGGCGCATTCCTCTAAAGCACTAGCCCTCACCCCACTAGAGATAGCCTAAAATGGCTACCTATGCGAACCTCTGCCTCAGTTGCCTGGCTCTACCCCCTAGCCCGCCGCCTGCATTTCTATGCGGGTATTCTGGTGGCCCCCTTCATCGCGGTAGCAGCAGCCTCGGGCGCCCTCTATGCCCTAGCTCCTCAGATCGAGAAAATAGCCTACAGCCATGTGCTCACAGCAGAGGTCACAGAAACCCGTCTCAACCTCGACGACCAGGTAGCCGTCTCCAACGCCTATGCCGGGCAGGAGCTGCCGGTAGCCGTCCGCCCGGCTGTCGCCCCCGGCACCACCACCCGCGTCATGTACGCCGACGAAACCCTGGGCGAATCAACCACCCGCGCCGTCTTTCTTGACCCCGCTACCGGGCAAATACTGGGTGACTACCCGGTGTACGGTTCCAGCGGCTCTTTACCCTTCCGTACTTGGGTCAGCGGTCTGCACCGTAACCTCCACCTGGGTGAGGGTGGGCGCCTCTACAGCGAATTGGCCGCCTCTTGGCTCTGGGCGATTGCGGTCAGCGGCCTGGTGCTGTGGGCTGTGCGTGCTCGTAGGTTAAGCAGAAAAAAGGACGCCTTCCTACCGCGCCGCGGGCTCCGCGGCTATCTGCGCGCCCTCTCACGCCACAGCGCGGTAGGCTTCTGGTTGGCAGCTGGCCTGCTCTTTCTCTCAGCCACAGGCCTGACCTGGTCTCAGTATGCCGGAGCCAACGTGAGTGAACTGCGTGCGGCACTGAGCTGGACCACCCCGGCTGTCAGCACCTCTCTGACCGGGTCGGCAACAGATTCTTCGGGTTCAGCTGATCACGCCGACCATGCTTCCCCTGCTGCTGGACACTCCACTGACCTACCTAACGCCCTGCCTGTGATTTCCTATGCCAAGGTGCTCAGCGCCGCCCGGGCCGTCAATATCGATTCCGTGAACCTGGAAATCCGCCCTAGCCAAGACCCAAACACAGCCTGGGTGGTTCAAGAAACCCAACGTTTCTACCCTACCCAGGTCGATTCCGTAGCCATAGACCCCTATGCTTACACCGCCATCGACCGCACCGACTTTGCCGCTTACCCCCTAGCCGCCAAACTAACCCGCTGGGGAATCGACCTGCACATGGGCACCCATTTTGGGTTGGCCAACCAGCTGGCACTTTTTGTCCTGGCTCTTGCGACCCTAGCCCTCTGCGCCTGGGGCTACCTGATGTGGTGGCAGCGGCGTCCGCGCGGTACCCAAACCTGGGGCAGTGTGCCGCCGCTGACGTCCTTAGCGCAGGTGCCCCTACCCGCCTGGGTCCTACTGGTTATCGCTGCCGTGGCGGTCGGAGTCTTTCTGCCCCTGCTGGGGGCGAGTCTGCTGGTTTTTACCATCTGCGACCTCCTGATCTACACCCTACGCCGCAAAGCATAGCGCCCCTGCGCTACTACTGCACAAGGGGACCCGAAAACTTAAAAGGGACCGCGTAATACGCGGTCCCTTTTAAGTTT
This sequence comes from Rothia sp. (in: high G+C Gram-positive bacteria), assembly GCA_030529845.1. Lineage (GTDB taxonomy): Bacteria > Actinomycetota > Actinomycetes > Actinomycetales > Micrococcaceae > Rothia. The sequence continues at coordinate 75,404 of JAUMWB010000005.1, read as the reverse complement.
TCAGGTCCCCTCGGGCGGGGGAGAGAAGAACGTGATTACTCGGCAGGCAGGTAGCCCAGCTCGCGGGCCAGGTCTGCCGTCATCTCGTTATTCTCAATCTCAGGTTCCTGCTGCTCATAGGGCGAAATGCCGGGGGCAGCGGACTGGGCCTGGAACTTGAGGGTCATCAGGTCATTCGGGGCGGTGAGCTTACCGATGGTGCCGTCGCGGTTCACATCAATCTGCTGGGCGGTGGTCTCCACAACGCCGTCCCGATCAAAGTCGATACCCTGGTGGGCATTCCAATAACGGTTGCCGTAGTGAATGGAGAAACCACGGGCGGCGTTACCGGCACCCTTAGACTCAACCACTGCGGTCTCATCAATGGTCATACCCGCACGGGTGGAATAACCGTAATAGACCGACCCGTCGGTGCGGCGCACACCCTCCAGCTGGTACTTGTAGTTCATGATGCTGGTGTAATTGGGCTTGTAGTTCGTGCCGTCGGTACCACCGTGGCTCAGGCCCAGGTTGTGGCCCAGCTCGTGAATGAAGGTACCCACGCGAATAGCGCTACTTGCCTTACCCCAGTGGGTGGGGCCTACGGTTACCAAGAAGGTGCGACCGGGGTAGTAGCCCGAACCTGAAGAACCGCCGGTGCCGTAGTAGTCGCCCCATATCATGTAGTGGAAGACGCCCGCGCGTGCCGGGTTGGAGTTAGCGCTGCGCAGGGTGTTCACATCACCCAGGCCGCTCAGGCCCTGGTGAGGAACCTCGTTGCCGCCACCCAGATCGTAGGCGGGGTAGATACTACCGGCGTCCAAGTGAATGGTGATACCGGTGGTCCCATTGGGGTTCCAGACAGGCATATCGGCGAAGGTCTGAACGATGGTGCCCAGCTCGGCTTCGCTCGCGAGCAGGCCGGGCATGTAATCCATCTCAACGAAGAGATCTTTGCGGTAAGGGTCTGCACCCATGGCAGCGAAGTCGATGTCGATGACGCCGTCGTTGTTGTAGTCATAGCCGTTGGTCTCCCAGACATCGAGCAGCTTATCGCCATCGGTATCAATGGTGACTGCTGAGGCAAGCGGGGCGCTTAGCCCGGTAAAGGCCATGGCAGCAACCGCTGCGGTGGCGAGTTTGCGCGAGAAACGCATGTGTGTTTTCCGTTCTCTAAGTGTGGTGTAAGGATGATTCTAGGACATCGAGTAGCCGCTGCCGCAGGGCGACTGACCGTTCAGCGAAGAGTCTTTGCTGGCGCACGTACTCGGCCTTACCCTCGGGGGTTTCAATGGCAACCGGCTCGTAGCCCCAGTCTCGCAGGTCGTAGGGGGCAGCTTTCATGTCGAGTTCGCGCACGTCCCAGGCCAATTCGAAGCAGTCCATGACCAGGTGCGAGGGCACCAGGGGCAGGAGCTTATAGGCCCACTTGTAGATGTCCATGTTGGCATGCAGGCAAGCCGGCTGCTCCAGGTCGCGCTGCTGCTCACGCGTGGGCTGTAGCTCGTTCATGGGCACCGCCTGGGGCATGAAGAAGCGGAAGGCATCGAAGTGGGAGCATCTGATTTTATGGCTCTCAACCACCCTGTCGGTTCCCTCTGCCCCCAGGCGCAGTTCTAGGTAGTCGTGGCGGATGTTATTCTCCACCGACTTATAGGCCATAGCCCACTCGTGCAGGCCAAAACAGCCAAAGAAGCCGGGCTTGGCCGCGGTTTTGCCCAGGATAATCCGCGCAAAATCAATGGCTGAGGCGCGGGCCTCAGCAAACTTTTCGGTATCGACAAGGACGCTGGTGCCCGCCTGCGCCGCCGCGGCGGCTTCGGCAGGTGGTAGGCCTGCCTCTTCCAATTCTTGCTGGGTAGCGGCCCGGTAGAACTTCCAGTCTGCCCGCTCACCGGCGTCCTGCAGAATGACCCCCGCACCGGGGTGCCAGCGCATAAACTGCCCGGGTTTTAGGGTGTAGTAGGTGAAGAGGAAGTCTTCAACGGGGTGGGCTTGGCCGCGCTCGCGGCGGCGTGCGAAGGGTAGGGCGTAGCGGCCGGAGCGTTCTTCATGGGCGCGCGCGAGTGCACGCCAACCGTCCGGGGCAAGGAGGGTGAGGGGCATGGGGTCTATTTTAACGCCCGTTATGAGGCTGCTACTTTACAGCTATCTACGAAATGAGCCTTTAGGGAAGTATCCGCTGTTGAAGTAGCTCAGGAACTCTATCTACTGGGAGAGGGGTATGAAGGCCGGGGTGAGTTCCTTGCTCCCAGACTAAGAGCGGTTCACCAGGGTGCCACATCACTGATTCTATGGGGTTTTGAGTAATACTAGAACTTACGACAGCCTGATAACCTATAATCTCATCATTAACGCCGTAAAGCTCTTTGGGATGAGAGATGATATAGCTTTGTGTTGCATCTGGGGAATATATAAACCAAACCTGCCACCACTCAACAGTGCTTGCACTATTATCTAATCTATCTATGATTGGTTCGAGGCCGGTTTTCGAATGGTTTATTAAATTTGAGCGGGATTTCTGTTGTATTTCACCTTCTGAGAAGAGGTTTATGAAAGCAAGAAGAATCTGCTGCAGGTAGTCTGCTAGGTCTGAATCTTTGGGCTCCAGTAAGCATTCGGACAAAACGTTATTTTCATGTATGGAAAGGCGTCCTATCAGGGTATCTTGTTGTCCCCAGTTCCATTGTAATATCTTGACGAGGGCACCAGATAAGGTTTTTTTATCTGCTACCTCGATAAGAATCTCAAGGCGATAAGGGGTTTTATAATAAAGATACGGGGTAATTTCATACATCAAGATACTTTCGTGGAGCCGCACAAGAAGGGTTTCGTCATACCTTTCTCCGATGCGAAGAACTCCGTATGTTTGAGGCACGGCAGGTGCTTCAGATTCTTGAATCCCCTGTGGCCAAGGGAGAAAAAGAGGAAACTTATTTTCCAACTAGGTATCCCTTGCAGTTGATTGAGGCAATTCTGTTTTCGTTACGGTCTATAAGCTTCCAGCAACTACCTTTATGCATATCTTTATCTTTATCTATCATATATTTCTTTCGATCCTCTCTGTATCGGACAGAATTGCCTGATACTTTGTGTTTAAAAAGTGATAGATCCACTCTGTTTGTGTAACCAGCTAGAAGTAGGTGTGAAGGGAGTTTGACTCCGCAGTATAATTCAAAGCCAGGGTTATTGAAATTATTGAATTGTCCTGCTGGCTGATTGAATGTAAGGAGCGTTGGGGCAGTGTTAAGTCCCTGCCCCATTGGTGAACAACGCGCTATCTGTGGCCCTGATTCATAGCTGTGAGCTTTATGTATTGGAAGGGTTATGCCTGAAACAGAAAGCGCGATAGTGACTGTGATAGCCAATTTTTTTAAGTATTTGGTCGGCATATCTACTGCTCCTTTAGTGCTTGACCAGCCGGTTGGCTGAATTTGGGGGTAAAGAAGATATGATGTACAGCAATACTATATTGGTCTATATGTTCCCGACAAGTCTTTGGGCGAAAAATATAGACAATTTTTTATAAGCCCTTGAAATGGGCAAAAGCCGGGCCCCGAGCCAGCAGTATGGTGCTGCCAGCCCGGGGCCCGAGCGTCCTCGCGGACAAACCTCATTCACAAACCTAGCGGCCGGTACCACCGTACACGGTAGCCTCACCCTCGGTATCGAGGTCAAACGCTGAGTGCACAGCGCGCACAGCCTCATCAAGCTTCTCAATATCGGTGATAACCGAAATACGGATTTCAGAAGTAGAAATCATTTCGATGTTCACGCCGGCGGTGCTCAGCGCATCAAAGAACTTAAAGGACACGCCGGGGTTAGACTTCATACCCGCACCTACCAGCGACAGCTTACCGATGGACTCGTTGTACTGGACCTCTTCAAAGCCCAGCTCAGCCTTCTTAGCTTCAAGCGCAGCCAGAGCAGCAGCGCCCTGATCCTGGGGCAGAGTGAAGGAGATATCGGTGACGTCGGGGCGGTCAGTTGAGACGTTCTGAACAATCATGTCGAGGTTCACGTTGGTCTCATTGAGAATACCGAAGACCTTGGCCGCGGAGCCGGGCACATCGGGTACACCAATAACGGTGACCTTAGCCTGGCTACGGTCGTGGGCGACGCCCGAGACGAGGGGCTGTTCCAAGGGGATCTCCTTCAAATTAGTTTCCATACCCTCATTGTCGGGGATAACGAGAGTGCCTTCAAGATTTGAGAACGAAGAGCGAACATGCAGCTTCAGGTTGAAACGGCGCGCGTACTCCACCGAACGCAGGTGCAGAATCTTGGCGCCGTTAGCAGCCATCTCAAGCATTTCTTCGCTCGTGACGGTATCGAGCTTATGGGCGGACGGCACGATACGCGGGTCAGCGGTGAACACACCATCGACGTCTGAGTAAATCTCGCAAACATCAGCATTGAGGGCAGCCGCCAGGGCAACCGCGGTGGTGTCTGAACCGCCACGGCCCAGGGTGGTGATGTCACGGGTCTGACGGTTCATGCCCTGGAAGCCTGCGACAACGGCGACGTAGCCTTCATCAAGGGCAGAACGAATACGCTCGGGGTTGACCTCAACCAGGCGGGCAGATCCGTGCACGCCGTCGGTAATCATGCCGGCCTGGGAGCCGGTGAAGGACTGGGCGCGGCCGCCCATGTTGTTAATAGCCAGGGCCAGCACGGCCATGGAAATTCGCTCGCCGGCGCTCAGCAGCATATCGAGTTCACGCGAGGGGCCGGCGTTGGGGGTTACTTCAGCCGCAAGGTCGAGCAGTTCATCGGTGGTATCGCCCATTGCTGAGACCACCACGACGACCTCGTTGCCAGCCTTCTGCGTGTCCACAATACGGCGAGCTACACGCTTAATACCCTCGGCATCAGAAACCGAGGACCCACCGAACTTTTGGACAATCAGGCTCATTGAAACTTCTCCAGTAAAAAGGTGTTGAAGGTGCCGGGCATTTTCCGGCCTAAAACTATCGTAGGGGTGGGCGTCGCACTTGAACGATTTTTGCTCAAATGACGGGAATTTGACGTGTATGACGGTAGATTACGCAAGAGCTTTAGCCTATAAAAATGTGGCTCCTCTAGGTATGAGGAGCCACGTTTTATGCCAGAAAGACGCTGAACTACTTGCTATGTGTTGCTAGGGGCGATGATCGGTTGGCATTCCAGCGGAAGAGACCTAGTAGGGCCGTTAGGCCGGCTACTACTGCCAGGATGTTTGTGGTGAGGTAAAGGTAGTCCGATACCGCATACAGCTGTGTTACTGATGTCTGGCTAATTGCCCAGGCACAACCCAAGAGCGCGATAAAAGCAAGGAGTAGCCCCGTTATGCTTTGGATATAGTTGCTGGCCGTTGTAACTGCCAGAGCCAGTACGATGCCTGCCGTTAAGCCCGGTAGTCCCAAGGGTAGAGAAAGAAGGGCAGCTATAGAAGCAGAGCTAGCAATCGCTGGGAGTAAAGCGGGGGTATGCTCTTGAACAAATCGCGTGGTGGCAAGGCAGAGAGAAAGCAGGGTAAAGATATGAGTCAGGTTAAGAGCCTGGCTCCAGAAAACACTCTGTTGAGAGAAAAGTTGATCGTAATGATAATGAGGGGGTGGTGTGGAGGCTACGAGTAGGCTGTAGACAGCATTCTGTAGAAAAATAAGCCCTAGAGTGATGATAAACATTATGGACATCTCTACAGGGCGAGAAACCTGGGAAGTACCGCGGTCTTTTGTGCCTGTTAGGGCTAAAGCAATAAGGCTTAACAGTAAGGATATAAGGCTCATGCTGACAATTGTTAGGTCAACATGACGGGTTGGACCGCTGTAGAAAATGAACTGAGTTATGGTTGCAAGCGCTAATGAAATTGGTATTAAAACGAGTCGGATGCGCATTGTGCCTCCTTCCGATTGCATGATTTTTAACGTCTACAGATAATGAGCTTTGGGTCGCAAACATCGCGTGGGTCGAGGTAGTCACGCCAGTTTTCGCAAACGACCGAAGGCTGGGACGTGCCAGCAGGGAGCGCACAGGGAATAGGATGTGGAAAGGCCTGTGCCGATGGGGTGAGGCCTATGAGGAAAAGAGAGCCGGCTAGAAACGCTAGGCTGATGATTTTTTTAGACATATCTATATTTTTCCACAGGTAAAAGTGATGTTCAATACTTTTTGTGGTTTGATAGATGTCCTCTGGGTGCGGCTAGGTCCAGGGGTTCACATAGGTCTTACCCGGAATCGGCGGAATCTCGGGAGCGACCGTGCGCAAGGGAGTCTTTTTCAGTTCTTCCAGCTTGGCCTGGTAGGCATCGCGCAGCTCTTCTGACTGCACGCCCTCACCGGCCTCTTCAGCCTCAAAAGCGGCAGCCGCCGCGAGTTCAGCCTTCTCTTCGGCCGATAGCTCACCCGGAATGCCCGCCAGCTCCTGCTCCAAGAGCTCTTCGTTTAGGTCCCCCTGCTGCCCCTCAGCCGGGGAAGGTTCGCTGGGAGCTGCGGGGGTGGCGTCCGGACGCTTCCCCCCGCCCTGCTGCCCCTCGGTGGGGGAGGAGGTCTTGGCATCCGCGCCATCAAGGTCATCAAACATAGAACCAGACCAGCGGGCCCTCGGGCCCTTAGCCGCCTGCTCCGCGGCAGCCTGCTGCTCCTTGGCCTCGGTTTCTGCCTCAAGGGCAGCCTCAAAATCTTCGGCGGGGTTAGCGGTCTCGGCGCGGGTGCCCTCGCTGATAATGCGGCGGCCCTCAAGGGCCCGGCCCAGGGTGATTTCGTCGGCGTATTCCAGGTCGCCACCGACCGGCAGGCCCGACGCCAGGCGCGATACACGAATACCGATAGGCACCAGTAGGCGTGAGAGGTAGGTTGCGGTAGCTTCACCCTCAAGGTTGGGGTCCATGGCGAGAATCAGCTCGGTGATGCGCTCATCCGACAGGCGGGCCACCAGCTCGCGGATGCGTAACTGCTCCGGCCCAATACCGGCCATCGGGTTAATGGACCCGCCCAGCACATGGTAACGGCCGGTAAAGGAGCGGGTGCGTTCAACGGCTACCACGTCCTTGGATTCCTCCACCACGCAGAGCACCGCCGGGTCGCGCTGCTCGTCGCGGCAGATAGCGCAGAGCTTGGTTTCAGAGACGTTGCCGCAGATATCGCAGAAGCTCACGGTCTTCTTCACACGCGCGATAGCGTCGGTGAGCTTGGCCATCTCAGAGCTTTCCGCATTCAAAATGTAGAAGGCGATACGCTGGGCTGACTTGGGGCCCACACCGGGCAGCCTACCCAGCTCGTCAATCAGGTTTTGGACGGCACTTTCGTACACAAAAACTCCTTGTTAGCCCTGGTGAAGGGGCTGTTCATCAATGACTTTGCCGCCCAAAATCTTTTCAACGGCCCGCTGGCCAATCAGTACGGACGACTCCAGGGCGGCATCGTCGTCGCTGGGGGTGAAGTCCTCGGGAGCTTCCACCGGTGCCGGGGTCTGGGCCTGCTGGACGGCTCGCTGGCCGGCTGCAATCTGGGCGGCGTGGCGCTCTCGGAAGGAGAGCTTCTTACCGCCGGGCTGTTCGGTGGCGGGCTGGGGGCGTGCCTGCTGGCTCTGCTGTTCCTTCTGCCGCTCGTTCTGGTGCGCTGCGGACGCCGGGGCTTGCGTGCCCTGCGCCAGGGGAGCACCGGGGGCGCCAGCGCCTGCCAAGGGTGCACTCGAAGAGGGGGTTGCCTGCGGGGTACGAGCGGCAGCAGGTACCGGTGTCTGAGCGGTTGGCTGAACAGCTGGTTGAGCCGGGGCGTCCTGTGAGGACTCTGCCTTAAGGTAGCCAACCCCGGCGACGTACTCGGGTTCGTCCTCGGGGGCATCGTCAAAGTAACCGCCGTCGTAGTCAGCGTACTCGTAGGCTACCGGGGCTTGGTTCGGGGCTGGTGTTTGGCTTGGTGCTGGTGCCTGGGACGGGGTCTGAACCTGGCCTGGTGCCTGGGGGGCAGGGCTGTTTTCGCTCTTGGCCTCTTCTTGCAGGGCAGCATTATCGGCGTCCTTGTGCCCCTGCTCGGCCAGACCCTCGCTGGTGGGTACGGGTTCAAGCGACACCGCGTGCGGGCTGTCCTCATGGGGCATCTGGGGGCCGGTTTCTTCGGGGCCTGAGGCCTGGGCCTCGTCCCGCGCCAGGGAAATGTTGTGCTGCTCCTGGGGGCCGCGGGAGGGGTGCTGAGCCTTAGCGATTTCAAGGGGGTCAGCTTGACCCTCAATCACGCGCAGGCGCGGTGCGGACGCGGCCTGCTCGTTCGCTGGCTCCTTGGCCTGCTCGCTAGTCTCGACAGACTCGGCGGCTCTGGGTGCCTCGGTGGCGTCGTCGCCGGGGATAGCTGCGACCGACCAGGAGGTGACGGGGTTATTCCAGTCGTTGGGGCTCCACGAGGGGGGCTCTTCGGAGCGGGGCTGGCCGTGAGCCGCCCAGGCCTGCTCGCCCCCGCGCGGGCCCTCGGCAACATCGGCCGGGAGCTGCTGCTCCCGCACCTGCTGGCTAGTGGGCTGGGCAGAGCCATTGGGCGCCGGGCTCCCACCCGACGGGCCTGGCCCACCGGGACGACCGTTACCCGGGCGCCCGCCACCGGGATTGCCGCCGTCACCGGGCTTCTTAATTTCGCCGCGCAGCTGTACCTGCAGACCCAGAACCTGGAAGAGGGCCTGCTGAAGCTGCGGCAGGTATTCCTTAACCGCCTTGAGCACAGGTAGTTCAGCGCGCAGGAAAAGCGCCCCGTTCTCGAACTTGGAGGGCTCGCAGAGGGCGAACTGGACGCGAGCAAAGGCTGAGGGAACCTTAGCCACCACGTCGGCCCAGGAGTTAGCCACCATATCTACGGTGTTTTCACCGGGCACGGGGTGTGCTGGATTCTGGGGTGCGGGGGAGATGCGAGTCTGCTGGGGTACCTGCGAGGTCTGCTGACCTGTGTTTGCCAGCGGTGCGGACGCCTGCTGCCCGGCCTGGGTGCCTTGGGGTTGCTGGGCGGGCGACTGGGCTCCACCCAGTGGAGGAACTCCTCGACCCGCCAGCGGGGCGCCACTGAGAGGAGCACCCGCCACAGGAGCCCCAGCCAAGGGCGCAGCGGCTAGGGGAGCGCCACCCGGCTGGGTAGGGGCCTGAGTCTGCTGACCCGGCTGGGCCTGCTGCTGGGGGGGGCCCTGCTGGTCTGGCTGGTTGTGCTGGCCTTGCCGCACGGGGGGTTGCTGCTGAGAATGACCCTGCTGGGCAGGGGCCTGACCTGCGTCTACTCCCTGATGCGCGCCACTGCCCTGCTGGGCTAGCTGCTGCCGGGCGCGCGCCAGGGGGCTGGCGGCGTCCGCACCGGTGCCGCTGGAACCCGCCTGCCCAGAACCGCCACCGGCGGGTGCAGGGAACTGACCCGAGGCCAGCCTGCGCTCAAGCCGATCCAGGCGGGCCGCTAGGTTGCCAACCGCCTGCTCCCCGGCGGCCAGCAGAATACGGGCGCACAGAAGTTCCAGGTGAAGCTGGGGGTTCATAGCCCCGCTCATCTCATTGAGAGCCTCGTTGGTGACGTCCGCAGCCCGCGACAGCTCCGCCGAACCCAGCTGCTCAGCCTGAGCTCGCATACGATCAAGCTGGTCAGCGGCCAGGCCTCGCAGAATTGAACCTGCTGAATCGGGTACAGCTTTGACAATAATTAGGTCGCGGAAACGTTCGAGCAGGTCTTCGACAAAACGGCGGGGGTCCTGACCGGTCTGAACCACCCTGTCAACCGACGCAAAAACCTCGGCGGCAGAACCAGAAGCGAAGGCATCAACGACCTCGTCGAGCAGCTCACCGTGGGTAAAGCCCAGCAGGGCAACTGCCAGGTCGTAGGAGATGCCCTGCTCATCAGAAGCACCCGCCATGAGCTGGTCAAGAATCGAGAGCGAGTCACGCACCGACCCGCCACCGGCACGAACCACCAGCGGCAGCACACCGTCGGCAACCTTAACACCCTCTTCAGCGCAGAGTTTAGCCAGGTAGCCCCCCAGAATCTGCGGGGGCACCAGGCGGAAGGGGTAGTGGTGGGTACGCGACCGAATAGTGCCCAGCACCTTGTTAGGCTCGGTGGTCGCAAAAATAAACTTAATATGCGCCGGAGGTTCTTCCACGATCTTGAGCAGGGCGTTGAAGCCCTCGCGGGTGACCATGTGGGCCTCGTCGATAATGAAAATCTTGTAGCGGTCGCGCACCGGTGCAAAGGTGGCGCGTTCACGCAGGTCACGGGCGTGGTCCACACCGCCGTGGGAGGCGGCGTCCATCTCAATCACATCGAGCGAACCGCCGCCGTCGCGGGAAAGCTCCTTACAGGACTCACACACACCACAGGGAGTAGGCGTAGGGCCCTGGGCACAGTTGAGGCAACGCGCCAAAATACGCGCCGAGGTGGTCTTGCCACACCCCCGCGGACCCGAGAACAGGTAAGCGTGATTGACCCTGTTCTTCTCAAGGGCAGTCATGAGAGGTTCGGTGACATGCTCCTGCCCAATGACGTCGGCAAACGACTCAGGGCGATAACGGCGATACAGCGCAGTGCTCACAATAAACCTTCGGTTGAGTGCAGAAAAACTGAGCCCGGCCCAGAGAGAAAAGCAGAGAGAAAAAATCAGGCGCTCGCCGCCCCGGGTGTGCTGATTAACAGTGTAGTGGGGGTGGCTGACGTTTTAAGAACCGTGCGCGAAAGGCTTAAGGAGGTTGGCCTAAAGGCGCCGGGCAAAATAAAGACCCCCTACGCACCCGTCAGAGCCCAGATACCCTTGCTGCCTTCCGGCCCTGGGGGAGTTTTCCAAGATGACGCCACGTAAGGGGCTCCAATAACTGTACCCTAAGCCGCCACGAAAAACAAAGGGCGGGTAAAGCTGCTTTGCAGGCTCCGGCTAGGTTTTGTGTGCCCCCGGTTTAGCGGTGCGGACGCCACACCCCGCCCGCACCCCCGATTTGCGCGGACGCCCGCGCATGGGGTATGCTCGTATCTGTTCGCTTTCGTGAAGCTATGTAAATAGCTAAGCAACAGCCTGGAGGATTCGCCTAGCGGCCTATGGCGCACGCCTGGAACGCGTGTTGGGTTCACGCCCTCGGGGGTTCAAATCCCCCATCCTCCGCTGAAGCCGGTTTCATCGCCCACTTGATGAAACCGGCTTTTTCTTTGCTCAGAAGCAGGCATCCTTCTCAAGTATCTATGGTTGGAATTCTGAGCTATCTACTGAGGAACTAACATTGGGCGCCCCGCACTCGCAGCGAAGCTGCTGGCTCGGATGAAGTGAGCGGGTGCGAGCGCGCGAGCACGCAAGAGCGAACGGAATCCGCCGCAAGGCGGGGCGTGAATCGCTAGTGATGAGCACCGAGATTCCGAGCGCGCGAGGAAAATAAATCTCGGTGCGAATCTGGCGAGCTTGCGAGCCAGCTAGCGAACCAGCGAGAGGGTCGGCAGCGAGCGCGAGTGCGGGGCGTCTTCTCTGGTCACTCTTTCTTGGTTAGTTCTCTAGTTCTAGCCCTGTGCCCCGCGGGACAGCTTGGTCCAGTTATACCAGCCGTAGACTGAGTTGGCGATAAAGCCCAGGTACATGGCCATAATGGCCATGTTGCCGCCGCCTTCCACCGTTGACCACAGGTAAATCTGCACGGCGTTCAGTACCAGCCAGCCGATCCACTGCTCGCGGAAGCGGTAGACCATCAGCACCTGCGAAATCAGGGCAATCACGGTGGTGAAGGCATCAACATAGGGCTGGTTGGACCCCCAACCGTTCAACAGCACCCCGTAGCCCCATGAGGCCGCTGCCAGGAGGGCCAGGACGCCCGCGATAGCGGGTAGGGTCAGGCGGCGGGTCTGCACATCCAGGGCGGTGCCTTGGGCGGCACTAGCCAGGGCGGACGCCGCCCCCTGCCCACCGGCGTCCGCGCCCCTAGTTCCGGTACCGCTGGTCACCGCGCGGCTGCCAGCCAGCTGCCCAGCCCCGTCAAAGGAGGCACCGCCTAGCTCGGGCCGGGTCTTGGCTGCCCGCATGTTCTTGCGCCACATGTAGAGGCCCCAGAACTGGGTGAGCACATAGAAGGCGGCAATAGTAATTTCCCCGATGAAGTAGGCCTGGTAGGCCAGCACCAGGTAGGGCACGTTCTGCACGATGCCGAAGAAGTAGTTCGACAGGCGCCCCTTGCCCACCAGAATCACGCAGATCATGCCCGCAAAGGCGGTGATGAAGCTCAGCCAGCCCTCAAAGGCCACGGTGCTGACCACGACCTGCAGCAGAATCAGGGCGGGGAAGAAGACCTTCTCGAAGGGGCTGTAGCCGGTGAAGAGGTCGGTGTAGGTGGCCTTGGCAAGGCGGGCCAGGGGGTTGGCCGGTACCTGGCCAGTCAGGGGTGCGCTCATGATAATTCTTTCGGTGACAGGGGGTAGGAAGTTAGGGGAGGAGGCGCTCGATAGCGGCCTTGGCCTGCTCATAGCGCTCAGCGTAGCCCGCGCCATCCAGCAGGACCAGGCGGTCGAGCAGACCGGCTGCCTCAACCTCGGCCAGCATGATGCGGGAAATCTCGCCGAGATAGTCATCGGAGTTATTGGTCTGGGAGCGGAAGCCGTCGAGAGTGTAGCCGGAGGCCCCCACCGGCGGGATAAAAAGAATCAAGTCCCAGCGGGCCTTGGCAATCAGGGAGTCAGCCAGGGGCAGCAGCTTGGCGTAGTCGGATTCGCTCAGTTCGCTGGCGGGGTCGGCGGCGCTCATGGCGGCGTAGGCCTTGGTGACCATGGCGTCGGTGTCCATGAGGGTAAGGCCCCGGTTGCCGGGGTTGTCGATGGTTTCGCGGTTGAGGTTGAACTGGCCGGTGAGCACGTTCTGGTAGTCCAGCAGGTCGTAGTCCTCATCGCGGATATTTGCCTCGACCTGGTAGACCCGGGCGTACTCGTAGGAGTAGGGGGCGTTATAGAGCTTGCCGAGGTCCTCCACCAGGGTGGTTTTGCCGCCCGAGGCAGCCCCCATCACCAGGACGTTGCGGGTAAAGAAACGGCGGAAGGGCGGGGTGATAAGGTCCCAGTGGGCCAGCGGGTTTTCCCGGATGTCCGGTTCGGACGCCGCCAGCTGGCAAGGCGCCAGGCGGGCGGTAGGCTGCCCGCCGGCGTCCTGATTTCCTGCCCGAAAGCGGGAGCTGTGCTCTTCATCAAGCAGGTAGAGGCGGCGCTCAGCGCCCGCCGCTACATGGGTAGCCCAGAAGCCGTCCAGGGCGTCATCCCAGGCTTCAGGGCTGGTGAGATCGGTTTCATCGAGGGAATCGACAATGACGAGGGGATCGTTCTTAAAGTGCTCAGACACATAGCGGTAGCGCTTGGTGTGCTTCATACCCGCCTGCTCACCGGCGTCCTGCTGGGAACCGGCGACAATTACCAGGGTGCCGCCGGGGTTCTCTTTCTTGGCGCGTAGAATCTGGTCCATATGGCCGCGGTGCAGGGGAGCAAAGCTGCCCACCACGAGCCCCACGTGGGAGCCGGTGAGCTGTTTTTTGTAAAGCATGGTGTCCTTGGGCTGGGGCGGGCTGGTGTCCCGCGCATAGCCACGATTAAACACCCGAAGTACCACCAAAGCAAATAAGGTCAATATGACTCTAAGTAATAGAGTGTCACGAATATGACCGCCAGCACTTTGGGCTGCTGGTGCGGGGCTTCTCGCTGCGACTCTGTCGGGCGCTAGCCGCTTCTCGGCGTACAATAGAGCGCATGATTTTCAAAGGAGTCGGCGACACCCGCCCCTACCCAGACCACGGGCTCACCCAGCGCACCTGGGGCTCCATCGCCCCCTCCCAAGTCCGGCTAGACCGCCTCATCACCACCCAGAAAAACCTCAACCTCGAAACCCTCCTGGCCGAAGACTCCACCTTCTACGGGGACCTCTTCCCGCATGTGGTGCGCTATCGGGGTGAGCTCTACCTTGAAGACGGCGTCCACCGTGCCCTGCGTACCGCCCTGCAGGGCCGCGCCGTCATGTACGCCCGCGTGCTCGACCTAGATGCCCTAGCCCCCTCACTTCTGGAGTCGGGAAACTAGGACGCTGCGACCAGGTGCAGCTCCGGGGTGCCGTCCAGGCGTACGGGGCGTCCGCTCTCATCAAAACGAGCCCCCAGGCCCATCTGAATAAAGCGAATGGTGCTCTCAATGTGGCGTTCGCGGGCTTCAATGCTGCTGGCCTCGTCGGTGCGGTCGGCGCTCGAAGAGAGGGAGCCATGCACTAGCTGAGCCAGTTCGCGGATATCATTCTCGGGCAGGTAGCCGCGCTCAATCGCCGCAGAAAGAATCCCTGCCAGGACCATCTGGAGTTCGCGCACATGGTCACCCAGCTTGGCAAAAGCCTCGGGGGAGAGAACTGACCGCATGGCGGGGCCGGGGGGCATGTGGCGGCGGGAAAGGTCCTCAATCTGTAGGCGCACATAGACGGCCAGCTGGTCGATGGGGTTCTCAACCCCTGCCAGGGCCTCACGCAGTTCGGTGAGGAAGCGCTCGGTCTCATCCAGGGCGTAGGCAATGAGAAGTTCGCCCATGTCGGCAAAGTAGTTGTACACCGCGGTGCGGCCGATACCAGCGGTTTTGGCCACGTGGGTCATGGTGAGGCCGGGCAGGCCGCGCTCGTAGAGCAGGCGACCGAAAGAATCGAGGATGGCGCGCTTGGTGTTCTCGCGCTGGGCGGCATTGGTGGCAGCAGTAATTCGAGGCATAATGACACCCTATCGCTATCTGTCACTAAAACCTATTTTTTGCCACAAAACCCAGCAAACTGTCAGCAAAACCTTCCATCAACTCACCCGCGGAGGAACCTCTGCGCCCCATCGCACACCCGGCGTCTCGTGCGACGCCGCCCAAAAGTCGGTAAGCTAGTGGGCGCCCAGGTGGCAGGTGGGCACCTTTCAAACCGATACTCAACCCAGGGGATAACTGTGTCTACACCTACCAGCAGCTCGCCGGCGTCCGCCCATCACACCACCGCCGATATCGGCTTCGCCCGCCCCACCCGCACCTACTACGACCTGCTTCTGGCAGCTACCTGCGTGGTCTTCGTCCTCTCCAACATCGGAGCAACTAAGGGCGTGACCTTCGGGTCTATCATCACCGATGGGGGTTTCTTCCTCTTCCCCTTTGCCTACGTGCTGGGCGATATCATCAGCGAGGTCTACGGTTTCAAACTAGCCCGCCGCGCTATTATCACCAGCTTCGTCGCCGCCGCAGCTGCCGCAGCTAGCTTCTGGATTCTCATTGCCCTACCCGCAGCCGACTTCTACGAGGGTCAGGCTGCCCTTGAAACTGTCCTTGGGCCCGTACCCCAGATTCTGGCAGGCTCCCTACTGGGCTTTTTGACCGGCCAGCTACTCAACTCCTGGGTGCTAGTGAAACTTAAGGAAAAAACCGGCGGTCGCCACCTCTGGGGACGACTCATGGGTTCCACCCTGGTTGGCGAGCTAGCTGACACCCTCATCTTCTGCGCTATTGCCGCCCCCATTATTGGAATTACAACTTTCGGCGACTTCCTCAACTACGTCATCGTGGGCTACATCTACAAGTGCGCCGTTGAGTTCCTCCTGTTGCCCATCACTTACCCCGTTATCGGCTGGTTCAAGCGCCACGAACCCACCTACCAGCTAGCCCGCTAGGGTGAGGGCCTATCAGACTCGCGCAGTGCCCACCTGCGGCGTAAGCACTGCGAGAGTCTCGTAGACAGTCAAGGGGAGAGGTGCGGACGCCCGCCGCCGCTGGCGTCCGTCCGCCTGCCTGTCGCGGGGGCGGCTGACTACTGGCGTCCGCCTGTTGCGCACCTCCTGCCAAATGCCCTGCACCCACCACCAAGGGGGTGATGTGTCTCTCACTGCATAATGGTGAGCGCTGAAGACCGGTTTTCCCCCAGAAAACCTGTGTAAACTTTCGGTTCATTGCATACACCACACTCTCTTGAAAGGGAGAGCACCCATGGCATCAACCACCACCGGCCAGCAGGAGGGCGGCAACCTCAGCCGCGCCCTCTCCCACGGCCAGCTCACCATGATTGCCCTCGGCCTCGCCGTGGGCACCGGTCTCTTCCTGGGCTCCGGCGCAGCTATCTCCATCGCGGGCCCGGCCGTCATTATCTCCTACGCCATCGGCTCACTGATCGCCGCCATCATCGGTGCCTGCGCCGGTGAAATGGCCGTGCGCTACCCCGTGCGCGGCGGCTTCGGCACCATCGCCGGTAAATTTCTCAGCCCCTACGCGGGCTACCTGACCCGCTGGGCCTACTGGATGACCACCGTAACCTTAGCCGGTGCTGAGGTCGTAGCAGTGGGTGCCTACATGGCCTACTGGTACCCCAACGTTCCCCTCTGGATCTGGGTACTCATCGCAGGTGGCGCGATTTTCGTGCTCAACCTAACCAGCGTTAAATCCTTCGGTGTGGTGGAATTCTTCCTCTCCTCCATTAAGGTGAGCGCGGTCGTCCTCTTCATCATCTTCGGCCTGGCCCTGGTCTTCTTCGGCCTGCCTGGCCAGGACGCCACCGGCGTCTCCAACCTCACCGCCCACGGCGGCTTCATGCCCAACGGCCTCTCCTCTATCTGGATTGCCCTGGCCGTGGTCATGTTCTCCTTCGGCGGTATCGAGCTCATCTCCATCTCCGCAGCAGAAGCTAAGGACCCGGTGCGCTCCGTACGCTCCTCAGCGAAGGCTATGATGTGGCGCCTAGCTACCTTCTACGTGCTCTCCCTCTTCATCGTGGTCGCCATCATCCCCTGGACCAGCGCCGCCACCCTGGGCAAGGACATCGAAGGCTCCCCCTTCGTTATGGTCTTCACCGAACTGGGCATTCCCTACATTGGTGGTATCACCAACTTCATCCTCATGACCGCAGCCCTGTCCGGCGCCAACGCCGCCCTCTACGCGGCAGCCCGCCTGCTGCACGCCCTGGGTCACGAGGGTATGGCCCCCAAGGTTCTCGCCCGCACCAGCTCCTCAGGTATTCCCAACCTGGCACTGACCGTCTCATCCCTGGGTGCCGTGGTCGCCATGATTATGGCTATCTCGGGTGTGGGCGGAATCTTCGGCTACATGATGGCCCTGGTCACCGTCTGCGTGCTGGTGGTCTGGTCCATGATTCTGCTGTCCTACATGGCCTACAAGAAGGTCGAAGGCGACGCCTCCCCCTTCCGTGTCTTCGGCGGCTCAGCCACCGCAGCGGTTGGCCTGATTGGCGTCATCGCCACTTTCATCGCCATGTTCTTCGCCGGTGGTTCCATGCTCCCCTCCATCTTCGTGGGGCTGGGCTTCTTCGGTCTGATTACCATCATCTACTTCGCCGGTGTCAACAAGAACATCAGCACCTCAGATGACGCCTTCGACGAGGTCCGCGCCGTCACCACCCAGGTGCCCGTCGTCGATGGCACCAAACAGCGCTAAAATCAGTAGCAGGTCTACACAATGACGCCGGTAGCCCGCCTCCAGCCTCACGGCAGGGGAGCCGCGCACCGGCGTCCGCGCATTAACACCGCTACCGCACAACCACGTATTCTCACAGTAAGGCTTACCGTGGCACACACACCTTCGCAGGGGCAGGCTCAGGCGCCCACCCTCAAACGCTCACTGACGCACGGGCAGATGACCATGATTGTGCTGGGCTCAGCCCTGGGTACCGGCCTCTTCCTGGGCTCATCTGGTGCGATTGCGCTGGCGGGCCCGGCCGTCATTCTTTCCTACGCTATCGGTTCGCTGGTAGCTGCCATCATCGCCGCCTCCACGGGCGAAATGGCCGTGCGCTACCCTGTGCGCGGTGGTTTTGGTTCCATCGCCGGGCGCTACCTGGGGCCCTACGCGGGCTACCTGACTCGCTGGGCCTACTGGACTGTTACCGCTATCATCACCGGTATCGAGCTAGTCGCCGTGGGCACCTACCTGCAGTACTGGTGGCCTAACCTGCCCCTGTGGGTCGGCATCGCATTGTTCGGTGCCGTGATTATTCTGCTGAATATTCGCTCGGTGAAGTACTTTGGCACCATGGAGTTCTTCCTGTCCTCCATCAAGGTCATCGCCCTGCTGCTTTTCGTGGTGGTGGGCCTGGCTCTGGTCTTTGTGGGCTTCCCCGGCCACGAGGCCACCGGCACCGGCAACCTGACCAACGACGGCGGCTTCATGCCCACCGGCTTCCACGGTATCTGGCTCTCACTGGCCGTGGTCATGTTCTCCTTCGGCGGCATCGAAATGCTCTCCATTTCAGCGGCTGAAGCCAAGGACCCGGTGCGCTCGGTACGGTCCTCTACCAAGGCCAATATGTGGCGTTTGGCGACGATCTACGTGATTTCTATGTTCATCGTCGTCTCGATTATTCCCTGGCAGTCAGCCGCCCAGCTGGACGGCTCTGTTGAGGCCTCGCCCTTCGTTCTGGTCTTCTCAGAAATCGGTGTGCCCGCCATTGCCTCCATCACCAACTTCATCATTCTGGTTGCTGCTCTGTCTGCCGCCAACGCTAACCTCTACGCGGGCACCCGCCTGCTGCACTCCCTGGCCAGTGAGAAAATGGCACCTGCGCCCCTGGCTCGGGTGAGCGGCAGCGGTATTCCCGTGCTGGCCATGTGGGCCTCAACCTCGGGCGTGGTGCTGGCCATTTTGCTGGCTCTCTTCCTGCCCGGCCAGGCCTTTGGGCTCATGATGACCCTGACCATGGTCTGCGCCCTTACCGTCTGGGTGCTGATTCTACTGGCCTACATCGCCTTCAAGGGGGTCGAGGGGAACTCTTCGGCCTTCCGTATGTGGGGCGGGCGAGCCACCGCCGGCCTGGGCATCTTCCTACTGCTGGCGATCTGGGCTGCCCTCTTCGCCCGCAGCGGTAACGCCGCCCCCGCAACCATGGGCATCGCCTACTTCCTGATTCTGACCATGATTTACTTCGGCGTGGTCAAGCGCGTGCACACCGGGCACGAGGACGCCTTCGCCGAGGCGGACACCGCCGTGGCAGGCCATCGGGGGAAGTAGGGCTAGATATGGCTAGGACCTACACTGTTGAAGTTCCCCTGCGCTGGGGCGACATGGACGCCTACGGCCACGTCAACAACGTGACCATGATGCAGGTGCTCGAAGAAGCCCGCGTTGCCCTCTTCGGGCCGCCTCCCTCGTCCGGCGAACCTGCGCCGGTCGCGGGGGAGGGCGCCGGGAGCCAGCCGGCTGAGAGCCAGCCGGGGCGGGCGTCCGCGCAGCTTCCCCTTTTTGAAAGCCTGCCTGCCGGAACCCAGGCCCTGGTTGCTGAAAACCATGTTAAGTACCGCAGCCCCCTGGCTTACCGCGGAGTGCCGGTGCGGGTGCAGATGCAGGTTAGTAAGGTGACGGCAGCCTCGCTGGTTGTTGGCTACGAACTGTACGACCCGGTGACCGGCGTCCACTGCGTTTCAGCCAGTACCACCCTGGCCTTTTTCAATGTTGAGACCGGATCCCTGGTGCGCCTGAGCGCCGAGCAACGGGAGCAGCTGGCGGCCTAGATTGTAGATGCCCTTTATAAAAGTGCACGTGCCCTCTACTTTTGGCAGGGCACGTGCACTTTTAAAGGGGGGCTTGGTCCGTCATACCTTAAGCTCAAAGATCTGATCGCACATATGCGCTACTTCGGGGTCATGAGTAACAACTACAAGAGTTTTACCGTATGCACGATGTAGATGAAGCAGCTCGGTCATCGCTACCGTAGCAAGCTCCCTATCGAGAGATCCTGTTGGCTCATCGGCCAGTATCAGATTGCCGGGTTTCAGCAGGCACCTGGCCATTGCTACCCTCTGTTGCTCTCCACCCGAAAGGGTAGCTACTTTCTGATGGGCAAGGTGCTCAACAGAAAGCTGCTGAAGAGTTTCTATGATTCGTTTATTTTTCTCGCTTTTCGACTGACTTACGTATTCCATGCCCAAGAGAATATTCTGCATTACGGTTTGAGACGGAATAAGAGCAAAGCTTTGGAAAAGATAGTTGATAGTGTTGCGACGGAGCAACATTGCTTTACGAGAGTGAACCCCAGGCGCTGCCTCGCCCCCCAAGCGTAAGCTGCCCGAATCTGCAGACTCAAGTAAGCCGATAATGTTGAGTAGCGTCGATTTTCCAGAGCCGGATCTGCCGATGATAGCTAAAGAGCTGCCTTCTGGCACTTGCAATGAAACTCCATCGAGAACTGTTCTTCCACCAAAATGTTTTGAAATGTTCGAAACTTCGACAAAGTTTTTCATACTGTATACCTACGATTCTTTAATGAGGCTGACCATATGGGAGTAAGCAAATTTTCTAGAAAGCATATGTAGTAGTACTGGTTGTCCGACTAGCATAAGAACAGCAATGATTAGCCCCACCCGTGACTCAACAATAATCATTGCCAAGAGCCCAAGCGCGTTTACCAGAATAACGAGCAGGTAGGCTGGCTTGAAAGAAGACCAGAGATGGTGCCCTAGTAGTCTTGAGACAGCTATCTGATTGCGGAAGAGAAGCGAGTAAAGCATGATAAATGCTGATAATGCGAAACCCGCAATAAGTCCAAGAATTAGGGTTACTGCACCAAATAGCTGAAGGTACTGATATATGCTTTTTTGTAGGCCAGCCACAAAGCTTTTAGATGATATAAAGATATGCTGGTTATCGTCTAGGTTGTAAGACTCCAGGTATGAGAGGGAAGTATATTTATGAACTGCTTCTTCTGAAAGCTTTATATAACTTTGTTCTAGCCCAGAAGCGGATAGACTTTCCGACTCAAAGTAGGTCATGTTAGCGGATGTCGCAACATAAATAACTACATCAGAGCTGAGGAAATCTTTTTCTGGATCGGCGTTCCAAGTAAAAATATCACTATCAAGAGAATATTCTTCAATATACGTGCTTTGATTCTGTGTAAAAGCTGTGACTATATTTTGTTCTGCTTTTCCTTTCCGCTGTGCTTCTTGTTCCAGCCAACTGGTCAGTGAGGCCTTATCTTGAGGGCTAAAATGCTCGGGCAATAAGAATACCTGTTCACCTTCTTCAGCTCTCTTAAGGGTAGCTGGTGGAATTTCTATGCCGATTCTTTTCAGGTAGTTAGGGGAAGCTGCCATGTACCAGAACTCCCGGTACGGAGCGTCTTCACCGAGAGCTCTCCACTGCTGGAGGATTTCCTGGTCTGCATAATAAGTGTTGACCAGCGATACCCCGTTGTCTTTCTCGATGGAGGCGTACCAAGCGTAGAAATCTTCGGCTAACTCAGTGGATTGCCCGGTGAAACTTGCGCTATCTGAGCCTGCACTTTGAGAGTAAAGGATGTATTGATCGGCAACCTTGTCCCATTCTTTTTGTACTGTGGTTATTTTCTCTACCTCTTTGATTGGAGTATCAAGAAAAGAGGCAGCGGTGTAAAGGCCTGCTGTGGTTGTTATGAATCCCAGGGCTAGCAAGGCCACAAAAAGTTTTTGTGGCCTGTATCCACGAACTGCATGAATCGGTTTCATGCCCAGCAGGGGCAAAGACGACAGCAAGAAACTAGCAATAGCAATACCTATAGTGAGCATAAGGGGACGGAATAGGGTAGAAGCTACTGCCAGGCTTACTCCGAAATCTTTTAGGGTTAGCCAGGTTCCGATTGCAGTTAGTAGCGAGGTAGGTATAAGGGTGTAGGCCAGAGGTTTGGCTATGGTGAGTAAGTAGTTAGTCTTTGACCAGCCCAAGATAAGATAGGTGCCGAGTTCTTTTGCTCCTTGGGTGATGTAGATAAAGAGAACTAGAGTGAGCAGGGCTGTTGTCGAGAGCAATGACGTGAGGATAAATATAGGCCATAGGCTAGTGCTTTGGTTACTTCCGGAGAGGGGATTCAGAAGCTCTTCTTGGCTGATTCCACTGACTGCTGAGAGTTCTTGAAGGAAATCATTGAAATCCTCTTCACTGAAGCCGTACAGGAAATATTGTCCGTTGACTGTATTTGTTTCCTCCACCAAATCTGAAAACTTTCCTACGCTCAGATTTGGCCCGAAGGTAACTTCTGGTAGTTCTTGTAGGATGTTTTCCTCTACTGTGTAGAGTCCAAGGGTTTTTCCTTGTTCTGATGTGAGGAGATCCCCAATATTTTTGGTACCCAGAATAGTCACGCCCAGATAATTCAGTTCTGGCAAACTACTAAGATTGTTGGGGTCTGCGAGTAGACCTAGATGGGTTCCGTTCGCTGATCCGTCGACAGCAGATAGTTTTTTATCTGCCCTGATAAGGACAGCCTGCTCTTGAAAAATCTTTGCGTTTAGGTAGCCTTCAACCTGCGCTGCTTGGTCAGGGTTCAGGCTTGAAATGGTAAAATTTTTCCCTTGGTGCAAATAATTGGTAATTTCTTTTTCGTAGCCATCTGCTCGAACAGCAGCGAAAAGAGCTATATTCACGACCGCTAGCAAGACTAATAATGCGCTAGCAAAGTATTTAAGAGTTTGGCGCATGGTGCTACTCACCCCCTTGTGTCTTGTTTAATTAGCCACGGCAGTTCCAGTAGGCGGTTGCCTGCTGTGTGCCAACGAATTGAACAGCTGATGCCAAAACACCTGGCTTCTTCCAGCCAGAGAAGGTGGTGTTAGCGGTTGCAGAGTGGTCGTACGTGCCGCTTTGTACCTTGGAGTAGCTGTTGACACCCAGGCTGCGACCATAATCCCAGCTCACTGCACTGTTTTTGTAGTACACGGTTGCAGCTTCGGCTGCCGTTCCAGCACCAAAAGCCGCCGCAAGTACCAGAGAAGCCCCTGCTACTGCTTTCAGAATTTTGTTCCTCATTTCAATCAACTCCTTTGTGATTTCTTGGTGGGTATGATTAGCGCCATATATGATTCATAATATATATATGTGGTGATTTGCAACACCTTGAGCTGTTTGAGGTGAAGGAATCTTTTTATCAGTCTGAGGTCAAGTAGGCATGCAGCGAAGCTGCTGGCTCGGACGAAATGGGCGGGTGCGTAGCACGCAAGAGCAAACGCAGTCTGCCGTAAGGTGGGGCGTGAACCGCCGAGTAAACGAAGCTCACCAGATGAGCTGGTGACAGTAAGGGCAGGCCTGCGAAATGAATTAGCCTCAAGATTCTTGGGGCTTTTGCATTCGCTGGGGGTGCAATAAACCCCACCACCTGCTCATGCAGGAGGTGGGGCTTGCACGTCGCTGGCCGGCTTAGTTGGCACCGAGCAGACGGTTGAGCTTGTTGAAAGAGGACTTCCAGCCAGCTACCGACATTTCGTGCATGGCAGGGTCGAGATGGCCCTGGGTGATGGTGACGCGGGTGGTGTTCTCGTCAATCTTCACGAAGGTAGTGCGGTTGAGGAAGTAGGAGCCGGCTTCCATGCCGTGGGCTTCAGCCAGCTCCTCACCGATAGCCTCATAGCCCTCAATCAGCTCACCGGGAACCAGCTTGTGGAAGGTGCCGTTGACGGGGGAGGTGAACTCGGGATTCTCTTCGCTGACCATGACGAACTTCTGGGCACCGCCCTCACGCACGTCAATCTCAACGGTATCCAGGGGCACGGTGAAGCCCTCGGGGCCGAACCACTGGGGCATCAGCTCTGCCGAAGTGAAAGCCTCGTAGAGGGCCTCGGGGGTAGCCTCAAAATCGTGGGTAAAGGTCAGGACTTCTTCAGGGGCGATGGTGCCAAAGTCAAAGTTCATGGTGTTTTCTTAGGTGGGAGTGATGGGGCCAGGAGCCCTTAGTGGGTTCGCAGGGCAGGGCCCCGCTCGATGGATTGGTGCGGACGCCACCGCCCGCCTTACCTGCTGAGGGCAGGCAGGTGGGTGCGACGTCCTGAAAAATCTAGCTCTGCTTGAGCAGCTTAGCCAGCTTGCCGAAGGAGCCCTGCCAGGAGGCCAGGGTCTGCTCGTGCACACCGGCGGGCAGGGGGCCCTGGGTGAGCTTCAGAATGGTGCCTTCGCCGACGCCGTCCTCAGTTACCGCGGTACCCGCCTCAAACTCAAGGCGCAGGCCAATCAGGGTATCTGAGGGCTGGCCGGACGGGGTGGGCAGGGCCTCCCGGTACTCGATGGTGTGGGGCTCCGCCAGGGTCACAAACCGCATGTACATGGGGGCCTGGAACTTAGCCTGGTCCTTGTGGCGCATGACGAACTGCTTGCGGCCGCCAATCACCGGTTCCAGGGTCAGGGTGTTAGGAATGATCTTCCAGTCGGCAGGCCCAAACCACTTGATGAAAAGTGTGGGGTTGGTAAAGGCCTCAAAGACCTGCTGCGGGGTTGCCGCGAACTCGTGGCGGTAGGTGAGGGTTTCCTCGGGCTTGAGGTCGTCAATCTTAAAGTCGTTCATGTTCTACTTTTCGTCGCTGGTGGTCTTAGTGGTCTCAGCCTTCTCAGCTGCCCGGCGGGCCTCGGCCTCAGCCTTTGCCTTCATGTTGGCCTCCCAGCGGGCCTGGGCAGCAGCTGCCCGCTCGGCGTCCTTGGCGGCCTTGCGGGCGGCAGCTTCTTCCTGTGCCTTGAGCTGGGCAACCTTCTTGGCGTAGTACTTACCCAAGAACTCGTCGCGGTAGTCGAAATATTCCCCGGAGCCGATCGCCGCGCGGGCGTCGTCCACCATCTTCACAATAAAGCGCTCATTGTGAATCGAGGCCAGGGTTGCCGAGAGGCGCTCGTCGGCCTTGAAGAGGTGGTGCAGGTAGGCGCGGGTGTAGTTGGTGCAGGTGTAGCAGTCGCAGCCCTCGAAGATGGGGGAGAAGTCAGTACGGTAGCGGGCGTTGGTCAGGTTGAAGCGGCCATCGGGGGTGTAAACGGCCGCGTTACGGGCCACGCGGGTGGGGGAGACGCAGTCGAAGGTATCAACCCCGTTTTCGATGCCGGTGAAGATGTCGTCGGGCTCCGAAATTCCCAGCAGGTGGCGGGGCTTGTTCTCGGGTAGCTCCTCGTTGCACCAGCGCACGATGGTGCCCAGGTTTTCTTTTTCGAGAGCCCCGCCCAGGCCAAAGCCATCAAAGGGCATGGCGCCCAGATCGCGGCAGGCCTTGCGGCGCAGGTCCTCGTACTGGGCCCCCTGAATCACGCCAAAAAGAGCCTGGTAGGGTTTGCCCACCCGCTCAGCGGTCAGGCGCTGGTGCTCAGCAACACAGCGCAGGGCCCACAGGCGGGTGCGCTCCAGGGCTTCTTCCTGGTAGGCGCGGGAGTTGTAGAGGGTGGTCAGCTCATCGAAGGCAAACATGATGTCAGCACCAATCTGGTGCTGAACCTGCATGGATACCTCGGGGGTGAAACGGTGAATATCGCCGTTGATGTGGGACTTAAAGTTGACCCCGTCATCGTCCACGTGGGCCATGCGCTCCTTGCCCGCCGCCACGTCGTCGTCGCCGATGGGGCGGCCGTCCGCGCCGGTAGCCCCGGCCACGGTGCCCATATCAATCACCTTTTTGAAACCCGAGCCCAGGCTCATGACCTGGAAGCCTCCGGAGTCGGTGAAAGTAGGGCCGTCCCAGTTCATGAACCTACCCAGGCCGCCTGCGGCGTCGAGGACGTCCGGCCCCGGCTGCAGGTAGAGGTGGTAGGCGTTGGCTAGCAGGGCCTGGGCACCCAGGTCTTTCATGGCCTCAGGCAGCACAGCCTTGACGGTTGCCTTGGTGCCCACCGGGGTGAAGGCGGGGGTGGCGATGTCGCCGTGGGGGGTGTGAATGACGCCGGTGCGGCCCTGGAAAGCCCCGCCGTTGGCATCCACCTGCTTGCCGGTGGGCTGGGCAGTATCGGTCAGACGCTTACCCAGTTCAAAAGAAAAAGTGGGATCAGAAAATTCGGTATTGAGCACGGGAATAAGTCTACCGGGTGAGTGGGGAGGGGCTAGAGCCTGCCGGTAAGTCGGCCGTGCAGCTCGCCGGAGATAGCGCCTAAGCCTACAACCTCCACCTGCTTGCCCAGCTTCTCGTATTTAGTGGTAATGGCATCGAGGGCTGATACGGTCGAAGCGTCCCACAGGTGGGCACCGGATAGGTCGATACGAACCTTCCCCGGGTCAGCTGAATAGTCAAAGAGGGTGTAGAGGTCGTTGGACGAGGCAAAGAAGAGCTGGCCCGATACGGTGTACACGGCTATCTGCCCCTCTGTGCCTTCAAGAGAGCGCTCTACCGTCACGAAGCGGGCAACCCGGCGGGCGAAGAAGGCGCAGGCTGCCAGAATACCTGCCCCCACGCCCAGGGCTAGGTTGTGGGTGAGCAGGGTCAGGGCCACGGTAATCACCATGACCAGGGTTTCAGCCTTGGGCAGGGCACGTAGGGTTGCCGGTTTCACCGAGTGCCAGTCAAAGGTCGTCAGGGCAACATAGACCATGATTGCAACCAGGGCGGCCATAGGAATCATAGCCACAATATCCCCCAGAACTAGCGAGAGCACCAGAATAAAGAAGCCAGAGAAGAAGGTTGATATGCGGGTTCGGCCCCGGGCCCCATTGACGTTAATCATGGTTTGCCCGATCATAGCGCAACCGCCCATACCCCCGAAGAAGCCGGTGGCCAGGTTAGCTACACCCAGGCCCCAGGATTCGCGGGTTTTGTTGGAGTGGGTATCGGTGATGTCGTCTACGAGCTTGGACGTCATCAGGGACTCCACCAGCCCCACAAAGGTGATGCCCAGGGCGTAGGGGGTGATGATGGCGAGGGTCTCGCCTGTCAGGGGAACCTGGGGGAAGATCAGGGACGGTAAGGACGAGGGCAGCTGGCCGTAATCGCCAACGGTGGGCACCTGAGCCCCGGCTGCTAGGGCAAAACCGGTGAGCAGGACGATAACAATCAGCGGGGCGGGGATATTCTGCGAGAGCCGGGGCAGCCCGAAGACCAGGAGCAGGCCCACTGCCACCATGGGGTAGACCAGCCAGGGCACCCCGATGAGCTGGGGCAGCTGGGATGAGAAAATCAGGATGGCGAGGGCGTTGACGAAGCCCACCATGACCTGGCGCGGGATAAACCGCATGAGCTTAGCGACGCCGACGGCAGCGAAGACGATTTGTAAAAGACCTGCCAGAAGAACCGTGGCAATCAGGTAGTCCATGCCGTGGCTGGCGACCAGGGGTGCTATGACGATTGCTGTTGAACCCGCCGCGCCGGAAATCATGGCGGGACGGCCGCCGGTGAAGGCAATAACCATAGCCAGCACCACCGAAGTGAAGAGCCCCACCTGGGGGTCAACGCCCGCCACCACGGCAAAGGCGAGGGCCTCGGGGATCAGGGCCAGGGAGGTTACGAGACCGGCGAGTACCTCAATAAAGAGCAGTTTGGGGGAGCGCAGGGTACGCAGCACCGATTGGCGTTCTTGGGGGCTGAGCAGAGCGGGCTGGTTGGCTGTGGGTGAGGACGCGGTCATTCGGCTTCTTCTGTCGCGGCGGCTAGGTGCCTGACACACTTTACCCGCCTCGCTGCGTCCTGTCTTTGGCAGGCCAGGTTAGCTCTATCTCTCAGTGCTGAGGGTCAGCGAAAGCTTCATAGGTAAGCGGGAAGAACTTACCTATGAAGCTTTCGGCGACATGCGGTGCGAGTGTGGGGTGCGAGCTTAGTCGTCCGAAACGGTGACGGTCACGGGGATGTTGCCGCGGGTGGCGTTGGAGTAGGGGCAGACCTGGTGGGCTGCGTCGGCCAGGGCCTGGGCCTCGTCCTGGGGTAGCTCGGGGATGACGACCTCAAGCTCAACAGCCAGGCCAAAGCCCTCGCCCTGCTTGCCGATGGAGACCTTAGCGCCAACGGAGGAGCCTTCAATGTTCTTCTTCTGCATGCGGGCAACCATCTGCAGGGCAGAGTGGAAGCAGGCTGCGTAGCCGGAGGCAAAGAGCTGCTCGGGGTTCAGGCCTTTGCCGGAGCCGCCCATCTCAACGGGGATAGCTAGGTCGGCGTCAAAAGCGCCGTCAACGGTACGGACGTGGCCGTTGCGGCCTTCGCCGGTGGCCAGTGCTTCGGTGGTGTAGAGGGCTTCCATGGGGTTTCCTTTCCTTAGGTTCTAATTGAATTTTACACAATCTAATTGTGTACAACTAGATTTTTCGCTGGTAATTTGCCCACAACCTATACTGGGGGAATGAACCAAGACAGCAGCCTCGCCCTCGACAACCAGCTCTGCTTCTCCCTCTACCGCTCCAGCCGGGCCGTCACCCGAGCCTACCAGCAGCACCTGGGGGAGTTGGGGCTCACCTACCCCCAGTACCTGGTCATGCTGGTCATGTGGGAGAACCCCGACGGCCTCGGCATGAAAAAGCTGGCCGCCCGCCTCGACCTCGACAGTGGCACCCTGACTCCGCTCATCAAACGCCTGATTGACCACGGCCTGCTCACCAAGACCCGCGACGCCCACGATGAGCGCCGCACCCTGCTCAGCCTCACCCCTGCCGGGCAGGAGCTGAGAGGACGCGCCGCGTCCGTCCCCGGGGCCATCTACGCCGCCTGCGCGGTTGAGGGCCTCGACGTCCTGGCTCTCAAAGCCGAGCTCGACGCCCTGGCCGAGCGCCTGGCCGAAGGCTAGGCCAGCCCGTCCTAGAAAACCCGCACTGCCGCTTCTAGCACCATCCAGGCCTGGAGCTGAGTTGAAAGATCAACCGGCTGGGCTGGCTTGAGAACCTCAGAAATATGCCGGGTAACATCGGGTGAAAAGAGGGCAACAGCCTTACCGCGAATCTCGGTGGGGTCGATACCGAGCTCGTTCATGGGCAGGTCTGGGTCGAACTCGCGGCGTCCGTCCCAGAAGAGTTCGGCTGTTGCAAGGACGAAATCCCGCGCCTGCTCCCGCACGCCCTGCGGCAGGGCAGCGTGAGTGGCAACCTCGGCGAGGTAGCGCACCAGAATACCGGTGAAAAGCCCGCCGTCCCCACCGCCCTGAGTGGCCAGAACCCGCAGGGTTTCTGCCTCTGAAACCTCAAAATCCCGGCCAAACTCCCGGTCAATACCGGCCAAAACCTCGGCGATATGCTCAGCTGGATCAACCGTCAGCAGTTCAGACTTACCGGCATCAAGCACCGCCAGATAGACCGCGAGAACCGGCCCCTGGTTATAGGTATAAAGACCGCCCTCCACCGAAGAAATCTCGGCGCGCGCCCCGCGCCCGGCCACCTTGACCCCGTCCAGATAAAGGCCGCGTTCCGCATCAAAAAGGTTGGCGTGCAGCCAGTTCAGCAGGGCTGCTGCTTCGTCATACCGGTGGGCCCGCGCGAAAGCCAGGGCAATGGGAGCGGTCGCCGGGGTGTTCTTAAAATCGTGGTCCTTGGACCAGAAGGCACCCCCGCCCACCTCAGCGGTGCAGGCAGCTGCCAGCTCCCGGTAGAGCCGGGTGGCGGCGTCCTGGGCCGCAGAATCCCCGTTCCCCTCCACCGCGAGCGCCAGCCGGTTGAGGCGCTCGCAGGCCAGGGTCAGCCAGGCCATGTCGTCGTAGAAGGAGTTGGGGTAGGAGCCGAAGTTGCGTACTTGAATGCCGCGTAGCACCGCGCGGGCCTGCTGGAGGGACGCCCGGGCCTGTTCCTGCCCGTCGGGTGCGGTGAGCTGCCGGAAGCCGGCATCGACGAGGTTATCGAGTAGGTGGGCCTGCCACCAGTAGTGCCATTCGCCGTGCCGCTGGCTGCGGCGGCGGGTGTCGGGGTGCAGGGTGCGTCCTAGTAGAGTGCCGGGGAGGCCTGCGACCCGGTGCCCGAAGAGTCGTGCCACAGAGTAGGCGGCGGTACCTGCCCGCTGCCCCAGCGCCTGGCGGTGCTCGGTGGTGAGCGCTGCGAGCTGGTCGGGTGAGTGCTGCAGGTGCTTGGGGCGCATGGTGTCTCTTTCTGTGGCGCGTCGGTGTGCGGTGGTGTGGGCCGTTTTTAGTTTACCGGCTGGGCGGGTTGGTGGGTTTGCGCCGAATGTGCCTCTTATTCCCGAGCGGGTGGGCTTACTCCCGACATTCGGGAAAAGCCGTCACATTCGGTGGCTAGCGGGAGGCACCCTCAAGGAGACCTAGCCTTCTCCCACTCTGTACCGTCACGGTCTGCCCGGTGAAGGGGTGGGGGAAAGTCAGCGACCTGGCCAGCAGCTGCAGTGGTAGGGCGGGTTCGTCCTCGGCTATGGGTAGGACGGCCGGGTAGACCACGTCCCCCACAATCGGTGCCCCAGCTGCCGCCAGATGCACCCGTAGCTGGTGGGTCTTGCCGGTATGTGGCTCCAGAAGGTAGTGGGCCAGGGGCGTGCCAGCCGGCGGCAGGGGCAGGGCCGGGTTGGCTTCGGATACAGCGGGCAGGACGCCGTCTGCCAGCTCAAAGACCTCTAGGCAGGTGATGCGTGATTGGGCATTGAGCCCCTCAAAGGGCGCACCTGAGCGGCGGCGCTCGCGTCGCTCCGCCTTGGTCTCAAGGGGCAGGGGACCGGTGTCACCGGGCAGAAGCTCAACTCCGGTGTGGGCTACCTGCATAGCCCCGTGCTGGTTATCAATGCGCGAGCGCACCGTCAGGCTCTGCCCCACCTCCAGCCCGGCGATGGGGGCCGCCACTGCTTCGTAGGTCTTGGTGGGTTCGCGCCGCTGGAACATGGTCTGAAAAGGGGCGCGGGCTTCGGGGGTCTTGGCAAAAAGGACCACCCCGGCGGTTGCCCTATCCAGGCGGTGAATCGGAATGAGGTCGGGGTTGTTCTCCCGCACCCGCAGCTGGGTCAGGGCCGTGTGGGCAACAAAGGAGCCGTTCGGGGTGGTGGGTAGAAAGTGGGGCTTATCGATGGCCAGCACCCACTCGTCTTCGTAGAGCACCGGCATGTCAAAGGGTACCGGCTTCTCAACCCCGAGTTCCCGGTAGTACCAGATCTTTTGACCGGTCAAAGGGGCGTCGGGGGCAACGGCTTGCCCGTCGGCGTCCTTCACTTCATCGCGATCAAAGCGGGAGGTGAAGAGGGAGCGCTCGTGGGGGTAGAAGCGGGCTACCAGGTAGTCCAGCACCGTGGTTGCCCCCAGGGTGTCGTCCTTGGGGTTGCCCGCGTCGGGCAGCACAAAGGAGACAGCATCAATCCCCCTGCGTTGGGGCAGGGGCTTGGGGGCAAGGTGGCGGTTGATTCGGCGCATGGGCTCTATTATCGCAGAGCCCTAACCCGCCATCAGTTCCCGCACCACGCGGTAGCTGGCCTCGAAGGCCGGTAGGGGTAAGAACTCGCAGTTGGAGTGGAAGTTGTGCGCCCCGGTGAAGAAATTGGGGGTGTAGATCCCTTGGGTGGAGAGGTAGGAGCCGTCGGTGCCCCCGCGCATGGCCAGGTTGATGGGCACGATACCCAGCCGGGTAAAGGCGGCACGCAGACGCTCGGACGCCACAGCGTTGGCGTTGGTCTTGGCATCCTCTAGATTGCTGTAGATATCTGAGATATCCAGGCGCACGGACGCCCGCGGGTTGGTTTCTGCCGTCCGCTCGGCAAGATCGCGCAGGAAGGCCTTTTTGCTGTCGTAGCCTGCCCGGTCATGGTCGCGGATACTGATATCGACGGTAGTGGTCGCCTGGTTGCCGTCGATACTGTTGACCCAGAGGTAGCCCTCTCGCCCCTCGGTGTGCTCGGGGGTCTGGGCGCGGTCGAGCTGGGCTATAAAGTCGTGGGCGACCAGGATGGGGTTGACCAGGTTTCCCTTGGAGTTCATGGGGTGGGCAGTCACACCCTCAACGTGCAGGCGGGCATGCCCGGCGTTGAAGGTGGCTTCAACCAGCTCACCCAGTTCACAGCAGTCTAGGGTGTAGGCGTAATCGACGGGGAAGCGAGCCAGATCCATGGTGCGTACCCCCAGCAGGCCGATTTCTTCATCGGGTACGAAGGATAGATAGATATCGGGGTGGGCGGACGTACCCGCCCCAGCTCCCTGCGCTGCCCTACCGACCTGCCCGGTGGCGTCCGCATCCGCAGCTAAGAGGCGTACGGCAGCTTCCATGACCGATGCGACCCCGGCCTTGTCATCGGCGCCCAGCACGCTGGTGCCGTCGGTGACGATGATGCGCTGGCCGGTGTAGCGGGTGATTTCGGGGTGCTCAGCCTCGCGCAGCCAGATGTCGAGCTCGGGGTTCAGATAGATATCCCCGCCCCTGTAGTCAATGATGCGGGCGTGCACCTCGGGGGAAAGGTTCACATCGACCGTATCGAGGTGGGTGCAGAAACCGATGGCGGGGGCTTCAATGCCTGAGGGAAGGGTGGAGGGAATGCGGGCGGTGAGCACACAGGTGTCGCTGAGGTGCACCTCCTGTGCGCCAGCTTCACGCAGTTCGGCTTCAAGCAGGCGGGCAAGTTCCCACTGGCCCTCGCTGGTGGGCACTGCCGTGGCTGAGGCGTCCGACTGGCTGGAAATTGCTGAGTAGCGCAGAAAGCGGGCCGCGAGCGCTTCTTGTAGGGCGGTATCGGGGGCGTAGGTGGGGGTGAATGTGGTGGTGCTCATGGTGAGTAGTTTACTCCCGCCTGCCCAGGAACCTAGCCCGGTAGCTCCTGGCAGCCGGGGCAGCGGAAACTGATGCGGTCGGTATCTTCCTCGCGGGCGTAGAGGTGACCCGCTGCGTAGCGGTCGGCGCCGGTGCCGGTTTCTGAGAGGTCTTCCTTGGTGATGGTCTCTCCGCAACGGTAGCAGGGGCGCTGACCCCGCCCGTAGCACCAGAGCGGCTCGGCGCTGGTGTGGGTGACCCGGTGCGGACGCCCGCGGTTAGCATCCAAGAGCAGGCGGGCTATCGAGACCACAGCAGCGAGATCAGGTACGGCCCCCACCGGGGTGCGCGGGTCAAGACCGGCAAGAAAGCAGGTTTCAGCCCGGTAGATGGTGCCGATACCGGCTAGGTTCTTCTGGTCAAGCAGGGCTACCCCCAAGGGGCGCTCCGGCCGGGCAGCTAGATTAGCTACCGCTTGCTCAACCGACCAGTCAGGGCCGAGTAGGTCAGGGCCCAAGTAGGCTAGGCGGTCAGCTTCCTGGCTGGTGGGGAAAACTTCTAGTAGCCCCAGGGTAAAGCCCACGGCCTCTACCGGGTGGCTACCGGCAAGTACCTGCCCGTCAGCGTCCAGCCGGGCGTTGGCCTGAATCAGAGCTCGCACCTGGTCGGAGGGGCGGCGCCATTTCTCCCGCCGCTCCTCGGCGTCTAGCCCGTAGAGGTGCCAGATGCCGTCCATCTTGAGATGGGAGTGTACGGTCATCTCACCGATGCGGAGCAGAATATGTTTACCGCGAGCTAGGGCTCCGTGGATGGGCTGCCCTGCTAGATTGATGTCGGCAACCTGGGGGTAGCGGAAGTCTGTGGTGTGGGCTGTTCGACCGGCAAGGGCGCGGTGGAGTGAGCGGGCCTGCCGCCACACGGTATCGCCTTCAGGCACTACTAGGCATCCTTCTGTGTTATCAAAATGTGACCTGTCTAATATGACCTATCTATGACGCTCTATGCGCCCTCCTGCTCACAGTGTAGACCAGGAGGGGCACAAAAATTGCGTGCCACCTGCATAAAGGGTGTATAGTCGTTTCACGTCATGCTTCACCGTTGAAGTTTATGGCCCAGCATTAAGTTAATACAAAGGGCAGACCCAAGCGATGGTGCTAAAGTAGGCCCTGACTCCTTAGGCGGTCTCCCAGCCGCCTGTCCCCTAGATGGAGGTCAGAACAATGAATCTGCTCTTTACCGTATTCATGGTTGTTATGGTCATGATGCTTGTGATGTCTCTCGGTGCTTTCTACGTGCACCTTACCCGCAGCGTCCGTGCCTTCCGCGCAGGCTACGAGGGTGTGGAGTACAACCTCACCGCCTAATCCATTAGAGACAGCTAGCTACAAAGAACCTCCCCTGCGCCCCAGGCAGGGGAGGTTCTTTTAAAAGCTAGGCATACTCCTTCCGCATACGCAGTCCGCGCGGGGTGGCGTAGAAACCAGCGGCCAGCAGGGCTCTTCGCAGTACGAGTACAGGGTGTGCGCCAGCCTCACCCGATGCATCCGGTTGGTCAGGTACGGGTGGTAGCGGCGTGGGAGAGCTCAGCACATCTACCCCGCCAGCGGTCTCAATGACGATTTTGTCGGCTACCCCGGCTCTTACCAGCTGGCCGATGAGGGGCGCGGCTACCTCCACCCGTTCGGGGTTGTCGGTGAAGGGTAGTAGAGTTTTGCCGCCACGCTCTAGGTAAAGGGTGAGTTCCCCATCAACCAGAACTACTACTGCCCCCGCTTTACGCCCGGGCTTGTGCTTGACGGGGGTACGGTCAGCATCCCAGGGCACCGGTGCAGGCCAGGGCAGAGCAGCTCCGTAGGGGTTGGCGGGGTCAGTAGCAGCAAGCAGGGTCACTGACTGGCGGGTGCGCCGCACCGGGTTATACGAGGACGCACCCCCAGCGCTTCCCTGCTCATCCTCACTTGCTGGGGCGGTGCCGTCCGTCTCGCGGAGCCTATCGACGGTAGAAGATGTGGCGAACTGGGCAGCGCCCAGGCCCTCGATGAAGTAGCCGCGGCGGGCCAGGCCCTTCTCTTCAGCAGCTGAGAGCACCCGGTAGACACTGGCGAAGCCGCCGGGGGTATCTTCAACGGCTACAGCCCCGCGGGTGAGTACTCCGTAGCGGTCCATGAGCAGCTCGGCGCGGGCGGCCGCTGCCACGGTGGCATCGAGTGCTTCAGCCTCGATACGAGCCCAGCGGCCACCATCAATGGGGGCTACCTGGGCCGAGGCCGCAGGTGCCCGGCCCACACCAACTCCTAGACGGGAGGCAGAGAGGCGGGAGGCACCCCGGCGCATACCCACCGATCGGGCCCGGGGGGCAGGGGCGGCAACCTTATGGGCAGAGGCCCCACCGGAAATCAGGGCCCGCACCGGGGCGAAGGTATCGCCGGTAACCAGCCCCGCCCAGACTAGGTTCCACAGGGCTGTTGAAATCTCCTGGGCGCTCGGGGGCGTATTTCCCAGCGAGGTGGCCAGGGCCGCCAGCTGGGTCTGAATCTGGGTGAAGAAGAGCCCGCCGGTCAGCAGCTCATAGAGGGTGTTTTCAAGAGCACCCAGGGCGGCCAGAGCTTCAGTGCGCTCTACCTCATCGGGCAGGGTCAAGGCGGAAGTTTCACCCAGGTGCAGGGAGATCCAGCCATCGTCCCCGGCGAGCTGGCCGGCGCCCGTCCAGAGCACATCTCCTGCGCTCATAGCCGAGTCGAGCAGGGCGGGGCTGTAGTCGCTGATGCGGGCCTTGAGGATAAGAGGCTCAAGGGCTGAGGCGGGCACCCGCACCCCGGCCAGCTGGTCAACGACGGTCAGTAGGCCGTCGTAGCCGCTGAGCATGGCGGCTTCGTCCCGGCGGACGGTCACGGGCTGGGCCGGTGCCCCGAAGGTGCCGGGGGCGGCGGTGGTTTTGGTGACGGCCCAGGATCCCACGTGCTGCCAGGGTGGCAGAAAGCGGGCGTAGGTGTCGGGGGTGACCGGTTCGACGTCGGCGCGCAGGGCGGCCAGGGAGCGGGAGCGTAGGGTGCGCAGCACTGAAGCGTCTACCCACTCGGTTCCGGCCAGGAAGCTGGGTTCGGCGGACCCGGTGCGGGCTGCAGCTAGCTCGGCGCGCAACTCTTCGGGCAGGAACTCACCGGAGATCAACCGCCGGTCAGCGGCCAGGGTGCGCAGGGCGGTATCGACCACCGAAACACCCAGAGAAAGCGCCGCTGCCGCCTGGGCTGCGGTGAAGGGGGCGTGGGTGCGGGCGTAGCGGGCCACCAGGTCAACCAGGGGAGAGTCGACCGGCTCCAAGAAGGCCAGGGGAACCCCGATGGGCAGGGGTACGCCCAGGGCGTCGCGCAGGCGGGCGGCGTCCTCGATGGCGGCGTAGAGTTCCCGCCCGTGCAGGCGGAAGCGCAGGGCCCGGCCGGCTTTGACCAGGGCCTCAAGGTGGTCGGTGGCTTCAGCTTCGGTCAGGACGCGCTCGCTCGGTTTACCTGCCTCGGCGCCGGGAGCGGGGGCGTCGCCGTCCTGTTCCAGCACCACCTTCAGACGGGAGGCGGCCTCGGCAGCGGTCAGGGGGCCGAGCAGGCGCAGCAGGTCGGCGGTTCCTTCGACCCCGCGCAGGCGGTAGCCCTCTGCGGTGCGCTGCAGGCGGGCCTCGGTGGAGCGAATCACCTCAACATCGAGCAGTTCGCGTAGCTCGTCCTTACCCAGTAGCTCAGCCAGCAGGGCAGGGTCAAGAGATAGGGCCGCTGCCCGGCGTTCAGCTAAGGGGGAATCCCCGTCGTAGAGGAACTGGGCCACATAGCCAAAGAGCAGGGTACGGGCAAAGGGGGAGGGGGTCTCGGTTTCTACCTCGCTGATGCTTACCTTCTTGCTCTCAAGGCCCTTGTGCAGGGCGGTCAGAGCTGGCAGGTCATAGACGTCTTGCAGGCACTCGCGGGCAGTCTCCAATAGAAGAGGGAAGGTGGGGTACTTGCGGGCCACATCCAGGAGCTGGGCGGAGCGCTGACGCTGCTGCCATAGGGGGGTACGACGGCCCGGGTCCTTGCGGGGCAGAAGCAGGGCCCGGGCGGCGTTCTCCCGGAAGCGGGAGGCAAAGAGGGCAGAATTGCCTACCTTCTCGGTGACAATATCCTCAAGCTCAGCCGGGTCAAAGATAAAGAGGTCAGCGCCGGGCGGCTCAGCTTCCATGGCAGGAATGCGCAGCACAATACCGTCATCGGCAGCCATAGCAGAGGCGTTAACCCCGTAGCGTTCCTCAGCCCGCGCCCCCACCGCCAGGGCCCAGGGGGAGTGTACCGGCATGCCTAGGGGCGAGTGCAGGATCAGCCGCCAGTCGCCCAGCTCATCGCGGAAACGCTCAACCAGTAGGTGCTTCTCGCTGGGCACCTGGCCGGTGGCAGCTACCTGCTCACCCACATAGGCCAGCAGGTTATCGGCGGCCCACTCATCGAGCCCGATGCCGCGCAGACGGGCATGGGCGGCACTCGCGTCCTTACTGTTTTCAAGGGCCAGCTCCCGGGTGAAGGTACCCAGAGCCCGGCCTAAATCGACGGGACGGCCCGGGGAATCCCCGTGCCAGAAGGGCAGGCGACCGGGCACCCCGGGAGCCGGGGTCACCGTCACCCGGTCGTGGGTGATGTCCTCAACCCGCCAGGACGATGCACCCAGGGCAATGACGTCCCCGGCCCGGGACTCATAGACCATCTCCTCATCCAGCTCACCCACCCGCTTGGGGGCCTTAGAATCCTCAGCCCCGGCAATAAAGACCGGGAAAAGGCCTCGGTCAGGGATGGTGCCGCCGGAGGTTACCGCCAGGCGCTGGGCACCGGGGCGGCCCTCAATCGTCCCGGCGTCCCGGTTCCAGACAATACGGGGCCGTAACTCGGCAAACTCATCCGAGGGGTACTTACCGGCTAGCAAATCAAGGGTTGCCTCAAAGGCAGCCCTCGGCAGGGTAGCAAAGGGGGCTGTAGCGCGGAGGGCCTCAAACCAGGCCTCCACGCTAATGGGCCCCAGGGCGCAGGCCGCTACGGTCTGCTGGGCCAAAATATCGAGCGGGTTGGCTGGAATAGCTAACGGCTCAATCTGCCCGGCCAGCATACGCTGTACGGTCACCGTCGCATTCAGCAGATCACCCCGGTGCTTGGGGTAGAGGTAGCCGCGTGAGACCTCGCCCACCTGGTGGCCAGCACGGCCCACCCGCTGCAGGCCAGAAGCCACCGAATGCGGGGCCTCCACCTGAATCACCAGGTCCACATGGCCCATATCGATCCCCAGTTCCAGGGAACTGGTCGCTACCACGCAGCGCAGCTGACCTGATTTCAGAGCCTCTTCAATCAGGGTGCGCTGGTCCTTCGACACTGAGCCGTGGTGGGCCCGCGCCAGCACCGGCGGAGCACCGGTGGCCGTGGCCGAGCCTCCCATCATCTGGGCAGGGGGCTGGGTCGAAAGGGGTAAGGACGCACCCGTCCCCGGCAATCGCGCATCATCAGCTTCTAGCCGGGCCGGAGCGTCCTTAGCTAAAGCCTCAGCCAGCACATCGGCCAGAGCCTTCGGTTCCCCGCCGGTGGCAGTATAGGTTCGGGCCCCGGTGGCTGCGCTCGCGGTTACCTCACCCAGCTCCCCGCGGGCCTCAAGACGACCCAGGTAAATCTCATTCAGCCGGGCCGTCAGCTTCTCCGCTAGCCCGCGCGAGTTGGCAAAGACAATGGTGGAGCGATTGGCCTCCACCAGATCCACAATGCGCTCTTCCACATGCGGCCAAATCGAGGCCTGATAGCCGTTGAGGGTGGGCCCGGCCCCCTGAGACTGCTCTTCTGGAACGGACGCCGCTACCTGCACCTCTTCAATCGTCAGCGTGGGCTGCGCCGGGCTTGGGCGCCCCGGTCGGGTTTCTTCACCGGGAAAAACACCGACGGCATCCCACAGGGCCTGCTCGCTAGTTGCCGGGGCATTTTTTGTCTGCCCGCCGGGCACTCTAGTGGGCAAGGGCTGGTCAAAGTAGTCAGAGTCGGAAGAAAGAGTCTGCTCGTCAGACTCCTTAAACGGTGAGGGGCGGAGTCCCCGGGCAGACCCTGCCACCGGGCGGATACCTAAGGCCTCCGCCACGGTTACTCCCTGCGGCAGGGATTCTGCCAGCCGCACGGACGCCTCCGGCCGGGTTCCGGCGTCCGCTAGGGTATCGCTGTGTACCGCCCCGTCATCGAAGGAACGGTCCTCGAACTCGACGGCATCCAGGGAGCGAATCTTGGCGCGGGTACGCTCGGCCAGTTTATCCAGGTAGGGGCTTGAGCCGCGGCCATCCCCGGCCGGCGTACCGTTTGCCTGCTGTTCTTGGCCCCCGAAGTCCTTGTCTGCCTCGCCGTAGGCGTTGGGCCCTCCCAGGGCAGTCATGTCGGGCACCGGCACCGAAAGGGTCAGCTCCCACTTCTTAGCTGAAGGCGGGCGCACAATCTCTACCGGCACGCTCCCTCCCAAGAAGCGAGCTACGGTCTCTACCGGTTCCACGGTCGCCGAAAGACCTACGCGCTGGGCGGGGGTTTCAAGAATCTGGTCCAGGCGCTCCAGGGTCACTGCCAAATGAGCCCCGCGCTTGGTCCCGGCTACCGCGTGCACCTCATCGATAATGACCGTGTGTACCTGGGTGAGGGTTGAGCGGGCCTTGGAGGTCAGCATCAAAAAGAGGGACTCGGGGGTGGTAATCAGAATGTCCGGCGGGTTAGAAATCAGCTGACGGCGTTCCTTGGCCGGGGTATCACCGCTTCGCACCCCCACCCGCACCTGCGGGGGCTCTACCCCCAGCTGCCGGGCAGTTTGGGCAATACCAATCAGGGGAGCGCGCAGGTTGCGCTCAACGTCCACGCCCAAGGCCTTGAGGGGAGAAATATAGAGCACGCGGGTGCCGCTTGTTGCCTGCTGCGTCTGCCCGCCACCGACGTCCTTGCCCCCGACCTCATCAATCCCGTGGTTCTCAAAGTGCAGGCGGTCCAGGGCCCACAAAAAAGCGGAGAGGGTCTTACCTGACCCGGTGGGGGCCACAATCAGGGCATGATGACCCGCTGAAATAGCCTCCCAGGCCCCTGCTTGGGCAGCAGTGGGAGCAGAAAAAGCCCCCTCAAACCAGCGACGGGTGGGGGCCGAGAAAAAACTCAGGGCACGGGAGGTAGCGGATTCTGCCATAGCCCCCATTATCCCCTTAAAAGAATAAAGACCGGGCCCACCGGGCAAACTCTGGGTTAGCCCGGTGGGCCCGGCTGTGAAAGCGCGGGTACCCCGCCAGGATTTTAGGGGGTAGCCCCCACAGCGCCCACCGAGAGCTGGGCGACAGAAGCATTAGAGCAGGCTTCAGCAGCAAAGTTCAGCACTAGGGCCTGGGACGCGCCGGGGGCCTGGATGGAATAACCGGCAGCTGAGACGCTCTGGCAGGCCTGCCCGTAGAGCTGGGCACGGGTCTCACGCAGGGTCGCGGTCAGGGAGTTACCGGGGGCAAGGACACCACCTGAGGAAGACCATTCGGTAGCGTTGGCAGCGGCTGCACCTATCTGCTGACCGGCGGCGTTCACATAGTGCACAGCGGGGTAGCCGCTCATGGTGCAGTTGGCGTCACCGGTGTTGGTAAAGGTCAGGGTGATATAGCGGGAACCGGCTGCACCGCCGCCTTCGGCAACCGCTGCCTCAATGTAGAGCTGGTCGTAGTCGCAGACAGCAACACCGGCAGCTGAACTGGCCAACTGGCTGCCGGTTACTGCGGGGGCGGGGGTTGGTTCCACGGTCACGACGGTACCGGTGGGGGCAGGTTCAGGTACCGCAGATACGCTGGGGGTCGGGGTGACTTCTTGCACGGTGGGCGTGCGGGTGGTTGCCGCGGGGGTGGGGGCGGCGCTCGTAGCCGAGACTGTCGGCGAGGGAGTCACCGGTGCGGACGAGGTCGTGGCAGCCGGGCTGCTGAGGGTGCTCTCTGCTGTGGTAGTGCCAGTGGTGGCGCTACCGCAGGCGGTGAGTAGGGTGAGCAGGCCCAGAGCTGCGAGGGGGAGAAGGGGGATACGTGCTTTCATGCAGCCTACATTCCGGGCTGTAGGGTGACGCGTGCCCCGTCCATTCCCTCGGTGTATTCGGCCTGGCAGCTCAGACGTGAGCACTCGTTAGCGATATCGTCGATCATGTCGAGCAGATCTTCTTCTGCCTCTTCGCGGGGCAGGGTTGCTTCGATGTGCTCGGGGTCGATAAAGGCGTGGCAGGTGGCGCAGGAAGCGTTGCCGCCGCAGGTTGCCAGCACGGGGAAGCCAGCTGCGAGGACGGCCTCAAGCATGGTCTGGTGGGGTTCCCAGGTGACGTCCTTGGTGGTGCCGTTTTCGTCAGTGACCGTGATGTTTACGCTCATGTGTTCTCCGTATGCTGGGCAGCTTGAGAGGCTGCGGGTCTAGGTTCTGTCCCTATTTTATGGGGGCGGGTGCACCTATCCCCGCTTTTGTGGTTAAAACTACGGGGATGGACGCCTGCTACCAGCTTGGCAAGACAGTGTTACGCTGGGAGGCAGCTGACTGGAGACAAGAAAAAACCGGCCCCCCGAAGGAGGCCGGTTCTTATCGGTGGTGCGCCCGAAGGGATTCGAACCCCCAACCTTCTGATCCGTAGTCAGATGCTCTATCCGTTGAGCTACAGGCGCATCATGCCTTGACTGGCTTCATCAGCTCGTCTCAGCAACAGGTAATACATTACGCAGGTTTGCACGGGTGTGCAAATCGAAAATGCGTGACCCTGCTCTCAAAGTTAGGGTCGGTGGGGTGAAACCCGCGTAAACACGCGGAAAAAGAGGGGTGAAGGAAGTTAAAAAAGTTTATGGAGAGCCATCTTCTGTTGGTCAGGCCACAGGTTGACAGGACTGTAACGAAATATTTACGTACTAATGAGGACAAACCGGGGCGAGCTATGTACTCTGGAAACACACGATGAAGTGAAAGTGCACCGCACGACGCGTTTATTCATTGATATGGGTGGCGCGTTTTTCTGTTTCTGCTCGTTGATGGGCAGGTTGTAGAGCGGGGCACGTGCGCCTGCAAACACAGTGGAGTGTTTCAGGTTAATGATTTATAAGGGGAAGCGTCAGATGACTGACATTTCAATCGACAACGTAACCGCACAGGCACCCACCACTCACGCAGAATTGCTACAGTGGGTCGCTGATATTGCCCAGATGACCCAGCCTGAGCGTATCTACTGGGCCGACGGCTCACAGGAAGAATACGACCGCCTGGCCGGTGAACTGGTTGAGGCTGGTACCTTCCGTAAGCTCAGCGATCACGAGTTCCCGAACTCCTATGTTGCCTTCTCAGACCCCGATGATGTGGCTCGCGTAGAAGAACGCACCTTTATCTGCTCAGCTACCGAAGAGGGGGCAGGCCCCACCAACAACTGGCGTGATCCTGCCGAGATGAAGGCCACCCTGACCGAGCTTTTCACCGGGTCTATGCGGGGGCGTACCATGTACGTCATTCCTTTCGTCATGGGCTCACTCGATGCCACCAACCCCAAGTTCGGTGTTGAAATCACCGACTCAGCCTACGTGGTGACCTCCATGCGCATCATGGCAACCATTGGTGCCGATGTGCTGAAGAAGATGACCGAGACCGAGGCCTTCTTCGTCAAGGCCCTGCACTCCGTAGGCGCCCCCCTTGACGCCGGGCAGGCGGACGTCCCCTGGCCCTGCAACCCTGAAAAGTACATTGTGCAGTTCCCCGAGGACCGCGAAATCTGGTCTTTCGGTTCCGGTTACGGCGGCAACGCCCTGCTGGGCAAGAAGTGCTACGCCCTGCGTATCGCATCAGCCATCGGTCACGACGAGGGCTGGATGGCCGAGCACATGCTGGTCCTCAAGATGACCAACCCCGAGGGAGAGAGCAAGTACATTTCCGCTGCCTTCCCCTCAGCCTGCGGCAAGACCAACTTCGCCATGATGGACCCCACCATTGAGGGTTGGAAGGCCGAGATGGTCGGTGATGATATCGCTTGGATTGAGTTCCGTGATGGCAAGCCCTTCGTGGTCAACCCTGAAGCCGGTCTCTTCGGTGTTGCCCCGGGTACCGGCTGGTCCACCAACCCCAACGCCATGCGCGCTATTGCCAAGGGCAACACCATCTTCACCAACGTGGCTCTCACCGACGACAACTCCGTCTGGTGGGAAGGTAAGACCGATGAGGTACCGGAGCACCTCATCGACTGGCAGGGCAATGACTGGACCCCCGAGTCAGGCCGTCCTGCTGCCCACCCCAACTCCCGCTTCTGCACCCCCATCTCTCAGGCCGATATGCTGGCCGAGGAGTACTACGCTCCGGACGGCGTGCCCCTCTCAGCCATCATCTTCGGCGGTCGCCGCAAGACCACCGTTCCCCTAGTTGCTGAGGCCTCCAGCTGGGAGCAGGGCGTCTTCCGAGGCGTTACCCTCTCCTCTGAGACCACCGCCGCCGCCAAGGGAGCTGTGGGTGTGGTACGCCGCGACCCCATGGCCATGCTGCCCTTCATCGGCTACAACGCCGGTGACTACATCCAGCACTGGATCGACCTGGGTAAAAAGCACGGTGAAGAGAACATGCCCAAGATTTACTACGTCAACTGGTTCCGCCGTACCCCCGACGGTGGTTTCGCCTGGCCTGGCTTCGGCGAGAATTCCCGCGTGGTCAAGTGGATTTTCGACCGCCTGGACGGCAAAGCCGGAGGCGAAGAGACCTTCCTCGGCGTGGTGCCTGGCAAGGATGACCTCGACCTGTCCGGCCTCGACATCAGCGATACCGAACTCACCGCAGCCCTGGCTGTCAATAAAGACGAGTGGGTCGAAGAGCTCCCCGGTATCGACGAGTGGCTGGCCTTCCTGGGCGATAAGGTGCCCGCTGAGGTTCATGCCCAGCGCGATGCCCTCGCCGCTGAACTTAACTGACTGAATCCAGCTAGCTGAGTTAAGGCCCCCGCAAGTCGCGTCGGGCGT
Source organism: Rothia sp. (in: high G+C Gram-positive bacteria) (assembly GCA_030529845.1). GTDB lineage: Bacteria > Actinomycetota > Actinomycetes > Actinomycetales > Micrococcaceae > Rothia. Next base: position 32,139 of record JAUMWB010000005.1, on the reverse strand, counting down.
TCTTGCATCCGAATGTAAATAGCGACACGGTGAGGCAGGTGACCTGTGCGAAAATTTTCGCACAGGTCACCTTACTTTCTGCTCAGGGTCTCCCAGACGGCCCCAAAGAGTGGACGTAAAGCGGGCTTAAATATTCTGTAGAATGCTTAAGAATGGCTGAATACTGTGTAGCCCCGCTACGCCTCCCCCAGAAAGCTCATCGACTAGCCACCGACTTACCACAGAGCTTTTGTGTGGCTTAGGGCTTACTACTCGCATCCGTCGGAAGGAAAAACAAGAGTGGGAAATCTGCTGAGTGTCAAGAACCTCACCAAGAACCACGAGCACCTTCGCGCCCTTAAGGGTGTGAATCTGGAGGTAGCTGCCGGTGAGATTGTAGGTCTTCTCGGCGAAAACGGTGCAGGAAAGTCAACCTTCCTGTCGATTCTGGGCGGCTGGGACCGTCCCAGCGGCGGCACCATCACCCTAGACGGTGAAAAGTACGCCCCCCATACCCCCGAGGAAGCCCTTGAAGCCGGTGTCGGGTCAATCCGTCAGAAGTTCAAGGTAGACCCCGACCTCACTGTCGCTCAGGCTATCTTCCGCTCTACCGCGCACGCTAGCGACGATGAAGAATCCCTGGTCAACCGCGCCCAGGAACTCATTTCAGAGATTGGCCTGGCAGTAGACCCCCGCACCAAGATGGGCGACCTGGTCCGAGCTGAACAGGCCCTGGTTGAGGTTGTGCGCATGGAAGCCGAGAACACCCGCCTGGTGCTCATGGACGAAGTCGCCGCAACCTTCAATGACTACGAAATCTATCAGCTGCACGAGGTCACCCGTAAGCTTGCAGCTGAGGGCCGTGCGGTCATTTACATTACCCACCGCATTGACGAGATCCGCTCCCTGGCTAACCGCGCCGTGATTCTCTCTGAGGGCACCATCAACACCGAGATCAACCCCGGTACGATGACCTCCGAAGAAATCGCCTTCAAGATGTTCAACCGCGAAATCGAGATGGGCGGGCGCCCCGACGAGTTCGCTGGTGAGGACGCCAAACTGGTGATTGAGAACCTGACCAGTGCCAAGGGCTCCCTGAATAACGTCACCTTCTCAGTGGACCGCGGCGAAATCTTCGGCCTGACCGGCCTGCGCCGCTCAGGTATCAATGAGGTTGCTGCGGCCCTGGTTGGCGTGGACGAGACCGCAAAGTTTGGCACCCTCAAAATCAACGGCGAGGACGCCACCATCAGCTCCCCCGAGGATTCGGTTGCTCACGGTATCGGCTACCTGTCAGATAATGATGACGAGCTGGGCCTGGCCAACGAGCGTTCTATCGCTAAGACCCTGATGGAAAATGCCGGCCTCAAAGAAAGCCCGGAGGGCTTCCTTCATGAGGTCTCTGCCCTGCGTGAGGTGGCTGAGCAGATTCAGAAGCTGCGCATCAAGACCACTAACATCCAGGGTGAAGTCGGTAAGCTCTCCGGCGGTGACCAGCAGAAGGTCGCCCTGGCCCGCTGGATGACCACCGACTGCGAAATTCTGATTCTCAACCACCCCACCCGCGGCATCGACGTCAGCGCCAAGAGCGAAATCTACAAGATGCTGACCGAGCTGACCGAAAAGGGCACCTCTATTATCCTGATCGGTTCAGACATGTCTGAGCTTATCGGCCTCTGCAACCGCATTGCCGTGATGCGCTCTGGCGAGCTGGTCTCTATTCAGCAGAATAAGGTCGCGACCGAAGATACCCTCATGGGCGAGGCCCTGGGTGAAGACCTGGTCTAGCCGCTCACTAGCGTCCTGATGCTAAAAGAACCCCCGGCAGGTAATCTGCCGGGGGTTCTTTGAGCTACAGGCCTTTGAAAGAAAGGCTGCTACCTGTGACTTACAGGGAGATGCGACCTGAGATAGCGTTCAGCTTGTGACGGGCCAGAGCCAGGTTAGCGGTGTTGCGATCGAGTACCAGGTAGACGAAGAGGCCTGAGGTCTCTGAAGCGTTCAGAACGTTGATCAGGTGGTACTGGGAAGACAGGGTGATCATGATGTCTTCGATGTTGCCGTTGAGGCCCAGGTCGTTCATGGTCTTGAGCTTGGCACGTACTACGTTGGAGTTGCCAGCTGCTGCAACGGTCAGGTCGAAGCCGGGTGAACCGCCGGAGGCCAGAGCCATGCCGGAGGAGATGTCAACGAGAGCTGCGCCGGTTGCGCCTTCAATGGACAGGAGTTCCTGGATGGAGGTATCGAGCTGTGACAAGATAATTCCTTATGTCTAGTTCTGCACCGGCACGCTACGGGGGAGTGGCCGGTAGAGACGGTGGGTGCGGTCAGTCTTGCCCTTGTCTTCAGCTAGTGTGTGATGACTGGGTGTGTGCCCGCGAGTGTTTACAGTATCAATACTACTCTCACCAGGCCCCTAACTGCTACAAGTGAGCGGGCAGGTGTGCCGTGTGAAACTGCTTGCAGATAAGGGCACTGTGCTTGTTCTGGGCGCAGGGGTAAGAAGAAAATGCGACCTTCAGGTGAGCAAAGGTTGAACCGTGAACCTTTTTAGCTGTACCGTGAGAGAAAGAAAGCTTCATTCTGTGCTCATATCAACCAAGGAGATAGCTCGTGCGTCTTACTGCATTCTCTGACGTGTCTTTGCGCGTCCTGATGCTGCTATCGGGTCTGGGCGGTGAGCAAATTTCTACCCAGAAAATCGCCGAGGGCGTGGGTACCCCCTATAACCATGTGGCCAAGTCGGTTGCTTTCCTAGCCAATATGGGCCTGGTGGAATCAACCCGCGGCCGTACTGGCGGTGTGCGGCTCTCGGAAGCCGGTACTCGCGCTACCGTGGGGCAGGTGCTCCGTGCCTCTGAGGGAGATATTCCCATGGTCGAGTGCGAAGGTGGGGCTAATGAATGCCCCATGCGCCATGCTTGCTCCCTGAAAAAAATTCTGGCTAATGCCCGTGAAGAGTTCTTCAAAATGCTTGACTCGGTTGTTATTTCTGAGCTGCCCAACGAGCAGCAGATGGGCCCGGTCTTCCTGGAGCTGGGTCTAGGCCCTCTAGCTCAGACCAAAAAACTGCCCCAGGCGTCCTTCGTTTCATAAGCCACGAAAGGGCCGCTTCCGTAGGTGATATGCGGAAGCGGCCCTTTTTTCTCCCAAAACTAGCATTCAGTATGCTAAATTGATGGTGGTTTAACAACACCCTGTCACCAAGGAGGAGCCGTGCTCTCAGCCAAGTCCCGCCCCGTCATCGAGGCAACCCTGCCCGTGATCGCCGAGCGTATCAACGACATCACCCCCGACTTCTACCAGCGCATGTTCGCTGCCCGCCCCGACCTGCTCGATGGCATGTTCTCCCGCTCCTCCCAGCTCGAAGGCACCCAGCCCAAGGCCCTTGCCGGCTCGATCGCGGTCTTTGCCTCCTACATCCTGGCCAACCCCGACAAGTACCCCGACGAGGTACTCTCCCGCGTTGCCCACAAGCACGCCTCCCTGGGCCTGCGCGAAGAAGAGTACCCCACCGTCTACAAGTACCTCTTCGAGGCTATTGCCGCTAACCTGGGCGACATTCTGACCCCCGACATCGCAGAAGCCTGGACCGAGGTCTACTGGCTCATGGCCGATGCCCTCATTAAGCTTGAAAAAGGCCTCTACGCCTCCCAGGCCAACGACGTCATGTTCGCCCCCTTCCGCCTGGTAGAGCGCAAGGAAACCGGCGAAAACGTCCTTGACCTTACCTTTGAGCCCGCCAATGCTGTTGCCATGACCGACGCCATTGCCGGCCAGTACGTTTCCATCGTCACCAAGGCTAAGGACGGCCTGCGTCAGGCCCGCCAGTTCACCCTGCTACCTGCCGAGAAGAACCAGCGCCGCGTCGCCATCAAGCTCGACACCGCCGGTGAAATGACTCCCATCCTGCACGAGCTGCAGGTCGGCGCCATCGTCGAGGTCTCTAACCCCTACGGCGATGTCACCCTGGGTGGCTTCGGTGACAACGAATCCCAGCCCCTCTACCTCTTCTCAGCAGGCATCGGCGTTACCCCCATGATTGCCTTCCTCTCGGAGCTGGCCGCAACCGGCTCCAAGCGCGAGGTCGTTGTTGTACACGCCGACCGCTCCTTCACCACCTGGCCCCTGCGCGATGAGATGACCGCCTACGTTGAGATGCTCGAGAACGGCCGCCTGGTCTCCTTCATCGAGGCGGACGGCGAGGGCAACTTCGAGGGCCGCGTCAACGTGGCTGAGCTCAACGTGCCCGCTAACGCTTCTGCCTACCTGTGCGGCCCCCTGGGCTTCATGCAGGGCGTCCGCTCCCAGCTAGTTGAGGCTGGCGTGCCCGGCACTCAGATTCAGTACGAGATTTTCGGCCCCGACCAGTGGATGCTGCACGACCAGGCCCGGGCCGCCTAAGCTGACCTCGGGACAGATACAGAGGACGCCCGCCCCGCTTTCCTTGCCATGTGGCAAAGAAGGTGGGGCGGGCGTCCTCATCTTTGTCTTTTGTACCGCGCCCTGCCCACTTTAAGCCTGAAAAGTGGGCAGGAGCTGGTACAAAGTAGGGGTAGTTGGAATTAGCCCTCGCGGACAATCTTAAGAATCTGATCGCGCACGCGCTCCATGGTGGCCTGGTCGGGGGCCTCAAGGTTCAGGCGCAGGAAGGGCTCGGTGTTGGAGGGGCGCAGGTTAGCCCACCAGCCCTCGGTCTTGTGCTCGAAGGTGGTGCCGTCCATGTCGGAGACCTCAACGGTGTCGCCGAAGAAGTCGGCAACGCGGGCGATAGCACCGGCCTTGTCTTCCAGCTCAGAGTTGATCTCGCCGGAAGGAACGTAGGGGGAGTAGACAGCGCCCAGCTCAGAGAGGGGCTGCTCGCTCTCGCCCAGGGCAGCCAGCACGTGCATGGCGGCCAGCATACCGGTGTCGGCGTTGAAGAAGTCCTTGAAGTAGTAGTGAGCGGAGTGCTCGCCACCGAAGACGCCGGACTCTTCGGCCATAACAGCCTTGATGAAGGAGTGGCCCACGCGGGTCTTAATGGCACGGCCACCCAGCTTCTCAACCAGCTCGGGCACAGCCTTGGAGGTAATCAGGTTGTAGATGATGACGGGCTCGTCGTTGCCCTCAGCCTTGGCGCGGGCAATCTCGCGCTCAGCCACCAGGGCGGTGATAGCGGACGGGGTGACGGGCTCGCCCTTCTCATCGATGACGAAGCAACGGTCGGCGTCGCCATCGAAAGCCAGGCCGATATCTGCACCGTGCTCAACGACAGCCTTCTGCAGGTCAACCAGGTTAGCGGGCTCCAGGGGGTTGGCGGGGTGGTTGGGGAAGGTGCCGTCCAGTTCGAAGTAGAGGGGCACAATCTCCAGGGGCAGGCCGGGCAGAATAGCGTCACCCAGAACTGCGGGGGTGGTCAGACCGCCCATGCCGTTACCGGCGTCCACAACAACCTTGAGGGGGCGGATGTCCGAGAGGTCTACCAGGTTACGCAGGTACTCGGCGTAGGCCTTGAGAACGTCCTTTTCAGAAACAGAGCCGGGAGCCTCAACGGCGGGAATTTCACCCTCATTCAGGTACTTCTGGGCCAGGTCACGAATATCGAAGAGACCGGACTCTGATGAGAGAGGAACAGCACCTGCCTTAGACATCTTCATGCCGTTGTACTCGGCAGGGTTGTGGGAGGCAGTGAAGGTGACACCGGCAGCGTTCTCAACGCCGCAGGCGAAGTAGAGCTCGTCGGTAGAGATCAGGCCGATGTTGATAACATTAGCGCCGCGGGCGGTAGCACCCTCAGCGAAAGCAGCCATGAACTCGGGGCCGGAGGGGCGCATGTCAGCGCCGACCAGGACGTCCTGACCTGCCAGACCGAGAACGTCTACGAAAGCTGCGCCGGTTGCGCGAACGGTCTCGGCGGTGATGGTTTCACCCACGATGCCGCGAACATCGTAAGCCTTAAAAGATGCGGTTAAATCAATAGTATTCACGAAAGGTAAGTCTAATTGCCCCGTGACCTGTTTAGACAGTACCCAGGTGGGTTTCCTGTGTGATTTATGGCGATAAACACCAGCTTTCTGGGCCATAAACTGGCCCGAGGCGGGGCTGGAGCATGGTTTGATGGTGCCTATGGGTGAACTTTTTTCTTTAGATAATCCGATTCAGAACTACGCCTGGGGCTCCTACGAGACACTGGCCCTTATGCGCGGCGTCCCCGCCCCCACCGAGCAGCCGGAGGCTGAGCTGTGGGTGGGTGCGCACTCGTCCGCTCCCTCCGTAGCTCACGTGGACGGCGGCGCCTTCCCGCTCGATGCCCTGGTGGGCGAGCAGCCTTCCCGCTTCCTCAACCCGCAGCGCACCAGCGATACCTTCCCCTTCCTCTTTAAGATTCTGGCGATTGAATCTCCCCTGTCGATTCAGGTGCACCCTACCGACGAGCAGGCCCAGGCCGGTTTTGACGACGAAAACGCCCGCGGCATCGCCCTTGACGACCCAGCGCGTAACTACAAGGACCGCTTCTCCAAGCCTGAAACCGTCATTGCCCTGTCGCCCATGCGCATCCTGACCGGCGTGCGGGAGTTTTCAGAGCTACGCGCTATCGCCGAGCACTTCTCCCTGCCTTGGCTGACCGGTGCCCTCGGGGCGGCCAAGACCGCCAAGGAGCTACTCACCGTCATTATCCGTATGCCGCAGGACGCCGCCGCCGCGGCTGTAGAGCAGACCGTTGCGTCCGCGCGTTCCTGGGTTGCCAAGAATGGTGAAGTTCCCGGTAACGAGTCAACCGCCGCCGGTGTTGCCGAGCTGGTCACCCTGATTGACAGCAAGTACCCCGGTGACCGTGGCCTGCTGGTGGCCCTGGTCATGAACCTGGTCTACCTGGCACCCGGTGATTCTGCCTATACCCCCGATGGTCAGGTGCACGCCTATGTTTCGGGTACCGCCATTGAGCTGATGAACCCCTCCGATAACGTTATGCGCGCGGGCCTGACCCCTAAGCACATCGACGAGGAAGAACTCATCAAGATCCTGGGTGAGGGGCAGGACGCTCCCGTCATCCAGCGTCCTACCCCCACCAGCGACAAGGCCGCCGAGTACTCCATGTGGGACGAGCGTCTATCGGTCACCCACCTGGTCGTTGAAGACGGCGAAACTATTACCCTGCCCCTGGCCGGTGTAGCCACCGCCCTGTGCGCGGGTGGCACCGTGGTGGTCAGTGACGAGGTTAGGACCTTCACCCTGACCGGAACCCAGTCGGTCATGTACGTGGGTGAACCTACCGAGGTGACCGTCACCGGCGCCGGTGAACTCTACATCGCAGCTCAGCGCTAAGACAGGCGGACGCCGCCGCGCGGCTTTATCTGTTGCCTAGGCCACGGTTGGGGTAAGAACTGGGTAAAGTAGAAGGGACGAAAAAGCCCGCCCCGCTCCACACCCCTGGGGAGCGGGGCTACAAGTCCCCACAAGGAAACCTCGTGAAAATTATTCTGACCGTCACCGGCCTTGACCACGAAGGTATTATTGCCGGTGTGACCGCTAAGCTCGCCGAGCGCAAGGTCAACATCGAAAACGTCTCCCAGACCCTCATGCAGGGCTACTTCACCATGATTTTGCAGGGCAGCTTCGACGATTCTGCCCAGTCGATTACTGACCTGCAAGAGGCTATGAAGCCGGTTGAAGAAGAGCAGCGCGTGCAGATTCGTATTCAGTCTGACGCCATCTTCCAGGCCATGCACACCCTCTAGGAGTTACCGACTATGTTTAGTGACCGTTCCGGTAACATCCTTGAGACCTTGCAGATGATCAATGAAGACAAGCTTGATATCCGCACGGTTACCATGGGCATCTCTCTGCTGGACTGTGCCGACTCTGACGGTGCGGTAGCCCGCCAGAAGATTTACGACAAAATTACCTCCCGGGCAGCCCGCCTGGTCGAGGTGGCTGAGGGCATTGAGGCTGAGCTCGGTATCCCCATCATCAATAAGCGCATCTCGGTGACCCCGATTGCCCTGGTGGCAGGTGCCTCAAACGACGAGGACTACGTCGAGTTCGCCAAGACCCTGGACGCGGCTGCCAAGGCCGTGGGCGTTAACTTCATCGGTGGCTTTACCGCCCTGGTTGACAAGGGTGCTACCCCGGCCGATGAGAAGCTCATGCGCTCTATCCCGCGTGCCCTCAACGAAACCGACGTGGTCTGTGCTTCGGTGAACATCGGCTCCTCCCGTGCTGGCATCAATATGACCGCTGTGCGCACCATGGGTGAGGTCATTCGCGAGACCGCTGAGGGCTCTGCTGAGGCCCACGGCTTTGGTTGCTCCAAGCTGGTGGTCTTTGCCAACGCTGTTTCTGATAACCCCTTCATGGCAGGTGCCTTCCACGGGGTGCAGGAGGCCGATACCGTTATCTCGGTGGGCGTCTCTGGCCCCGGCGTGGTCAAGCGGGCCCTGGAGAAGGTGCGCGGGGCGTCCTTCGATGACTGTGCTGAGGCCATTAAGAAGGCGGCCTTCAAGATTACCCGCATGGGCCAGCTGGTGGGCACCCTGGCCGCTGAGCGCCTGGGCGTGGAGTTCGGCATTGTCGATCTTTCCCTGGCCCCCACCGCCGAGGTGGGTGACTCGGTAGCCCACGTGCTCGAAGAGATGGGCCTGGAATCGGTGGGTACTCACGGCACTGTTGCTGCCCTGGCCCTGCTCAATGACGCGGTGAAGAAGGGTGGGCTCATGGCCTGCTCGCATGTGGGTGGCCTGTCGGGTTCCTTCATTCCGATTTCTGAGGATATCGGCATGATTGAGGCCGCTGCTGCCGGCAAGATTACCCTGGATAAGCTCGAAGCCATGACCGCGATTTGTTCCGTGGGCCTGGACATGGTGGCGATTCCCGGCGATACTTCTGCCGCCACGATTTCGGCCATGATTGCCGATGAAGCTGCCATCGGCGTCATGAACCACAAGACCACCGCGGTGCGCGTTATCCCGGCGATCGGGCTAGAGATTGGCGAGATGGTGGAGTTCGGTGGCCTGCTGGGCCGCGCCCCTGTCATGCCTGCCCACCCCGAGTCGGCTGAGGTCTTTGTTGCCCGTGGCGGTCGTATTCCTTCTCCGGTACACGGCTTCCGCAACTAATCCCCTCCGCAAGGGGACCAGATTTCCAAAAAGGGACCGCATAGTATGCGGTCCCTTTTTGGTTTTGCGGTCCCCTTGCAGGCAGTGGGCTGCCGGCCGTTGGCTGTGTATGGGGCGGCGAACTACGAAACCGGGCGCGGACGCGGGGTGAGCGGCACCGTCACGTAGGGCAGGAACCAGCCGATGAGGGGACCCACGGTAAAGGCGATAAGCAGGGTACCCACACCAAAGTGGCCGCCCATGGCGATACCGGCTGCCACCACGGTCACCTCAAGCACGGTGCGCACTAGCCAGACGGGCCGTCCGGTAACTCTTACCAGCCCGGTCATGAGACCGTCGCGCGGACCGGAGCCGAACTGAGCCCCCAGGTAGAGGGCGTCAAAAAAGGAAAAGGCTAGAATGCCCACCACCAGATAGACCCACTGAGCGAGAACCCAGGCGGGGTCAGGAATCAAATCCATAGCTATATCAGCTGAGAGTCCCACCAAAACCGCGTTGGCCAGGGTGCCGAGGCCCGGCATTTCCTTGAGGGGCAGCCAGAAGAGCAGCACTACAAAGGAGGTAGCAATGGTCAGCACCCCGTAGCTGAGCCCGGTGATTTCCATCAGGCCCAGGGTGAGCACGTCCCAGCCCAGGGTACCCAGACCTGCCTTGATGAGCAGGGCACAGGAGGCCCCGAACCCCACCAGCCCCACCACAAGCAGGGGCAGGCGCAGGGCAAGCTTGCCTGCGCGTAGCTGCTGTAGTGGCCCTAGGTGGGCGAGCGGACGGGGAGCGGACTGGGCCATGGGGGTGCTTTCTGACAGAGGAAGGGCAGGGGGGGGCTAGGCGATGAAGCTGGTCATCATGGCCTCAAAAGCCAGACGTGCCCCAGCGTTAGTGCGGATGCGGCGGCGGGTAATGGCTACCGTGTCCAGATGGGCCAGGGTGCGCTCTGGAGCGGTGCGCTCGGCGTAGGCGTAGATATTGTCGGCCAGGTGGGCGTTGATAATTTCTGCCCCGGTGGAGAGCTGCACGGTCAGCACATCGCGGAAGACGGTTTGAATGTCGGCTAGAAACCGGTCGAGGGTGTCGGTCTGGATGCGCTTGGCGCGGCGCTTCTGGTCTTCTTCAAGTTGGCGTACCTGGGCGCGGTGGGTGGGGGAGAGCTTTTCGCCGTCCTCGTAGCCCAGGGCGGTGAGCAGGGCGGAGCGTTCCGCCTCATTGCGGGCCTCAGCGTCGGCTTCGGCTTCTGCTTCGGCGATGGTGATGAGGTCGTCGGCTGCTTCCATGGCGGCGGCGATGGAGCGCAGGGTAATGGGCATCTGCACCACGGTGCTGCGGCGTTTGCGGGCTTCGGTGTCGGTGGCTAGCTTGTGGGCGACCTCCAGGTTGCCCTGGGCTAGGCGGGCGACGAAATCTGCCTGCTGGGGTTCTAGGTTCTCCCCGCGGGCCTGCGCGTCGGCAAGAAGCCGGGCGGCGACGTCCGCCACTGAGGGCAGGCGTAGCTTGACCGGGCGGCAGCGGGAGCGAATGGTGACCAGGACGTCGGCGGGCGAGGGAGCGGTGAGCAGCCAGATGGTGTAGGGCGGGGGCTCCTCGATGGCTTTGAGCAGCACGTTGGAGGTGCGCTCGGGCATGCGGTCGGCGTCCTCAATGAGCATGACGCGCCAGCGCCCGACCGCCGGGCGGTCCTGGGCCTTGACCACGAAGTCACGGGCTTCGTCGATGGTGATGGTGGTTTTTTCGGTGGCGAAGTGCAGGAAGTCTGCGTGGGAGCCATTGAGCACCGTGGTGCAGGAGCGGCAGTGTCCGCAGCCCCGGGCGGCCGGGTCGGGCTGGTCGCAGAGCAGGGCAGCGGCGAAGGCTAGGGCAGCGTCGGAGCGCCCTGCCCCGGGCGGGCCGGTGAAGAGCCAGGCGTGGGTTGGTTTCTCTTCGGCCGCGGCGCGGGTGAGCTGGGCGCGCACGTCGAGCTGGCCGGTGAGGGTATCAAAGACGCTCATGCGATACTCCTCAGGGCCGCTGCCAGCACGTCGGTGTGGACGTCCTCAATGGGGCGGGCCCCGTCGATGCGGGCGTACCGCTCGGGGTTGGCCTCGGCTAGCTGCTGGAAGGTGGCGTGCAGGGTGCGATGGAAGGTGTCGTCCGCTGATTCCATGCGGTCGGCAGCTCCCCGGGCACCTGCGCGGGAGCGTCCTTCGGCCAGGGGTACATCGAGCAGAATGGTGGTGTCGGGAAGCAGGTTAGAGGTAGCCCAGCGGCTGAGGCTGACTACTGTGTCGATGCCCAGGCCCCGCCCGGCCCCCTGGTAGGCGGCTGATGAGTCGATGTAGCGGTCACAGAGTACCACCTGCCCGGCTTCAAGGGCGGGGCGAATCTTCTGGTGGGCGTGGGCCGCGCGGGAGGCAGCAAAAATCAGGGCCTCGGTGTGCGGGTCAATCTCGCCGTTGCCGTGCTCAAGAACCAGGGCGCGGAGTTTCTCACCGATGTCGGTTCCGCCGGGTTCGCGGGTGACCAGCACCGAGTAGCCGCGCTGGGTTAGCGCGTCGGCCAGGAGTTTAATCTGGGTGGTCTTGCCCGAGCCGTCCCCGCCTTCAAAGGCGATGAAGGTGCCGGGGTAGGGGCGGGCCGCGCTGCTCGCGTCCGCCGGGAGGGTTCGGACGCCCGGGTCGGCTTCTGGAGTGTAAGAAAGTGCGTGGGTCACGAGTATAAGCCTATCAAGGTGTTAATCTGACCCAAGCCCTTCCCCTCCAATGAGTCTCACTCACTAACTTATATTGGATTTATCTTCTCCCATACTTAGAGTGTAGGCAGCTAGCCCCCAGCCTAAGGGGCTACGCTCAGCTGTTGTAAAGCCAGCATTATGAGCTAAGAGAGTGATGGATTCTTCTCCTCGTTGAGCTTGACCGATAAGGGCATAGCGTAGAAGATCATGCTCAGCGGCATGGGGAATCAATTGATCCGTTCCCTCCTCGACAATCAGAATCAGCTTTTGCACATATTTTGCTGCTTCAGTCAGATGTTCTGCTAGCTGGGCATTGGTCATAGCATGAGAACTTAGAGCCGAAATAGCTACCTGGACAGGTTCCCAGGTACTAGTAAAAGATACCCTTAGACTGTGAGGCTCTTCCTCCCATTTCTTACGGAGGAGAGATAAGGCAGGTTCTTCTTCAAGGACCTTAACATCAAGTTTAACCTTCTGAGCTTCGTAGAGCTTGGCAACGGTTAAAGACCCCGGCCCCTGCACGAGAACCTCCGTGTTATCAGCCCACCGTGATGCTGTAAAGAGATTGCTGGCAACGTATTCGATTGCTTCAGCTCTTTCCACCAATTCTTCATATACTTCAGTATTGTATAGAGCCTGCCTTCTTAGGCTGCTACCTGTATATTGCTCCCAGGAAGTAAGTTTGCTTGCACCGATCTGTTGGTGCAGGTTGAGAAGAGCCAGGAATTGGTCAGCGTGATAGCCCAGAAAGTGCTCAACTAGGTGGTCATCGTCGAAGAGTAGATGCCCGGCTTCTCCGAGCTGGACCTGATGGTCCTTATAGATGAGAATCTGTCGTTCAGCTAAGGCTTGGCATAGGGCTTTCAAACCGAGTAAATCCGCCCCGAGCTGTTCTGCTAAATCAGTGAGTGAGCGCCAGCGACCGTGAGCGAGTTCTTGAAGGAGACCTAGTTGCAAGCCTGCTCTCACCGCTAACCAGGGGAGTGGACTTTCGGGCAGGACAGGGACAAGGCCCTGGCGACTTGATTCTTGGGTTTCTTCAGTAATGTGCCAATAACCAGTGATGTTGAGCTGGTGCTTATTGAGCCCCAATTCTCTACTGAGGTATCGGCGTAGAGGGAGAAGTGCTCGTGATTCACCAGCTGCAAAAATATAGGGGTTATTGTCCTTATTGAGGTTGAGGGACCGAGCGGCTTCTTCCCAGATTTGAGGGTCGCTTGGGTTGCCTACTACCCAGCGAAGAGAATCACCTGAGCTCAACGGCAGACTAATACGAGCTTCATTGTTTCTGATAAAGATAATGGCGGTAATGGCAGCGGGGCTAGGGCGCTCCTCTAAGAATCTGGCTAGAGCCGGTAGCCCAGTTTCGTCACACAGAAAGATAATGTGTGTCAGGTTTTCGGGAAGCACAGTGGAAGATTTTGGCCCAACAAACCAGAGACAGTCACCTGGCTGAGCTTTAAGGGCCCAATCTACAGCGGTGCCGCCTTCGTGAATAACAAACTCTAGGTCAAGTTCTCCTAGGTCGGCATCAAAGCGCCGAGGCGTGTAATCGCGGGTAATAAGCTGGTCTGAGAAGTTCCAGTCGATACCGTGTTCGTTTTGAGTAGGTAGGACAGCTTCAGTGTTGCCGTCTGATGAAAAAATCAGCTTGATATGATCATCAAAAATTGGGCTAGTGAAAGGGGGCAGTTTGAGGCCATCGCGCTCAAAAGCTTGTAATTCTGGGCCGCCGAGAGTGACGCGGAGCAGACGTGGGGTGGGCCTTTGAACGTTAAGGACAGTAGCCTGACGTAAGACTAGGGGATGGCTTACTACGCGGGGGTGTGTCATGAGGCGAAGTGCTCCTCTATATAGTCCAGCATGTCCATAGTGGTATCGTAATCAGGGCGGTAGAACCAATAAGGTAGTTTCTCAACGGTGCCTTCTTGGAATGCAGGTAGGGACGCATAGATGCTGTTTTTTCTCAGATCATCGAGTTCAAAAGTCTCTGCATTGAAGCCTGCAACAAATAGCAAGGGCTGAGTGTAAGTCTGTGATACTTGTTCAGCCGAAATGGCGAAGGAGTCACCAGCTGAACCGTACAGCTCAAAGTTATTCTCAGCTTGGATAGGGGCTGGGGAGACACCTAACTCTTGGAAAAAGAGGGGGAGCTGAGAGTCCTCTGGAATACCAAAGGGTGACATATCTGAGGAGAAAAGTAGATAGCCAGCAGCTTCGTTAGGGAATGAGATCTTGTTTTTGACTTCTTGGATGCGCCTGTCATAGGTGGCAAGCAGCTCTTTATAGATGTCTTCACGGTCAAAGACATCAGTAGCGATAAATTCAAGCTGGGACTTCCAGTCGGTAAGTTGATCGCTGACTACTACAGTGGGGGCAATTTTGGTGAGCTCTGTGTACTGTTGTTTAGCCTGCATTGAGGGGAACCCTAGGCCACCAGCGATAATGAGGTCAGGTTCCAGAGCTAGTATAGCTTCCACATCGAAGCCCTCATTGGCCCAGGGTAGTAGAACCGTGCCAGCTTCCTGTGCCTCGTTAGCCCAGTTTTCTGAAAAGGAGTTCTGGCTTGATCCCGCATTAAGTGGAGTCGTACCGACAACGGGTAGGTCTAGATTGAAAAGATAGCCGGTTAGCGCATAGTTCAGAACGACAATTCGTTGAGGCTCTGTCGGAATGGTGACGTCACCAAGGTCAGTGGTTACTGTGCGCTGATGAATACCTGTAGATACGGAAGTGCTCTCAGAGCTAGATTCGTGGTGCTGGATACCTGTGCCCGCGCCACAGGCAGATAGTAAGAAAGCTAGGAGTAGCGTTGCTGATGTAACGAAGGTCTTGTGGAATATCTTCATGGTGTAGCGGCCTCTTCTTCTGGAAAGGGACGGTAAGGCAGAAACTTAGAGTGCCAAAAGTTCCTACTAAGGCTATGCTAACCTTGATATCTCGGTTGCATGGTTCACAGATGTGCCAAAAGTCTGCACCAGGGTGACGAATCTACCGATAGACAGATTGAGAGGCAAGGAGGTAGGCCATGCAGGTAGAACTTCAAGAGGCCGTGCCAGAAAATGCTATGCGTTTTGAGGGACACGGTACACACAGCCACGACTCTCCCCATCTGATTCATGCTTTCGCCAAAGAACTTCTGGTTCACATCGATTACGATGAATATAGACTACAAGAAGGAGAGAGCCTCTGGCTTGGGCCGCAGATTCCGCACGCTGTAGAGGTAGCATCTGGAGGTCTTGCACTTGGCCCTATGCTCTATCACCATATTGTCCCTCCTCGCCCTGTGATTTTTCTGGGGCAGAATCCGCTAGTGAGCAGTATCTTGCGTCATGCTATCTTTGCTTCTGCCCGTACAGCTGAGGAAATTGAGCCTTTTCGGCTAGCCTTGTCGCAATGTCTTCTGAATATTTCAATCCCGTATTTTCATGTGCCTTGGCCGAAAAGCCCTCTGGGACAGGCAATTGCTGACGCTGCTATAGAGAGCAAGCAGACTTTGGGCGAGCTGGCTCTTAGCCATTACAGCAGTGTTCGCCAGGTTCAGAGGATTTTCGTCGAGGAAACCGGTCTGACCTTCTCGCAATGGCGACGCCGAGAGCGTCTCAACCAGGCCTACGCAGCAGCATCAAGCGGGTTGGGAGTCGCTGAGATGGTGAAGAAGTCAGGCTATGCTAGTCAAGCGGGGTTAGCTAAGGCTTGGGCCAAAGAGAGCGCAGAGCCTTTTCGATCTCTTTTAGAAGCAAATCGTGTGCACTAACTCTTAGTACTTAGAGAGCAGAGAGAGGTAGCTCCTAGAGTGAATCTATGGTCTAGAAAATCTTTGGGTTTCTTTAGTTTTTTACTCGTTGGTTGCTGTTTGCTTCTTGTGGTTCTAGTAATTCTTAGTCTAGCAATTGGATCTGTAAGGCTGAGTCCATATGACATATTGCTGGCTTGGCAAGGGGGGTCTAGCCCTACCACTCAGGCCATTCTTGATCAACGTGTCAGCCGTACGGTTCTTGGCCTTCTAGTTGGCCTTTCTCTTGGGGTATCTGGGGCTCTCATGCAGGCTTTAACGCGTAACTTGCTGGCTGAACCAGGTATCTTGGGCGTGAATTCCGGGGCAGGATTCACGGTAACCCTAGCTGTGGCTTTCTTGGGAATAGCGGATATTAACTCTTATATATGGTTTAGTTTTATGGGCGCCTTGCTGGCAACCCTGCTCGTTTATTTCTTCTCTTGCAGACCAGGTCTAGGCAATATGCCGGTACGCCTAGTATTAGTGGGAATGGCACTAGGATCAGTTCTCATGGGGGTATCGCGTACCATTGCCCTCATCAATCCAGTGACTTTCGATGCTTTGCGTTTTTGGGGAGCAGGAACCTTGGCTAACCGCCCGGATGGGACCATTTCTACAATTCTTCCCTTCGTTGCGATTGGTTTTTTCATGGCTTTGAGTTTGGGGCGCTCGCTTGATTTCTTGTCTTTAGGGGAAGATGCTGCTCGTTCTCAGGGTGTTAATGTGGCTGTGACGCAAGTTCTTGCTATGTGCGCCCTCACCCTTTTATGTGGAGCTGCAACAGCAGCAGCTGGACCTATCGCTTTTGTAGGGCTTATAGTGCCTCATATAGCTCGATCCTTAGTGGGTGTGTTACAGTTCCGAGTCCTCCTCCTATCTGCCCTTCTTGCCCCTGTTGTCCTGCTGGGTGCAGATATCTTGGGACGCGTAGTGGTATCTCCTCGCGAACTACAAGTTGGTGTTCTTGCATCTGCTGTAGGTGCTCCCGTCCTTATATATCTAGTTTGGCGAGTCTATAAAGGTTAGGGTGGCCTAGCATGAGTTCACAGCTGAATGCGAGCAAAAAGCGTAATTCTTCCCTCCCCACCATGAGGGCTCATCAACATGTGGGTTTGGGTGTCAAGGTTCTTCTATCATTCTCCTTAGTTTTCTTAGGAATATACGCCATGACCCTAGGTGATATGCACCTTTCATACAGGGAGGTTTACTCTGCGCTATTGGGGCAGGGCAGCCAGGCTCATCAGATGGTTGTTTGGGAATGGAGGGCACCCAGAGTCTTAGCAGCCCTGGCATTAGGTGCCGCGTTAGCAGTAAGCGGGACTATTTTTCAAGGCGTAACCCGGAACCCTCTGGGGAGCCCAGATATCGTCGGTTTCACCACCGGTTCGATGACAGGCGTAGTCATGGCAAATGTTCTGGGACTGAATACCTTTTGGGGGAGCTCTGCGAGTGCCCTGATAGGGGGCTTAGTAACGGCCAGCTTTGTCTGTTTACTGACCTATAGAGGCGGGTTGCAGAGCTTCCAGTTTATTGTGGTTGGTTTGGCGGTAAGTGCATTTCTCACGTCTATCAATACTTGGTTTATGACATTTTTTGATTTAGCCGCTACCTTTGAGGTATCTATTTGGGGTGCCGGATCCTTAGCTTTTGTTTCTTGGAAATCAGTATTGCCAGCAGCCGTAATAGGTATATTTCTTATTGTCATAACCTTTCCGGTTATGCGAGTTATGAGGCAAATGGAGCTAGGCGATGACTTTGCCGCTGCTTCAGGAGTTCCTGTACATCGCGCGCGACTTGCCCTAATTGCTTTGGGGATTGTTTTAACGGCTGTAGTGACTGCAGTTGCTGGCCCCATTCTCTTCATCGCTCTTGTTGCCCCACATATTGCTTTGCGCCTTATTCCTACCTCAGGTCTTTCCCTAACAGTGGTTGCCCTGGTGGGGGCTTTGCTGCTTCTAATCTCAGACATACTTGCTCAGCATCTGATCCCGGGAGTGGTGTTGCCGACTGGCTCTGTCACGGTGATTCTAGGTGGTGGATATCTAGCTTGGTTACTCTACCGCACCAGTAGATAACCTGGGTAAGGTGCTGGATAAACGCTCCGAAGACGTCCAAATCCTAGCCCCCTCCCAGCACAAGCGCGTATCGTTGAATCTATGACTGAACAGAACCTCTCACCCGAAACCCGCCTGGTGGCAGGTGGCCGCCCCGCCCACGACGATCTGGCTCCCGTGAACCCGCCGATTGCCATGTCGTCCACCTTCCGCCAGACCGGCCCCTCAGACCTCAACACCTATGCCCGTTTCTCCAACCAGAGCTGGGACGGTATCGAAGAGGTCGTCGCTGACCTTGAAGGGGCTGCGCTGCCCGGCCTGGTCTTTGCCTCCGGTATGGCAGCCGTTGCCGCGGTGCAGGACCTGGTGCCCGTTGGCTCTATTATTCTGCTGCCCGAGCACACCTACATGGCATCTGTGTCTATGGCTAAGCGCCTCGAAGCCCGCGGTATCACCACCGTGGTCCGTCTCGACATTGAAAACACCGAGTCCGTCATTGCTGAACTCGAAAAGGCAGCTGCCACCGCGGGCGTTACCCCCGAGACTGTCAACTACGCTGCCCCCAAGGTGTTGCTGTGGATGGAGTCCCCCACCAACCCCATGATGGAGGTCGCCGACCTGCCCGCCGTCCTCGGCGCCGCCAAGCGTCTGGGCATTGTCTCTGCCGTTGATAACACCTTCGCAACCCCGCTGGGGCAGAACCCGCTGGCCCTGGGTGCCGACGTGGTCGTCCACTCCGCCACCAAGTCCATCGCCGGTCACTCCGATGTGCTGCTGGGCATCACCGTCACCTCTAACCCGACCCTGCGCGAAGCCATGCAGGCCCACCGCACCACCAACGGCGCTATCGCCGGCCCCTTCGAGGCCTGGCTGGGCCTGCGCGGCGTCCGCACCCTGGGCGTCCGCCTAGAACGCGCCGCCGCTAACGCCCTCGAACTGGCCCAGCGCCTGCAGACCCACCCCGCGGTCAAGGCCGTGCGCTACCCCGGCCTGCCCACCGACCCCGGGTTCGAACGGGCGTCCGCACAGATGCGCACCTTCGGCTCAATCCTCTCCATTACCCTGGACGCCACTGCCGAAGAAACTGACCGCGTAGTGCAGGCCCTGAACATTTGGACGCCCGCCACCAGTCTCGGTGGCGTAGAATCACTGATTGAACGCCGCCGCCGCCACGGTTCGGAGCCGCACTCAATCCCCGAGTCGCTGCTGCGCCTGTCGGTAGGTATCGAGAACGTCGATGACCTCTACAACGACCTAGCTGCGGCCCTCGACAACCTCAAGTAACGAACGGACGCCATGACCCCCATTGCCCTGATTCTGATGGTCACCTACTACGTGGGCCTTGCCCTGGCCTTGGTAGTTGCCGCCCTGTCGATCTACGCCCTGGTTGAGGCCGCCCGCGCCTCAAGCTACGCCTACCAGAGCGCCTTCAAGCGCACCAAGGGCTTCTGGGTAGGAGTCACCGCTGCTGCGACCGTCTTCTCCGTGCTCATGGTGTGGCAGTCACTGACTATCGGGGGTGGCTCTATTTTCTTGCAGCTGATTGCGGCCACCGCCGTGGGGGTCTTCCTCGCGGACGTCCGCCCCGCCGTCGCGGTACGTCGCCGCTAGCCGCAGCTTGCGTTAAGGTCTGAAAAACCCACACATATTCACGAAGAAACCCCCGGAAAAGACCGGGTTTTCCGTGAATATGTGTGGGTTTATCTTTGCTTTGGAGGGCGTGAGTGGGATAATGGGGGTATGACTTACAAATTGGTACTGCTCCGTCACGGGCAATCAGAATGGAACGAAAAGAACCTCTTCACCGGCTGGGTAGACGTTGCCCTGACCGAGAAGGGTCGCGCCGAAGCTACCCGCGGTGGTGAACTGCTCAAGGAACGCGGCATCCTCCCCGATGTCGTCCACACCTCCCTGCAGCGCCGCGCCATCAACACCGCTAACCTGGCTCTCGATGCCGCTGACCGCCACTGGATCCCCGTCAAGCGCAACTGGCGCCTGAACGAGCGCCACTACGGTGCCCTCCAGGGTAAGGACAAGACTCAGACCCTCGAAACCTACGGCGAAGAGCAGTTCATGACCTGGCGTCGCTCCTACGACATCGCTCCTCCCGTTCTTGATGACAACGACGAGTTCTCCCAGGCTAACGACCCCCGCTACGCAGACATCGAGAACGCTCCCCGCACCGAGTGCCTCAAGGACGTCCTCGAGCGCATGCTGCCCTACTGGGAATCAGACATCAAGGAAGACCTGAAGGCTGGCAAGACCGTTCTGGTTGCTGCCCACGGTAACTCCCTGCGCGCCCTGGTCAAGAACCTCGAAGGTATCTCAGATGAGGACATCGCCGGTCTGAACATCCCCACCGGCATCCCCCTCTACTACGAGCTGGACGAGAACTTCAAGCCCGTCGGCCCCGGTGAGTACCTGGACCCCGAGGCAGCTAAGGACGCCATCAAGGCTGTTGCTAACCAGGGTAAGAAGTAAATCCCCGGTAGGTACCAGAAAATCAGAAAAACCCACCAACTAGGTGGGTTTTTCTGATTTTCTGGTACCTTCTGACGGAGATGGTACCTACCAGCCTAGATGCTGGGTACGGCGTTCCAGTCGCCGGTGACCAAGTAGGTAACCTTGCGGGCCACCGAGACACCATGATCGCCAAAGCGCTCCAGGTAGCGGGATGTCAGGGTGACATCGACAGTGACCTGGGCGTTCTGACCCCAGTCGGAGGCTGCCATGCGGTTGAAGACCTCAACGTGCAGCTCGTTGATGCGCATCTTGTTCTTGATGATGTCCTGGGTGTGGGAGAGCTCGCGGGTTTCCAACAGGCTAATGACGCTGGCAATGATTTTCTGATCCAGCTCGATGATTTCGCGGAAGACCGGCACGATAGACTCGGGCAGGACGTGCTCGGGGTAGCGCATGCGGGCCACCTGGGCGATGTGGCGGGCAAGGTCGCCCATGCGCTCCAGGGAAGAGCTCATGCGCAGGGCACCAACGATCATGCGCAGGTCGGAAGCTACCGGGCCTTGCAGGGCCAGAATGTCGATAGCGCGCTCATCGAGTTCGTTTTGCATGAAGTCGATGCGGGCATCGTTGGTGATGACTTCTTCGGCTTCTTGGATGTCGGCGTTGAGGAAGGCATCTGCTGCTCGTGAAAGAGCTTCTTGTACGAGGGTGGCGATATGAATGAGCTCTTCGCCGACGTGCTGTAGTTCGGCTTGGAAGACTTTGCGCACGTGCGCGTCCTTTCCATCTGGGGAAGTGTGGGGCACCGGGCAGACTCCTGCCTACGGCTACCCCTTTAGAGTGCCAAGGCCACATGAAAACAAACACATGGTTGGGTAAACGTTAGTTGAATCTTTATGACAATGAGTCTGAAACTCAGCACAACGTGCATCGATGGAAAATTATATACTAAACTTTTCCAAAAATCTATATATTTTTAAATATTACGAAAAATATATAGATTCAGGTATGTTTTTGCTAGTCAGGGTAGGAAATATTTTATGTGCTTCATATACGAGGAGGCACTGGACATAACTCCCCCCCAACAGTAGTGTGATTTAAATCAACATAAATGTTGATGCGTCAAGTTTATTGATGAGTTAAGGAGGCCTTTATGGCTGTTCATACTGAGGTTATCTTTCGAGAAGAAGGATCACTCCACGACTGATATATCAATATTTAAAAAATATTACTGTGTGTATATCTTTTTTAGTAAGTAATTATAGAGATATTAGCTATGCTGTCGGAGCATCAGCGCATGAGGAATGTGATAAAGCCCTTGATAAATCCTTAGATGAGCTGGAGAAGTCGGTTCTTCTGATGCAAGATAATGTGCAACGAAAAAAATTAAATTTCCCTTGTTGGATGATATACAGGAGAATTATTATAAATATAATTCTAAGGATTCAGTAAGGTTGTGGAAATTTGGTAATGATTTTTTCCAGAAAAATTCTGTTGTGATTTGAGCAAATTTGATGTTGAAAAATATATTGAAAAATGTGAACTGGAAAAATATTTATTTGTGGATAAGGTTTTTTATTTTGGGGATTTATTTTATCATGCAAGGATTCTTAGCCCAGAATGGTTTCTGGGATTTAGGGATTTGAGAATATTGGAGAGATTCTCACATCTGCACCGGGTGAACGAATCTCCAGTTCCTTTCGGGTAGAAGGAAGTTAAAGTGATGAAAAAATACTTAACATATGTTACTGAATGTCTTTCTCTTTTGGGAAGAACATCCCCTCTGCGCATGACTCTCATGGTGTGCATGAGTCTTGCCGCTTCTATTCTGGCGACCCTTACTGCTCTCTTGCCAGGCCAAGCAGTAAATCTCAACAGCGACAGTGAATCATCCCGTTCCCTATTTATCTTCGCGGTAATTTTTAGTGCCTTCTGGCTTACCAGCGCAACCCTCAAAGCCTTGCTCCTACCGGTCTATGGGTACCTTGAGCAGAAAGCTCAAACAGAATTAGCCTCCCAAAGTCTCTACCGTTCCTACGGCGTGCAGAAAAACCGCTAGACTAGGGATAATAACGAAATAGCCTTTGCGATAGACAGCCAGATGGCTGCCTTCCGCACCACGAGCTCAACCGTTATCTTCTCCGTCCTGCCAGCTATCTGCGTGATGGGAACTGCCGGAATATCGCTTGCCCTCATCGCTGAGCCTCTGTTGGCGGCGGTTTACCTCGTAGGTATGATTCTCTTTATCTCGCTCTCTCGTCATCCTGTAGATAAGCACCAGCAGGCTCAGGGAGCTTTCTTTGGCGAGAATATGAAAAATTTTGGTATTCTCACCAACTATGTAAACTACTGGAAAGAAACCGCCTCTTTCTCCCTGGAAGACAGCAACACTGCATCCTATGCACAGTCCCGTAAACCGGTCGAGGAAAGCGGTATCCACTCCTACCGTGTAACCAAAAACCTCTACCTGGTCCAAGCCTGTGTGCTATTCATTATTATGGCTTCCCTGCTGGGTGTCTACCTGGCCCTGGGGCAGGGACGTGAATACGGTACACTTCTGGCCGGCTTTATTTCTCTTACCGGTGTGTCACTCTATTCCATTCAAGTTATTCAAGATATAGGTTTTTCCCTGTCGGCAATTGCTACAGCCTACGCTCAAGATGCAGAAGCACAGCAAAAAATGAGCCCGTCTAGCTCAGAAGAGCAGTCTGTTCCAGCGGAGGCACCCAAAAATATCGACAGTAAACTACCCGATAAGGGGCTGGTCTGGCTCCTGGGTTCCAGTGGCTCAGGGAAAACAACCTACATAGAAACCCTGCTGGGGTTCACCCCCTACCCGGTTCCGGATCATATGTCGACGAGAAAATTCAGAGAGACTCGATACCTGCCTCAAGAAACTAACCTGCCCTTCCAAACCGCCCACGAGACAATTCGGGCTTCCCGTCCTCTGGAAACTCAGAACATTGACTCTTGCCTACAGTTACTGGAACTAGACGATTTCATGACTACCGGTCAACGGGCTCAAGAAACCATTGCCGGTGAAGAGTCAAGGGTTTCAGGTGGTGAAGCCCGTCGAATAGGTCTAGCCCGCACGCTCCTGGGGCAGCCTGAATCGCTCATTATTCTCGATGAGCCAACTACCGGTATTGGTCGCGAAACACAAAAAATAGTGTGGGAGTTAGTTCGTGAAAAGTCTTTAGATAACCTCATACTTGTCATCACTCATGATGTAGACGCGCCCATCCTTGACGGCGATATCGTTTTAAAGTTCTAGTGTCCTGTCACTCAAAATTCGGCTCTTAACAACAGAAGCCAGGGCCACATGAACACAAGCACATGGTTGGGTAAACGTTAGTTGAACCCCGGGATATTTGGGGTACTCCTGGGCACATCGCGGGGGCTGTTGGCTCTAAGCTGGTAGATGTGAACCCTACTGTGATTGCTTTGTTTGCCGCTGTGCTGGGGCTCCTCATCGGCGTGGTGAGCATGCTCGCCGTGCAGCGGAGCGAGCGCCAGCGCGCTCGCTGGGCCGATGTCGAAGAGCCCACCATTAGCGATGGTGCTGCCGAGGTGCTGGCGGTTATTGGCCGCGCTTACCTGGTGGTGGACGCTGTGGACGGCGTGGTTCAGGCTTCCCCAGGCGCTTACGCCCTGGGGCTGGTACGTGGGCACACGGTAGTCTCCGATGAGCTACTAGAGATGATTGATGCGGTGCGTTCTAAGGGCATCATCGCCGAGAAAGAAATTATCCTGACCCGAGGCTTTTACGACCAGAGCCGCCTGGTCATTGACCTGCGCGTGGCCCCGGTGGGCGATGAGTACATCTTGGTGCTGGCCGATGACCGCACCGAAATTACCCGCGCCCAGACCGTTCGCACCGACTTCGTAGCCAATGTATCGCACGAGCTCAAGACGCCGGTGGGGGCGGTTGGACTTATGGCTGAGGCCATCGAGTCATCGGCTGACGACCCCGAGTCGGTACTCTATTTCTCGGGCAAGCTCAAGAAAGAGTCCCGGCGGTTAGCGGCACTGGTGCAGGACGTCATTGAGCTCTCCCGCCTGCAATCAACCGATATGGTGCTCAATTCTACCCTGGTTGATATTGAGCAGGTGGTAGCTGAGTCGGTTGACCGAAACCGACTGACAGCCGAGGGCAAAAACATCGAGCTGCTGGTGGGCGGAAAGGCCCCCCGCCCGGTTCACGGGGATCCCGAGCTGCTAGGCACCGCCCTGCGCAACCTCATCGAGAACGCTATCCGTTACTCGCCCGAGAACACCAAGGTGGGCATCGGGATGGCAGTGAAGGGCGACACTGTTAGAATTTCTGTGAAAGACCAGGGCCCGGGCATTCCCGAGGACGAACAGGACCGCATTTTTGAGCGCTTCTACCGGGTTGACCCGGCGCGTTCGCGTCAGACCGGGGGCACGGGCCTAGGCTTGAGCATTGTGAAGCATATAGTGGGTCAGCACGGTGGCGAGGTGACCCTCTGGTCCCAACCCGGTTCCGGCTCAACTTTCACCATTGCCCTGCCCATAATCGATGAAGAAACCGAACAAGACCTGCTGGGGGAGCACCCGCCGACGGGCTCGCTTACCCACGTAGCAGACCCCAACATCCACACAGTGCCGCGCTCTGCGGGGTCGGCACAGACCGCGAAGGAAACAAAGTAAGTGACCCGTATTTTAGTGGTTGAGGACGAAGAGGCGCTGAGCGAGCCCCTGGCCTTTTTGCTGGGTCGTGAGGGCTTTGAGGTGCAGGTGGTCGATAACGGTCTGGACGCCGTTGTCGAGTTTGAGCGAAACGGCGCAGACCTGGTGCTCCTCGATATCATGCTCCCCGGCCAGTCCGGCACCGAGGTCTGTAAGCAGATTCGCGCCACCAGCGCGGTCCCCATCATCATGCTGACCGCCAAAGACTCAGAGATAGACAAGGTTCTGGGTCTAGAGCTAGGGGCGGACGACTATGTCACCAAGCCCTATTCTTCCCGCGAGCTGATTGCCCGCATCCGCGCCGTCCTGCGCCGCCAGGGCGAGCCCGAGGAACACGACGCCGGGGCGATTGAGGGCGGCCCGGTGCGCATGGACGTTGAGCGCCACGTGGTAACTGTCTCCGGTGAAACCGTAGCTATGCCCCTCAAGGAGTTTGAGCTGCTTGAGATGCTTCTGCGCAACGCCGGACGCGTGATGACGCGCTCCCAGCTGATTGATCGGGTCTGGGGTGCTGACTATGTGGGCGATACCAAGACCCTGGATGTGCACATTAAGCGCCTGCGCTCCAAGGTTGAGCCTGACCCTTCCTCCCCGCGCTATGTGGTAACCGTGCGCGGTCTGGGCTACAAGTTTGAACCCTAAACCGGCTCCCTAAGCCGGGCAAAGCAGTGGGGCGGGCCCTTCAGTTACCTGAAGGGCCCGCCCCACTCTTTAAAGCGAAAGGTCCTAGCCGTTGCTGCTTGTGGTTTCGCTAGCGCTGGGAGTAGCTGCTGCGGTGGGCAGGTAGGGGGCGTACTCATCCAGGGCTCCGTCAAGAACCGGAACGTTGAAGGTGGCGGTGCTGGAGGTGACGTTGGAGGAGACCTCAACATCCTTCAACAGCAGACCGGGGTTAGCGCCGGCTTCAGCTAGGAGAAGTTCGTTCTCGTCGTTTTCCAGGCGGACTTCCTTGCCAGCGGGAACCTCAACGGTGAGAGTTTCGGTGGGGAAGGCCAGGGTAACGGTGGCGTTTTCCTCGGTCTGGTTCAGAATGGTGCCCAGCACGCGGCCCTGTGAGGCCTCATCGGCTGCGATGACCATGATGTTGCGGAGCTGGATGTCCTGCTGGTTGTTCTCGCCTAGCAGGTTAGCCATCTGGCCGTCAGAGGCGGAGTAGACGATGGTGGTAGCGGGCTGGTTGGTGTAGGTGCAACCGGTGGTGGCCAGCAGGGCACCAGCGATGGCAACGAGGGCGCTGGCGCGCTTGACGGTCAAAGAAGCGGTGTTCTTCACAGCTCTAGCTCCTTGTGTAGGGTCGTAGTCTGCCAGTGGGGCAGAGAAAGTGTGTGTGCTCCGCGCCGAGGTACGGAATTTTTGGTCTGTTCAGGTCACATTCTATCTGGTTTAACGACAATACGTCTGTATCAACGGGGCAAAAGGGTGTAAATGAAGCGCACAGGTTCGCTGAGAGCACCGGGCCTATTTTGAGATTTTAAGGGTGCTGTCTTTCGTTGCATGGTAGAATAGGTAGGCTGAAAGGGGTTTATCCATATGGTTTTTGAGGTTGGCGAAACAGTCGTTTACCCTCACCACGGTGCCGCAACGATTGAAGAAATCAAGATGCGTAAGATCCGTGGCGAAGAGAAGATGTACCTGAAACTCAAGGTCGCTAACGGTGACCTGGTCATTGAGGTGCCCGCTGAGAACGTCGATATGGTGGGCGTGCGCGACGTCGTTGACGAGCGCGGTCTGCAGGAAGTCATCGACGTGCTTCAGGCTACCGATACCGAAGAAGCAGCAAACTGGTCCCGCCGCTACAAGGCTAACGTTGAGAAGCTGGCATCTGGCGATGTGCTGAAGGTTGCCGAGGTCGTGCGTGACCTGTGGCGCCGTGAGAACGACCGCGGCTTGTCGGCAGGTGAGAAGCGCATGCTGGCTAAGGCCCGTCAGATTCTGTCATCTGAGGTTGCCCTGGCTAAGGACATCGACGAAGAAGCTGCCGAGGTTGAACTCGATAAGATTCTCGAGGGCGTCTAAACTTTCGGGTATGCTCACTAGCTGTGAGCACTCTAGATTTTTCTGATACAGCGGGCACCGCAACCACATCTGGTGGTTCGGTGCTCGCTGTCGTTATTGTGGCCGCCGGTTCCGGGTCGCGCCTGGGCGCAGGTGTGCCCAAAGCTGCGGTAGAGGTGGCCGACCGCACGCTATTGGAATGGGCGCTGACCGGTGCCCTAGCGTCGGGCGTGGCGGCTCGGCTGGTGGTGACGGTGCCCCCGCAGGATGTTGAGCTACGACAGGTCTGCGCCCGGTGCGGTGCCCTGGCGGTGCCCGGCGGCGCAACACGCGCCGAATCGGTGACGGCTGCCCTGACTGCGATTGCGGACGCCGCCCCCCTGCCCGGTGCCCCCGGGCAGCTGCCCACCGGCGTCCTGGTGCACGATGCCGCCCGCTGCTTCACCCCTGCCGGGGTTTACCACCGGGTAGCTGCGGCTCTAGCAGCGGGGGAGAGGGCCGTCATCCCCGTGTTGCCGGTGGTTGATACCATCAAAACTGTAGATGCTCGGGGGTATGTGAACGGCACTCCGGCTCGCGCGCAGCTGCGGGCTGTGCAGACTCCCCAGGGCTTTGACCTGGCCACCCTGCTCCAGGCTCACCGGGATGTTGCCTCCCTAGCCCCCGAGGTCGCCGAAAGTATCACCGATGATGCCATGCTGGCTGAGACCCTGGGTCTGCCGGTGGCAACGGTCGAGGGAGCCGCCGAGGCCTTCAAGATTACAACCCCCCTTGACCTGACCCTAGCCAGAGCCCTCTACGACGAAAAGAGAGAATCATGATTCCCCGTATCGGTACCGGTACTGATGTTCACGCTTTTGGTGAGGAAGGCACCGAGCTGTGGGTGGCCGGTCTGCACTGGCCGGGCCAGCGTGGCCTATCGGGCCATTCGGACGGCGACGTGGTCGCCCACGCTGCTGCCGATGCCCTCTTCTCGGCCAGCGGCACCGGCGATCTAGGCTCCAATTTCGGGGTGGATCGGCCCGATATGGCAGGTGCTTCCGGTGTGCGGATCCTCTCTGAAGCTGCTGCCATTGTGCGGGCCGCCGGGTTTGAGATTGGCAACATTGCGGTGCAGCTGATCGGCAACAAACCCAAGTTCTCCCCGCGCCGGGACGAGGCCAACCGCGTCCTATCCGAGGCCGCCGGTGCCCCGGTGACCGTTACCGCCACCACCACTGACGGGCTGGGGCTGACCGGCCGCGGAGAGGGCGTGGCAGCTAGCGCTGTTGCCCTGGTATACCGTAAGGACGCTTGAGCCAAGGTCCAGCGTCGGGTGCGCTCAGAGGCGTGGGCAGTCAGCGCTACAATAAGCCTGTCCCTGTTAACACCACCCCAAGCTGTAAAGAAGTACCTGTGAACGCCGACCCCCTCGAACCCCACCCTCACCTGCTGAGCCAGGACGGGGGACGCGTCATCGCCTGGCACGAATTTGGGCAGACAGAAGCACCCACAGCTACCGTCATCTACTGCCATGGCACTCCCGGTACCGGCTATGAGGCCCTCTTCCTCGATGAGGCGGCCAGAGAGCTGGGTATCCGCCTTATCGCCCCGGATCGCCCGGGGCTGGGAGCATCGGATGCCGTGCCCCACAGGCTGGTGGGCACCTGGGCAGAGCGGGACGTCGCAGCCATCATCGACCATCTAGAGCTTGACTGTTTCAGCGTGATGGGCTTTTCCGGCGGCGGGCCCCACGCTATGAGCCTAGCTGCCCTGCACCCCGAGAAGATAGACCAGCTCATCTTACTGGCCCCCTTCACCCACCACCCCCTCTGGGAAAGCCGGCTGGGCCTTAACCTCACTCCGCTGCGCGTCCACATGTCGCACCTGACCCTCTCCTGGTTCCCCAAAACCCTGATCGACCTGACCGCCCGCGCCGTCAGTCGCCCGCTGGCGTCGGCCTCGACCCTAGCTTCAGCCCTGGGTCGAGACGTACAAGGGCACACCGCTGCCTACCGCATGGCGGTCTCCCACGATTACGCCCTGCAGTTCTCCATCAAAGGCGGGGTGCAAGATGAGTACGCAATTCAGGACGACTGGGGGTTCGCAGAGTCCACCGTTAAAGCCCCGGTTCATCTCTGGGTAGCCGGGCGAGATTTGGCCATCAAACCCGCCCGCGCTCGCAACTTAGGGCTCCGCCTGGGGGCTCAGATTCACGAGTTGCCGAGTGATGGACATTTTTCCCTGCTGATTAACCATGCGGCAAGCGTCCTCGCACCGGTTCTACAGCGCACGGTAAACTGTTAGGCGTGACTCTACGTTTTTATGATTCAGCAACAGCAAGCGTCCGTGATTTCACCCCGGTTCACCCCGGCGAGGCCCGCATCTACTACTGCGGTGCCACCGTTCAGGGTGCCCCGCACATTGGGCACGTGCGTTCGGGCCTGGTCTTTGACCAGCTCTCCCGCTGGCTGACCTACCGCGGTTACAAGGTCACCACGGTTCGTAACGTCACCGATATCGACGACAAGATTCTGGTGAACTCGGCTGCCTCTTTTGAGCCCGGCTACGCCGGCGAACACCCGGCTGAAGAGTGGTGGGCCTTGGCCTACCGCTTCGAGCGGGTCTTTGGCCAGGCCTACGCCTCCCTCAACATCGCACCCCCCACCTACGAGCCGCGCGCTACCGGGCATATCCCCGAGATGTTTGCCCTCATTCAGCGTCTCATTGACCGTGGCCATGCCTACCCGGCGACCGACGGCTGCGGCGACGTCTACTTCGATGTGCGCTCCTGGGAAAACTATGGTGCCCTGACCCGCCAGAAGATTGACGATATGCAGGACGCCCCGGATGCCGACCCCCGCGGCAAGCGCGACCCCCGCGACTTTGCCCTGTGGAAGGCTTACAAGGAGGGCGAGCCCGTCACCGCCTCCTGGGATTCCCCCTGGGGTAAGGGACGCCC
Source organism: Rothia sp. (in: high G+C Gram-positive bacteria) (assembly GCA_030529845.1). Lineage (GTDB taxonomy): Bacteria > Actinomycetota > Actinomycetes > Actinomycetales > Micrococcaceae > Rothia. The sequence goes on along the minus strand of JAUMWB010000005.1, from coordinate 2,417 downwards.
CGGCTGGCACCTGGAATGCTCCGCCATGGCCGGCAAGTACCTGGGCGAGACTTTTGATATTCACGGCGGCGGCCTCGACCTGCGCTTCCCCCACCACGAAAACGAGATGGCCCAGTCCCAGGCAGCCGGCTACGGGTTTGCCAACTTCTGGATGCACAACGGCCTGGTCAACTACGAGGGCGAGAAGATGTCCAAGTCCATTGGCAACATCATCACCCCCGCCCAGATGCTCGAAGCTGCCCGCCCCCTGGTTGTGCGCTACTACCTGGGCCAGGCCCACTACCGCTCCGTCCTCGACTACCACCCCACCTCCCTCGAAGAGGCTCGTGTAGCCGTTGAACGCGTTGAAGCCTTCTTGGCCGCAACCCGCGACTACCATCGCGAAGATGCTGCGGTACCCGAGGCCTTTGCCGAGGCCATGGACGATGACCTCAACATCCCCAAGGCCCTGGCTGCCCTGCACGCGGGCGTCCGCGCCGGTAACGCAGCCCTGGCTGCCGGTGAATCCGCCCAGGACGCCGCCGAGCAGGTCTACGCTATGGCCAAGGTGCTGGGGCTGGTTGAGCTCATGTCCTTCAGCCAGGCAGGGGCTGCTGCCAACGAACCCGGCGAACACGCAGCGCTCGACTCTCTGATTCAGACCATGCTCACCCAGCGTGCCGAAGCCCGCGAGGCTAAAGACTGGGCCCGCGCCGACCAAATCCGTGACGCCCTGGCTGCTGCCGGTATCACCGTCAAGGACGGCGCATCCGGCTCCACCTGGTCCCTCTAACTCACTGCGCTACCGTGCTCCATCTCTCGCCCCATAGGGCGCAAGGGGTCGGTAAGCTAGAAAACAATTCATAGACATCTATCAAAGGACGAGATTTATGGCGAAGGCAGGCTCACGCCCCGGCGCAACCAACAAAAAGAAGGGCCCCACCAAGGGCACCGGTGGCCACGGCCGTAAGGCCCTCGAAGGCCGCGGCAACACCCCTAAGGCCGAAGACCGCGTCTACCACAAGGCCTACAAGATGAAGAAGGCCGCCGAAAACCGCAAGGCAACGAACACCCTGCGGTCCCGTCAGCCCCGCCTGGGCGGCAAGCGTGCCTCTGATGAGCTGGTTACCGGTCGTAACTCCGTACTTGAGGCACTGCAGACCGAGATTCCTGCCAAGACCCTCTTCGTCATGTCCCGCATCGAGGTTGACGACCGCGTCCGCGACATCATGACCGAAGCCAATAAGCAGGGCCTGCCCATGCTTGAAATTGGCCGTAACGAGCTGGACCGTCTCACCGACCACGCCGTCCACCAGGGTGTTGCTCTGCAGATTCCGCCCTACAAGTACCCGGACGCCGGCAACCTGGTGCTCGACACCATGGACCGCTGGTACGACAAGCAGATGAGCACCCCGCCCCTCTTCGTTGCCCTGGACGGCATCACCGATCCCCGCAACCTGGGCGCTATCATCCGCTCCGTCTCAGCCTTCTCGGGTAACGGCGTTATCATTCCCGAGCGCCGCTCGGCAGCTATGACTGCTTCAGCCTGGAAGACCTCATCCGGTGCTGCTGCCCGCATCCCCGTAGCTAAGGCCACTAACCTGACCCGCGTGATCCAGCAGGCTAAGGACGCCGGTATCTTCGTTGTCGGTCTGGACGGCGGCGGCGACATAGACCTGCCCAACCTTGAACTAGCCTCTGAACCGCTCATGATTGTTGTTGGCTCAGAAGGTAAGGGGCTCTCACGACTGGTCACCGAGAACTGCGACCAAATCGTTTCGATTCCCATTAGCTCAGCTATGGAATCCCTCAACGCCTCCATGGCAGTAGGAATCTCCCTCTACGAGGTATCCCGCCGCCGAGCTGCCTAAGCTTCTTATAAGAACGAAGTGCTCTCCCGCGATAGCGGGGGAGCACTTCTTGTTTATCTAGTCTTTAGGGTGCGGCAGGCTCACTCTCGCTGCCGACCCTCTCGCCTGGTTCGCTGGCTGGCTCGCATGCTCGCCAGATTCGCGCCGAGATTTATTTTCCTCGCGCGCTCGGAATCTCGGTGCTCATCACTAGCGATTCACGCCCCGCCTTGCGGCGGATTCCGTTCGCTCTTGCGTGCTACGTACCCGCTCACTTCATCCGAGCCAGCAGCTTCGCTGTGAGTCTGCCGCCCCCCTCCCCGCACAAATATAAGAAACTTATGTGAGTCAGAATAAGGGTCTGGCTCACACAAAATCCCTAAAATCAAGCCTTGTGTAGATCTTCAGAAAAACTTTAAAAAATCTTTTTCTCTGTCAATTATGGTTTTGACTAGGTGATTTACTGTTTTTGGTGGTGGCTCCTGGGATGGAAATGCCCCAAAAGTGTCTCTTTCGGGTTGCGCGGTCTGAAAAACCTGCGTAGAGTATTACGAGTCGCCACGGCACAGGGGAAACCCGCCAAGCGAC
>JAUMWB010000004.1:109618-374750 GCA_030529845.1 Rothia sp. (in: high G+C Gram-positive bacteria) | reverse complement strand
GTCCAACCTGTAGAGCCGGTTGAACCTGTGCTGCCCGTGGAGCCTGTAGTTCCTGTAGAGCCGGTAGTTCCTGTTGACCCGGTCGAGCCCGTAGAGCCGGTTGAACCTGAGCTTCCCGTGGAGCCGGTCGAACCCGTTGATCCGCTAGAGCCCAAGTCTCCTGTCGACCCGGTTACTCCTGTGGAGCCTGTAGACCCCGATACAGGGGGTCCCGAGATTCTGGGTCCTCTGGATTGGGTGGGTACCCCGGAGTACTACGAGTTCATCGCTAACACTCCCTGGGATACTATTGGGCACCCTGTCGGCGATAACCGCATGTGCATCATCACCTTCCTGGTCTCCGACTCTGAAAGCGCTGAATTCCCTTCAGGGTTTGGCACCTATCTGCCTCCCATCATCATCAATTCGCCCTATGCCAGCTACGTTTTGGAGAGCTACTTTGGCATAAGCCGAATCCAAGACATCATCTGCTACTAGGTCATCAGCGCCTGCCAGGCCCTTCGAGGGGCCTGGCAGGCGCTTTTTCTCAAGCCGCTAGCAAACACCGGGGAACACATCAGCCCCAGCGTCTAATCTAAGAATCAAGACCCCATGGAAAGGACTTTCATGCACAGCCATAACAACGGCCTCAAAACAGCCCTCTTGCTGGGGTCGATGGTGGGCTTCCTACTCCTTATCGGCGCGGGCCTAGCCTACCTCACCCGAAGCTCAATCTTCATCCTGCTATTTGGCCTGATTGGCGTCGGCACCGTCGCCTACACCTACTGGAACTCCGACAAGCTCGCCATCCGCTCCATGAACGCCTACCCCGTGACTCGCGAGCAGATTCCCGGCCTGTACGCCATCGTCGAAGAGCTCTCAGTCAAGGCTAACCAGCCCATGCCCAAGCTCTACGTCGCGCCCACCATGACCCCCAACGCCTTTGCTACCGGCCGTAACCCCCAGAATGCGGCGGTCTGCTGTACCGAAGGCATTCTACAGCTGCTCGACGAACGCGAAATGCGGGGCGTCATCGGCCACGAGCTCATGCATGTCTACAACCGCGATATCCTGACCGGATCTATCGCTGCGGCCATTGCTTCCGTCATTGGCACTATCGCCCAGTTCGCTACTTTCGGCGCTATGTTTGGCGGCAATCGTGAAGAAAATCGCGGCGGTGGCCTCGTCTTTACCCTGCTGATTGCTTTCCTTGCACCCCTGGCTTCAGCCGTCATGCAGATGGCCATTAGCCGTACCCGCGAATATGACGCCGATGAGGACGGCGCCCGCCTCGCCGGCGACCCGCTGGCGCTGGCGTCCGCCCTGCATAAGCTGGAAAACGGGGTCTCCCGCTACCCCATGAACCCCGAAAACCGTCAGACGGCAGGTGCTGCTTCCATGATGATTGCTAACCCCTTCCGTGGCGGCGGCTCCATTAAAAACCTGATGGCCACCCATCCCCCCATGGCAGACCGTATTGCTCGCCTGGAGAACATGGCCCGCCAGAACGGCCAGCTCTAGGCAAAAGGTCACAGCAACCTTTAGTTGACCGTACAAATCTGAACAGGTTAAAGAACTGCTCCCCATCTGCGATACAGATGGGGAGCAGTTCTTATGGGAGTGGACGCCCGCTAGCGGGGCTGTGCCTAGCGGTAGTTAACGAACTGTAGGTCAACCTCAAGGTCGGCGCCCTTGAGCAGGGCGATGACGTCCTGAAGGTCGTCGCGGGACTTGGAGGTCACGCGGAGTTCGTCACCCTGGATGGTAGCCTTGACGGACTTAGGGCCTTCCTCGCGGATAAGCTTGGAGATCTTCTTAGCCTGGTCCTGGGCGATACCCTCCTTAATGGAGGACTCGATGCGGTATTCCTTGCCGGAGGCGTAGGGGTCGCCTGAATCCAGAGACTTGAGGGAGATTCCGCGCTTGACCAGCTTGGACTGGAAGACATCGAGCACAGCCAGGGCGCGCTCCTCAGAATTGGCTTTGATTAGGATTTTCTCGCCGGAGAAATCGATTTCAGCGCCGACTCCGCGGAAGTCGTAGCGCTGGGCTACTTCCTTCTGGGCCTGGTTGAGGGCGTTAGAAACTTCCTGCTTATCGACCTTAGAAACAACGTCGAATGATGAATCGCTTGCCACGGGTATTTACCTCTTTTGCTTATCTTGATTAGGTGACCATGCCCCGGCGCCCCGGAGCGGGGGAGGGGAGCTTACCTACAAAGGTACCCTGTTGTGCCTAGGTTGTGCAGGTTATCCCAATCGTTATGAAACTGTGACACCATTCTCAGCTAAAGTTCATCTTGGTTTGGGAGGATGAAGTCATGGCTGAAAAGAAGACAGCTGCCCACGTTGCAGCCGGTGTACGGCCCGGCTCAGGAACCACTCCGGCAGCGCACCAGGTACTAGCTGTAACTGATGAAACCATGCAGCGAGCTTACGAAGCTCTCCTTGCAGATTTGGCGGCGGACGGTTTTACCTCCGCTCAGGCAGTGGAGCCCATGACTGATGAGGGGCATCAGGGCGATCAGGCCTTTGATTTCGCTCGCGGTCTCGGTCAAACCCTTCACGATCCGGGTTTGGTCGCCAGATTCGAGGGTGTGAAAGAAAACCTTGCCCGTGAAATTCGCGGTGGCATGTGCACCCCTGACCAGGCCTATGCCTACCTGGAAAACCTTGAAATATCGCTCTTGCTCGAGCAGGAGGCTTTAGCAGCAAGCTCTGCTGCCAACTAATCTAGTCCCGACCGGTATCCGCTCCTCAAGCGTGCCGGTCGGCCCAGTTAAGTGGCCTTGGTAACAAATACCCCTCTCAGCTTGGCAGGCTCAGTAAAAGTGTGTAAAGTATTCTACTGTTCGCTCAAACGAACAGGTTCAAGAAATTGAATACGGCAGATTACCCGAGCGGCCAAAGGGGGCTGACTGTAAATCAGCTGGCATTGCCTACGGGGGTTCAAATCCCTCATCTGCCACAGCGAAAATCCCGCCTCGTACGAGGCGGGATTTTTTTATTCCCGTCACCGAACTGACTTCATTATCAGAGAAACCGGCCACAGTCTTTAGACAAGATTCGCTAAACCCGGTAGCGTGTTTCTCATGGCAACCATTGAAATCACCCAGGAAAACCTGACCCAGAACGTCGAAAACTCAGACATTCTCTTCCTTGACTTCTGGGCAGACTGGTGCGGCCCCTGCAAGCAGTTCGGCCCCATCTTCGAAGCCGCTTCTGAAAAGCACACCGACATCACCTTCGGCAAGGTCGACACCGAAGACCAGCAGCAGCTGGCCGCTGCCGCGGGTATCACCTCTATCCCCACCATCATGGGCTTCCGCGAGGGCGTCCTTGTTTTCTCCCAGCCCGGTGCCCTGAATGCCCAGCAGTTCGATCAGATTATCGACGCTGTGAAGGGCCTGGATATGGCTGAGGTCCACAAGCAGGTTGCCGAGGCCGAAGCTGCCCAGGCTGAACAGGCCTAATTCTCCCGATTTTTTATACTTTACGTGCCCTCCCCATCATCGGGGAGGGCATTTTTCTTGTAAAAGGCCATGTTAGAGAGAGCGGATATCCTGCGGGGAGTAGCGGGGGCCACGGCGCGGTTCGCTCATCCCGGCTGCCTTGATGAGGGCAACCACTCGCTGGCGATTGCCAGCGAACGGGGCTAGGAGCTCAACCATGCGGGCGTCATCACCGCGGGTGCCGTCGAAGGCATAGGTAACGTGGTGGGCTAGGTGATAGTCGCCCACGCTGATGGCATCGGGGTGGCCGCAGTAGCGCTGGAGGGTTTCGGCGATAGTCCAGGGGCCGATGCCGGGTACGGTGTGGAGGGCTCGGGCGAGCTCACCGACTGCCTTGTGATTAGCAAACCTCTCGAAGGAGTCAGCGCGGCGGGCGTAGTTCACCATGGTAGAGAAACGGGCTCGGTCAAAACCGGCGCGGTGGTAGGCCCAATCGGGAATCTGGGCAAAGACGGACGCCTGGGGAAAGATAATCAGCCCCGGCGGTTGATCGGGGTGGCCAGCGGCAGGGGCTGGGTCCCCATACTGGCGGAGCAGGGCCCTCATGCCGCCCATAGCTTCGATACCGGTCACCCTCTGCTCGGTAACGGCTAGTAGCAGATTCTGCGAGAGCAGGCCGATGGAGGGCAGCCGTAGACCCGGTGCCTCAGCCCGTGCCCTCACCAGTCGGGCAGGGAGCTGCTCCCAGGCATCTGACGCGTAGAAATCAGCCCAGCGATCTTGCTCACCCAGCCAGCCCGGTACCCGGACGGCAAAAGCCTCTAGGGCGGAGGCAGATGAACCTCTGCCAGCGGAACTATCACCCGCCCACAGCGTCACCTCCACCGGGGCACGCAGATCGGTGGGGTGCGTCCTGGCAAAACGAACTACCAGCCCTACCCCGGCTTCGCGGGCCGTTGCCCAAAAAACTGGGCCCGCAGGGCCCTGAACCTGCCGAAACAGGGGATCAAAAGTACCTCGTTGCAGGGTGGCAAAGGTCTGGCCCAGGTGAACCCGATGGGTTGGCTCCAGAACAAAATGCGCTCGCAACATGCTCCCCATCGTCTCATACCCGCCCGCCCTACCCCGCAGAACCGTCCTGCACTTGTCTATACTCGTACAAGAGCCACACAGCCCGTGGCAGGCCCCGTCCCCTGATAAAGAAGGCGCATGAGCTCCTCCCTACTGCCCGCAGAAGCCCACCCCCGTAGAGACCGCACCAGCGCAGCGGCTCTTGCCCTGGCTGTGTTCGCTCTCTACAGCGTCTACTCCTGGTTGCAGTGGCGGCACTACGTCATACCTTCCTGGGACCTGGGTATCTTCTCTCAGCTGGCTAAGGCCTATGCCGCCGGGCAGACCCCGATCGTGCCTATCAAGGGGGAGGGGTTCAACCTGCTGGGGGATCACTTCCACCCCGTCACCGTGCTCCTGACCCCCTTCTACTGGCTCTGGCCAAGCCCCGCTACCCTGCTCTACGTGCAAAACGGGCTGGTTGCCCTGTCGGTCTACCTACTGGTGCGCTTTGCCCAGCACGTCCTGGCGCTCTGGGCAGCCCTGGCTCTTGGAACTGCCTATGCCCTGAGCTTCGGCATCCAGCAGGCCGTTGCTGTCCAGTTCCATGAGGTTGCCTTCGCCCTGCCCCTGCTGGTCATGAGCCTGGGCTACCTGGCTCTCACCCGCCTGACGGACACCCCCGCCCCCCTCCTGCGCCGCTCTATCTACTGGGCAGCGCCCCTGGTCTTCGTCAAAGAGGACGTCGGCATTACGGTTCTCCTCATCGGGCTGGTAGTCCTGGCCCGCACCGGCTGGTTCTCCACCGCAAGTAGCATCGCTTTTCCCTCGGCGTCCGCCCCGGTAAGCCCCCGCTGCGAACGCTACCGCACCCTGTTGCGCTCCTGGATCAACACCCCTGCCGTGGCCGAAGCCAGCCTGCTAGCTCTCTGGGGGCTGGCCTGGCCCCTGCTGGCCATCGGCCTTATCCTGCCCTTCTTCAACACCGGTGGTGTCTTCGACTACTCCGATAAGCTCGACATCGCAGCAGCTATCGGTGACCCCCTCGGCGCCCTAGCCCAGCTTTTTTACCCCTGGCAAAAAACCGCCACCCTTGGCCTACTACTGCTGATCGGCGTCCTTGCCTGGACCACCAGCCCTCTTGCCCTGATTGCCGTCCCCACCCTCATCTGGCGTTTCCTCTCGCCCCAAGAGGGCTACTGGGAACCCACCTGGCACTACAACCTAGTGCTCATGCCCATCGTCTTTGCCGCCCTGCTCGACGTGCTTGCCCGAGCCGCCGCCCGCACCAGCGTCCCCGCCTACCGGCTCGGGGCAGCTCCTGCGGGACGGATCGTCCGCGCCGCTTTCACCACCCTGTGCCACCGGGCCGCTACGGTCCTACCCGTGCTCGCCCTCACCGTCAGTCTTGGGCTGCTACCAAACCAGCCTCTGGCCCAGCTGGCTGACCCGAACTTCTCCACTACCGAGCTTTCCACCACAGACCAGATGAAGGCAGAAGCCGTTGCCGCCATCCCGGAGGGATCCTCTGTGGCGGCGGACCTCTCCGTCCTCACCTACCTGGTGCCCCACCACACCGCCTACTGGATCGGCCACTCCGGGGAACCCGGCCCCGACTACGTGCTCGTCGACAAGCTGGGCAGCGCCTGGGGCGGCAATCCACCGACCAGCGCGTTTGACTACGCCACCGGCCGCTACGGCACCGCCACCTACGTGCACTACCGCACTATCGGCACCATAGACATCGCCGTCCGCACCAATTAGCTGTACCCTCTATCACCACCCGGGCCCAAAAGGCTAAAACTAGGGTAGAGTTGAGAATGTAAGACTCGGGAACCCCCCGACCACTTCTCTTCAGCGCCCACGCCCGCTACTGGCACACAACCACAGGGCCACGCGCGTTCAACGAACATACTTAGGCTAAGCAGACCGTTGAACCTTCGATTAGAGAACCTGATGTGTAATCAGCTCGCCCAAGCGCGCACCCTTCGTTAGCCAGCGCCCACGAACCGAAGACCTCTGATCCTTGAGGCCCCTCGCGAGCATTCCACGGGGACACCCCGTACAGCACCTCCCACGATGAGAGTGCTGAAACCCCACTCGATGAGGACAACATTGACTGAAAATACTGCCGTTAACGCAGACACCGCAACCGATGCTATCTTCCAGGAACCGGTTGTAGATACCCCCGCTCAGCAGGTAGAAAAGGACGAGGGCGGCGGCATCCGCTTCACCGACCTGGGTCTGGACGCCCGCGTGCTAGCAGCCCTCGAAAAGGTTGGCTACGAAAAGCCCTCACCCATTCAGGCTGAAACCATCCCCCTGCTGCTTGAAGGCCGCGACGTCGTGGGCCTGGCCCAGACCGGTACCGGTAAGACCGCAGCCTTTGCTCTGCCCGCTCTCTCAACCCTGGCAGAACTGGCCGACATCAACGGTGTCTCCAAAGACACCCAGGTGCTGGTGCTGGCACCTACCCGTGAACTGGCTCTGCAGGTCGCCGAGGCTTTTTCCTCCTACGCCACCGATATGCCCGACTTCACCGTGCTCCCCGTCTACGGCGGCTCACCCTACGGCCCCCAGCTGGCAGGTCTCAAGCGTGGCGCCCAGGTTGTTGTCGGTACCCCCGGCCGCGTCATCGACCACCTGAAAAAGGGCTCCCTGGATCTCTCCAACCTGCAGTACCTGGTACTCGATGAAGCCGACGAAATGCTCCGCATGGGATTCGCTGAAGATGTAGAGCAGATCCTGGCAGATACCCCCGACTCCAAGCAGGTTGCCCTCTTCTCAGCAACCATGCCCAAGACCATCCGCAAAATCGCTGAGCAGTACCTCAACGACCCCGCAGAGGTCCGCGTCAAGTCAAAGACCACCACCAGCGCCAACATCCGCCAGCGCTACATGCAGGTCATGCACTCCCACAAGCTCGAGGCTATGACCCGCGTGCTTGAGGTCGAAGACTACGACGGCATCATCGCCTTCGTCCGCACCAAGAAGGAAACCGAAGAAGTCGCCGACAAGCTTAAGGCCCGCGGCTACCAGGCTGCCGCCATCAACGGCGACATCCCCCAGAACCAGCGCGAACGCACCGTCGAAGCCCTGCGCGATGGCCGCATCGACATTTTGGTTGCTACCGACGTCGCTGCCCGCGGCCTCGATGTTGAGCGCATCTCCCTGGTCGTCAACTTCGACATTCCCCACGACACCGAATCCTACGTACACCGTATCGGCCGTACCGGTCGTGCAGGCCGCGCCGGTGAAGCCATCCTCTTCATGACCCCGCGCGAAAAGTACATGCTGCGTCAGATTGAGAAGGCCACCCGCCAGCAGGTCGAGCAGATGCACATGCCCACCGTTGAGGACGTCAACAGCAACCGCAAGCAGAAGTTTGCCCAGCGGATCACCGACACCATCGAGACTGAAGACCTCAGCTTCTTCCGCGAGCTCATCGACGCCTACGCTGTCGAACACGATGTTGAAGGCGAAGAAATCGCAGCAGCTCTGGCCGTCATCGCCCAGCAGGGCCGCCCCTTCCTTGCCGAAGAAATGCCCGAGCCCAAGAGCAAGAAGCGTGACCGTGACCGCGATCGTGACTTCGACCGCGACGACAAGCCCCGCGGCGGCCGCCGCCAGTCCGAAGAGGGCATGGTCGACTACAAGCTCAACGTAGGCCGCTCCTCCCACGTCTCACCCGCAGCTATCGTCGGTGCCCTCACCAACGAAGGCGGCATTAAGGGTAAACAGGTCGGAGCAATCGACATCCGTCAGCACTTCACCATCGTCTCCCTGCCCGAGAACGAGCTGCCCGGTGACTTCTTTGACCGCCTGCGCGACACCCAGGTAGCCGGCGAATTCATCAACATCAAGCGAGACCGTGGCCCCAAGGGCGGCGGAGGCGGACGCAAGTTCGACCGCGACGACCGCGGCTTCGGCAAGAAGGACTTCGGCGGTAAGAAAAAGTTCGACGGCAAGAAGTTCGACCGCGACGACCGCGGCTTCGGTGGTAAGAAGAAGTTTGACCGCGACGACCGCGGCTTCGGCGGCAAGAAGAAGGGCCGCAAGAAGTTCTAAGGGCTGTGCCCTAGAACACCCCCAAAAAACAGGTTCTAGATTTGCGTCTTCCAAAGGTTGTATCGTAAGCTAGTATCTGTTGCCCCGATAGCTCAGTGGTAGAGCGCCATCTTGGTAAGATGGAGGTCCCGGGATCGATTCCCGGTCGGGGCTCTGTATGAGCCCAAAAGTTCATACGTGGCGGTGTAGCTCAGCTGGTTAGAGCGCACGACTCATAATCGTGAGGTCGACGGATCGAGCCCGTCCACCGCTACGCCCCGATAGCTCAGTGGTAGAGCGCCATCTTGGTAAGATGGAGGTCCCGGGATCGATTCCCGGTCGGGGCTCAGATAACCTGTCAAGCATTAGCTTGGCAGGTTTTTTGTTTGTAGAGTGGTCTCTATGGCTATTAACCAAGAGATCGTGGGCCGCGTTTACCCGGCCACTGAGCCCTACTCGGTGGGGCGAGAGAAAATCCGTGAATTCGCTGCAGCCGTGAAGGCCACCAGCCCCCTGCACTTTGACGTGCAGGCCGCCCAGGGCGCAGGCTACAGCGACCTGATCGCCCCGCCCACCTTCGCCATCATTCTGGCCCAGAAGGCAGACGCCGCCCTGATTGGTGACCCCGAAGCCGGTATCGACTTCTCCCGCGTGGTCCACGCTGACCAGCGCTTCACCCACCATCGCCCAATCGTGGCAGGGGACGAGCTGCTGACCGAGGTTCACGTCGATAGCGTGCGCGTCATGGGGGCTGGCGCTATGCTCACCACCCGCGAAGAAATTACCACTGTAGAGGGCGAGAAGGTCGCCACCTGCATTTCATCACTGCTGGTTCGGGCGGAGGACTAACCCATGACTATCTCTTTTGACTCCCTTGAAAAGGGTACCGAGATTGGTGCCCGCCAGATCCCTGTCACCCGCGCTGACCTGGTGGCCTACGCGGGTGCGTCCGGCGACTTTAACCCCATCCACTGGAACGAGCGCTTTGCAACCGCCGTGGGCCTGCCTGGCGTGATTGCCCACGGCATGTTCACCATGGGCGCTGCCGTACAGCTAGTGACTGACTGGGCGGGTGACGCCGGTGCTATTGTGGATTACCAGACCCGGTTCTCTAAGCCTGTGCCGGTGCCCGATGCCGAGGACGCGGCCTCCCCGGCTACCGGCGGCAATGTCATCTCGGTTGCCGGTAAGGTAGGGGCCCTGGACGCGGACGCCCGCACAGCCCGTATTGATCTGACCGTCACCGCCCCTGACATCGAGGGTAAAGAGCAGAAGGTGCTGATGAAGGCGCAGGCGTTGGTTTCTTTCGGTTAAAACCGTAGACGATAAAAAGTGGCCACCATTTCCGTTAGAAGTGGTGGCCACCTTTTGCTGGTTTAGTCAGAGGTTTTATGGTTTTGTTGCTCTCTGCCTTTCGCTCTTTCAAGCTGCTCAATGGTGAGCTTGTTCTTTCGGTGCTGGCTCCTCAAGGTTATGAAACCCATCATGGTAAGAAGGGGGACACCGAAAATCCCAAACATCAGGCTAATATAACCTTCAATAACTCCCAGAAAACTGGACATTAAAAAATGGAAATCCATGATGTTCTCCTTGGTGCTTTATTCCTTCTGGAAATAAATAACTTCTGTTGACAAGATTTTAGTGACTTGGATAACAGGAGGTCAATGCTCCTGATCAAATCTGTTGGTGAAAATTGAGGCCTGTAAGGCTTATTCACTCGGGGTACCCAGTACCCCAAAACACCAACCCCTAACCCTTGCCTGAGAAATTTGTTTTCCTTGTGAATGCAAGTTCCAGATAGGCATTATGGTTTCCTCAACCACCTAAGGCAGGGTACTAGAATAGACCAGTACCAGCACGTTACTTTAGAGAAGGCAGCCTCCCCGCCATGGCAGAAAAAACCCAGCTTTCAGACCGGCAGATCAAGACCTGGTACAGGGCTGTGCTGGGGCTTTTCTTTGCCAGCGGTTTAGTAGTTTCTGCCCTGCTGACCCGCCTGCCCGATGTGGCCAACGGGCTGGGGCTGAGCTCCGGGCCCATGGGCTTGCTGCTGCTGGGTATGACTATCGGCTCTTTCTGCGCCGTGAGCTTTTCAGGTGCCTTCGTGGCCCGCTTCGGCGCAATCCGCTGTATCGCAGCCGCCTACACCATCACCGTTACCGGCATGATCCTCATCGGCCTGGGCGTCCACCTCACCAGCGTCCCCGTGACCCTGCTGGGTCTCATGCTCCAAGGCCTAGGATCAGCTGTCTCCAACGTGGCCTCCAACGTACAGGGCGTAGCCAACGAGCGGGCTCTGGGCCGCTACGTCACCCCCATCATGCACGGCTTCTTCTCTATCGGCACGGTCGTCGGGGCTGCTATCGGCACCCTGGACACCCGCCTGGATGTGCCCTTCGCCGTCCACATGTTCTACTTTGCCCTTGCTGTTGCTGCCCTCGTCCTTATCTCCCTCAAGTTCTGCCACAGCGAAAACTACGGCCAGGACGACACCCAGGCCATTGCCGCCGTCGGCTCCTACCGGGTGCGCGATGCCTGGCGCGATAAGCACACTATCCTCATCGGCCTCTTCGTGCTGGGCATGGCCCTGGCCGAAGGCTCAGCCAATGACTGGGTGGCCCTGGCCCTCACCCACGACTACGGCACCAACACCACCATCGGATCGCTGGGTTACTTCACCTTCGTGGTGGCCATGATGGTAGGACGCTTTGGCGGTACCGCCCTGCTCAACCGCTTTGGCCGGGTGGCGGTGCTGCGCACCACTTGCTCCCTTGCCATTATTGGCCTGGCCCTCTTCATCTTTGCCCCCACCGTACCCCTGGGCTTTGTCGGCCTGCTGGTCTGGGGCCTGGGCGCCTCCTTGGGCTTCCCCACCGGCATGTCAGCTGCCTCCGATGACCCGCTCAAGGCAGCCGTCCGCGTCTCCGTTGTCTCAACTATCGGCTACGCGGCCTTCCTGGGCGGCCCGCCCCTGCTGGGCCTGCTGGGGGAGCACTTCGGCATCCGCAACGGTCTGCTGGCCGTCCTGGTCTTTGTGGTGGTTTCCCTGGCTCTGACCGGTCAGCTAGAACCTAAGAAGCCCAGCCGCACCGTCCATACCGAAAAAATCTAGGTAGGGGAGAGAAGCCAGGACGCCTGTGCCCGGCTCCCAGCGACAGCTCAGGGGGCGGGCAGGCGGCACCCGGGCTAAGCCGGTAGAATGGGCACCGTGACTGACAAGCTTTTAAGTGAACTGACCACTGCCGCTGTAGGCGGCCCCGCCCGCCTCTTCGTTGAGGCCACCAGCGAGCAGGAAATTATCGAGGCTGTAAACGCCGCCGACCAGGCAGGAGAAGGCCTGCTGGTAGTCGGCGGGGGCTCTAACCTGCTGGTAGCCGATGAGGGCTTTGATGGGGCAGTGGTCCACATTGCTTCAACCGGTATCGAGACCGTCAGCGACTATGCCTGCGGCGGCACCACCTTGCGCGTGCAGGCAGGCCACACCTGGGACGACCTGGTGGCCTACGCTGTCGAGCAGGAACTCTCCGGGCTTGAGGCTCTCTCAGGTATTCCTGGCACCGTGGGCGCCACCCCCGTGCAGAACGTGGGAGCCTACGGCTCTGAGGTCGCCCACACCATCGCCTCGGTGCGCACCTGGGACCGTCAAACCGGTAGCTACAAGACCTTCGCTAACGCCGACCTCAAGTTCGCCTACCGGGATTCGATTCTCAAGCAGTCCACCGTCAACGGTTCCCCCCGCTATGTGGTGCTGACCGTAGACTTCCAGCTGCCCCACGGCTCCCGGTCTGCCCCCGTCCGCTACGCTGAGCTGGCCCGCCAGCTGGGCGTTGAGGTGGGGGAGCGGGCCGACTCCCGTCAGGTGCGCGAAACCGTGCTGCGCCTGCGCGCCGGTAAGGGCATGGTGCTAGATGCTGCCGACCGCGACACCTACTCCACCGGCTCCTTCTTCACTAACCCGATTGTGGGGCAGGACGTTGCCGCCCAGCTGCCCGAGGACGCCCCCCGCTATCCGGCCACCACTCCCACCGGTGAGCCTCTGGACGGAATGGTCAAGCTCTCTGCCGCCTGGCTGATTCAGCACGCCGGGTTCGATAAGGGCTTCGGCCTCGAGGGCGAGGCCGCGGAGCTTGCTGGAGGCCGGGCCTCGCTCTCCACCAAGCACACCCTAGCCATCACAAACCGCGGAGGCGCTTCTACCTCCGACATCGCGGCTATTGCCCGCGCTGTGCGAGCCGGGGTTGAGGAAAGCTTCGGGGTGCGTCTGGTACCTGAGCCCGTGGTCGTTGGGTTTACCCTCTAACCCAGGGGCGTCATGAGCCTAGAGAAAGAAATCGAGAGCGGGCAGGGCGGCCGCCTACACCGGCGCATGGAACGTTTCCGCACCTTCATGGGGCGCCACGCTCTGCTTCTGCTGCTCTACCGAGTGGTTATTATCGGGCTGGGCTTTCTGTGTATCGTCGCCGGCATTATCATGCTGGTGACGCCTGGGCCCGGCTGGCTCTTCATCTTTATGGGCATGAGCCTGTGGGGAACCGAGTTTCGCTGGGCTCACCGGCTGAATGTGTGGGCAAAGGCTAAGGTGCTGAATATCTGGCGGCAGTTAGAGGCTAAGCGCCACCGGGCTCACCGCCGTCGCACCGCCGCCCGCTGGGCCCAGCGCACCAACCATAGCCACTACTGCCCCACGGGCTGCCACTATAGGGAATTGTAGAGGCTTAGAAAACAGAGTTCTGCAGGCTAACGCTCGCTGCCGACCCTCTCGCCTGGTTCGCTAGCTGGCTCGCATGCTCGCCAGATTCGCGCCGAGATTTATTTTCCTCGCGCGCTCGGAATCTCGGTGCTCATCACTAGCGATTCACGCCCCGCCTTGCGGCGGATTCCGTTCGCTCTTGCGTGCTACGTACCCGCTCACTTCATCCGAGCCAGCAGCTTCGCTGTTAGCCTGCTTCACTCTTATCAGCATTTACCCTTCAAGACCCAGCATGTGGTCTAGGGTCTCGTGGATCTGCTGGTCCTCAAAGCCCAGCTTGCGCATGGCGGTAATGTACTTCTCGGTCAGAGTTTGCGCCTTGTGCGCGGTCGAATCGAGGGCCGTAATAAAAGAGCCGGCCCGGCCGTGTGTCTCAATAGCCCCGGCAGCCTCCAGCTCCTTATAGGCTTTAGCTACCGTATTTACCGCAAGGCCCGTTTCAGCCGCCAGGGCTCGCATGGGCGGCAGCCTGTCCCCGGCAGCTAGTACCCCTGAGGCCCGCGCCGCAATAATTGCCCGGCGCAGCTGTGAGTAGGGGGGAACGTCCGACCCCTTATCAACACGGAAATTTAAAGCACGAATGCCCCCGCACAACTCCTCGTGGGAGTCATGAGTCGGGGGCATCTCGTTCTTGGTCATAGCACCAGTCTAAAGGGTGCCGGTCGCAATCTTCAGCATGCGGCGCACAGGTTCTGCGGCGCCCCACAGCAACTGGTCACCCACGGTGAAAGCAGAGATGTACTGGGGGCCCATGTTCAGCTTGCGGATACGGCCCACAGGAATATTCAGGGTGCCGGACGCCGCAACGGGAGTCAGACCCTCGACAGTGGCGTCCTTGGTGTTGGGGATAACCTTCGACCACTCGTTATCTTCATCGATGATCTTCTCGATTTCCTCAACGGTCAGGTCTTCCTTGAGCTTCAGGGTCAGAGCCTGGGAGTGGGAGCGCATGGTTGCAATGCGCACGCACAGGCCGTCCAGAACCACGCGGTCATCACCTTCAAGACCCAGAATCTTGTTGGACTCCGCCTCAGCCTTCCACTCTTCGCGGGACTGACCGTTGCCTAGGTCAGAGTCAATCCAGGGAATCAGCGAACCTGCCAGGGGCACGCCGAACTGGGTGGTGTCGAGCTCACCGGAACGCTGCAGCTCCAGCACCTTGCGGTCGATCTCAAGGATGGCGGACGCGGGATCGTCCAGCTCGCTTGCTACGTGACCGTTGATATCGCCGAACTGCTTGAGCACTTCGCGCATGTGGCGGGCACCGCCGCCTGAGGCAGCCTGGTAGGTCATGGAGGTACCCCACTCCACCAGGCCCTGCTTCCACAGGCCACCGAGACCCATAAGCAGGCAGGAGACGGTGCAGTTACCGCCGATGAAGTCCTTGACGCCGGACTCCAGGCCGCGGTCGATGACGTCGCGGTTGATGGGGTCAAGCACGATGACGGCATCATCGTTCATGCGCAGGGTTGAGGCGGCGTCAATCCAGATACCGCTCCAGCCACGCTCACGCAACTGGGAGTGGACGGCCTTGGTGTAGTCGCCGCCCTGGGCGGTCACGATGACGGGCAGCTTGGCGAGCTCGTCAATGTCGTGGGCGTCCTTGAGGGTGGACTCTTCGAGGGCACCGCCGAAGGTGGGGGCAGCAGAGCCAGCCTGGGAGGTGGAGAAGAAGACCGGGTTGATGCCTTCGAAGTCACCTTCTTCGAGCATACGCTTCATGAGCACGGAGCCAACCATGCCACGATAACCAACAAAGCCTACGGAATCACCAGATGTAAAAGTCATGGTTTCAGTCTAGCTTTTACCAGCCCCCGGCGCAGGGTCTGGAACCGCATGGTGAGAGGGAGCTTCTCACCGGTTGCAGTCAGCGCATAGCCCCTCTCTGAGCGGACGGACGCGCCCTCGGCCACCAGAGTCCAATCGGCCCCCAGCTCGGGGGCGTAGGTGTCCCCGGGAATCTCAGCCTCAAAGAGCGTACGTTCCACCCGGGCAACCTGCCCACCTGCTACAGCAGGTAAGTCGGTGCGGCTCAGAGCCTCAGCGTAGAGAGAGCCGCCGCCAATCACCCAGTAGGTGGTGGCGTCCGGAGCTAAACTCTGCGCCGCACCCAAAGCTGCATCGAGAGAGGGTGCCCAAACGGCCCCGTCCTTTTCTTCAACCTGCGAGACAGAACGCGTAATCACAAGGTTGAGCCGCCCCGGTAGGGGGCGGAAACGGGGCGGGAAGGACTCCCAGGTCACCCGGCCCATGATGACAGGGGCTCCTAGTGTGGCTGCCTTGAAGCGGGCTAAATCTTCGGGGGCGTACCAGGGCATATCGCCGTCGCGGCCAATCACCCCGTTACTCGTCTGAGCCCAGATGGCTACTAGCTCGGGCAAAGTACCCGAGCCGCTTACCTGCTCACCGTACACACTCAACTCCTTGGCCCTAGACCGCAATCGGGGCCTTAATGAGAGGGTGATGGCGGTAGTCCACCAGCTCAAAGTCCTCAAACTCGTAGTCGAAAATTGAGGGCTTCTTATTCTTGATACGCAGGCGGGGGTAGGGGTAGGGCTGGCGAGAAAGCTGCTCGGTCACCTGCTCATAGTGGTTGGAATAGATATGGCAATCCCCACCGGTCCAGACAAACTCACCGGGCACCATGCCTACTTCCTCAGCAATCAGCTGGGTGAGCAGGGCGTAGGAAGCAATATTGAAGGGCACACCTAAGAACATGTCAGCTGAACGCTGGTAAAGCTGGCAGGATAGCTCTTTCTGGCCGTCCTGACGGGTCTTTACATAGAACTGGAAGAGGGCATGGCAGGGAGGTAGCGCCATATCGTCAACCTCCGCCGGGTTCCAGGCAGAGACAATATGACGGCGGGAGTCGGGGTTGTTCTTGAGGGAATCAAGTACCTTGGCGATTTGGTCGATAGCCTGCCCATCATCTGCTGGCCAGGAGCGCCACTGCACCCCGTAGACCGGGCCGAGTTCGCCGTCCTCGTCCGCCCACTCATCCCAGATCGTTACGCCGCGTTCCTGCAACCAGCGCACGTTAGACTCCCCGCGCAAAAACCAGAGCAGCTCAACCACAATCGACTTGAAGTGCACCTTCTTAGTGGTAATCAGCGGGAAGCTCTCAGAGAGGTCAAAGCGCATCTGACGGCCAAAGACGCTCTTAGTGCCGGTGCCGGTGCGGTCAGCCTTCTCATCGCCGGTGGCCATGATCTCGCGCAAGAGGTCTTCGTAGGGGGTAGGAATAACAGTCATATCTTCTTTAATCGTCAAAAGGCTTAATTTGTTCCAGCGATACCACGGTCTTGGGGTGGGCCACAGAAACCTGCAAGACCCACATCTCCCCGGGCTTCAGGTAGGGGTCTTCGGTTGGCAAGTGACCCCGCAGCTGCTTATTGAGGTGCTCACCCAGAACCTCAAGCACGGTGGGCAACACCGGGCGGTGGGTGCAGAGCATAACCGACTTATCCCGCTTCTCAAAGAGCGATTCAACCACCTTACGGGCCTGCTTGGGCGACCGGGCATGGTGAGCCTCGGTAAGGGCTCGCTTTTCCTTGATAGAGATACCGGAGGCCTTGGAGTAGGGGTAGACGGTCTGCATGCAGCGCACCCAGGGGGATGAAATGATGCGTTCGGGCTGCCATGCCTCTAGCAGGCGCCCTACCGCTAGGGCCTGCCGCTTGCCGGTAGCAGCCAGGGAGCGCTCGCCCTCAGCTCCTGCCCAGCTGGCGCGCGGCTTAGCCTTGGCGTGGCGGACGACCACCACGGGGCGGGTGCACAGGTTCTGGGCATGCTCCAACGCCAGGAAGGCATCGAGGGGTTCCTTATCGGTGGAATTGGTGAGCATGGTGCGGGCCTGCTTGGGGCTGACCCAGCGCAGCTCGTCCACTTCGCCCTCGTCAGCGACAGCTTTTTGACCTGCGGGTGCTTCGGCTGCCCAGTAGTAGACTTCCTTGGGCTTGCCCTTGACCTCGTAGGCGGTCACAGCCAGGGGCACCCCGAGGGTGACGTGGAGCCCCACCTCTTCGCGGATTTCACGGATAGCGGTTTCGGGTAGGGTTTCGCCCGGGTCCTGTTTGCCCTTAGGCCAGGACCAGTCATCGTAGCGGGGGCGGTGGATGATGAGGACCTGTACCTGGTCGTGGTGCCTGCGCCAGATGATAGCGCCTGCTGCGTTGATAGCTGCCCGGTTGTGGGGGCCCCGGCTGAGCGAGAGGGCTCCGTCGTGGGTGTGGGCGGTGTAGAAGGTCTCTGTGTGCGGCATGTGGAAAGCTCCGTGGGGGTGGGCAGGCATTCAGAATGTCCTTGAGTTAACCGAATGTTAACCCAAGGACATTCTAAGCCCCTTAGCTGTGAGCGGTGGGTAAGGCGCGGACGCCGGGGCCCGGCCTAGGCTCGCTTGTTGCGCTTCTGGTCGCGGCTGGCCAGGTAGTAGGCCTGCACATCGCGCAGGGGGGAACCATCGGCTGCCAGGTGGTGGCGCTCCCAGGTACCGTCAGAGCCCAGGTGCCAGTTGCTGGTTTTTTCTGAGAGGTAGTTATTGAACATTTCCAGGAGGTACTTGATATGGGCTTCTGCCTTCACATGCACCAGGGCTTCAACGCGGCGGTCGAGGTTGCGGTGCATCATGTCTGCTGAGCCGATGTAGACCTTGGGGTTGCCCGCGTTTTCGAAGGTGAACACGCGGGAGTGTTCCAGGAAGCGGCCCAGGACGGAGCGTACCTTAATGTTCTCAGATAGGCCGGGCACGCCGGGGCGCAGGGCGCAGATACCGCGAACGACCACATTGACCTCAACGCCGGCCTGGGAGGCACGGTAGAGGGAGTCGATGATGGCCTCATCGACCATGGAGTTGCACTTGATCTGAATCTTGGCTGCGTGGCCTGCCCGCTTGTGCTCGATTTCCTTGTTGATGTTGTCAATCAGACCCGAGCGCAGGGAGCGGGGAGCGACCAGCAGCTGCTTGTAGGTGGTCTTGGGCGCGTAGCCCGAGAGCTGGTTAAAGAGGCGGGAGACGTCCTCACCGATCTGCGGGTCGCAGGTAATCAGACCCAGGTCTTCGTAGAAGCGGGCGGTGGAGGGGTGGTAGTTGCCGGTGCCGATGTGGCAGTAGCGGCGCAGGCCGTCCGCTTCTTTGCGTACCACCAGGGAGAGCTTGCAGTGGGTTTTGAGGCCCACGATACCGTACACCACGTGTACTCCGGCGCGTTCGAGCTTACGAGCCCAGTTGATGTTGGCGGCCTCGTCGAAACGGGCCTTAATTTCAACCAGGGCCAGCACCTGCTTACCGGATTCTGCTGCCTCGATGAGGGCGTCCACGATGGGGGAATCGCCCGAGGTGCGGTAGAGGGTCTGCTTGATGGCTAAGACCGCGGGGTCGGCGGCAGCCTGCTCCAGGAAGGCCTGCACGCTGGTGGCAAAAGAGTCGTAGGGGTGGTGCAGCAGCACGTCGTGGTCGCGGGTGGCGGTGAAGACATCGGCTGCCTTGGAGGTCTCGTTGGCGTTGAGCCAGCGGGAGGTATGGGCGATGTGCTTGGGGTAGTGCAGGGCCGGCCGGTTGGTCTTGGCAATGTCGGAGAGGCCGCGCAGGTCAAGGGGCGCGGGGAGCTTGTAGACCTCGTGCTCGTCGATGCGGAGCTCCGACACCAGCAGATCAAGGATGGTGGGGTTGATGGTATCTTCAACCTCTAGGCGCACCGGGGGGCCAAAACGACGGCGCAGCAACTCGGTTTCGAGGGCCTTGAGCAGGTTTTCGGCGTCGTCCTCTTCAACTTCGAGGTCTTCGTTACGGGTCACGCGGAAGGCGTGGTGCTCAACGACCTCCATGCCGGGGAAGAGCATATCGAGGTGCTCGGCGATGATGACCTCAAGGGGGATAAAGCGCACCTCACCGGAGGAGGACTTAACCGATCGAGCCCCGTCCACAGCAACCATACGCTCGATGGTTTCGGGCATCTTCAGGCGGGCGAAGAGCTCCTTGCCGGTTTGGGGGTTACGGACGATGACGGCCAGGTTCAGGGACAGACCCGAGATGTAGGGGAAGGGGTGGGCCGGGTCCACCGCTAGCGGGGTGAGGACGGGGAAGAGCTCGGCTCGGAAGAAACGGGAGAGTCGGTCTTGCTCCGCCTCTGAGAGATCAGCCCAGCCCACGATACGGATGTTCTCTTTTTCGAGCTCGGGGTAGACCTGCTCGTGGAAGACTTTAGCCTGGCGCTCCTGCAGGGCGTGGGCGGCTTCGGAGATTTCTTCCATCTGCTCTTCGGGGGAGAGCCCAGCAGCCGAAGGTACAGCGATACCGGTGGCGATACGGCGCTTGAGGCCGGCTACGCGCACCATGAAGAATTCGTCCAGGTTGCTGGTGACGATAGAGAGGAAGTTGAGGCGCTCTAGCAGGTAGAGGTTGGGGTCTTCAGCCAGTTCAAGCACGCGGGTGTTGAAGTCGAGCCAGCTGATTTCGCGGTCGAGAAAGCGGTCGGTGCCGAAGTCACCGTCCAGGTTGGGCTGCTTGATTTTTTCGCCCACATCGATGCGGTCTACGCGGGTTTCGGCGCGTTCGAGCTTGCTGATATCGCCGTTGATGTGGGCCGGGGTCTCTGCCGGGGTGGTTGTCATGGGGTGCCTTTCAGTGCGGTGGGCGGGGTAAAGCCTAGGGGTGAGCGGGGGCGTATTGGCGGTCGATGGTCAAGGGAGCAAAGCCCAGGGAACGGTAGAGAGCCACAGCGGCGGTGTTATCGGCATCAACGTAGAGCACGATTCGCTCAAGGGGAGCACCGGACTCGTCGCTAGCATCAGCTAGGTAAGCCATGCCAGCTAGGGTAAGGGCCTTGCCCAGGCCCCTGCCCTGCCAGGTGGGGGCAATACCCACAGCGTAGACCTCACCTTCGGGGCGCTCGCCCTGGCCGGTGGGAATCTTGGTCCAGTGGAAGCCCGCTAGTTGGCCGTCCTTTTCTAGCGCGAGGAAGAAGCCTTCGGGGCGGAACCAGCCAGAATCGGTGCGGGCTGCCAGATCATCGAGGGTGAGACGCCCCTGCTCGGGGTGGTGAGCAAAGGCCTGCGCGTTGACCTGCACCCAGGCCTCAGCCTGATCGGGGGTGTAGGTAGCCAGGGTAAGACCGGCAGGTAGGGGATAGTCAGCAGCGGCGGTGCGGACGCCTGCCCGCCTCTCATCGGTGAGAGCCAGACCCAGCTTGTAGAGCTCACGGGTGGGCTCCCAGCCCAGCTTTCTGGCCAGGTGCTGGGCAGCGAGAATTGCGGGGGTAGATTCGTTAGAGCCACCGTGTACCCAAGCTCGAAGAGGCTCGGTACCAGCGACGTCGAGGGCAGCCTCAAACAGAGCCGAACCTATACCCCGGTTCCGGGCACGGGGAGCAACAGTAGCTTCTAGAACCCAGGTGTCGCTCTCATGTACCAGCGCGGCATACCCCACCACCTGGCCACCCTGCCGGGCCTCAACTAACCGGAGGGGAACGTCCGCCCCCTGTGCCGCCTTGCGCAACTCAACAAAAGTTTGCTCCGAAAAGGGAGCCGCGCCGTCCTGCTGACGAGCCCGCTCAGCGAGCTGCTCAAAACTAGCCAGTAGAGCACCCGAAATCTCGGGTTCAACAAACTCACAAGCCACACGCGCCTCCTAGATGTATCTCAGCTACTACAAGCCTACCGAGAATCTGGCCGAGCCGAGTTAAAGCTATACCCTACGTTACGAACCGTCGTAATTAACTGCTCATGATCAGGGCCCAACTTTGAGCGCAGACGGCGAATATGCACATCAACCGTGCGCGTACCACCGTAATAGTCATAGCCCCACACCTCAGAGAGCAACTGGGCACGCGTAAAAACCCGACCCGGGTGCTGAACCAAAAACTTCAACAGCTCAAACTCTTTATAGGTCAGGTTCAGGGGAAAACCCTGCAAACGAGCCGAATACGAGGCCTCATCGACGGTAATACCACCGACCCGAATAATCGTGCTCTCAGGCTCAGACTCCTCAGCTGCATGCGAGGTCAAAAGACGCAGACGGGCCTCAAGCTCGGCCGGCCCCACCGACTCAAGCACAATATCGTCCACCATCCAGTGGGGAGCCACCGCCGCCATACCGCCCTCGGTCAGGACCATCAGCAGCGGAACAGAAAAACCCGAGCCCTTCAACAGCTGGGCGCAGTTACGGGCTGCCACCAGCTGGTCGCGGGCATCCACCAAGACCACGTTCGGCCCAGAAGCCTGAATCAGGGAGGGGGCAGCACCCAGGGGGAGAACAGACAGCTGATGGGCTAAGAGACCCAGCGACTGAGCGACATCGGCGCCATCGGTCGCAGAATCACTCAATACGACAATATGCAGCACGCTCCACCACTCCCTAGAACAGGTCAACTCAACCATCAGTATAAAACGCAGGGTACAGACGTTGATAAACAGGTTCGTAATACGGGAAGATAAGAAGGACGCCGGCACCCACACACCCGGTACACCACACAGTAAGATGAAACGCCCCCGTGACTACCAAAGAGCCTACCCACACCCGTGCCATTCGCACCTTCGTACCTGAACTCACCAAGCTACGGCGAGCCCGCCAAAAAACTGTCTACGAAGGCCCCATCGGGCGCATCGGGGCAACCCGCCGCTCCCGCTACACCCTGGTGGCTGTATCAGCTCTCGTTACCCTGGTTGCCCTAGTTATTGCTGCTGCGGTATCTCCTGACCTTGCCGCGCTCGCCGGGCTGGGGGCCGTCCTTCTGATTGCCGGCGGCTGGCCCGCCGCAACCGGCATCGCCGAGCTACGAGGGCGCCGCCGCATCACCTCCCACTCAGTGATCATTCTGCTCTCCGGCGTGGCCTCCCTGCTGTATTCCTGGCTCAACCCCGGCGACTCGCCCCTGGGCTTTCTGCCTGCCATCGCCGCGGTGGGCGTAGTCGCAAGCTTTATGACAGAACTTGCCCGCGGTGAAGGTGCCATCGGGCGACTTGAATCGGTCATCAGCTGCGTCTCGGGTGTGCTGGCGTCAGTCTCTGTCGCCGGTTGGGTGGGGCTGGCCATCCTGGCACGCGATGTAGAAACCGCCTACCCCGTGCTCACCATCGGCCTGGGAGTGGGGCTACTACTGGGCCTCATTGGTATTCGCGTTGTCTCGGCCGGCCCCAAGGAAGGCCCCCGTCGCGGTGCCGTTACCTTAGGCGTAACACCCGTAGCATTTATCGGAGTCATCGCCTATGTATGTGCGACTTTCCTCACTCGCATGGTAGTGTAGCGGTATGAGTATTCTTGCACTTGAAATTTTCTTCCTCGTCCTTCTGGGCCTGGCAGGTCTGGCTATCTTCACCTGCATCGGTTTTGTACTCACCGGCCTCTTCCGCGGCCAGAAGTAAGTAACCCACAGGCTTAGACACCGGCTCCGCGCACTGTAGCGCGAGAGCCGGTTTTCTTTATATTTCGGGCACCTAAGGTGAAGGAAGCAGCGGGGGCGCCCCGACAGACGACTGGCTGGGGCTGGCATGAATCGCGTGCGAGCTCTGCGAGCCTGCGAGAAGGTTAGTCGTCAGAGGGGCGCCCCTCGCTGCTTATAGCTGCCCCTCTCCTCGGACTGGTTTGCCGATTACACTGGTGTATATGGCTATTGAAATTCCCACCAACCTCACCCCCGAACTCGTGCCCTTCTCCTGGCTGCTGGGCACCTGGGAGGGTACCGGCTCCCTCTGGTATGAGGGCTCAGAATCAACCCCCTTCGGGCAGATTATTACCTTCAGTCAGGACGGCCTGCCCTTCATCGAATACCGTGCCGAGAGCTTCCTGCTCGATGACCAGGGCCAGAAGCTGCGCACCATCACCGTTGAGACCGGCTTCTGGCAGATTGACCGCCCCCAGCTGGACGGCGACGTCGGCCCCGGCCTGGTGCCCGCCGATGTGGTTCCCGTCCACCAGAATGCTGATTCGGTGGAGTCCCTGCGCAATGAGGACGGCGGCTTTAACCTGCTGGCTACCATCGCCCACCCCGGCGGCCTGACCGAAAACTATGTGGGCATGATTAAGGGCCCGGTGGTGCGGATGCAGACCGGCAACATGCTCAAAGACGACATTACCAAGGACTACGCCGGTTCTGTGCGCCTCTGGGGCCTGGTCAACGGCAATCTCATGTGGGACTGGGAAACCGCTAACCCCGAAACCCGCAAGCTTGAGAAGCATGCCTCGGCTGAACTGCGCAAAACCTCCTCGATGACCGGCGAGGACCTGGGTGCCACCATGTTCGGCGGCGAAAACCTTGCAGGTGACCAGTAGTGACTGCTTACCGTAGCCCCTTGCTGTCCCGCCCGGGTGCTTTTGCGGCGTCCGGTGCGGATGCCGGGGTTGCTGCCCACTATGGCGACCCAATGGCCGAGCAGCGGGCCCTAGCTCGCCGTGCCCAGCTCACCTTAGTGGATCACTCCAACCTGGGCGTGGTGACGGTTGCGGGCGAAGACCGCCTGAGTTGGCTGACCACCCTCTCAAGCCAGGTGCTCGCCGGGCTGGAGGAGGGCGGCTCTACCGAGCTTCTGCTACTGACCCCGCAGGGCCGTATCGAGTTCTCTGCTTTCGCTGTGGAGAAGGACGGCGCGGTCTGGCTGATCACCGAACGAGACCAGGCTACGCCCCTAACCGACTATCTGAACCGCATGAAGTTCATGCTGCGGGTTGACATCACCGACCGCACCGAAACCCACGCGGTGCTGGGTTCTACCCTGGACCCGCGCCAGATTGAGGGGGCGGACGCCGTGCTGGCCGGTGGCACTGTCTGGGTAGACCCCTGGGGTGCCGGTATTGCTCCCGGTGGCTACACGTACGCTTCCGCTGGGGAGAGTGAGCACCCGGCGTCCGCCTACCGCCGCTATCTGACTGTGGTGCCCGCCCACCGCCTGCTCGACGCGGTGGAGGGGGCTCAGCTGGCCGGTTCCTGGGCTGCTGAAGCCCTGCGCATTGAGGCCTGGCGCCCGCGCGTGGGCGTGGATTCTGATGAGAAAACTATTCCCCACGAGCTTGATCTGCTACGCACCGCTGTGCACCTGGAGAAAGGCTGCTACAAGGGCCAGGAGACCGTGGCCCGCGTGCATAATCTGGGCCACCCACCCCGCCGTCTGACTTTCCTCGACCTGGACGGCTCCGAGCACACCCTGCCCGCTGCCGGTTCTGTGGTGATGAACGGTGAGAAGAAGGTGGGAACCGTGACCTCGGTGGCCCTGCACCACGAGGCTGGGCCTATTGCCCTGGCCGTCCTCAAGCGCTCGGTTGACCCGGCGGCCGCCCTGCGCGTGGTAGACGGGGGAGATACGGACGCCGATGGCAACCCCGCAACTAGCCAGTACGCTGCCGCCCAGACCGTTATTGTTGCTCCGGACGCCGGCCAGGTGGCAGGACGCCGGAACATGGGAGACTTCCTGCGATAGGCAGTGCTGTTTTGCTGTGACCTCCGCTGCGTATCACGGGTTGCCCCACCTGCTGGGCGCGCCCACGATAGGCGGCGGAGGTTTTTGCTGACATGATTTGGCGGCTATGCCGAGCTTGTACATAGCAAAAACATAGGATTCCCTGAAAAACTATTTTCTATGGAAAATAAGTCGCGAATTGCTCTCTGGGGCGCGGGCGCCCTGGTCGTCCTTGGCGGTGCCGCATTTATCGGCCCCTCAATCTACGCCTCACAGTCAGAAGAATCAGTTGCAGAAGCTCCCAGCATCACAATGAGTGCTCCCGCAGCCAGCGAGTCTCCTACAGCAGGAACCGCCGATAACACCCAGGCCCACCTTGCCGGAACCTGGCAGGTTTCAGAAGGCTCCCAGGCAGGGTATCGCGTTGACGAAGTCCTTAACGGAGAAAACATCACTGTTACCGGCCGAACCAGCGACGTCACCGGCACTATCAAGGTCAATGACAAGGGAACCACTCTCGAAAGCGCTTCTTTCACCGTCGATGTCACCACCATTGCCACCGACAGCGAGCGACGAGATAACTACTTCCGTGAAAACACTGTGAAGGCAGACCAGAACCCCACAGCTACGCTTAACATCACCCAGCCGGTTGAACTGGGAACCCCCGCTGCGGGAGAAACCATCACGGTTGATGTCACAGGCGAACTTACCCTCGCTGGTGTCACTCAGACCGTCACCTTCCCGGTTCAGGTCGCAGGTGATGGCAGCCAGCTCCAGATTGCAGCCTCAGTTCCCCTAACCTTCGCTGATTACGGCATTGAAGCTCCCAGCCTGGGCTTTGTGTCAGTTGAAGAAACCGGGGCTATTGAAGTCCAGCTCACCGCAGTTCCTGCGGCCTAGCAAGCTCTGTCGCCTAGCAGGCCCCTGCCTGGTACCTCATAGGACGCCGCCTTCCCGCTTTCCTGCCCCAGGGCAGAGAGTGGGGAAGCGGCGTCCTGACCTTTTAAAGACTGACGCCCTTTCTCTCTTATCCCCCGGTCAAAAGTGGTGGGGATAAGAGGGAAAGGGCGGTAACAGTCTTCTACCTTGCTTTAGCGGCCGAAGAGGACCTTAGCCTCTTCGTAGCGGTGAACCGGAACGGTCTTGAGGCCGTTGAGGGCCTCAGCGAAATCAACACGCTTGATCTCGGTGCCCTGCATAGCAACCATCTTGCCCCACTCCTTATCGTGAATCATATCGACAACCTGGATGCCCAGGCGGGTGGAAAGTACGCGGTCAAAGCCGGTGGGGGCGCCACCGCGCTGGATATGACCCAAGGTGGTGTTACGGGTTTCAATGCCGGTGATACGTTCAATCTCCTGGGCAACCCAGTCGCCGATACCGCCCAGGCGGGGGCGGCCGTCCTTCTCCTGGCCCTTGCCTGCCATGACGTCGTCGAAGCCTTCGGGGATGAAGCCCTCAGCAACAACAATCAGGGGGGAGCGACCGCGGTCGTGAACTTCCTTGACCCAGCCGGAAACCTCTTCCATGGAGACCTTGACCTCGGGAATCAGAATGGCGTGGGCACCGCCAGACATACCGGAGTGCAGGGCAATCCAACCGACGTGGCGGCCCATGACCTCAGCAACCATTGCGCGGTGGTGGGACTCACCGGTGGTACGCAGGCGGTCCAAAGCGTCGGTTGCGATGGAAACGGCGGTGTCGAAACCGAAGGTGTAATCGGTTGCCTGCAGATCGTTATCAATGGTCTTGGGGACACCAACTACGGGCAGGCCCGCGTCAGCCAGGCGCTTAGCACCAGCCAGGGTACCCTCGCCACCGATAGCGACAATAGCGTCAATACCGTTGCGTTCCATCATGATTTCGATGTTCTCGGGGCCGCCCTTGGGGCCGTCGAAAGGGTTGGTGCGGGAGGTGCCCAGGATGGTGCCGCCGGTACGGGCCAGGCCGCGAACCTTGGTGCGGGGCAGATCCATGAAATCGCCTTCAACAACACCGCGCCAGCCGTCGCGGAAGCCAACGAACTCGTCGCCGTAGGTCTTGACGCCATTGAGCACAGCGCCACGGATAACAGCGTTCAGGCCGGGGCAGTCGCCGCCGGAGGTGAGCAGACCGATCTTCATGGAGAAACTCCTTGTGTTATTCCTGGTGGGGAATGATGCTGATGACCCTGTTGGGTTTTTGCCCGTTTAGACAGCCCAAAGTGTGGGTCTTTGTTGGTTTCTATTGTAGTAAAGAGGGGTTGCGTTGGGTAGCTGTGGGGTAGCTTGCGCTGTATGTTTTCAACCTCGCCGTTAGAGTCAGTGATGACTTTATGTCGGGTGAGGTGGTAGGTTCGGGCGCACCGGACGCCCCTACGAACAGCCTAAAAGATGTGCTGGTAGGGGCGTCCTGCGTACCCGAATCAGGCAAACTACTCTGCGGTTGCCAGCAGCTTCTGCATACGGGTCAGACCCTCAGCCAGGTCCTCATCGCCCAGGGCGTAGGAGAGGCGCAGATAGCCGGAGGGGCCGAAGGCCTCACCGGGAACAACCGCTACTTCGGCTTCTTCCAGAATGATTTCGGCAAGCTCAGCGGAGGTCTGCGGGGTCTTACCCGCAATGGTCTTGCCCAGCAGACCGGTGACGTCGGCGTAGGCGTAGAAGGCGCCCTTGGGGGTGGGGCAGTGGACGCCCTCAATAGCGTTGAGACCCTCAACAATGGTCTTGCGGCGGCGGTCAAAGGCCTTGTGCATTTCGTTAACGGCGTCAAGGGAACCTGAGACGGCTTCAAGCGCTGCCAGCTGGGCGACGTTGTTGACGTTGGAGGTCATATGGGACTGTAGGTTAGTCGCTGCCTTGGTGATATCAGCCGGAGCAATCATCCAGCCCACGCGCCAGCCGGTCATAGCGTAGGTCTTGGCAACACCGTTGAGAATAACGGTGTTCTCAGCCAGGGCAGGGACGGCTTTAACGATGGAGGTGAAGGGCACCCCGTCGTAGGTCAGGTGCTCGTAGATTTCGTCGGTGAGCACGATGATGCCCTTCTCCAGAGCCCACTCACCAATTGCCTTGGTTTCTTCGGGGGTGTAGACCGCGCCGGTGGGGTTAGAGGGGGATACGAAGATCAGAGCCTTGGTGGCGGGGGTGTAGGCCTCCTCCAGCATGTCGGGGGTGACCTTGTATTCCTTGTCAGCACCGGCGAAGACTTCAATGGGGTTGCCACCGGCCAGGCGGATGGCCTCGGGGTAGGTGGTCCAATAGGGGGCGGGCAGCAGTACGTCGTCGCCCTCGTCAATGACGGTGGCAAAGGCCTGGTAGACGGCCTGCTTACCACCGTTGGTCACGATCACCTGGGAGGCGTCAATATCAATGCCGGAATCGCGCTTGGTCTTTTCAACGATTGCCTGCTTGAGGGCAGGTAGACCAGCAGCCTGGGTGTAGCGGAAGTTAGTGGGGTCATCGAGAGCCTTGCGGGCAGCGTCCACGATGTAGTCGGGGGTGGGGAAGTCGGGCTCGCCCGCACCGAAGCCGATCACCGGGCGTCCTTGTGCCTTCAGGGCCTTAGCTTTAGCGTCAACGACCAGGGTGGCCGAGGGGGCGATAGTGCCGATGCGGCGTGATACGCGGGCAGTCATGGTGAGGTTCTCGCTTCCGTCCTGCGGGCAGGACCGTTGGGTTATGGCAAAAAAGGGTGCGGACGCCAGCGCGGCGGCTGGCACCTGCCCCTTAAATCATAGGTCGGACGGCAGCTGGGAGAGGGGCTGGCACGCACCAAATTGCCAAAGCAAAAAATATGTTCTAGAGTAGATAACGTTGTTCGCAACCGAACAGCTTTAGGTTTGTGCCCGTAAAGGTTCCAAGCCTCCTTGAAGGGGTAACCTTCAAAGGGCGGTGGCTCAATTGGTAGAGCAGCGGTCTCCAAAACCGCAGGTTGCAGGTTCGAGTCCTGTCCGCCCTGCTTCAAGCCTCACAGGTTTATTTGTCAATCGAACAGTTCATGTTCATGATGAGTCTAGAAAGGGGCGGGCCTACCATGGCTAAATCAATCGCCGCCAGGACCGCCGATTCTGAAGAACCAGGCGCAGAGAAGAAGCTGGGCTTCTTCAGCCGTATTTTCCAGTTCTTACGCGAAGTTATCGCAGAACTCAAAAAAGTTACCACTCCCACCGGTAAAGAACTGGTGCAGTACGTGATTATTGTTCTTTTCTTTGTTGCTTTTATGATGCTCTTCATCTCGGGCCTAGATTACGTTTTCGGTCAGGGAGCCTTCTGGATTTTTGGTAACGGCATCAACTAGTAGCTCCGGTAGCTAGGTCGATGGCGGCCTAACCCGTAGAATCTTTTGTGAATGTAAGGGTCTATGTGCCCTCAAGTAAACCCCAATGACGAAAGCAGGAAAGCGTGTCCGAGCAGGAAGTTGCACCTGAAACCGAAGAGGTCGTAGAACCTGCAGAGCAGGCAACCGAAGAGGGCCACGAGGCTGTTGAAGTAGCAGCCGCTGAGGTCGTTGAAGAAGTTACCGAAGCTGAAGAAGCTGGCGAGCTCGCCGTTGACCCGCTCGAAGAGTTCAAGGCTAAGCTGCGCCGCCAGGAAGGTGAATGGTTCGTCATTCACACCTATGCCGGCTACGAGAACAAGGTTAAGGCTAACCTCGAATCCCGTGCCCAGACCATGAACGCTGAAGACGACATCTTTGAGGTTCAGGTTCCCATGGAAGAGGTCATGGAGGTCAAGAACACCACCAAGAAGCTGGTTCGTCGCGTGCGCGTGCCCGGCTACGCTCTGGTGCGCATGAATCTGACCGACGAGAGCTGGGGCGTTGTTCGCCACACCCCCGGAGTGACCGGCTTCGTTGGGCAGGACGCCTACAACCCGGTTCCCCTGCGTCTTGATGAGGTTGTCGACATGCTGGCTCCCGTCTTTGAGGCTGAGCAGGCAGAAGCAGGCGCCGCCCCCAAGGCTGCCCCCGCTGTTGAAACCGGCTTTGAGATTGGTGAGGCCGTCACCGTTAAGGAAGGCCCCTTCGAGGGCATGCCCGCAACCATCTCAGAGATCAACGCAGCAGCCTCATCCATGGTTGTGCTGATTTCTGTCTTCGAACGCGAGACCCCCGTGACCTTGAACTTCTCACAGGTCACCAAGATGTAACACCGGTCAGACTGGTTACAGGCCGCCCCGCTTGATGTGGGGCGGCCTTTTATATGTCTAGGTGAAAAAACACGGTGTGTGCACCTAGAGTTACCCGCATTTATTCTGGTTTACCCGCACCTAGTTGCGGGTAAACCAGAATAAATGCGGGGTTCTAGGAGAGGACGCGCGCGGGGAGTCTAGGGGGGGACGTTTGCTTATGGGGAATCTAGGGGAGGGGGACGCATGCAGACGTGACCTAACTCCGCACCCGCCCGCCTGTGAGCAAGCACCCAGGGGCGGGCGTCCGCCCCGCAATAGCTTTAAAGCCCAGACCGTACTAAGATAGAAGACTGTATGTGCGCACCCACGCCGGTGTGTCCCTACACGGTGCAGCCGCCGCCATGGCAGCACCACCGCCCGGTACATACTCCTGTGTGCCGGTCCACCAGCTAAGAAAAGGACCAAACACAAATGGCTCCCAAGAAGAAGGTCGCAGGCCTCATCAAGCTGCAGATCCAGGCAGGCGCCGCTAACCCCGCGCCCCCCGTTGGCCCCGCACTCGGTGCGCACGGCGTCAACATCATGGAATTCTGCAAGGCCTACAACGCAGCCACCGAATCCCAGCGCGGCAACATCATCCCCGTAGAAATCACCGTCTACGAGGACCGCTCCTTCACCTTCATCACCAAGACCCCTCCCGCAGCACAGCTCATCAAGAAGGCAGCTGGCGTTGCTAAGGGCTCCGGCGTTCCCCACACCCAGAAGGTCGGCTCACTGACCATGGACCAGGTCAAGGAAATCGCCCAGACCAAGATGGAAGACCTCAACGCTAACGACATCGACGCCGCAGCGAAGATCATCGCCGGCACCGCCCGCTCCATGGGCATCACCGTCGAAGGCTAAAACCCTTCCACCCCTGAAACAACAGGGGAACCGAGGTTCACACCTCACCCAAAGACAATTGTTAGAGTCTCCCACCCGGGAGACATGTGGCAGAGCCGAGCGCGGCTCACCGAGACCACACCTGCAAAGGAGAAAAGCAGATGGCAAAGCGCAGCAAGGCGTACCAGGCAGCTGTAGCCAAGATTGAAGCGGACAAGCTCTACGCACCCGCCGAGGCTATTGCAGTAGCAAAGGATATCGCGGCAGACAAGCCCAACTCAACCGTTGAGGTCGCACTGCGACTCGGCGTTGACCCCCGTAAGGCAGACCAGATGGTACGCGGTACCGTCAACCTGCCCAACGGCACCGGTAAGACCGCCCGCGTTGTAGTAATCGCAGCCGGTGAAAAGGCTGAAGCAGCAGAAGCAGCTGGCGCTGACTTCGTTGGCTCAGACGACCTGATCGCAAAGATCGCTGGCGGCTGGACCGACTTCGACGCAGCAGTTGCAACCCCCGACATGATGGGCAAGGTTGGCCGTCTGGGTAAGGTTCTGGGTCCCCGTAACCTCATGCCCAACCCCAAGACCGGCACCGTCACCATGGACGTTGCTAAGGCCGTTGCAGACATCAAGGGCGGTAAGATCGACTTCCGCGTTGACCGCAACTCAAACCTGCACTTCATCATCGGTAAGGCTTCCTTCACCGCTGAGCAGCTGACCGAGAACTTCGAAGCAGCTCTCGAAGAGGTTAACCGCCTCAAGCCCTCATCAGCTAAGGGCCGCTACATCTCAAAGGCAACCATCGCCACCACCTTCGGTCCTGGCGTTCCCGTTGACCCCTCAACCGTAGCCTAAGTTTCTTAGACCCTAACGGTTAAACAAGGCAGGCTCCCCGCATGTGTTGCGGGGAGCCTGCTTTTGTGTTGTAGCGGGGAGGCTAGATGAGGGTGGGGTACACGGCGTCCTGAAATGGGGAAAACACCTTGAGCCGACCCTGTGGGCGCGCTCGGACGAAGTAGGTTTAGCACCGGGACTCACCGGCACAACACTCCCGGCATCTTGTCGTGTTCTCATAGAGACAGGCCAATTGCGTTACCCCGACTCCCGAATTGATTGACCTGCCCTAACGAGCGTGCGCCTTATCGCTGAGCGTGCCGCAGATTGATGCACGCTCAGCGATAAGGTGCACGCTCGGTCGAATCATGGTCGCGCTGTGGTGGGAAGGCCACGGTTAGGGCTTACCGTGCAGCCGTCGGGCATAATAGAGGGCATGACCAGCCCCGCCCTTACCATCACCGGCCTGACCAAGCGGTTTGGTGCGTCCGCCGTGCTTAGCGGAATTGACCTGACCGTACCCGGTGGTAGCCTGCTTTCCCTGGTGGGGGAGTCGGGGTCGGGCAAGTCCACCCTGCTGCGCATTATTGCCGGGCTGGAACAGGCGGACGCCGGCAGCGTCCTCTTTGGTGACCGGCCGGTGGGCGTTGGGGGAATCGCCCGCGTCAAGGGTACAAACAAGCCCCGGCAGGCAGGGGCCGTGCCGGTGGGCTTCGTCTTCCAAAAACCCGTGCTCTACCCCCACCTGAGCCTGGAAGAGAACATCCTCTTCGCCCAGCGCCTGCGCGCCCAGGAGCAGCTGGACCGAGACCACTACCTTTCCCTCGTTGACACCCTGGGGCTGGGGGAGCATCTGGACAAGAAGCCGGCGCAACTGTCGGGCGGCCAGGCCCAGCGCGCCGGTATTGCCCGGGCCCTGGTGCGTAAGCCCACCCTGGTTCTCTTCGACGAGCCGCTCTCCAGCGTCGATGAGCACCTGAGCGAAGCCATCCGCACCGACCTGCTGACCCTGCACCGCCAGCTGGGGTTTACGGGTATCTACGTCACCCACACCCCCGACGAAGCCCTAGCCATGGGCCAGCAGCTTGCGGTGCTAGAGGACGGAGGCCTAGCCCAGGTCGCTGCCCCGGGGCAGGTGCTGGCCGCACCGGCGTCCGCACAGGTCGCCCGCCTGCTGAACCCGCTCTACAACGAGCTGCGTGTGGAGGTTGCGGGGCAGTCTGTAGCGGCCGGTATCTCTGCCCACGGTTTTGAGCGGGCGGACGCCGACACCCCGGGCACCCTGCCCGTGCGGGTGCTGGGCGTGCTTGCCCATACGGCAGGCAACCGCTACAGCCTAGAAACCACCCGGGCGGTAGACCTGTCGTACCAGGAAGGTACCGTGAGACTTCCCGCCGGCAGCCCGCTCACCGCTGTTATGCCAGCAGTTCCCCATGATGAAGGGCAGAGACTGTTTCTGGCTCTTCGCGAAGGTGCTTTGCACTGTTTCTCAGGGCAGAGCTAGTTTGTACCATGTGCTGACCAAAAAATCTGCCTCATCTGGTCTGTATGCGGTACAAAGGTGGATAGAAGCGGCGGTTTAAGTGATTAAGCACCCTTAAACCCGGTTTTAACTTGCCAGGGCCCCGCCAACCGTGGTTAGATGAAGTAACCAAAGACCGCCGGTCTGTGCCTTTTACAGGTACGATAAGGGCTAACCAGCCCACCTGCGTAGGTGCCGATAACAGAATACAAACCAGTTTTTGCTGAGCTTGTATTATGCCTCGATGCCTGCGCGTCGGGGCATTTTTTGTTGGCCTGGCGGGATAAGAACTGGAAGGAACACCATGGCAACACAGGATAAGATTGCTGCCGTCTCTGAGATCAAGGAACTCCTTGAATCCTCAAACGGCGTAATTCTCACCGAGTACCGTGGTCTCACCGTTGCACAGATGAAGGAACTTCGTCGTGCACTGGGTGCTGAGACCGAGTACGCCGTGGTAAAGAACACTCTGACCGCTATCGCGGCTAAGGAAGTTGGCATCGACGCATTCGATGGTCAGCTCCACGGCCCCAG
The DNA here is from genome assembly GCA_030529845.1 of Rothia sp. (in: high G+C Gram-positive bacteria). GTDB lineage: Bacteria > Actinomycetota > Actinomycetes > Actinomycetales > Micrococcaceae > Rothia. The sequence continues at coordinate 341,206 of JAUMWB010000004.1, read as the reverse complement.
CGCAATCGCATTCATCAAGGGCGACTTCATTGATGCTGCGAAGGGTCTGCGTGACTTTGCCAAGGCTAACCCCCAGCTGATCGTTAAGAGCGGTTACTTCGAGGGCGAAGCTCTCGACGAAGCTGGCATCAACAAGTTTGCAAGCCTCGAATCACGCGAGGTACTTCTTGCAAAGGTCGCAGGCGGCGCAAAGGGCGCAATCGCAAAGGTTGCTCGCACCGTTGACGCTCTGCGTATCAAGCTCGAAGAGCAGGAAGGCGCAGCACCCGAGGCCGAGTAATCGCCTCAAAGCTGCCCACCGCACAGACTTCGGCCCACTTGCCCGGGCCACCCCACAATTTTCAAGCTCGCAGGCTGAAATACTGAGGCTTGCAACTGAATCAAAGAAGGAGCCAATCTCATGGCTAAGCTTTCAATCGAAGAACTCATTGAAGCATTCAAGGAACTGTCACTCGTTGAGGTTTCCGAATTCGTTAAGGCATTCGAAGAAGAATTCGACGTAACCGCAGCTGCTCCCGTTGCTGTTGCTGGTGCTGCCGGTGGCGACGCTGGTGCTGCTGAAGAGCAGTCAGAATTCGACGTTATCCTCGAATCAGCTGGCGACAAGAAGATCGGCGTTATTAAGGAAGTTCGCGCCCTCACCTCACTGGGTCTGAAGGAAGCTAAGGACCTCGTTGACGGCGCTCCCAAGCCCGTTCTCGAAGGCGTTTCCAAGGAAGACGCAGAGAAGGCTAAGGAAGCTCTCGAAGGCGCTGGCGCAACCGTCACCCTCAAGTAAGTTTCTTACTTTTCTTATCTTTGGCGCAGGGGCGGCACCCATTACGGGTTGCCGCCCTTGCGGCTTTTAAGAAATACCGCCTTGCACCTAAGGCAGCGGCCAGCCTTGCCGGGGGGGGGCATAAAGGACGGATGCCGCCCCACCTCTTCCCCTGCCTGCTGGTTTTAGCTAGGCTGGGGTCATGGGTAAGACTCTGTTTCGTGTGCTCTGGTGCCTGCTGTTGGCAGGTTTTTTGACCTGGCTAGCTATCCTGCTATGGCCGGGCCACCCGGCCACAGCCTGGCTGACCACCCGCCTGGTTGTAGCCCAGGCCGTTGCCTTCCCCACCTTGCTTGCGGTAGCCGGGGCGGGCGTCCTGATAGCGGCCCTGCTGGTAGCCCTGCGCTCTAGAACCAGCACAATTACCCGCATCCTTGCCGGACTGACGGCACTAGCCTGTGCCGCTTCTAGCCTGCTGGCGGTGATTGACCCCTACGGGGCTATGCGATATCAGGCACGCGGGGTGCCCGCCATCGGGTGTGTCAATATGCAGACTTACCGGGTCACCACCTACAACGCCCTCGACACCCTCACCGACCAGAGCCTGGCCCGGCTACTGGCCGATCAACCGGATTTTCTGGTGCTCCCCGAAGTCTCACCCGACACGCCCGTTCTAGCTGGCGGGGTTCCGGGCTACCAGGTCTTTGCCTCTACGAGCCAAAAGCCCCATATTGCCCCAACCCTGACGCTGGTGAGCGACAGGTTGGGCTCCTACACCGCGCAGGAAGTGCCCGTGACCTTCGGGGCCCTTTTGCTGACTCCTGAAAACCAGGCCAGTGGGCAGCCCCAGCTGCTGGCGGTGCATACCGCCCCGCCCGTCCCTATCTACATGCAGCAGTGGCGCGACGACCTCGCTACTATTGACCGGCTGGCCCGTGATGAGGGGAGCCTTGATTTGATAGCCGGTGACTTCAACGCGACCCTGCTGCACGGCAGCTTGGCCAGCTACGCGGGGGCTGGTTCACTGCTGGGGGTGGACGCCGCCTTGGCCACTGACCAGGTAGAGGGCACCTGGCCGGTGGGTGGGGTACTGGGAATGAAATCGCCCATTGACCGCGTGATAGTGATGCAGGGCCCACCTGCTAGCGGCGAAGAAGTGACCTACCAACAGGTGGGTGAATCTGACCACCTGGCGGTGAGTGCTCTCGTGGATCTCTGCAGCTAGGAGCTCGTGGTCCAGCACATAGCATAATCTGGAATATTTGCCGGTCTGCCCTGCAAGCTGGTACCCCGGACCTAGAAGGAGGGCAGGGGGTAAGCTGGATATGACAAACGATTGACAGAACCCGCCACCGCACCCCACCCAAGGAGCCCCGCGTGACTAAGCCCGGACGTCCGGACGCCGCCGAACTACTCGCCGCTGCCGAGCAAGCCTATGCCACCTACCATGAGCAGGTCCGTACCGACCCCGACTACCCGGCCCTGCACCTGGCACCGCCGGTGGGCCGCCTCAACGACCCCAACGGGCTGATCTACCACGAGGGCACCTACCACGCCTTCTACCAGTACTCACCGGTACACCCCACCCGCGCCGTCTTCTGGCGCTACGCCACCAGCGACGACCTGACCCACTGGCAGGACCGCGGTACCGCCATTGCCCCCACCGACTGGTTCGATAAGAACGGCTGCTACTCCGGCTCCGGCTTCGTGGGTGAGGACGGCACCTTCGAGTTCTTCTACACCGGCAACGTGAAGGACGCCGACGGCAACCGCGAAGCCTACCAGGTACTCTTTACCTCCCCTGACCAGGGTAAGACCTTCGCCAAGCAAGAGGTCTTTATCAACGGCCCCGAATCCGGCTACACCGCTCACTACCGCGACCCTCATGTAGTGGAGCGCGACGGCACCTTCTACGCCGTGATCGGCGCCCAGCGCGAGGACGAAACCGGGGCCGTGGTGCTCTACTCCTCACCCGACCGCCGCACCTGGACCTTCGACGGTGAGATCACTTTCTCAGATTCTGCCCTGGCCAAGCTGGGCTATATGTACGAGTGCCCCGGCCTGATTCAGCTGTGCGATGAAGAAAGCGGCGAGCTCAAGGACGTGCTGATTTTCAGCCCCCAGGGCATGGAAGCGGACGGGGAGAAGTACAACAATATCTTCCAGACCGGCTACGTGGTCGGCACCCTCACCGGTACTCACTTTGAGGTCACCACCTCCTTTACTGAGCTGGACGCCGGCACCGAGTTCTACGCCCCCCAGTGCTTCCACGGGGTGGGCGAAGATGGCTCCCACGCCGTACTCCAGGGCTGGTTCGGTAACGCCGACCAGGATGACCAGCCCTCCTGGGAGAACCACTGGGTGCACATGCAGACCTACCCCCGCCGCCTGACCCTGCGCGCGGGTCGTGTGTACCAGAACCCCGTGGAACAACTCGATAGCGCCCTGGCACCTGTCCCGGTAGCCCCTGGGGCCGAGGGGGAGATTGCGGAACTGGCGGACGCTCGCGTCTGGCGCCTGCGCGGTGAAGTTGAGGTGACTAGCCCCGTGCAGATTATCGTTGAGGATGCCGCAGGCCAGGCTCTGGCTCTGACCCTGAGTGAGGACGGAGCCCACTTGGATCGCACCGGTAGCCGTTACACCGTGGGCGGGGCAGAACGCCACCGCACCCTTGAGAAGGCCACCACCCGCACCTTTGACCTGCTGGTTGATGCCTCCGGTACCGAGCTCTTTATCGATGGGGGAGCCGCCGTCTTCTCATCCCGCACCTACTTCACCGGTAGTAAGCGCACCGTCCGCCTGCTAGCCGATGAGGCAGCCGTGCTGAGCCTCGAAGCTGCCCGGCTTGTAGAAGACTAGGGAAAATGGCGCCGGTGCCTTAGCGCGCGAGGCGAAAAATTTTCCGTGACCTGGCACCGGCAGGAAACAGTAAGACCTGTCTCACAGGTCACTCACGGTGGTAGGCTGGAGCAGACGCCGCACCCAGCGGCCCCATCACTCCCAACCACTGTGAGGTGACAACCATGGCAGGTTTCTTCAAAAAGCTCTTTGGCGGTAGCGACGATACCGCAGCGCAGACCCCCGCTCCCGCAGCTACCCCAGCAGTACCGTCTGCCGCGGGCGCGTCCGCTCTGACCGCCCACATGAACGGTACCGTTGTTGAGCTTGCCGGCGTGAGTGACCAGATGTTCGCCTCCGGCGCCCTGGGCCCCGGCGCGGCTATTGAGCCGACTTCTGGCGTAGTGGTAGCTCCTGCAGACGGCGAAGTGACCGTTGCCTTCCCTACCGGTCACGCATTTGGCATCCGCACCGCTGATGGCCTGGAAATCCTGATTCACGTGGGCTTCGATACCGTGGAGCTGGACGGCAAGTTCTTCGAACCCAAGGTGAAGAAGGGCGATACTGTTACCCGCGGTCAGGTGCTGGTGGAATTCGATCTGGAGCAGGTTAAGGCAGCTGGCTACCCCGTGACCACCCCGCTGGTCATCACCAACGCCAAGAGCTCCGTTGCCGACCTGACGGTAGCTAACGCAGGTAGCGACGTAGCGGTCGGTGCTGACTTCATCACCGCAGCTCGTAAGGGCTAAGCAGCTCGAGTCTGATTGGCAGGCGCCCACCCCAATATTGGGGTGGGCGCCTGTCTATTTTTGTCTGTGGTGGGGCGAAGTGAGGACGCTTCCCAGCAGCCTTGGTTTTATACCCACTTTGCCTGTGTTTGGGTGGGGAAATATGGCCCGGAAACCCGCTTAAATGTTGGCTTGTGGCAAGTTTGCCAGAGTCTGGTCTAACTATGTTGCGGGGGTGCTTTTTGGTGTTAGTATGTCAAACGATTGGCATGTTTGTTTTCGGGCAAACATACACACTCGTGCCGAGGCTAAACCAACCACATAGGGGAGCCAGGCCCATACACCAAGGAGAAGACATGGATCATAAATCCGTGGCTGAGCGAGTCCTCACCGCCGTCGGTGGCACGGACAACATCGCAGCAGGCGCCCACTGCGCCACCCGCCTGCGACTGGTGCTCAAAGACATGAACGTCATCAACCAGGACGCCCTGGACAACGACGAGGACCTCAAGGGTACCTTCAATAACTCCGGCCAGTTCCAGATCATTGTGGGCCCCGGCGACGTTGATGAGGTCTACAAGCACATGGCCGCAGCAGGCATGAAGCAGGTCTCCAAGGACGAACTCAAGAACGTCGCTGCGAGCCAGGGTAACCTCTTTACCCGCTTCATCAAGGTCGTCTCAGAAATCTTCCTGCCGATTATCCCTGTGCTGGTCGGTACTGGTCTGCTCATGGCACTCAACAACGTGCTGACCGCACCCAAGATTTTTGACCCCACCAAGTCACTGATTGAGCTTTACCCCGCGTGGGAAGGCTTCGCAGGCATTGTTAACCTGCTCTCCGCAGCTGCCTTCGCCTTCCTACCCGTCCTGGTCGGCTTCACCGCCACCAAGGTCTTCGGCGGTAACCCCTACCTGGGTATGACCATGGGTGCTGCCATGGTTTTTCCCTCCCTGGTCAACGGCTACAACGTGGCTGCTGCCCTCGAAGACGGCACCATGACCTACTGGGACGTCTTCGGTATTCAGGTGCAGCAGGCTGGCTACCAGGGCACCGTCCTACCCGTCATCTTGGTCGCCTTCATCCTGGCCAATGTTGAGAAGTTCTTCCACAAGATTCTCAAGGGCACCATTGACTTCATGTTTACTCCCACCCTCACCCTCTTGATCACCGGCTTTGCCACCTTCATGCTGGTCGGCCCGCCCATGTTCAAGCTCGGTACTCTGCTCGGTGAAGGTATCAACTGGCTCTACACCGCAGCAGGCCCCGTGGGCGGCTTCCTCTTCGGTCTGGTCTACTCACCGATCGTCATCACCGGCCTGCACCAGTCCTTCCCGCCCATCGAACTGCAGCTATTGGCAGCAGGCGGCTCCTTCATCTTCGCTATCGCCTCCATGGCTAACGTCGCCCAGGGTGGTGCCGCCCTCGGTGTCTACCTGACCAGCAAGGACAAGAAGATGAAAGCCCTAGCAGGCGCCACCGCCCCCTCCGCCTTCCTCGGCATTACCGAACCTGCCATCTTCGGTGTTAACATCCGCCTGCGTTGGCCCTTCTACATCGCAATGGGCGCATCAGCTGTTGCATCAACCCTGATTGCTCTCTTCGGTGTTAAGGCATCCGGCCTGGGTGCTGCTGGCTTCCTGGGTCTGCCCTCCATCGACCCCGCCCAGGGCATGGGCTGGATGGGCTTCATCATCGCAATCCTCACATCAGCCGTCCTCTCCACCGGCGCTTCCTTCATCTACGGTAAGCGCGTCTTCGCCGGCCAGGTCGCCGAAGAAGAGGTTGAAGCTGCCGCTCCCGCAACTGCCGCTGCGTCTGTAGCTGCTCCCGCGGCGTCCGCCCCCGCAGCCGCCACCGAAGGCTACGAACTGACCGCCCACCTCAACGGCACCGCTGTTGAGCTCTCTGCGGTATCAGACCCCACCTTCGCCTCTGGCGCTCTGGGCCCCGGCGCAGCCGTAGAACCCACCGAAGGTAAGCTCTACGCACCCGCCGACGGCAAGGTCACCGTGGCCTTCCCCACCGGCCACGCCATCGGCATGCGCACCGACAAGGGCGTAGAAGTCCTCATGCACATCGGCTTCGACACCGTCGAGCTGGACGGCAAGCACTTCACCCCCAAGGTCGAAAGGGGCCAGGAGGTCAAGCGCGGCGACGTGCTCGTCGAGTTCGACATGGCCGCTATCAAGGCCGCAGGCTACCCCCTAACCACCCCGCTGGTGATCACCAACGCTAAGAAGACCGTTGACTCAACCGCTCTTGCAGTTGCTGCGGGATCAACCGTAGCCGCAGGCCGCGACCAGCTGGTCAGCGTAGCCGCTAAGACCGCCACCGTCTAAAACCTTCCCTGTGAAGAAAACCCGCCCCGTGCCCGTCCTGATATTAAGGACGTGCGCGGGGCGGGTTTGTTTGCGCTATACCAGTATGGGGGCGCAAGGAAACCTCCCTCTAGAGCTTTCTTGACCGGGTAATCTTGAAAGGTAACACCGTACCCAGGAGGATTCCATGCCCGAGCAAACCTACGACTTTACCGTGCGCGAAGCGACCGAAGCTGACTACCCCGGCGTCATCGAGGCGCTCACCAACGCCTTTGAGCACGACCCGGTCATGAACAAGGCCATGGGCGGGGACGGCCGCACCGAGACCGTCCGCAGCCTCTTTGAGTTCCAGCTGCGTACTACCTACGCCCCCAAGGGCACTATTGACATTGCCGTGACCGAGAGCGGCAAGGTGCTCGGCGCAGCCCTCTGGCTCTCACCCGAGGCTCAAAAGGGTAACCTACTGGCCGATATTAAGGCCCTGCCCGACTACTACCGGGTGCTGGGCAGGGGGCTGGCCCGCGCCACCGTCACCGAGCTGCGTCTGCTGGCAGCCCGCCCCAAGTTCGACCACTGGTACCTCTACACCATCGGGGTGCACGAGGACGCCCGCGGGCACGGTATCGGCTCCCACCTGCTGGATTACCGCCGTGAACGTCTGGGCGAGATGCCCGCCTACTTGGAGGCCTCCACCTACCGCTCAGCCTCACTCTACGCACGTCACGGGTTTGTTGAGCTTTTCCGCTTCAAGGGCGGCAAGCCCGCCCTGGGCATGCTGCACCCGGCACCGGTGAGCCAGGTGTCGCTTCACGACCACCACAGCAGCAAGTAATATTCTTTGTTCTCTGTTCAGGGGCGCTCATGAGTGCGCTATGTGTCAAAGAATAGAGATCATTGAGAGGCCGGGCAGGGGCGTTAGCTTACGTCACCGCGCTCTCTGCCCAGAGCAGGGAGCGGGTGCTTGCACCCTTGTGGAGGCTCACCGGGAGCACATCGCTTCCGGTGAGCTCTTTTTCTTCCCCATTCATGGCGTGCATGAGCTGGGCGATAGCCCGCTGGGCCATTGCGTCGATGGGCTGTACCACGGTGGTCAGCTCGGGCAGAAGGGCCCGGCTGGTTTCAGTCCCGTCAAAGCCGATGACCTGCAAGTCATCGGGCACCTGCCGCCCTGCCGTCCGGGCATAGCCCAGCACTATGGCTGCGTAGACGTCGTTGGAGGTAAAAACCGCATCAACCTGCGGGTGCTCAGCGAGATAGGTATGAATGCGCTCGCGTTTGGTGGCCTGCGGGGTGGTGAAACCCAACTCGAGAATCTGGGGGGTGTAGCCTGCTTCGGTGATGGCTAGCTGGTAGCCGCGCTGGCGGGCGTTGTCGGGGGAGATGGTTGAGGTGATGTGCAGGACGTTGGTGGCACCCCCGTCCAGGAGCAGGCGGGTAGCTCGGTAGGCGCCGTCGAAGTTATCGCAACTGATGTTGGGGCCCCGGCCGGTCTCTTGCCGGTCAATGGTAATCAGGGGAGCGCCCAGGTGGGGGAAGTTGGCGACAACCTGGGAATGAGCACCGGTAATGACTCCGTCGACCTGGTTGGCAATCAGCATGTCCAGGTAGCGCTGCTCCGATTCGGGGTGGTCGTTGCTGTTGCAGAGGATGGTCTTGTAGCCAATGTCGGCTAGATGGGATTCAATGCGGTAGGCCATCTCCCCGTAGAAGGGGTTGGCGACGGAGGGGAAGACCAGGCCGATGAGCTGGCTTTTTTGCCCCTGGAGGGAGCGAGCGATGGCGTTGGGCCGGTAGCCCAGCTGTTGCATGGCATCGAAAACTTTGACGCGGGTGGCTTCGGAAAGGTAGCCCCGGTTATTGAGTACCCGGGAGACGGTGGTGGGGGAGACGCCTGCCAGTGTAGCGACATCGCCGAGTTTTGGTTTGGGCACGCGGTGCTCCGGTCTGTTGGGGGGGGGTGGGCTCGGGCTGTTCTTAATTATAGGGCCTGTCTAACAGGCCCTGAGAAGCGTTGAGCTGTGTGGCGGAAGCTAAGCTGTGCCCTGAGACCGACGGCGTCGCCCCGGTAAGGGGCTAGCTGGGAAGAAGAAGGTAGGAGACAGCCTTACCGGCTGCAGCTCCGTCTGGTGGGATGAGCGCCAGGGCGTCGGCGGTGGCAAAGGAGGTGAGCATATGGGACTGGGTCTTGGGCAGAGGGGTCAGAGCTTTTCCCTCGGCTGTGGGGGTAAGGCGTGCAGGGATGAGCCTTAGATCCTCTTTGCGGTAGCCGGGTACCGGGTGGGTCAGGACGCCGGTGGGCAGTTCGATGAGGGGCTCACCGGTGGTGCCTGTGAGCCAGGGGAGTAGGTAGGAGTAGAGGGCGGTGTAGGCAGCTAGGGGGTTGCCGGGTAAGCCCAGGACGAGTGGGGTCGCCGGGTTGCTGCTGGCTGGTAGGCGGGCGGCCAGGGCCGGGTGGCCGGGACGGATGGCGACGGATTCGAAGAGGTAGCTGGCGTCTAGGTCGGCTAAGGCGCGGCGGACCCAGTCTGCGGTGGAGGTAGAGGAGCCGCCGGTAACAAGCAGCAGGTCGGCGCCGGTGGTGGTGAGCCAGTCGGTGAGCTGGGTTTTGCTGTCGGGCAGACGGCGGACGCTGCTAACGCTGGCTCCCATGTTTTCGATGATGTGGGGGAAAGCCATGGAGTAGGCGTCGCGCACCTGGCCGGGGCCGGGTAGCCCGGAGGTAATAATTTCGTTGCCGGTGTAGGCGATGGCGACGGTGGGGCGGGCGGTGACGGTGAGGGTATCAAGGCCGAGAGTGGCTAGGGCGCCGAGGTGGCGGGCTGTAATGGGCGTTCCTACGGGGAGCACGCTGCTACCGGCAGCCAATTCTTCCCCAGCCCGTCGTATATCGGCACCGGGTGCCGGGTAGCCTTGACCAAAAACTTTGGGGTCGGGTCTGAGCGTGTTGCCGTCTACCAGGGCGTGTTCCTGGCGAAGCACGGCGTCGGTGCCCGGGGGGATGAGCCCGCCGGTCAGAACGGGGGTAGCCTGGCCGGGGGTAAGGGGCAGAACTCGCTGGTGGATATTCTCGCCCTCTGCTGCTGGCGGGTGGGTGAGCAGCTGCCAGGGCGGGGCACCGGCGGTGGCGTAGCCGTCCATAGCTGAGGAATCATAGTGGGGCACCGGCAGCAGGGCGCGGGCGTCCTTGCTCAGGGTCCTGCCGATAGCCTCCTGGGCGAGGGGCACCTCTTCATCGGTTCGGGCAAGGGTCGTCCCTGCCCGGTGCAGGAGCTGCCTGGCCTGTTGCCAGCTGGTGTGGTGCACGGTGCTGTCCTTAGGGGGTAGGGGGAACCTGGGTGTAGCCAGCAGCGCGGGCGGCTTCCCAGGTGTCGACGTCGGCGGTGAGTTCGGCGGGCAGTTCTAGCTCGGCGGGTGCAAGGGGACTGAGAAAACGGCGGACGGAGGCGTTTGCGGTTTCTCCCTCAAAGGCCGGGGCTAGGGAGGCAGCCCGGTAGATACCCAGCAGGGGCTGAGTGATACCCCCCGCCACAGCCCAGTAGCCGGTCACCTGCTCCGGTGCGGACGCCGCCGCCTCAAGGAGCAGGGGAACCGCGGACCCAACGCGGGGCAGGTCGCAGGAAAGAACTAGCACCCAGTGCTGGGGCGAGCTCAAGAGGTCGGGCTGGGACATGGCGAGGGCGCTAAGACCTGCGGAAATACCGGCAGCGGGTCCACCGAAGGCCGGCTCCTCCCGGGTCTGCAACACCCCCGTGGGTAGGGCTAGTTCTGCTGGGCCCACCACAATGCGGGTGCTAGCCCCGGCACAGGCTGCCAGGGCCTGCTCAAGCAGGGTGGACGAGCCGTTGGAGAGCAGGGCCTTGGGTACCCCTCCGAGGCGGGAGGAACGTCCGCCCGCCAATATCAGGGCTGAAAACTTCACATCGGTCATAAGCGCTGCCTATCCTCCAGCAAAGGGCGGCAGGACGTCCAGACGCTGGGCCCCTTGCAGGAGTTTCGTATCATCGAGGGAATCTGCGCTCGCTGCAACCCCGTCTACCAGGAAGGTGCAGCGGGGCAGGATATCTGCCAGGGTCTGGCCCGAGGGGGTAGCCCCGGTAAATTCGCGCGCCAGGTAGGCCTGGAGGTCGGCGAGTGTGGGGGTGGGGAGTTGCTCTAGCTCAACCGTCACACCGGGTAGGCCAGCTGCCGCCCGGGCCGCAGCGAAGAAGTTAATCTGCATGGGGTAGTCCTTGAATCTTAGCCGCCGATGGCGCTCATGGATCGAGTAGGTTGGGTGAAGTCGGGGGTGTCGAAGCCGACGGTATCCTTGCCGTGGGCCTTGGGCTTGGCCCACATGGCGCCGCGCCAGATCTGAGCCAGTTCAGTATCGCTGGCCCCGCCGCGCAGGGCTCCCATGAGGTCGGTTTCGGTCAGGGAGAAGAGGCAGGAGCGCACCTTGCCGTCGGCGGTGATACGGGTGCGAGTGCAGGCTGAGCAGAAGGGTTCGGTGACCGAGGCGATAATGCCTACCTGCCCCAGGGGCTCTGCTGTGCCGGCGTGACCGAGCTGGTAGACGTCCCAGAGGGCTGCGGGGGAGGCCCCGCGCGGACGCCCGTGGGGTAGCAGGTCGTAGTGGTCGGCCAGGCGCTGGCGGATTTGCTCGGCGGTGATGGTGCCTTCACGGGTCCAGTTGTGGTCGGCGTCCAGGGGCATTTGTTCGATGAAGCGGAGCTGGTAGCCGCCCTCTAGCGCCCATGTGAGGAGTTCATGGCCCTGCTCATCGTTGACGCCGGCCATGAGGACCGCGTTGATTTTGAGGGGGGTGAGCCCGGCTGCCGCTGCGGCTTCAATTCCTGTGAGTACCGAGGCTAGCTTATCCCTGCGGGTGAGCTGAGCGAACGTTTCGGGGCAGATGGTATCGAGGGAGACATTGACCCGGTTGAGCCCGGCCTGAACCAGTGCATCTACCTTTTTATCGAGTCCGATGCCGTTGGTGGTCAGGGCGATGGGCAGGTGGGGGTGTTCGGCACGGACGGCAGCAATAATATCGGTGAGGTCAGCCCGCACTAGGGGCTCGCCACCGGTAAAACGTACTTCCTCTATACCTAGTTCTCGTACGCCCACCCGCACCAGCCTGGTGACCTCATCGAGGGTCAGAAGCTGTGTGCCTGGCAGCCAGTTGAGGCCTTCAGCGGGCATACAGTACACACAGCGCAGATTGCACTTGTCCATCAGAGAGATGCGCAAATCGGTAGCGGTTCGACCCCAGCGGTCGGCAAGAGGCCCGGTGGTGGGCAGATCCGGGCGTGCAGCTGCACTGGCACCGCCGGTCACAACTGGGATGGAAGAACCCAGGGATACCGGGGAAACACGGGCTGAGGACTGGGGCATACCCTACTTTCACAAATCTTAATCGGCATTTCAGATGTAATATTTAGCCTAACTAAACCGGGTGAAGAACACCACCTGGCTCTACACTAATCTATAGATAAAGACCCCACCACTGCCACTGTTACCCCGTCATCGGAGACCCCATGCGCCGCCTGAGCACCCTTCTCGTCCCCCTTCTGCTGGGCCTGACCGCCTGCGGGGGAGCAGTAACCTCCCCACAGGGGCAGGACGCTGAGGTTCAGCTCTTTGCCGCGGCCTCCTTAGGAGCTGTGGGCGATGAGCTCATAGCGGCCTATCGTCAAGAAAACCCGCAGGTCTCTATCACTGCCACCTACGCAGGGTCATCCCAGCTGGTTACGCAGATGGTCGAAGGCGCTACCCCCGACCTGCTCATTACAGCCGATAGCACCACCATGAACCAGGCTCTTGAAAAGGTTGAAGACCTCGCCGCTGCAACCCCTGAGACCATTGCCACCAACGCCCTGGTGCTGGCAACTGCTCCTGGTAACCCTGCCGCCATTGATAGCCTTGATGACCTGGCCGCACCCGGCGTCCTGACCGCTATCTGCGCCGAGCAAGTGCCCTGCGGACACCTGGCCCACCAGGAACTTACCCGCCAGGGCGTAGAGCCAGCCACCTCCACCGAAGAAGCTAACGTCTCGGCAGTTTCCACCAAGGTAGCCACCGGCCAGGTGGATGCCGGCTTCATCTACTCCACCGACGCCACCGCTATCTCAGCCACCGACAATATCACCGTTATCACCCTGCCCCAGGTCGAACGCAACGCCTACCCCCTAGCCCTCACCGGCAGCGGTCAAGGTAAGGAAAGCACCCAAAACTTTGCGAACTGGCTGATGGCCTCAGATGTCGCCGCCCAGATTCTGGCCGACTATGGCTTCGAACCTGCCTAAACTAGAACCATGAGCACACCCGGCCCCGCACCCACCCCGCCGCCACGAGGGCGGGCTAGCTCTTTCACATCCGTCCCCGTGCACGCTGTGCTCCCCACCTTGCTCACCCTGGCACTCATCGCGGGTCCCCTACTGTCCCTCCTGGTCCGTACACCCTGGGGGAGTCTGCCCCAGCTACTGGCAGAACCAGCTGCCCTGGCTGCCGTCCGACTCTCGGTGCTCACCGCTCTAGCTGCCACCGCTGTATCAGCCCTGCTAGGCACCCCTACAGCCCTGGTGCTGGCCACGGTTCTCGAGCAGTCTCGCGCTCGCCGCCTGAGCTGGGCACTCTACGGGTTGATTTACACCCCCATCATTTTCTCCCCGGTGGTCTCTGGTCTGGCCCTGCTCTTTTTCTGGGGCAGGCGAGGGCTGCTCGGCTCCTGGCTTGAAACGGCAGGCCTCTCGGTGGCCTACACCCCGCTGGCTGTGATTCTGGCCCAAACCTTTGTGGCCCTGCCCTTCTTTGTGGCCACCCTGGTCACCACCCTGCGAGCGCTGCCTCCTGAATACGCCGAGATTGCCCGGCTTGAGGGGGCGAGCCCCACCGAGGTTACTACCCGTGTGCTCTTGCCTCTGGCTGCTCCCGGCCTGCTGACGGCAGCCGTCCTGACCTTTGCCCGCGCCCTGGGGGAGTACGGTGCCACCGTCACCTTCGCCGGGAACGTTGAGGGTGTGACCCGCACTCTTCCGCTGGCTATTGACCTGGCTTTAAGCTCTAACCGCATGGATGCTGCCCTGGGGGCGGCGCTCATGCTGATCGCTCTCTATCTGGGCCTGCTGGCCGCCGGAGCTTTTACCCTCTGGCTGGGCCGACTGAAAGGAAACCGCCGAGCATGACACAAGCCCAAGAGACCCTTGACCGGCTGCTCCCCGCGGGGGAGAGCATCGCGCCGGAGGCCTATGCTGCCTGTGTGCGTGAACTGGTAGTTGCTACCGTCACCCCCACCAGTCAGCGGTTACCCCTGCAGCAGGCCGCCGGGCGCCAACTCGCAGAACCCCTCTACGCCTTGATTCCACAGCCCTCCTTCGCCAACTCCCAGATGGACGGCTATGCGCTGACCAGTGCAGCGGCGCAAGATGACTGCCGTGTCTTTCGGGTAGGGCCCGATATTCCCGCCGGGGCGCCCGTGGGCGGGCTGCCTGTGGCTGATGATGTGGTCTACCCCGTTATGACCGGTGCGCCTGTGCCTGCTGGGTACACCACCGTGGTACCGGTTGAGCGCAGCCGCCCGCTGGTAGGGCAGCCGGACGCCGCCGGGTTTGTGGGCGAGGGTGGGCAGGTTGAGCTACCGCAGGCTTCTCCCGGTACCTTTGTGCGCAGCGTGGGGGAGGACGTTGCCGCCGGTCAGCTCCTGGCCGACACCGGTAGCCGCCTGACTCCAGCCCTGCTTGGTGCCCTGGCTGCCCAGGGGATAGGCGACGTTGAGGTCTACCGCCCCCTGCACCTGCTCATCATTACCGGGGGTGACGAGGTCGCTCCCGCCAGTACCGCCCCGGCCCCGGGGCAGATATTTGATGCCAATGGGCCGGTACTCACTGCTCTTGCAGAGCAGGACGGTTGCACCACCGACCACCTACCCGTCGGTGATTCTGTTGAAAAATTTACTGCGGCCCTAGGTAGGGCGCTCGCAGAGCGGGTGCCCGATGTGATCGTCACCAGCGGCGGTATCAGCCACGGTAAGTACGAGGTGGTTCGTCTGGGTCTGGCAGCCCTGGCTATTAACCCCGCTGCCCCGAACACTGCCGCTGGAGGCACGGTTCGGGTGCTTGCGCACTGGTTTGGTCACGCCACTCAGCAGCCCGGTGGCCCCCAGGGTTTGGCCCTGCTGGGTCTTCCTGCTGGCAGAGTACTCCCGGTGGTCTGCCTGCCGGGTAACCCGGTCAGCACCCTCATCAGCTACCACTTGCTGCTGCGGCCAGCCCTGGCACATCTGATGGGCGAAGAACGGGAGGACGCCCGTGGCCAGCTAGCGCTTGAAGCTCCCGTCGCTGCCCCGGAAGGTAAAACCCAGTACCGGCGGGCTCGGTTGACCCGGCAGGTCCAGCCGGACGGGAGCGTCCTGGCCCTGCTGGCCCCGAGCGCGGCTACGGGCTCCCACCTGCTACTACAGGCAGCCCGCGCCGATGCCCTGGTGGAACTGGAACCCGGGCGTACCTATCGCGGCGGTGAGCTGGTGCGGTATATTCCCCTGTAGCTGCACCAAAAGTTACCCCACCTACAAATCACGTATAGTAAATACTGATTAATTTTGTGTTGAGAGGTTAGCCAAGAATCATGACCGCCCCCACCCCCACAGACCAGCTCACCCACGTGCGCGCCGACGGCAGCGCCCACATGGTCGATGTCACCGAGAAAAACGAAACCACCCGCACCGCCGTGGCTGAGGGCTATATCGTTACCCGGGCAGACGTTATTGAAAAAATCTTTGACGCCGACCTGCCCAAGGGCGATGCCCTGCCTGTGGCCCGCGTTGCCGGTATTATTGCAGCCAAGAAAACCCCCGAGATTATCCCCCTCTGTCACCCCCTGCCCCTGGGCAAAATCACCATCGACTTTGAGCGGCACCCCGACCGTATCCGCATCGAGGCCCTGGTCAAAACCCACGGCGTCACAGGTGTAGAAATGGAAGCCCTCACCGCTGTCTCCGGGGCGGCGCTGACGGTCTACGACATGATCAAGGCCGTCGATAAACAGGCCGTACTGACCGGGATCAGGGTGCTGGAAAAAACCGGCGGTAAATCCGGTGACTGGAAGGTAGAACAGTGAGCAGCAGCTACACCCTGCCCAAGAACCGAACCGGCCTAGTCATCGTAGCCTCCACCCGGGCTGCCCGCGGCATCTACGAAGATAAATCTGGCCCCCTAGCGGTCACCTGGCTGCGCGACCAGGGCTTTGAAACCCCCGATGCCGTCGTGGTGGCGGACGCCGACATGCCCGCCTACATCGACCGGCTAGTAGCATCAGGGCAGCTACCCACCTTCATCCTGACCAGCGGCGGAACTGGCCTCAACTCAGACGATACAACCGTCGAGGCTGTGCGCCCCCACCTGACCAAAGAAGTTCCCGGCATCATGCACGCCTTCTGGAATCAGGGTCTCAAAAACACCCCCGCCGCTGTGCTCTCCCGCGGAATCGCAGGCGTCATCGGCACCAGCTTCATCATGACCCTGCCCGGCTCCACCGGGGGAGTCAAAGACGGTTGTGCCGTGCTCCAACCCCTCGTGACCCACATCTGCCGCCAGCTAGAGGACTACCATGACCACTAACCACCCAGACCCCACAGGAGCTAACCCCTACGCCGGGCGTCCGCTCGAACCGGTGGACTCCACAGTCGTTCACGCCTCCATTACCGAAGACCCCCTCGAACCGCTCCTAGCAGGAGCGAAAGAAGCGACCATGACCCGCGCCATGGGCGCCCTGGTTGTCTTCGACGGTATCGTGCGCGACCACGACTACGGGGAGCCTGTAGCGGCCCTGGCCTATACCGCCCACCCGCAGGCAACCGACTACCTGGAGCGCGTCCTGCACTCGGTGGCAGAAGAAATCCCCGGCGTGCGCCTGTGGGCAGCCCACCGTATCGGCCCCATCCCCATCGGCGAATCCGCCCTCACCGTACTGGCAGCGGCAGCCCACCGCGGCACAGCCTTCACCGCCTGCTCCCTGGCAGCCGACCGCATCAAAGCAGAAGTGCCCATCTGGAAAGAACAAGAACTCACTGACGGCAGCGTGCAGTGGGTGGGAATCGATACGCCTACCGGCTAAGGCTTTCGAGTCGAAGGTGCGAAATGGCAGGTGGCCCTCGCATTCTCGCCCGCAGACCCTCTTGGGTCTCGCGCTGGGGCGCTCGCCCCAATTCACGCCAGCCCCGAGCCAGCGGGCTCGATACGCGAGGCCCCACCGGCCTCAGCCCCACTCTAGAGAAAGACCTATCATGACCTCTGAACTAACGTCGCTGGCCTACCAGCTCTACGGGCGGCAGATGATTCTGCCGGAGATGGGGCAGGCTGGTCAGGAAAAGCTGAACACGGCAACGGTTGCGGTGATCGGGGCAGGTGGCCTGGGTTCCCCGGCTCTGCTCTACCTGGCCGGGGCGGGTGTCGGTCGTATTCTCATCATCGACGATGATGCGGTAGAAACCTCTAACCTGCACCGTCAGGTCATCCACTCCTATGCCCGGGTGGGGGCCTCCAAGGCTGATTCAGCCGCCCAAACCCTGCGCGAACTTAACCCCCTGATTAGGGTCGAAGCTGTCAAGGAGCGTCTGACCGACGCCAATGCGGCAGAGCTACTAGCCGGGGTGGACGTGCTGGTCGATGGTTCCGATAATTTCCCCACCCGCTACACGGCCTCCCGCGCTGCTGCCGCCCTGGGAATTCCCCATGTGTGGGGTGCCATTCTCGGGTTTGACGCCCAGATGAGCGTCTTCTGGGCGGGGCGCGGGCCGGTCTACGAGGACCTGTACCCGCTCGAACCAGCCCCCGGTTCGGTGCCTAACTGCGCTACCGCAGGGGTGATCGGTGCCCTGGCTGGGGTCGTTGGAACCGCAATGGCCCTGGAAGTTATTAAGCTGCTGGCCGGTATTGGGCAGCCGCTGATGGGCGAGGTGGGCTACTACACCGG
Organism: Rothia sp. (in: high G+C Gram-positive bacteria); assembly: GCA_030529845.1. GTDB lineage: Bacteria > Actinomycetota > Actinomycetes > Actinomycetales > Micrococcaceae > Rothia. The sequence continues at coordinate 323,618 of JAUMWB010000004.1, read as the reverse complement.
CCTGACCGGCCGCTGGGAATACATCCCCCTGCTTGCCTCTACCTCCCGCGCCGCTTCTGGTTCGGGGACCGACCCGAGTGCCCGCACGGCAGTTTCTGGTACGGACGCCGGCGTGCAGGTAGCGTGGCAGGGGCAGGCCCCTGCGCCCCTGCGTCCGCCTGCTACCGACTGGGAACCCGCTACTGCCGAACCTGACCAGTACGGTATGGAAGTTACCTGGGCTGATATTGCCGGCTCACCCTACTTTGAGGGGGTTCCCCTCATTGATGTGCGAGAGCCTCACGAGCACGCAGCGTTGGCTGTTCCGGGTAGCTTCAACCTACCTCTGTCGCTGATTGAGGCCGCATCCACCGATCCGGATTTAGGGTCGGCTATTGACACGATCCTGCCCAGCCACCAGGGGCGCTATGCCCTCTACTGTGCGGCGGGGGTGCGCTCACTCAAGGCGCTGAAGCTGCTCGCCGATGCTGGTTTCAGTGATCTCTACAGCGTGGAAGGTGGCATTGACTCCTGGCTTACAAGCCAGGGGCAGGGCTTCTGAGTGGGTGGTATAAAGCCCTTCCACAGCTGAATATGTGCATGCCCGATGCTTAATTAGCGAAGATTTTTATTCGGTATTTATTGTGCGAATTATTGGGTAGACTGGTGCCCATGACACAGCAGGCATCACACACACCTGGGCCCGACGGGCCTCTCACTGACAAGCTCATCAAATTCGGCAAATTCTTCACCAAGTGGGATGAAACCGACGACGGCCGCGTAGCCTTCCTCAAGGGCGGTCGCGCAGGCGATGTTTTCTACCGCAACCGTTGGAGTCATGACAAGGTCGTCCGCTCCACCCACGGTGTTAACTGCACCGGCTCCTGCTCCTGGCAGGTCTTCGTCAAAGACGGTGTGATCACCTGGGAGGCTCAGGCCACCGACTATCCCACCGTCGGCCCCGATCGCCCCGAATACGAACCCCGCGGCTGCCCCCGCGGCGCCGCCTTCTCCTGGTACACCTACTCACCCACCCGCGTGAAGTACCCCTACATTCGTGGTGTGTTGCTGGAGATGTACCGCGAAGCCCGCGCCCGCCTGGGGGACCCCGTAGAAGCCTGGGCCTCAATTGTTTCTGACCCCGAGAAACGCTCCCGCTACCTGAGCGCCCGCGGCAAGGGCGGTCTGGTGCGCGGCTCCTGGGCAGAAGCCCTCGAAATGGTGGTCGCAGCCCAGATTCACACCATCAAAACCTACGGGCCCGACCGCAACATCGGTTTTTCGCCCATTCCTGCCAAGTCCATGGTCTCCCACGCTTCGGGTGCTCGCTACATCGAGCTCATCGGCGGCGTGATGACCTCTTTCTACGACTGGTACGCCGACCTGCCGGTGGCCTCACCCCAGGTCTTCGGCGACCAGACCGACGTGCGCGAATCCGGTGACTGGTGGGATGCCACCTACCTGATGATGTGGGGCTCCAATATCCCGGTCACCCGCACCCCTGACGCCCACTGGATGGCCGAGGTACGCTACCGCGGCACCAAGGTTGTCTCGGTTTCCCCCGACTATGCCGATAACACCAAGTTCGCCGATGAGTGGCTGCCCGCCCAGGCTGGTACCGACGCCGCCCTTGCTATGGCTATGGGGCACGTGATCCTCAAGGAGAACTTTGTCGACCGCCGCGTTGAGTTCTTCGAGAACTATGTGAGCACCTACACCGACTTCCCCTTCCTGGTCACTCTTGAGACCCGCGAGGACGGGGTGACGGTTCCGGCTAAGTTCCTCACCGCCGCCAACCTTGCCGAGCACGCCCAGGTGCCCGATGCGTCCTTCAAGACCGCCCTGCTCAACCGCGAAACCGGCGAGGTCGTGGTGCCCAACGGCTCCCTGGGTCACCGCTACAATGCAGAGGACGAAGGCAAGTGGAACCTGGACCTACAGGGGGTTAAACCTGCCCTGTCCATCCTGGATCTGCCGACCGGCGCCGAGCGCGCCGTCGAGATCCAGATGCCCGCCTTCGACGAGCCCTCGGGCCGCGGCAAGATTATTACCCGTGGCGTACCCACCATCACCGTTGAGGGTAAGACCGTCACTACTGTCTTTGACCTTATGCTGGCCCAGTACGGTATTGGCCGCCCCGGCCTGCCCGGCCAGTGGGCCGCCGGTTTTGAGGACGCCGAAACCCAGTACACCCCGGCCTGGCAGGAGGCCATTACCTCCGTGCCCGCCGAAGCTGTCATCCGTACTGCCCGCGAGTTCGCCCAGAACTCCATCGACTCCGTCGGTCGCACCATGATTATCATGGGTGCCGGTATCTGCCAGTGGTACCACGGCGACACCACCTACCGCGCGATTCTGGCCCTGCTCATGATGTGCGGCGCTGAGGGCCGCAACGGCGGCGGCTGGGCTCACTACGTCGGCCAGGAGAAGGCCCGCCCCATCACCGGCTGGTCCCACATGGCCAACGCCCTGGACTGGATCCGCCCGCCGCGCACCCAGGCAGGCACCGCCTTCTGGTACATGCACACCGACCAGTTCCGCTCCGACGGCCGTACCACCGACTCCCTGCAATCGCCCCTGGCCAAGGGGGATTTGCGCGGGGTTCACACTGCGGACGTCCTAGCCCGCTCCGTACGCATGGGCTGGATGCCCTTCTACCCCCAGTTCCCCGAAAACTCCCTGGATTTGGCGGACGCCGGTGCCGCAGCGGTTGCCGCTGGCACCGCCGAGTCCCCGGCAGACTACGTTGCCCAGCGCCTGAACGCGGGCGACCTGGATTTCTCGGTGGAGGACGTCGATAACCCGGTCAACTGGCCCCGTACCTTGGTGCTGTGGCGCAACAACCTGCTGGGCTCGTCCGCCAAGGGCGAGGAATACTTCCTCAAGCACTTGCTGGGCACCCACAACTCGGTCATGGGTAAGGACGCCGAGGATTTCAAGCCCGCCGAGGTCAAGTGGGCCCAGAGCGCGCCCGAAGGTAAGCTGGATCTGCTGGTGACCACCGACTACCGCATGACCTCATCCACCCTGCTGTCGGACATCGTCTTCCCCGCTGCCACCTGGTATGAGAAGCACGATATCTCTTCCACCGACATGCACCCCTACATCCACGCCTTCTCCCCGGCCATTAACCCGCCCTGGGAGACCAAGACCGACCACCAGGTCTTCAAGGAACTGGCCTACCTCTTCTCCAAGTGGGCAGCCAAGCACCTAGGCAAGCGCAGCGACCTGGTATCCGTGCCCCTGCAGCACGACACCCCCGGTCAGCTGGCCCAGCCCGGCGGCCATGCACCTGACTGGAAGAACCAGGGCATCAAGGGTATCCCGGGTAAGAATATGCCCATCTTCACCGTAGTGGAGCGCGACTACCCGGCTATCTACGACATGTACACCTCTGTTGGCCCCCTGCTCTCCAAGCTGGGCACCACCACCAAGTTCGTGACCGTGGACGTCAACGAGCAGCTGGCTCAGCTGGCTGAGGAACACGGTGTCATGGGTAGCGGTAAGGGCGCTGGCCTGCCGGCTCTCGATACCGATATCAAGCTGGCCGACACGATCCTGGCTCTTTCGGGTACCTCCAACGGCCCCGTAGCCCTCAAGGGCTTTAAGGCCTTGGAAAAGCGGGTGGGCAAAAAGATGCACCACCTTGCCGAGGGCAACGAAGAAAAGCGCATTAAGTTCCGCGATACCCAGGACCGGCCCTGCCCCGTCTTTACCTCACCGGAATGGTCAGGTTCTGAGACCGGCGGACGCCGCTACGCGCCCTTCACCCTCAACATCGAGCAGCTCAAGCCCTTCCACACCCTCACTGGTCGTATGCACTTCTTCCTCGACCACGACTGGATGAGCGAGATGGGCGAGCAGCTGCCGGTCTACCGCCCGCCGCTGGATATGCACAACCTCTTTGGCGAACCTGAAATCGGTGAGACCGGCGACCTGTCGGTGGCTGTGCGCTACGTGACGGTGCACAACAAGTGGGCTATCCACTCCTCCTACCACGACAACCTCTACATGCAGACCCTCTCCCGCGGTGGCACCCACGCCTGGATGAGCCCGGCGGACGCCGCCAAAATCGGGGTCAAGGACCACGACTGGATTGAGTGTGAGAACGCCAACGGCGTCTTCGTGGGCCGCGCGGTGGTCTCCCACCGTATGCCCGAAGGCGTGGTTTACGTGCACCACGCCCAGGAGCGCCTGGTCAACATTCCCAAGTCAGAGGTCTCGGGCAAGCGAGGCGGCATTCACAACTCCGTCACCCGCATCATGGTCAAACCCACCCACCTCATCGGTGGCTACGCCCACCAGGCCTACGCCTTCAACTACCTGGGACCCACCGGTAACCAGCGAGATATCGTTTCAAGAATTCGCCGCCGCAAGCAGGAGGTAACCTACTAATGCGCGTCATGGCACAAGTTTCAATGATCATGGCCCTCGACAAGTGCCTGGGCTGCCACACCTGCTCCGTCACCTGTAAGCAGGCCTGGACCAACCGAGCCGGTACCGAATACGTCTGGTTCAACAACGTCGAGACCCGCCCCGGCCAGGGCTACCCCCGCCGCTACGAAGACCAGGAAAAGTGGAAGGGCGGCTGGGTGCTGAACAAGCGTGGACGCCTGGAACTCAAGAGCGGTAACCGCTTTAAGAAACTCTTTACCCTCTTTGCCTCCCCAGTTCAGCCTGAGCTCTCGGACTACTACGAACCCTGGACCTACGACTACGAGAACCTCACCAACGCGCCCCTAGGCGATGACTTTCCCACCGCGCGTCCTAAATCCCTGATTACCGGTGAGGACACCTCCATCGAATGGGGCCCCAACTGGGACGACAACCTGGGCGGTGCCCACGAGTCCGGCCACCTGGACCCCCTGGTTGAAAAGGTACGCCAGCAGTCAGAAGAGAAGATCAAGTTCGAGTTCGAACGCACCTTCATGTTCTACCTGCCCCGCATCTGCGAGCACTGCCTCAACCCCTCCTGCATGGCGTCCTGCCCCTCCGGCGCTATCTACAAGCGCGAAGAGGACGGCATCGTGCTGGTCGACCAGAACCAGTGCCGCGGCTGGCGCCAGTGCATCACCGGCTGCCCCTACAAGAAGATTTACTTCAACCACAAGAGCGGCAAGGCCGAAAAATGTACCTTCTGCTACCCCCGCATCGAGCACGGTATTCCCACCGTCTGCGCCGAAACCTGCGTAGGTCGTATGCGCTACATCGGTATCTTCCTCTACGACGCAGACCGCGTCACCGAAGCTGCCTCGGTACCCGATGAAAAGCAGCTCTACCAGGCCCAGCTCGACATCATGCTTGACCCCTTTGACCCCGAGGTCATCCGTGAGGCAACCAAGCAGGGTATCCCCGACTCCTGGATCGCCGCAGCCCAGAAGTCCCCGGTCTACAAGCTGGCCAAGGAGTGGAAGATCGCCCTTCCCCTACACCCCGAATACCGCACCATGCCCATGGTCTGGTACGTACCGCCGCTCTCACCCATCATCGACCTGCTCAAGGAACAGGGCCACGACGCAGAGTCCCAGGCCAACCTCTTCGGCGCCATCGACTCCCTGCGCATTCCTGTCGAATACCTTGCCGAGCTCTTCACCGCAGGCGACACCACCATCGTGGTCAACGTGCTCAAAAAGCTAGCCGCCATGCGCGCCTACATGCGAGACATCACCCTCGGCGGCGTCGGCAACGAAGACATCGCCCGCGAAGTCGGCATGACCGGCGCAGAAATGTACGAGATGTACCGCCTCATGGCTATCTCCAAGTACGAAGAACGCTACGTCATTCCTCCCGCCCACCTGGAGGACGCCCACAACCTCGAAGAAATCGGCTGCTCCCTCGACACCGACGGCGGCCCCGGCATGCTCTACGACGGAGCCTTCACCGACCCCGGCGACCGCCCCGTGCCTGTCTCCGCAGGCTCCTACGCCAACGCCGCCCGCGCCGACGGCAAGGTCGACATCTTCATGTGGGACGGCAAAACCCGCCCCGACTCCCTCTTCCCCGACACCTCTGGAAGCAAGAAGGTCTAGCCGTGGCAGGATTCTTCTCCAAACTCATCAAACGCAACGCGGCGGAGGTGGAACCACCCACCCCGCCCTCGGGCGACCCCTTCGACATGGACTGGGGGAGCGGGCAACCCACCGACGCCGTGGTCTACCAGCTCACCAGCGTCCTCATGCGCTACCCCAGTGAAGAAACCCGTGCCTTGCTACCCGAGCTCACCGCGCTCGCCGAAGAAACCGGCAATGACTACTTAACGCGCGGTGTAGCCCGCATCAAGACCTGGTACGAGACAACCGAGCTCGACGCCATGCAGGCTGAATACGTGCAGGAATACGACCTGTCACGGCGCCACGCCTTCCACCTGTCCTACTGGACCGAGGGGGACACCCGCCGCCGCGGCGAGGCCCTGGCCCGTTTCAAGCAGATGTACCGCGACTCCGGCATGGTCACCACCCTACACGGGGAACTGCCGGACTACCTGCCCATGGTTCTCGAGTTCACCGCCCTGGTGGACGCCCGGGCCGGGCGGGCAGCCCTCCAAGCCTACCGACCCTCCCTGGAACTTCTTCGCCTGGCCCTGCGCGATGACAACCTGCCCTACTACGAGCTGATTGAGGCGGTCTGCCAGACCTTGCCTGGGGTTTCCCCAGAAACTCAGGCGGACGTGCAGAAACTGGTTACCGCAGGCCCGCCCGCAGAAGCCGTCGGCTTGGCCCTGGCCCCCGGAGACCCCCGCCTGCTACCCCTTTTGTTGCCCCACGAACAGACACCCGGCGCCACCATCGGTGCCGACCATAAGAACGGAGCCACCCTGTGACCGGCACAGTTAACGCCCTCGACTTCTTCCTCTGGGGCATCTTCCCCTACATCACCCTCGCCATCGTCATCGGTGGTACTCTCTGGCGCTACAAGACCGACCAGTTCGGCTGGACCACCCGCTCTTCCCAGATGTACGAGTCCAAGTTGCTACGCATCGCGTCCCCCATGTTCCACTATGGCATCCTGGTCGTGCTCGTGGGCCACATCGTGGGTCTGCTGATCCCCAAGTCCTGGACTGACGCGGTTGGCATCTCCGAGCACTTCTACCACATCAACGCCCTGGTGCTGGGCTCCATCGCAGCGGTTGCAACCCTCATCGGCCTCTTCGCCATGATTTACCGCCGCCGCACCTCGGCCACCGTCTTCCGCGCCACCACCTGGAACGACAAGATGATGTACGTGGCCCTGACCAGCGCCATCGTTCTCGGCTCGGTCGCCACCCTCTTCAACGCCATGGAAATCGAGGGGCACCACAACTACCGCGAAACTGTCTCGGTCTGGTTCCGCTCCCTCTTCTACTTCCAGCCCAACGTCGAGGCCATGGCGAGCGCCACCACCTCCTTCCATATCCACGTCATCGTGGCCATGATTCTCTTCTGTCTCTGGCCCTTCACCCGGCTGGTGCATGCCTTCACTGCGCCCCTGCACTACATCTTCCGGCCCTACATCGTTTACCGCTCGCGGGGCAAGCGTAACCACGCCCGCGGCTGGTCACCGGTCGGTACCGCAGACTCTGTGAATAAGGACGCCCGCACGGTCGAGCGCCAGCACCACCACCACTAAGGAAAGCACCATGTCTACTACGGCTGTTGCTGCGAAAGATCCGCAGCTTGCTGGCCAGTTCAAGTACGTCATTATGGCGGCCCTGGCCTCCATGATTGGCTTCTGGGGCTGGACCATGATTGGCCCCCTGGCCAAGTACTACACCGAAACCTACGGCCTGACCGAGGGGCAGCGCTCCCTGCTGATCGCTACCCCGGTGATCGTTGGGTCCCTGGCCCGTATTCCGGTGGGTGCGCTGACCGACCGCTTCGGTGGGCGCATTATGTTCACCATCATGCTGACCCTGACCGGGTCCATGGTGCTCGTTACCGGCATGGTGGGGCAGATGGGTAACTTCTCCCTGCTGCTGGCGGCAGCCTTCTTCCTGGGTATCGGTGGCTCCATCTTCGCGGTGGGTATTCCCTTCGCTGCTGCCTGGTTTGAGCCCCACCGCAAGGGCCTCGCCACCGGTATTTTCGGCATGGGCATGGTTGGTACCGCCTGCGCCGCCTTCTTCAACCCCCGCATGCTGGCTGCTTTTGGCTACTTTCCCACCCACGTCATTATGAGCTGCGTAGCCCTGACCTACGCTGTGATTGTCTGGCTCTTCATCCGCGACTCACCCGTCATGAAGGCCCGCACCCCCGAGCCTGTTCTGCCCAAGATTCTGGCGGTGTCCAAGAAACTGGTGACCTGGCAGCTCTGCTTCATCTACGCCGTGGTTTTCGGCGCCTTCGTGGCTTTCTCCAACTTCCTGTCAACCTACATGCAGAACATCTACGGCTATGAGGCCGTTGCCGGTGGCACTTTTGCCGCCATGTTCGCGGCCTGCGCCGTGCTGGCCCGCCCCTTCGGCGGGGTCGCAGCCGACAAGTTCGGCGGTAAGCTGACCACCCTGATCGTCTTTGTGGCCATGACGGTGCTGGCTGTCTGCATCGCTTTCGAACCCGAGAGCACCGCTGTGAACACCCTGATTCACGTGGTGATGGCCCTCTTCGTGGGTTTCGGTACCGGCACCATCTACGGCTGGCTGGGCAAGGTTGTACGCCCGCAAGATACCGGTACCGTGTCTGGTCTGGTTTCGGCAGCCGGTGGCCTGGGCGGCTACTTCCCGCCCCTGATTATGGGCGCTGCCTACACCGCTTTCGGCAACTACTTCTGGGGCGTTCTGGCCCTTGGCGCGACCTGCGTCATTTCTATTCTGGTTTCCCTCTGGATGGCCTCAGACAAGAAGCCTGCCCGCGCCGCCTAAGCTCGGCTTGGCACTCTCCGTTTAGGGAGATATCCGGACGCTCGCGCCCCGCTTTCCTGCCTTTGGGCAGGGGCGGGGCGCGGCTGCGTCCGCCCCCGTAAAATCGACTTTTCCACCCTGAAAGTCCCTCGTGTGGTGCTTTGTGTGTAAGGTATGGCACAATAAGGGTTGTTACAACTAAAACGCCGTTACAACTGGTGCGGGAGAGACCGTACATGCTCGAGGTTGAGGGACCAAGGGCACCGGCGCCGAAGGAGCAAACCCTCCCCGGGAAACTCTCAGGCACATGTACCGCTCAGTTAGGCAACTCTGGAGAGGGGCGTCAAACCCCCACCGAAGGGGCAAAATTCGCGCCCGCTACCAAGCGTGATGGGTAGCTGCGAACCAAAACTCTCAGGTTTTAACAGAGCGGGGAGGGCACCACCACAGGGCACCCCTGTGGGCAGGTTTACCCTCTACCCCTGGAGAGTCACCATGTCATTCATCGACCGCCACCTTGGCCCCCGCTCAAACGACCAAGAAACCATGCTCTCGGTGCTGGGCTACGACAGCCTTGGCGCCCTCATCAATGAGGTCATCCCTTCCAATATTCGTCTAGAGGGCGACCTTAACCTGCCCGCCCCCCTGACCGAGCTTGAGGCCCAGAACAAGATTGCCTCCTACGCCGCCCTTAACCAGGTCAAGCACCAGATGATTGGCGCCGGCTACTACGATGCCATCACCCCGGCTGTGATTCGCCGCAACATTCTTGAAAACCCGGGCTGGTACACCTCCTACACTCCTTATCAGCCCGAAATCTCCCAGGGGCGTCTGGAAGCGCTGCTGAACTTCCAGAACACCGTTATGGAACTGACCGGCCTGCCCATCGCTAACGCCTCTCTGTTGGATGAGGCAACCGCCGTTGCTGAGGCCTCCGTCATGATGCACCGGGCCAACCGCAAGGTCAAGAACGGATTTTTCGCTATTGACTCCCGTGCCCTGCCCCAGACCCTGTCGGTTGTCCGCGGCCGCGCCGAAGCCCTGGGCATTCCTTTTGTGATTACCGACTTTGCCGATGGCCTGCCCGAGGGCGACCTCTACGGCGTCATTATCTCCAACCCCGGCCACGACGGCGAAGTCCGAGACATTGAGCCTGTCATCAAGGCCGCCAAGGAGCGTGGTGCCCTGGTCACCGTCATCGCCGACCTGCTGGCCCAGACCCTGCTGACCGCCCCCGGCCACCAGGGCGCTGATATCGCTGTTGGCTCATCACAGCGCTTTGGCCTGCCCTTCTGGTACGGCGGACCCCACGCAGCTTTCATGGCTGTCTCTAAGGGTATGGAACGTAACCTGCCCGGCCGTCTGGTGGGTGTCTCGAAGGACGCTTTCGGCAAGCCCGCCTACCGCCTGGCCCTGCAGACCCGCGAGCAGCACATCCGCCGCGAAAAGGCCACCTCAAACATTTGTACCGCCCAGGCCCTGCTGGCTATCGCTGCCGGTGCCTACGCCGTCTACCACGGCCCTGAGGGCCTGCGGGCTATCGCTAACCGCCTGCACGACAATGCTGCTCGCCTGGCTGCTGCAGGTACCGCAGCCGGCCTGAAGCTGGTCCACGAGACCTTCTTCGACACCGTTGCCTTCGAGGCCGAAGGACGCGCCGACGAGCTGGTTGCTAAGGCCCTGGACGCCGGTATCAACGTCCGTAAAATCTCAGCAGATCGTATCTCCATCTCCGTGGGTGAGTCCCACACCGATGAGGTGCTGGAAGACCTGGTAGCTGCCCTGGGCGGGCAGCTGGGGGAGACTAACGCCTACGAGCTGCCCGAGGCCCTCCTGCGCACCGACGACTACATGACCCACCCGGTCTTCCACCTCTACCGCTCTGAGACCTCCATGATGCGCTACCTGCGCTCCCTCTCAGACAAGGACCTGGCTCTGGACCGCACCATGATTCCCTTGGGCTCTTGCACCATGAAGCTGAACGCAGCAGCCGAGATGGAACCCATTTCCTGGCCCGAGTTCGCCTCCATCCACCCCAATGTGCCTGCTGACCAGGCTGCCGGCTGGAAGGCCCTGATTGATGAGCTCTCAGCCTGGCTGGTGGAAATTACCGGCTACGACGCTATCTCCTTGCAGCCCAACTCGGGTGCGTCCGGCGAGTACGCTGGCCTGCGTGCTATCCGCGCCTACCACGAGGCTAACGGCGATACCCAGCGCACCGTCGTCCTGATTCCCATGAGTGCCCACGGCACCAACGCCGCCTCCGCCGCCCTGGCTGGCCTGGCAGTTGCCGGTGTGGCAACCGCCCCCGACGGCTCCATCGATGTTGAAGACCTCAAGGCCAAGATTGAAAAGTACGGTGACACCATCGCCGGCATCATGATTACCTACCCCTCCACCCACGGTGTCTTTGAGGAGCAGGTTGTTGAGGTCTGCCAGCTGGTGCATGACGCCGGTGGCCAGGTTTACGTAGACGGCGCCAACCTCAACGCTCAGATGGGCCTGGCCCAGCCCGGCAAGTTCGGTGGCGACGTCTCCCACCTGAACCTGCACAAGACCTTCGCCATCCCCCACGGCGGTGGTGGCCCCGGCGTCGGCCCCGTTGCTGTCGGTGCCCACCTGGAGAAGTACCTGCCCGGTAATGGCTTCGAGGCGGACGCCGAGGGCCAGCTGGCAGATGCCCCCCTGCCCATCTCCCAGGCTATGTTTGGTTCAGCCGGTGTGCTCCCCATCTCCTGGATGTACATCGCCATGACCGGTGCTGAGGGCCTGCGAGCTTCTTCCGAAACCGCCATCCTCTCAGCCAACTACATCGCCAAGAAGCTGGGCTCCCTGTACCCCGTGCTCTACGCGGGTGAGACCGGCCTGGTCGCCCACGAGTGCATCCTAGATTTGCGCGAGCTGACCGCCGCGTCCGGCATCACTGCCGAGGACGTCTGCAAGCGCCTCATGGACTACGGCTTCCACGCCCCCACCCTGGCCTTCCCCGTGCCCGGCACCCTCATGGTCGAGCCCACCGAATCAGAGTCCTTAGCTGAACTGGATCGCTTCATTGAGGCCATGACCCAGATTCACGCTGAGATTCAGGAAGTCATCGACGGTAAGGTCAGCGCCGAGGAGTCTGTGCTGCGCAACGCCCCGCACACCGCCGAGGTCGTCACCGCCGACGAATGGACCCGCCCCTACCCCCGTTCGCAGGCCGCCTACCCCGTGCACGAGCTACGCCTGAACAAGTACTTCACCCCCGTTGGCCGCATCGACGGCGCCGGCGGCGACCGTAACTTTGTCTGCGAATGCCCGCCCATGGAAGCCTTCGATATCGAAATCCACAGCGCTTAAGGCTAGAAAGGTTTACCCCTATGTCACCCCAGAAAACTGCCCTCTACCAGGTCCACGCTGACCTGGGTGCCGCCTTCACCGACTTTGGCGGCTGGGACATGCCCCTCAAGTACACCAACGATGTTGAAGAGCATAAGGCTGTTCGATCAGCAGCTGGCCTTTTCGACCTCTCCCACATGGGTGAATTCAGGGTCACCGGCCCCGACGCCGGTGCCTTCCTGGACTACGCCTTGCTCTCTAACATGTCTATTCTCAAGGTGGGCAAGGCCAAGTACTCCCTGCTGTTGGCCGAGGACGGCGGCGTTATCGACGACCTGATTACCTATCGCCTGGGCGAGGAAGAGTTCCTGGTTATTCCCAACGCAGCCAATGTTGCTGCCGATTACGAGGCTATGAGCGCCCGTACCGAGGGCTTCGACGTGCAGCTGGTCAATGAGACTGAAGCGACCTCCCTGGTCGCTGTTCAGGGCCCGGCCTCAGAAGCTATCCTGCTGGAGATGGATCCCTCAGACGCCGAGACCATCACCTCCATGGGCTACTACGCAGCTGCCCCGATTCGCTTCGGCAACATCGAGGCCCTGCTGGCCCGCACCGGCTACACCGGTGAGGACGGCTTTGAAATCTACGTCGCGAATGAGGACGCTGCCCAGCTCTGGGCCCTGGCCTCTGAGCGCGGTGAGAAGCACGGGGCGATTCCTGCCGGGCTGGCCGCCCGCGATTCCCTTCGCCTTGAAGCCGGTATGCCCCTCTATGGCCACGAACTGGGCCGCGACATTACCCCCTTCGAGTCCGGCATGGGCAAGCTCGTTGAGATTGCCCTGACGAAGAAGACCGCCGACTTCGTGGGTAAGGACGCCCTGGTTCAGCTCTCCGAGCAGACCCCGGCTCGTTCTCTGGTGGGCCTCAAGGCCCAGGGCAAGCGCCCCGGCCGCGCGGGCTCCAAGCTGGTCGATGAGAGCGGCACCGAGATTGGTGAGATTACCTCGGGTATTCCCTCACCCACTCTGGGCTACCCTGTGGCTATGGCCCTACTGGCAACCGAGCACGCCACTGTAGGTGAGACTGTCAATGTTGATATCCGTGGTAAGGTTGCCCCCTTTGATATCGTAGAGCTGCCTTTCTACAAGCGCGAGAAGTAGGCCACGAGCGCATCTCGATCAGAACCCTGTGCTACTGTTACCCCGCCACAATCGGTCGGAAGCCGGTTGGTAGCACAGGGTTCTTTCTGACCTAGGAACCCTTGACACCCCAAAGGAGCATCACCTATGGAGCTAACAGCCACCCCCGATTATCTTTCTGAACCACCCCACTCAGAAGCACAAACCAAAGCCGAAGCCCTGGACTACGACATTTCCGTCTTCGAGATGTTCTCCATCGGTATTGGCCCTTCTAGCTCCCACACGGTGGGTCCCATGCGAGCCACCAACCGGTTCATCGCTGAACTGATTGATGCTGGCACACTCAAGGACGTCACCCGGGTTCACATCGACCTCTACGGCTCCCTGGCTGCTACCGGCGCCGGGCACGGCACCATGAGCGCAGCCATTAAAGGGCTGGCTGGTTTCGTGCCCGAAACCATCGACATCGCTGCCGCTGAGGCCCTCATGGACCGCAACCAGGTGGACGGTACCCTGCCCCTGGCAGGCTACCCCTCGGCAGCCTTCGAGCCCGGTGCCCCCGGCCCAGAGGCAACCAAGGTGAGCGGGCCTGTCCTGGCCTACAGGGAAGCCGATATCACCCTGCGTCCGCTCACTGTGCTGCCCCGCCACACCAACGGCATCAAGGTCACCGCCTACGCGGGGGAGAGCCTGCTGTTAGAGCGCACCTACTTCTCCATCGGCGGCGGATTCATCGTTGAGGAAAACGAAGAATCATCGGGTTCCACCGGGCTATCTAAGGCTCCTTACCCCTTCGGGTCGGGCGAAGAGCTCCTTGATATGGCCAATAGTGCGGGTCTGTCCATCGCCCAGCTCAAGATGGAAAACGAGAAGACCGAGCGCAGCGAGAGCGAAGTACGTGCCGGAATCTTGCATATTCGGCAGGTCATGAAGGAATGTATTGGCTCGTCTTTGGAGCGAATGGGTTACCTGCCCGGCCCGCTTAAAGTGCGCTGCCGTGCTGGCCAGTGGCACCGCGACCTGCTGGCAGAAGACCCTAAGAAGTCACCCGAGTTCGCTATTGACTGGGTTAACCTCATCGCTCTGGCTGTCAACGAGGAAAACGCCTTTGGCGGCCGTATCGTCACCGCCCCGACCAACGGGGCCTCCGGCATTATCCCCGCCGTACTGCACTACGCCCTCAACTATGTGCCCTCGGTGCGTCACCGCGGTCAAAAGGTCATTGATGATGCTGTCGTTGACTTTTTCTTAGCGGCTGCCTCCATCGGTGCCCTTTACAAGAAGCGGGCCTCAATCTCTGGCGCTGAAGTGGGCTGTCAGGGTGAGGTTGGCACCGCCTCCTCTATGGCGGCTGCGGGCCTGGCCCAGGTTATGGGCGGCACCAACGAGCAGGTAGAAAATGCCGCCGAAATCGCTATGGAACACAATCTGGGGCTGACCTGCGACCCCGTCGGTGGGCTGGTGCAGATTCCCTGCATTGAGCGTAATGCCATGGCAGCTTCCAATGCCGTTACCGCCGCTAAGATGGCCCTGCGAGGGGACGGCCACCACCGAGTCTCTCTGGACCAGGTCATTGAAACCATGCGCCAGACCGGTGAAGATATGTCGCACCGCTACAAGGAAACCTCCATGGGCGGCCTGGCCGTCAATGTGGTGGAGTGCTAACCGGAGTTTGCAAAAAGAGCGGAGATTGGGTATAGACAGCGCAAATATTTTGCTGTAGCATGAATATTTGCGCTTCCCTAATCTTCTGTGCCTTCATATAGCGGTGGGCAGGTTGTAACAGGTTTTAAGTACGCCCCAGTACCCTCGAACATCAATCTAGCCACTACCCAGCACGGCACAGGTGCTATGACAGGCTAGTTTGCCTCTTCAACGGGTCCTTGAGCGTACCGCCCCTGGTGGGGGAGCGGGTACGAACAGACATGTCTGTGGAAGGATCCAATCTTGGTCGCCTCGAGCACCTCTAACACTGAAGCCGCTAACGGCGTAGGTTCGCAGCGCCGAATCTCATTCGCAAAAATTGCTGAGCCCCTGCAGGTACCTAACCTGCTCGCGCTCCAGCTCGACAGCTTTGATCAGCTCGTCGGTAACGAACGCTGGGCAGCCAAAGCCGCTGTAGCAGCAGAAACCGGCGATACCTCCGTCAGCCAGACCTCAGGTCTTGCCGACATCTTCGAAGAAATCTCCCCGATCGAAGACTTCCAGGGCACCATGTCCCTGTCCTTCTCCGATCCCGAATTCGCCGACCCCAAGTACACCATGGAAGAGTGCAAGGATCGCGATGCGACCTACGCAGCTCCCCTGTACGTCAAGGCCGAATTCATGAACAACAACACGGGCGAAATCAAGCAGCAGACCGTGTTCATGGGTGACTTCCCCCTGATGACCGAATCCGGCACCTTTGTGATCAACGGCTCCGAGCGCGTCGTTGTTTCCCAGCTGGTTCGCTCACCCGGTGCCTACTTCGAAAAGACCGCCGACCGCACCTCCGATAAGGACATCTACACCGCGAAGATTATCCCCTCCCGCGGTGCCTGGTTCGAACTCGAAATCGATAAGCGTGACCAGGTAGGCGTCCGTCTGGACCGCCGCCGTAAGCAGTCCGTCACCACCCTGCTCAAGGCCCTGGGCTGGAGCGAAGCCAAGATTTTGGCTGAATTCGGTGAATTTGACTCCATTCGCGCCACCCTCGAGAAGGACACCGTCCAGACCCGCGAAGAGGCCCTGCTTGACATCTACCGCAAGCTGCGCCCGGGCGAACCCCCGACGGTTGATGCTGCCCAGAACCTGCTGGACAACATGTACTTCACCCCCCGTCGCTACGACCTGGCAAAGGTCGGCCGCTACAAGGTCAACCGCAAGCTCGGTATCGACACCCCCGTCAACGACCCCTCAGCATCAGTGCTGTCCCAGGACGACATCGCAGCCATGATCCGTTACCTGGTCACCCTGCACGCAGGTGGCACCAGCATCAAGGGCATCCGCGACGGCCAGGAAGTCGACATCCGCGTTGACGTTGACGACATCGACCACTTCGGTAACCGCCGCATCCGCGCCGTGGGCGAACTGATCGAGAACCAGATCCGCACCGGTCTGTCCCGCATGGAGCGCGTCGTTCGCGAGCGTATGACCACCCAGGACGTCGAGGCCATCACCCCTCAGACCCTGATCAACATCCGCCCCGTGGTTGCCTCCATCAAGGAATTCTTCGGCACCTCCCAGCTCTCCCAGTTCATGGATCAGAACAACCCGCTGGCAGGTCTGACCCACAAGCGTCGTCTCTCCGCTCTGGGCCCCGGTGGTCTCTCCCGTGACCGCGCAGGCATGGAAGTGCGAGACGTGCACCCCTCCCACTACGGCCGTATGTGCCCCATCGAAACCCCTGAAGGCCCCAACATCGGTCTGATCGGCTCGCTGGCAACCTACGCCCGCATCAACCCCTTCGGTTTCATCGAGACCCCCTACCGTATCGTCAAGAACGGTCAGGTCACCGACGAGGTCAAGTACCTCACTGCCGATGACGAAAAGGGCAACACCATCGCTCAGGCTAACGCGCCCCTGAACGCAGACATGACCTTCGCCGAAGAGCAGGTCCTCTGCCGTGCAGGCGACGGTTCTGGCGAAGCTGTGCTGGTAGACGCCTCCGAGATTGAGTTCATGGACGTCTCCCCCCGCCAGATGGTGTCTGTGGCAACCGCCCTGATTCCCTACCTGGAACACGACGACGCTAACCGAGCACTGATGGGTGCTAACATGCAGCGTCAGGCCGTTCCCCTGCTCGAATCAGAAGCACCCGTCGTTGGTACCGGTATGGAGCGCTACGCAGCTCTTGACTCCGGTGACTCCGTCGTTGCTAAGAAGGCCGGTGTGGTCTCTGAGGTCTCCGCTGACCTGGTAGTCGTTCGTAACGACGATGGCACCACCACCTCCTACCCCATCCTCAAGTTCCAGCGCTCCAACCCCGGTAACTGCTACAACCACCGCGTTGTGGTCAAGGTGGGCGACCGCGTTGAAGAGCGTAGCCTGATTGCCGACGGCCCCTCCACCGATAAGGGCGAGCTGGCACTCGGTAAGAACCTGCTCGTGGCTTACATGTCATGGGAAGGCTTCAACTTCGAGGACGGCATCATCCTGTCCCAGCGCATGATCTCCGATGACGTGCTCACCTCAATCCACATTGAAGAGCACGAAATCGACGCCCGCGACACCAAGCTGGGTGCTGAAGAGATTACTCGCGACATCCCCAACGTCTCCGAAGAGGTGCTCTCAGCCCTCGACGAGCGCGGCATCATCCACATCGGTGCCGAGGTTGAGGCCGGCGACATCCTGGTCGGTAAGGTCACCCCCAAGGGCGAAACCGAACTGACCCCCGAAGAGCGCCTGCTGCGCGCCATCTTCGGTGAGAAGTCCCGCGAAGTTCGCGACACCTCCCTCAAGGTTCCCCACGGTGAATCCGGTACCGTTATCGGCGTCCGTATCTTTGACCGCGAAACTGATGACGAAGACCTGCCCAGCGGCGTTAACCAGCTGGTGCGCGTCTACGTTGCCCAGAAGCGTAAGATCACCGTCGGCGATAAGCTGGCAGGCCGCCACGGTAACAAGGGTGTTATTACCAAGATCCTCCCCATCGAGGACATGCCCTTCATGGAAGACGGTACCCCCGTTGACATCATCCTCAACCCGCTGGGCGTCCCCGGTCGTATGAACATCGGTCAGGTACTCGAAGTTCACACCGGCTGGCTAGCCAAGCAGGGCTGGAAGGTCGAAGGTAACCCCGCCTGGCTCGACAAGCTCCACAACTTCCCCAAGGAAACCGGCCCCACCAACGTCGCAACCCCCGTGTTCGACGGTGCCGGCGAAGAGGAACTCTTCGAGCTGCTGGACCACGCTAACCCCAACCGCGACGGCGACCGCCTGATCAACCGCTCAGGTAAGGCCCGCCTGCTCGATGGCCGCTCCGGCGAGCCCTTCCCCGAGCCGGTATCCGTTGGCTACCAGTACATCCTGAAGCTGCACCACCTGGTCGACGACAAGATCCACGCACGCTCCACCGGCCCCTACTCCATGATCACCCAGCAGCCCCTGGGCGGTAAGGCCCAGTTCGGTGGCCAGCGCTTCGGTGAAATGGAAGTGTGGGCACTGGAAGCATACGGTGCCGCCTACACCCTGCAGGAAATCCTGACCGTCAAGTCTGACGACGTTCACGGCCGCGTGAAGGTCTACGAAGCCATCGTCAAGGGCGAGAACATCCCCGAACCCGGTGTGCCCGAGTCCTTCAAGGTCTTGATCAAGGAAATGCAGTCCCTCTGCCTGAACGTTGAGGTTCTCTCAACCGACGGTAAGACCATCGAAATGCGCGATGTAGAAGACGAAGGCTTCCGAGCAGCAGATGACCTGGGCATCGACCTGTCCCACGCAGAGCCTAGCTCTGTCGAAGAGGTCTAAACCCTCCCATCTGTTCGAACAAGACTTCAAAACACTAGGAAAGAGATAAGGACCAAATGTCCAACGAATCTTCACTTGGTTTGATGCGTATTGGCCTAGCGACCTCCCAGAACATCCTGGATTGGTCCTACGGCGAGGTTAAGAAGCCCGAAACCATCAACTACCGAACCCTGAAGCCCGAGAAGGAAGGCCTCTTCGACGAGCGCATCTTCGGCCCTACCCGCGACTGGGAATGCTACTGCGGTAAGTACAAGCGCGTGCGCTTCAAGGGCATCATCTGTGAGCGCTGTGGCGTAGAGGTTACCCGTGCCAAGGTGCGCCGCGAGCGTATGGGCCACATCGAGCTGGCAGCTCCCGTGACCCACATCTGGTACTTCAAGGGCGTGCCCTCACGCCTGGGCTACCTGCTTGACCTGGCTCCCAAGGACCTGGAAAAGATCATCTACTTCGCCGCCTACATGATTACCCATGTGGACGAAGAAGCCCGCCACGAGGACCTGCCCAACCTGCAGGCAGCCCACGACCGCGACAAGAAGGTCCTGCAGGACCAGCTCGCAGCCGACATCAACCTGATCGCCCGCGAAACCGAAGAGGAACTCGCCAAGATCGAGGCTGACGGTGGCAAGGCCGCCGAAAAGCGCAAGCTGCGCGACGCAGCCGAGCGCCAGATGGCGTCCGTCCGCAAGAACGCAGAACGCGAAATCGAGCAGCTCGAGCGCGTCTGGGACCGCTTCAAGAACCTCAAGGTCGCCGACCTTGAAGGCGATGAGGCCCTCTACCGTGGCATGGTCGACAAGTACGGCATGTACTTCGAAGGCTCCATGGGTGCAGAAGCAATCAAGAAGCGTCTTGAGAACTTCGACATGGAAGCCGAAGCAGAGGCACTCAAGGACATCATCCAGACCGGCAAGGGCCAGAAGAAGACCCGCGCCCTCAAGCGTCTGAAGGTTGTCAACGCCTTCCTGACCACCGACAACTCCCCGCTCGGTATGGTACTGGACTACGTTCCCGTCATCCCGCCGGAACTGCGCCCCATGGTACAGCTTGACGGTGGCCGCTTCGCGACCTCCGACCTGAATGACCTCTACCGCCGCGTCATCAACCGCAACAACCGCCTCAAGCGTCTGCTGGAACTCGGTGCCCCCGAGATCATCGTCAACAACGAAAAGCGCATGCTGCAGGAAGCTGTTGACTCCCTCTTCGACAACGGCCGTCGCGGCCGCCCTGTCACCGGTCCCGGTAACCGCCCCCTCAAGTCCCTCTCTGACATGCTCAAGGGTAAGCAGGGCCGCTTCCGCCAGAACCTGCTGGGTAAGCGTGTTGACTACTCGGGTCGTTCCGTTATCGTCGGTGGCCCCACCCTGCAGATGCACCAGTGTGGCCTGCCCAAGCAGATGGCTCTGGAGCTCTTCAAGCCCTTCGTCATGAAGCGCCTGGTTGACCTCAACCACGCCCAGAACATCAAGTCTGCTAAGCGCATGGTTGAGCGTTTCCGCCCCCAGGTGTGGGATGTTCTCGAAGAGATCATCACCGAGCACCCCGTGCTGCTGAACCGCGCACCTACCCTGCACCGCCTGGGTATTCAGGCCTTCGAACCCCAGCTGGTCGAAGGTAAGGCTATCCAGCTGCACCCCCTGGTCTGTTCAGCATTCAACGCTGACTTCGACGGTGACCAGATGGCAGTCCACCTGCCCCTGTCACCCGAGGCTCAGGCCGAGGCCCGCATCCTCATGCTGTCCTCCAACAACATCCTGAAGCCCTCCGACGGCCGCCCCGTTGCGGTACCTGACCAGGACATGATCATCGGTCTCTTCCACCTGACCACCGCGCGTGACGGTGAAAAGAACGAAGGCCGCCTCTTCTCGTCCTATGCCGAAGCCATCATGGCCATGGACCGTCACGAGATTGAGCTCTACACCAAGGTCAAGATCGTGCTGGACGACTTCGTACCCTACGAGGGCTGGGAAGCCCCCGAAGGCTACGAGCCCGGTCAGCCCGTCCTGGTAGAAACCACCGTCGGTCAGGTCATCTTCAATGAGACCCTGCCCGCCGACTACCCCTGGTACACCGGTATCGCTGACAAGAAGTCCCTGGGTGCCCTCATCAACGACCTTGCTGAGAAGTACCCCATGCACGTGGTAGCCAAGACCCTTGATGCCCTCAAGAACACCGGCTTCTACTATGCTTCACGCTCAGGTGTGACCGTTGCGGTCTCCGATATCGCGGCACCCCCCACCAAGCCCGCCATTATGGAAGGCTACGAAGAGCAGGCTGCCAACATCGAATCCCAGTTCGCTATGGGTCTGATCGACGACGTCGAACGCCGTACCGAACTGATCGACATTTGGACCAAGGCAACCGACGAGGTCGCCGAGGCCATGAAGGAAAACCTGGCTGAGAAGAACACCACCATTAACCGCATGGTCACCTCCGGTGCACGCGGTAACTGGATGCAGGTTCGTCAGATTGCAGGTATCCGTGGTCTGGTGTCCAACACCAAGGGTGAGATTATGCCCCGCCCGATTAAGTCTTCCTACCGTGAAGGCCTGTCGGTTCTGGAGTACTTCATCGCAACCCACGGTGCTCGTAAGGGTCTGGCAGATACCGCGCTGCGTACCGCAAACTCCGGTTACCTGACCCGTCGTCTGGTTGACGTTTCTCAGGACGTCATCGTGCGCGAGCATGACTGTGGCACCCGCCGCGGCTTGACCCTGCCCCTGATTGAGAAGGACGCTTCTGGCAAGGTTTCCCTGCACGAGAACGTCGAGTCCTCGATTCACGGTCGCGCTCTTGCTGTTGACGTTGTGGCTGAAGACGGTACCGTTCTGGCTGCTGCTGGCGCCGACGTCTCAGATATCGTCATTGACGACCTGTTCAAGGCCGGTATCGAAGAGGTTCGCGTCCGTTCCGTCCTGACCTGTGAGTCAGCAGTTGGTGTTTGTGCCCTCTGCTACGGCCGTTCCATGGCCTCTGGCAACCTGGTCGACATTGGTGAGGCCGTCGGTATTATCGCGGCTCAGTCCATTGGTGAACCCGGTACCCAGCTGACCATGCGTACCTTCCACACCGGTGGTGTCGCATCGGCTGACGATATTACCCAGGGTCTGCCCCGTATTCAGGAACTCTTCGAGGCCCGCACCCCCAAGGGTGTTGCCCCGATTTCAGAGGTCACCGGTCGCGTTACCATCGAGGACACCGACAAGTCCCTCAAGGTCGTTGTCACCCCCGATAACGGCGATGACCCGGTAGCCTACCCCGTGCTGCGTCGTGCCCGCCTGGAAGTTGCTGAAGGTGACCACATTACCGTCGGTACCCAGCTGGTCACCGGTGCTGTTGACCCCAAGGAAATCCTGCGTATTCGCGGTCCCCGTGAGGCTCAGAAGCACCTGGTGGACGAGGTCCAGGGCGTTTACCGCTCCCAGGGTGTGGGCATCCACGATAAGCACGTTGAGGTTATCGTTCGCCAGATGCTGCGTCGTATCACCGTCATCGACTCCGGTGAGACCAACCTGCTCCCCGGTGAGCTGGTTGAGAACATCGCCTTCCAGAACGCCAACCGTGCGGCTCTGGCTGAGGGTAAGCGTCCTGCCTCAGGTCGCCCCGAGATGATGGGTATTACCAAGGCGTCACTGGCTACCGAGTCCTGGCTGTCTGCCGCGTCCTTCCAGGAAACCACTCGCGTCCTTACCCAGGCTGCGATGGAAGGTAAGGAAGACCCGCTGGTCGGCCTCAAGGAAAACGTCATCATCGGTAAGCTCATCCCCGCCGGTACTGGCCTTGCCATGTACAACGACATCGAGGTTGAGCCCACCGACGAGGCTCGCGAGGCTCTGTTTGCTCAGACCGCAACTCCCTACAATGATTTCAGCTACGCCGAGACCAACGAGGGTGCTATCAGCCCCGAGTTCCAGGCTATTCCGCTGGATGACTACGAGTTCGGTAAGTAAACCGTCCGCCGTTAGCCCGGTATAGGTAAGGCCCTTCCCCGCATTTCTGCGGGGGAGGGCCTTGCTTGTAGGTGGGTGTTTAGTCTGCGCGAAGAAATAGGCGGACGGACGGGCGCCTGTTTGCGGGGAAATCTTAGGTGAGCTGGTTGCCCTGTGCTGCCAGGAGCCTTTTGAAGTGAGTAAGGAGTTCTGCCCTGTCTGGGCTCAGGCCGGTGATGAGTTCAAAGGCATCGGCTGCCTGTCCCACTGCCATGAGCCCGCCGGGTAGTACCCTGCACCCTATAGAACGGGCTTTCTGTATCAGCAGGGTTTTTTGCGGTAGGTAGATGACGTCGAAGACCCAGAGTTGTGGGTGCAGATAGCCCAGGGGTAGGGGAGCGCCGGGGTGGTGGTGCATGCCGATGGGGGTAGCGTTGACCAGGCCGGTTGAGGCGGCAAGGGCTTCAGCAAGCTCGGCTTTGGTGACGGCGCGGACGGTCGCGCCCGGGTAGAGCTCGGCCAGCTGCTGGGCTTTGGCTATAGCTCTTTGAGCATCTAGGTCAAATAGATTGAGCGTTCTAGTTCCTAGGTTGAGGAGGGCAGCTGCGGTGGCAGACCCCGCACCACCCACACCCAGCTGGGTGACCACCCTCAGCTCACCGGGGGTAGGCTCAAGGCCCTGACTTAGAGCCGAGGCAAAACCACTGACATCGGTGTTATAGCCCCGGAGCCTACCTTCTTGTGCTACCACCGTATTGACAGCCCCCAGGCGGGCAGCGGCGTCCGATACCTCATCCAGGTGCTCAAGTACTGCTTGCTTGTAGGGAAAGGTGATGTTGAAAGCGTTGAAGCCAAAATCAAAGCCCCAGTGTAGGAGCTCACCGATGGGCAGGGCGCCAGCTGTCCGCCGGCTAGGGCCTAAAGCATCAAGGTCAATGGGACGGTAAAGATATCGCAGTCCCGCTCGATCGGCCGCAAACTCGTGCAGCGGGGAGTCAAGGAAGCTGTAATACCGCTGCCCAGCAACCCGACCAGGTATGACTCTTGGGGTGTGCTCACGGGGCCGTCCTTTATCTACGATGTAAAGCTCTTCCGTTCTACCACGAATCGCTGGGTAAGCCTAGCTAGCTAGATGGCCGTCTCATCGGTAGGCTTATTTGAGTACACCTGAGCGGTCTCAGCTGCTCACCTTTCGCACGCTTTGAGGGTTGAATGAAACTATCACGACATGTTGGGGTCAAACTTGGCGTCTTTGGGGCTGCCCTGTCTTTAGCCGCCGGAGCCTACCTGATACCGTCCCAGGCTATAGCGGAGCTGACCCCGGCCAGCGTTAACGCCCAGAACCTGGCCCAGCTGGTGAACTCCACCCAGCCCACCGCTGATAACCCCTACCTGGTAGGAGCGGGAGTCGCCGACATTACCGGTGAGGTCGCCGAGGTGGCCTTCGTGGGCTACGGTACTAACACCCAGAAGGGCTCGGGTATTCATACCCGCCAGTATGCCCGCGCCTTCGTGGTCATTGACCCTGCTAGCGGCTCCCGTAACCTCATCGTGGTGCTTGATGCTCTGAGCGCCTGGAACAGCATCCGGGCTGAGCTAGTAGCCCGAATTCAGGCAGAGCTCGGCCCCGAGTTCACCGAAGCCAACATCATGGTCACGGCCTCCCACAGCCACGCCACCCCTGGCGGTGTGAGTAAGGACGTGCTTTACAACCTGACAACCCTGGGCTTCAATGAGCCCACCTTTAACAACCAGGTCAACGGGTCTATGCAGGCTATCCGCGAGGCGCTGGCTGACCTTGCCCCCGGTAATGTAACGGTCTCCAGCAGCCAGCTCACCGGTGTGGGCGTCAACCGCTCGGCGGTAGCCCTGGAGCAGGACCCCGCCAACCTTACCGATGCGCTGATCGACGGGGTGGACCCTACCAGCACCACCTTCCGATTTGAGCACGACGGGGTGACCCGGGCCGTCCTCAACTGGTTTGCTATCCACCCCACCTCCCTCACCAACAAAAACACCCTGGTCTCATCCGATAACAAGGGCTACGCCCAGTACCTGCTCGAAACTGTCGATCACGGGGTGAGCCTCAACGCGGGTTCCGAGGACGATGCCTTCATCGCGGCCTTTGCCAACAGCAACACCGGTGACGTCTCACCCAATACCCTGCTGCAACCGGGCATGGGCCCCACTGACGACATGTTCACCAACCTTGAGATTCAGGGAACCAAGCAGGCGGACGCCGTCCGCACCCAGCTTGCCAGCGCCGGTACCCCGGTGGGGCAGGGGCTGGATTCCCGCATTACGTATGTAGATTTCTCCAAGGTGCAGGTGGATGCCCGGTGGACGGGCACCGGCTATGCAGGTTCCACCTGTAACGCCTCGCTGGGTGCCCCCTTCGCAGCCGGCAGTGTGGAGGACGGCCCCGGTGCGGCAGGCTTCAATGAAGGGGCTAACGCGAACAAGGTCTGGAGCGACTTCAACTGGCTAGCCTACAGTTCGTCCGCTGATCTAACCGCCTGCCAGTACCCCAAGGCTAACCTGCTTGCCGTCCACGGGAAGGTGCAGCAGAAGCTACCCGTGCAGGTGATGCGCTTTGGTAACTATTACCTACTAGGTATGCCCGGTGAACACAACGGGGCTGTGGGTGTACAGTACCGCCAGGATATGGCAGCCCTGCTGGGCGTTGACGAGTCGCAGATTATCGTGCAGGGCTACACCAACGCCTACAGTCACTATGTGAGCACCCCGCAGGAATATCTTTCTCAGCAGTACGAGGGTGGGGCCACCGTCTTTGGTATCAACACCATGGGGGCCTTCCGTCAGACCCTCAACACAGTGGCGACTTCCCTCCGCGATGGCACGGAGCTGCCGCTGGGCGATAAGCCCACCGTGCGCACCCCCATGAAGAGTGCAGTGGGTAAGGTCTGGTACGACCTGCCCGGCGCGGGCCATCACTATGGCAAGGTGCTCACCCAGCCTGCCAATACGGCTCGCGGCTCAACCGTTAGCGCCCTTTTTGTGGGAGCTCACCCGAACAATGACCAGCAGCTTAACTCCAGTTACCTGGAAGTGCAGCGGCTTGAGGGGAACCAGTGGGTCACTGTTGCCGGAGATAACGACCCGGCCACCCGCTTCCACTGGAAACGCCATCTGGCAGCCCAGTCCCGCGTAACCATCGAATGGCAGATTCCCGCTGATGCGCTTCCCGGTACCTACCGGATTCTCTACCACGGGGACTCCAAGAACGGGGTTGGTACTATCACCCCCTTCACCGGGGCCACTCGAAACTTCACTGTCAGCTAGTTTCATGCAGGGTGCGGACGCCGGTGCCCCCCTCCCGAAGCAGGGGAGGGGGCACCGGCGTCCTTGATATTTAAGCCTTAAGTGCCCGACATCACCAGCTTTAAAGGCTTAAAGCTGCCTCAGAGCTGGGCAGGGGGTAGATTAAGCTCTCCCAACCGGCTAGAGTAGTACCTGGAGTACTTAGCAGTAGTATTTACTGCCCGCACAGACACGTTCTGAGCAGTACATAAGAACCAATGGCAGAATGGACACCGTCCTTTGGCTTTGTTCGCCCGGGCACCTAGCCCGACCAGCGATCTTGAGGCCTAAATGCCATTTTTTGTTGTGTCTGGGCTCCTGCTAAGTCAAAGAGATTTTCTTTTGCGCTTATCCCAAGTGACAGAAGGCAAGTAAACCGGTAGCTCCTAACGGGGCCACCGATACCAAACGGAGAACAAGTGCCTACAATTCAGCAGTTGGTCCGTAAGGGCCGTGCACCCAAGGTCGTTAAGACCAAGGCGCCCGCACTTAAGGGCAACCCCATGAAGCGTGGCGTATGCACCCGTGTATACACCACCACCCCGAAGAAGCCGAACTCAGCACTGCGTAAGGTCGCACGTGTTAAGCTCAACGGCGGCGTCGAGGTTACCGCATACATCCCCGGTGAGGGCCACAACCTTCAGGAACACTCCATCGTGCTCGTTCGCGGTGGTCGTGTGAAGGACCTCCCCGGTGTTCGTTACAAGATTGTACGTGGCGCACTGGATACCCAGGGCGTTAAGGGCCGCGGTCAGGCTCGTTCACGCTACGGCGCAAAGAAGGAGAAGAAGTAATGCCTCGTAAGGGTCCCGCTCCTAAGCGTCCCCTCGTAAACGACCCCGTTTACGGCTCACCGCTGGTTACCCAGCTCATCAACAAGGTTCTGCTGGACGGCAAGAAGTCAACCGCTGAGCGCATCGTTTACGGTGCCCTCGAAGGCGTTGCCCAGAAGACCGGCGCAGACCCCGTAGTAACCCTCAAGAAGGCAATGGACAACGTCAAGCCTTCACTCGAGGTTCGCTCACGCCGCGTTGGCGGCGCGACCTACCAGGTCCCCGTCGAAGTTCGTGCAGGCCGCGCAACCGCTCTGGCCCTGCGCTGGCTCGTTGGCTTCTCAAAGCTCCGCCGCGAGAAGACCATGACCGAGCGTCTCATGAACGAGATCCTGGATGCATCCAACGGTCTCGGTGCCGCTGTGAAGCGTCGCGAAGACACTCACAAGATGGCCGAGTCCAACAAGGCCTTCGCACACTACCGCTGGTAATTTCTTCGTAGCCTGCCGTTATTACATACGTACATAGCGGCAGGCTTTCGGAGTTTCTCACAAGGGAGAACAAAGTGGCACTAGACGTGCTTACCGACCTGAATAAGGTCCGCAACATCGGTATTATGGCGCACATTGACGCCGGTAAGACCACCACCACCGAACGCATCCTCTTCTACACCGGTATCAACCACAAGATCGGTGAAACCCACGACGGTGCGTCCACTATGGACTGGATGGCTCAGGAACAGGAACGCGGTATTACCATTACCTCCGCGGCAACCACCTGCTTCTGGAAGAACAACCAGATCAACATCATCGACACCCCCGGCCACGTTGACTTCACCGTTGAAGTTGAGCGTTCACTGCGCGTCCTCGACGGCGCTGTTGCAGTGTTCGACGGCAAGGAAGGCGTTGAGCCCCAGTCTGAAACCGTTTGGCGCCAGGCTGACAAGTACGAAGTTCCCCGCATCTGCTTCGTCAACAAGATGGACAAACTGGGTGCAGACTTCTACTTCACCGTAGACACCATCGTCAAGCGTCTTGGCGCTAAGCCCCTCGTTATGCAGCTGCCCATCGGCGCTGAAAACGACTTCATCGGCGTCGTTGACCTGCTCACCATGCAGGCCTACGTCTGGCCCGGCGATGCCAAGGGTGACGTTACCATGGGTGCTTCCTACGAAATCCAGGAAATCCCCGCTGACCTGCAGGAAAAGGCAGAGCAGTACCGTGCCGAGCTCGTTGAAAACGTAGCAGAAGCCTCTGAAGACCTCATGGAAAAGTACCTCGAAGAGGGCGAACTGACCATCGAGGAAATCAAGGCAGGCGTTCGCGCCCTGACCGTTGCTAACGAAGCCTACCCCGTCTTCTGTGGCTCAGCATTCAAGAACCGCGGCGTTCAGCCCATGCTCGACGCAGTTCTGGACTACCTGCCCTCACCGCTGGACGTCCCCGCCATGATCGGCCACCTGCCCTCTGATGAAGAGGTCGAGGTAACCCGTAAGCCCTCAGCTGACGAGCCCTTCGCAGCTCTGGCCTTCAAGGTTGCAGCACACCCCTTCTACGGTCAGCTGACCTACATCCGCGTTTACTCCGGTAAGGCTGAACAGGGCCAGCAGGTCCTCAACGCCACCAAGGGTAAGAAGGAACGTATCGGTAAGCTCTTCCAGATGCACTCCAACAAGGAGAACCCTGTTGAAGAGATCCAGGCAGGTCACATCTACGCAGCAATCGGTCTGAAGGACACCACCACCGGTGACACCCTCTGCGACACTGCTAACCCCGTAGTTCTGGAATCCATGACCTTCCCCGCCCCCGTGATCTTCGTGGCCATCGAGCCCAAGACCAAGGGCGACCAGGAGAAGATGTCAACCGCTATCCAGAAGCTGTCTGCTGAAGACCCCACCTTCACCGTTTCACTCAACGAAGAAACCGGCCAGACCGAAATCGGCGGTATGGGCGAGCTCCACCTGGACATCATCGTTGACCGTATGAAGCGCGAATTCAAGGTTGAGGCTAACGTTGGTAAGCCCCAGGTTGCTTACCGCGAAACCATCACCAAGAAGGTCGAGAAGGTCGACTACACCCACAAGAAGCAGACCGGTGGTTCCGGTCAGTTCGCGAAGGTTCAGGTCTCCTTCGAACCTATCGCCCTCGATGCTGAAGAGCTCTACGAGTTCGACAACGTCGTCACCGGTGGTCGTGTTCCCCGTGAATACATCCCCTCCGTTGACGCCGGTATCCAGGACGCAATGCAGCTCGGTATCCTCGCTGGCTACCCCGTTGTTGGTGTCAAGGCAACCCTGATCGACGGTGCTTACCACGATGTTGACTCGTCAGAAATGGCGTTCAAGATCGCTGGTTCAATGGTCTTCAAGGAAGGCGCACGCCGCGCTGCTCCCGTTCTGCTGGAGCCCCTGATGGCTGTTGAAGTACGTACCCCCGAGGACTACATGGGCGACGTTATCGGTGACCTGAACTCACGTCGTGGTCAGATCCAGTCCATGGAAGATGCAGCAGGCGTCAAGATCGTTCACGCTCTTGTACCGCTGTCAGAAATGTTCGGTTACATCGGTGACCTCCGTTCAAAGACCCAGGGCCGTGCAGTCTTCTCCATGGAGTTCGACAGCTACGCTGAGGTTCCCAAGAACGTCGCTGATGAAATCATCCAGAAGAGCCGCGGCGAGTAATTCTCACCCGGGTGCGGCTCGCCCCGTGTGAGCCGCACCGCTTTTCAAAAAAACCTTGTAATTGAACCCGTCTTCGGGTTTCGCCCCACCGGCCTTATCCGCTATTGTGGTAGCTAGACCGCCTTTTACGGCGGAGTGCGCCGGTGTGAAACCCGAGTGCAGGTTCTCAAATCTTCTCTATAGGAGGAATACTCTTGGCTAAGGCTAAGTTCGAGCGCTCCAAGCCTCACGTAAACGTCGGTACCATCGGTCACGTTGACCACGGTAAGACCACCCTGACCGCTGCAATCTCCAAGGTTCTGGCTGACAAGTTCCCCGACCTGAACGAGCAGCGCGACTTCGGTATGATCGACTCCGCTCCTGAAGAGCGCCAGCGCGGTATTACCATCAACATTGCTCACATCGAGTACCAGACCGAGAAGCGTCACTACGCACACGTTGACGCCCCCGGTCACGCTGACTACGTCAAGAACATGATCACCGGTGCTGCTCAGATGGACGGCGCAATCCTCGTTGTTGCTGCCACCGACGGCCCCATGGCTCAGACCCGCGAGCACGTTCTGCTGGCTCGCCAGGTTGGCGTTCCCACCCTGCTCGTTGCTCTGAACAAGTCAGACATGGTTGAGGACGAGGAACTGCTCGACCTCGTTGAAATGGAAGTTCGCGAACTGCTCTCCTCACAGGAGTTCGATGGTGACAACGCTCCCGTTGTTCGCGTTTCCGCTCTGAAGGCTCTCGAAGGTGACCCCGAGTGGGTTGCTAAGGTTGAAGAGCTCATGGACGAGGTTGACAACTACATTCCGGACCCCGTTCGTGAGAAGGACAAGCCCTTCCTCATGCCCATCGAAGACGTCTTCACCATCACCGGTCGCGGTACCGTTGTTACCGGTCGCGCCGAGCGCGGTACCCTGAAGATCAACTCCGAAGTTGAGATCGTTGGTATCCGCCCCATCCAGAAGACCACCGTTACCGGTATCGAGATGTTCCACAAGCAGCTCGACGAAGCATGGGCAGGCGAGAACTGTGGTCTGCTGCTTCGCGGTCTGAAGCGCGACGACGTAGAGCGTGGTCAGGTTGTTGTTGAGCCCGGCTCAATCACCCCCCACACCCAGTTCGAGGCTAACGTCTACATCCTCTCCAAGGATGAAGGCGGCCGCCACAACCCCTTCTACTCAAACTACCGCCCCCAGTTCTACTTCCGCACCACCGACGTTACCGGTGTTATCACCCTTCCCGAGGGCACCGAAATGGTTATGCCCGGCGACAACACTGAGATGACCGTTGAGCTCATCCAGGAAATCGCAATGGAAGAGGGCCTCGGCTTCGCAATCCGCGAAGGTGGCCGCACCGTTGGTTCAGGTCGCGTTACCAAGATCATCAAGTAAGTTCCTTACTTCTCGATCTGAACTCCTGCTAGCTACTAGCTAGCGGAGGGCAATAGAGGCTGGCCCCGCAGAGCAATCTGCGGGGCCAGCCTCTTTTGTGTTTCTTGATGAGGCTCTGATGAGCAGTGTGTCTATTGATGCTTAGCCCAGGGGATAACCGGGGTCTCACGATTGCCCTGTTTCTGGGCTTGAGGCTGCATTGCCGGTTCATCTGCCCGGGCAAGGAGCCGCCAGATAACGAGCCCCATGAGAACAAAGCCCAGGAAAAGGAGTGACCAGGCATTTAAACCGTCTAAGACGTAGAGTACCTGGTAGGTCAGGAGTAGAGCCGTGAGGGGAGGCGCCAACTTTTTCCCTACCATGGCGGAGGCACCGAGAAGTGTGCCGGTGGCAGCAAGCAGCAAAATCGTATCGTAGGGGGCTAGATAGGGATAGTTGAAAGGGAGAACGAGCAGGCTATAGAAGACCTGGGCGCTAAAGGCTAACCAGAAAAGACGGGTAGGGCGATTGCTCTGACGCGGGACGCCAGCAGGCTGGGCACGTATCCATATCGGCAGTACATCAGGGCGGCTTACCAGGGCCAAAAGCGCACAGCTGAGGGTGAGGGCCTGGAAGAAGTAGAACACCCCGTTATCCAGATCGTGATAGAGCAGGGTCTTCAGGAGCAGGCTATTGAGCCCAAGAAGCAGGATTGCGGGCCGGGTGGCAGGGGAGACCAGCAGGAACCAGCCTAGGGTGAAAAGCAGAATAAGAACCAGCGAGAGCGGGAAGCTTTCATCGGAGAAGTAGGGGTAGACCCCGGTGAAGTGAGCGATAATCAGACCGGTGAGTGACATGGCCCGGTTATGCTGGTAGCCCCACCGTCCTAGCGGGTCAGCAGGGCGTACGCGCAGAGGCACACGACCCGGAACAGGAGGACGGGCAGCTTGTGCTGCCGGGGCTAGAGCTGCCAACAGGGTTGTAGTTACTAGAACGCTCACCGTAATCCAGGTCAGAACAGCGACGTTGCTGAGGCTGGTGAGCCCCCATAGCAGGGTAGCTAGGCCCGTGGCGAGAGCGACCGAGATAAGGGCTGACTGGGCAGCCAGGACGCCCTGGGTGCGTGGTGCTCGTAGCCAGGTGAGAGCAAGCGCCAGAAGTATGAGGGCGCCAAGAGCCGTGCTGGGGTTCCAAGCGGTATCAATAAGGAATAGGGCCACTGCGGCAGAACCCCAGCTCAAACAAAGACCCAGGATGTACTCCACCGGGCTCTGAGACGGAGTTCTATGAAATAGCAAGAGTA
The DNA here is from genome assembly GCA_030529845.1 of Rothia sp. (in: high G+C Gram-positive bacteria). Lineage (GTDB taxonomy): Bacteria > Actinomycetota > Actinomycetes > Actinomycetales > Micrococcaceae > Rothia. The sequence goes on along the minus strand of JAUMWB010000004.1, from coordinate 291,552 downwards.
TGGAGCTCAGGGCAAGGGCTGCGGTAAAGCTAAGGAGGAGCAACAACAGGCTACGACCGGTGAAGGAAGAAAAACTCATCAGCACGACAGCGGCGCCCACCAAGTAGATCCTCAAGGTAACCAGAGCATGAGAACGTGCTGAATGATTAAGCAGGGGGAGGGCAGCAAGGACGCCTGCCGCTGCAACTGCCAGGGTGAGAAGATTGTACTCAGCCGGTAGCGGACCTGTGCACAGCATGATGAGCGCAAGGGGCACAACCACATAGAACGTGGTCAAAAGGCCTACCGGTTCAAGGGTGCCAGGGGAGCGCAGCTGGGCTGGGGCGTCCTTACTGTAGTGAGAAGCGAGGGGAGTAGCAGTCCTGCCCTGCATTGTGCGGGTACCCAGAGCCCTGCTTAGGGTGAGAAGGGCCGCGCAGAGGGTCAGCCCGGTATAAATACCGAGTCCAAGGCTATGAATTCCGTATCCCATCGGTTCGGTATGAGCCATGAAGGTCAACGAGACTGAGGGGCGGGTCGTAATAGCTGCCGTCGTTCCGAGGAGGCCCGCGAGGAGAGCGAAAAAGAAGATGGCATGAGAGGCGGGAAAGGACTCGCGGGATGCAGGAGGTGCTGTTGTTTGGGAACGCAGGAGCAGATTGGCCAGGAGATAGCTGGCGGATGCTCCTGCCGCCAGAAGGACTAGCCCAAGGTAACGGGGACTGCCCGCTACGAACCCTAGAGAAAGAACCGCGATAGCAGTAAGCGTGAGCGTGGCGAACTGGGCCCAACGGACGGAGCGCAAGCTGGTAGCGTTGCGGACGTCGATCGTTTGAGTACTACCGTTCGCTGTTGGCAGGCAGAAAGCCCCGAGCAGGAGGAGAGTAACCGCTAGGGGAGCCGGCGGTAGAACGAAAAATCCTACCCATGCTAGAGCTAAGGCACCTAGGGGAAGATGCTGACTGAGCTGGGTGCGGTAGGCCAAAATGCCGAGAGAGGCGCAGTTGGCGAGGCTGATGAGGCCCAGGAGCACAGTGCTTGAAAGATTCTCCTGCGTGAAAGGAGTCAGCGGTGTTGCGGGAGTGGTATCAATAAAGGTGGGAATTGCCTGCATCTGGTCTATGAGCCATGCGAGAGCAGAAGCAAGGAAAGGCTGGGCTAGTGCCCAGGTGATCCAAGCATCGATGTCTACCTGCCAGGGTAGGGGAGGCCTGGCCCCAGCCAGTACGATTGCACTCACCAGTAGGAAAAAGGCAACAGGAACAGAGAAAGGCAGCGGGGTGACGCTGCGCTCGTGAAGCCACAGAGCTAGGGCAACTACCGCTAGAAAGGAATAGATGCGGGCCTGGAGGTAGTAGAGCCAGGTGGGCGGTTGCCTGAGCTGGGCTCCTGAATAAAGGGTCGCCAATGCCGCAATGATGCTGATTTCCCAGGGTGCCAGGCTGGTGTAGAAAAGGGAGGCACCTACAGTTGCCGGAACGAAGATACGAGAAGCATCGAGAAAACCCGCGGCAAGGTGAGTAGGCATGCGGTCTTGGAAGGCCCGCAGCCAGAGAGTAAGGGCAGTTGCAAGGACGAGGAGAGCAACGAAATACCAGATGAGTGCGACCTGCAGGTTCTTTGACATGGCCAGGACGTCAGAGACCAGAAATGCTAGGGCCAGGTAGCTCATAACCCGGGCCTGCATCAGGGCTAGGGCGCCACAGGCGGCAAGAGTGCCGATGCAGGAAACCAGTAACCAAAGTAGAGGCCCTGACTCCGGCCAGATGAGGGTGTAGAAAGCGAACCCGCACAGAGGGATAAGAGCTAGGGCCGTACCGGTAAAAGCGTAGGACGCCAGCCGCAGCTTGGGAACCCAACGAAAGGTGCCCAGCCCCGCTGTATAGAAGAGGGTGGCAAGAGCAGACAGCAAAAAGGCCTGTTGCGGCGCTGTGGCCAGAGAGGTGGCCAGAAGCCCGGCGGCGCTGATAATCAGAAGACTGCCCAGGTATAGACCGATATTGAGCAGGATATTCTCACTAGAGTGTCGGTGAGATTGGGGCCGGAAATCTGGGTGTGTGCTCATAGCTTTATCCTAGTGAGGACGCGCACTATTGCTCGGTATATGACAGGCTTCTTCCCTCTTCTATTCAGTGCGCGGACGCCCGTGGTTGAGTAGAAGATGAAAGGAAAAGCGGGCTGAATGTGGGGCTGGGCACTTCACGCAGAAAAACCTTGCGGGGAAGCCTGGACTCTGGCAAGATGGATAACGTTGTTCAAGCGCTTACCCCGTGAAAGTAGCCCTGATTCCTTCTCGAATTGGGTGAAGGTAAGCCCAAATATGACCCAATCGATCAGTTCGAGGGAAAAGTGCGCTCCTTTTTGCCCTGGCAAAAAAGCGACACGCCCGAGTTCGGGGGTCGGTGCCTCGGTAGGGTGAGGAACCCGGCAAACGTCGGATTCAGCCTACGCAGAGGTGGCGCGAAAGAGACGAAGAATCATCTCTTTACCTCAAGCGCCAGATAAAGGAGCAACCGCTCCGTTACAGGGAAGTAGACAAGAAAGAGAGTCCGACAGATGGCGGGACAGAAAATCCGCATCCGTCTGAAGTCATACGACCACGAGGTCATTGATTCTTCAGCTCGGAAAATCGTTGAGACAGTTACGCGTGCAGGCGCGACGGTAGTAGGCCCCGTGCCGCTGCCCACCGAAAAGAACGTTTACTGTGTTATCCGTTCGCCTCACAAGTACAAGGACAGCCGCGAGCACTTCGAAATGCGCACGCACAAGCGTCTGATCGACGTCGTTGATCCGACCCCCAAGGCTGTTGATGCCCTCATGCGTCTTGACCTTCCGGCAGACGTAAACATCGAAATCAAGCTGTAGAGGATCGCATCTAAATGACTAACAAGTTCGAGCGCCAGGTTAAGGGCCTGCTGGGCACCAAGCTTGGCATGACCCAGGTCTGGGACGAAAACGGCAAGTTCGTGCCCGTTACTGTCGTCAAGGCCGATTCCAATGTTATTACCCAGCTGCGCAACGCTGAGACCGATGGCTACGAAGCTATCCAGATCGGTTTCGGTGCAATCGAAGCTCGCAAGGTAACCAAGCCCCTCGCCGGTCACTTCGAGAAGGCAGGCGTAACTCCTCGCCGTCACCTCGTTGAACTGCGTACCTCAGATGCCGCTGAATACTCACTCGGTCAGGAACTGACCGTTGAGCTCTTCGAAGCTGGCCAGAAGGTCGACGTAGTTGGCAAGACCAAGGGTAAGGGCTTCGCCGGTGTTATGAAGCGTCACGGCTTCGCAGGTGTAGGTGCATCACACGGTGCCCACAAGAACCACCGTAAGCCCGGCTCAATCGGTGGCGCATCATACCCCGCACGCGTTTTCAAGGGTATGCGCATGGCAGGCCGTATGGGCGCTGCACGCCACACCACCATGAACCTCACTATTCAGGGTGTAGACGCCGAAAACAACGTTCTTCTGATCAAGGGTGCTATCCCCGGTCCTAAGGGCGGCGTTGTTCTGGTTCGCACCGCTGTGAAGGGAGCCTAATAAACCATGGCTGTCAAGACCGTAAAGGTAGACCTGCCCGCTGACATCTTCGACGCTCAGGCCTCTATTCCCCTGCTTCACCAGGTAGTAGTAGCCCAGCTCGCAGCAGCACGCCAGGGTACCCACAAGACCAAGAACCGCGGCGAAGTTTCCGGCGCAGGTCGTAAGCCTTTCAAGCAGAAGGGCACCGGCCGCGCACGTCAGGGCTCAATCCGTGCACCCCACATGACCGGTGGTGGCATCGTACACGGCCCGACCCCGCGTAGCTACGCACAGCGTACCCCCAAGAAGATGATTGCAGCTGCACTGCGCGGCGCTCTCTCAGATCGCGCTCGTCACGACCGCGTTCACGTTGTTGAAGCTCTGGTAGAAGGCACCAAGCCCTCCACCAAGGCAGCTAAGGCAGCAATCGCAGAGATCACCAGCCGCAAGAACGCACTGGTTGTCATCGACCGCAAGGACAACCTGGTAGCACTGTCAGCACGCAACCTTGAGAACGTTCACGTCATCTACGCAGATCAGCTGAACACCTACGATGTTCTGATCTCAGACGACGTCATCTTCACCAAGGATGCCTACGACGTATTCGTCGCAGTTGCTTCCAAGGCTAAGAAAGAGGCTGCTAAGTAATGTCTGTTACCACCTCAACTTTCAAGGATCCCCGCGACGTGATCATCGCTCCCGTCGTGTCGGAAAAGAGCTACGGTCAGCTCGACGAAGGTAAGTACACCTTCCTCGTAGACCCCCGCTCCAACAAGCTGGAAATCAAGCAGGCCATCGAGACTATCTTCGATGTCAAGGTTGCTTCCATCAACACCGCTAACCGTCAGGGCAAGCGCAAGCGCACCCGTTTCGGTTGGGGTGCTCGTAAGAACACCAAGCGTGCGATTGTAACCCTCAAGGAAGGTTCAATCGACCTCTTCGGCGGTCCGGCTGCATAAGCACCGGAGACCACTTTAGCGAAGGAAAGAAATATCTAAATGGGTATTCGTAAGCACAAGCCGACGACCCCGGGTCGCCGCGGCTCGAGCGTCTCAGATTTCGCAGAAATCACTCGCTCAACCCCGGAAAAGTCCCTGGTTCGTCCGCTCCCCAAGAAGGGCGGCCGTAACAACACCGGTCGCATCACTACCCGTCACAAGGGTGGTGGCCACAAGCGCCAGTACCGTCTGATCGACTTCCGTCGTCACGACAAGGACGGCGTTGACGCACGCGTTGCACACATCGAGTACGATCCCAACCGTACCGCCCGCATCGCTCTGCTCCACTACGTTGATGGCACCAAGCGTTACATCATCGCCCCCAACAAGCTCGCTCAGGGCGACATCGTAGAGTCAGGTCCCTCCGCCGACATCAAGCCCGGCAACAACCTGCCCCTGCGCAACATCCCCGTTGGTACCGTGATTCACGCTGTTGAGCTCCGCCCCGGTGGCGGCGCCAAGATGGGCCGCTCTGCTGGCGCATCCATCCAGCTGGTCGCTAAGGAAGGCAAGTACGCCCAGCTGCGTCTGCCCTCCGGCGAAATCCGCAACGTGGACGTCCGCTGCCGCGCAACCGTTGGTTCTGTCGGTAACGCTGAGCAGTCCAACATCAACTGGGGTAAGGCCGGCCGTAACCGCTGGAAGGGCATCCGCCCGACCGTCCGCGGTGTCGTCATGAACCCCGTTGACCACCCCCACGGTGGTGGTGAAGGTAAGACCTCAGGTGGCCGTCACCCGGTTAACCCCAACGGTAAGCCCGAGGGTCGCACCCGTCGCCCCAACAAGGAAAGCGACAAGCTCATTGTTCGTCGCCGTCGTACTGGCAAGAAGCGCTAAGGAGCCTGAAACATGCCTCGTAGTTTGAAGAAGGGCCCTTTCGTTGATCAGCACCTTTTTGTAAAGGTTGCAGCTCAGAACGAGAAGGGCACCAAGAACGTTATCAAGACTTGGTCCCGCCGCTCGATGATTATCCCCGACATGCTCGGTCACACCATCGCAGTGCACGACGGACGCAAGCACGTACCCGTGTTCATCACTGAGTCCATGGTTGGTCACAAGCTCGGCGAGTTTGCGCCCACCCGTACTTTCCGTGGCCACGTTAAGGACGACCGCAAGGGTAAGCGTCGCTAAGCTACGGTTCACCCCGTACCTTAGAAACGTTTTCCTTTCGGCAATAGACGAAAGAGAGATAGGCAATGGAAGCCAAGGCAACTGCGTCTTACGTACGCGTTACGCCTATGAAGGCACGCCGCGTCATCAACCTTATCCGTGGTAAGCAGGCGGAAGAGGCTCTGGCGATTCTGAAGTTCGCTCCTCAGGGCGCATCAGAACCGGTATACAAGATCGTTGCATCAGCTGTTGCAAACGCTCGCCAGAAGGCCGCCCAGCAGGGCGTCCCCTTCAAGGAAGAAGAGCTGTTCATCAGCGAAGCATACGCGAACGAAGGTCCCACCATGAAGCGATTCCAGCCTCGTGCCCAGGGCCGTGCGTTCCGCATCAACAAGCGCACCAGCCACATCACCGTGGTAGTCGCTACCCCGGAGAAGGAGGAGGGCCGCTAAATGGGTCAGAAAATTAACCCCAACGGTTTCCGACTTGGCATCACCACCAACCACGTCTCAAAGTGGTTCGCTGACTCCAACAAGGAAGGCGAACGCTACGCAGACTTCGTTCGTGAAGATGTAAAGATCCGCGAACTCCTGTCCAAGGGCATGGAGCGCGCTGGCATCGCCAAGGTCGAAATCGAGCGTACCCGTGACCGCGTCCGTGTGGACATCCACACCGCACGTCCCGGTATCGTTATCGGCCGCCGCGGCACCGAAGCTGACCGCATCCGCGGTGAGCTCGAGAAGCTGACCGGCAAGCAGATTCAGCTGAACATCCTCGAGGTTGCAAACCCCGATCTGTCAGCTCAGCTGGTTGCTCAGGGCATCGCAGAACAGCTCGCTTCACGCGTTGCTTTCCGCCGCGCCATGAAGAAGGCAATCCAGTCCGCACAGCGTGCAGGCGCCAAGGGTATCCGTATCCAGTGCTCCGGCCGTCTGGGTGGCGCTGAAATGTCACGTTCCGAGTTCTACCGCGAAGGCCGTGTGCCCCTGCACACCCTGCGTGCGAACATCGACTACGGCTTCTTCGAAGCAAAGACCACCTTCGGCCGCATCGGCGTCAAGGTTTGGATCTACAAGGGTGACCTCACCGACAACGAGCTTGCTGCACAGCAGGCCGCCGGTAACCGTCGTGGCAACGGCCGCGGTGGCGACCGTCGTCGCGCAGGTGGCCGTGGTCCCCGCCGTGAACGTCGTTCCGACAACGCTTCAGCACCCGCTGAGGCTAAGACTGCAGAAAACGGTGAGGCATAAATGCTAATTCCCCGTCGAGTAAAGTACCGCAAGCAGCATCACCCCAAGCGTTCAGGTATGGCTAAGGGTGGCACCGAGGTAGCGTTCGGCGAGTGGGGCATCCAGGCCCTGACTCCCGCATACGTCACCAACCGCCAGATTGAAGCTGCACGTATTGCAATGACCCGCCACATCAAGCGTGGCGGTAAGGTTTGGATCAACATTTATCCCGACCGTCCGCTGACCAAGAAGCCTGCTGAAACCCGTATGGGTTCCGGTAAGGGTTCACCCGAATGGTGGGTCGCAAACGTCAAGCCCGGTCGAGTCATGTTTGAACTCTCCGGCGTATCCGAAGAAGTGGCTCGTGAAGCTATGCGCCTCGCAATCCACAAGCTCCCGATGAAGGCACGCGTTGTGCGTCGCGAAGGTGGTGAATAGAAATGGCAGTTGGATCAAAGGATCTGAGCATCGACAAGCTGGCAGAGCTCTCCAATGAGAATCTGGTAGAGAAGCTGCGTGAGTCGAAGGAGGAGCTGTTCAACCTCCGTTTCCAGGCAGCCACCGGTCAGCTTGAAAATCCCGGTCGTATCCGCTCGGTCAAGCGCGACATTGCACGTATTTACACCGTGCTGCGTGAACGCGAGCTCGGTATTCGTCCCGCAACCGAAGGTTAAATCACATGAGTGAAGTAAAGACTGAAGAGCGCGGCTACCGCAAGACTCGCCGCGGCTACGTAGTGTCCGACAAGATGGACAAGACCGTAGTCGTTGAGGTCGAGGACCGCGTAAAGCACGCCCTGTACGGCAAGGTTATGCGCCGTAGCTCCAAGATCAAGGCACACGACGAGCAGAACGCTGCTGGTATCGGTGACCTCGTTCTCCTGGCCGAGACTCGTCCGCTCTCCGCTTCAAAGCGCTGGCGCATCGTCGAGATCCTCGAAAAGGCTAAGTAAACACTGCGTTTACTAAAGCTACGAGCTAGCTAAACTCCCCTTCCCCTCGCACCGAGGGGAAGGGGAGTTTTCTATCTTTAAGGGTGCTAGCTCACGGGGCAAGAGTGGCGCATCTCTCTAGGTAAGTTACGCCTGCTATGGTAAAGTTTTCATTCTGTGTGGTTCTCTATACCCACACAACCACGGTTCTTTTCGTGCCACAGCATAATGCCGCTCATAGTGCGGGGTTCGCCCGCTCACGCGGGTCTAGATGTTCGTCGGCATGATAGGGGCCCAGGCGTGTCCGCCAACTCTTCATTTCCCTTGAGAGCTGAAAGAGACCGGCGCGTCAACATCCCGTAGAAATGTTCCGCAAGGCTGGCTCACAAGATACCGTGTGTCGGAACCGGCGAGACGACAGGAGAAATATGATTCAGCAGGAGTCACGACTCAAGGTTGCTGACAACACCGGTGCGAAGGAAATCCTGACCATCCGTGTTCTCGGTGGCTCAAAGCGTCGTTACGCAGGCATTGGCGACATCATCGTCGCAACCGTCAAGGACGCAATCCCCGGCGGTACCGTAAAGAAGGGCGACGTTGTTAAGGCAGTAGTCGTCCGCACCAAGAAGGAAGTTCGTCGTCCCGACGGCTCCTACATCAAGTTCGATGAGAATTCAGCAGTAATTCTCAAGAACACCGATGGTGACCCCCGTGGCACCCGTATCTTCGGACCTGTTGGCCGCGAACTGCGCGACAAGAAGTTCATGAAGATCATTTCACTTGCTCCGGAGGTGCTCTAACTCATGGCTAAGATCAAGTCTGGCGACCTGGTACAGGTTATTTCAGGTGCAGATAAGGGTAAGCAGGGCAAGGTTCTGAAGGTATTCCCCAAGACCGAGCGCGTGCTGGTAGAAGGCGTCAAGATCGTCACCAAGCACAACAAGGCTAACCCCATGACCGGCGAAGCCGGCGGCATCGAAAAGGTTGAGGCACCGATTCACGTTTCAAACGTTGCAATCGTTGATCCCGAGACCAAGAAGCCGACCCGCGTTGGTTACCGCCTCGAGACCGTAGAGCGCAATGGCAAGGAACGCACTGTTCGCGTTCGCGTTGCCAAGAGCTCGGGTAAGGACATCTAATGACCGAAGCAAAGATTACCCCTCGTTTCAAGACTAAGTTCAACGAAGTAGTCACCCCCGCCCTGCAGGAAGAGTTCAAGTACGAGAACGTCATGCAGGCACCGAAGATCGTAAAGGTCGTCGTTAACATGGGTGTTGGTGAAGCTGCTAAGGACGCGAAGCTCATGGACGGTGCTATCCGCGACCTTACCGCTATCACCGGTCAGAAGCCGCTCGTTACCCGCGCGAAGAAGTCCATCGCACAGTTCAAGCTGCGTGAAGGTCAGCCCATCGGCGCACACGTCACCCTCCGTGGCGATCGCATGTGGGAATTCCTCGACCGCCTCGTCACCCTGGCACTTCCCCGAATCCGCGACTTCCGCGGCCTCTCGGACCGCCAGTTCGACGGTAACGGTAACTACACCTTTGGTCTGACCGAACAGTCTATGTTCCACGAAATCGATCAGGACTCCATCGATCGCGTACGTGGTATGGACATCACCGTAGTAACCACCGCAAAGACCGACGATGAAGGCCGTGCGCTTCTGAAGGCACTCGGCTTCCCGTTCAAGACCCAGTAACGACTACGTTATAGGTCCGCACCGAAATCTACGGTGAGGAAACCATAACGAGGAAGGGCTCAGCCCACCATGACTATGACAGATCCTGTCGCAGATATGCTGACCCGTTTGCGCAACGCAAACTCAGCACATCACGACACCGTGTCAATGCCTTACTCCAAGCTCAAGGCTCGCATCGCCGAGATCCTCAAGGCTGAAGGCTACATCGCTGACTTCAAGGAAGAGGAAGCAAAGGTCGGTAAGACCCTCACCCTCGAACTGAAGTTCGGCCCCTCACGTGAGCGCTCCATTGTAGGCGTTCGCCGCATTTCCAAGCCGGGTCTGCGTGTATACGCAAAGTCCACCAACCTGCCCCAGGTACACGGTGGCCTCGGCATCGCAATCCTGTCAACCTCTTCAGGTCTGCTCACTGACAAGCAGGCTGCGAAGAAGGGTGTTGGCGGCGAAGTCGTCGCTTACATCTGGTAGTCGGTAGAAGAGAAAGGAAGAAGAATGTCACGTATTGGACGTCTCCCCATCTCGGTTCCTGCCGGCGTTGAGGTAAAGATCGATGGCAACGTAGTTGCTGTTAAGGGTGCAAAGGGCGAGCTGACCCACGAGGTTGCTGCTCCTATCACTGTTGCACTCGAAGACGGTGTTGTCACCGTTTCCCGCCCGAACGATGAGCGTTCATCACGTTCACTGCACGGCCTGACCCGCACCCTGATTCAGAACATGATCATCGGTGTTACCGAGGGCTACTCCAAGAAGCTCGAAATCGTTGGTACCGGTTACCGTGTAACCGCTAAGGGTTCCGACCTCGAGTTCGCACTTGGCTACTCACACCCCATCATCATTGAAGCACCCGAGGGTATCAGCTTCGCTGTTGAGGGCGCTAACAAGCTGACCGTTTCCGGTATCAGCAAGCAGCAGGTAGGCCAGGTAGCCGCTAACATCCGCGGTCTGCGCAAGCCCGATCCCTACAAGGGCAAGGGCGTTCGCTACGAAGGCGAGCAGATCCGTCGCAAGGTCGGAAAGGCTGGTAAGTAACAATGGCTGTAAAGACTAAGTCAGCACAGCGCGCACGCCGTCACGCACGCGTCCGCAAGTACGTTTCAGGCACCGCAGCACGCCCCCGCCTGTCTGTCACCCGCTCAGCTCGTCACATGTTCGTTCAGGTCATCGATGACACCAAGGGTCTGACCCTGGCATCAGCTTCCACCATGGAAGCAGACCTGCGCGCAGCAGAGCTGGACAAGACCGCTAAGGCAAAGCGTGTCGGCGAACTCGTCGCCGAGCGTGCCAAGGCAGCAGGCATCGAAGCAGTTGTTTTCGACCGCGGTGGTAACAAGTACCACGGCCGTGTCGCAGCAGTTGCAGAAGGCGCACGCGAAGGAGGTCTGGCACTCTAATGAGCGAGCAGACTGTAAACGAAAAGGAAACTCAGGTGACTGAAGCAACCGCAGAAGCTACCGCTGAAACCTCCGAAAAGCGCGAAGCCCGCCGCAACGAGCGTGGCGAACGCCGCGGCAACCGCGGTGAGCGCCGCAACAACCGTGGTCGCGAAGAAGAGAAGGACAAGTTCATCGAGCGCGTTGTCACCATCAACCGCGTCTCCAAGGTCGTCAAGGGTGGTCGTCGCTTTAGCTTCACCGCACTCGTCGTCGTCGGTGACGGTAACGGTATGGTTGGCGTTGGCTACGGCAAGGCGAAGGAAGTTCCCGCAGCTATCTCAAAGGGCGTTGAAGAAGCAAAGAAGAACTTCTTCCGCGTACCCCGCGTTGAAGGCCGCACCATTCCTCACCGCGTTCAGGGTGAAGCAGCAGCAGGCGTAGTTATGCTCCGCCCCGCTACCGCTGGTACCGGTGTTATCGCTGGTGGTCCCGTTCGTGCCGTACTTGAGGCAGCAGGCATCCACGATGTTCTGTCCAAGTCACTCGGTTCATCGAACCAGATCAACATTGTCCACGCGACCATTGAAGCACTGCGTCAGCTCGAAGAGCCCGTAGCAGTTGCTGCGCGCCGTGGTCTTCCCCAGGACGAGGTTATCCCCGGCTTCCTGCGTGTCGCTCAGTCTGAAAAGGCAGGTGCGTAATGACCGGTAAGCGTATTCAGCCCAGCGACGCAAAGCTGGAAATCACCCAGATCAAGTCCTACGTCGGTGAAAAGCAGAACATGCGCGACACCCTCCGTTCCCTGGGCCTTAAGCGCCCCGGCAACAAGGTTGTTCGCACTGCTGACCCCGTCACCTGCGGCATGATCAACACCGTAGCTCACCTGGTTCAGGTTGAGGAGGTCAAGTAAAGATGGCAAACAACGACGCTATCAAGATTCACGATCTGCGCCCGGCACCGGGTGCCCACAAGGCTAAGACCCGCGTAGGCCGCGGTGAAGGCTCAAAGGGTAAGACCGCAGGTCGCGGTACCAAGGGTACCAAGGCACGTTACCAGGTTCGCGCCGGCTTCGAAGGTGGTCAGCTTCCGCTGCACATGCGCCTTCCCAAGCTGCGCGGCTTCAAGAACCCCTTCCGCACCGAGTACCAGGTTGTAAACCTGGACCGTATCGCGGAACTGTTCCCCGAGGGCGGCGACATCACCGTTGACGCCCTGGTAGCAGCTGGCGCAGTTCGTAAGAACGAACTGGTCAAGGTTCTGGGTACCGGCGAAATCTCAGCAGCCTACAACGTAACCGTTGACAAGGTTTCTGAGTCAGCTAAGGCCAAGATTGAGGCTGCTGGCGGTTCTGTAACCGTCAAGTAGTCCCATGACGCACCGGGCAACCGGTTGCGTATCTTCTTGCGGGTGCCCCGCTCACTTTGGTGAGCGGGGCACCTTTCTTTACGCTGAGAGGTTTGAGCTACACACGATTGAGTTTTAAGCGATAGACTGGAAAAGATTGTGTACTCGCCCCACCGCCTGCACCGTGCAGGGGAGAGGGGCATCTAAGATTTTGTCTCACAGGAGGACATGTGCTGACCGCTTTTGGACGGGCTTTCAAGACGCCCGACCTGCGTAACAAGCTGCTGTTCACCCTGGGTATTATCGTGATTTACCGTGTGGGCGTGTTTATCCCCGCTCCCGGTGTATCTTACGGAAACGTGCAGCAGTGCCTGTCGACCGTCACCGCAACCGGTGGCGTATACGACATGATTAACCTCTTTAGCGGTGGTGCCCTGCTTCAGCTGTCGATTTTTGCCCTGGGCGTTATGCCTTACATTACCGCGAGCATTATTGTTCAGCTGCTTCGCGTTGTCATTCCCCGCTTCCAGCAGCTTCACGAGGAAGGTGCCCAGGGGCAGACCAAACTGACCCAGTACACCCGTTACCTCACCATTCTGCTGGCGCTATTGAACGCGACCACCATTGTGTCACTGGCCCGCTCCGGCATGCTCCTTCAAGGGTGTACCCTGCCAATTATTCCTGACGATGGCATCTGGAATATCTTGCTGATTATCACTGCCCTCACCGCCGGTACCGGTGTGGTCATGTGGCTGGGCGAGCAAATCACCGAAAAGGGCGTGGGCAACGGTATGTCCCTGCTGATTTTCACCTCAATCGCAGCATCCTTCCCCTCGGCATTCGGTTCGATCTTGCAGACCCAGGGCTGGGGTATCTTCTCAGCGGTCGTAGCTGTAGGTCTGCTGGTTATTGTGGCAGTTGTCTTCGTTGAGCAGTCTCAGCGTCGCATCCCAGTCCAGTACGCCAAGCGGATGATCGGGCGCCGCACCATCGGCGGTACCACCACCTACATTCCGCTCAAGGTTAACATGGCTGGCGTTATCCCCATCATCTTTGCCTCCTCTATGCTCATGGTGCCGGGCCTGATTGCCCAGTTCAACACCCCCTCGGACGGCTCAGCTCCGCCCGAATGGGTTAACTGGATCAACACCTACCTGGTCATGGGCGATCACCCGCTCTATATGACCCTCTACTTCCTGCTCATCCTGGGATTTGCCTACTTCTATGTCTCCATCACCTTCAACACCGAAGAGGTTGCTGGCAACATGAAGAAGTACGGTGGCTTCATCCCCGGCATTCGTGCAGGACGCCCCACCCAGGAATACCTGAGCTACGTTCTCAACCGTATTACCCTGCCCGGCGCCATCTACGTAGCTGTCCTAGCGCTCCTGCCGCTGGTGGCCTTCGTCCTCTTCGGCGCTAACCAGAATTTCCCGCTCGGCGGTGCCTCACTGCTGATCGTCATCGGCGTTGGCCTTGACACCGTCAAGCAAATCGACGCCCAGCTCCAACAACGCAACTACGAAGGACTACTGCGATGAACCGTCTGCTCATCATTGGCCCTCCCGGCGCCGGTAAAGGCACCCAGGCCGTCAAAATTGCTGAAAAGCTGAACATCCCCGCTATCTCCACCGGTGACATCTTCCGCAAGAACATCAAGGAAGAAACCGAGCTGGGCAAGGAAGCTAAGAGCTACATTGACTCAGGTAACCTGGTTCCCGACTCTGTCACCAACCGCATGGTGCGCGCCCGCCTGGCAGAGGACGATACCGCTAACGGCTTCCTGCTCGATGGCTACCCCCGCAATACTGCCCAGGTCGGAGAACTCGACACAATCCTGGCAGACATGGGCCAGGAAATCGGCCAGGTTCTCCTGCTGGTTGCTGACAACGACGAACTGGTCGAACGTCTCCTGGGCCGCGCCGCCAAGGAAGGCCGCTCAGACGACAACGAAGAGGTCATCCGCCACCGCCTCAAAGTCTACGAGGAAGAAACCGCACCCCTCGTAGCTATCTACACCGAGCGTGGCCTCGTCACCCAGATCGACGGTCTGGGCGAGATCGACGAAGTCACCGCCCGTATCATGGACGCCCTTAAGTAAGGCAGCAACCCTACCTGTGCCCCCGGTCATTGCGGGGGCACAGGTCTTTAACGCACACTGGTGTAGTTTGGCTCAAAAGCCCAGCACACAAACCTAGCCAGGAAAGAACCCTATGCGCCGTATCGAATACAAGACAGACCGCCAACTCGCTGACATGGCCCGAGCTGGCGTCATCACCTCCCGCGCCCTGGACGCAGCGGTAGCAGCTGCCGCCCCCGGCGTCACCACCGCCGAACTCGATACCGTCTTCCGCGGCGTCCTAGCTGAATACGGAGCAGGGTCCAACTTCCTGGGCTACTACGACTACCCGGCCACCATCTGCACCTCCGTGAACGACGTTGTCGTCCACGGTATCCCCGGCGACCTTGCCCTAGCAGAAGGGGACATGATCTCTATCGACGGCGGCGCCACAGTACAGGACGCTCGCGGCACCACCTGGCACGGCGACTCAGCCCGTACCGCTCTCATCGGTGAAGTATCGGACGCCCGCCGCGAACTTTCCGAGGTCACCCGCGCCGCCCTCTGGCACGGCATCGCAGCGCTTGCTACCGCCAAGAAAATCGGTGAAGTCGGTTTTGCCATCGAAAACTTCGTCCGCCAAGAAACCGGTGACAAGTACGGCATTATCGAAGACTTCGTGGGCCACGGCATCGGCACCTCCATGCACATGGCCCCCGACGTGCTCAACTATGCCGCTCGAGACCTCGGACCCCGCGTCAAAAAAGGCATGGCCTTCGCCATTGAACCTATGCTCGTAACCGGTGGAATCGAAACCGTCACCCTCGAGGATGAGTGGACCATCAAAACCGTCGATGGGGGAGACGCCTGCCAGTGGGAACACTCCGTCTGCGTACACTCTGAAGGTATCTGGGTCCTCACCGCAGAGGACGGCGGCGCCTCCGAGCTCTCCAAGCTCGGTGTTACCGTCAAACCCATACCCGCCTAAACTTCGTAACCTGCCCCTCCGCGTCCGCCCCGCATCACACCGAAAGCACCCACCATGACCGAAACCACCAGCGTCCCCCTGGAAATCTCCAGCGCACGGCCTGAACCCGGCCAAATCATCCTCAAAGCCCCTCGCCGGGGCAAACCCCCGCGCCATATTGCAGACTTCGACATGGCCGGCCGCCGCGCCTTCCTCGAAGAACTCGGCTACAAGCCCTTCCGGGCAGCCCAGCTCTCCAAGCACTACTTCGAGCGCCTGGTCACCGATCCAGCAGAAATGACCGACCTGCCCGCAGCAGAACGCGAACAAATGGTTGCCGACGCCATGCCCCAGCTGCTCACTACCGTCCGCACCCTCGAAGCCGATGGGGGAGATACCCTCAAAGTCGTCCACCGCCTCTTCGACGGCGCCCTGGTTGAATCAGTCATCATGCGTTACGAGAACCGCGTCACCATGTGCATCTCTTCCCAGGCTGGCTGCGGCATGAACTGCCCCTTCTGCGCCACCGGCCAGCAGGGCCTCACCCGCAACCTCTCCACCGCCGAAATCGTCGAACAGGTTATCGCCGGTGCCCGCTACCTCAAAAACATGAAGGGTCTCGAACAGGCAGAAGGTGGCTCCGAAGACACCCGCCCCCTACGCGTCTCCAACATCGTCTTCATGGGCATGGGCGAAGCCCTAGCCAACTACAAGGCCACCATGGGCGCCGTCCATCGCCTCATTGACCCCGCCCCCGAAGGCCTGGGAATCTCCGCCCGCGGCATCACCATGTCCACCGTCGGTCTCGTACCCGGCATCCGCAAATTTGAGCTAGAAAAACTCCCCATCACCCTGGCCCTCTCCCTCCACGCCCCCGACGACGAGCTCCGTGACGAACTCATCCCCATCAACCAGCGCTGGAAAGTCGACGAAACCCTCGACGCCGCCTACGACTACTACAGGACCACCGGACGCCGCATCTCCATCGAATACGCCCTCATCCGCGACATCAACGACCAGGGCTGGCGCGCCGACCTCCTCGGCAAAAAACTTGCCTCCCGCGGACGCGGCTGGGTACACGTCAACCCCATTCCGCTGAACCCTACCCCCGGCTCCAAATGGACAGCCTCCCGCAAGGGCGTCGAACAAAACTTCGTTGAACGCTTACGGGCGCACGGTATTCCCACCACCGTGCGCGACACCCGCGGAAGTGACATCGACGGTGCCTGCGGCCAGCTAGCGGCAAAGGAAGACTAAGGTCTGGCCTTCGTCCTGCGGGCAGCTGGCAGCCAAGGAAGACTAAACGAAATACGCAGGACAGGACGCTCCTTAGCCGACTAACCTTCTTGGCCTCGTGCCGAGGCGCTCGGCCAATTCATGCCAGCCCCAGCCAGCCGGCTGCCGGAGCGTCCTGCCCCATGCGAAGGAGCCAGAGCACTAGCCCCAGCCAGCAGGCTGACAGCACATCCGCTGCGCTCAGTGGTGTGGAGTCTGGTCAGCTGGCTACGGGAGTGCCCTGTCCCTGAGCTTAAGCCCCGGGCCATAATGTGAAGCTCGCTATGTTTTGCGAAAACCATTAACATTCTGGGGCTTTTGCCGTATATTAGTTTGTTGGTTGTCTGTGCCATGCGTTTAGTGCGCAAGCGGAGCGGTACCCGAATCTGGGAGAACGCACCGAATACAGAAAAAACACTACCAAGAGCCCCCAAGAAACCTTGGGAGCACGAAAGTAAAGCGGAGGATATGGCCAAGAAAGACGGCGTCATCGAGATTGAAGGTACCGTGGTCGAAGCACTGCCCAACGCATCATTCCGCGTTGAGCTAGACAACGGACACAAGGTACTTGCCCACATCTCAGGCAAGATGCGTCAGCACTACATTCGAATCCTGCCTGAGGACCGAGTAGTAGTCGAGCTCAGCCCCTACGACCTCTCACGCGGTCGTATCGTCTACCGCTACAAGTAAACACGAGCAGCAAACGTCGCTAAGCAGCGGCGTTTACGCCGTGTAAAAGGGGTAAACAGTTCTCCCACCGGTTAGCCGGACATAGAACCTCTTACCCCGCCCGTCCAAAGCATTAGCTGAAACATCAACGCAAAGGAATGCGATGAAGGTCAAGCCGAGCGTTAAGCCGATCTGCGACAAGTGCAAAGTGATCCGCCGTCACGGTGTGGTCATGGTGATCTGCGAAAACCCGCGCCACAAGCAGCGCCAGGGCTAAACACTAGCCAACGCTGACAAGACCACCCCACCAGGTGGCACAACAGAAAATGGCACCGCTCCTGCGAATAAAGCAGGATACCTCCGGGCACAGAGGCCGGGGACCGGGATAACCGGGCAGTGATGTCACAGACCTCTGCGAAAACAAGGAGAACGCCCCATGGCACGTCTCGCTGGAGTCGATATTCCCCGCGAAAAGCGCGTGGAAATTGCTCTTACTTACATCTACGGCGTGGGCAAGACCCGTGCAAAAGAAGCGCTTGCTGCAACCGGTGTTGACCCCAACACCCGCGTCAAGGACCTTGACGATACCCAGCTCGTAGCACTTCGTGACTTCATCGAAGGCAACTACAAGGTTGAAGGTGACCTTCGCCGCGAGGTTGCTGCCGACATCCGCCGCAAGGTAGAAATCGGTAGCTACCAGGGTCTGCGTCACCGCCGTGGCCTTCCCGTACACGGCCAGCGCACCAAGACCAACGCCCGTACCCGCAAGGGCCCGAAGCGTACCGTCGCAGGTAAGAAGAAGTAAACAGTGTTGCCTCAGTCTTGCACATCGCGTAAGACCAACACTTCAACCAAAACTTTGTAGGAGAATCAAAAATGCCTCCCAAGACTCGCGCAGCGGCCAAGCGTACCGGCCGCCGCAAGGTTTCCAAGAACATTGTTGCCGGTCAGGCACACATCAAGTCAACCTTCAACAACACCATCGTTTCAATCACTGATCCCTCTGGTGCTGTTATTTCCTGGTCATCCGCCGGCGAAATGGGCTTCAAGGGTTCACGTAAGTCAACCCCCTACGCAGCTCAGATGGCCGCTGAGACCGCTGCAAAGCGCGCTCAGGAACACGGTGTCCGCAAGGTAGACGTTTTCGTCAAGGGCCCCGGCCCCGGTCGCGAAACCGCTATCCGCTCACTCCAGGCTACCGGCCTCGAAGTTGGCTCCATCCAGGACGTCACCCCCGTTGCACACAACGGCTGCCGTCCTCCGAAGCGCCGCCACGTCTAAGCCCCACCGGCTAGACGCGTCCCGAACATCGGGCGACCAGCAACCTACCAGTTGCAGGTCAATGAACAGACTGCTTCGTCTGCTTCCTCACTCGTTTTTCCCAACCTGTGAGCTCATATAGCGGATGCTCACCGAAAGGAAACATAGTGCTCATTGCACAGCGCCCCATCCTGCGTGAAGAACACGTATCGGAAAACCGTTCACGCTTCACCATCGAGCCCCTCGAACCCGGCTTCGGCTACACCCTGGGTAACTCCCTCCGCCGCACCCTTCTCTCATCCATCCCCGGTGCCGCTGTAACCAGCATCCGCATCGACGGTGTGCTGCACGAATTCAGCACTGTAGAAGGTGTGACCGAGGACGTCACCGAGATCATCTTGAACATCAAGAAGCTCTCCATCTCTTCAGAGAACGACGAACCCGTCATCGCCTACCTGCGCAAGCAGGGCGAAGGTGAACTCACCGCAGGCGACATCGAGGTGCCCGCAGGCGTCGAGATCCATAACCCGGACCTCCACATCGCAACCCTCAACAACCGCGCAAACTTCAACGCAGAACTGACCATCGAACGCGGCCGCGGCTACGTCTCGGCAGCACAGAACAAGTCAGGTGACGCAGAAATCGGCCGCATCCCGGTCGACTCCATCTACTCACCCGTCCTTAAGGTCACCTTCCGCGTCAGCGCGACCCGTGTTGAGCAGCGCACCGACTTCGACTCCCTCACCCTGGACGTCGAAACCAAGGAAGCAATTGCTCCCCGCGACGCAGTCGCATCAGCAGGCAACACCCTCGTTGAGCTCTTCGGCCTGGCCCGTGAACTCAACACCGCCGCTGAAGGTATCGAAGTTGGCCCGTCACCCGCTGACGAGTCAATGGCCGCAGACCTGGCTCTGCCCATCGAAGACCTGGACATGACCGTCCGCTCCTACAACTGCCTCAAGCGCGAAGGCATCCACACCGTGGGTGAACTCGTGACCCGCAGCGAAGCAGACCTCATGGACATCCGCAACTTCGGTGCCAAGTCCATCGACGAAGTCAAGGCAAAGCTCACCGAGCTTGGCCTGTCCCTCAAGGACTCACCCGCCGGAATGGACCTTTCAGCCCGCCTGCAGGACGACGACAGCTACGGCAGCGACTACTAAGACACCGGCAGTCAACGCTTCCAGGCGTTACACCAGTCAAACATCTTTGGTTCCCCTGCCGTGAGGCAGTAAGGAACGGCAAACCAGGAGAATAAATTATGCCTACTCCCACTAAGGGTCCCCGCCTCGGCGGATCACCGACCCACGAGCGCATCATGCTGAACAACCTGTCTCAGCAGCTCTTCGAGCACAAGCGCATCACCACTACCGTTACCAAGGCAAAGCGTCTACGCCCCGTCGCCGAGCGCCTGATCACCTTCGCAAAGAAGGGTGACCTCAACGCTCGCCGTCGCGTCCTGCGCTCCATCGGTAACAAGACCGTAGTTCACGAGCTCTTCACCGTCATTGCCCCCGCAATGGCAGAGCGCCCCGGTGGCTACACCCGCATCACCAAGATCGGTAACCGCAAGGGCGACAACGCTCCCATGGCAGTTATCGAACTGGTTATGGAGCCCGTTGCAACCGCAGCAGCTGTTTCTGAAGCTACCAAGGTAGCTGAGACCGCAGCCGCTAAGGAAGAAGCACCCGTAGCAGAAGAGACCAAGGCAGCAGCACCTGCAGCAGCCGAGTCCTCAGACCTGCCCGCAGGCGCACACGCAGCAACCGAGAACGGTGAAGCTCCCGAGGGCTTCGACATCAAGGGTAACGCTGACTCCATGAAGTACCACGTACCCGGCTCACGCTGGTACGCAAACACCCAGGCTGAAATCTGGTTCGACACCAAGGAATCAGCTGAAGCAGCAGGTTACGCACCTGCCGGTGGTGCAGCAGCACAGACCATCTCCGAAGACTAATTCCTAGTTACCGGTAGATAAAAAGGCGGCTCTTCCCCTCACACGGGGGAGAGCCGCCTTTGCCTGTACAGGGTAAAGTTGAGTGAGTCCAAGCCCATCAACGAAGGAAAGCCGTGATTGAAACACTAGAACAAGTGTATGAGCCCCGCGTACGCGTGCGCCTTGATTTTGCCTACGATGGCGGACCCTTCGCAGGTTGGGCCAAACAGCCGGGGCTTATCACTGTCCAGGGAGTCCTTGAAGAAGCCCTAGCCCTTATCTTCCGTCGCCCCATCTACACGACGGTGGCAGGGCGCACCGACGCCGGAGTTCATGCCCTGCACCAGGTGGTGCACTTCGATGTTGCCCAGGACGCCTGGGAGCGACTACCCGGGCGCAGTCAGGACGCCCCAGCGTCCGCCCTATGCCGCAAACTGCGCGGAGCCCTCAGCCGGGCTTTGGCTGATGCAGAAGCAGAACTAGGGATGCCTGCCCGCCTACAGGGCTACCTGCAAAAAGCTATTACGGTCAGTAGCTGTCAGGAGGTCCCAAGCGATTTCGATGCTCGCTTCTCGGCCCTAGAGCGTTCTTACCGGTACCTGCTCGAAGAGGGGCAGGACGAAACCGGTAGTAACCCGCTCAACCGCCATCATGCCTGGCAAATCAACCCGATACTTGATCTTGAACTGATGAACCGCGCTGCCCAGAATCTATTGGGTCTCAATGACTTCCTGTCTTTCTGTAAACCTCGCCAAGGGTCTACTACGATTCGTGAGCTGTGCGAACTCCGATTTATCCGGCGGGAGGACGGCCTTATCGAGGCAACCATTAGAGCCGACGCTTTTTGCCACAACATGGTGCGCACCCTCATTGCTTCCCTGGTCATGGTAGGGGAGGGGAGTAAGGACGAAGCCTGGCTCATCTCCCGTATCACCGCCCCGGTGCGCGATTCCCAGGTCCGCCTAGCTGCTCCGCGCGGTCTGGCCCTGGCCTCTATCACCTACCCTGAGGCGTCCGGTTATGCAGCCCAGAGTGAAAAAGCCCGCAACCTACGAACCCTCTAAATCACAAGCCTGTGATTTAAAGGTGAGGTCGGTCAAACCGGCTAAGTTTAACGGCCTCAGACCTGGCTTAAAGACCTAGAGTTGGGTATAGTTTCATACGTTGTGCGTATACCGCCCTCATTTCGTACCCTGTTCTTCGGTCTAGTTGCAGGACAATAACGGGGAACAAGAGGTCTGAGGAAATCGGTACCGCAGATGCGTTTGGCCCTCACCCAAACCCTGCGTAAGCGCACCTATGTAAACCAGCGCGATACCCAACTAGCGCTACAAGAAACGAGAAAAGGCGAAATTTTGCGCACTTACACTCCGAAGTCAGGCGACAACAACCGCCAGTGGCACATCATCGATGCCTCTGATGTTGTTCTCGGCCGTCTCGCAAGCCAGACCGCAATCCTGCTGCGCGGCAAGCACAAGCCCACCTTCGCACCCCACGTTGACATGGGTGACTCCGTCATCATCATCAACGCTGAAAAGGTTGCACTGACCGGTGCCAAGCTTGAGCAGAAGCGTGCCTACCGCCACTCCGGTTACCCCGGTGGTCTGAAGTCAGTCAACTACGCCGAACTGTTGGAAACCAACCCTGTTCGCGCCGTAGAAAAGGCTGTTAAGGGCATGCTCCCCAAGAACAAGCTGGCTGCCCAGCAGCTCAAGAACCTCAAGGTCTACGCAGGTTCCGAGCACCCCCACGCAGCTCAGCAGCCCAAGACCTACGAATTCACCCAGGTTGCCCAGTAATTCGGGCCTACGAAAGAACTATTAAAGGAGACATCGTGGCTCAGAACGAAGAGTACACCACCGAAGAAGAGCTCACCAGCTACACTTCCGAGTCTTCAGCACCCGTTGCTGAAAAGGCTGCCCGCCCCGCACTGACCGTTGGTGGTCAGGCTGTTGGCCGTCGCAAGGAAGCCGTTGCCCGCGTCCGCCTGGTACCCGGTACCGGCAAGTGGACCGTCAACGGTCGCGAGCTCGACAACTACTTCCCCAACAAGCTGCACCAGCAGGAAGTAAACGACCCCTTCAAGCTGCTTGAACTCGAAGGCGCCTATGACGTCTTCGCACGTATCTCAGGTGGCGGCCCCTCCGGTCAGGCTGGCGCTCTGCGTCTTGGCGTTGCTCGTGCTCTGAACGAGATTGACGCTGAGAACAACCGCCCCGCCCTCAAGAAGGCAGGCTTCCTGACCCGCGACGCTCGCGTTATCGAGCGTAAGAAGGCTGGTCTTAAGAAGGCACGCAAGGCTTCACAGTTCTCAAAGCGCTAAAGGCCTTACAATTTTTTTGCTCCGCTTGCTTGCCGGGGCTGGAGCGCCCCTTCTGTTCAACAGAAGGGGCGCTTTCCTATGCAGGGGGTTGACGAGCCAACAGGGGGGGATGCTAAGATTACTGGAAAGTTAGCTTACCAAAGGAGATATGCTATGAAGAAGCCCCTTACCACCCTCGCTGTGCTTACTCTCTTAGTTTCTTCTGGTACAACAGTTGCCAGCGGTCAGAGTATCTATGAGGAACTAGCCACCTATAATCCTGGCTCCACAGCGGAGGATATGCGCTTGGCGGTGGAAGACATAGCGCAGAGAACCGGTAAGAGCTCTGAGCAGGTTGCCCAGGAAAATCTGGAAGTAGCTAAGGCATCTGCTGAGAAAGCAGAAGAAAACGGCTACAGGGGTGATACTGTTTTCCGATCGGCTAAAGAGGGGCTCGTATATGTTGGCAAAGCAGAAAATATTGGTGATTTTTTTATTGCTCCCTCCAACATTACACGGATTCCTGGTGTAAATCATGGCCATAACGCCTTATATGTTGATACAGATATTCTGGTTGAAGCACCAGGGCTTAACCGGTTAAGTCGTGAGGTTAAGGTTGATGATTACAAGCTACCTTCCGGTATTGAGAAATATAGGGTAAATACCTCCCAAGAAAATAGGGATGCGGCTGCTCGGCATGCTAAAGAAAATTTCATTGATAAGCCCTACGATATTGGGTTCCTCAACAACAAAGAGAATGGCCGTCAACACCTGAACTGTTCCGAACTGGTCTGGGCTGCTTACTTTGAGACCTCCGGAATCGATCTTGATAGTGACGGCGGTACAGGTGTTTATCCCTATGATTTTCAGAGTTCTGAGCATGTGACCCTCTACGAAGAAATTAAAAAATAATGTGGGGGAAGAAGGCAAAAATTGCTAGTCTCTGCTCCCTGCTTGTTCTAGCTCTCAGCTCCTGTAGCGGAAGTGCGCAAACCACAAGCCCCTCCCTCGAAGGAGTGAAATACGCTCTCTACTTTAGCCCTCCCAGCCTATTCCTCAACGATTTCTCAGTCTTCACACCCAACCACGGTTACGTCCTCCTTGTAGACGAAGAAGGAGGGCACCAGGCCATCAAAACTGACGGCATGGACGGAGGGGAGGTCATCTGGGGCTCTGCCCATGAACTTTCCTTCGCAGACCAATCCCACAACTATATTGTAGGCGAACAGAAAATCGAGAAATTCGAAGCACCTAAAACCGACCTGCAAAATGATATAGCCGTCTCTAACGGAACATACCTTTCAACCTTTAACCTAGGCGGTAAAAGGGGTGAATATAAGAACCAATTCACATTAACAGATACTCATGGGAACCAGCTCGAAACTATTACTGAGTCAGTAGAGACTATAGCCACATGCCCAGATGGAAAAATGATAGGGGGTGGTAAAAATCGTGGCCCCACCTTAGACTTAGAGGAAAATACATCTTCACAGATTCTGATTTCCCAAGTCTTTGATGGCCAAAATTTATCGGTGAAGCCACTGTGGAACCATACCGCCTCAGAGTGGCGCAGTACTTCCCTATATGGCTTAGTGTGCACCACTAATAATTTTTACGCACTCATGTATTCCCCAGATAATGAAAATATTTCTGACATTTCTCTTGTCTCTGTAGATATATCCAGCGGGGAGTCCGAGATTAAACCTCTTATCTCAGATGAGACATATACTTCAACCATCTACACGATGGGCCCTGACCTCTATAACTCCCGGTACTTAGACTGGTTCACTCCAGACTATTTCTATAGAACAGATATTCTTACCGGGGAAACCCACAGACTTCTTAACCTAGAAGGCTATGATGGGGGAAGAAAAGTAAGTCAAAATGAGGTTGAGGTAGATGAGGACTTCATCTACCAGCTAGTGGAGCTGCCTGGCGATGGCGATCAGTATGCTATCCATACCTATGCCAGGAGTGACGGGGCCTTGGTGGACCAACTTGAGCTAGACCCCATCAAGGGTGTAGGTGGAATGGGGCAGTACGGCTTTGCCGTCCGCCCCTCCCCATAAGAAGTTTTACCCTTGACTATACCCACTCCCAGTTTTAGAGGTGGGGTCTGCGATCGCCCTAGCTTAGGGTCAAAAGACGTGTAACAGTGGGGTGTCTCACGTCTTAGGCCTAGAATGGGTGTGGAACATACACACGAGAGAAAGGGTGCCCATGGCATCTTCGACTACCCCTCGCACTTCACGCTCCACCAAGGCCGCAGGCAAGGACGCCGCCACCGAGGTTGAAACTCCCAGCACCGAGGCTGTGGAACAGGACGCTCCCCAACAGGCCACTGACCCCAAGAAAGAAGCCGTCAAAGCGGCACTGACCAAAGAAACCCGCCGTGTATCAGTAGTAGAAGACTACAGTGCAGAGCTTGATGAAATTTCTTCTCTGACCAAGAAGCTCAGCGGGGACGGGGAAAAGTCGGACGCCTGGAAAGCTGGCTACCCCTACGACAAGAAGCTTTCCCGTAAGGAATACGAGAAGGAAAAGCGAGCCCTGCAGATTGAGCTGCTCAAACTACAGCTCTGGGTTAAGGAAACCGGCCAGAAGGTGCTAATTATCTTCGAAGGCCGAGATGCAGCTGGTAAGGGCGGTGCCATCAAGCGTTTTATGGAGCACCTGAACCCCCGCGGTGCCCGCGTGGTTGCGCTTGAAAAGCCCACCGACGTCGAGCAGACCCAGTGGTACTTCCAGCGCTACATCCAGCACCTGCCCTCCGGCGGTGAAATCGTTCTGATGGACCGCTCCTGGTACAACCGAGCAGGCGTGGAACGCGTCATGGGCTACTGCACCTCCCAGCAGTACTACGAATTCATGCGTGAAGTGCCCGAGCTGGAGCGCATGCTGGTTAACTCAGGCGTCAAGCTGATCAAGTTCTGGTTCTCCGTCACCCGCGCAGAGCAGCTAGCTCGTTTCAACTCCCGCCGCACCGACCCCGTCCGCCAATGGAAGCTGTCTCCCACCGATCTGGCCTCCCTCGATAAGTGGGACGACTACACCGCGGCTAAAGAAGCCATGTTCTTCTACACCGATACCGGCGATGCCCCCTGGACCGTTGTAAAGTCCAACGATAAGAAGCGCGCCCGCCTCGAAGCCATGCGCCACGTGCTCAACCAGTTCGACTACCCCGATAAGGACCACGCCCTGGTCGGTTCCACCGACCCGCTCATCGTGGGTAAGGGATCAGATGTTCTAGAAGACGATGTGCCCGAAAACCCAGAGGGTTTCCCCGTTCTACGCGAAGAAAAATAGTAGGTAGCGCGTAGAATAATCAGTAATGTCTAGATTATTCGGAACCGACGGTGTTCGCGGCCTCGCTAACGAAGTGATTACTCCTGCTCTTGCTATGGAGCTAGCGCAGGCCGCGTCCATCGTCCTTGGGTTCAATACGGTTAAAGAAGGTGCCCGCCCCAAGGCTGTTATCGCCCATGACTCCCGTATTTCCGGGGAGTTCATCGGCGCTGCCATGACCGCAGGTTTCGCAGCCTCCGGTGTTGACGTGCTCGATGCGGGCATGGTACCCACTCCTGCGGCAGCCTACCTGGTAGCCAGCACAGAAGCTGACTTCGGCGTCATGATTTCTGCCTCCCACAACGCGGCCGAGGACAATGGAATCAAGTTCCTGGCCCGCGGCGGCAAGAAGCTAGATGACGCGATTGAGGACGCTATTGAGGCCCTCTATCGCTCAAAGGACTTCCGTTACCCCACCCACGGTGAGGTGGGGCGCGTCCGTCCGCTCACCGACGGTGAAGATCGTTACGTTACGCACCTGGTCTCAACCATGCCCGAGCACCGCCGCCTCAACGGGCTCAAGGTAGTGTTGGACTGCGCCAACGGCGCTTCTTCCGGTGTCTCTCCTGATGCCTTCCGCACTCTGGGCGCTAAGGTCTTTGTGATTGGCGCTGAACCCGACGGTATTAACATCAACGACGGAGTAGGTTCCACCCACCCCGAAAAGCTTCAGGAGGCAGTGGTTCGCCACAGCGCCGACCTGGGTATCGCCCATGACGGTGACGCCGACCGCTGCATGGCCGTTGACGAGCAGGGCAACCTGGTTGATGGCGACCAGATCATGTCCATTCTGGCTCTGTCGATGAAGGAAGCCGGAACCCTTAAGGACGATACCCTGGTTGCTACCGTCATGTCCTCACTGGGCCTAGAAATCTTCCTCAAGGAACACGGTATTAAGCTGGAGCGCACTTCTGTGGGCGACCGCTATGTGCTGGAATCCATGAACAAGAACGGCTTCAACCTGGGCGGCGAGCAGTCGGGTCACGTGATTATGTCTGATCATGCTACTACTGGTGACGGTGTGCTGACCGGCCTGCACCTGGCTGCTGAGATGGCCCGTACCGGTCTGCCTCTCTCTGAACTGGCTAACCGTATGCAGGCAACTCCCCAGAAGCTGATCAACGTCAAGGGCGTTGATCGCGCTGGCGTAGCCGCTTGCGTGCCCCTACAAGAAGCGATTAAGGACGCCGAGGCTCAGCTGGGCGACACCGGTAGAGTTCTGCTGCGTCCCTCGGGTACTGAGCCCCTGGTTCGTGTCATGGTCGAAGCTGAGACCCAGGAGGTTGCTGATGCAACCGCCCAGGCCCTAGCCGATGTTGTAGCTCGTGAACTAGCTATCTAAAGTAGCTTACTTTTCTGGTCTTTGCCGGGCTCTGCTTCCCTGTACTGGGGGAGTGGGGCCCGGCTTTTTCTGGATGCAGCCTAAACTTGTCTAACAGGTGTGAGAAACTGGTCAATATTTGCTGTAGGTGGTGGCCTTTGCGAGGGGTAGACTGAAGACACTCAGCTCTCTACCCCACCAAAGCTGGTGGGCAAAAGAGAGCTTTTTACGTAGAATCACACCCCTTGTGAAAACACATTTCTAAGAAGGACTCTATGGCAGAGACACCGTCACCCAGTCTGCGCGTGCGCGTGCAGAAGTTTGGCACCTTCCTTTCGAGCATGATTATGCCGAATATCGGTGCCCTGATTGCGTGGGGTATCATTACCGCACTCTTTATCCCTAAGGGCCTTGTGCCCCAGTACATCCCGAGCCTGGCAGGCTTCAGCGAATACGTAGCAACCATGGTCGGCCCCATGGTGACCTACCTCTTGCCCATTCTGATTGCCTACACCGGCGGTAAACTCATCTACGATCACCGCGGTGGCGTGGTTGGTGCAACCGCTACTATGGGCGTCATTATGGGTACCAGCGCCGAAATTTTCATCGGTGAAGCTGGCGGCTCGCCCATGTTCCTGGGTGCAATGATTATGGGCCCCCTGGCTGCCTGGTGCATGAAGAAGCTGGACGGCCTCTGGGACGGTAGAATCAAGCCCGGTTTCGAGATGCTAGTCAACAACTTCTCCGCCGGCATTTTCGCAGTTATTGCTGCAATGGGCTCCATGTTCCTGCTGACTCCCGTGATGCGAGCCTTCTCAGCAGGTGCTGAAGCCGCCGTTGACTGGCTGGTCTCTACCGGCCTGCTGCCGCTGACCGCCCTGCTGATTGAACCGGCTAAGGTTCTCTTCCTCAATAACGCCATCAACCACGGCATTATCACCCCGCTGGGTACTGCCCAGGCTCTGGAACAGGGCAAGTCCATTCTCTACCTGCTGGAAGCCAACCCCGGCCCCGGTCTGGGCATCCTGTTGGCCTACTGCTTCTTTGGTCGCGGATCAGCTAAGGCAACCGCACCCGGTGCAGCCCTGATTCACTTCTTTGGTGGTATCCACGAAATTTACTTCCCCTACGTGTTGATGAAGCCCCAGCTGATTCTCGCCACCATCGCCGGTGGCGTGGCCGGTACCTTCACCTTCATGACCCTCAACGTAGGTCTGACCTCAGCGTCCGCTCCCGGCTCCATCATCGCTATCACCGCTGTCGCTGCCCCCGGCGACCTGTTCAAGATTTACCTGGGTGTGCTTATTGCTACCGCCGTTTCCTTCCTGGTGGCAGCTCCCATCCTCAAGTTCTCCAAGAACAGCGAGGACGACCTCGAAGCAGCGGCAGCCAAGATGCAGGAGATGAAGGGCAAGAAGTCTTCTGTCGCCGGTGCATTCGCTACCGCCGATAAGAATCGAGAAATCCGCTCTATCGTCTTTGCTTGCGATGCCGGTATGGGTTCCTCTGCTATGGGCGCCTCGGTGCTGCGCAACAAGATCAAGGACGCAGGCTTCGGCGACCGCGTCACCGTGGTGAACTCTGCGATCAACAACCTCAAAGACGACTACGATCTGCTGGTCTCTCACCAGGACCTGGCAGACCGTGCAGCCGCTCCCACCCCCAGCGCCGTACACGTTGCCGTCGATAACTTCATGAACTCACCCCGCTACGACGAAATCGTCGAAATGATCCGTCAGCAGCAGACCGGCAGCCAGGCACCTGCTCAAGCACCGGCGTCCGCAGCACCCGCTGCAACCGCAACCGCTGTCGCCACCGAAGAGCAGGTGCTGACCGCATCAACTATCGTGCTTGATGCCAGCGCTACTGACCGCGACGACGCCATCAACCAGGCAGGTGCCCTGCTGGTTGCTACCGGCAAGGTTGATGAAAGCTACGTAGCTGCTATGCACGAACGCGAAGCCTCAGTTTCTACCTACATGGGTAACGGTCTGGCTATTCCCCACGGTACCAACGAAGCTAAGGACGCTATCCACAGCTCAGCTATGTCCTTTGTACGTCTGAGCGAACCCGTGGAATGGAACGGTAAGCCCGTTAACTTTGTTATTGGTATCGCTGGCGCCGGTGGAACCCACCTGGAACTGCTGCAGAAGATCGCTAAGACCTTCTCCAGCAAGGCAGCCGTAGCCCAGCTGGAAGAAGCCCGCACAGCCCAGGAAATCCTGGATATCTTTGGAAAGGTTCAGTAACCGTGAAAAAAGCAGTCCACTTTGGTGCTGGCAACATTGGCCGCGGCTTCGTCGGCGTTATCCTGAACGAAGCCGGCTACGAGCTGGTCTTCTCAGATGTTGCAGCCCCGCTCATCGATGCCCTCAACGAGCAGGAAAGCTACACCGTTCACGAGGTCGGTCACGACCCCAAGGACATCACCATCACCGGTTTCCGCGGTATTAACTCTGCGGAGAATCCCGAGGCGCTCGCTGAGGAAATTGCCAGCGCAGACGTGGTGACCACCGCTGTTGGCCCCACCATTCTCAAGTTTGTTGCTGTGAATATTGCCCAGGGCCTCAAACTCCGTGCTGAGCAGGGAGCAGCTTCTAAGGTCGCTGTGATGGCCTGCGAGAACGCTATCAATGCAACCGATGCTCTGGCAGAAGAGGTCCGCAAGCACTTCCCGGCAGCAGATGACGTTGCTATCTTCGCCAACACCGCAGTTGACCGCATCGTACCTAACCAGGCCCCCGGCCAGGGCCTCGATGTAACCGTAGAGAACTACTATGAGTGGGCAGTGGAAACCGGCCCCTTCGGCGATGATGTACCCCAGATTCCCGGGGCAACCTGGGTTGAAGACCTGGCACCCTACATCACCCGCAAGCTCTTCACCGTCAATACCGGCCACGCTACCACCGCCTACTTTGGTCAGCAGGCTGGAATCTCCAAGCTCTCCGAGGCCCTCGAAGTGCCCGAGATTCGCGCCAAGGTCGAAGCAACCCTGGCTGAGACCAAAGATCTGATCGTGCGAAAGTTCGGTTTTGAGCCCGAGGTCCAGCAGGCCTATGTTGAAAAGATCCTGGCCCGCTTCGCTAACCCGGACCTGCCCGACACCACCGAGCGCGTTGGCCGTTCACCTCTGCGAAAGATCTCCCGTAACGAGCGTTTCATTGGACCTGCCGCTGAGCTTGCTGAGCTGGGCCGTCCGACCGATGCCCTGCTGGCTACTATCGGTGCCCTTCTGGAATTCAATGTGGCTGAAGACCCGGAGTCGGTTGAACTGCAGGAGCTGCTGGCAGGCGTCCGCTCCGGTGAACAGACCGCTGAAGAAGTAACTGAGCGTCTCACCGGCCTGACCGCTGACCACCCGCTCTACCCGGGCGTCCTTGCCCTGGTGAAGGAGCACACCACCGCATAAAGCCAATACGGCATAAGTAAGGCCCCGGTAGGTAACTACCGGGGCCTTACTTATGACGGACAGAAAAAAATTACTTGACGGTCAGAGCGTCGCGGATTTCCTTCAGCAGGGCAACCTGGGGATCCTCTTCCTCAACCTCTTCCTCAAGCTCGAGCTTGGCAGCACGGCGCTCGTTGAACTTGTTGATGGGCATAACGATGCAGAAGTAGAGGGCTGCTGCTACCAGGAGGAAGTTGACAACTGCGGTCAGGAAGACGCCAACCTTGATCTGGCCAAAGACGAAGAACTCGTCGAAGGTGGGGGAGCCGACCAGCATGGAGATGGCAGGCATGAGGATGGAGTCAACGAGAGCAGTAACAACTGCGGTGAAGGCGGTACCGACGATCATACCGACTGCGAGGTCGATGACGTTACCGCGGGTGATGAAATCTTTAAAACCACTAAGCATGAGTTCAAGGATAGCGGTTTCTGCCAGTGGTGAACACCAATCTGAACTGAAATTTTCGCTGTAAACCAGTGGGTTTACTCACAGGTTGGTCTGAGTTGCTCGATTATGCTCAAAATTTGTAGATTTCTGCTTGTCAGCCTACAGGTTAGGCGCCGTTGGGTAGCTAGGGGCAGGCCCGGTCTCCCAGAAATCTTCTAGCGTTTCGAAGCCGGATTCCTGCAGTGCGGTGGCCTCCTCAACACCGATATAGCGCAAGTGCCAGGACTCATACCAATAGCCGGTGGTTTCGTGGTGCCACCAGGGGTAGCGAACCACAAAACCGTAGTGGTGGGCGTTCTCTGCAACCCAGAGAGCCGCCGGGGTGTCCTTAAAGCAGGGCTGTAAATCGCAGCTGCCACCGGCCCCGATATCAAGGGCTAGCCCCGTTTGGTGCTCCGAATAGCCGGGGCGGGCAGAAGCCACATCTGCCTGGTCAGTACCGTACTGGGCAGCCCAGCTGGCATAGGTTCCCTGCTGGGTCTCATAGGATCGATAGCCACTGAGGGCAAGCATAGGGGCCCCCGCTGCTGCGGCGTCTTCAAACATGCGATGAGCAGCTTGCGCGGCCTCGGCCCGGAGCATTACCGGCCCCAGTGGCTGTAGGTCATCGGGAGCGTAAGTGAGAGGGGATAGAGGGTTATGTTTGTTGACAAGGACTGTAATAGATGAGGCTGATTCAATGTCGGCAGGACGGCGCGTAGCAGGCTGAGCGGGGCTGGCTGACTCGGTGCGCGCGCTGGAAGAAGATGGTGTACCTGAAGTTGCCAGAGGTGAAGTAGAAGCCGTTGCAGAGCTCGAAAGTACGGGTGCGGCGTCCTGCTCGGTGGAAATATCCTGGCTACAGGCCGTCAGTGACAGGGCCATGAAACAGCTAGCTGCAGCAAGTGAGAGAGCGAATCGAAATGAGCGCATTCTTTAGTTCTTTCGCAGGAGAACCTTGCGGATTTTGTGGTCGTGGGACTTCTTGAGGATAAGACGGGCCCGTCCGCGCGTGGGACGCACGTTCTCCCTCAGATTAGGTTCGTTAATGGAACGCCAGATGCTCAGGGCCAGCTCAACCGCTGCCTCCTCTGAGAGGTCGGCGTAGCGTTTAAAGTAGGAATGGGGGTTAGTGAAAGCCGATTGTTGTAGCTTCAAAAACCGCTGAACATACCAGTGCTCAATATCCCGGGTAGAGGCATCAACGTAGATAGAGAAATCAAAAAAATCTGCCAGGCTCAGTGCGGAGCTCTTATCGCTCTCTAACTTTGCCGGGGCTAATACATTGAGTCCCTCCACGATCAGAACGTCAGGGCTGGTGACCTCAATTCGTTCCCCCTCAACAATGTCGTAGTAGAGATGGGAATACTTGGGTGCGGTGACAAGCGGAGCTCCAGATTTCACCTCAGAGACAAAACGCAACAGCGCCCGGCGGTCGTAGGACTCTGGGAAACCCTTGCGCCCCATGAGCCCCCGCCGTTCCAGCTCAGCATTGGGGTAGAGGAAGCCATCGGTCGTAACGAGCTGGACGTTGGGGGTTGAGGGCCAGCGCCTGAGTAGCTCCTGTAGGACACGGGCAGTGGTGGACTTGCCCACTGCCACAGACCCAGCCACGCCGATGATGAAGGGGACTTTCTGGCCCTGAAGCCCCAAGAAATCATTGGTCATGTGGTTGGCGCTTGCGGCGGCATTGACATAGAGATTGAGAAGCCTGGAAATAGGTAGATAGACCTGCGCTACCTCGTCCAAATCGATGGTCTCGCCCAGCCCACGAAGCTGCTGGAGCTCGTCCTCTGTGAGCGGAACCGAAATCTCGCTAGCGAGTCGTGACCAGGTATCTCGGTCTAGCTCAGTGAAAGGGGAATATTTGGAAGAAAGCGCAGACATGCTCATTTACATCAGTCTAGAGGCCAGAAGGTAGCTCGCCTAATATGACAGAGGTCTATAGAGAGGCAACAGGTCGCGACACTGTGGCGAAGACTGCAATAGGTCAGTGAATTCTTAGATGTAAGATGAAGGCATGTGTGGAATCGTAGGATACGTAAGTCTCGGCACTGCCGCAGACGGTAAGAATTTTGACCATACCGCATACGATGTGGTTCTTGAAGGTCTGCGCCGCCAGGAATACCGCGGTTATGACTCAGCTGGTGTCGCCCTCATCGGCGATAACGGCATTGAATTCCGTAAGAAATCAGGCAAGCTTGTTAACCTTGAAGCTGAAGTAGAAGCTAACCCGCTGCCTGCAACTACTATCGGTATTGGTCATACCCGCTGGGCTACTCACGGTGGCCCCACCGATAACAATGCTCACCCGCACGTTGTTGACAACGGCCGTCTGGCAGTTGTTCACAACGGCATCATCGAAAACTTCGCAGAACTGCGAGCCGAACTGCTTGAAGAAGGCTGCGAATTCAAGTCACAGACTGACACCGAAATCGCCGCTAACCTGATTGCCTCCATCTACAACAAGCTGGAGAACAAGGACCTCACCGAAGCTGTCCGCCAGGCCTCAAACCGCCTCGAAGGCGCCTTCACCATCCTGGCAATTCACGCCGACCACCCCGACCGCGTCGTAGCAACCCGCCGCAACTCACCTCTCGTCATCGGTCTGGGCGAGAACGAAAACTTCCTGGGTTCAGACGTCTCTGGCTTCATCGACTACACCAAAAAGGCAGTCGAAATGGGCCAGGACCAGATCGTAACCATCACCGGTAGCGACTACTCCATCATTGACTTCGAGGGTTTCCCCGCCCACGGCAAGGAATTCACCATCGAATGGGATGCAGCTGCTGTTGAAAAGGGTGGCTTCGATTCCTTCATGGAGAAGGAAATCCACGAGCAGCCCGCCGCCGTCCGCGACACCCTGCTGGGTCGCCTGGACGAAAAGGGCAACCTGACTCTCGACGAACTTAAGATTGACGACGCTACCCTGCGCTCCGTCAACAAGATCATCGTCGTAGCCTGCGGTACCGCAGCCTACGCAGGTCAGGTAGCCCGCTACGCCATCGAGCACTGGTGCCGCATCCCCACCGAGGTGGAGCTGGCCCATGAGTTCCGCTACCGCGACCCCATCGTCGATGAGAAGACCCTGGTTGTAGCTCTCTCCCAGTCCGGCGAAACCATGGATACCCTCATGGCCGTCCGCCACGCCCAGGAACAGGGCGCCAAGGTTGTTTCTATCTGTAACACCAACGGCTCCACCCTGCCCCGCGAAGCAGACGCAGCCCTCTACACCCACGCGGGCCCCGAAATCGCTGTTGCCTCCACCAAGGCCTTCCTCTCCCAGATCGCTGCAGCCTACCTGCTCGGCCTCTACCTGGCCCAGCTGCGCGGCAACATGTTCAAGGACGAAATCCGTTCCATCCTTGAAGAACTGCAGAAGATGCCCGAGAAGATCCAGGCCGTCATCGACAACGAGCAGCAGGTCAAGGACCTCGGCACCTCCATGAAGGACGCCAAGTCCGTGCTCTTCCTGGGCCGCCATGTCGGCTTCCCCGTAGCCATGGAAGGCGCCCTCAAGCTCAAGGAAATCGCCTACCTGCACGCCGAAGGCTTCGCAGCTGGCGAGCTCAAGCACGGCCCCATCGCCCTGGTCGAAGAAGGCCAGCCCATCTTCGTCATCGTCCCCTCACCCAACGGCCGCGATTCCCTGCACTCCAAGGTTGTATCTAACATCCAGGAAGTCCGCGCTCGCGGTGCAGTGACCATCGTGATTGCTGAAGAAGGCGACACCGCTGTTGAGGAACACGCAGATCACATCATCCGCATTCCTTCCTCACCCAGCCTGCTCCAGCCCCTGCTCTCCACTGTGCCCCTGCAGATTTTTGCCTGCTCAGTGGCCCACGCTAAGGGCTACGACGTTGACCAGCCCCGTAACCTGGCTAAGTCAGTAACCGTCGAGTAAAGCGCTTGTCGTGAAGACATGAGGACCCCGTGCCCTATCAAGGTACGGGGTCCTTCTTGTCTCCCTCGACAGGGGCGTAGAATAAGCCGAAGACCTCTTCGAACAGGCACCGGCATAAAAGGAGAAGCCGCCGTGATTATTGGTACCGGCACGGACGTCGTCAATATAGAGCGATTCGCTGCCCTGCTTGAGCGCACCCCGGCCCTGTTGGAGCGGCTTTTTGTGCCGGGGGAGCAGGGGCTACCCGTCCGCTCCCTAGCTGCCCGTTTTGCTGCCAAGGAGGCTGTTGCTAAGGCCCTGCGGGCTCCGGCAGGTATGTCCTGGCACGATTGCTGGGTTGAAAAAGATCAGGACGGGGCCCCCTATCTGGTGGTGCGGGGCACCGTTGCTGCCCGGGCAAAAGAACTGGGAATCAACCGTCTTCACCTGACCATGAGCCACGATGAGCCTCTTGCCACCGCAACGGTGCTGGCTGAACACCTCAGTAAAGACGAAGTCATCAGGCTTATGCAGATCGATCCCCTGGGCCGGGGACTGCTGGAACCCTGTGGGGAGGAGGGAAAGTAAGGTGGCTACTCCGAAAGAACTGGCCTACCGGGGTTTTCAGCGCTATATCACCGCCCCCACCGCTACCTCCCATAAGTACACCCGCGGGGTGCTGGGCCTGCTCACCGGTAGCGATACCTACCCCGGAGCAGCCCTGATGTCTGCTCGGGCTGCTGTCAATACCGGAGTCGGCATGGTGCGGTTTGCCGGAGCCCCCTCCCTCAATTTTCAGGTCCAGCTGAGCGTGCCTGAGGCAGTCTGTACGGTAGGAGAGCCGGAGAACCTGCGCGTGGATGCCTGGGCTCTTGGATCAGGGCTGGTGGGCGAGGCTCGGGAGACCGAGGCTATCACGGTCATCGGCACGGGCCTGCCGGCAGTGCTGGACGCTACAGCCGTGACCTTAGCGGCCCGCCTGGTTGCCGATGGGTTCAGGTTCCAGGCTCACCATATCCTGACCCCGCATGCTGGGGAAATGGTCGATGCCCTGACCTGGCTAGCTGCGCTCGCACCGTCCTTAGTGGCTGAAGGCCCCGGGGTATTCAGAGAGGCCCCGACCCGCACTGAGGTGGAGGCCGACCCTGTCCGCTATGCAGGCTTGCTGGCCCGGGCAACCGGGGCAACCGTCCTGCTCAAGGGCGGCAAAACCATCTTCGCTGCCCCCACCGGTGAACTTTTCCAGATCACCGGCCAAAACCATTGGCTGGCAACAGCAGGAAGCGGAGATACTCTGACCGGGATACTCGGTGCTCTTCTAGCCCGCTACCAGGCAGAAGATTTTCGCCCCGGGAGTCAACCAACTGATTATGCCTTGCTCGCCGCAGCGGCAGTCTATCTTCACCAGAAGGCAGCAGAGCTGGTTCACGGGCCTGGGATCTCTGGCCCGACCCCACCCACTCTCGTAGCCCAGAAGATCCCAGAGGCTGTGGCCATATTTCTTGAACAATAAACCTAAGACAAAGGCCGGTTACCACCAACGGTAACCGGCCTGTAGCCTATCTAACCCTAGTAGGCGCCGTCCTTAGCGAAGACCGCACGAACGGTACGGAAAAGGATAACGATATCTCTCATCACTGACCAGTTCTCAACGTAGTAGAGGTCTAGGCGAATAGATTCTTCCCAGGAGAGGTTGGAGCGGCCAGAAACCTGCCAGAGACCGGTGATACCGGGTTTGACGAGAAGGCGGCGGTAGGCGTCTTCTTCGTACTGTTCGACTTCTGAGGGCAGGGGCGGACGGGGGCCCACCAGGGACATATCACCGATAAAGACATTCCAGAGCTGGGGCAGCTCGTCGATAGAGTATTTGCGGATAAACTTGCCGATCTTAGTGATACGGGGGTCATCGGCCATTTTGAAGAGTATACCGTTACCCTCATTTTGATCCATGAGCTCTTTTTTGAGTTCTTCGGCGTTGGTCACCATGGAACGGAACTTGATCATGTGGAAGGGAGCGCCCCGGTAGCCGACGCGTTCCTGGAGGAAGAAGATGGGGCCGCCGTCCTTCTTCACGAGGAGGGCTACAGGGATTAGTAGGGGAGCTAGGAAAATCAGGCCCAGCCCTGATGCCACCACGTCGATAGCTCGCTTAATGAGGGCCTGCATGCCTTCGATACGCGGGGTGTGGACGTGAATGAGGGGCACACCGTTGAGCGGCTGGGTATGGATGCGGGGGCCGGCAATATCGGTCATGGCGGGAGCCATAATCAGGGCAACGTGGGCGGCAGCCAAGGCCCAACCCAGACGACGCAGTTCTGTGGGGTTGAGGCCGTGGCCGGTGGAGACAGCTACCGCGTGAATGTTATTCTCACGGACTACTTTGAGAACCTCGGAGGCATCGGGGGAGTAGCCCAGAGTCGGGATAGCCCCCTGGGCAAGCTGGGTGCCAGGGCGTGAACGGGGAAGATAGGCAGCTACCGGTGAGAGGCCAGAAGTACGGGCCCCCTGGAGGGTCTTGTAGAGGTGCTCACCAGAGGCCGAATCGCCGATAATCATGACGCGGGACAGGGCTCGCCCTCGGTTGCGCCAGTGAACCAGCCAGCGGCGTACACCCCAGCGGGCACAGAGTAGGAACACAATCCCAATGGGATAGGCCAGCACAATGTAGCTGCGGGCAAAATCGATTTTAGTCAGATAGGAGAAGATAGCGATGAGCGCAAAAAAGTAGCTGGTTGCTTTCGTAACCAGGCGGTACTCGTCCACCCCGTGACCCAGGTAGCGGATATTGCGACTGTTGGCGATCGTGAGAGCAAACAGCCAGAAGAGACCAAGCAGAATTCCGGTACCTATGTAGCCCAGAGGTAGGCTGGCACGTCCCATGACCTCTGAATTTTGAAAGCCAAAACTAGCTATATGAGCTAGCGCGATGGAAAGTGCAATGGCTAAAGTATCAGCGAGGTAAAGGGCCCCCTTAATTTTTGGGTGCCAGGTGCGGCGGTTACGGGTTTCGGCCCACCGCTCCTCAATAATCTGTTCGTTCACTAGTGTGTATTCCCCTAAATGATGATGCCTGCTCCGGGTGCGAGAGTGAGATGGGCAGACCTGTACGATTAGGCTTTTAATACTACAGTGCTAGTCGGCCTAAGGGCAGGCCGATTTTCTGAAATATGCTTCACACTTTCAGCTGAAAGTAACGTATCCTTACTGGTCAGGGCGTTCTTAGCTACTGAGACCGGCCTCTGCCAGGATGAAGTCAATCACCGGTTCATAGAGGTGAGGGGTGACGTTATCGTCCATGGGCACCGCAACCAGAATTTGCCCTTGCTCGGCTGAAACGAAAAGCCCGGGATCGTTGCAGTCTGCAATGCCGATGGTGGGTATCCCCGCAGATGCCGCGTACCCGGCGAGACCGTGATCGGCAATGACAAGCCCCGGTGTAATTCCTCGTTCCTGGAGCTGGCTCAGCGCCAGCTGCATGGGGCCGGGGAAGTGGGTGTGCTGCAGGTTGCCGTACTGCTCGAACATGATGACATCGAAGATTTGGCGGATATCGCCGTCAAGGAATCGATCTCCCTCGTTGATGGTCAGGACGGTCGCGCCGTGGGTTTTAGCTGCTGCGGCAAGACGCGCGTAGATAGGGAAGAGACCGGCAGGGTGGCCGGTTGCAAAGAGCAGACTTTTGCCTGCACGAACAGCATCACCGAAGATGCGGGCGTATTCGGTCAGGCCGTCGATACAGAGGTCAGCGCTGATCGTGTCTTGACCTTCTCTATGGTTGGGGTCAGCGCTGGTGCCAACCCTGCGGGCCATGAGCTCAAAGATATCGTCAACGGTCCAGTTCCTGGTCCATGTCACACCGAATTCTAGGTGCTCATTACCTTCAACGAAGCCCCGCATATGGGCGAGGTTGTTCTCACGGGCGGTTGCTACCTGCCCGGTGATGCGCGAAGCGTTGAGATAGTCAGCGAACTCTTGGCGGGTCATTGGAAAGGTCATCTGGTTCTCCTAGAGGCGGTTGAGAGTCTGGTAGAGCTGAAGGAAGTTTTGGGCTGTAGCCTGCCAGGTAAAGCTGCGAGCGCGCTCGGCCCCGGCAGTACCCAGTGCATGTCGAAGGTGCGGGTCTCTCACAAGCTGCTCGATGGCGTCCGCCCAGGCGGCGGGCGTCCGCTGGTCTACGAGTAGACCGGTGCGGTCGGCTGCGACGGCCTCCCTGAGCCCGTCTACCTTGCTGGCCAGGACCGGGGTTCCGCAGGCCGAGGCCTCCAGAGCTACCAGGCCAAAAGTCTCTGAGGACGAGGGGCAGGCAACGATATCGGCTTGTCGGAAGGCCTGCGCCAAGTCGGGGGCAGGGAACGAGGGTAGCAGACGGACGCGGTCAGCTAGCCCCAGCTCCTCCGCCCGGGTCTCGAGAAGTTGTTCGTAGTTGGTTCCGGAGGTGCCGATGATATCGAGGCTAACATCTAAGCCCTCTGGTAGCAGGGCCAGAGCTTCCACCAGTAGGTGGGGGCCCTTGAGGTGCTGGGGCCGGCCAGCAAAGACCAGGCGGGTGGCGTCGTCCTGACCCCCGTGGAGGGGGTGGACGTCCTTGCGCGGGGAGAAGATAGACAGGTCAACCCCGGGGGCTATCGTCACCAGCTGAGATGCCCTCGCCCCATAGAAATCCCGCATCTGGTCAGCCTCATATTCGGTATTAACTACCAGGGCAGCGGCCCTGCTCACCAGGGCCTGCTCGCCGCGCAGACGGACGTCGGGCTCCGGGCGCTCGCCTTCGCCCAGTCTGGCGTTCTTAGCTGCGGCGGTGGTGTGCATGGTGTGCACCAGCGGTACCTGCGGGTAGGCAGCAAGAGCTGCCAGACCAGAGAGCCAGTAGTGACTGTGAATGACGTGGGGAGGGCGCGAGGCTAGAGCTCGGACGGCCATGGCAAACCCCGGCACCAGTTCCGGCAGATCCTCCTTACGAGCCCCTTCAGCCTCAGGCAGGTAAAGCGTGGTGACGGTAGCTCGCCGGTGGTACTGTACCTGCCCAGCCCGTTGACGGGAGCTAGCTAGAGTAAATACCTCCACGGTCAGCTGAGGGTTAGCCTCAAGAAGAGCGGACAGGGAACGCTCGATGTAGACGTTCATCCCGCCAGCATCCCCTGACCCCGGTTGGGCTAGGGGAGAGGTGTGCATCGAAAAGATGTGCAGGTGCAGCGGAAAAGAAAAACTCACACTCTAACTCTACCTGGGCAACCACAGCTATAGCGTGCAGAGGTCTGGCGCAGACGATCCAGCGACAAACTCAACTAAGCTAGAGAGAAAGACCATTCGCCCCAGGAGGACACCGTGCCACTTGACAGCCTCTATCGCGCTCACGGCTTCGTGCCCCTTGACGCCCCCACAGACGCAGAACGTCTTGCCGTCATCGACCTGGACGCTGTGGAACACAACGTCCGGCGTATCAAAACCCTGATTGGGCAACGGTCCCTCATCGCCGTGGTCAAAGCGGACGCTTACGGTCACGGGGCGCTAGAGGTAGCACATTCAGCGGTGGCGGCAGGAGCTGACTACCTGGGGGTTGTCCACGTCAAAGAAGCCCATGCCCTCCGCTCTGGCGGTATTGCTGCCCCCATCATCGCCTGGCTCCACACTCCCCGCACTAACTTTGCCCAGGCCCTGGAAGACCAGCTTGAGCTGGGTGTCTCCAGCACTTGGGAACTGGAAGCTATCGCCGCTGCCCATCGCGCCAGCGGGCAGAAAGAACCGGTCAGGATTCATCTGAAAGTTGATACGGGCTTAGGCCGTAACGGCGTGACCATGGCAGAGTTACCGGCGCTCGCCGCTGCCGCACGTCGGCTCGAAGAAGCTGGTCTTCTAGAGGTTGTTGGAGTCTTTTCTCATCTAGCGGTAGCTGACGAACCGGAGCGTACCGAAACAGCTGAGCAGTCTTCGACCTTTGACCGGGCACTAGAAATCCTGCATTCTGCCGGTCTACGCCCCACCCTGCGCCACCTGGCCAATACACCGGCAACCTTCAGTGCGGCGTCCGTCGGCGCAGAAGAGGGCCTGCTCCGCGATGCCGTGCGGGTCGGCCTGGGGCTCTACGGGCTCTCCCCGCTAACAGGGAGCACCCCTGAAGAGCTGGGGCTGCGCCCCGTCATGCACCTGCAAACCTTCATCAACACCGTCAAAGAGGTGCCGGCCGGGCAGGGAGTCTCCTACGGGCTCAACTACGTGACCGACAAGCCCACGACCCTGGCTCTAGTACCGGTTGGCTACGCGGACGGCGTCCCCCGAGTCGCCACCGGCGGGCCGGTGCGCATCTACCCGGCAACCGGCCCCGCCCGCACCTACCGCGAAGTTGGCCGAATCGCTATGGACCAACTGGTCGTTGACCTCGGTGAGCCCGGCCTGGCTGACCCTGCCGCCGGCTTCTTGGGGGCGCCCGCCGTCCTCTTCGGCTCAGGCGATAACCCACCGGTCACCGACTGGGCAGAAGCCGCCGGAACCATCAACTATGAAATCGTTACCCGCATTTCCCCGCGCGTTACCCGCATCAGCGTTGGCGGGTCCTGGAAAGACAAGAACTAAGACCGTGAGCTCAGACCATATTCTCGATATAGAAATTACCGGCCCCGACCACACCCGTGCCCTAGCACTAGCTCTAGCTCCTCATCTTGCCGCGGGTGATGTCTTGATTCTCACCGGCGAACTGGGAGCCGGAAAAACTACCTTCACCCGCTCCCTGGGTGAGGGGCTTGGCGTGCGCGAAGGCGTCATTTCTCCCACCTTTGTGCTCTCTCGAGTGCACCCCAACCTGCCCGACGGCCCCCGCCCCGGTGGGCCCGACCTGGTGCATGTGGATGCCTACCGACTGGCCAGCGCCGAAGAGCTGGACGATCTCGACCTGGAATACTCCCTGGATCGCTCCGTCACCGTCATTGAATGGGGCCGCGACAAAGCCGAGCACCTGTCAGACTCTATTCTCGATCTGGAATTTACCCGCGTCACCGGTGCCGACCTGGCCGAAACCGATCCCTACGCCCTCTATGCACCGGGTGGTTGGGAAGAAGAGGACGAGGACGAGGGAGCCCCCGAACCGCGTCGCCTCCGCCTCATCGGGAGCGGACCCCGCTGGGAAAACGTTTGGGACGAATTAGCGGAACATCTGACTCGTGGAGGGGGAGCATAGGGGCCTTTGGAAGCGCCCTTCCCCGTACGCCGAGTATCGAGCCTTTGATCCTAAACGCGCTAGACTGGTGGGGTGCTTATTCTTGCTCTTGATTCATCCGCTATAGCTTCTGTGGCCCTGGGCCGTCTCGATGGTAACCAGCTGACCCTGCTTGCCTCACGGGCGACCGAAGACACACGCTCTCACGCTGAGGTCATGTCTCCCTTTGTGGTTGAGGTTCTGGCTGAGGCAGGAGTATCGGGCCAGGATATCGATGCTGTCATCACCGGTACCGGCCCCGGTCCCTTCACCGGCCTGCGCGCCGGTATCGTCACCGCCCGTTCCCTGGCCTTTGCCTGGAGCAAGCCCCTGTATGGAATCATGAGCTTGACCGCCCTGGCTGAGAGAGCAGAAGCTGCTGCGTGGGCGTCCGATCATACCCGTTTTTTGGTGGCGTCAGATGCCCGCCGCAAGGAAATATACTCTGCTGTCTATGAACTAACCGAGAGCGGCTATCAGCTAGAAAGCGGCCCCACCGTGGGGACGGCCAGCGAGGCCCCCACCCTACCCGCCTACGGTTTTGGCACTTCCCTTTACCCCGAGGGTCTGAACGCCCAACCCGGCTTTGAACATATCCAGCCAGACGCCGCGGCCCTCCTGGCCGCCGCAGCCCGCCTAGGCCTGGAGCAGCTGAGTACCGACACTAGCGCCCTCTACCTGCGGGAATCTGATGCCAAGGTCCCGGCCGCCCGTAAGAAGGCTAGCGCCTAATGCTGCTGACCGACCTTCCCACGGGCCTGGCTGACGGGGCTCGGGCCCGGGAAATGACCCTGCACGATATTCCTGCTGTACATGCCCTTGAAATGCAGCTTTTCCCAGCTGATGCCTGGCCGCTGGATATGTTCTTAGCTGAAATCACCCACGAAACTCGGGGCTATATCGTCCTGGAAATCCCCGTAGATACCGGGACGCAGGTGATTGGCTACGCCGGGCTCATGAGTGTGGCTGACACCGCCGATGTGCAAACTATAGCCGTTACCCCCGCTTTTGAGGGCCGTGGCTACGGGCGGGCTCTGCTCGATTTTCTGGCCCGCGAAGCGGCTGCCCGGGGCGCTGAACAGATGCTGCTGGAAGTACGCGCCGATAACCC
The DNA here is from genome assembly GCA_030529845.1 of Rothia sp. (in: high G+C Gram-positive bacteria). Classification (GTDB taxonomy): domain Bacteria; phylum Actinomycetota; class Actinomycetes; order Actinomycetales; family Micrococcaceae; genus Rothia. Next base: position 248,179 of record JAUMWB010000004.1, on the reverse strand, counting down.
CCGGGCCCAAGACCTCTACCTGAAAAACGGCTACCAGCAGATTCATGTGCGCCGTCGCTACTACAATGACGGGGTCGATGCCCTCATTATGCGCCGTGACCTGACCGAGATGACCCCTGTGCAAGGAGAAACCAGCCATGACCGCTAAGACCGAACCCCTGGTACTGGGCATTGAATCCTCCTGTGATGAAACCGGCATCGGCATTGTGCGGGGTTCCACCCTGCTGACCAATACCGTCTCGTCCTCCATGAATGAGCATGTGCGCTTCGGCGGGGTCATCCCTGAAATTGCCTCTCGCGCCCACCTGGACGCTATGGTCCCTGCCCTCCAAGCTGCCCTGGACGAAGCCCAGGTGAGCCTGGATGATCTGGACGCTATCGTCGTGACCGCAGGTCCCGGGTTGGCCGGTGCCCTTATGGTTGGCGTCTCTGCCGCCAAGGCTCTGGCAACTGCTACCGGTAAGCCCCTCTACGGGATCAACCACCTGGTGGCCCATGTGGGGGTTGGCCTGCTCGATGACTGCGGTATTGAGGGGCATACGGCTGACTTTCTCGACGGCCTGCCGAGCGAAGGAATCGGGGCTCTGCTGGTCTCTGGCGGGCACACGGAGATTCTGGCCGTGCGCGATATTACCGGCGATGTTGAGCTGCTGGGGGCCACCCTGGATGATGCAGCCGGTGAAGCCTACGACAAGGTAGCCCGTCTGCTGGGTCTGCCTTACCCGGGTGGGCCGGTGATTGACCGGGTAGCTGCGGACGGCAACGGGGCAGCTTTTGCTTTCCCGCGCGGCCTATCAACCCGCAAGTTTATGGGCACCGCCGAGGAACCCGGTCCCCACCGCTACGATTTTTCCTTCTCGGGTCTGAAAACCGCGGTTGCCCGCGTCGTTGAAGGCTTTGAAGCCCGAGGCGAAGAAGTACCGGTTGCTGATATTGCCGCCTCTTTCCAGGAGGCTGTGGTCGATGTGATTACCAAGAAAGCCATGCTGGCCTGTACCGAGCGCGGTATCACCACCCTGCTGTTGGGTGGGGGAGTGGCCGCAAACTCCCGCCTGCGTGAGTTGACCGCTCAGCGCTGTGCCGAACACGGCATTAAGCTGGTCATTCCCCAGTTGAGCCTCTGCACCGATAACGGGGCTATGGTGGCTGCCCTGGGGGCCCGTCTGGTGTCAGAGGGGCGGGATCCGTCGGGCATCGACTTTACGGCAGATTCTTCCTTGCCCGTCACTAAAATTTCCCTCTAAACGGGGGTAGGCAGGCAAGCGCGCAGATGTGTGCGAGGTGCTGAAAATGAGACTTACAGCCCCTCGACGGCCTGGGCCGTTAGATCGTCCACTACCGCCTGCAGGTTGCCGTTGTTTTTGGCAGCAACTCGGCGCTGGCGCTGGTAGCCTGCCCCTGTCAGGCAGATGCGCTCCACGTCAGCTAGCTCAGCGGCGCAGCCTAGGTCAGTTGCAATGCCTTCCAGCTTGTTCAGTAGCCCCAGGGTATCCTCGGTGACCAGGCGTTCGGTGTTCTGGTTATCGAGAATGACGATGGCTTCAGTGCCGTAGCGGGCAGCCCGCCACTTGTTTTCCTGTACGTGCCAGGGCTTAAGGGGCTCAATGCGCTTACCTGCATCGAGCTGGCGGGAGAACCACTCTACCAGGCACTGGGTGAAGGCGGTCAGGGCCGTAATGTCGCGGATGGAGGCCAGCCCGTCATAGGCCCGCATTTCCACCGTGCCGTACTTGGGCACGGGGCGCACGTCCCAGCGGTTTTCGCTGGGGTCGTCAATAACCCCGGTGACCACCAGGTCATTGAGGTAGTCCTCGTAGTCCCCCCAGTCTTCAAAGGTGAAGGGTAGACCCGAGGTGGGCAGCTGCTGAAAAATCTGGGCCCGCTGGGAGGCAAAGCCGGTGTCTTCCCCTTCCCAGAAGGGAGAGGACGCCGAGAGGGCCAGGAGGTGGGGGTAGAAGTTGGTGAGACCGTTGAGCACCGGCAGGGCCTTATCCCGGGAATTCACCCCGGTGTGCACGTGCACCCCGTAGATGATCTGGCGGCGGCCCCAGAACTGGGAGCGGTCCAGCACCCGCAGGTAGCGGTCCTTATCCACGACTTTCTGGTCCAGGGCCCGTGAGAAGGGGTGGGTGCCGGCTGAGAAGAAGGCCAGGCCTAGCTGGTCGGTCACTTCTTTGAGGACGCCGGTGGCTTGGGAGAGCTGGTCAGCCACCTCACCGGGGGTTCGGCAGATACCGGTGACTAGCTCAACGGTATTGTTGAGAAATTCGCCAGTGATGTGGGCCCGGTCGCTTGCCGCTTCGAGTACCCGGGGGTATTGGTCTTGGAGTAAAGCCAGCACTTCGTCGGCGCGTGAAGCCAGTTCGCGGGTTTCGGGATCGACGAGGGCGACCTCCCATTCCACACCAATCGTGGACTGGTTTGAGGGGTGAAAAATCATGCGCTGGCTCCAGAAGTCTCGGTGCGATGCTGGTTCTATCTTAGGGGCAGGGCCTAGTGCAGAAGAATCCGGCTCACTCTATGACGAATCCGATGAGATATATGTAATAAATCAGGCTGGTTCAGCCCAGATAGCTAGGCGCTGAGAGCCACTGCCCTCGCCCAACCGGGTCAGAATCAGGGTGGCTTCTTTGTGGGGATCCCCCTTCTTCTTTTTCACCCCGGCCAGCAGGCTTGCCCGCAGCTTTTCAGGGACCACATCGACCCCCCGCTTTTTGAGGGTCAGGGCGGTAATTCCCTCGTCCTTGACCCAGCGGCGTAGCTTCTTCTCGTTTAGAGGCAGGGTGCCCAGGACGCGGTAGGCGCGGCCCAGCGGGCTAACCGCGGGGGATTCTGAGGTCAGGTAGGCAATATTTTCATCGAGCAGGGTAGCCCCGACCGTCCGCGCAAAATCCGCGACCAGATGGGAGCGGACCACCGCCCCATCAGGCTCAACCAGGTAGGCACCCAGATCCGTTACCTCAAGCGGCTCCTCATCGGCGATAGCCGGTAGCGGAGAAGTAATCCCGCCCAGGACCTGCCGGGTGACGGCGTCTGCCCCCAGCACGGTGGCCGAGCGGGCGACCCCGGAGCGGGCCAGGGCATTGAACCAGAGCACCACCTCCACTACGGAGCCACCGTGACTGACCCACTCAGCCTCCACCCCGCTCGGGATCGCCTCGTGGGGTAGGCCCGGCCCCAGCTTGACCCCCATGGGGATACCGCTTGCCGCCAGCTTCTCTAAGAAGGAAAAAGGAGGGGAGAAAGCCTCGGGATCAAAGATCCGGGAGGTCGTTGACCCGCCTTCCACCTCGCGGCGGGCCGGGTCCAGCCAGAGGGCAGAGACGCGCTCGCCGGTCACGATCGTCAGGGTATTAAGGTCAATCTGCTCAACATCACCCACCAGCACCTGGGCTGAGGGGTAGGAGGAGAGATTATGGGCTGTCAGGGCCGCTGTGGCTGGGTCAAGCTCAACGGACGTCACCGCCAATCCTGCGCGGGCAAAGGCCAGGGAGTCTGCCCCCAGACCACAGCCCAAATCGGCAACCGAGGTGAGCCCGGCGGCCCGGAATCGGGCGGCGTGGTGGTCGGCAACCGCTGCTCGGGTGGCCTGCTCATAGCCGGCCTCGGTGAAGAGCATGTGTGAGGCGTCTTGCCCGAATTTGGTAGCCCCCAGGGTGCGAAGACGGGCCTGGGTGAGCAGGGCAGAGGATTCTTCGGCGCTGAAGCCCTGGGCCCGCAGCTTACTGACGGCTTGGAGGGAATCAGCCGGCTGATAGGGTACTAGCTGGTCTAGGACTGCTAGCTGGTCGGCGGAGAAAGGCTGGGCACCGGCGCGGGGGAAAGAGGTCATGTATCTAGTTTAAAGGGTTGGGCGGGGGAGACCCGCTGAAGCCGACTGGCTCGGGGCTGGCGTGAATCGGGCGAGCCCGAGAGGGTCAGTCGGCACAAGCGGCTCTGCACCGCCCCGTCCCCAACCAATTAAGTTTCAGAACGCGCTTCCTCCTGCCCCTTATCTGTCCTTCTTCCCGTGGGTAGCTTTGTGATGGGCTGGGTGGCCAGAGCCCAGGCAGCTCCGCCCAGGGCGCTAGAGCCGATGGCGGTAAAGGCTACCGGGAGGGAGGAAACCAGCATGATGCCTGATATAGCCAGGGGCCCAGCGACAATGGCGACCTGGGAGAACATCGACCAGATGGAAAGGAACTTAGCCCGTCCGATGTTGGGGGAGAGGTCTGCCCCGATGGTCATATTGATGCCAGCTCCGAAACCGTTGCCGATGGCCATGAGGGTAAGTCCTGCGATGAAGCCTGCGCTGGTGGGCGCTAGAGGGATGAGAAGGAAGCCGGCTCCAAAGAGGCCGAGGCAGAGGGCGAGGACGGCGGAGCGTCCGACCCGGTCTTTGAGGTAGCCGCCGGGGACCATGAGGAGCATTTCGAGGGCAGAGCTCAGGGCAACTGCCAGGGCGATCTGGGAGTCGCTCCACCCCAGGTGCAGGCCCCACAGGGCCAGGACGATGGGCTGGGTGACTCGGGCGACCGCCAGGGTGATGATACCCAGTCCCGCTACCCAGACGGCCGGCCAGCGGACAGCCAGGGCTAAATCTTCATCGGTGCGGTTGGAGCGGGCCCTGCTGGTGGCGGTGTCGAAGCGCTGGTTGAGCTTACGGATGCGCAGGCAGATGGTGGCTGAGGCAACGAGCAGGAGGGCGACAAGGAAAACCGTCCATAGAGGGAGCCAGATCAGCAGGAGGGCTGAGAGAAGTGGCCCTGCAAGGGAACCTGCCCGCTGGGCTCCGCCCAGGGCAGTCATGGCTTTGCCGCGGTCGTGGGTATCAACAGTTTCAGCCAGTACCGATTGCCGGGCCAGCCCCCAGGCTACAGTGGCCGGTACGCGGGCCATATGGGCGAAAAAGTAGAGCCACAGGGTTCCTACGAGGGGCAGGGCCAGGGAGATTGCAGAGAGGGTGAGGGCACCGGCTGCGCTGAGGGTTGCCAGCGTCATGGCGCGTTTATCGCCCACTCGGTCGATAGCGGCCCCTACCGGGACGGTGCAGAAAAGAGCCAGGACGCCTGAGGCGGCTACCAGCAGGGAGGCCAGTTCTGGCGAGGCCCCTAGCCTGATGGCTGCCAGAATCTGGATGGGAACGACGGCCCCGAAACCAGCGGCAAAGAGGAAGGAAGGAACGAGCACCGGCCAGAAGATGAGTTTGAGCATGGTTGCCTTTCTTTCGGGGCGAAAGCCACGTCAACCTGTATTTTAGGGTACAACAGTCCGAGCCGGGACGGTGCGCTGTCTGCGAAACCTGCGCCTTATCTTGCCCGCCGGGGGTGAGGGGAATAAAGTTTTAGTTAGCACTTGACCGCTGACAGTGCTAAAGGCAGCCGGTAGCACCGCGACGATACCGACTTGGCTTTCTTAGCGCGTCATGGTCACCCCGTAAGTTTTACGCTGAGAACCCACTCAAAGGAGTACCTCACCATGGCTATCAAGCCCCTCGAAGACCGCATTGTTGTTCAGATCGTCGAAGCAGAGCAGACTACCGCTTCCGGCCTGGTCATCCCCGATACCGCTAAGGAAAAGCCCCAGGAGGCTAAGGTTATCGCTGTTGGCCCCGGACGCATCGACGACAAGGGCAACCGTATTCCCGTTGACGTAGCCGAGGGCGACGTCGTGATTTTCTCCAAGTACGGTGGCACCGAAGTTAAGTACGGTGGTGCTGAGTACCTGATCCTGTCAGCCCGCGACGTCCTGGCTGTCGTTTCCTAAGTTTTCGCTGTTTCTACCGCACAAAACACGAAACACGAGAAAGAAGTAAGGATTCATGGCAAAGCAGCTTGAATTCAATGATGATGCGCGTAAGCACCTGCAGGCAGGTGTCGATAAGCTCGCCAATGCTGTCAAGGTAACCCTGGGCCCCCGCGGCCGTAACGTGGTGCTTGATAAGCAGTGGGGCGCTCCCATCATCACCAACGACGGTGTGTCGATCGCCCGCGAGATTGAACTGGAAAACCCCTACGAAAACCTGGGTGCCCAGCTCGCTAAGGAAGTCGCCACCAAGACCAACGATGTTGCCGGCGACGGCACCACCACCGCGACCGTCCTTGCCCAGGCCCTGGTATCTGAGGGCCTGCGCAATGTCACCTCGGGGGCAGCCCCCGGTGAGGTTAAGCGCGGCATCGAGGCCGCCACCAAGCTGGTCTCAGAGCGCCTGCTGGCTAACGCCCGCGAGGTAACCGGCGAAGAAGTTGCCCACGTAGCAGCTATTTCTGCCCAGTCACCCCAGATCGGTGAACTGCTCTCTGAGGCTTTCAGCAAGGTGGGCCAGGACGGCGTTATTACCATCGAGGACGGCTCCACCACCGAGATTGAACTCGAAGTTACCGAGGGTATGCAGTTCGATAAGGGCTACCTCTCACCCTCATTTGTGACTGACCCTGAGCGCGCCGAGGCTGTTCTGGAGAACACCGCGATTCTGCTCTACCAGGGCAAGATTTCAACCGTGGCTGAGATTATGCCCGTGCTTGAGAAGATTGTTCAGGCTAAGAAGCCCCTGACCATCATCGCCGAAGACGTGGATGGCGAAGCTCTCTCCACCCTGGTGGTTAATAAGCTCCGCGGCAACCTGGACGTCGTAGCGCTGAAGGCACCCGGTTTTGGCGACCGCCGCAAGGCAATTTTCCAGGACCTGGCTATCCTCACCGGCGGCACCGTCATCACCGGCGAACTGGGTATCTCCCTGGATGCCGTTACCCTGGACCAGCTCGGTTCAGCCCGCCGCGTGACCGTCACCAAGAACAACACCACAATCGTCGATGGCGGCGGTACCTCTGAGGCCGTTGCCGAGCGTGTAGACCAGCTCCGAGCCGAAATTGAGCGCGTGGACTCCGAATGGGACCGTGAGAAGCTCAAGGAACGCCTGGCTAAGCTGGCTGGTGGCGTGGGCGTCATCAAGGTGGGCGCTGCAACCGAGGTTGAGGCCAAGGAACGCAAGCACCGCATCGAGGACGCCGTATCCTCCACCCGTGCCGCTCTGGAAGAGGGCATTGTCGCCGGTGGCGGTACCGCCCTCGTCCATGCCCTGGCAGCTCTGGACGGCGTTGAGCTTGACTCTCGCGACGCCCAGGTCGGTGTGGAGATTGTCCGCCGCGCCCTGGTTCAGCCCCTGCGCTGGATTGCAGAGAACGCAGGTGAGGACGGTTATGTGGTCACCTCTCGCGTTGCCGACATGCCCATCGGTCACGGCTTCAACGCCGCCACCGGTGAGTACGAGGATCTGATTGCCCGCGGTGTCATCGACCCCGTCAAGGTCACTCGTTCAGCCCTGGAAAACGCGGCCTCTATCGCTGCCCTGGTGCTGACCACCGAGACCCTGGTTGTTGAAAAGCCCGAAGAGAAGGACGAGGACGAGACCAAGTAAAGGTCCCGCCCCCGTACCCAAGGCCCTATAGGGCAACTTGAGGCAGAACAACCCCTGCCCCTACCGTGACTAACACCGTAGGGGCAGGGGTTTGCTTTTTAAAGCAAATTTTCAGTCACCGGGAGTAAGATTTTTAACTCGGTGTCTTCCTGCCAGTTACCTTTCGATAACTGACTTTCTGGCACCAGATGACTGCCAGCAAAGGAGGTAGACCGCAGTGCCCCGCCCCGCAGCCGAGCCCACACCAGCCACCGGTACCATCGCAACCGTCACTCGTTCAGCAGAACGGGCCTGGCGCCCCGAGATTCAGGGCCTGCGCGCGCTCGCCCTGCTGCTGGTGGCCGCCTACCATTTCTGGTTTGGTCGGGTATCGGGCGGTGTTGATGTCTTCCTGCTGATTTCGGCCTTCCTCTTGACCGGGTCCTTTGCTCGCAAGATAGAGCAGGGCAAGCTGGTAGGGCCGGGCACCTGGTTCGGCCTAAAAACCCTGCTGGCATATTGGGTGCACGTCTTTAAGCGTCTACTGCCCCTGGCATCACTCACCGTGGCACTCACTTTATTAGGTACCTATTTCTTTATCCCGGCTGAGCGCTGGCTCTCGATAGCCGATGAGGCCAAGGCCGTGATTCTGTACCAGCACAATAACTGGTCGATCGAAAACGCCGTGGACTACTACGCCGCCGACACCTCGCTGGCCTCACCCTTCCGGCATTTTTGGTCCCTGTCGGTTCAGGGGCAGATCTATGTGCTGTGGCCCCTGCTGATGGTGGCACTGGCCCTTGTGCTGGGGCAGCGCATGAGGGGGTCAGCCCGCTGGGCTCTCACCGGTGCTTTTGCTGCCCTTTTTGCGGTATCGCTGACTCACTCAATTGAGGTCACCGCGACCAACCAGCAGGCCGCCTACTTTGAAACCGAGGCTCGCCTCTGGGAATTCGCGCTGGGCTCCTTGGTTGCCCTCTGGCTGCCCGTCCTGAAATTCCCCCCGCTTGTGCGCGCGGTTCTGGGGTGGGCAGGTATTGCCGCTATCGTTGCCTGCGGCTTCGTGCTGGACGTTAACGGAACCTTCCCCGGCTACGTAGCCTTGTGGCCCACCCTGGCAGCTTCGCTCGTCATTATTGCGGGAGACACAGGCACACGCTTCGGACCCGAGAAACTGCTGACGGCTAAGCCCCTGCTGGCCCTGGGAGGTTTCTCCTACGCCCTGTACCTGGTGCACTGGCCCATCCTAGTCTTCTATCTGGCGCAGACCCGTCAGGAAAAGGCGGGTTTCTGGGCTGGGCTTGGCCTGCTTCTTCTGTCGGGTGTGCTGGCCTGGGCTCTAACCCAGCTGGTCGAAAAGCCCTTGCGGGACTGGGCACTTCCTAACCGGTCTGTGTTTGCGGGCCTGGTCACTGGTGCGGTGTGCGTGGGTCTTGCTCTTGCTCCCTCCTACGCCTGGCAGTCCTCCATCTACCGGCAGGCTGAGCAGGCAGAGGCAAACCGCACCCTCAATAATGTGGGAGCTGCCGTCCTACAGCCGGATTACGAGTACGCGGGGGAAGATGACGCCCCCGTGATCCCCATTCGCGCTGTGCTCGATGCTGACTGGGCCGAACTCGGATCTGCCTGCACCGATGTCACTCCTGAGTTATCCGTCCCCGACTCCCTGGCCGGGGACTGCACCTACGTTGCCTACTCACCCCAACCCACCCGAACCATTGTGGCCTGGGGGAACTCCCACATGCAGATGTGGATGACGGCCGTGCGTCCGCTTGCTCAAGCCCAAGGCTGGTCGGTCATTGCTGTGACCCGCCCCGGCTGCTTCCTTGGTGAAACCGACAACGCGGCCTACGCCAGCGGCTTTGAATGTGATTCCTGGGCAAGCGACAGTGCTGCCTTTATCCAGGACCTAGGCCCAGATGCCGTCCTGCTCCACGGCACCAAATCAGAACCCAACCTGCCAGATGCTCCGCTCATCGACGCCGAGACCCGCATCGCCGAGCTCACCTCAGCCGGAACCCAGGTCATCGGCCTGCGCGATACCCCACGCATGGAAACCATGCACAAGGACTGCCTGGATGCCTTCGGCACAGCAGACGACTGCCTCATGAACCCCGGCCAGGACGTCACCGTCAACCCCCTGGCCGCGTTGGAACAGACCTACCCTGGTTTTGCCGCCCTCAACCTCTCAGACCTGATCTGCCCCGAGAACTCCTGCCCGGCCTCCATCGGTAATATCTACACCTACTTCGACTACGACCACATCACCGCAACCTATATCGAAACCCTAGGCCCCTACTTCGACCCGCGACTTCTCGAAGCGCTGGGCAAGGCTGAAGCGAGTGGGCAGGCAAGCACCCAGCTACTGCCTGCTGGTAGCGTTCACACGGCCACGGAATAGAAATGTTCGGGGAAGGGTTTCAACCAGTACGAACAGGGAAAGCCCCAGGATGTGAGCAAACGGCATCCCGGTGCCAGGGGTCCACACTCGCACATCGGGGCTAACCCGACTAAGATTAAAACCAGTGTCGCTAAGCGCCCACCTGAACACCCTCGAAAGGTAGCGAACCCTTCATGACTACTCCCACTGCACTGAGCGAAGACCCCTTCGGCTTCACCGGCCTCACCTACGATGACGTCCTGCTCCTGCCCGGCAACACCGACGTCATCCCGTCAGATGCAGACACCACCACCCGCCTGACCAAGCGCATCTCCATCGCCTCACCGATTATCTCGGCAGCAATGGACACCGTCACCGAGTCAGCCCTGGCTATCGCCATGGCTCGCCTGGGCGGCATGGGCGTGATTCACCGTAACCTTTCTATCGCTGACCAGGCTGACCACGTGGACCGCGTCAAGCGCAGCGAATCCGGCATGATTACCAACCCCGTGACTGTTGGCCCCGACGCCACCATCGCCGAGCTCGATGCCCTCTGCGGTCACTACAAGGTGTCAGGCCTGCCCGTTGTGGACGAGAACAACGTGCTGGTCGGTATCATCACCAACCGCGACACCCGCTACCTGCCCGAATCCACCTTCGAGACCACCCGCGTACGCGACATCATGACCAAGATGCCGCTGATTACCGGTCACGAGGGAATGAGCAAAGACGAAGCTTTCGCCCTGCTGGCAGAAAACAAGATTGAGAAGCTGCCCCTCATCGACAAGGACAACAAGCTGACGGGCCTGATCACTGTCAAGGACTTCACCAAGAGCGAGCAGTACCCCCGAGCCACCAAGGACGAGGACGGCCGCCTGCGCGTTGGTGCCGCTATCGGCTTCTTTGGTGACGGCTACGAGCGTGCTATGACCCTGGTTGAGGCAGGCGTTGACGCCCTCTTCGTCGATACAGCTAACGGTCACTCCCAGGGCGTACTCGATATGATTGCCCGCCTCAAGAAGGACCCGGCTGCTGCCCACGTTGACGTTGTTGGCGGCCAGGCAGCAACCCGCGCCGGTGCCCAGGCCATCATCGACGCAGGTGCCGACGCCGTCAAGGTGGGCGTTGGCCCCGGCTCCATCTGCACCACCCGCATCATCGCAGGCGTCGGCGTCCCCCAGATTACAGCCATCAACGAATCAGCTAAGGCTGCTATTCCCGCAGGCGTACCCCTGATTGCGGACGGCGGCATGCAGCACTCCGGCGAAATCGGCAAGGCCCTGGTGGCAGGCGCCGATTCGGTCATGCTGGGCTCCCTGCTCGCTGGTACCGCCGAATCACCCGGCGACCTGATTTTCGTCAACGGTAAGCAGTTCAAGGCTTACCGCGGCATGGGCTCCCTGGGGGCTATGCAGTCCCGCGGCGGCAAGAAGTCCTTCTCCAAAGACCGCTACTTCCAGGCCGATGTCTCATCCGAAGAGAAGCTGATCCCCGAGGGCATCGAAGGTCAGGTACCCTACCGCGGCCCCCTCTCATCAGTGCTGCACCAGCTGGAAGGTGGCCTGCGCCAGACCATGTTCTACGTCGGTGCCCACACCGTTGAAGAGCTCAAGAACAAGGGCAAGTTCGTGCGCATCACCTCAGCAGGTCTGAAGGAATCACACCCCCACGACATCACTATGACCGTCGAAGCCCCCAACTACCGCCGCTAAATATATAACGGCCCGCCCCGGTACCTCACTTGCTAGTGAGGTGCCGGGGCTTCCGAACGTTACCACGCTCGTTTGCACCAACCGGCCTAACACCGGTGAAAGGAAAGATCCATGACCGACATCCAGATTGGTATGTCTAAGCGCGCTCGCCGCACCTACTCACTCGATGAAATCGCCCTGGTACCCACCCGTCGTACCCGCGACGCCCACGATGTGAACCTGAGCTGGCAGATTGACGCGTTCAAGTTTGACACCCCCATTATTGGTGCCCCCATGGACTCCGTCATGTCACCGGCCACCGCCATTGCCCTGGGCAAGCTCGGTGGCCTGGGCGTCCTCAACCTTGAGGGCCTGTGGACCCGCTACGAGGACCCCCAGCCCCTCCTTGAGGAAATCAATGCTCTCCCCGCAGACGACGCTCCTGCCGCTACCCACCGCATGCAGGAAATCTATGCTGAGCCCATCAAAGCTGAGCTGATTACTGCCCGCCTAGCTGAGATTCGCGAATCTGGCGTTATTGTTGCAGGCTCCCTGACACCCCAGAACACCCAGGAGTTCTACCAGACCGTGGTCAAGGCTGGCGTTGACCTCTTTGTCATTCGTGGTGCCGCAGTATCTGCCCAGCACGTCTCCTCCCGCCGTGAACCCCTGGACCTCAAGAAGTTCATCTACGAGCTGGACGTGCCGGTGATGGTCGGTGGCGTCACCGGCTATACCCCGGCGATGCACCTGATGCGCACCGGTGCGGCCGGTGTGCTGGTCGGTTTTGGTGGCGGGGCTGCCCTGACCACCCGCCGCGGCTTGGGTATTCAGGCTGCCATGGCCACAGCAATTTCCGATGTCGCTGCTGCTCGTTCTGACTACCTGGATGAATCAGGCGGCCGTTACGTGCACGTGATTGCGGACGGCTCCCTGGGCCGCTCTGGCGATATGGTCAAGGCTCTGGCTATGGGAGCGGACGCCGTCATGATTGGTGCCCCCCTGGCCCGAGCTGCCGAAGCTCCCGGTGCTGGCTGGTACTGGGGCAACGAGGCCCACTCGGCCGATTTCCCCCGCGGTATCCGCACCTACCAGGGTACTGTTGGCTCGCTCGAAGAGGTACTGTACGGCCCGTCTGCCTACACCGACGGCAGCGCCAACCTGGTTGGCGCTCTCAAGCGTGCTCTGGCGACCTGCGGCTACACCGACCTCAAGTCCTTCCAGCGTATCGACGTCAACGTCACCCCCTACGTCAAGTAGATGATGGCCCCAGCCCCGTGCCCCTAGCTTTTCTAGGTGCACGGGGCTGACCTGCTGTCGTCCTTCCGTCTCAAGCCGAAAAGAGCGATCGTGCTAAAAACCGCTTTGACCCCCCGCTGGCTCCTCGGACTGCTCCTGGTGCTAGTGCTGGCTAGCGGTTTCGTCATGCTCAGCAAGTGGCAGATTAACGCCTCTACCCTGGGGCAGGTAACCGCCGATCCGGCTAAAGACCAGGTGCGCCCCTATAGTCGGGTACTCCAAGCCCATGACGCACTGAACATGTCTGAGGTTGACACCGTGGTTGAGGCAACCGGCAGCTATGTGCCGGGATCCACCTACCTGGTGGAAAACAAGCTGAAGGACGGTGCCGAGGGCTACTGGCTGGTCAGCCTCTTCGTTCCTGACGATAGTCAGCCGGTAAGCACCAGCCTGGGGGAGGGGCCCCGCGGTATCGTCGTGGCCCGCGCCTGGACCCCTATCGCTGAGATTCCCTCTGAACCGACCGGCACCGTGACCATCGCGGGGCGCGTCGTGGGCAACGACGCCCCGCTGACCAGCCGTGACATCAGCGATGAAAACCGGGGTAGGAATCGTGTGCTGGCCTCTGTCAACTCCTCCTACCTGACCAACGTCTGGAACGCCGCCCTCTTCAACGGTATTCTCACCCTCGACTCTGAAAATACAGGGGCCACCCCGATAACCGACCAGGGCACTATCGCCGAGACCGCCACCCTGCTCGATAGCAGCGGAGCTCTACAGCCCATTCGTGCACAGCAGGTCACCGACGACACCGTCGACTGGCTCAACATCTTCTACGCCCTAGAATGGCTGGTCTTCGCAGGTTTTGCCCTCTACCTCTGGTACCGCCTGCTCAAGGACTCAGTCGAAAAAACCACAGACCCCACCCTCTACTTCGAATACGAGGGGCAATACTGGGTCGATGAAGAAACCGGCCGCCCCTACTACTGGGACCCGGCTGACCAGGTCTACTACTACTTTGATGATATTCAGGACGCCCCCGCCCCACCTGCCCGGTAGGGGCTAGCTGGCCTACCGGCGTCCGCCCACCAGAAACCGACCACCCACACCAGCTAAGGGAGAAACCAGCTGTGAGCGAGAACCCCACTCCGCGCCCCGTCCACCGTACCGATGGCAAGAAAGTAACCCTTGCTGAGGGAACCACCGAAACCAATGCCGTAGGTGGTTTTACCGTTCGCAAGAAATTCGGCGGAACCGAGTCACAGATTCGCGGGGCTCTGACCTTCTACAAGTGGTGCGCCTGGATTTCAGGCACTTTCTTGCTGCTACTGGTTGCCGAAATGATTAGCCGTTACATCTTCGGCTACGACCTGGTGGCCGGTGGCGTCGATGCCCAGACCGGTGAAACCGTGGCCCTGGGCTGGCTCAACCTTGAAACTGGCAACCTCCACGGGGGAGTCAATATCTCCACCTGGATCCTGATTGTTCACGGCTGGTTCTATGTGGTCTACCTCTTCTCCTGCTTCCGCCTCTGGCTGCTCATGCGCTGGGCCCTGCCCCAGATGATTGTCATGGCTCTGGGCGGTGTGGTTCCCCTCCTCTCCTTCATTGTGGAACGCCGCATTTATGCAGAAACCTTGGCCCTACTGGCAGCCAACCCGCAGGCCACCAAACGTTACTAGGTCTAGCGCTTCCCTACACTAGAATAGAACCCAAGGATTACCCCTCAACCCCAACCGAAAAGGTATATACCTGTGACTACCCACAACCCCATCGAGGAGCTCGAAGAGCGCCCCGTGCTGGTCGTTGACTACGGCGCCCAGTACGCGCAGCTCATCGCGCGCCGCGTGCGTGAGGCCGGTGTCTACTCTGAGCTGGTTCCTCACACCATGCCTACCGAGAAGATGCTTGCCAAGAACCCGGCTGCCATTATCCTGTCCGGTGGCCCCTCCTCTGTCTATGAGGACGGCGCCCCCAAGGGCGACATCGCCATGTTCGAAGCCGGTGTGCCCGTCTTCGGTATCTGCTACGGCTTCCAGGTCATGGCTCAGACCCTCGGCGGTACCGTCGCTAAGACCGGTCTGCGCGAATACGGCGCAACCGACGCCGTCGTGTGCGCCGAGAATTCCTCTTTCTTGACCGGTACGCCCAAGACCCAGAACGTCTGGATGAGCCACGGTGACTCTGTCTCCGAAGCCCCTGCCGGTTTCGAGGTTCTCGCGCAGACCCCCGGTGCAGCGGTTGCTGCTTTCGTTGACGAGAAGCGCAAGTTCGGTGGCGTGCAGTGGCACCCCGAGGTCAAGCACTCAGACTACGGCCAGGTTGCCCTGGAGAACTTCCTCTTTAACGTAGCTGGTCTGAAGAAGACCTGGTCTACCGGTAACATCATCGAGGAGCAGGTTGCTAAGATCCGCGAGCAGGTGGGTGATGACCAGGTCATCTGCGCTCTGTCTGGCGGCGTTGACTCATCTGTTGCCGCTGCTTTGGTTCACAAGGCTGTGGGCGACCAGCTGACCTGCTTCTTCATCGACCACGGTCTGCTGCGTGAGGGCGAGCGTGAGCAGGTGGAGCAGGACTACGCCTCAACCATGGGTATCAAGGTTGTAACCATCGATGAGTCAGAGCGCTTCTTGGGTGCTCTGGCAGGTATTACCGAGCCCGAGGCTAAGCGTAAGGCTATTGGCCGCGAGTTCATCCGCTCCTTCGAAGCTGCCCAGCGCAAGCTGATTGAAGAGGCTGGCGCTGAGGGCACCGACATCAAGTTCCTGGTGCAGGGTACCCTCTACCCCGATGTTGTTGAATCCGGCGGCGGCGAGGGCGCTGCCAACATTAAGTCCCACCACAACGTGGGCGGTCTGCCTGATGACCTGCAGTTTGAGCTGGTTGAGCCCCTGCGCACCCTCTTTAAGGACGAGGTCCGCGCTATCGGCCGTGAGCTGGGGGTTCCCGAGAAGATTGTTGCCCGTCAGCCTTTCCCCGGCCCCGGCCTGGGCATCCGCGTGATTGGTGAGGTCACAAAGCACAACCTGGATATCCTGCGCGCTGCTGACCTGATTGTGCGTGAGGAACTGACTGCTGCCGGTATGGACGAGGAGATCTGGCAGTGCCCCGTGGTGTTGCTGGCGGACGTCCGCTCCGTTGGTGTTCAGGGTGATGGCCGTACTTACGGTCACCCGATTGTGTTGCGCCCGGTCTCTTCTGAGGACGCGATGACTGCTGACTGGTCACGCCTGCCTTATGACCTGCTGGCGAAGATTTCTAACCGGATTACGAACGAGGTTGCTGAGGTGAACCGTGTGGTTCTGGACGTGACCTCAAAGCCTCCGGGAACGATTGAGTGGGAGTAAACCAAATTTTCCGAGCGAGCGAGGAAATAAAAATTTGGTTTATTCCGCGAGCCTGCGAGCGGTTTAGTTGACTTAGCGTGGATGCCGCTTGCGGGCCTCGGGCGAGGAGCTCGCGAACGAAGTGAGCTCCTCGTTTCGTTATTCCGCGGGCCTGCGAGCGGTTATATCGGCATAGATTGCATGTCTGCGATACTCATGTGACCATAGCACCGGCTAAGAGAAAGGCCGCCCTATCAACCAGTAGGGCGGCCTTTTTCGGTTTTTTAAAAGCCATAGGCTTTCATCAGGGCATCCGAGAAGGTCACCTGGTAGGGGAGAGCGCGTAGTTTTGCCTCATCGATATCAATACCACGTTGAGTGGCTGCTTTAACGTACTCTTCCCAGGGGAAATCAACCTGGTTGGGAACATCTGCTTTCACAATAGTGAGGAGTTCTTGGATAGCTTTGTCTGCCGTTTGGTGCCATTTCCCTGGGGTATTCGGGTTGCCGTGCCAGAAGGAGGTTAGCCCCCGGTCCATGTCGAGCTTGATGAGTGAACCGTCTTGGAGTTTGAGGTACTGGCTGATGCTAACACAGATCGTCGGTCTACTGTTCCATGCTGGCGGGGTATCGAGGTCGCACATGATGATGAGTGCTATTACCGGTGTATTTTTGATAATAAGCGGTTTTCTGGTGAGCTCAGACAGCTTTGCACCATCAGACAATAGCGGACGGTAACGGGGGACAAAATCTGGCTTACTCATGCTGTGCGCTGACGTTGGTGATCACCTGCAGGATACAGTGAGAGGGGGAACCGGTGTTTGTTGGAGCCATGGTGACAGCCTATCCCATTTTTCTCAACGCCTTAGAGATTGCCGAACAGCCCCCGTCCTTATTCCCACACAGGGAGCGGACGGGGGCTGTTCTGCGCGTGAAACTGGTGCTCTATCCGCCGAAGTTGAACATCCAGGCGATGCCATACTTGTCGGTCAGGGAGCCGAAGGTGGCGCCCCAGGGGGGCAGCGGTCAGCGGCTGGATGTTGGTTGCCCCCTCGGAGAGCTTGTCGAACCAGGGACGGGCGGTGTTGACGTCCTCGGTGGGGCCGATGAGGGAGGCTTCCATGTTGGTGGTAGCCTGGGCAGGGGCTTCTGAGAGGGCCGCGCCGTCGGAGACACGCAGGTTGAAGCCGTGCTCGGTGATGAGTTCGGCGTGCATAACCAAGTTTTCCTGCGCGGGGGCGACGGGGGCCTGGAAGTCCTTGAAGGTTGCCAGCTGAAGCTCGCCGCCGAAAACCTCAGCGTAGAATTCGATGGCTTCTCGGGCGTTACCGGCGAAGGTGAAATAGGGGTTGAACTGGATAGCCATGAGAGGCCTTTCTCTAAAGTGATGGAGCGGTTTTAGGGTACCACGCCTCACCCCTGATAAAGGGACCTGATTTCTTAAAAAGGACCACATAACATGCGGTCCTTTTTAAGAAATCAGGTCCCCTTGGGCGGGAAACGGGGTTAGGCAGCGATACGGTAGATGCGGGCCTCGTAGGGGCGCAGAGTCAGCTCAGCCCCGGCCGCATGGTCGGCGGCGTCCGCGTAGTTGGCTAGCACCACCTGGGCGTCCGTGTCCTCCAACACCTGGTAGGTGCGGGTTAGGACGCCGTCGGTAAAGTTAGCGACGACCAGCAGCTTCTCGCCCTCCCCGTGGCGCTCATAAGCGTAGACCTCAGAATCCTCGGGGTCCATGGGCAGGAAGGAAGCGTAGACCAGCAGGTCTTTCAGCTCACCGCGGCGCAGGGCTACTAGCTGCTGGTAGTAGCGCCACAGGGAATCCTCACGATTCACAGCCTCAGCCGCGTTGATCTCGGTGTAGTTCTCATTCAGCCCAATCCAGGGGGTGCCGCTCGTAAAGCCGGCACCGGCGTCCGCGCTCCACTGCACCGGGGTGCGGGCATTGTCGCGGCCCTTGGCGTAGATCAGAGCCATAGCCTCATCCGAACTCATGCGGTCGTGCTCGGTGACCATATCGGTGTAGAAGTTAATCGAATCAAGGTCCTTGTAATCCTCAATGGAGTTGAACTGCACGTTAGTCATGCCGAACTCTTCGCCCTGATAGATATAGGGGGTTCCCTGCATACCGTGCAACACAGTAGCCAGCATCTTGCCGGAGAGCTCCCGGTACTCGGGTGAATCGTTACCGAAACGGGAGATGACGCGGGGCTGGTCGTGGTTGTTCCAGTAGAGCGAACCCCAGGCCTTACCGTCCAGCTTGGTCTGCCAGGTGCCCAGGATCTCTTTCATTTCGGTCAGCTGAACCGGCTTACGGGACCACTTGCCCATACCGGTATCGGGGTCTGAATCAAGACCCATGTGCTCGAAGTGGAAGATCATGTGCAGCTCATCGGTGGTGAAGCCTGAGAACTGTACAGCTTCTTCTGGACCGGTGGCGCTCATTTCGCCCACGGTCATGCAGTCGTACTTATCGAAGGTTTCCATGTTGAGCTCGTGCATCCACTCGTGCACCTTGGTGCCATTTTCAATCACGAAAGGAATGGAAGATGAGTGCTTTTCGGGGTCCACGCTGGGGTCATCGGGCAGACCCTCGGGCTTGGAGATGATGTTGATAGCGTCCAGACGGAAGCCGTCGACGCCCTTATCCAGCCAGAAGGTAACCAGGTCAAAGATTTCCTGGCGGACCTTGGGGTTCTCCCAGTTGAGGTCGGGCTGCTTGCGGGAGAACATGTGCAGGTACCACTGGTCGGTGGTTTCATCGTATTCCCAGGCCGGGCCGCCGAATTCGCTGCCCCAGTTGTTGGGGGGTAGGGGCTTACCGTCCTCATCGACGCCCGAAGAATCCCGCCAGATGTAGTAGTCGCGGTAGTCGTTATCGCGGGAGGCCCGGGACTTTTCGAACCACTCGTGCTCATCGGAGGAGTGGTTGACCACCAGGTCCATCAGGATCTTGATACCGAGGGAGTGGGCGGTTTCGAGCATGGTATCGAAGTCGTCCATGGTGCCGAACTCGGGCATGATGGCTCGGTAGTCGGAGATGTCGTAGCCCATGTCGTCGTTGGGGGAGGCGAAGACGGGGGAGAGCCAGATGACGTTAATTCCCAGGTCTGCCAGGTAGGGTAGGCGGGCGGTGATGCCGGGGATATCGCCGATACCGTCGCCGTTGGAGTCGTTGAAGCTGCGCGGCCAAATCTGGTAGACGACCGCTTCCTTCCACCAGGTCTTTCCTGAATTATCTGCCATGGTTTAGTCCCTTTCGTAGAGGTAAATCTTTGCTTCGTAGGGGCGCAGGCTTGTGCCCTGGTCGTCGGTGTAGTTGCTGCTAATCAGAGTGCGCTCGCCAGCCGGTTCGGTGAAGGTGCGGGTTAGGACGTCCTGAGTGAAGTTGGCAACGACCAGCAGAGTTTGGCCGTCGGTGGGGCCGGTGCCCTGGCGCAGGTAGGCGTAGACCTGGCCGTCTTCGGTGGCGGGTGCTTCTGTTGAATCAATCAGCTCGTAGACACCGTTGACCATGATGGGGTGGGCATGACGCAGATTGATGAGGTCGCGGTAGTGGTAGAAGACCGAGTTCTCATCGGCAAGGGCTGCCTCAGCGTTGATCTCGGTGTAGCGGGGGTTGAGCTTCAGCCAGGGGGTGCCGCTGGTGAAGCCAGCCTGCTCACCGGCCGTCCACTGCATGGGGGTGCGGGCGTTGTCGCGGCCGGAGGCTGAGATGTAGCGCAGCATGGTGTCGTGATCGACCACACCTGAGCCGACCAGCTTGGCGTAGTGGTCGTGAATTTCCAGGTCGTTGTAGTCAGCCAGGTCGGTGAAGAAGACGTTAGTCATGCCCAGCTCTTCGCCCTGGTAGATGTAGGGGGTACCTGCCATGCCGTGCAGCACGGTGGCCAGCATCTTGGCGGAGAGTTCCCGGTACTCGGGTGAATCGTTGCCGAAGCGGGATACGGCGCGGGGCTGGTCGTGGTTGTTCCAGTAGTTGGCGTTCCAGCCCTTACCGGCTAGGTCTACCTGCCACTTAGTCAAGATCCGTTTGAGGTCGAGCAGGTCAAAGCGCTCATCGTTCCACTTGCCTAGGGCCGGGTTGGGGTTGGCGTCCACGCCCATGTGCTCAAACTGGAAGAGGGTCTGCAGCTCGCCGCGGTCAAAGCCGGTGTAGAGCAGGCCGTCGGCGGTGGTGACGCCGGGGGCTTCACCCACGGTGATGACGGGGTAGTGGGAGAGAACTTCCCGGTTCATCTCTGCGAGGTATTCGTGCACGCGGGGGCCATTGGCTGCCATGGTGATAGAGTCGGTGCCGCCACCGGCTGCTACCTGGGGGTCATCGGGGTAGGCCGGGTCCTTGGAGATGAGGTTGATGACGTCCATACGGAAGCCATCGACGCCCTTATCGAGCCAGAAGCGCATGAGGTCGTAGACTTCGTTGCGCACCACCGGGTTTTCCCAGTTGAGGTCGGGCTGCTTGGTGGAGAAGAGGTGCAGGTAGAACTGTTCGGTGACCGGTTCCCATTCCCAGACGGAGGGGGAGAAAGCGGCGACCCAGTTGTTGGGCGGGATGGGGGTGCCGTCCTCGGAGTAGCCTGCAGGGTCCTTCCAGATGTAGTAGTCGCGGTAGGGGTTGTCCTTGCTGCTCTTGGCTTGTACAAACCACTCATGTTCGTCGGAGGTGTGGTTGACCACCAAATCCATCATGATCTTGATACCGGCACCGTGGGCGGTTTCAAGCAGTTCATCGAAGTCAGCCATGGTGCCGAACTCGTCCATGATGTCGCGGTAGTCGCTGATATCGTAGCCGTTATCGTCGTTGGGGGACTTGTAGATGGGCGAGAGCCAGATGACGTCCACCCCGAGCTTTGCCAGGTAGGGGATTTTCTCGGTGATACCGGGCAAATCGCCGATACCGTCGCCGTTGGAATCGTTAAAAGACCGGGGGTAAATCTGGTAGACAACGGGTTCTTGCCACCAGGCAGTGGGACGGGAGACTGAGGGCTGGTTACTCATGGTTTCTTCCTTTCAGAGGATCAGTGAGAAATAAGGTTAAAGGTCGAAGGTCAGGTACAGGCCTGAGTGGTCTGAGATTGCTTCTTCGCTGGTGTCGGGGAAGACAACCTCGTGGGTGCGGACGCGCGTGGGGCGGTCGGTAAGTACTAGGTCGATACGCAGGGCCTGGGTCAGGTTATCCCAGCCATGAATAGATTTATGCACCGTAAATTCGCCGGTGACCTGTTCAGCAACCCGGTAGGTATCGATCCAGCCAAGCTCTAGCATCAGGTCATAGCCTTCACCCTGCACCTGGGCAGCATTATTAAAGTCTCCTGCCAGAATGACGGGGGCACCGTCAGCGAGCTGTTTCATCTGCCTCTCTAACTGGGCGAACTCATCAGAAAAGAGGGCTACCTCGCCGAGTTTCCACCAACTCATATGGGTGCTAGCAACCCAGGCACCCCCGAACTCATCGCCCAGCTGTACCGCCACGGCAACTCGCCGGGCCACGTCCTGATCTGTATAGGTAGGGGAGAGGTCAACCAGCTCACAGCGCTCAAACGGCTTTCTGGTCAAAAGGGCTACACCCTCGTCGTAGCGGTCAAAGCCTAAGTGGGAAACTGACCAGGCCCAGTAGTAGGGGGACCCTAGCTGCTCCAAAAACTGGTTGAGCAGCAGGGCATAGTTATCCTGACGGACGGGACGGTCAGCTCCCCCGATAAAGCCGAGCGGGGTATCCACCACGGGGGACCCCACAAACTGGTTGACCTCTTGCAGAGCAACTACATCAACCTGCTCCCGCACAATAAACTGAGCCAACTCAAAAATCTTGGGAATCTGGTGCACCTCAAGCCAGCTGTGGGTGTTCAGAGTTAATAGTTTCATCGAGTACAAGCGTCACTTTCACAGGTCAATGAGGGGAGTCCTACGGCTACCCATCCTAGGTGTGCCCGGTCTGTCTACCCCCACCAAACCCGGCTCCTAGACCCCGGTACTTTTACCCGCTCCCGAAAAACGTGCCGGTTCACGGCATTAATGCCAAAGTACCCCAAATCACGCTTATGCTCGGCCAAAGAATGGTTAGATAAGGCTAGTAATCACACGGGTGGCGCTCCGCACACACCACGCTTCACGCGAACGCCGAGTCTCACCTATACACGAAAGGTTCTTATCCGATGATGGAGAAGATTCAGAGGTTCGGCTCGGCTATGCTGGCCCCCGTCCTCATCTTTGCATTCGCCGGTCTTGCAGTGGGTATTGCCATTATCTGCAAGAACGAGCAGCTTCTGGGCAGTATCGCCGCAGAAGGTACCGGCTGGTACAACTTCTGGTCTGTTTGGGAATCAGGCGCATGGACCGTCTTCAACCAGATGGAACTCCTCTTTGTTCTGGGTCTTCCCATTGCTCTGGCTAAGACCGCCCAGGCTCGCGCCGTACTCGAAGCCGGCATGATTTACCTGACCTTCAACTACTTCGTTGCTTCTATCCTCAGCATCTGGGGCGACAAGTTCGGTGTTGACTACAGCGTTGACCTTTCTGAAGGTGCAGCAGGTACCGGCCTGAAGATGATCGCGGGTATCAAGACCCTCGACACCGGCATCTTCGGTGCCATTATCATCTCAGCAATCGTTGTCTGGCTGCACAACCGCTACTTCAACACCAAACTGCCCGACTTCCTCGGTATCTTCCAGGGCACCCAGTTCGTCTACGGCCTGGGCTTCTTCCTGATGATGCCCGTCGCTCTGGCTTTCGTTGCTGTGTGGCCCACCATCCAGACCGGTATCGGTTCGCTGCAGGGCTTCTTCATCTCTTCCGGTGTCTTTGGCGTCTGGCTCTACACCTTCCTGGAGCGCATCCTAATCCCCACCGGCCTGCACCACTTCATCTACACCCCCTTCGTCTTCGGTCCCGCCGTTGTTCCGGATGGCATCACC
The DNA here is from genome assembly GCA_030529845.1 of Rothia sp. (in: high G+C Gram-positive bacteria). Classification (GTDB taxonomy): domain Bacteria; phylum Actinomycetota; class Actinomycetes; order Actinomycetales; family Micrococcaceae; genus Rothia. Next base: position 225,251 of record JAUMWB010000004.1, on the reverse strand, counting down.
AAGTACTGGGTTGCTAACCTCGAAACCTTCGCAGCATCAACCACCCCCGTCAAGGAACTCTTCCCCGGTGGCGGCTTCGCCCTGCACGGTAACTCCAAGGTCTTTGCCCCCCTCGGTATCGCAGCAGCCTTCTACACCACTGCCCGTCCCGAAAAGCGCAAGGAAACCCTGGCTCTTCTGATCCCTGTCTGCCTCACCGCAATCCTGATCGGCATCACCGAGCCCCTCGAATTCACCTTCCTCTTCCTGGCACCCCCGCTCTTCGCAGTACACGCTGTCCTGGCAGCAACCATGTCAGCAACCATGTACGGCTTCGGCGTTGTCGGTAACATGGGCGGCGGTCTCATTGACTTCCTCTTCCAGAACTGGATTCCCATGTGGCCCAACCACTCCGGTATGATCCTCACTCAGATTGCCATCGGCCTGGTCTTCACCCTGATCTACTTCGTGGTCTTCCGCTTCCTGATTCTCAAGTTCGACTTCAAGACCCCCGGTCGTGAAGTAGACGGTGGCGAAACCAAGCTCTACACCAAGGCTGACTACAAGGAAGCCAAGAAGAACGGCACCCTGGGCGCAGAAGGCGCAGCAGCAACCGCTGTAGCATCCGACCCCTACACCCAGCGCGCAACCGACTTCCTGGCCCTGCTCGGAGGCCCCGCCAACATCACCGATGTAAACAACTGCGCCACCCGCCTGCGCGTTTCAGTAGATGACCCCTCACTGGTCGCTACCGAAGCTGACTTCAAGTCTTCAGGCGCACTTGGCCTGGTCAACAAGGGCAAGGCCTTGCAGGTCATCGTCGGTATGGACGTACCCCAGGTCCGCGACAAGTTCGAAGAAATGGTTAACGCTGGCAAGTAATCGCTAGCTAGTACCCGCTGATACCCCAAGGGCTCCTGAGTAAAACCACCTATACTGTATAGAACTGCAGTGACCGTGAAATACTCAGGAGCCCTTGGTGGACTTACAGGAACTTGTCAACGCGCATCAGAACCGCCTCAGCGACACCGAACGCGAAATCCTCGCCTTCATGCTCAACAACGAGCAGTTCGTTGCCGACTCAACCATCAGCGCCCTGGCCCACAAGACCTTTACCTCTACGTCCAGCATTATCCGCCTGACAAAGAAGCTAGGATTCTCTGGCTTCGCCGAACTGAAGTTTTTCGTGAAAAATTCACTTCTAGATGCAGCATCGCCTAACGCAGATTTTCTAGAGAGCGGACGCACCGATATCCTCAAAACCTACGAGGGTCTCACCAACGTCGACTTTGAGCCCATCCTCAAGAAAATTGATTCGGCCCGCACCATCTACTGCTACGGAACCGGTTTCGCCCAGCGCACCGCTATTCAAGAATTTTCAAAGTCCATGCTGGCCTGCGGCAAATTCACCCACGTTATTCCGGCCTCCAGCGAGTTTAGGGGGAGCATCGGCGTCATGAAGCCCGATGACCTGGTCATCATAGCCTCCCTCTCGGGCGAGACCGAAAGCGCTCTACCCACGGTGCGCGCCCTGGCCGCCCGCAAGATCCCGATGATTGCCATTACAGCACTTGGCGTCAACACGATTTCTGCCGCCGCAGATTTTTCCCTCCACTACGAGTCCACACCCACTGTCACGGGAACAGCCAAAGAGCCCTACCACTCTTTTGTGGCTCTGAGCGTGCTGCTGGACTACACCGTACGCCAATACATCCAATACATCGATACCCAAGAAAAGAATTCATGAACGCCCTGCTCTATGCCCTGCGCGACACCCAGCGCCTCCGCACCTTCCTCTTCTGGTACTGGCTTATCAGCCCCATGGTTTTCTTCTTCTACCAGTTTGCGGTGTCGCGTGGAGAAAACGTGGACTTCCGCGAAATGCTGAACGAACCCGCTATCGCCCTTGCCTTTATCGTCAGCTGCATGTCACTGATTATGGTGGGCCTGCTGAGGGCAGCAGAAAGCGAAAACGAAAACACCGAGCGCACCTTTGGCATGTTTGCGGTAGCCCAGCAACTGCTCACCGGCAACGTTCCTGGCTTCCTGCTGAGCTACTTCTATACCCGCTCCCTCTGGGACGCTCCCCGAGAGCCCTTCGCCCCCCGCCTCCGTTGGGTTATCCTCGCGGGCATGGCCCTGCTTGGTCTCCTATCCCTGCTCACCCTACTGGCCTATTTCAACCTGGCCACCGGCTAAAAACCAACCCCGGCCCTGTTCCCTGGGAACAGGGCCTTCCTGTAGCGTCTGAGAATCTGTGCTGCGGGCCCGAAAGCTCTATGATGGTAGGGAAGTTAACACGTGCAGAAAGCTAGAGTAGATTCAGTGAACGAGCAGGTAAACCCTGAAACCGCTAACGAGCGTCCTACCGGTGCGGCAACACCCTGGTCCCAGGGCCATGCACAAACCCCGCTGGAAACCCCGGACTCTACCGCTGATGAACAGGTAACAGCTCAGGTACAGGCAGGCCTTGAAGCCTGGGCCGAGCAGATGGAAACCTACACTGGCCCCGATGCCATGTTGGACTTCAACCAGGTCGACTACGTGCATATCGACCTCACTGATGCTAACTCATCGGGCGTAGCCCAGATGTTTATGGGCCGAAAGACCCGCCTCTCTACCATCTTGCGCGATAAGGCCAAGCTTGAGGCCGGTATGGTAGCGGCCCGAGCTTTACGCACCAAAATCTTTGAGCTGGCAACCGGGCACGGGCTAGATGCAGGCTACTTCGTTGCGGGCACCGCCTCTTGGCTTTCGAGAGATGTCCGTGAGGACGGCATGGTGGGGGAGAAGCGGTTTATCGCTCCTATCCTCATGGCTCCTCTTGCTATCACCCCGCACCCTACCAGTGACGACTTTGAGGTTCAGCTCACCGGCCCCGCCCAGCTCAATCCTGCTATGGTGCGGCAGATCAAGAAGGAATACGGTGTTGACCTGGGCACCATGGACGTCGCCCAGCTGGCTAACTCCATGCGAAAGTTAGACCCGGAGCCGGTGATTGAGCGGATGCGCGCCACCACCGGGGCCGTCCCCGGTATGACTATCCGCTCCACCTACTTCATTTCTACCTTTGCAGACCTTAAGGAAAGCACTGGGGAGCTGCCGGCAACCGCCCATACCCCGCTCGTCCGCGATATCGCTCAGCTTAAACTCAACCCGCTAGAGCAGCCCTTTGTTGCCCCCGTCCACAACACCCGTGAACCCCTTGATAGCCGCGACCCTGACACCGACATGCTGGTGGTTGATACGGACGCCAGCGGGCAGGAGATTATCGACCTGGCCTACCTGGGGCACTCCCTGACCGTGACAACCGCTCCCGGTACCGACCACATCGGCACCGCAGCTAACATTGCCGCGGCCCTGATTCACCAGGGCAAGTCTGTGCTGGTGGTCGGCGAGAAACGGTCCACCCTCACCGACTTCAACCGTCTGCTAGAGCGTACCCAGCTCACCGATCTTACCTTTGACCTACTCACCGAATGCGACGCCGAGGACTACCGCCAAGAGTTCATCTCAGCGATTGTGCGCGATGAGAAGGCTCCTGCCCCCAACGTCACCGATATCCACCGAGAACTGGTGGAAACCCGTGACAAGCTCCGCGGGCATACTGAATCCCTACGGTTTACTGAATCCCGCTGGGGTTGCTCGGTCTATGAGGCCCTGCAGACTCTGGCCGCGCTTACGGCCCAGGACCCAGCACCCTCCACCCAGGTGCGTCTCACCCGCGCCACCATGGATGCTCTCAGCCACCGCGCTGAGACCGTCCACAAGCTCCAGCGCCTAGCAGACCTCGGGGGCTTCCGCCCCTCCACCCGGGCCTCAGCCTGGCACCTGGCTAAGCTCACCAGCTCAGAAGACACAGCAGCAGCCCACACCCTGGTCAAGAATCTGCGCAACTCCCTCAAGGAGGTCTCAGCAGGTATGGCCCTCATGGCAGATGAGACCGGCCTCAAACCAGCCACCAGCATAGAGGACTGGGGAACCCAGCTTGACCTGCTAGAACGCATCTCAGATACTCTCACCCGCTTCAGGCCCGACATCTTTGACCGCCCCGTCACCGACCTGATCGCAGCCACCGCCAGCGGTACCTGGAGACGGGAACACGGTATCGATATGTCGAGTATCCAGCGCTCCCGCCTACGCCGCGCCGCCAAAGAGTACATCGTGCCGGGCGTCAATATCTCAGACCTGCACGAGCACCTCTTCATTGTGCAGAGCCAGCGGGAAGAGTGGATTAGCTGGGCTAAGGACGAACGCGTCCCCACGATCCCCGAAAATCTCCCTGACCTGCTCTCCCGCTACGCTGCCCTACTCGAAGAATTCACAGGGCTGGCTATCGTGCTGGAAGATTCACCGGCAGGCACCCGTTTCTCATCAACCCCCCTCAAGCAGCTTGAAGAGAGACTAGCGGCCCTCATCGACGACGAGTGGCTCCTGTATACCCTGCCCGAGCGCGTCCGCCTTACCCAGGAGCTCACCACCGAGGGCCTGGGCGAACTTTTGGACGACTTCTACGAGCGTCAGCTAGAAAGCGGTGCCGTAGCTGCCGAACTAGAACTTGCCTGGTGGCAGACCGCCCTGGAAATGATGCTGGCTTCTCAAGAACTTGAGATTTTGAGCGCCGATACCCTCCGCGATTTAGAAACCCGCTTCCGTCGGGCAGACTACTCGCACCTGGCCTCCGCCTCGGCCCGCTTGCACGCTGCTGTTGCCGATACCTGGCGCGCCCGCATCCACGAATATGACCACGAAGCGGCCTTCCTACGTAGCCAGCTCAAGAGCCATGAATTCAGTCTGCAGCAGGTGCTGACCCAGGCCCCAACCATGGCTACCACCCTACTGCCGCTGTGGATTACCAGCCCCTTTGCCCTTTCCGGTAAGGTGCCTACCGGCATGCGCTTTGACGCAGCGATCCTGCTCGATGCTGAATCTACACCGCTGGCAGCTAACCTACCTGCACTCATTCGCGCTGAACAGGTCATCGCCCTGGGAGACCCTCACAGCGGTTTCCCGGCCCCTTTCATGGTCTCAGCGGTGGCCCAGAACGCACCGGTGGTGAAGAACCAAAAACTGGTCAGCACCTTCGAGGCTCTCGCCAAGGTACTGCCTGGCCGGTCTTTGGCTACCGTCAACCGGGCAATTGACCCCGCCCTCTTTGGCTACCTCAACGAACACTTCTATGGGGGAGCCCTCACCAGTTACCCCTGGGGTGAAGAAATCACTGATAGCACTCCGGCTTTAACCGTAGAATATGTGGACGTCACCGGGCGGGTATCCGATAACGCTACCCTAGATTCGCCCAGCCTTGAGGTGCAGCGGGTCGCCGAGATGGTCATCGAGCACGCCTACCGCAGCCCCCAGCAGACGCTAGCTGTTGTGACCACCACTGCCCGCCATGCCCAGCGTATTGCCGAGGCCGTCCGCCAGCTCCTGGCCCGCTACCCCCAGTTCGCCCCCTACTTTGCAGCGGGCAACGAGTCCTTCCGCGTCGTCGACGTCTCCCGTGCTGTTGACATGGAACGCGACGTCATCATCTTTGCGTTAGGCGCCGGCAAAACTGCCCAGGGAGCAGCCCACCACTTCGGTCATCTCTCCGAGCGAAGCGGCCGCGAAAGCTTCGTGCTTGCCACCACCCGCGCCCGCCACCTCACCCGCCTCGTCACCTGCGTAACCCCCGAGGACCTTGACCCCCAGCGTCTAGAAAACGGGGCTTTCGATATGTACCGACTCCTGTTGGCTTACCGCCGAGAGCAAGAAGCACGCGCAGCCCAAGAACTGACCAAACCCATCACCGATAAACTCCCCGTCAACGAGTTCCTCACCAACGACCATCTAGAAGCTATCGACATGGGTGACTGGCTCCTCAATGACCTGGTGCGCCGTCTGGGTCAGCACAGGGTGACCCTGCACGAGTCAACGGTTCCCCTCATCTCACTGATTGCTACCAGCGAGGAAGAATCCCTTCTTGCCGGTGCAGTTGCCAGCCCCCGTGCCCGCACCAAGGTGCAGGACCTTGACCGCACAACCCCGGTACGAGTACCCCTTGCCGTTGTTTCTGACGGGTCAGACGCCTACGCCGCCATGAGTGTGCGCGAACGCTCCCGCCTAATCCCTGAACTACTGGCTCGAACCGGCTGGAACCACATGACCTGTTGGACCATCGAGGTCTTCTCCGACCCCGAGGCCCTGGTGGGTCGAATCGGCAGCTATCTGGGGCTGGGCCGCAATGAGTAAGACTCCCACCCCGGTGTCAGCAGGGGCAAAGGCAGAAGAGACAAAAGCCGGGTACAGCCCCGTACCCAAGAAACGGCGCGGCCACCGCCGGGCCACAGGTGGCTCAACCTTCACCGGCACCGAACCCAAACTAGCAGGGCTCAGCGACGCCAGCGCGTCCGACTCGCCTCACAAAGGAGAGGACGCCCGTGCCACCTGGCTCAAGGAACAACGTCCACCCCACTACGGGCAATAGGGCAATAAATAAAGGGGCTGTCTACCACCTACTGTGGTAGACAGCCCCTTGAGCTTGCTCAGGCCTACTTACCCTTATCGTTAGCGTAGAAACCAGAACCCTTAAAAACGACACCGACCTGGCCGAACTTCTTACGCAGGGTGTCCTGTCCACATTCGGGGCAGGTCTTGAGCGCCTCGTCCGAGAAGGACTGGTGCTGCTCAAATACATGGTCACAGTTCTTGCACTGGTAAACGTAAACAGGCACGAATAACTCCACATCGGGTAGGTAATAAATCTGGAGGTTATTCTACTCTCTTCTACTAGCTCCCCCTCAATTCCCCAGGCGATGCAGGGCCTGCTCTGTGGCTACAAACCTGAGCCTGGCATCCCAGACATCAGCCGGGAGGGAATCTAGAATTTCCCGCTCAAACACGACCCCCACCGTCGAGGGGGCCTGTGCGAGGGAGCCAAGCTGCTCAAAGAGACGGTCATAGTAGCCCCCACCCTGACCTAGCCGCCGCCCGGCCAGATCATAGGCCAGGGCAGGTACCAAACGCAGGTCTGCCTGAATAAAGGCCTCGCTCCCCAGGAGCTCCCCTTGTGGTTCAAGGATTCCCAGGGCATTGACAGTATGTTCGACATCAGGGTTCCACTTCACCCAGGCTAGCTGGCGTTGGGGGCGGACGACCGGCACCAGTACCCGATGCCCTTCGGCTACGGCCTGGCTCAGGGCTGGTAGTAGGGGAGGTTCAGAGGAAAGAGGATGGAAGGCCGCAAGGGTGGAGCCCGGCGCTTGCGCTCGCCACAGGGGCGCTAGGGTGCGTTCAAAATCCTGAGCGATGCTAGTATCCGCCGGATGCTGGTGACGTCGTCGACGCAGGTAGCTGCGGGCCAGGGCTTTAGCGTGGGCCGTATGCGCTGATGTAGAGGATGTCATGGGTCGTCCTACTGAGGTGGTAGCTGAATCTAGTCACAACTTACCCCCTATGAAAGCCTGGAATACAGACAAACTCTAAATTTTGGGTATTCTGAAAGGTATGACTGAAAATAAATCACTCTCCGTGACCAAGGCTGTGATTCCCGCAGCCGGTCTCGGCACTCGCTTCCTTCCCGCCACCAAGGCAACTCCCAAGGAGATGCTGCCTGTGGTAGACCGTCCCGCTATCCAGTACGTGGTAGAAGAGGCTATTCGCGCAGGCCTCAACGATGTACTGATGATCACTGGCCGCAATAAGCGTGCTCTCGAAGATCACTTTGACCGTGTACCCGGCCTGGAACAACAGCTCGCTGAGCAGGGCAAGGACGCACTGCTCAAGAGCGTTGAAGATTCCAACGACCTGGGCGAAATCCACTACGTCCGCCAGGGCGACCCCAAGGGCCTGGGCCACGCTGTACTACGCGGTAAGGTCCACGTAGGTAACGAGCCTTTTGCTGTCTTGCTGGGCGATGACCTCATCGACGAAAAAGAAGACCTGCTCTCTGCCATGGTTGCTGTTCAGCAGAAGACCGGTGGCTCTGTCGTGGCTCTGATGGAGGTTCCCGAAGAGCAGATTTCTGCTTACGGTTGCGCCGCCGTTGAAGCGGTTGAGGGTGAGGACGGCTTCGTCAAGATTACCGGTCTGGTTGAAAAGCCTGCCGTTGAGGACGCCCCCTCCAACCTGGCCGTTATTGGCCGCTACGTTCTCTCTCCCAAGGTTTTTGAGGTGCTGGAGAACACCGCACCGGGCCGCGGCGGTGAGATTCAGCTAACCGACGCTCTCCAGACCCTGGCCCAGGGCAGCGGTGAGGGTGAAGGTGTCTACGGTGTGGTCTTCAAGGGCCGCCGTTTCGATACCGGCGATAAGCTCTCTTATCTGAAGGCCAATGTCATTCTCGCTGCTGAGCGCGATGACCTGGGCCCCGAGCTGCGTACCTGGATCAAGGAATTCGCAGCCGAGCTGTAAGCTGCAAGGTTCTTGCTGGCCGGATGCCGGGCTAAGGGAAGCCCCGCTCTGTTAGCTAGCAAGCTGCCTCGTATGAAAGAACTGGGTGTCTTCTACAGGGAAGGCACCCAGTTTTTGTATCCCGGCCCTGCTCTCGGCCAGAGTACTGGGGTAGAATGAACTAGATATGTGTGTCACAGAGTTGAAAGAACGGGGGCAGTGATGGATTTCCTGAGTGGCTCGGGCCTTATTTTGCTTGTATGCGTGCTGGTCGGGCTGGGTCTCGTTGCGCGCCGCCGCAAGACTTCTGTGACCAGCATCGGGGCCGAGAAATTCGTGGCCGATATTGTCGAAAGCCATGTGAGTGAAGCAGAGGCCCCGCGGGCACTAGCTGCTCCGCAGCATCAGGTTGCGGTCGAAAGCCTTCCTGCTTTCCGTCTCAAGCCTGGCCGTGTGGCTCTCTTCGGCCTGGCGCTTCTTTTCGCTTTTGCTGCTCTGGTGACCGGAGCGCTGGCCCTGTGGGGCACCGGAGCAGCCTTTCTTCCCCTCATCTTCCTTCTTGCTAGCCTGGCCTGCCTGGGGTCCTTGCGAGTGTTGGCGCTGCGCGATAGAAATCGTAGGCGAGCCCGCACTGTGCTAGCTGTCGAACAACGCCAGGCTCAGGTGCGTCCTGCCTCCCCGCAGAAGACTAGTAGCGGCCCTGTAAATCTGTCATCCCAGGCAAGCACCGGAGTTTCTGCTGTTGAGGTAAAGCCTGCCCCAGAGCGTCCAGCCCGCGCCCGTCAGCAGATACCCGTAAGCCACGCTGCCAAGGCTCTCAGGAAAGCAAAAACCCAGCACCACCCGGTGATAGCAACTTCTGCTCCTGTTGCTGACAGTGAGTCAACCGCTCAGCAGGCTCCCACCCGGCTACGTATGGATGAGGCCCTACCCGATACCAGCTGGCAGGTAACCGAAGTTCCTTTGCCCACCTACCTTGAGGCAGAGACCGTCCGCCGGGAAGCTCCGGCACCGGTAGAGACCGAGACTGCTCCGCGTAGCCAAAGCCAGACCCTGGCCCAGGCGGCAACACTCAATCTCGATGATGTGCTCAAGCGCCGCCGCGCCTAAGCGAAGATGAAGTTTTTTCAAAGAATAGATACCCAGCCGTAGCCTCACCCCCAGGGGCTGCGAAGCTGGGTATTCTGTTGCAGGGGCATAAATCAGGCCACCCCATGACAACCCGAGGAAGGCTACCTGCATGGCTACACACCACTTAGAAATTGAGCAGAAATTTGAGCTTGCCGATGTGAACAGTGATGTTCCTTCGGTGGAGTGGAGCTTTAAAGAGTGGAGAGTTAAGGATCCAGTCTTTGAAGAGCTTGATGCCACCTACTACGACACCCCCTCTGGTCACCTGGGGCGGCATAAGGTTGCCCTGCGTCGCCGCATAGGAGGTTATGACCAGGGCTGGCATATCAAGTTTGATGCTGCCGGTCAGCGTCATGAGGTAACTTTTGACCTGCTGTCGAAGTCTTCTACTATGCCTGCTGCAGTCAAGAAATTTGTGCAGGTGCCAGCGCTAGGGGAGAGCCTGACCCCACGGGTATCCCTGAAGACCCAACGGACTCGAACCGTGATCGTCGATGGCAAGGGGAAGCCCCTGGCCGAGATTTGTGATGACCGGGTTCAGGCACTTGACTACGCTACCGGTCAGGAACGAACCTGGCAGGAGTGGGAGGTGGAGCTTCTTGAGGCTGGTGCAGCTGAACCTAAGCTGGGGCGGTCCCTCTTTGAAGCGGTAGCCCGTCAGCTTCAGGCTGTTGGGGCTGTACCCTCTCAGTCACTGGCTAAGATTGCACGGGCTCTGGGGCAAGACGCCGAGTTCGAGGCCCGTATTGCGGGCAAGACCAAGGGCAGCGGGAAAAAGGCTGGGAAAAAGAAAAAGAAGACTCCGGGAGTAGAAGGTGCGCCGGTGCCCAGCTCAGCAGAGCTTCTGACCGGTGTGCTGGCTTCCCATGCCCTGCGGTTAGCTCAGGCTGATCTGCTGGTGGCAGCAGGGGTGCCCGATGCGACTCACCAGGGGCGTATCGTTGCACGCCAGCTGCGGAGCGTGCTCAAGTACATGGCTCTGCCCTATGTACGAAGCGGGTTCGCTCCGGCCCTTGAAGACATGATGCAGGGGCTCAAGGCCTACGCCCGTCAGCTAGAAGCTCACCGTAACGGCGAGCTAGTCCACCCTATGGCTCGTCAGGTTTTGCAGGCTCACCCGGTTCTGGGTGAGAGCGCTGGCCCTGCCTTTGAGGCTGTTATGGAGCACCAGCAGACTGACGCTGCTACTCAGGCACGCCGCTACCTGGCCTCCTCTGGAAGGCTGGAACTTCAGCTAGCTCTCGAAGCCTTGCTCGCGGACGTGACGCTGGCCGTGGAGCTTCCCCTCAATAGCGAAAACTACGTGAATAAGGTGGCTAAGCGTCTGCGAAAGAACCTGGTCAAGCAGGGGGAGCGAGCTGAAGCAACCTGGCCGGAACAGGCAAGCGATTTTGCTGCCAGTGTAGCCTTTGATGAAGGTTTACATGATGTGCGTAAGGCCGCTAAAGCTGTGCGTTACTGCCTCTTCGCTGTTGCCGAAGCTGGCCTTCCTCTGACTGAGCCTCAGGTCGAGCTGGTGGCCCGGGCGAAGGGTGTGCAGGCAGGACTGGGAGAGCTGACCGATGAGCTCACCATGGGTGAGTGGCTCATGGGGCTAGGCACTCAGGCCGAGGAACTGGGGCTTGACTCTTTTTCCGTCGGCTATCTGCTGGGTCGTTCCGAGCTTTTGGCGATGGGGCTGCGCATGACCGCCTACGATACCCTACCCCGGGCGCTTAAGAAGGTAAAAGGTATTAAGCTCACCTAAATCTACGAGTGGACCTAGCCGGTGCGGTCCAGCCTAGATAAAAAGCTAGAGGCACCTGAACCAGGTGCCTCTAGCTGCATCACACACAGGAAGAAAAGTCTTCTTTGTACCGCCTAGCCAGCCCTCCCACAGGGCCTTTTGCTATTTGGTAATAAAAATATAACCTAATTTGTGAGTGCTTGGCTAGTCTTTGGGAAAATTTTTTTTGGTTAACCTACATCTTGAGATAGGTAAGCCTAAAAAATCTCTGTTTTCCCTGTCATATCTGTATTCACGGCCTCTTGCTATTAGTTAGGCACGGACGCCTCCGCTCCCCACCAGCTGGACAGGATAGACTGGTGGGGTGAGGGAATGGCTTGAGAGTTTGCACTGGGTAGCCGCCATCGGCTTTATGTGGGTGGTGGGTATCGTGCGCACCTCCCTAGTTTTTTCGCTGGGTTGGTTGGCTCAGGCAGGTGGTTCTCGCTTCGAGAAGATTCAGCACCTCATGGATCACCCTCTCTATCGTAGGGCCCAGTATTTTGTGAACCGCTGGGGAGTTCTGGCCGTCCCCGCCTGTTTTTTAACGGTGGGCTTTCAAACCGCAGTTATTCTCACGACCGGCTTTACCCGTATGCCCTTGGCTCGATGGGTGCCTGCTATGTTGGTGGGCACGCTCATGTGGGGCACTATCTATGCAACGGTTGGTATGTCTGTCGTCTGGCTCTGGCTTGAAAACCCGCAGGTCGTCCTCCTAGCGCTGACCCTGCTGGCAGCCATCATCACCACCGCAAAAATCCGGGACAGGAAACGTTCCATGCCTCGACTACCGAAAGACACCACCTTATGACTCTGAGCGAGCTGATTCTTGCCCGTCCCGACCTGCTCGTCGATGATCAGACAGCCCGCTATGAGCATGTGGGGCAGATACCCGGCTTGTGCGTTGGCTTCGTACCCGGAGTTATGCCCGGAAAGTGGTTCAACCGCTGGCGAGAGCGCTACTCTGCCCTGGCCCCCCTGACCGATGTGGCTTTGGGCGAAGGGCGGGGGCTACAGGCCCTAGAGGCTTTTGCTGATATGGTGCTGGTGCGTGCTGAGGACGAGCCAGCTGCTCGTGATAAGAAGCGCTACCACGCGATAGAGCTTTACCGGGAAACTCCCGTGGTGGTGCTTCCCAAGGACCACCTGCTGACGGTTCTGGAGAGCGTTCCGCTTGCCGAACTCGCAGAGGAGTTTTTGCTCCAGAACCCCGATGAAGTGCCCGAATGGCGCGATCTTTCCGCTGACTACCGGGCTGAGAACCCGCGTCCGCTGCCCCAGATGAGGCACAGGGCTGACGCAGTAGAGCTGGTAGCTGCCGGCTTAGGCCTGCTCCTCGTACCCATGTCTGTGGCCCGTTTCTACCACCGCAAGGATCTGACCTACCGCCCGGTCGAAGGCGTAGAAGATTACCCCGTCCTACTGGTCTGGAAGAGGGAAGTTCGTGAGGACGTCCGTGAGCAGGTAATCCAGGACTTCGTAGGTATTACCCGCGGCCGCACCGCCGCTTCTCAGCGCGGTAGCGACAGCCGGGAGGTTGCTCTTGAGAAGCAACGGCGCGAAAAGGAAGAAGCCAAGCGCAAGCGGGCTGCTGCCAATAAGCGTCGTGAGGCTGAAGACCGGAAGAAGCGTAACGCCCAGAAGAGCGGAAACCTGCGTCAGTATCAGGCTCAGAAGGGCGGGAAGGTGAGCGCTAAAGGCTCCGGGCGAGGCTCCCGCGGCAAAAAGCGCTAGCTCTTCTTGGGAGTAGCTTCGTCTGAAGAAGCTTGCTCTTTGGCCCCTGAGGGCGCAGGGCGCTCTTCATGTACCTCATTGTGGATCACCGACTGGTTAGCCAGAGGAATCCGCAGGCCGCGCTGGTCCATGGCCTTCTTGAGCTCTTCACGGAGTTTACGGCCTACCGCAAACTGCTCTGAGGGGGCCGTCTTTACGGTGAGGCGCAGGATAACCGACTCACCGGTCACCGACTGAACCCCCAGGTACTGGGGCTTACCAGAAATATTTTCTTTGATGCCGGGCAGCTTAATGGCCTTCTGAATGGAGGTCATAAGGAAGTTGGCCATCTCATCGATATCAGCATCGTAGGGGATAGGTAGGTCGATGATGGTCCGCGCCCAACCCTGGGAGGAATTGCCCACGCGCAGGATTTCGCCGTTTCGCACATGCCAGAGGGTCCCGGCAGTATCGCGTACCTGGGTGGTACGCAGCCCCACAGCCTCAACCTCGCCTTCGGCCTCACCGAGATTGACCCAGTCCCCTATCCCCAGCTGATCCTCAGCCACGATGAAAATACCCGAGAGGAAGTCCTTGACCAGCGACTGGGCGCCGAAAGAGAGGGCTACACCCACTACACCGGCTGAGGCAATGACCGGGGCAATATTGAAGCCCAGCTCCGCGATAATCATGACGATCATGACCGTCCAGATCACAATCGATGAGACTGAGCGGAGTACCGATCCAACGGTCTGGGCTCGCTGAGACTGGCGAGCGCTTGCCAAAGACGTATCAGCTTTCCAACGACTACTGAGGCCGCCCTTTTTCTCGTCTGCTGCAACTACCCGATTTTTGGTGCCGCGGGCAATCGAATCGGTGACATGACGAATCACTACCCGCACTAGTCCGTGCAGGATAATGCCGATGACGATAATGATGAGGATGCGCAGGGGCGCTCCCAGCCAAAAGTCTAGGCTGGCTAACCTGGCCATGATGGTTCCGGCGGCCTCGGCGCTTTCTTCTAGTGTTGTTGTTTCTGCTGCTAGTATCCCGGTCGCTGTCATACCTATGAGCCTATCGCTTTTCGCTGGATAAACCCGGTATGCCAGCTTTCCTAAAAGGCTGAGAGCGTGGCCCCCCCCGGGGCTGGTGCAATAGACTGGTTCTTCAGAGACCAACAAAGGAAGTGAAGATGCCTCTGGTGATGGATACTCGCCCGGCCGCCTACGCTGTGGTGATTGAGGACGGTAAGATTTTGCTTTCCCGCTGGGTGCCGCATATTCCCGGTTATCGCCCCGGCTGGACCCTGCCTGGCGGGGGTATGGATCCCGGTGAGCAACCCCATGAGACGGCCCTGCGTGAGGTACGTGAAGAAACCGGCTATCGGGTTGAACTGGGCCAGCTGCTGGGAGTCCACGCAGCCTACTTTGAAGCGGAGCCCGGCTCCACGCGTCCTTTTTGTGCCCTGCGCACCATTTACACAGCGCATGTTACAGGCGGGGAGCTCACAGCCGAGATTGGGGGCTCAACTGACCGAGCTGAATGGGTACCTCTGGCTGAGCTTGACCAACACTTTTACTATTCCCTGGTTGATGAGGCTGCCCGCTTGCTTGGTTTTGCGGACGCTCGTGAGCTGGCGGCCAGCTATCGGGAGGCTTCTCATGGTTAGGGACCAAGGACGCCCGCGCGGGCAGCATCACCGCGCCCAGCTAGTTTCCTTCCTAGCGCTTGCCGGTCTCCTCTTGAGTGGCTGCGTGAGCTCACCCTCCGGCAGTGGTACTCCCGCTACTGCCAGCCCCGCTACGACGTCTACCCTGCGCATCGGCACGGGGCTGACAGCTGAAACCCGCCACGCCGCCTACATTTATCAGGCTGCCCTGCAAGAAGCCGGTTATACCGTTGAGGTGGTTGAAAGTGAGGCCAACCGTCCGGCCTACTTTGCCAGCATGGGCATTGACACCGCCGCAAGCGCTACGGCCAGCCCTACAGCCACCAGCCTGGCTGAAGAGTTTATTCATATCACTCCCGACCTCTCCGGTGACCTGCTGCTCTATCTGACCGACAACGGTAGGGTAAGCCCTACCATCATCGAAGAAGAGCGGGCTAGTGCGGCAGCAGAAGCCAGCCCTGCCCCAGCCCCTACCGGGAGCGCAGAAGCTGGTGCGGGCACGTCCGCTGAATCTAGCCCCCTTGTCACGCCGAGCCCTGATGTCACTCCCAGCCCCAGTGCGACCTCGCTGAATGTTCGCGGGCTGAGCAGCAACGACATTGTCAGCTATGTGGACCGTGCCCTACCAGATACTGCCGAGGTGCTATCGCCCTCAAGCGCAACGAACAGGTACGGCTACGTGGTGACACGGGCTACCGCCCAGCGCTACGGGCTAGAAACCATGAGCGACCTGGGGGAAATCTGCTCAGAACTGAGCTTGGTGGCCCCTGAAAGCTACACCACCAACCCTAGCGGCGCTAGCTCCCTGAGCACCTATTACGCTTGTGTTCCGGGGGCCAGCAAGACCGCAGATAGCCGGTCTGAACAGGCCCAGGAACTGATTACCGGTGCCACCAGCATGAGCTACATGTATTCGGCCAGTGCAGAGATTCCGGCCAATAACCTCAAGCTGCTGGACGACCCTGAACGTACCCAGCTGGCCCAGAATATCGTGCCCATTACCCGGGTGGGGGAGCTACCTCAAAACGTCAAAGACATTATTAATGAGGTCTCTGCCAGCCTCGATACCGATTCTTTGGTTCGCCTCAACACACTTACCAGCGGTGATAATCCCGTCTCAGAAACCGATGCTGCCCATTTCTGGTTGGCCAACATGAAGGGGTAATCTAAATCTCATGGCATTCAAGCAATCAAAAAAACTTCAAAACGTTCTTTACGATATCCGCGGGCCCATTTTGGAAGAAGCCCAGCGGATGGAGGCCCGTGGTCACCGCATCCTCAAGCTCAATATCGGTAACCCCGCCCCCTTTGGTTTTGAAGCGCCTGAAACCATCATGATGGATATCATCGAGCATCTGCCCTACACCCAGGGCTACTCTGATTCCCGCGGCCTTTATTCTGCCCGTACCGCTATTGTGCAGTACTACCAGAACGAGGGCATCATGAACATCACCACCGATGATGTCTACCTGGGCAATGGTGTTTCAGAGCTGATCCCCATGACCCTGCAAGCCCTGTTGGATAACGGGGACGAAATTCTAGTACCCAGCCCCGACTACCCCCTGTGGACGGCTGCCACCCAGCTTGCAGGCGGCAAGCCCGTACATTACCTCTGCAATGAAGAGGACGGATGGCTGCCCGATATTGAAGATATCAAGGCTAAAATTACCCCCAATACCCGCGGCATTGTGGTGATTAATCCCAATAACCCCACCGGTGCTGTCTACACTCCGCAGGTGCTCCAGCAGATTGTCGATTTGGCTCGGGAACACGAACTGGTGATTTTTGCCGATGAGATCTACGAGAAGATTCTCTACGACGGCGCTCAGATGACCCATGTTGCCTCCCTGGCCGGTGACGATGTGCTGACCCTGACCTTCTCAGGCCTATCCAAGGCTTACCGGGTGTGCGGTTATCGTGCAGGCTGGGTGGCCATCTCGGGGCCCAAGCTCGCTGCTGCCCCCTTCATTGAAGGTATTAACCTGCTGGCTAACATGCGCCTGTGCGCCAACGTCCCCGCCCAGCACGCTGTGCAGACCGCCCTGGGCGGCTACCAGTCCATCAACGACCTGATTCTGCCCGGCGGACGTCTGAAAGAGCAGCGCGACCTGTCCTACAAGATGCTTAGTGAAATGGACGGCGTCACCGTGCAGCAGGCTGAGGGTGCCCTCTACCTCTTCCCCAAGCTCGATATTGATAAGTTCAATATCACCAGCGACGAGCAGTTCATGCTTGATCTGCTGCGGGAGCAGAAGATTCTGCTCAGCCACGGCACCGCCTTCAACTGGTCAGAACCTGACCACTTCCGTCTGGTCTTCCTGCCCGATACTCGTACCCTGGCCGATGCCCTTGAACGTCTGGGTAACTTCTTGGCTGACTACAAGCAAAACTAGGACGTCTGGTTTTGGCGGGCGGAGTCCAGGGTGGCCTGGGCGCCGTCCAGCCAGGCCTCACAGCGCTGGGCGAGAGCTTCGCCGCGCTCCCACAGGGCAATAGATTCTTCTAGGGTGCTAGCGCCTGACTCCATGCGGGCTACCACCTGCAGGAGCTCCTCGCGGGCCTGCTCATAGGTCAGCTGCTCCACCGGGGTGGCGTTCAGTTCAGTCTTGAATTCGATGTTCTCGCTCATGGTTCTTCCTTCGTTTGCTGTCGTAGTTTGTTAGTTTCTAGTGGTTCTTATCGTGTACTGCGGTGACGGTTGCATCCACCGCACCGGCTGCCGCCCGCACGCTAATGCTCTGGCCTTCGCTTAAGGTCCTGGCATCGCGCACCAGCTGGCCGGCGGCGTCCTGCATGACCGCATAGCCGCGCTCCAGGGTCTGCTGGGGGGAAAGGGCTGTAACACGCGCTCGTAGCTGACCAATGAGGTCACGGTCCCGAGCCAGACGATGCAGAGCCGCACTCGAAGCCCTTGCCCGCAGGCGCTCAAGATCTTCTGCCCGAGCCAGCAGAGCAGAGCCCGGGTTGGCAAGAACCGGGCGGGATCGCACCTGGGCTAGCCCGTGACGCTCAGCTGCTATCAACTGATCTACAGCTCGCCCCAGTTGGTAGCGAGCCGATGCAAAGAGTTCTCGCTCCTCACGGACGTCCGGAACAATACGCTTGCCGGCATCGGTGGGAGTTGAGGCTCGCAGGTCTGCGGCGTAATCCATCAGCGGGGAGTCAGCCTCGTGGCCAATCGCCGAAACCACCGGAGTATTGGCTGCAGCAACAGCCCGGACCATGGCCTCCTCAGAAAAAGGCAAGAGGTCTTCAAAGGAGCCGCCACCGCGGGCAATCACAACCACATCAATATCGGCTCTGTTATCCAGCTCAGCCAGGGCCGCGGTCACCTGCGCAACCGCGTTCACGCCCTGTACCGCAACCTCCCGCACCTCAAAATCAACGGCGGGCCAGCGCAACGAAGCGTTACGGATAACGTCCTTCATGGCGTCCGAATCACGACCGGTAATCAACCCCACCCGGCGGGGGAGCAGGGGCAAGGGCCTCTTACGCTCGGGACTAAAAAGACCTTCAGCCTGTAGCTTGCCCCGCAGCTGCTCAATGAGCTCCAGCATGGAGCCAACACCTACCGGCTTGATGTTAGAGCCTTGCATCGATAAGCGGCCGGTCTTCACCCAGAAATCAGGCTTGAGCTGTAGCACCACCCGAGAGCCCCGCTCCAGCTGGCCCTGAACCTTAGCCATCTCAGAGCCCCACACCGTGACCGACACCGAGACTTCCTGCTCCATATCGCGCAGCGTCACATAAGAAACCCGGCCCCTGTGGTTGAGCTCAATAATCTGCCCCTCCACCCAGGTCGGTACGCAACGGGCAATATACTCGTGCATCTTGTTAGAGAGCACATGCAAGGGCCAGGGATTATCGACGCTGGTCTGGCCAGCACGTTCAGCTAATTGCCGGGGCGCGCCCTGAGCCTGCTGCTCTTGCTGAGCCTGTAGCTGAGCCAGCGTCAGATGGCCGGGTGCCGAATCACCAAAACTGTTCATACACCTACTTCTACCACCGCTGGCTGACACTTTAAGCATTGAGCCAAGAAAAAATAGGAACTCAAGCAAATACCCAGTAAGACCGGCTACCATGCAAGCATGACGGGTACCCGCAAGAGCACAGAAGATTACGGCGACGGCAACTGGACTAACCCCTACGTTCAGGCCGAAAATCAGCGCGCCCAGGAAGAAGCCCAGGGCGCCTACAAACACCAGGCCCAGGGCTACACCCACCCCTATACAGAGCCAGCCTCGGCTCACTATGTCCAGGGGGCCTACCAGCCTGAAGCACAGGTGCAGGTATCGGCGTCCGCCCCGGTGGCCTCCTACGTGCCGCCACCCCGCCGCCAGCGTCGCCGTCCGGCCTTTAGCCTGGCTAGGCGCTTTCTCTGCGTTCTGCTGGCCCTGCTCACCCTGGCCACAGGCCTTGGGGCCGCTACCGCCTACTGGGCCCACACAACCCTCATCGATACTGATAACTTTGCAGCAATGACTGAGGCCATCGCCTACAACCAAGATTTTCAAACCAGCCTGGCAACCGCCGTCACCGACGACATCATGGCCTCACCGGCCATCGAAACCTACCTGGGTGATGGTAACTCCACAGCCTGGTACGGGGGAGTACAAAACTGGCTCTATGACCAGACATACACCCTGGTGGACGGGGCCACTAACTCGCTGGTGACTTCCGAGGCCTACCCCCAACTTTGGGCGCAGGTCATCTCAGACACCCACGCCTATAACTTCTCGGGCGAAAGTCGCCCGGCAGTCCTCGACTTTTCTGCCCTCTACGACCAGGCGGGATCATCTGTGCAGTCAGCCACCGGCTTTGGTATAGACACCTCAACCCTGCCAGGTCGTACCGTCACCCTGGATACCGGTCAGAACATCTGGCCTATTAACTCCACCATCAACACCCTGATCTGGCTGGCCTCTCTCTGGCAACCCCTGCTGGGGGTCAGCGGTCTATCTGCCCTGCTCGGGTTCCTCCTGTGGCCCCGCAACCGCTTTGCCTACCTGGCCTTCATCGCCTTAACTGCAGCTGGCCTGCTCTGGATCGCTGGCCTCTTGGGCGGTGGTGCCTCACTGACCGCCGGAATTGAGCTACCGGCCAGCAACGCCGCCGTCCTTTTCTTGCAAAAACTATCTGAAACCATCACCGCCTCTTTCGCTAGCTACCACAACGGTCTGGCCCTCAACCTGTTGATTGCCGGAGCTGTACTGGTGCTTCTGGCTCTTCTCTCAGCGATTATGGGGCTGACTGCGAGAGAAGCCACTGCACGCACCCGCTAGAACCACGTAGGATAGAGACTATGTCTACCCAAGAGAAGACCATTGAACTGGGCCTGCCCACCGTACCCCGCGTGCGCCGGACCCGCGAAGAAATAGAGGCCGCAGCTCCCACCGGTGATAAGAAGGTGCTTCTAGCAGCGCCCCGCGGCTACTGCGCCGGTGTTGACCGCGCCGTCATTGCCGTTGAGAAGGCCCTGGACCACTACGGGGCGCCTGTCTACGTGCGTAAGCAGATTGTGCACAACCGCCACGTGGTTGAAACCCTCGAAGCTCAGGGAGCAATTTTCGTGGACGAGGTGGAGGAAGTCCCCGAGGGCGCTGTCACCGTCTTCTCCGCCCACGGTGTTTCACCGGCAGTAGTTGCCTCAGCAGAAGAGCGCCAGCTTAACACCATTGACGCTACCTGCCCCCTGGTCTCAAAGGTGCACCGCGAGGCTGTGCGCTTTGCCAAGCAGGACTACGACATTCTGTTGATCGGCCATACCGGCCACGAAGAGGTAGAGGGTACTGCCGGCGAAGCCCCCGACCACATTCAGATTGTGAACTCACCCGATGAGGTCGACCAGGTGACCGTTCGCGACCCCGAAAAGGTGGTGTGGATTTCTCAGACCACCCTTTCGGTAGACGAAACTCTGGAAACCGTTGCCCGTCTGCGTGAGCGTTTCCCCACCCTGCAGGACCCGCCCTCCGACGATATCTGCTACGCAACCTCTAACCGCCAGGGCGCTATCAAGGAGATCGCTCCGAAGGCTGATCTGGTGATTGTGGTGGGCTCGACCAATTCATCGAATTCGGTGCGTCTGAAGGAAGTTGCTCTGGAGTACGGCGCTAAGCAGGCCTACCTGGTGGACTACGCCAACGAGGTTGATGAGGCCTGGTTCGAGGGCGTGACCACCGTGGGTCTAACCTCCGGCGCATCTGTACCCGAGGTGCTGGTGCAGGATGTTCTGCGTCTGCTGGCTGATTACGGTTACGTTGATGTTGAGAAGTTTGAGACCGCTAAGGAAGATATTCTCTTCTCCCTGCCCAAGGAGCTGCGTGCGGCCCTGAAGAATGATTCGGGTGAGCCCGCGATGCGATTGGGAGGACGAGGAGCAAAGCCGACACGGTAGAACCGCGAAGAGTCCCCCTATAAGAAAAGACCCCCGTATGGGGGCCTTTTCTTTTGGTCTGGTTAGCTGGGAATTAGGCCGTAGACGACGGCGGAGAAGGCTGCGATGCCTGAGATCACCACGAAGATGTTGGAGAGTTTGCCGCGGTAGGGGGCCAGGGCCGGTACCTTGTGGATGGCCCACATGGGCACGATGAAGAGTACTAGGGCCATGACGGGGCCGACTAGGGATTCGATGAGGGAGAGGACGCTGGGGTTCAGCACGGCTGCAATCCAGACGGTGACCACGATAAAGACGTTGATAGCCATGTTGAGGGCCTTATCGCTGATGCGCTTTTTCTCGGGGTCGAAGTTCTTTCGGATAATACCGGCTGCTCCTTCGTGCCCGCCGAGCCAGTGGCCGAAGTAGGAGGAAACGATGGCAGCGATGGCTACGATGGGGCCGAGCCAGTTGATGAAGGGGGCGTCGAATTCGTTGGCCAGGTAGGAGAGGATGGGGAGGTTGGAGGCGCGGGCTTCAGCCAGGCCGTCCGGACCGATAGCCAGTACGCAGGACCAGACAAAGCCCATGGTGAAGACGGTCAGAATGATTGAGGTAATGCGCAGCACGCGGGAGGCCTTGACTGAAGCGAAGCTGTGGTACTGCTTGCGCATGGCGACCGAGAACTGGGAGATAGCTGCTGCGTGGTAGAAGGAGAAAACGAGGACGGGCAGCATGAGCCAGAGGGTCATGGAGAAGTTGCCCGGGGTAGGTACCTGGCTAAAGCCGTCCAGCGACCAGTGGGGGATGAGGTAGAGGGTGAGCGCGGCGAGAACCAGAATGAGGGGGTAGACCAGGAACTGGGTGACCGTGAGCATGAGCTTCTGGCCGATGATCATGACGGCGCTCATGGCACCAACCAGTAGGGCAGCGAGGAGCCAGCGGGGTAGGGGTTCTATCCCAAACTGGTTGGTGAGAAAGGAATCGACCGTGTTGGTAATACTGACACCGTAAATCAGCAGAATGGGGTAGATGGAGAGGAAGTAGAGCAGGGTAAAGATTTTGCCGAAGCCTCGGCCAAAGAATTCTTCGGCGACCTCGGTGATGTCAGCGGTTTGTTTAGAACTGGCAGAAACCATGCGGGAGAGCCCTCGGTGAGCCAGGAAAGTCATGGGCCAGATGAGAATTGTGGCGGCTAGTAGCGGCCAGACGCCACCGGCTCCCGCGTTGATGGGGAGGAAGAGAATGCCCGCGCCGACGGCTGTGCCAAAGAGGCTAACGGTCCAGGCCGTGTCGGTGCGGTTCCATTGTGGGGCCCGGGTTGCGGCGTCGCCCATTTCGATAGCTGCGGTGGAGACATCGGTGTATTCGTTGCTGCCCTTGTGAGACATACAAAAACTCCTAGATTCACATCGTTGTGAGGTACGTGTACTTATTATTCTAGCCTTTTTTGTACGAGCCATGCAGAATGGGCCTATGCCCTACCTCTTTCTCGCGCTCGCCATTGGCTCGGAGCTCATCGCCACCACCCTGCTGAAATACACTGAGGGGTTCACCAAACTGTGGTTTACCCTGGGCTGTCTGGTGGGCTATGGGTTTGCCTTTTTCATGCTGGCCCTGGCGGTGAGGGACATCCCGGTGGGGGTGGCTTACGCCCTCTGGTCGGGGCTAGGCACCGCTGCCATCGTCGCCATCGGGGCGGTCTTCCTAGGGGAGCCCATCACCCTGGTCAAGGTGGTGGGTATTTCCCTGATTGTTGCCGGTGTGCTGGTGCTCAACCTGGGCGGGGCTAGCCACTAGTTCTGGTAGCAGATTTCTTCCCAGACGGGCCGGTAGCCCAGCTCTTCATTAACCCTAATCATGGCCGGGTTGACGGCCGAGTTCATGGTAATAATTTGCCGAATGTGGGGCGCGGACGCCGGTAGGCGGGTATGGCTCAGAACCTTGAGGGTGCGTGAGAGGCCAAGGCCGCGGTGCTCTGGCATGACTACTGTAGATTCCTGCCAGGCTGATACATTGCGTGTATCGGTGGGATAGGTCAGGGCTGTTATCGCTGCAATCTTTCCTTGGTGTAAGGCAACCGCATACATCAGTTCATCTCCTGTTGCATGGGCTTTCTCTTCTCTCTCGCGCAGACGCTCAGGGGTGAAGTCTGAAGCTTCCCGGTGGGCTTCTCCTATGGGCTCATCTACCTCCAGCTGGTGGTAAGCAGCTGCTGCTGATTCTAAATACTGGTCGGGAATGTGGTTTTCCCAGACCTCAAAGGTGTAGGCGGGGTCGGCTATTGTCTTGCGCTCAGCCGCCTGCGCGAGGTTAGCGGGGATCGGCAGGGGAGCAATTCTTGTGATATCAGAATTCTTAGGTTCTAGGCCTAGAAGAGCCGCAACCCTGTTGATGGGCAGGGCGGGGTCGTCCTTGTTGTCGTCCTGCATGAGGTAGCCGTAGTAGGTGATGTGGGTGCGTCCGCTGGGCTTGATAGCTTCTGCCAGGGCATGGTGGGTAAGCGCCTCTTCCAGACCCCGCCCTTCAGCCTCGGGATGGACGGCGAGAAGGAAGTTCAGGCCGTCTAGATTCTCTTTGAGGGGGAGCGAAACCAGCACAATACCGAGAATCTGCCCCTGAACCTCGGCAACCCAGCGGTGGTTTTCGTAGTAGCTGGAGGGGGCAAGAATAGCCCGCCGTTCTTCGACTGATGTAGTTAACGGGAAGCCGTAGAGCTTTTCCTCGCAGGCAGAATCGAGGGCGTTGAGTTGCTCCATGTCGTTATCGGAGTCAAGGTTGATGGGGCGAATGATGATGTCTCGAGGTGAAAACTGCGCTACTGTCATGCTGACCAGCATAAAATACTGTGCTCCAAGTAACAAGAGGTGGGTGGGCGGAAACTGCCTGACCGACCCGCTGGGGCAGGGCGTCCGCACCGCGTTTAGGGCTTCGCTAACGCTCCCGCGCTCGCTTGACTCGCCCCTGTAAACTAGAAACCGTGGCTTTAACTATTGGAATTGTGGGTCTGCCCAATGTCGGCAAGTCGACCCTCTTTAACGCACTGACCAAAAACAACATCCTGGCAGCGAACTACCCCTTCGCGACCATCGAACCCAACGTGGGCGTCGTTAACCTGCCCGATGAGCGCCTGGCTCGCCTGGCTGAAATCTACGGTTCCGAGCGCATCCTGCCCGCAACCGTCTCCTTCGTCGACATCGCCGGTATCGTTCGCGGCGCCTCCGAAGGTGAAGGTCTGGGTAACCAGTTCCTCGCGAACATCCGCGAGGCCCACGCCATCGCCCAGGTCGTCCGCGCTTTCGATGACCCCGACGTCATCCACGTCGACGGTAAGGTAGACCCTGCCAGTGACATGGAAACCATCAACACCGAGCTGGTGCTGGCTGACCTACAGACCCTGGAAAACGCTATTCCCCGCCTGGAAAAGGCCGTCAAAATCAAGAAGGGCGACCCCGCCCAGCTTGAGGAATACAAGAAGGCCCAGGCCGTACTGGAACAGGGCGACACCCTGATCTCTAAGTACGAAGAAGCCAAGATCGATATGGCCCTGCTCAAGGAACTGAACCTGCTCACCTCCAAGCCCTTCATCTACGTCTTTAACTCGGACGAGGGCGTCCTCGCCTCTGAGGAAAAGCAGGCTGAACTGCGCGCCATGGTTGCCCCCGCTGAGGCCGTCTTCCTAGACGCCAAGCTTGAAGCTGACATGGTTGAGCTCTCTGAAGAAGAGGCCCGCGAAATGCTGGAAATGAGTGGTCAGGACGAGTCCGGCCTGGATAAGCTGGCCCGCGTTGGCTTCTCCACCCTGGGCCTGCAGACCTATCTGACCGCTGGCCCCAAGGAAACCCGTGCCTGGACCATCACCAAGGGCGACACTGCCCCCCAGGCAGCTGGCGTCATTCACACCGATTTTGAGCGCGGCTTCATTAAGGCTGAGGTTGTCTCCTTCTCTGACCTGGACGACGCCGGTTCTATGGCTGAGGCCAAGGCCCGCGGCAAGGTCCGCATGGAAGGCAAGGATTACATCATGCAGGACGGCGACGTGGTGGAGTTCCGCTTCAACGTTTAGCCTCCTTAGAGAAGTGCCAGTGGAAAAGTGCAAGTGCCCCGCGAAAAGTGCGGGGCACTTGCACTTTTTCGATGGCATCTTAGATGGGTGTGCGGTGTGTCGTTCACCTCTCGTAAGCATGCTTTGGCACAATAGGTGATAACAAGTTCACTGATGAAAGAAGGTTTATCATGAAAGCACGTCTAGCGTTTATCGCCGGTGCAGGTATCGGCTACGTACTGGGTGCCCGTGCAGGCCGCGGCCAGTACGAAAAGATCAAGACCCAGGCCGCCAACATCTGGAATGACCCCAAGGTGCAGAACGGCATCAAGACCGCCGAAGAAACCATCAAGGAACAGGCTCCCGTTGTTGCTGAAAAGGCCAAGGAAGCAGCTGTAGCCGGTACCGAAAAGGCTAAAGAAGCAGCCGCCGCTGGCACCGAAAAGGCTAAGGAAAAGGCGGAAGAGGTCAAGGATGCCCGCGCTGAGGCTAAGGCCGAAAAGCAGGCTGAAAAGGCAGAAGCCAAAGCTGAAAAGGAAGCCGAGAAGGCTGACAAGAAGGCCCAGAAGCTAGTCGATGAAGCTCCCGCCGATGTTGTCTCAGACCCCGCCACCGACATGAACGACGAAGGTCCCGCTCCCACCAAGTAAGCCCTCTAGATACAATTCCACAACCTCCCGCTCCTTCTAGTCCGAGGAGCGGGAGGTTTTTGCCTTCCTTTCTGAGATAATGAGAGCGACCAAAATTTTTACCTAACCGATGGAGATTTCCATGTCTGATGCCCCCGCCCCCGCTTGCCCTGGCTGCTCTGAAGAATATTCCTACCAGCAGGGGGATCTCTGGGTCTGCCCTATGTGTGGACATGAATGGGCAGAAGGCGAAGACTCCGCAGCAGAAGAAACCGGTTCCAAGGTACTGGACTCCGTGGGCAATGAGCTGGTGGACGGTGACTCTGTGACTATTACCAAGGGCCTCAAGGTCAAGGGCGGCGCAGACATTAAGGCCGGCACCAAGGTGCGCGGTATCCGCCTGCTCGAAAGCTCCGTCAACGGTCACGACATCGAGGCCAAGGTGCCCGGCGCGGGCCAGATGTACCTCAAGTCCTCCGTGGTCAAAAAGATCAACTAACCTCTTGAAAGCAGTGGTCCACCCGTGAAATGGCTAGTGTGGGCGGTAGCTATAGCCGCCTATGTCTTTTCCATTATCAACCGCAGCTCCTTTTCGGCGCTGGGGGCCACTGCCCAAACCCACTTCGGGGTGGAAGCTACGGCTATTTCCCTGTTTATCATGCTGCAACTGGTGGTTTACGCTAGCTGCCAGGTACCGGTAGGGGCTCTACTGGACCGAAAGGGGGCACCGGTGCTGATTGCCGGTGGTCTCACCCTCATGACGGCTGGCCAGCTCCTGCTGGCCCACAGCGACACTGTACCCCTAGCCCTACTAGCCCGCGTGCTGGTAGGCAGCGGGGACGCCTGTATCTTTGTCAGCCTGATCCGTCTGATTTCAGACTGGTTTACCCCTAAACAGATCCCGGTGGTCAACCAAATCAGCGCCAATATGGGCCAGCTGGGCCAGCTGGTTGCCGTTACGCCCCTGGTCGCCCTGGTCGCTGCCCTGGGCTGGCAGGGCGGCTTCACCGTGCTTGCCGTTACCGGTTTTACTCTGGTGCTTCTTGCCCTGTTCACCTTGAGGCCGGCTCCCGACGGGGTTACCCTCATCCAGGGGCTAGGGTGGCGGCCCCGGGGCGGACGGGGGAGCGCGTCCGCCCGGCGTCCGCACCCTCACCAGGACGAAGCCAACCAGGCCCGCACCGACCACCCCTACCCCGTCACCGACTCCCTGCCGGTTCTTCCCCCGGCCCCCAACCCCGGGTTCGTTTCCTCCATCAAACAGGTACTGGCTTATCCGGGAGTGCGCCTGGCCTTCTGGGTGCACTACGTCACAGCTTCTATGATTTTCTCTATTATGTTGCTGTGGGGCATGCCCTTTTTAACCGGGGGACTGGGCTATAGCCGGGCCCTAGCCTCAGCCATTATCAGTACGGTGGTTGCCGCCATCGTGTTAGCTGGCTTCTTCACCGGCTCGATTCTCTCCCGCTTCTCTGCCTACCGAGTCCACATCGCGGTGGGTAGCAGCCTGCTTAACCTTAGTCTCTGGTCCCTGATTTTCTTCTGGCCCGGAACCCTACCGACAGCCCTGCTCTATGCCGCAGCCATCACCTTAGGAATTAACGGCCCGGTGTCCATGGCGGCCTTTGAGGTGGTGCGCTCGCATGTGCCCCAGCACCAGCGTGGCCTGGCAACCGGTATCGCCAATATGGGCGGGTTTACCGGAGCCCTGGTCATTGTGCTTCTGATTGGCCTGGTCCTTGACAGTCTGGGCGCAGGTACCCCCGAGACCTATACCCGCGAAGCCTTCCGCTGGGCTATGGCCAGCCACATCCCGGTGATTTTGCTGGGCATTATCATGATTGCCCTGCTCTACCCCAAAGCCAAAAAGGCGCTGGAAGGTCGGGCGCAGGCGTCCTAAATTCTGCGGGAGGGAGCGGACGCCCGTTGCCCCTCCCAGCCACCAGGCAGGCAACACGCGGGGAAGATAACGGTATCTTGCCCACATTTTTAGGTTTTCACTGGGCAGTCTCGACGGTGCTCTTTAGAATTAAAAGCCGCACACCATGCCTTACCCTGTGAAGGAACCATGACCAGAAAATCAGTCGTCCTGTTCACTAGCCTTGCCCTGCTGGCCCTCACCGCTTGCCAGCAGGAAGAAGTAATTACCCGCGTTGATCCGCAGACCGCTTCAGCAAGCGCCAGCTCAGCCTCACCTACCCCCGAGGCTACTTCCGTTACACCTAGCCCTGAGCCTACTCCTGAACCGACCAGCGCAGAGCCTACGACCGAAGAGCCGACCCCTGAACCGACCCCCGAAGACCCCTTCCCCGGTACTGTCTTCGCTGAGAACGGCGTGACCTTCTTTGTCCCCCAGGACTATGTGCAGGACGCCGCCCCCTCCCAGGCAGAGATTTTCACCTACCAGTTCACCCATTACCGCAGTACCGATGACGCTGCGGGACGCTTTATGGTAGGCACCCCCTACAACGATGAGCAGGGGCGTAGCGCCGAGGAGCTGGAAAAGGAAACCGTTGCCCGTCTTACCCCGGCCTGGTCTATCAACGAAACCGTTGAGACTATCAACTACACCCGCGAGGACGGCGTGCGGGTAATTCGCTCCGAGGTGCGTTTTGCATCAGGCAATAACCCCGGCTACATCTTCACCCTTGATAACGGGCACGAGCTCATGCACGCGGCCATCTTGGTTGACGACACTAACCCTGATTTTCTGAAGAAAATTGAGGATTCCATCGGCTTCGCCTGGTAAACAGTGCGGCACATAGACCACAAGAGAAGCGGGCAGGACCATAGAGTCCTGCCCGCTTTTTGCTAACGCTGCTAGCTTTACAGGGTATCTGTTGTGCCTTCTTCTACTTCTGCGGGGGTGTGCAGTTCACCAACGCCCTCCGATAGAGCAACGAACTTGTCAATATCTTCTTGGGTCGCATAGGGCACGGGATGTACCAGGAGTTCGTTGATACTGGAGCGGAAGATATAGCTCAGGTTAACCGGGTCCGAGCCCTTGCCGCCGATGATGGCCTTGGCCGTTAGGCCATAGCTGAGCATGGTCAGCTGATTAGCCTGCACCTTGAGGTCGGTTCCAGTCTTATTCTGCCCAGCTTGATTCAGCTGCACCAGCATGTCGTAAAAGAGGGTACGGATGCGCTCTAAGCTGGAGACAGAAATATTTTTAATCTCGGGTGTTGAACGCAATTCCGCAACCATGCCCAGGGTAATACGGGAGACTGCACGGGCGCGGGGAGTGAGCGGAATGAAGTGTTCGAGAATCTTCACAGAATTGAGCACATCCTGGCCTTGTACCGACACAGCTCGCATACTGGCCTCGGTTTCCAGACCGATAAGTTCCAGGGCGTAGGTCACTAGCTCAACGCGGCTATCAAAGGAGTGCCGCAGTGAACCGGTGGAAATACCAGCCTCAGCAGCCACATTGCGAATAGTGATGGCACTGACGCCGCGTTCGTTCAGGAGCTTCCAAACAGCCTGCGAAATAACTTTCTTACGTTCAGCGTGGTCGATGAGCTTAGGCACTGAAGAACTCCTGACTGAAGTAGTCGAGATCCTGCTCTTCGGGGTAGGTGAAGATTTCCAGCAGGGTCTCAAAATGGGTGAGCATGGGGGCCATGAGCTCCTCGTCGCTGGCTTCTCCATCGGTCAGCAGGTAGAGACAGTTGATACCCCACAGCAGGGCTACCAGCTTTTCAACCTCAAAGTCGATATCGATATCGTCTCGCACAAAGCCCTGGGCCCGTAGCTGGCTGAGTAGGAAGCCGTAGGCATAGAGGAAGTCCTTTTCGTGGGACTGCAAAACCTTGGTTATGCCGGGAATCGTTGAGGCATCAGCTAGCATGCCCGCAACCACGGTGATGAAGAGCTTGCCGTCCTCAGAAACGGGAGAAAGCTCGGTGAAAATCTCTTCGAGACTGTAAATCAGTTCGTAGTTGAAGGTGCGGCTGGTAAGGCTACGGATGAAGCGCTTACCCACGAAGTCGAGGGAGAACCGCATCATCTCTTCATGGGAGGGGAAGACGTGGCGCAGGGAGCCGGTGGAGATGCCGGCTTCGGCAGCTACGGTACGCACTGAAACTCCGCGGATGCCTTCGCGGGATAGTACCGCCCAGACAGCTTGGGCGATTTCTTGTTTGCGTTCTTCGTGGTTAATGAGTTTAGGCACGGTTTAACTTTAGATGGTGGTGTGGTTACTGGTGCTAGGCCCTGTCTTATTTCGTAGATAACGAGAATAGGACGTGGCGAAGGAGGGGGACTGCTAGGACGCTAGGTAGGCAGCCAGGTGCTCCCCGGTGAGGGTGTCTGCGGTAGCAAGCTGGGCGGGAGTTCCCTCAAACACGATTGTACCGCCATCGTGACCTGCTGCTGGCCCCACGTCGATGATGTGGTCAGAGTGGGCGATAACGGCCTGGTGGTGTTCGATGCAGAGTACGGTGGTACCGGCGTCGACCAGCTGATCCAGGAGGCCGAGGAACTGCTGTATATCGGCCAGGTGCAGGCCCGTGGTAGGCTCGTCGAAGATGTAGATTCCACCGGGTTCTGCCATGTGGGTGGCGAGCTTGATACGCTGGCGCTCACCGCCTGAGAGGGTCGAGAGGGGCTGACCCAGGGTGATGTAGCCCAGGCCTACATCGACCAGGCGCTGCAAGATTTTCGTTGCGGCGGCCAGCTTGGTCTCCTTGGCGCTAAAGAAGGCGAGGGCATCGGCTGCGGAGAGTGCCAGAACGTCGCTGATGTTCTTATCACCCAGACGGTATTCGAGCACGCCGGGGGAGAAACGCTTCCCTTCGCAGGCCTCGCAGACAGCGGTGGACTTTTCCATAAATCCCAGCTGGGTTTCCAGTACGCCGGTGCCCTTACATTCGGGGCAGGCTCCCTCGGAGTTTGCCGAGAAGAGGGCGGGCTTGACTCCGTTGGCCTTGGCGAAGGCCTTGCGGATAGGTTCGAGCAGGCCTGTGTAGGTGGCTGGGTTCGACCTGCGAGAGCCCTTAATAGGTGCCTGATCAATATAGATAATGCGCTCTTCACTGTTCGCGTGCTGTTCCAGCAGCTCGGTAATGAGAGAGGACTTACCGGAACCCGCCACACCGGTAAAGGTGGTCAGGACGCCGGTGGGCACGGCGACGGAAACATTTTTGAGGTTGTTGCGGGTTGCGTCCCTAACCTGCAGGGCCCCGGTTGCGGGGCGGACGGCGTCCTTAAGCCCCTGCCGGTCGTAGAAGTGATGGGATGTGACGGTATCAGCCTGCTTGAGCCCCTCGAAGGCTCCGGCGTAGACCACGGTGCCACCGGCCGAACCGGCAGCCGGGCCCATATCGATGATGTGGTCGGCAATGGCGATGGCTTCGGGCTTGTGCTCAACCACCAATACGGTGTTGCCGCGATCGCGCAGGCGTAGCAGAAGCTCGTTCATCTTGGTGACATCGTGGGGGTGAAGGCCCGCGGTGGGCTCGTCAAAGACATAGGTGACGTCGGTGAGCGGGGACCCTAAGTGACGCACCATCTTGGCGCGTTGGGCCTCGCCACCAGAGAGCGAAGAAGCTGAACGGGACAGAGCAATATACCCCAGCCCGATCGTGACCATAGAGTCAAGCAGATGTTCAAGAGCCCCGAGTAGGGGAGCGACCTCGGGGATATCCTGCTCCCGAACCCAGGCGAGCAGATCGGTGACCTGCATGTCGCAGAGCTCAGCAATATTCACCCCGTTGACCTTTGACGCCAGAGCCGCTTGAGAAAGCCGGGTGCCACCGCAGTCGGGGCAGGGCACAAAAGTGACCGCCCGGTCAACAAAGGCACGGATATGGGGCTGCATGCCCTCCTTGTCCTTAGAGAGCATAGACTTCTCGATGCGGGGAACCAGACCCTCATAGGTCATGTTGATACCCGCAATTTTCATCTTGGTGGGCTCTCTATAGAGAAAATCGGCACGCTGCTCTTCGGTGAAGTCCTTAGCCGGAACATCGGTGGGAAAGAGCCCCGATTCCTTGTAGAGACGGGCTGACCAGCCACTGGCAGTAAAACCGGGCACCTTGAAGAAACCCTCGTCCTCCATAGTGAGGTTCTCATCAAAAAGCTCGTTGAGGTCAATCTGGCTGGTACGGCCCAGACCTTCACAGCGGTTACACATACCGCCAGTGCGGGAGAATGTTACGTGCTCGGCCTTGCCATCGCCCACCTTGCGGGCACCGGTGCCCTGCACGGTTGCCTGATTGAAAGAAAAAGCTGTAGGGGAGCCCAGATTAGGGGTACCTACCCGGGCAAAGAGCATACGAAGCATGGGCAGGGCGTCAGTTGCCGTGCCTACAGTAGAACGCGGATTAGCCCCCAAGCGCTCCTGGTCCACAATAATAGCGCTGGTCAGACCCTCAATCGCATCAACCTCGGGGCGATCCTGGTGGGGCATAAAGCCCTGCACAAAGGCCGAGTAGGTTTCGTTAATCAGGCGCTGCGATTCAGCAGCCACCACGCCGAAAGCCAAGGACGACTTACCCGACCCCGACACCCCGGTAAAAACCGTCAGACGACGCTTAGGAATCTCAACCGACACATTCTTGAGGTTGTTATTGCGGGCACCGGTAATACGAATAGCCTGATGGGAATCAGCGGGATGGGTTGCAGACACGAAATCTCCCTAAAATGCGAAAATAAGCTGCACACTAGTTTATCGAACCGCCCACCCCGGCTAAGACCTACGGTTCCCCGCACAGCGCAACATCTTGCACCACCCCGGTTGCCTACGCCACAATACAACTATGGCTACTACACATCTAGAAGGCAACGACGTACAGACCGTAGGCGACCTGCCCGCCGTAGGTTCCACAGCACCCGCATTCACCCTGGTGAACACCGACCTCGACACCGTCACCTCAGACTCATTCGAGGGCAAGAACCTGGTCCTCAACATCTTCCCCTCCATCGACACCGGCGTCTGCGCCGCGTCCGTCCGTAAATTCAACGAAGAAGCATCCAAGCTAGAGAACACCACCGTCGTGTGCGTCTCCAAGGACCTACCCTTCGCCCTAAGCCGCTTCTGCGGTGCCGAAGGCATTGAGAACGTTGTATCAGCGTCTGCCTTCCGCGACTCCTTCGGCGAAGACTACGGCATCACCATGACCGACGGCCCCCTGGCCGGCCTGCTAGCTCGCTCCGTTGTGGTCATCAACGCCGCCGGTGACGTCATCTACACCCAGCTGGTCGACGAAATCACCACCGAACCCGACTACGACGCAGCGCTCGCAGCTCTCTAGAACAGAGACACCGCGCAACATTTAGCGCAGCAAACATACTCTCGCCGACTGACCCTCTTGATCCTCGCCTAGAGGCTCGTCTCGATTCACGCCAGACCCAGCCAGTCGGCTCCGAGTATGTTTGCCGCGCTTTTTGGTAGGTAGCTCTTGGTGGTATCTCCTTAGAAGGCCCAGTTAGCGAGCACGACGCAGGTTGCTGTACCTACGATGAGGGAGAGCGCCAGGTGCTTCCGCCACAGGTGGGTAGCAACCGTTACTACCGCTCCGACGAGGTAGGGCAGAGCCGTCTCGCGGGAAGAGTAGTCGATTTCTGCCAGCACGTAGAAGCCCAGGCAGATAATGGCTCCCATGGGCAGCCAGGCGGCAAGGTTGGCCACCAAGGCTGAACCCTTGAGCACGGACTTCACCCCAAAGGGCATCAGCCGCAGGGCAAAGGTGATGCCGGCTGCCAGGAAGATAGCTGAGAGGATGTAGCCAGTGCTAGGCATGCGGGGCCTCCTGACGTGAAACACCCTGACGCTGGGTGGTCAGATGACGGATGACAAGTAGAGCTACCAGGGTCAGCAGGGAAACCAGCAACATGGAATGCGGGGCAAGGATAATGGCCGTCAGCGAAGCGATAACCGCGAGTGAGGCAGTTACCCGGTCTTTGACCGCCCGGTAGGCGTCCATGGAGAGCACGATGAACATGCCCGTCATGACGAAATCCACGCCTTCAAGGTTAGAAAGAAAGGTTGCGCCCAGAATAACGCCCAGGGTGGAGCCGCCCCACCAGGATAGCCAGAGCACCACCGAGACCGTCATAATGCGGGAGCTGCGGAAGTTCTGCGAGCCGGGGGCGGTGTTCAGGGCGTAGGCTTCGTCGCAGAGCATATACACAGCCAGGGCCTTGGCCAGATTTCCTTTGACGTTCTGCAGGGGGTAGGAGATACCGTAGACCAGGTGGCGGGCATTCATCAGAAGGGTGGTTGAGGCGACCAAGGCAAGCGGGGCAGAAGAGGCAATAAGACCCACCAGTAAGAACTCCACCGACCCGGCAAAGACAATAGCAGAAAGGGCAGGGGCCACCCACCAGGGCAAGCCCACTGAGGCAACCAGCACACCCAGACCCATGCCCATAACAACAAAACCCAGGCAGAGCACGCCCGCTACACGCAGACCCTCCCGAAAGCCGCTTTCGCCGGGTAGCTGGTGGGCATGCTCACCGGTCACGGGTGCGGACGCCGCAACTCCGCTAGCGGGGTCCGGTAAGGAACTGGGGGTAGGGGCAGCAGCTAGCTGGCCTGTATCAGGGCTGGTGTGGTGCATAGCAATAAGTTTAGATAAAACTAGACTTACTCCCACCTTCTGTTCACCATGTAAGTCCTTACCCACCAAGAAATAAAACTTGTGCTGGCGCCGTTACCCGAGTACCGGCGTCCGCGCCAACCCTGAGAGAAAGAAGAACCATGACCAATACTTCCCGAACCGAAGACCCCAACTACCGCGCCGTCACCGTTGAGCGCGTGGCCTCCCGCCACTACCGCGCCACCAACGCCAAGGGCGACACCCTCGACTTCGGCCAGGGCGAAGGCCTGCTCACCCCGGTTGAACTGCTCCTAGCCGCAATCGCAGGCTGCTCCGCCATCGACGTCGATGTGGTTACCGGCCGCAAATCAGAACCTGAAACCTTCACCGTGCACTCCTCCGGCCTGCGCAAGGTTGACGAGAGCAAGGCCGTTAGCCTCGACGACATCGAAGTCAGCTTCAACGTGCGCTTCCCCGCCACCGACGAGGGCGAAAAAGCCCGCTCCATGGTCGACCGCCTGATTAAACTCTCCGCCGAAAAAGACTGCACCGTCTCCCGCACCGTCGAACACGGCGCGTCCGTCACCTTCATCAACGAAGATAAGCAGAGCTAAATCACGCTGCCCGCCCGGGGGCGCAGGGTGCTCGCGGTGGTAATCTAAAGTTTGTCTTATGCCCCCTAAGCAAAACTGTTGGGGGCTCATTACCACCGAAAGTAGCAGCACACTATGTCTACTGAAGCGCAGTCTGCACCCACCGGGCAGACCAAAGAAGAGCTCAAGCGCGGCCTCGCCAGCCGCCACCTCTCCATGATCGCCATCGGCGGCGCCATCGGCACCGGCCTCTTTGTTGCCTCCGGCTCCACCATTGCAGAGGCCGGCCCCGGCGGCGCCCTGCTGGCCTACGCCCTCATCGGCATCATGGTGCTGCTCCTCATGCAGTCCCTGGGCGAAATGGCAGCTAACCTGCCCGTTGCAGGTTCCTTCCAGACCTTCGCCTCCCGCTACGTCTCAGACTCCTTCGGCTTCGCCATGGGCTGGAACTACTGGTTCAACTGGGCCATTACCGTAGCTGCCGAGCTGGTGGCTGCCGGCGTCATCATGTCCTACTGGCTGCCGGACGTCCCCGGCTGGGTCTGGGCAGGCGTCTTCTTGGCCATCATCCT
Source organism: Rothia sp. (in: high G+C Gram-positive bacteria) (assembly GCA_030529845.1). Lineage (GTDB taxonomy): Bacteria > Actinomycetota > Actinomycetes > Actinomycetales > Micrococcaceae > Rothia. Next base: position 189,866 of record JAUMWB010000004.1, on the reverse strand, counting down.
GGGCATCAATGTGCTTTCGGCCCGCTCCTACGGCGAATCCGAGTTCTGGCTGGCCACCATCAAGGTGGTCACCGTTATTGTCTTCCTGATTGCCGGTGTTGCCATGATTTTCGGTATTCTGGGCAACCACGACAACGGTTTTTCCAACTGGACCGACGGTGAAGCACCCTTCAAGGGCGGCTTCCTCTCCATCCTGGCTATCTTCATGGTCGCCGGTTTCTCCTTCCAGGGCACCGAAATGATCGGTGTTGCCGCTGGTGAGTCTGAGAACCCCCGCCGCGATGTGCCCCGCGCCCTTAAGAGCGTTTTCTGGCGCATTATGCTCTTCTACATTGGTGCTATCGCTATCATCGGTACCCTGATTCCCTACACCAGCCCCAACCTGCTGCGGGCGGACGCCACCGACATCGCCTACTCACCCTTCACCATGGTCTTTGAGAACCTGGGCGTTGCTTTTGCTGCTTCGGTGATGAACGCCGTCATTCTGACCGCGATTCTCTCTGCCGGTAACTCGGGCCTCTACGTTTCATCGCGTATGCTCTACGCCCTGGCTCTTGAGGGGCGTGCTCCTAAGATTTTTGCCCGCGTGAACTCCCGCGGTATCCCCATGCCCGCCCTGCTGATGACCGCCGCTATCGGCCTCTTCGGTTTCGTCTCAGCTATCGTGGGTGAGGGTTCTGCCTACACCTGGCTGATTAACATCTCCGGCCTGTCGGGCTTCATCACCTGGGTGGGCGTGGCGATCTGCCACTACCGCTTCCGCCGCGCCTATGTTGCCCAGGGCAACGATGTGAATGACCTGCCCTACAAGGCCCCTCTCTTCCCGATTGGCCCCATCGTTGCGCTGCTCATGTGCCTGCTGGTGATTGCCGGCCAGAACTACAACGCTATCTTCGCTGGCCACTGGTTCGAGGTTGTCTCGGCCTACATCGGTCTGCCCATCATTATTGGTGTGTGGCTGGTGCACAAGCTGGTGACCGGTTCAAAGACTATCCCGCTCAAGGACGTGGACGTCTCAGGCCTCGAGGTCTCAGGCAAGTAGGTCTCGTGCAAGAAAGGGGAGGGCACCGGAGTTTTCCGGGGCCCTCCCTTTTCGTATGTCTAGGTGCGTTTGGCTCCGGTTTGTACCAGCCCCTGCCCACTGTGAGACCAATTTCTGAACACTGCGTGGTACAAAGTCGTCTGGGCAGGACGCGGACGCCTGTGAGCGGGGGAGCGGGCCGGGCTAGAATGGTGTGGTTTGGTTTTGTTTTCTGTGTACGTGTTCTGGGTTGAAAGGTGTGGCCGCGTGGCTAAGCTCTATTTCCGTTTTGGTGCCATGAATTCGGGTAAATCAACTGCGCTGTTGCAGGCTGCCCATAACTATGAGGAGCGGGGCCAGCGGGTGCTGCTGGCTAAGCCGCAGGTTGATACCAAGGGCGATACTGAGATTGTGTCCCGCCTGGGCGTGACTCGCCAGGCTGATTTTTTGGTGGGGGCGGATGACTCTGTGCGCGAGCTCTTCCATGCTGCTGCTGAGCCTAATGCCGATGATGGCCGCATGCACTGGCATCTGCCGGTCTCTTGCCTGCTGGTGGATGAGGCCCAGTTTTTGACCGCTGAGCAGGTGGATGACCTGATGCGGATTGCGGTGGTAGAGAACGTTCCGGTGATGTGCTACGGCATTCGTACGGACTTTAGGACGCGGGCCTTCCCCGGCTCTGCCCGCCTGCTGGAGATCGCCCACACCCTTGAGGAGCTGAAGACTATTTGCCGGTGCGGTCGGAAGGCTTTGTTCAATGGTCGCACCGTTGATGGAAAATTTGTTTTTGCTGGTGACCAGGTGGCCATTGACGGCGTACATGTGGGCTACGAGTCACTGTGCCCCACCTGCTACCTGGAGGAATCGGGCGGAAAGCTCTACCAGTAGCGGGATCTGAATATAGCCTCTCGTAGCGCTCTAAGTTCTTCAGCTACGTATAAACACCTGGCTTATTTCTAATAGTTTCGCCGACATCATCGTGATCATCACCCAACCAGTCGCAAAGTAACAGAGTAGAGCTTACTAACTTTTATTCTGTTCCTGAGCAGGTATGCCGATAGGTGGGATAGGTATTTTGAGTACTCCTACAGGCAATATCGGTTGTTATATTTGGGTAGCGATGATATCACAACATGGGGACGCTAAGTCCTTTATGATGGGCCATCAAGAGGCGACCCGCCTCAGGTACTTGAGCGTGGTACTTCTGCGCAGCATGGACCCAGTAAGCGTAACTCTGAGGTGGAAGCTTTAACCTGCACCAACGTAAAACGGGCAGTGGTGTCACAATGAGCGTTGAAGGCTACTGCACTTTCTAATTGTAGTAAATGAAGGAAAAATAAAGCCAAAGTAGCTGATATTTTGTTTTCTTTGAGGTAACTATAGACAATAGATTTGGGTGGTTCATAAACCCTGAAATATATAGCCCCTGAGTTGGAGTGAGTTTCTCTTTGCCACTTTACCCTGAACCCGGCCCCGGTATTGAAAACCTTAACCGCTTAGAGCACGGTTTAGGATTTATAACTATACCGGGGCAAACCGAGTGCTAAAGATTCTAATTGCATCTATTGGGATTTTATGTCTTTCTCAATAGATAATCAGCATAGGAGAACTCTAAATATATTTTTAGTTATATTTATTTTTGATTTAGATTATGCTAGCTTTAAGCATCTAGAGCTATGGTTTTCTCAATCCACGCCTGCAGCGAGTTTGCTCGTTTCCTCCTGGCTCCGATATCTGATGAGTTCCTAATTCCTTCAATGTACTCACCAATCTGTTCCACTACAAAATTCTCTCCAAAATTCCTGATGTATTCGCTTGCTATATGGCTATCAGATACTGATTCAAGGCCATCACGCTTGGAGGTATTTATGATTAGTTGAAAATCGTTTGTAATTTTCTTAAATTTATTATTGCTTAAGTTTGAAATTTGTCCATTAGAAGTTAACTCCCAGGTCACAAATATTAGCGTGTACATATCTATAATATTTGACCAGCGAGTTCTTCCTGTCCAATCGACATTCTCATCCAAGTAATCTAATAATTTAATGTATGAGTCAGCGTTCTCTGAATACTTGAAATCAAACTCTCTAGATAGCGTATCGTATCTTGCGTCAAAATCATGTTTTTTATTTACAAGACCAAAAATGCATGCCCCAAATGACTCTGCAAAGAACTCTAAATCACCACCACGATTTCTTCTGGCTCCACTAAAAAGTCCAGAAGATTCTGTTATCTTATGATTGGAGCAATCTTTGAGGAAGTCTTGGAAGGGGCCTGGGTAAAGTGCATTTTTTATTTCTTGAGATGTTAGTACCATATTAACGCGGTTGACCCTAGCGAAAACCTTTCTTATTTCGTCGTCGCTAACATCCGAGAGTCTTCTAATAGGTAGTCGGTACTTCCAAAATTCTTTTTTTGTTTCATCATCTAAATCTGAAAATTTTTTCCCTTCAAATTCTTTCTGGAAATCGACATCGCTTTCACTGGTTTCCATATTCTCTAAGGAGAATTTTCCAGAGATGAAATTTAATATAGATGTAAGACGCTGCTGACCATCAACTACCGAGGCTATTGATCGTCCTTCAGCTGTGGTTTCATAGGACAAATAGATTTCAGGAATGGGGAACCCTAAAAGAATAGTTTCAATTAAGCTAACCTGAGCCGCTTGGGACCAAACCACCTTTCGCTGGTACTCTGGTTGCAGTACGAGATTTTTATTATGAAACATCTCGTTAAACTCTGCAATTGTTTTTGATTCAATTTCAAATTTTATTATATTCTTTTCCAAATTATTCTCCATTACTTCTCTACTTGTGGGGCTGTTGCTATAATGTAGGCATTTTTAAGACTGTTTCTTTGATAGTCGATTAGGGCTTGGTGATCTCTGTATACTCTGTATTCAATAGTATTGTTATAGAATTGCTTACCTAGTTTCTCTGTTATCTTATCCTTATTTTTGGACCATTTAATTCCAAATGACAGAAGAGGAAGAATGCTTTCCGTGGGGATGCATCGATCGACAATTAATTTTCTATAATAACCTATTTTATCACTTGGTAGTGTCCCATTTTCAAACAGGACTCGTATTTCATCCCATGCTTTTTCAAAATATTCTGATGAAACTATCGCAACATCAATATCTGACATATGATCGAATAGTTTAAAATTTTTCTCTGGATTTAGTGAGTATCCTAATCTTGCGCTACCTACAACTAGAACCGATAAAGGGTTGACCCCTAGGTAGGAGGCTACGGTGTGTCTCCACATTGTGTAATTTAAAGAGTCATCTGCCCATGTTGCGGGAATCCCGTCAAGTAATTTTGATGAGACAAAGTAATCATAATCTGAACCTGCTTGTTCGAAATCCTGAAGAAACCGCTCTTGGCCGGTTAAATTTGACAATATTTTTTACCTCATTTTGATATTTCTAATATAAGATTTATTTAATTTCTTTATTTTTATAGTGGTGCCTCGCAGAATATGAAACTCTGCGAGGCTAAAATAAGTTGGTTTTACTTCTTCAACCCATCTACCACATCATTCAGTGTGGCGCTCGGGCGCATGACCGCTGATGCCTTGGCGTCCTCGGGCTTGTAGTAGCCGCCAAGGTCGGCGGGGGAGCCCTGGGCGTCCAGCAGCTCAGCCACAATCTTCTCCTCATTCGCGGCCAGAGCCTCAGCCACCGGGGCGAACTTAGCCGCCAGGTCGGCGTCCTCACCCTGAGCAGCCAGCTCCTCAGCCCAGAACTTCGCCAGGTAGAAGTGCGAACCGCGGTTATCGATCTCGCCCACACGGCGGGAAGGCGACTTGTTCTCGTTCAAGAAAGTACCGGTCGCCTTGTCCAGGGTGTTAGCCAGAACCTGGGCAGAAGCGTTGCCGGTGGTCTTTGCCAGGTGCTCAAAGGAGGCAGCCAGTGCCAGGAACTCACCCAAAGAATCCCAGCGCAGGTGGTTCTCTTCCAGAACCTGCTGAACGTGCTTAGGGGCAGAACCACCGGCACCGGTCTCAAAGAGGCCGCCACCGTTAATCAGCGGAACAATGGACAGCATCTTGGCTGAGGTGCCCAGTTCCAGGATGGGGAAGAGGTCGGTCAGGTAGTCACGCAGCACGTTACCGGTCACCGAAATGGTGTCCTCACCCTTGCGGATGCGGTCAATGGAGAACTGGGTTGCCTCAGCAGGAGCCAGAATACGAATATCAAGGCCCTCAGTATCGTGCTCGGGCAGGTACTTCTCGACCTTGGCAATCAGGTTAGCGTCGTGGGCACGGTTCTTATCGAGCCAGAAGACCGCGGGGGTTTGGGAGTCGCGGGCGCGGGTAACAGCCAGCTTGATCCAGTCCTGAACGGGGATGTCCTTGGTCTGGCAGGCGCGCCAGATGTCACCGGCAGAAACTTCGTGTTCAATGAGCACTTCACCGGTAGAGTTCACCACCTGAACTGTGCCGTCCGCCTCAAGCTGGAAGGTCTTATCGTGTGAACCGTACTCCTCAGCCTTCTGGGCCATCAGGCCCACGTTGGGCACGGTCCCCATGGTGGTGGGGTCGTAGGCTCCGTTGGCGCGGCAGTCCTCGATGACGGTCTGGTAGACGCCAGCGTAGGAGGAATCGGGGAGCACGGCCAGGGTGTCAGCCTGCTGGCCTGACTTGCCCCACATCTGACCGGAGGTACGAATCATCGCGGGCATAGAAGCGTCCACAATGACGTCCGAAGGAACGTGCAGGTTGGTGATGCCCTTATCTGAGTTGACGTAGGCCAGCTCGGGGCCTTCCTGCAGACCCTTGTGGATGAGCTCGCGGACATCCTCACGGATATCCTCGGGCAGGGTATCAATGCCGGAGATGATAGCGGCCAGGCCGTTGTTACCGTTCAGACCGGCGGCGTCCAGTTGCTCACCGTAGGTCTCAAAAAGCTCGGAGAAGTAAGCGCGCACGACGCGGCCGAAGAGGATGGGGTCAGACACCTTCATCATGGTGGCCTTCAGATGTACCGAGAAGAGCACGCCCTCAGCCTTGGCACGGGCAACCTGCTCGGCTAAGAACTTATCAAGTTCAGCCACATTCATGTAGGTACCGTCAACGATTTCACCGGCCAGTACGGGCACGGATTCCTTGAGGACGGTCACGGTGCCGTCAGTACCGACGTGCTGGATTGTCAGGGTATCGTCAGCCTCAATAATCACGGACTTCTCGTTAGAGAAGAAGTCGTCGTGGCCCATGGTAGCAACATTGGTCTTGGAATCTGCCGACCAGGCACCCATGGAGTGGGGGTTCTTGCGGGCGTAGTTCTTAACAGACAGGGGAGCGCGGCGGTCTGAGTTGCCCTCGCGCAGAACCGGGTTCACGGCTGAACCCTTGACGCGGTCGTAGCGGGCGCGGACGTCCTTATCCTGCTCGGTCACAACCTCATCGGGGTAGTCGGGGATAGCGAAGCCCTTCTCCTGCAGTTCAGTGATAGCGGCCTTGAGCTGGGGCACGGACGCCGAGATGTTAGGCAGCTTGATGATGTTAGCTTCGGGGGTCTTTGCCAGCTCGCCCAGCTCGGTCAGGGCGTCCGCTACCTGCTGCTCGGCAGGGAGAATATCGCTGAACTGAGCCAGAATACGGCCCGAAAGTGAAATATCGCGGGTTTCTACCTCAACACCGGCGGTTGAAGCGTAAGCCTCAAGAATGGGCAGGAAGGAGTAGGTCGCCAGCAGCGGAGCCTCATCGGTGTGGGTGTAGATAATCTTTGCCATGAAGGGCGTCTCCCTTGTCGCTTGTGGGCAGTTTCATTTCCAAGAATACAACGATGTGCCTGCGCTCACTAAATATGAGAGCCTGTGTGACAACATGACTCGACTGCTGAGATAGGGTTACTGGTATGAGCACTGATACTTCAGCCCCGATTGTTGTTTCTGCACTTGTCATTCGTAATGCCTTGGGCGAGGTGCTCACCGTCCGCAAACGCGGCACCACAGGGTTTATGCTTCCCGGCGGTAAACCTGAGCCGGGTGAGAGCGCCGAAGAAACCGCTCGCCGCGAAGCTGCCGAGGAACTGGGCCTTGTTCTCGACAGCTATTCCTTGATGAATGTGGGTACCTACCAGGCGGCGGCCCTCAACGAAGCGGGGCGAACCGTCCGCGCCCATGTTTACCTCTTGGTAACTGCCGGGGGCGTTGCTGATCTGGAGCAGGCCGCGCCCAGCGCTGAAATTGAGGAAATCCGGTGGGTTCACCCCGACCCTGCACGCGATGACCACAGCAACCAGGCCCCACTGAATACTCAGCATATTTTCCCGCTGCTCACCGGAGATGATTTTGAGGACGCTCCGGTTAGTGTGGCCCAGTATCGAGACCTAGAGGCAAAAGTTGCTGAACTCCAAAACCTGGTAGATACCCTGTACATGCAGGTGGAATTTCAGAGCCGCTTTAGCTATCAGGCGACCTGCGCTCGTGCCGGGATCAAAGGCCGCAACCTCTTTGCACTTAACACCGCTTTGGGTATTTGCCGTGACCGTATCCACGGTGCACCGCACATCATCTTTGGGGCGGCAGCCGCGGAAGAAGCCCCTATTTTGACGGCGGCAGTAGAGCAACCCCTGAACACAAGAGAAGACCTTCTGGCCATTATTCGGGTTCTTGCCCCGCACCACGCTGAGCAGATTCTAGATGCCTACCTTGGTGCAGGTATGGACGACGGAACTTTTGCTGGCTTGCCTGTCAGCTAGGAGCAATGTTAAGAAGGGGAGGGCAAAGCGCTACCACCTCAACAGGTGCTGGTGATACCGTAGAGTCTATGACTGACACCACATCTAGCGAAAACAACCAGCAGAATAACGCTGCCTACCTATCGCAGCTTATCGAACACCCCCGCATGGTCGGGCTGGCTGCGGGTCGCACCGGTGCCCCGGTGCTCACCGTCAACACCCTCAATAAGGACGGCGCAAAGTGGCGCCCCCGCCTCTGGGCCCTTCCCACAAGCCAGGAGGGCAAAACCTACCCGCTGACGGCACCCGAGTCGGGCGCCTCCGTCCTTACCATCACCGATGAGGGGCACATCTACCTGACCCTGGGCAAGGACGTTGACGAAGCCGACTCCAAGAGCCTCAAAGGCGTCTACCGCCTACCTGAACACGGTGAACCCGAACTCATCTTCACCCACCCCGGTGGTGTGGATGCCCTCGCGGTGCGCCAGCACGGCGAAACCACCCGCTATATTTACAGCGCCAAAGCCCACCGGGGCAGCCTCGAAGAGCAAGCCAAGACCCTCGATGAACGCGAGAAAACCGCAACCTCCGGCGTGCTCTACACCGAATTCCCCACCCGCTTCTGGGATCACGACCTGGGCACCGGCGTCCGCGCCCTTTTCGTTAAGGACGGTGACGGCCAACCCCGCCGAATCAGCCTGCCCGGCAACCGCTCAGAACTAGCCGGTTTTGAGGTCTGCCCCACCGGCGACCGTGCAGCCGTCACTCTACACACCAAGACCCGCGGCATCCACCAGCGCTACAGCACCTGGCTACTCGACCTCAACGGCGAGAGAGAACCCCAGCTGTTGGTTGAGGCGACGGAAACCCACGACTACTCGGCAGGCCCCTTCACTCCGGACGGCAGCGGTCTAGCTATCACTGAGGTGCGCCGCTGGCTGCCCGGCCAGTCCATCAAGGTTAACGCCAGCCACTACAGTTTTGAGACCGGCCAGCTGACCGAGCTCTCCCGCGACGTAGACCGCTGGGCGGGCGACATCGTGTGGATCGACAGCAACCGCTACGCCTTCGTCACCGACCACCTGGGGGCCACCGCCATCCTGACCGGCAGCATCGGCGGCTCTACCCGCACCCTGGTTGAGGACGGCGCCAGCCACTTCTCGGCTCTGGCTTACAACGAAGGCTCCCTGATTGCCCTGCGCGATGCCCACCAGCACTCGGCCTACCCCGTCCGTATCGATATCGAAACCGGCGACGTGACTCGCCTGGCTTCGCCGGTGGAAGAGCTGCGCGCCCCCGGTCGTTTTGAGCGACTGAGCTCCACCGCCTCTGACGGCACCGAGTTCACCTCCTTCCTCGCCCTACCCGAAAAGGACGCAGACGGCCCCCTGCCCCTGCTCGTTTTCGCCCACGGCGGCCCCTGGGGATCCTGGAACTCCTGGACCTACCGCTGGAACCCCTGGGCTTTTACCGAAGCCGGTTACGCTGTGCTCATGCCCGACCCCGCAATCTCTACCGGCTACGGCCAGCACATGCTGGACCGCGGCGGCGACGACCTGGGCGGCACCCCCTACACCGACATTATGCAGGTAGTTGAAGAAGTATCGGCCCGTGACGATATTCAGGGCGACAACGTGGCCTTCTCCGGTGGCTCCTATGGCGGCTTCATGACTAACTGGGTGGCAGGACGCGCAGGCACCCGCTTCAAGTGCTACGTCACCCATGCCTCTATCTGGGACTACAACACCATGTACTACCTCTCAGATAACGGCTCCTGGCACGAATGGAAGGTCGAATTCGGGGGAGAGGGCGACAGCATTTCGCCCCGTCACCGCGCTGCCGATATCGCAGCCCCCATGCTTGTGATTCACGGAGATAAGGACTACCGAGTGCCCATCGGTCAGGCTCACCACCTCTGGGCTGACCTGCAGCGCCACTCACCGGATCTGGGCCACAAGTACCTCTACTTCCCCGATGAAGGGCACTGGATTCTCAAGCCCGGCAACTCCCGCCTCTGGTACCAGGTTTTCACCGCCTGGTTGGACCAGCACCTCCTGGGCCAAGAGTTCAAGACTCCTGAAATTCTGGGCTAGGAGACCCTATAAGCTGGTCAGATTAGTTACCGCGTTCCGCCGTCTTCTGAAGAGGGAGACGGCGGGACCGATATTAATAACAACCCATAGGGGGTTTGTTATAACGAGCAACATAAATACGGTGCGTAAAAGTGATGAAGCATTTTCACTTAGCGTGAGATAGTTAAGCCAAATGGTGACTCCAAAATATAAAATGGTGCCCGCAGCTAAATAAACTGTTGCCCACCAGAATTCACTGGCTGATGCCTGGCCCTTGCTATTCCAGTAGTGACGGTAAAAAAGGCGCACTGCCCCTGCAAATCCCACCTGCTGGGCAACGGCGGGGGCGCGGTGCTCGTCCGGATGCTCTTCATCCTCGAAACCGTCTAAGTTGAGGGCTTCGGGGGTATCTTCTAGGGGTTCTTCGCGATGGATATAGCGGGTAGGCTTGTGCTCAGACATACCCTCAAGAATACCTAACCCGCAGGAGTCGATGATGACTACCCTTCTGCTGACCTATTTCGGCCCCTTTGAGGGGGTTCCCGTTAACCCCAGTCAGGCCGTGGCCATGGGCACCCAAGAAGCCCTAGCTGTTTCGGCCCCCGACCTCACCGTGGAGGTAGAAGAGTTGCCGGTGGAGTTTGCTGAATCTAGTCGTGTACTGGGCGAGCTGCTTGAGCGCTTCACACCTCAGCTGGCTATCAGCCTGGGTGTTGCCGCTGGCCGCGACAAGGTCAGTCTGGAACGGGTTGCTATCAACCTTGACTCAGCCCGCATTCCAGATAATGCTGGGGCCCAGCTGCTAGACCAGCCCATTCGCAGGCAGGGGCCCGAAGCCTACTTCGCTACCCTGCCTACCCGGGCAATTTTTGAGCAGCTTATCTCTCAAAAGTTACCTGTGGAGCTGTCATACACCGCCGGCACCTTTGTCTGTAACCATGTTTTTTACGAGCTCATGCACGCCACAGCGGGAGCAATACCGGCTGGCTTTATTCATATTCCCCTCACCCGCGCAGAAGCTGGGGAGGGTGCGGACGCCGCGGCCGGGCGTCCGCAAGTCACAGCCAGTGCGGACGCCGGGGGAGTGGAAGGCGGAAACCTACCTACCCTGCCTGAGGCCCAGGTCATCGGAATAATCGAGCAGGCCGTACTCACCACGCTCGCCCAGCTTTAACGTAAGACCCCGGTAACTTACAAAGTTACCGAGGTCTTGCGTAGCAGGTTTTGCGCAGGGAAGGGGGCGAAGGTGGGCATATCATCTGCCCGCTGGCTCGGCGGCTGGCGTGAATCACAGCAAGCCCCCTGGGGCGAGATGTGAGAGGGTTACGGGCAGGTGATATGCCCACGTAGCCCCCTGCATCAGTTCGGGCTTACTTGCGCTGATCCAGGTAGTAGCCAATCAGGCCCTGGGTTGAGGAATCCTGCTGGGCAAGAACTTCGCGGTCACCGCCCACAGATGGAGCCAGCTGTAGGGCCAGCTGCTTGCCGAGTTCGACACCCCACTGGTCGAAGGAGTCAATGCCCCAGACAATGCCCTGAACGAAGGTGATGTGTTCGTAGAGGGCAATGAGCTGGCCCAGGACGGCAGGGGTCAGCTGGGAAGCCATGATGGAGGTGGTGGGGCGGTTGCCTGAGAAGACGCGGGCGGGCACGATCTCTTCGGCGGTGCCTTCAGCGCGAACCTCGTCGGCGGTCTTGCCGAAAGCAAGGGCCTTGGTCTGGGCAAAGAAGTTGGCCAGGAAGAGCTCATGGACGTCCTGCTCGCCGTCGCGGGTTGCGTGAACCGGGTTGGCGAAGGCGATGAAGTCGGCGGGAATCAGGCGGGTGCCCTGGTGGATCAGCTGGTAGAAGGCGTGCTGGCCGTTGGTGCCGGGCTCGCCCCAGAAGACTTCACCGGTGGCGGTGGTGACGGGCTTGCCGTCCGCGCGTACGGACTTGCCGTTGGACTCCATGGTCAGCTGCTGCAGGTAGGCGGGGAAGCGGTGCAGGTACTGGTCGTAGGGGAGGACGGCGTGGGTTTCGGCGCCAAGGAAGTTGACGTTCCAGATGTTCAGCAGACCCATAAGGGCAGGGACATTTTGGGCCAGGGGAGCGGTACGGAAATGCTCGTCCATGGCGTGGAAGCCTGCCAGGAACTGCTCAAAGACGTCGGGGCCGAGCACGATGGCCAGGGGGGTGCCGATGGCGGAGTCGACGGAGTAGCGTCCGCCCACCCAGTTCCAGAAGCCGAAGGCGTTCTCGGGGTTGATGCCGAAGGCCTCGACCTTGTCCAGGGCGGTGGAGACAGCCACGAAGTGGGCGGCAACTGCGTCCTTTTCGTCCTTACCTTTCAGGGCACCGGCCTCGCGCAAAGAAGTCAGTAGCCAGTCGCGGCAGACACGGGCGTTGGTGAGGGTTTCCAGGGTGCCAAAGGTCTTGGACGCGACGATGAAGAGGGTGGTCTCGGGATCCAGATCCTTGACAGTCTCGGCAGCGTCAGTGGGGTCGATGTTGGAGATAAAGCGGGCAGTCAGGCCGGGCTGGGCGTAGGGCTTCAGAGCTTCATAGACCATGACGGGGCCCAGGTCGGAGCCGCCGATGCCGATGTTGACAATGGTTTCGATACGCTTGCCGGTGATACCTGCCCATTCACCGGAGCGGACGCGGTCGGCAAAGTCGTAGATCTTAGCGAGGACCTCGTGGACGTCGGCGTCCACGTCCTGGCCATCCACCACGAGCTTGGGTTCTAGGCCTGCGGGGCGGCGCAGGGCGGTGTGCAGGACAGCGCGGTCTTCGGTGACGTTAATGCGTTCGCCGGCGAACATAGCGTCGCGGCGCTCTTCGAGGTTAACCTCTTCGGCTAGCTGGGTCAGCAGGGCCAGGGTCTCTTCAGTAATGAGGTTCTTAGAGAGGTCAACGTAGAGGTCGGCTGCGGTGAAGCTGAGCTTGTCAGCGCGGGCGGGGTCGGCATCGAACCAGGCGCGTAGGTCGGCAGTGGTCTTCTGCTGATGGTCGGTGAGAGCTGCCCAGGCTTTGGTCTGGACGGGGTCAGTGATGGCGGGAAGAGACATGCGAGCTCTGCTTTCCTATCGTTGCGGGTGTTCTTGCCTCTATTTTATGTTGGTTTGGTAGTTTTTGACCTCGCTGTGGGGTGTGGCTTTTTGTGGTTTTGTAGGCATCGGGTGCCCTAAGGCCACGCCTACTTATTATCAGTGGTGTTATTATTGGGGTGGAACAGGCATCTCTTGCTACCTCCCGAACCACGCTGCGCGATTCTGCGCCCCTATCTTTTATGTGGACGCGGACGGCAGCGTTCGAGGTGCTTTTGCATGTCACCTAGGTCGTAACGTAAGTAGATATTAAGGACACCCACATGGCTATAACCCAGCAAACCCCGCCCGGCTCGGGCCCCGACCTGCGGAAGGGGGACATCGACGCTGCCGCCAAGGAAAATATGCGGGAAGGTTCCCTGGCCCCCAAGGTCTTCATCCCCGCAGCCGTCATCATGGCAGCCTTCATTGGCATAACCCTGGCCTTCCCCCACCGCACTAAAGAAATCTTCGACGCCCTTCAGGCAGATGTCATCAACTACTTTGGTTGGTACTACGTCGCTATCGTTGCCTTCTTCGTCATCTTTGCCCTCTACCTAGGCTTCTCCCGCATGGGCGACGTTAAGCTGGGCGATGACGACGACGAACCGGCCTACCCCTTCACCACCTGGTTCGCCTTCCTCTTTGCCGCCGGCATGGGTATCGGTCTGGTCTTCTACGGTGCTACCGAACCCCTCATGCACTATGTTGACCCCCGCCCAGGTGTGGGCGATGGCACCAGGGAAGAAATTGCCCAGGCCGCCATGAGTCAGGCCTTCCTCCACTGGGGCCTGCACCCCTGGGCTATCTACGTCATCGTGGGCCTAGCGATTGCCTACGCAACCCACCGCCTCAAGCTTCCCCTCTCCATCCGCTACTCCCTCAAGCCCCTGCTGGGTGACCGGGTCAAAGGTGGCGCCGGCGACGTCATCGATATCGTCGCCCTCGTCGGTACCCTCTTTGGCGTGGCAACATCCCTGGGTCTGGGCGTCATGCAGATTGCCGCAGGCCTGGGCTACATGAATATACCTGCCCAGGGCAACGGCTGGCTGGTGGGCATTATCGTAGTGCTCATGGCCATCACCCTCTTCTCCGTTGTGACCGGCCTCGAAAAGGGCATGAAAATGCTCTCCAACGGTAACCTCATACTGGCCGCTATCGTTTGTCTCTTCGTCCTTGTCGTAGGGCCCACCCTCTTCCTCTTCCGTAACTTTGTAGGCTCTATCGGCAACTACCTGCAAAACGTTGTTGCCATGACCTTCGAAACTCTGGCCCTCTACGGGGTAGACGGTGAACAGTTCCAGGCTGCCTGGACTACCTTCTACTGGGGCTGGTGGATTTCCTGGTCGCCCTTCGTCGGCATGTTTATCGCCCGCGTCTCTAAGGGGCGCTCCGTGCGTGAATTCGTCATCGGCGTCCTCTTGGTCCCGGCGCTGACGTCCTTCTTCTGGTTCTCTGTGCTCGGCGGCACCGCCCTGCACCAGGAGCTCTTTGGCACCGGCACCAGCCTGGTGAGCGAAGACGGCACCGTCTCAGCAGAGAACGCCCTCTTCCAGATGTTCCACAACCTGCCCGGCGGAGTTGTTCTAACTGCCGGCGCGGTACTGCTGATTACCGTCTTCTTCGTCACCTCAGCGGACTCCGGTGCCCTGGTACTGGGCATGCTTTCCACCAACGGCTCACCTGAACCTAAGACCTGGATCCGTGTCTTCTGGGTACTGGTTGCAGCTGCTACCGCTATCTCCCTAGTGGTCATTGGCGGTAGTGAGTCGCTCTCGGCCATTCAAACCGTGGCAATCCTGACGGCCCTACCTTTCTCCGTGGTCATCGTGCTCATGTGTATCTCCCTCTATAAGGCTCTGAGCGTTGAGCACCGCCTCTTCGTGCGAGCCCAGCGCCGCAACGCCCGCCGCGAAATTGAAGCCTCTGTTGCCGAGCAGATTGACGACCGCGTCAACGAGCTGGTTGCCGAAGGCGTTGAGGACCGCGTCAACGCGGCTGTGGGCGAGCACCTCGATGAACACCTAGACGGCCAGCTAGAAGCCGCCCTGGAAGAAGCCGTCGATAAGGCGGTTGAGGCCAAGGTAGAAGAAGCGGTTGATTCGGCCGTTGAAAGTGCCGTTGAAGCAAAGGTGGAAGAAGCTGTAGAAAAGGCCGTTGATGAAGTCTCCCTACAAGTGGAAGCCAACACCGCTGCTATCGAACAGATCCGCACTGTCACCGGCTCTATTCCCGTGGTCAAACCCCAGGACGTAAAGCAGACGCCCTGGAATAAATAGGAAATAGATAGGGGCTTATTCAAAAGAGCGGTGTAGCAGGCTCGCAGCGAAGCTGCTGGCTCGGCGGCTGGCGTGAATCGCATCGTGAGCGAAGCGAACCATGCGAGAGGGTCGGCAGCGAGCGCGAGCCTGCAGAACCGTTCTGAATAAGCCCCTAAACTTCTAATGTGTCCCAGAAGATAGCGGCTAGTTTAGGTGCCGCCGGTATAATCAAAGCGAAAGCCCTCTGCGCTGGTGCCGAATATTCGGCAGTTAGGCCGCGCACCGGCGTCCTTATCCCCAACATGTAAGCGAGATACTTTCCGCATGTCTGAAACTCAGAACACCGCTTCACGGAGCGACCTTCGCAACGTGGCAATCGTGGCTCACGTTGACCACGGCAAGACCACCATCGTTGATGCGATGCTCAAGCAGACCAACGCCTTCTCGGCCCACGCCGACGTGGAAGACCGCGTCATGGACTCCGGTGACCTTGAAAAGGAAAAGGGCATCACCATTCTGGCTAAGAACACCACCGTGTTCTACTCTGGCCCCGCAGCCAAGGGCGAAGAAATCACCATCAACGTCATCGACACCCCCGGCCACGCTGACTTTGGCGGCGAGGTCGAGCGCGGCCTGTCCATGGTTGACGGCGTTGTGCTGCTGGTGGACGCCTCAGAAGGCCCCCTGCCCCAGACCCGCTTCGTGCTGCGTAAGGCCCTGGCCGCTAAGCTTCCCGTTATCCTGGTTGTTAACAAGGTCGACCGCCCCGACGCCCGTATCGACGAAGTTGTTGGCGAATCCATGGACCTGCTCCTGGGCCTGGCCAGCGACCTGGCCGATGAGGTACCCGACTTGGACGTTGACGCTCTGCTGAACGTTCCCGTTGTTTACGCCTCCGGTAAGGCCGGCGCTGCCTCACTGAACCAGCCTGCTGACGGCGCTCTACCCGATAACGACGACCTCGAACCCCTCTTCGAGACTATTCTCGAGCACGTCCCGGCCCCCACCTACGACCCCAACGAGGTGCTCCAGGCCCACGTCACCAACCTGGACTCATCCCCCTTCCTGGGTCGCCTGGCCCTGCTGCGTATCTTCAACGGCACCCTCAAGAAGGGCCAGACCGTTGCCTGGGTACGTCAGGATGGCGAAACCAAGAACGTCCGTATCTCCGAACTGCTGGCCACCAAGGCCCTGGAACGTGTTCCCGCTGAGTCTGCTGGCCCCGGCGAAATCGTCGCGGTTGCAGGTATCGAAGACATCACCATCGGTGAAACCCTCACCGACCCCGAAAACCCCAAGCCCCTGCCCCTGATTAAGGTCGATGACCCCGCAATCTCCGTTACCATCGGTATCAACACCTCACCGCTGGCCGGTAAGGTCAAGGGAGCCAAGGTTACCGCCCGCCAGGTCAAGGATCGTCTCGACAAGGAACTGATCGGTAACGTCTCCCTCAAGGTCCTGCCCACCGAGCGCCCCGACGCCTGGGAGGTTCAGGGCCGTGGCGAACTCGCCCTGGCAATCCTGGTTGAGCAGATGCGCCGCGAAGGCTTCGAGCTTACCGTGGGCAAGCCCCAGGTTGTTACCAAGACCATCGATGGCAAGGTTCACGAGCCCATGGAGCACATGATTATCGATGTGCCCGAAGAATTCCTGGGTGCCGTCACCCAGCTCATGGCAGCTCGCAAGGGCCGCATGGAAAACATGGCCAACAACGGTACCGGCTGGGTCCGCATGGAATTCGCCGTACCCGCCCGTGGCCTGATTGGCTTCCGCACCAAGTTCCTCACCGAAACCCGCGGTGCCGGTATCTCATCGTCCTACTCCACCGGCTACGAGCCCTGGGCTGGCGACATTGACTACCGCTCCAACGGCTCCATGATCTCTGACCGTGCGGGCGTCGTCACCCCCTACGCCATCATCGGCCTGCAGGAACGTGGCACCATCTTCGTTGAACCCACCTCAGAGGTCTACGAGGGCATGATCATCGGCGAGAACTCACGCGCCGACGACATGGAAGTTAACATCACCCGCGAAAAGAAGCTGACCAACATGCGCTCAGCCTCAGCCGATAACTTCGAAAACATGACTCCCCCCAAGAAGCTCACCCTCGAAGAGTCCCTGGAATGGGCTCGCGAGGACGAGTGCGTGGAAGTCACCCCCGAAGCTATCCGCATCCGCAAGGTCATCCTTGACTCCAACGAGCGTGTGCGTGAAGCACGCCGCCGTGCCCGCGCCTAAGGGCAGATGAGGCTAAAAATACAGGGCCGTGGCCCCTTCTCCTCAATGGGGGAAGGGGCCACGGCCTTTTCGATAGGTAAAGATAAGATGACAGGTTCACCTGCATCGTGTGCACCCGGGCGGACGGCGGTGCCCGGCCGGGTGCCTAGATTAGCTAGCGCAGGCGGCGGGTGCCTTCGCGCTCACTCCAGGTAAAGTGAGCGCCGGAGCTCAAGCGCAGGTGCACCCGCCCATCGGCCTCCCACCTTTCATCGTGGGTGGGGAAGCCATAGACCTGGGTATTCTGGCCCCATCGCCAGTAGATAGCCCCGCGTCCGTTGATGGCGTACGTGCCGGTTCTGGGGAACCAATATACAGCGGTGGTGTAGCCGCTGGGAGTGCGGAACCATTGATGGGCACCGTAGCTGAACCCGGCGTCCTCACTCACAAATCCAGCGCCCATCCGAGCCTGGCCCGGCTCAACTTGACTCACCTGGCTGCCGATAGCAGGTGGGGTTACTTCCTGAGCAGAGGCAACCGCCCCCGTCAGACCCAGAGCCAGGGCGGACGCCAGTATACCTGTTCACAACCATCGTTTTGTCCTCATAAAGGCCTCCTTATCTCTTATCCCAAACACATATATCTGCCGCATCTGTCCCCACAAGTGTGAGCCAGTGCTCACCATCATAAAACAGAAGACCAAACACAGCTAGAGCCCAGTTAGTCCAGCTAAAATTGCTAGGAACAAAACCGCACCCAGTAGAAAACCACCACCATGGAACTTGACGCCCAGCCCCACTACCCGGTCGCTGGTGAAGTGATCACCGACAGCGCCACCTTCAGCCTGATCCCAGAAGGGCTCAAGCCCAAGGACGCCACCGTACTCTTCGTACACGCCCACCCCGACGACGAGGCCTCATCCACCGGCGCCACCATCGGTGCCCTGACCGAAGCCGGTGCCACCGTCTACCTACTCACCATGACCCGCGGTGAAATGGGGGAGGTCATTGACCCGAAGCTCCGTCACCTCGAAGCAACCCACCCCACCAACACCGACCGGGGCCAGGCCCTGGGCGAATACCGCACCGGTGAACTTAAGGCCTCCCTCAAAGCCCTGGGCATCCGTCACCACCTCTACCTGGGGGAGGGGGCCAGCTACCTGCCAGGGGAGCGCACCAGCTACCGCGACTCAGGTATGACCTGGGGCTCGGACGGACGAGCCATCGCCAACCCTGCCGCAGCAGACGACTGCCTCACCCGCCTGCCCCTCAAACCCCAGGCAGAAGCCATCGCCAGCGCAATCCGCGAGATTAGGCCTGACCTTATCGTCACCTATGATGCCGACGGTGGCTACGGCCACCCTGACCATAAACGGACCTACGAAGCTACCTACGAGGCCGTCCGTTCCTTGGAAGGAACCCCATCGGCGCCTACCGCCCTCTGGGGCATCGAGGGCGACCCCAACCCGCAAGATACCCGCCAACAGGCTGTCATCATGGGCAATCTTGATCGCAAACGTGAAGCCATGCGAGCGCATGCCACCCAGATTGTCATCACGAGCGACACCACTTTCGAGTACTCCAACGGGGTATCCCAGCCCATCAACCCCACCGAAACCTACCGCCTGCTCTGGGGCACGGCTAAGGCCGGTACCCCGGCAGACGCAGCCCCCGAAGAAAGCTTTGAGGCCCCGGGCCCCATTAACTCAGCCATCACGTCTATCGCCCTAGGCCTCATTGCGGGGTTTGCAGGCACCATGTACCATGCCCATATCTGGTACCCCACCAGTAATATCTGGGTTCCCTGGGGAGCTGCCCTGGGTCTGCTGACGGTCTACTTTGCCGCCACCTGGGTCGCTATTCACACCGAAAAGAACTGGACTGCCGCCTTAGTTGGGGCCACCGCTTTCGTCCTTATCGGCGTTTTCGCCTTCTCTAAAGGCACCTCCATGCTGGTCTATATCAACCCCATCAACCCTGTAGGCACCGCCGGAACTATCTGGGCACTAGGTTCCCTGGCCGCTGCAACCCTCGGTATCATGAGCGCCAGCAGATACCGCCGCAACAAAACTTAACCCGGCTCAACAAGCTATCTCATCCATCACAAAAATCTGCCCCCACACCGGTGACCAGATACACTAGAGCACAGTTAACCAACACACCACGCACCGGTGCGTCACCACCAGAAAGGCACCCATGACCTACATCATCGCCCAGCCCTGCGTCGACGTAAAAGACCGCGCCTGCGTCGAAGAATGCCCCGTTGACTGCATCTACGAAGGCGAACGCTCCCTTTACATTCACCCCGACGAATGCGTCGACTGTGGTGCCTGTGAGCCCGTTTGTCCCGTAGAAGCTATCTACTACGAAGACGACGTTCCCGAAGAATGGGAAGACTACACCGCAGCTAACGCCGACTTCTTCGATGACTTGGGATCCCCCGGCGGCGCAGCCCGCCTCGGCGTCATCGCCAAGGATGCCCCCATGATTGCAGCGCTACCGCCTCAGAACCAGGACTAAACAAACATCAGTCAGCACAAGCAAGTTTGAGACGCTTGTGCTGACTTTTTTATAAGCACCTACACTAGAAATAAACGTGGTGCTTCAAGCAACTACCTAGGGGTGGGGCAGCGGCGCGCCGCGTCCCCACCGCACCTGAACATATTCACAAGAGAAAGTAGACCATGCGCGAATTCGGCCTTGACCTGCCCGACTACCCCTGGGGCACCATGGCTCCCTACCGGGCTACGGCTGAAGCCCACCCCGAGGGCCTCATTAATCTCTCCATCGGCACCCCGGTGGACCCCACTCCGTCGGTCATCCGTGATGCTCTTGCCAGCGCTACCGACGCCCATGGCTACCCCACGACCCACGGTACCCTCACCCTACGTCAGGCTATCGTTGACTGGTTCGACCGCCGCCGTGGAGTGCCCGGGCTGAGCACGGACCAGGTCATGCCCACCATCGGCTCTAAGGAGCTTGTTGCCTGGCTACCCTTCCTGCTAGGCCTGGGGGAGGGGGACGTGGTCGTCCGCCCCACCGTTGCCTACCCCACCTACGACATCGGCGCCCAGCTCGCTGGTGCTACCCCCGTTGCCGCTGACTCTCTGGACGAGCTTGACGAGGCGACTCGTGCCCGCGTCCGCCTGGTGTGGATCAATTCACCGGCTAATCCCACCGGCATTGTGCGCGATGTGGAAGAGCTGAAAAAGATAGTGGAGGACGCCCGCGCCCTGGGGGCCGTGGTCGCCTCCGACGAGTGCTACGCAGAACTGGGCTGGGGGGAGTGGGACGCTGCCCGCGGCGGGAAGCCGGTGCCCTCCGTGCTTGACCCCCGTGTCTGTGGCGAGAGCCAGGACCTAGTGCTGGCAGCCTACTCCCTTTCTAAGCAGTCCAACTTTGCTGGCTACCGCGGGGCTTTTATCGCGGGCGATGCCGCGATCATGGCTAACCTGGTGAACTCTCGTAAACATGCCGGCATGATTGTGCCTGCCCCCGTGCAGGTTGCCATGACCGCTGCCCTCTCAAACGACGCCCACGTGGAGGCCCAGAAGGACCTCTACCGGGCCCGCCGCGAGACCCTGCTCCCGGCTCTTGAGCGCTTCGGCCTGACCGTTGAGCATTCCGAAGCCGGGCTTTACCTCTGGGCAACCGCCGGTGAAGATACCTGGGTGACCGTGCAACGTTTTGCAGAAAAAGGCATCGTGATTGGTCCCGGTGTTTTCTACGGAACCGCAGGTGAGGGCTATGTCCGCATTGCCCTGACCGGCTCGGACGACGACATTTCACGTGCAGCTGCCCGTCTAACAGAGTAAAGCAAAACTGTTAATGTCAAATAAGCTCAGCTATAGAGCGTAATGTAGCTTCTGAACCCATACTAATGTGACCCCGCACATCATTCTGCTGTAATGTAGACCATAGATGACGTGCGTACGTGCACGGTGCGGCCTTCCGCCACCCCGCGAAAGCCGCACCGTCCTTTTTTAGAATCCCACTTCATCACACAGCACGTACGTTGCCTCGTATGACAGGAGGAACACAATGACTGAGAACAAGGCGCTGCTGAGCTATGACGGCAAAGAACTGCCCCTGCCCGCAGTAGAAGCAACCGAAGGTAACGGTGCCTTCGAAGTTGCAGGCATGCTCAAAGAAACCGGTAAGGTAGCCTACGACCCGGGCTTCATGAACACCGCAAATGCCAAGTCAGCTATCACCTACATTGACGGTGACGCCGGTATTCTGCGCTACCGCGGCTACCCCATCGAAGAACTGGCAGAAAAATCCAGCTTCATCGAAACCGCCTACCTGCTCATCTACGGGGAACTGCCCACCCCCGCCCAACTCGAAGACTTCGACCAGATGATTCGCCGCCATACCATGGTGCACGAAGACTTCAAATTCTTCTTCCGCGGCTTCCCCCGCGACGCCCACCCCATGGCCGTCCTCGCATCCAGCGTTTCAGCCATGTCAACCTTCTACTCAGACTCCCTGGACCCCTTCGACCCCCGCCAGGTAGAAATCTCAACCTACCGCCTGCTCTCCAAGGTGCCTACCCTGGCAGCCTATGCCTATAAGAAGTCCAAGGGCGAGCCCTCAATCTACCCCAAGAACCAGCTCAACTACACCGAGAACTTCCTGCGTATGTGCTTTGGCTTCCCCACCGAGGAGTACGAGGTCAACCCTCTGCACGCCAAGGCCCTTGACCTGCTGCTGCTCCTGCACGCAGACCACGAGCAGAACTGCTCCACCTCCACCGTGCGCCTGGTCGGCTCATCAAACGCCAACATGTTCGCTTCGGTCTCTGCCGGTATTAACGCCCTCTACGGCCCCCTCCACGGTGGCGCCAACGAGGCTGTGCTCAAGATGCTCAACCAGATCAAGGACCAGGGCATCAGCCCCGAAGACTTCATGGAGAAGGTCAAGAACAAGGAAGACGGCGTACGTCTCATGGGCTTTGGCCACCGCGTCTACAAGAACTACGACCCGCGCGCCCGAATCGTCAAGAAGACCGCCGACGAAATTCTCGAAAGCATCGGCGGTAACAACGAACTGCTCGATATCGCCAAGCGCCTGGAAGAGAAGGCCCTCAACGACGACTACTTCATCGAACGAAAGCTCTACCCCAACGTAGACTTCTACACCGGCCTCATCTACAAGGCTATGGGCTTCCCCGAACACATGTTCACCGTTCTCTTTGCCCTGGGCCGCCTGCCCGGCTGGATCGCCCAGTGGACCGAAGGCATCCAGGACCCCGACCGCAAGATTGGCCGCCCCCGCCAGGTCTACATCGGTGAGAACGAGCGCCACTACCCCGAGCGCTAAACCAGCCACATTGCCAACAACTAAGCCCCGGCGTCCGCACCTCCTAGGAGGTAAGGACGCCGGGGCTCGGCTTTAAGGGATATTCGGCTACGCCTCGACCTAGAATTGCCACATCAGTGGCAATTCTTTAACGGTCGTTACTCGCTACGCTTCGTAGCCATTCGGATTATTCTTCTGCCAGTTCCAGTGGTCGCGCACCATAGTGTTGATATCACGGGTAGCAGACCAGCCCAAATCGGCCAGGGCAGCAGCCGGATCCGCGTAGGAAACAGCTACGTCACCGGGGCGGCGATCCACAATCTTGTAGGGAAGTTCCTTGCCCGCAGCCTTCTCAAAAGCGTGCAGTACCTCAAGCACCGAGTAGCCGTTGCCGGTGCCCAGGTTCCAGGTGTGCAGGCCACCGTGGGTGGTGATGTAGTCCAGGGCCTTGAGATGGCCGTCCGCCAGGTCAACGACGTGGATGTAGTCGCGCACACCGGTGCCATCGACGGTGGGGTAGTCGTTGCCAAAGACATTGAGGTATTCACGGCGGCCAACAGCGACCTGGGCGATGAAGGGGACCAGGTTGTTGGGGATGCCGGCCGGGTCTTCACCGATACGACCGGACTCATGAGCACCTACCGGGTTGAAGTAGCGCAGCAGGGCGATGTTCCACTTGGAATCTGAGGCAGCCAGGTCAATGAGCATATCCTCAATGTGCTCCTTGGTGCGGCCGTAGCAGGACTGGGCGTCCATGTTCAGTTTCTCGGTCAGGGGCATCGACTCGGGCTCGCCGTAGACGGTTGCAGACGATGAGAAGACGATGGAGTGGCAGCCTGCCTCTTCCATGGCATAGAGCAGGTTGAGGGTACCAGCGACGTTGGTCTGGTAGTACCACAGGGGCTTCTCAGCGGACTCGCCCACGGCCTTAAGACCAGCAAAGTGGATCACGGCATCGGGCTTGACCAGGTTGAAGAGCTGCTTCATCTCGGGCAGATCCAGCAGGTCAACCTTGCGGAACTCCACAGTCTTGCCGGTGAGCTCTTCAACGCGGGCCAGGGCCTCCATGGAGGAGTTTGAGAGGTTGTCCATAACGGTTACCTCGTGGCTTGCCTGGAGCAGTTCGAGTACGGTGTGGGAGCCGATGTAGCCAGCTCCGCCGGTAACGAGAATCTTCACGTTTTCCCCTAGTAGACGATTGGTGTTCTTTCTAGCTTACCTGCACCCAGCCCCGCCAGCCGGTAGAAGCGGTGGCGGGGCTGGGCACATATTAGAGGTGGCGCGGACGCCGGTACCTAGCTGTTCTTGCGGCGGACAGCGAGGTAGGCGCTACTACCTAGAGCGAGTAAGAGGGCTGCACCTGCAAGCAGAGGCAGGACGGTGGCGCCGGTGTGGGCTAGTGCCCCGGTGCTAGCAGAGGGGGCGTCCGCTGCAACAGCGTCTGAGCTGTTGCTGGCGGAAGCCGATGAAACCGGGCTAGCGCTGGGGGCCGGGGCAGTGGCGTCCGCACTGGCATTTGCAGCCGGTTCAGCTGTGGGGGCTACCGTGGGCTCAGCCGAAGGAACAGCGGTGGGGCTGTCGCTGGGAGCCGGGGCCGGGGTCTCTTCGGGGGCCTGCTCGGTGGGCAGGGAGCTGGTGCCGACCGTCCAGTTCTTCACGAAGAAGGTGGCCGGGTCGATGGTCTTGTTGGTGATAGCCCAGTCAATCATGAGGTCGCGTACGGCCTTCTGCTCTTCGTAGACGATGGGAGCAGCGGTCACATGCGGGTAGCCTGAGCCACCGGACCAGCGGTAGTTGTTCAGAGCCAGGATGACCTTCTGTTCATCGGCCAGGGCAGTGCCGTCGGGCAGAGCGAGACCCTCAATGCGCTCGCCGACAGGCTTGGAGATGTTGATGTGGTAGTTGACGCCCGAGAGCACGTCGTAGGAGTAGTCGGGAATACCGCGGGTGGCACCCTCGTAGAGGGCGTTAGTGACGGTGGACCAGTCGGTGATCTCAGCTCCGGGTTCCTGCTGCTTGTAGTAGCGGGCTGACCATTCCAGGTAGTCCTTGAGCTGGGCTCCGGTGAGTTCTACGGCATAGAGAGTGTTGTCGTAGATGTAGAGGCTGGCCATATCGGCAATGGTTACATCGCCCTGTTTGAAGACGGCAGTGCGGGAGAAGGGGGAGGCCTCAGCGATGACGGGCAAACCCTCATACTGGGTTCCGGTCAGGGCACGGGTGACTTCTTCGGTCTGAACCATGTTGATGAAGTCCAGAACCGCAGTGTCTTCCCAGGCACTACTTGCTGCGGGCATCTCAGCGCTCGCCTGGGCTACCACGGTCTGTACCCATTCGGTGGTCTTCGAGTGGTAGGGCTCGATAGCTGCAAGTACGGACGGGTCGGCGGCGTAGTCACCAGCGTTGAGGGCAAGTGCGGTAGGTTTTTCATTCTCGGTCCACTTGACCTCGATATCGCCGTCAGCTTCCTTGACCAGGGGCAGGGTGACTTCGGAGAGGAAGCGGGCCCAGTAACCGGGCTGGGTGTAGAGTACGGGCTCGCCATTCTTGTTGGTGAAGTATTCCTGGACCTTATTGGTGACGTGGGAGTGACCGCCCACAACGAGATCGACGTCGGTGGACTGCTCAGCCACTGACTTGGCGACGTTTTCGGTAAGGTCAGCCGGGTTGTAGGTGTAGCCCTCGGCATCTAGACCGGTGTGGGCGAGGACGACGACCACGTCGGCACCTGCGGCCTTGACCTTGGGTGCCCACTCGGCAACGGTAGCGGCGGCGTCCTTAAACTCCAGCTTGCCCTCGACAGTGGCCTTATCCCACACGCGGACGCCGGGGGTCACGACACCGATGACGGCTACCTGGATTTTCTCACCGCCCACGGTCTTTTCGACCATGGTGTAGGGTTCGTAAGCGGGGGTACCGGTTGCGGTATCAATGACGTTGGCACCGAGTAGGGGCATGGCCAGGTTCTGGGTGTACTGGGCGGCGGCGTCAGGGCCGTAGTTGAACTCGTGGTTGCCCACAACACCGGCATCATAGCCAAGTAGGTTGAAGACAGAAGCCATGGGGTCAACGCTGGTAGCGGTGCGGTTGTTCTGGTAATAGGTTGCAAGCGGGTTGCCCTGGTTAGCGTCGCCGTTATCCAGCACCAGGGTAGAGTCAGCGCCCTTAGCTGCCCGGGTTTGGGCGATAGCGGTAGCCAGGTGCTCCATACCCAGGGCCTTAGCGCCTTCACTGTAAGGGGCACCGGTGAAATAGTCGTAGTTGAGAGAACGGCCGTGAATATCGGTTGAGGCAAGCACTGTGAGATTGCCGAGGTCTGTGTCACCGTTTGCGGCAAAAGCTGCGGGAACGAGCAGACTGGAGGAAACCAGGCCAAGGCCTGCCAGCAGAGAAAGAGAACGCTTCATGACTAGCTTTCTGATGTGTTGTGAGTGTGTTCTCCCATTGTAAAGACCCGCCCTACCGATTCAGCGGCAGGGCGGGTCTTGAGCAGATTAATCTTCAGTAAATATCGTTGGTTGAAACGGGCTTATAGCGAAGCTGCTGGCTTGGGGCTGGCATGAATCGTCTCGTGAGCGAAGCGAACCAGACGAGAGGGGCAACAGCGAGCATAAGCCCGTATCGCTCAAGGATGACTCACTTTAGTTAGCGTGCAGCTCTGAGTTCAGTTCCACGGTGTTGTTGGCGCGGGGTAGCACCTCGATAGCGCCGGTGACGGAGTTGCGGCGGAAGAGCAGGTTGTTGACGCCGGAGAGCTCCAGGGCCTTGACAACCTTGGGCTCTGCACCGGGGTTGAGGACGGTGACGCGGGAGCCAGTGGTGACGTAAAGACCGGCTTCTACTACACAGTCATCACCCAGGGCAATGCCGATACCGGCTTCTGCACCGAGCAGGGAACGCTCGCCAATAGAGACACGCTGGGTACCGCCGCCGGAGAGGGTGCCCATGGTTGAGGCGCCGCCGCCGATGTCGGTGCCGTTGCCAATGACAACACCCTGGGAGATTCGGCCTTCGACCATGGATTCGCCGAGGGTGCCGGCGTTGAAGTTGACGAAGCCCTCGTGCATGACGGTGGTGCCTGCGGCCAGGTAGGCACCCAGGCGCACACGGTCGGCGTCGCCAATGCGAACACCTGCGGGCACAACATAGTCGATCATGCGGGGGAACTTATCAACGTGGGTGACCACCAGGGCACCGCGGCGGCGCAGCTTGAGGGAGACAGCGTTGAATTCGCTAGCGAGGACGGGGCCGAAATTGGTCCAGGCAACGTTAGCCAGCTTGCCGAAGAGACCGTCGAGGTTGATGGTGTTGGGGGCAACCAGGGTGTGGGAGAGCAGGTGCAGGCGCAGGTAGGCGTCCGCGGCGTTGGCGGGGGACTCATCGAGGTTGATGGTGACGTTGACCAGCTCACGCACAACGTTACGGTCTTCGTCCGCTTCAACCAGGGCTTCAAGGTCGGCTGCAACGGAGTCATCAGCGGTGTCGGTAAGGGCAGGGACCGGGTACCAGACATCGAGTACGGTGCCTTCGTTCTCTCCGGAGGCGACGACGGTGGCCAGACCCAGGCCGGATGCTACACGAGAGTTATTTTCAGTCATGCCTACCAGTCTACGGAATCAAACCGGTCTGCTGCCCTATCTGCTTGTATGGTGGAACCATGACCAAGAACCCTACCCTCAACCAGGCCGCCGAGTTCGCGCACCTTGGCCCTGGCGTCCTGAACCTGACCCAGCCCGTTGAAGATCTGACCGCTGACCTGCTCAATATCTATTCTGTTTCTGGCGCCGAGGTGCGCCTGGCGGACGCCGTGCAGACGGCCCTCGAAAGAATCGGCGGCTTAGAAATCACCCGCGACGGCGACGCTATCATCGCCCGCACCAACCTGGGGCGAGATACCCGTGTCGTGCTGGCCGGGCACCTAGATACCGTTCCCTTACCCCGCACCGAAGGTTCTTTAGGTACCGTGCCTGCTACCTGGGCGGACGAGTCGGGGGAGCGTGTGCTCTACGGCCGGGGTGCTGTGGATATGAAAGGTGGAGTGGCTGTCCAGCTGGCTTTGGCGGCCAGCCTGAAAGAGCCCCGCTACGACATCACCTATGTTTTTTATGACAACGAAGAGGTTGCCTCCGAGCTCTCAGGGCTTGCCCGCCTGATGCGCAACCACCGGGAGAAGCTGACCGATGCGGCCTTTGCCATCCTGTTAGAACCTACCGACGGCACCATCGAAGGCGGCTGCAACGGCACCATCCGTTTCTGGATCCGCACTGCCGGTATCGCAGCCCACTCGGGCAGGGCCTGGAAGGGCGTCAACGCTATCCATAAGATGGCGGACGTGCTGGGGCGTCTAGCTGCCTACCAGCCTGCCACCTATGAGGTTGAGGGCCTGGCCTACCGCGAGGGACTCAACGCCGTGCAGATTTCAGGCGGGGTGGCCGGGAACGTGATTCCCGATGAATCCGGCGTCCACATCAACTACCGCTTTGCCCCCAACAAGACCCTGGATCAGGCAGTTGCCCACCTGCATGAGGTTTTTGAGGGCTACGAGCTAGACTTTGTTGACCTCTCATCAGCTGCCCGCCCGGGCCTGGACGCGCCCATGTCACGTTCGCTCATTGAGTCGGTGGGCCAAGCCCCCAAGCCTAAGTACGGGTGGACGGACGTCGCCCGCTTCAGTGAGATTGGCATCCCCGCCGTGAACTTCGGCCCCGGTGACGCCCTGCTGGCTCACACCGATAACGAGCATGTGAAAGCCTCCGAGGTACGCGCCTGCTACAGGGCCCTGGAAAGCTGGCTGACGGCGTCCTAAACCCACAAGGGGACCACAAAATTTCAAAGGGACCGCAGATTCCGCGGTCCCTTTGAAGTTTTCAGGTCCCCTTGGGGTAGGCCTAGTGCGGACGCTAGTGCTTGGGAATCTTGAACATCAGCTCGGTCTTGGGGCGGGCTTCGTCCACCTCGCCGGGCACACCGTCGGCGTGCTTGATCTCTACGTCGGAGCGGGAGCTCATGTACTTAGCCAGCCACTCGGCGAAGAAGGTCAGGGCGAAGTTGATGACTACGAAAATCAGGGCGGCCAACAAGAGCATCTGCAGGATGTTGCCTTCACCGGAACCGAAGCGGCGGGTGGCAGCCAGCAGTTCGGGGTAGGAGATGATGTAGCCCAGGGCGGTGTCCTTGAGAATGACCACGAACTGCGAGAGCAGGGAGGGCATCATGGCGGTCAGAGCCTGGGGTACCAAAATCAGGGTCAGCACCTTCCAAGGGGTCAGACCGATAGCCAGACCGGCTTCACCCTGGCCCTTGGGCAGCTGCTGCACACCGGAGCGCAGCAGCTCAGCAATGACCGAGCCGTTGTAGAGGGTCAGGCCCAGAATAACGGCGATGAAGGGCAGCTGGGAGGGGGCAAAGAGGTTAAGCTTGCCCAAAAAGAGCCAGAAGAAAATCATCATGATCAGCACGGGTACGGCACGGAAGAACTCCACAACCACGGTGCCAAAGGCCCGCACGGCCTTATTGGGGGAGAGACGGGCCAGACCGAAGAAGAGACCAAAAGCCACCGAAGTGACCACTGAGATCAGGGCCGCAGAGGGTGGACTTGCCGGAGCCGGAGGAGCCGAGGAGGACGACGACTTCGCCCCTGCCGATGGAAAGGTTGATGTCCTTGAGGACGTGGTTCTCACCGTAGTGCTTGTTGACCTGGGTGAGCTGAACCAGTGCGTCAGTAGTCACTGGGGTTCCTCTCTTGTGGTGGGATTGGTGCGGGCGCCGGTAGCATTGAGGTGCTGAGGCAGATGCCCAATGGTGTATGTGCTTCACCTTACTCCCTTGCAGGTAAACAACTTGTTACGAGGGATGTTGTGTTTTTGCAGTCAAATATTTTGGGTTTTGTGAGCGAGGTCGGGCGGTCGGTAGTCGGCCCGGGCGGGAGGACAGGATGAATTACCTACTGGTTGGTGTGACTTTTGTGGTGCTAGCGGCGGTGATGGCAGGGTGCGCCGTGCTGGGGACCGACCGGCTGATACCGGCCCGTAAGGTTATTGATGCGGTGAGTAAGGACGGAGTAGCTCTAGTTCCTGCCGCTGAGCCGCCACTCATTCTTTCGGACCGCCCCGACGCGGACGAGCTGGGACAGATCCGTTTTGCAACCTCGGCCCTGGGCTATAACCGCGATGAGGTGGACGGTGTGCTGGCTAAGGTAGTTGCTGAGAACAGTCGCCTGCGCCAGGAGCTTGAAGCCCTGCGCGGTGGGAAGAGTCAGGACGCCGCCCCCGACCTGCGTGGGGAAGACTAGGGGTGGGGCGTCCGTCCGCACTGCCACCGGGCAGACTACTGGACCGTGCTGCCGCTACTCTGAGCGTCACTGCTAGCCGCGGAGTTCTCTTCTTCACAGGTCTGCCCATCAGCCTGCGGGTAGCCCTCATCTATGGGGCAAGCCGACTCTGGGGTTGGTTTATCTTCGCGTCCGTGGGTCTGCACCAAACCTTTAGTCCCTGGAAAAATAGCGCGATGGGCTACCTAGAGTTTGTCACTATTTGGGACGCCGACTGGTACGACAAGATAGCCGCTGGCGGCTACCCTGCGGTTCTCCCCATGGACGCCAATGGTCACGTTGCTCAAAACGAGTGGGCTTTTTATCCCCTTTACCCCCTGATCAACGGTGCCGTCAGTAGCGTGACCGGCCTGAGCTACCAGCTAGTAGCCCCCACCGTTTCCCTGCTGTTTGGCTTTGGGGCTGCCTGGTTTATCTATCGCCTTTGTGAAGCCAGCCTACAGATGCGCGGGGCCGCAAGCGGATCAGACCAGCGGGGGCAGGAGCTTCAAGCGACCGCCCTGTGGGCCACCGCTGCGGTGAGCTTTTGCGCCGTTGCCCCCATCCTGCAAACCGGCTATGCCGAGGCAACTGGTCTCTTCTTCCTGGCCTGGGCCCTCTACTGGCTGGTGCGGGAGCGCTACCTGCTGCTCCTGATCCCTGCCCTGGGGGCAGCCCTGTCC
This sequence comes from Rothia sp. (in: high G+C Gram-positive bacteria), assembly GCA_030529845.1. Classification (GTDB taxonomy): domain Bacteria; phylum Actinomycetota; class Actinomycetes; order Actinomycetales; family Micrococcaceae; genus Rothia. The sequence continues at coordinate 159,250 of JAUMWB010000004.1, read as the reverse complement.
CGCCCCGTCGGTGTGCCCCTGGGGGCCGCCGTCGGTATCTGGTGGTTGATTTGCTGGGCGCAGCAGGCCCGCGCGAATAGCCCCGTAAAAGCCCTCTCCATAACAGGCACTCAGCTGGCGTCCGCCTTGGCTGTCTGCGCCTTTGCTTTTATCCACCCGGCCCTGGCCTGGGCTGTTACCGGGCGTATCGATGCCTACACAGCTACCGAGGCAGCCTGGCGGGCTGGCGGGGAACACGTTCTGCCTTTTGCACCCTGGTATACCCAGAGCCAGCTCTACCTGGGGCAGGTACTGGGGCCGCTCGTCCTGATTCTTCTCTTACTCACCTACCTGCTGGTGCTCTGTGCCCCCGTCACTCGGCGAACCCTGCACCCGGCCCTGATCACCTGGTGCGCTGCCTACGCACTCTACATGCTGGCCTTCTTCAACCCCCAGTCCTCGACCTTCCGCTTGCTGCTGCCCCTCTTCCCCCTGCTGCTTCCCCTGGTCGCCCTATCTGCCTCGCGGGCCTACCGCTGGCTACTGATTTTCAGCGGAGCCACCCTGCAGTTTGGCTGGGTCGGCTGGCTCTGGCACTGGAAGCAACTACCCGGGGGCGGGGATTACCCGCCCTAAACCTGTAAGTTTGCACCAAAAAACACCAGAAATGAGCCACTAAGCACTATGATTAAAAGAAGGTGAGACCGGCAGAAGATGCCGAGGACCCGCAGACCAACCCTTGTTGAAGGAGAACCAAAATGGCAGCTCAGAAACCCCGCACCGGCGACGGCCCCCTCGAAATCGTGCGCGAAGGGCGCAGCATCGTCATGCGCATCCCCGTCGAAGGCGGCGGCCGCCTGGTTCTCGATATTACCGAAGAAGAAGTAGAGGCAATCCGCAAGTGCGTTGAAAACGTCTAAGCTGGATCCTTAGCTTCCGGCCCCTGCACAGAGCATAAGAGCTCACCAGCAGGGGCCGAAATTTTTAAGAAATTAGCGCTTATAGACTAGATAAAGGCCCTCACCCGCATGGACGAGGGAGACAAAGACATCCCCTGTGCAGGCAGCGACCTCGTGTAAGACAGCGCGTACAGAAACGGTCACGGAATCGCGGGCCGTGGGGTTAGCAACAGCGCCGCCCACCAGCGGGTCATGCAGGATGAGGAGCCCGCCCGGCTCTAGCAGGGCAAGCGTATCGTAGACCAGCTGTTCAGCCAGCTGGCTACCAGCATCGATAAAGGCCAGATCGTAGGAGGCCGCGGAGAGGCGGGGGAGCACCTCAGGCGCGTCCCCGGTAATGACGCGCACCCGATGGCTCTTATCAAGCCCAGCAGCTGCCAGCAAGGACCGGGTGGTTTGACACCGCGTTGAATCAATCTCTATAGCGGTTAGGGCTGCACCGGGAGCTAAACCCGTCAGCAAAGCAGCTGTTGCAACCCCAGCCCCGCAACCAATTTCTACCGCGTGCTGGGCCTTGGTCGCAGCCGCCAGAACCGTCAGCAGGGAAGCTACTGATGGGGCAACGGGGGAAGCATCTAACCGTTCAGCTTGGGTGCGGGCAGAAGCCACCGCTGGAGCCTCCAGGGGAACTCTTCAGCGTAAACCCAGCGTCGAGCCTGTTCCTGTATCTTCACCTAGTTCTTCACCTTCAGATGAGTGTGCGTGGGAATGATTCTGCAAACATCTTATTCATCCCCGCTCGTTTTAGGGGCAAACACTCGGGCTGAACTGGTAATCTCTTTGTGTGTTTGGAATTAGCGGCCTCGAATTTATCGTTCTAGCAATCCTGGTGTTTGTCGTCATCGGGCCAGAACGCATGCCCGAATATGCCCAGCAGCTCAAAGACTTTATCAAGTACGTTCGGCGTATGGCCTTTGAAGCGAAGGACGACCTCAAAGAAACTCTCGGCCCCGACCTCGGCGACATCAACTGGCGTCAGTATGACCCCCGCCAGTACGACCCCCGCGTGATTGTGCGTGAGGCTTTTGCCGAGGACGACGAAGAGCGCCGCAAGGAACTTGAAGAGAAAGCTGCGGCTGCACCGGCTGCGTCCGTTACCGCTCGCCTGCCGCGGGGCGCCTGGGCCCCTTTCGATGCCGAGGCCACCTAAACTCTTCCTCCCCCAAGGGGACCTGATTTTCAAAAAAGGACCGCATATTATGCGGTCCTTTTGAAGTTTTGCGGTCCCCTTGTTCTGGGCTAGACGGTAAAGGGCAGGGGAGCGCCCGCTAGGCCGCGCGGACGGTGAGTCAGTGCCCTGGCGGTCTTCACCAGCTCCTGGGCCGCGACGGTTTCGGGTGCGCCCCAGACGACCGGGGTGCCAGCGTCCCCACCCTCACGCAGGGCAAGCTCCAGGGGCACCGACCCCAGCAGGGGTACCTCATAGCCCAGGGCCTTGCCGAGGGACTCGGTGAGGACGGCCCCGCCCCCTTCTCCGAAGAGGGGCAAGGTGGTGCCGTCCGGCAGCTGCATGGCAGCCATGTTCTCTAGGACCCCGATGACCTTCTGCTCGGTCTGCAGACTGAGGGTACCGGCCCGCTGGGCCACGTCCACAGCAGCGAGCTGCGGGGTTGAGACCAGCAGAATCTCAGCGTGGGGTAGGAGCTGAGCCATAGAAATTGCGATATCGCCGGTACCCGGGGGCAGATCGAGGAAGAGCACATCCAGGTGCCCAAAGTGCACATCGGTGAGGAACTGCTCAAGTGCTCGGTGCAGCATGGGGCCACGCCAGGCGACCGGCTGGTTGGGCTTCACGAACATACCGATGGAGATGACCTTGATAACTCCGCCATCTGAAGGAGCCTCAACCACCGGCGGGATAATCATGTCGTCCATGCGGGTAGGGCCAGCGGTAATGCCCAGCAGCCCGGGAATCGAGAACCCGTGCACATCGGCGTCAATAATGCCAACGCTTAAACCCATGGAGGCGCAGGCCGCTGCCAGGTTGGCGGTCGCAGAGGACTTGCCCACCCCGCCCTTACCCGAAGCCACCGCAAAAATACGGGTCAGGGAGCCGGGGGCAGTAAAGGGGTTCTGCTTGGTGTGCCCCAACTTCTGACGTAGGGCAGCGCGCTGATCCGGGCTCATGTAGCTGACCTCGAGCTCAACCTCGCTTACCTGCTCCAGGGCAGAGACCGCAGCGCGGACGTCCGCCTCAATCGTCGAGCGTAGGGGGCAACCTTCGATGGTTAACAGCACCCTGATACTGGCAACTGAGCCGGTCAACTCGGCCCGGTCCACCATGCCCAGCTCGGTGATAGGCTGGCGGAGTTCAGGGTCAATAACGGTCGCAAGAGCCGCTAAGAGCTCTTCATTCAGGTGTGATGTCTGCATGGGCTGCATCGCCTACTCAAAGGAGCGGTCGATATCCTTAACTTTCTTTTTCTTGCGCATCTTGGGGTGGTCGTCGCTCAGCACGTCAAAAGCGCTGGTCACAGGCTGGGCCGCATGGGGGTCAAAGGGCTTCGTAGTCTCGGGCTCTCCACGCTCATTAGCCTTAGCTGCTAGGGCTTCCGCCCGGGCAAACAGTTCCTCCTGGCGCCGCTGCACCTCAGCGAGCTCGTCCATGATGTCGCGCATCTCGCCGCGCACGAAGTCACGGGTGGCGACCTCTCGCAGGGTAATACGCAAGGAGGCAATCTCGCGGGTCAGATACTCGGTCTCCTCCAGGTTGCGCTGGTCGCGCTGCCTGTCCTGTCGGGCGACCACACGGTCACGGTCGTCCTGGCGGTTCTGCGCCAGCAGCAGCAGGGGCGCAGCATAAGAGGCCTGCAAAGACAGCATCAGGGTCAGCAGGGTAAAGTTCAGGGCCCGGGGGTCAAACTGTAATTCCTCAGGTGCCAGGGTATTCCAGCCCAGCCACACTGCACAGAAAATCGTCATCCACAGCAGAAACTGCGGGGTACCCATAAAACGCGCGATTTTCTCGGTCATCTGACCGAAGGCATCGGGGTTGGGGCTTAGCTGGAAGAGGGGGCGGCGCTTTTTCTGCTGCGGGGTCCCTAGCGTCTGCGCTGAATCGTTGCGCTCACGTGCATCACTCAAAGCGGCGGCCTACCTTTCGAATTGGGGTTCCATCGTCATAGGTGCGCCAGTCATCGGGCAGCATTTCATCGAGCACGTCATCCACCGTGACCGCTCCAACCAGGCGGTCGTGGTCGTTGACCACCGGGATGATGGTGAGGTCGTAGGTTGCCAGCACACGGGTGACCTCTTCAATGCTGGCAGCGTCGGTGACCGGCTCAATGGAGGTGTCGATGATGTTGCCTACCTGCTCGCTGGGGGAGTGCCGGAGCAGGCGCTGCATGTGCACAATGCCCAGGTACTTACCGGTAGGGGTTTCAAGGGGCGGACGCGTGACCATAACCGCCGCTGCCATGGCAGGGGAAATTTCTTCCTGGCGAATATGGGCCAGGGCTTCAGCCACGGTCGCTTCGGGGGAGAGGATGATGGGCACCGGGTTCATGAGTGAACCGGCAGTTCCTTCCTCGTATTCGAGCAGGCGGCGGACGTCGTCCGAATCCTCAGGGTCCATCAGGGTCAGTAGCTCTTCGCGCTGGGTATCTGACAGCTCACCCAGAAGGTCAGCGGCATCGTCCGGCTCCATCTCTTCCAGAACGTTAACGGCTCGCTCCACCTCAAGGTGGGAGAGAATCTGCACCTGGTCTTCTTCGGGCAACTCCTGGAGAACGTCCGCCAGACGCTCGTCCTGGAGCTCCTGGGCCACTTCCACCATGCGCTTATCGGGCATCTCGTGAATAGCGTCTGCCAGGTCAGCGGGGTTGGAGTCCTCGTGGCTGGCCACAAAAGCTGTTGCAGCCTGGGGCTCAAAATCGGTGGAGAGAATAACCTCATCCCAGTCCACAATCAGGGTTTCCTTGCGGCGACGCATCAGGCTAGCGTGGCCGCGGGAGATAAAGAGCTCAGAGATAAACCAGTCGCCGTTGCGGCGCTGCTCCATGGCAACGTCCTCAATCTGAGCCCGGCCCGACCCGTCGCGTAACTGCACCTTACGATCAAAGAGCTCGCCCACTACCAGGGCCTCAGAGCCGCGCTGCTCAAAGCGGCGCAGATTCACCAGGCCTGTCAGAATCACCTGGGTGGAGTCGATACTGGTCACACGAGTCATGGGAACAAAAATACGCTTCTTGCCCAGGATTTCGATGACGATACCCACCACAACCGGTTCCTTGAGCTTAGCCAAAGACCCCACCGCATTGAACTGGGTAAAACCGCTTTTGAGCACCACCACATCGCGCAGACGACCCAGACGGTCACCGTGGGGGTCAAAAACGTCAAGGCCCAGCAGGCGGGCGATAAAAATCTTGTTCGGTACGCTACTCACAGTTATCAAGGGTACTCGCCCCAGCCCGCAACTGCCACCGGTTGCCAGCAGAGTGAGAATAACCCTACTTAGTTCACCTATGGCGATACCCCGGCGTGCTCCCCGCAAACTCCCTGCACTTTGCGAAAAAATAGGGGCATGGATCAACTCAAAGCACCTCCCGCCCTGGCCATGGCAGATGGCACCCACCTACCTCCCGGTGAGCTGGTAGCCACCTTCACCGACCGTAAAGAGGTCAATAAGGCTATCGAGTTTCTGGCCAGCCAGAAGTTCCCCGTACACTCCCTGTACGTGGTAGGGCACGATGTGCAGCAGGTTGATTACGTGACCGGTCAGGCCACCTACCCACGAGCTGCTCTAGCAGGTGTCTTCCAGGGCCTAAGCCTCGGTGCCCTTGTCGCCCTCTTCAACGCGGTCATTACCCAGACCTCTATCCTGGCTAACTTTCTCAGCATCGTGCCCCTGGCAATAGCCTTCTGCATGATTTATGCAATCATCGTTGCTTCTCGCACCAAGGGCCGTGGAATCCGAACCCGCACCCAGATGCTACCCCAGCGCTTTGACCTGATGGCCATTCCGGCCACCGCCCAGGCTGCCCGCCACCTGCTACGCGTCACTGTGCAGCCTAATGGCGGTGCCCGCAGCGGTGTGCACGGTTCCGGCGCTCACCCGTTCGCTCAGAACGGTCAGACTTCCAGCCCTTACGTTCACCCCGGTATGAGCCAGGCTAACCCCCAGGGTTACGCGGCCCAGCAGCCCCAGGCTCCCCAGCAGCAGGCTCCCAATGGGCAGCAGACACCTCAGTGGTTTGACCCATCCGCACCTGCACCCCAGCAAGAGCAGAAGCCCGAACCCTTCCTCCCCGGCTTCAACCCCGCCGAGCAGAAGCAGGGCCAGGCACCGGCAGCCGAGCAGCGTCCGTCCGCCCCCGTCTTTACCCCTCCCGCGGAAACCAACCGCGACGGTTCCCAGGCCGCCGGCAAGTTTGGTCTGCGTGTGGAGTCCCCCGAAGAGTTCGAGCAGATGATTCGTAAGGCACCTGAGCCTCCGGCCACCAACGAGCGTATTGAAGCGATCCGCGCTGAAAAGGGGGAGCAACGCTACGGCCTGCGTGTGGAGACCCCCGAAGAATTCGAAGCAACCATCCGCAAGGTCCCCGAACCGGTAGAGGCCGAGCAGGAACCGCAGAAGGACGCCCAGTAAAAGCAACCCGGTTCTGGCATTACACGCTCACTGAAAACCGCAACGAAAACCCCGCCCGCTCTGGAAGAGAGCAGGCGGGGTTTTGGTATGCAGGTGAGAGGCTAGTTCATCGGGGCGAGCGTGAGCATGCGAAACCCCTAACGAACTAAGACCGCAAGCTCCTACTTAGCGGGAGTTCTCAGCCATCCAGGCCTCAATACCCTCTACGGTGCGGGGCAGGGCCGCAGAGAGGTTCTCGTTGCCGTCCTCAGTGATGAGCACATCGTCTTCAATACGGATGCCGATACCGCGCAGCTCCTCGGGGATCGCCAGGTCCTCTTCCTTGAAGTAGAGGCCGGGTTCAATGGTGAAGACCATACCGGGCCCGATGATGCCCTCCATGTAGAGCTCATTCTTGGCCTGGGCGCAGTCGTGCACATCAAGACCCAGGTGGTGGCTGGTGCCGTGGGGCATCCAGCGGCGGTGCTGGCCGCCCTCAGCCGAGAGAGAAACCTCAGCCGAAACAGGCAGGAGGCCCCACTCGTGTAAGCGGGTTGCCAGAACCTGCATGGCAGCGTCATGAACCTCGTGGAACTTCTTGCCTGGCACCGCAGCCTTGAAAGCAGCATCGGCTGCTTCGAGCACAATGTTGTAGGCCTTAGCCTGAACCTCGGAGAACTTGCCGTTGACCGGGAAAGTGCGGGTGACGTCCGCGGTGTAGAGGGTGTCGTCCTCAACACCGGCATCGAGCAACAGCAGCTTACCCTCATCGACGGTGCCGTTATTACGGATCCAGTGCAGAACCGTGGCGTTGTTCCCGCAGGCGGCAATGGTGTCATAGCCCAGGTCATTACCCTCAACACGGGCCTTGGCGAAGAAGGCGGTTTCGACCACGCGCTCACCGCGGCGGTGGGCAACAGCAGCGGGCAGAGCCTTGACGACCTCGGCAAAGCCCTCGATGGTCAGGTCCACTGAGCGGCGCAGGTTCTCCACCTCGATGGCGTCCTTGACCAGGCGGGCCTCAGAGAGAGCCTCGGTCAGGGCAGCGTCGAGCTTATCTGACTCTTCTAGGTCAACTGAGGTGTTGTAGCGGGAGGTATCGACCAGGGCATCGACGTTCAAATCGACGTTGCGCACCAGGCGGATACGCACACCGCCCAGAGCTTCAGGGCCGGCGTTCTTGGTGATAGCTACTTCAAGCTCACCTAAGTCCTTGGTGCGTAGACAATACTCGGCACCCAGCGATTCGAGGGTGGGGCGGGGGCCAATCCAGAACTCACCGTAGCGAGGGTCGCGGTAGAACATCTCGGTATCGCGCCCTGCCAGGGGGCGGAAGTAGAGGGTGACCTCGTGGTTGGAGCCGTTATCTCCCTGGCCTTCTTCAACAGGCTCAAAGACCAGCACAGCATCGGGCTCATGATCCAGACCCAGGCCGGTCTGGTGGGCAAAGGCTGAATGGGGGCGGAAGCGGTAGTCGGTGTCGTTTGAACGCACCTTGAGGGGGCCAGCGGGGAGCACCAGACGCTCGCCGGGGAAGAGGGCTGAAATCTTGGCGCGGCGCTCAGCGGCGAAGTCGGCTACGCGGGCACGGGCAGGGAGCTGGTCGGACGCCGGCGCCCAGTTAGCTGCCATAAAGTCGGTGAAGGCAGTGGATTTGGGGGCTGCAGAGCGGTTGGTGACGCGCTCTTCGATGGGCTGATCGTCACCGGGGGTTGAGATATTTTCGCTAGTAGTCATGCATACCAGTCTAGTGAGCCGGGTAACGGCGCGTCTAGCTGAAGATAGTGCCCTTGATACTTAAGGGTGGCTAATGGTTGCTATCTGTTACGGACGGGCCGTCGCAGGTAGTCTGGTGCTATGTACGACCTGCATACCCACTCCCGTATTTCTGATGGCACCCAGCCGGTAGCCGAGCTGGTTGCCGACGTAGCCGCCGCCGGGCTCACCGGCTTCGCCCTGACCGACCACGACACTACCGCTGGCTGGGTAGAGGCTGAACAGACAGCCGGACGCCTGGGGCTAGACTTCCTGCCCGGAATGGAAATCTCCTGCTCGGCTCAGGGGGTGAGCATCCACCTGCTCTCCTACCTGCACGACCCAGCCAACGAAGCCCTCTTAGCTGAAATTAACCGTGCCCGAGAATCCCGCGTAGGCCGTGCCCAACGTATGGTCGAAAGACTCGCCGAAGACTACCCGATTACCTGGGAGATCGTTCAGAAACAGGTGCACGAGGGCGCTACCGTAGGCCGCCCCCACATCGCCGACGCCCTGGTAGCCCTTGGCGCTGTTGCCAACAGGTCAGAAGCCTTCGAAACCATTCTGACCACCCGCTCAAAATACTATGTACCCCACTACGCCGTGGACCCGGTCCGGGCTGTGGAGCTGGTGCGAGCCGCCGGAGGTGTTCCGGTCATGGCCCACCCCAAGGCGTCCGCCCGCGGAAAACTCGCCAGCGACGAAACCATCTATGCCATGATTGAGGCGGGCTTGGCCGGCTTTGAGGTCTACCACCGCGACAACCCGGAAGAAGGCCGCACCTGGCTGCTGGAAACCGCAGTCAAGCACGACCTTCTTGTCACCGGCTCCTCCGACTATCACGGCACCGGCAAACCCAATCGCCTGGGCGAAAACACCACGCCCCGCGAGACGGTCGAACGGATTCGTGAGTTAGCTAGGTAGCCGGGTTATTGGACAGGGCAGATACATCTCCGGCGGCAACCCTCTCATAGCTCGCGCCGGGGCGCACGCTATGATTCACGCCCCGCCTTACGGCGGATTCCGTTCGCTTTTGTGTGCTCGCACGCTCGCACCCGCTCACTCCATCACGCCAGCCACCGGGCGATGTACTTGCCCTGCCCCTAGTTCTTCGGCTATTTCTTGAGCCAGAAGGTAGCTGACCCGGGCACGGCACCTGCAGCGAAAGCGTCCTGAGAACCAGAGTCGGACCCCAGCACAAACTCGGCCTCAGCCAGGCCAACCGGCAGGGGAACGGGCTCGGTGCTGAAGTTAGTCAGATTGACCCAGCCGCCGGGGCGCTCAAAGGCCAGGACGGTCTCGTCCTCCGTCTCAAGCCAGGTCAGCTCTTCAGCGCCCTGGAGCTGGCGGCGGGCGGCCAGGGCTGCCCGGTAGAGATTCAGAGTCGAATCTTCCTGCTGCTCCTGAGCCGACACCGCGTAGCCTGCGAACCAGGTGGGCTGGGGCAGGTGGGGCTTGCCAGCACCAAAACCGAAGGCCGGGGCGTCCGCCTGCCAGGGCAGGGGCACCCGGCAACCGTCGCGCCCGACGTTGACACCGGGGGAATTGAAGAAGGTGGGGTCCTGGCGCTCGCTGTCAGGAATCTCAGCAACCTCATGCAGACCCAGCTCCTCACCCTGGTAGAGGTAGGCTGAACCAGGCAGAGCCAGCTCAAAGAGGGTGGCGGCGCGGGCGCGGGCAGAACCGAGCTCACGGTCAAGTTCCTCAGCCGGACCACCTGCTAGCAGCCACTCGTGGCCGACTTTCTCGTTGGTCTTATCTTCTACAAAGGGCAGACCGTAGCGGGTGGGGTGGCGCACCACATCGTGGTTGGAGAGCACCCAGGTACTCGAAGAACCGGACTCAGCGGAGAGACCCAGGTTCTCTGCCACAATCTTTCGGAATTCACCAGCGTCAAAGTGGGCGCTGAGCAGGTCGAAGTTGAAGGCCTGACCCAGGCCCTGGGCGGACGCATAGGCGGGGCGACGGTCGCGCTCCACCCAGGCCTCAGCCACGGCAGTACGAGGTGGAGTGTATTCGTTGAAAACGGCTCGCCACTCCTTATAAATCTCGTGCACATCGTCACGATCCCACATGGGGTGGTTACCGTCCTTGGGCATGGCATCGAGTTCCGCCTGGGAGGGAAGCACCTCGGGCAGGTCCTTGGCGATACCGTGGGCCACATCGATGCGGAAGCCGTCCACACCCCGGTCGGCCCAGAAACGGAAAGTTCTCAGGAAGTCTTCGTGAACCTCGGGGTTGTGCCAGTTCAGGTCAGGCTGCTCAACCGCAAAGTTGTGCAAGTACCACTGGCCGTCCCCTACCGGCTCCCAAGCCAGGCCACCAAAGATAGAGGTCCAGTCAGACGGGGGTAGCTCACCCTTGTCGCCCAGCCCATCGCGGAAGATATAGCGGTCGCGGGCTGCAGAACCCGGAGCGGACGCCAGAGCCTCCTGGAACCAGATATGCAGGTTAGAGGTGTGATTAGGAACCACATCAACAATGAGTTTGAGACCGGCTGCGTGCAGGGCGCTCGCCATCTCATCGAAATCTTCCAGGGCGCCAATCTTGGGGTCAACGTCGCGGAAATCATCGACATCGTAGCCACCGTCGGTCAGAGCGGAGGGGTAGAAGGGGAGAGCCAGACGGCATCTACACCCAGTTTCTTGAGGTAGGGAACCTTAACGGTAATACCCTTGAGGTCGCCGATACCGTTGCCGTCGGCGTCCGCAAAGGAGCGGGGGTAAATCTGGTAGACAACGGCCTGGCGCCACCAGGTGGGGTCGTCTGCTGCGGGAACCAGGAGGTTTGAATCGCTCATCCTTGAACCTTTCATAGGGGTGCTGGTGGGCAGAGAACCTGCCTCTGCCCACCAGCCTACGCCGTGGCGTCCGCCCCTAGAGTTGAGAAAAACCACCCTGGCAAAAATGCCACAAATTGGAGTCGCGCAGGTTACACGCTCAAAGCTGACAAATTACCAGGTCAAGGCCCCACAGCCTAGACTGGGGGTATGAAGTTTCTCAACGACATGACCCCCACCACCGACCTGACCTACAACGACGTATTTATGGTTCCTTCCCGCTCAGCGGTAGGCTCCCGCATGGGCGTAGACCTCTCCACCGCCGACGGAACCGGCACCACCATTCCCCTGGTCATAGCTAACATGACCGCCGTATCTGGCCGCCGTATGGCTGAAACCGTGGCCCGCCGTGGCGGTATCACCATCATCCCCCAGGACGTGCCCACCGACATCGTTGCCGAAACCATTCAACGGGTCAAAAACTCCCACCTGATTTTTGATACCCCCATCACCGTCAAGCCCCACCACACCGCAGGCTATACCCGCCACCTGCTGCCCAAGCGGGCCCACGGGGCAGCGATCGTTGTGGACGGTGAAACTCCCATCGGGGTTATCACCCCCAAGGACCTGCGCGGGGCCGATAACTTTGACCAGGTTCAAGACCTGATGAGTACCGAACTGCTCACCCTGCCCGAGAGCGTCACCCCGCGTGAAGCCTTCGACATTTTGCACGAAAAGTCCCGCAAGGTAGCCCCCGTGGTGGACGCCGAGGGCAAGCTGGTCGGGGTGCTCACCCGCACAGCTGCCCTGCGGGCCAGCCTCTATGAACCCGCCACCGACGCCCAGGGCAAGCTCCGCATCGGCGTCGCCATCGGTATCAACGGGGATGTTGCAGGCCGAGCCGCTGCCCTCATCGAAGCTGGCGCAGACGTGCTCGTGGTCGATACAGCCCACGGCCACCAGGAAACCATGATTGAGGCCCTCAAAAAGGTCAAGGCCCTCAACCCTTCCATCCCCATTGCCGCAGGCAACGTGGTTACGGCTGCGGGTGTGCGCGACCTGGCAGAAGCAGGAGCCGATATCATCAAGGTGGGCGTTGGTCCCGGGGCTATGTGTACCACCCGCATGCAGACCGGCGTCGGCCGCCCCCAGTTCTCAGCCGTCCTCGAGTGCGCCGCCGAAGCTAAAAAGCTGGGCGTACATGTGTGGGCGGACGGCGGTATCAAGGACCCCCGCGACGTCGCTCTGGCCCTGGCCGCCGGTGCCTCCAACGTCATGGTGGGCTCCTGGTTCGCCGGAACCTACGAGTCACCCGGCGACGTACTGCAGGACGCCGACGGCCGCCTCTACAAGGAGTCCTTCGGCATGGCCTCCCGCCGCGCGGTCATCAACCGCAACTCTAAGACTGAGGCATTTGAGAAGGCCCGCCGGGAAATGTTTGAGGAAGGTATCTCGTCAGCCCGAATCTACCTGCCCGAGGGCCGCGGCGGGGTAGAGGACCAGATTGATTCGATTATCTCGGGTGTCCGCTCCTCCTTCACCTACGCCGGCGCTGCCTCCATCGAGGAATTCGCCGAGCGAGCCGTGGTGGGTATCCAGTCTGCCGCTGGCTATGCTGAGGGCCAGGCTCGCGCCACTCGCTAGGTAGGGTTTCCCATAGAAGGGGACCTTAAAACTTAAAAGGGACCGCATAATATGCGGTCCCTTTTAAGTTTTGCGGTCCCTATGAGTCTTGGCTGCCCTCTACCCGGCGGGTGCGGCGGCGACGGCGGCGCTGGCCCTCACCCTGCTGGGCACCTTCACCCTGTGGTGCGCCCTCAGCGGCAGGCTTCTGGCGCTGGCGGGCAGGACGCTCCTGCCCGGCCTCACCTGCTACCCGGCGGGTGCGGCGGCGGCGCGGCTTCGAATCAGCCTCCCGACCCTCACCGCTCTGGGCATTACGCTGCCCACCGCGCTTCTCCGCGCGGCCCTCACCGCCAGCGCGGCCACCTTCACGGCGCGGAGAACGGGAGCCCGAACGTCCGCGACGATCCCCGCGGCCGCCGCGCTCCTGGCGCTTCTCGCGAGCCGGGGCACCACCGAAGTCCTCAGCCTCTTCAGCCTGCAAGCCGGCTGCGGTGCGCTCTTCCTTGGGCAAACGACCCTTGGTGCCCTTAGCGATACCCAGGTCAGTAAAGAGATGGGCAGAGGAAGAATAGGTCTCCACCGGTTCATCCACGCCCAGTTCCAGGGCCTTGTTGATGAGCTTCCAGCGGGGGACGTCCTCCCAGTCCACCAGGGTGACAGCAGTGCCTTCCTTCTCGGCGCGACCGGTACGGCCCACACGGTGCAGGTAGGTCTTTTCGTCCTCGGGGCACTGGTAGTTGATGACGTGGGTGACGTCCTCAACATCGATACCACGGGCGGCCACATCGGTAGCGACCAAAATATCGACCTTGCCGTTACGGAAGGCCCGCAGAGCCTGCTCGCGGGCCCCCTGGTTGAGGTCACCGTGAATAGCACCCGCCGCAAAACCGCGGGATGTCAGCTCATCAGACAGTTTGGCAGCAGACCGCTTGGTCTTGGTGAAAATGACGGTGCGCCCCCGGCCCTCAGCGCGCAGAATACGGCCAACCAGCTCGTCCTTGTCGAGGGGGTGGGCCCGATAAATGACCTGGCGGATTGATGCCTTGGTCATGGTCTCTTCTTCACCGGACTCCGCGCGAATATGCATGGGGCGGCTCATGTAGCGGCGGGCCATGGTCAGGACGGGCCCGGGCATGGTTGCTGAGAAGAGCATGGTCTGGCGTACCTCGGGTACAGCAGAGAGAAGGCGCTCTACATCGGGTAGGAAGCCCAGGTCTAGCATCTCATCGGCTTCGTCAAGCACTACGATTTTGATCTGGGTGAGGTTGAGGTATTTCTGGCGGTGCAGGTCGATCAAGCGGCCGGGGGTGCCGACAATCAGTTCTATTCCCTGTTCCAGTTCTTTGACCTGGGTGTCGTAGGGGCGGCCGCCGTAGAGGGTAGCCACGCGTACACCGGTTTTTGAGGCTGCAACCGATAGGTCATCGCCCACCTGGATAGCAAGTTCACGGGTAGGAACGATAATGAGAGCCTGGGGCGCACCGGGGGCTGAAAGGTCCTGGTAGCCCTCCTGCTGGGGCCCGATAACAGACTGGAGGGCAGGTAGGCCGAAACCCAGGGTCTTGCCGGTACCGGTTTTAGCCTGACCGATGATGTCTTGGCCAGATAGGGCGACAGGTAGGGTCAGAGCCTGAATGGGGAAGGGGGAGGTGATGCCCTTTTGTGCCAGGGCATCGGCAATATCTTGTCGCACGCCATAGTCGGCAAAAGTCTTAGAGGTATCGAAATCAGTCACGAATCGTGTTCCTTCAGATGAGGCCCCGGCTCGGGGCAGGTGAGGAAGCCGATCGTGGGTTTTCATGCATCAAAGAAGCTCTATCAACCGCTACAATTGGCGCCAAACAAGCGCGGGAACGGGAGAGCTAAAGGCAGGTGAGTCTATACGGAGGGTACGACCGGGCAACCAAATAACTTCTTCATTCTACCGCCAAATGTCGCAAAAGTAAGAGGGGTACCGGGAGTTTTGCGTCAAACTCCCGGTACCCCTCTCTTGCCGTCAGCCAGAACTACTGGCCGATACCAAAACCAATGCGGTGCTTGGTTTCAGCGCCCAACTCTACAAAGCCGATGTTGGCAGCCGGAACCAGGGTAGTGGACCCCTTTGAGTCGGTCAGTTCTAGAATGCCACCCTTCTCAAGAGCAGCCGCTACCTTGGCACGCACCTCTGATGCGGTTTCGTCGGTATCAATAACGACCTGGCTGGGGACGTTGATAACGCCAATCTTAATTTCCATGGGTTTCCTTTCGCCGCTTCCCTGCCAGATGGAGGGAAAGTATCTGCCCACCAGTCTACGTGAGCAACAGAAAGCGCGGGTCTGGTTTCGGTCTAAGCTGACAGAGTCAGGGTAGATGGCCGGCACCTGTTAGCTTATTCCCAGTCCTCATCAATGATAGAGATGCCACCCCAGGCCAGACGGAAGACAGCTCGTTCAGCCATTTTGAGCTGCTGGGGTGAGGCATCGGTGCCAATGACCATGTGAGCCGCTGCCTGCGTCATACCGGTGAGCATGCGGGCGGTCATAAGAGCCTCTTCGAAGGGCATGCCTGCGTTAGGTGCCAGCACTTCAGCGATTCTTTTGGCAATAGTGATGTGCATGGTTTCGGTGCGTTCTTGCACCGCGTAGTCGTTTTGAATATCGGATTCAAAGATCACGCGGTAGCCTGCAACATTGTTGCGGGCAAAACTGAAGAAGGCGCTAATGACGCCCTGCACGCGTTCTTTGTTGACCTTGGTGGTGTAGAGAGGCTGCACCAGCTGGGTCATAAGGTTCTTAATCTGTTCATCGAGCACCGCCAGATAGAGATCACGCTTGCCGGTGAAATGCTGGTAGAGCACAGGCTTCGTGACGTTAGAAGCAGCTGCGATGTGATCCATGGTCGTGGCATGGTAGCCTTGGGAGGCAAAAACGCGCACGGCGTTACCGATAAGCTGCTGGCGGCGTAAATCCTTGGGCAGGCGGGATGCTCCCGACGGGTTAAAGGAGTCGTCGGGGTCTGAGTCAGCTGAAAATAGGGTAGTGGACATCGTTGCGGCCGAACCTTTGGGACGGTGGGCGGACGGGGTCGCGGCTGGTGGGGTGCCTGCCTGCTAGGAGGCGTCGGTTTGGGGCTCGGCCTCTTCGGTGGGTTCTTGCACTTCGATTCCGTAGAGGGCTTCGAGGGCCGCTACATAGTCGTCGACCCGGCCTTCGCGGGCCATGTCTCGGGCTCGGACGGTCGGGGTGTGCAAGAGGGACTTGACCATGCGGCGCATTGCCAGTTCAAGCTGTTCGGTAGCTGCGGTACACCCGTATTGGTTGTGGACCTTAGCTAGTTCAGCGTCAAGCACGCTCATGGTGTGTTGTCTGAGAGCAACAATAGCAGCGTCAACGCTTCGGGCTTTTTCTTTAACAGAGAACTCGGCGGCAGCTTCGTCCACAATTGTGCGGGCAGTGTGGACGGATTCGACGGTTTCTTCGGGTGCTGCCAGGCGTACAGATTCGAGGGTGATGAGTTCTACCTCGGGCAGGTCTGCTACCTCGGGGTCGAAGTCCCGAGAGAGTGCGAGGTCTAGAATGACGCGCTTCCCTTCGGGGATTTCGATGGGGAGCATGGGGGAAGCTCCACCCGAGCAGCCGATGATAATATCGGCTGCTGCCATCTGCTCGTGCAGGTCGCCGTGGGGTACAGCCTGTACTCCGCGTTTGTCGGCAAAAGTGGCTGCACGGTCTGAGCGGGAGTAAATCCAAATATCGGTCGTGCCCCGAGCATGGAGGGCAGCTACGGTTGCCCCGGCGTAGGCACCGGTACCGAAGACAAGCACACGGCGGCTCTCCCAGGTTTTCTCAGCGATGTCATCGGCCATGTCCAGGGCGACTGAGACAATGGAGCGTCCGCGAGACCCCAGCATGGTCTGCTGGCCAACTTTACGGGCGGTTTGAGCTCCGTGTTCAAAGAGGCGCACCAGGTTGCCGGTAGCCCGCCCCTGCTCTTGGGAGAGAGCCAGAGCTCGACGAACCTGGCCGGTGATTTCGCGTTCGCCCACAACAGCTGATTCCAGGCCGGAGGCCACGGTGAAGAGGTGGTGGGCAGCATCGGTGTTCACCAGCACATCAAAGCTGTTCTCTACCAGGTCATAGGAGAGCCCGGACCGCTGGGAGATGAGATCAAAAATGTGCTCGGAAGCAGAGGCAACGTCGTTGGCGATATTTTGGTCGGTGGCCCCCGGGTTGCTGGGGATTTCTGCATAGAGCTCTAGGCGATTGCAGGTAGACAAAATCACCTCACCACGAATGCCGGTGCGTTCAAGGTCCCGGTGGATTTTCTCAACGCCTTCGCTGAGGTAAGCCACGGTAGTGAGGTCGACGGAGCGATGCGATGCAACAAGGCTGAAAATAGTCACGACGACACTATTATAAACAGCTCCCTGTAGAGACTCTGGTGACAGGGTGTCTCTAAAGTTTTGCTTTAAACTTGGCAGAATGGAGTATATGAGTCAGACTGCGTCATCAGCGCTGCGTCAGCGCCCCCTGCTCACCGACGAGCAGCTTGCCCACCTGCCCGCTACCCACCCCCTTAAGACCGCCGGT
Organism: Rothia sp. (in: high G+C Gram-positive bacteria); assembly: GCA_030529845.1. Classification (GTDB taxonomy): domain Bacteria; phylum Actinomycetota; class Actinomycetes; order Actinomycetales; family Micrococcaceae; genus Rothia. Next base: position 142,018 of record JAUMWB010000004.1, on the reverse strand, counting down.
ACCGGCGAGTCGGCCATGATTCGCACCCTCACTGGGCGCAAGGCTGACCACGCCCCGGTGTGGTTCATGCGTCAGGCAGGACGCTCCCTGCCCGAGTACCGCGAAATCCGTGAGGGAATCCCTATGCTGGATTCCTGCCTCAACCCCGAGCTGGCCGCAGAGATTACTGTCCAGCCGGTGCGCCGCCACAAGGTTGATGCCGGTATCTTCTTCTCAGATATCGTTATCCCCATGAAGCTTGCTGGTGTGGGTGTTGATATTGTGCCTGGTCGCGGCCCTGTATTGGATGCTCCTGTCCGCACTCTTGAAGACATCAAGAACCTGCCCGAACTTGAAGACGCCGCCCTTGATCCCATTCGCGAAGCGGTTGCCCTCACCGTTGAAAAATTGGGCTCAACCCCCCTGATTGGTTTTGCCGGTGCTCCCTTTACCGTGGCCGCCTACATGGTTGAGGGCGGGCCCTCTCGCGATCACCTGCGTCCGCGCACCATGATGCACGCCGACCCCGAGGCCTGGGAAGCCCTGGGTGCCTGGGCCGCCCGCACCTCAGCCCAGTTCCTGGCTGCTCAGATTGAGGCAGGTGCTTCAGCCGTGCAGCTCTTTGACTCCTGGGCAGGATCCCTGGGGGAGGCCGACTACCGCCGCTTTGTCATGCCCCACTCGGCAGCCACCCTGGCAGCCGTTGAGCACTACGGGGTGCCCCGCATCCACTTCGGCACCGGAACCGCTGAACTACTGCCCGCCATGCTCGAAGCCGGTGCTGACGTCATCGGCGTTGACTACCGCCTGCCTCTCTCTGAAGCCCAGCGCCGACTGGGCGGCGGTATCGTCCTCCAGGGCAACATTGACCCGGCCCTGCTGGCCTCGGGCTGGGAGGCGCTTGCAGCCCACACCGACGCGGTGCTTGAAGAAGGACGCAGCGCCCCGGCTCACGTGGTTAACCTGGGGCACGGGGTGCCCCCAACCACCGACCCCACTGTGCTGACCCGACTGGTCGACTACATCCACACCTCCACCGCGAAGTAAGTTAAGAGAAAGCACATGGCACAGCACCAGCACCTGCACAATACCGCCCTGGTCATCGGCGGTGGCATCTCGGGCCTGCTCGCAGCCCGTGAACTAGCCCGGGCCGGGAAAAAAGTGACCCTGGTGGAGCGCGAAAGCCACCTAGGTGGGGCCGTTGGTGCCCATCAGCTCACCGGTCTGGTGCTCGATTCCGGTGCTGAATCTTTCGCAACCCGCACCACCGCGGTGCGGGATCTACTTACCGACCTGGGACTTGCCGACCGCATCGTCAATCCCGAACCGCTGGGATCCTGGCTCTACCTGCCCACCGGGCCCTACCCCTCGCCGTCCACCGGCGTGCTGGGTATACCCGGTAGCCTCGAAGACCCGAACCTCAAGAAAATTCTGGGCCGATCAGGCTACCGGAGGGCCAAGCTTGATGCCATACTCCCGCGCTCAGCGGGATCTACCGCGAAGACCCTGGGCGAGCTGGTTCGGGTGCGCCTGGGGCAGCAGGTGCTCGACCAGCTGGTAGCCCCGGTGGTCTCCGGCGTGCACTCGGTACACCCCGACCAGCTCGAAATTGCCACCATCGCCCCGGGCCTGCTGACCGGCCTGCGAGAGCTAGGCTCTCTCACCGCCGCTAGCGCCCGCCTTCGAGCTGCTTCACCAGCAGGCTCCCAGGTTGCCGGTATCGAAGGGGGCATGAACCAGCTCTCCGAAGCCCTGGTCGATGATCTGCTGCGCCAGCGCGTGCGTATTGTGAGCGGCTTCGACACTATCGCCGTGGACCGCGACCCCGTCACCGGTAGCTGGACGGCTATCCAGCGTCAGCCCGAATACGGCGAAAAGTCAGCCATCATCCGCGGTGAATTACTGGTCGTTGCCACCGATGCCCAGACCTCTATCCGGCTGCTCGGCCCCCACCTGCCGGCGTCCGCCCTGCCCGCTGTTGCCCCCGGCCCCGAAGTTGCCCTGGTCTCCCTAATCCTTGACCAGCCCGACCTGGATACCGCCCCGCGCGGCACCGGGCTGCTGGTCAGCGAGGCCGCCACAGGCGTCCGCGCCAAAGCTCTCACCCACGCCACCGCCAAGTGGGCCTGGGTAGCAGAGCGGGCAGGGCAGGGGCGGCACGTGGTGCGACTGTCCTACGGGCGCGGCAAGGACCATGACACTTCGCCCCTCTCAGAGTTAGCCCTGCACGATGATCAGCTGGTTACCCTGGGTCTACACGACGCCGCCCACCTCCTGGGTGTTCCCATCACCAAGAGCCATCTGGTTGCTGCGGACGTCGTGCGCTGGCGCAGCGCCCTGCCCTCTACCACACCGGGGCACAAGGACCGCGTCACCGCCTTCCGCACAGCCCTCACCGACCTGCCCGGAGCTACCGCCGTTGGCGCCTGGATCGCAGGAACCGGCCTGGCTGCTGTCACCGCAGACACCCAGGAACATCTGGGGCGCTTCATCCAGAAAAACACCGACACATCAGCTACCGACTAGGTAGCGGCTACTTGCTCTCAACGTCCCACATCGAAAGGTAAGACCATGTCACACCACGGTAACCCTGCAGAACACACCCACACCTCCAGCTCCCAAGGCAGCACCGGCCACGGGGCAAGCTACGGGGCAGGCCACAGCGCCTACTCCCACGGCTCAGCAGGCCACGGCCACGGTGGCCGTCCGCCCATGCCTACCGCCAAGGACGCCCACGGCAAAATTCAGGGCCAGCGCCCCGGCGAAGTAGCCGAAGGCGACAGCCAGTTCCACTACGCCCTCTACACCGTCTTCGCCCGCGAAGGCGCCGCTGATCCTGCTGCAACCAGCTCCGAAGCTACCGCTGAGCTTGAAGCCCTAGTTGCTGAGCTTGAAGGTAGGGGCGTTATCACCCGCGGCTTCTACGATGTGTCCGCTATGCGCAACGATGCGGACGTGATGGTCTGGGTGCACGGTGCTGTGCCAGAAGACCTACAGGCGGCTATTCGTAGCTTCCGCCGCACCAAAGCCTTCTCAGGCACCAAGATTGTCTGGTCCACCATGGGCGTGCACCGCGACGCCGAATTCTCAGCCGGCCATACCCCCACCTTCGCTAAGGGCATCGCGCCTGAAAAGTGGGTCTGCGTCTACCCCTTCGTGCGCTCCCTCGACTGGTACACCATCAACCCCGAAAAGCGCCGCGAGATTATGAAGAACCACGGCATGAAGGGTATCGACTTCCCCGAGGTTCTGCCCAACACCATTGCCACCTTCGGCCTGAATGACTACGAGTGGCTCATCGCCCTTGAAGCTCCTGAACTGGTGCTTATCGTTGACCTCATGCGCTCCTTCCGTAACACCGAAGCTCGCCACTTCGTGCGCGAAGAGATCCCCTTCTACACCGGCCGCCGCATCGAAGCTGCCGAGATTGCCCAGGTGATTGCCTAATGACCGCCCAGCTTCCTGTCGATATCATCCCCAACCAGACAGACCCGGCCAACACCGCCTCCAACGGGCCGGCTGTGCTCGATGAGGGCACCATCGCCGATTACACCCCCGAGTCCACCCTCAGCCGCCCCCGCGCGTCCGCCCCCCAGGACTACGACCTGGTAATCCTTTCTTCCTTCGGCGGCCCCGAAGGACAGGACGACGTCATCCCCTTCCTGCGCAACGTCACAGCCGGTCGCGGCATCCCCGACGAGCGCCTAGAAGAAGTTGCCACCCACTACCGGGCCAACGGCGGCGTCTCACCCATCAACGACCAGAACCGGGCCCTGCTGGCAGCCCTGCGTGATGCCCTGGCTGAAAAAGGCCCTGCTATCGACATCACCTGGGCCAACCGCAACTGGGAGCCCTACGTCAACGACGTGGTCCAGAAGGCCTACGACGAGGGTAAACGCAAGATTCTGGTGCTGGCCACCAGCGCCTACCCCGGTTACTCTTCCTGCCGCCAGTACCGCGAAGACTACGGTATCGCCCTTGAAAAGCTGGGGCTTGACGGCAAACTGCAGATTGATAAAATCCGCCAGTTCTGGGATACCCCCGGCTTCATCACCCCCTTTGTTGAGGGGCTGGTAGAAGGAATCAAGGACGTCCGCGCCCAGCTGGCAGCTACCGAAAAGACCGCTGCGGGCAACGGCACAATCCGCATCATGTTCTGCACCCACTCCGTACCCACCAGCGCCGCTAACGAAGCTGGCCCCCGCGGTGTCGACTACGAAGGCGGCTCCGCCTACGTCGAAAAGCACCTAGAGGCTGCCCGCGCCGTCCTCGCCGGTGTTCAGGCCATCGACCCTGCCCTACTCGGTCAGGTTGACTGGGAGCTGGTCTACCAGTCCCGCTCCGGCCCGCCTTCCATGCCCTGGCTCGAACCCGACGTCAATGATGCTCTCGAAGCCCTTGAAGGGCGGGTCGACGGTGTTGTGCTGGTCCCCCTCGGTTTCGTCTCAGACCACATGGAAGTCAAGTGGGACCTCGATACCGAAGCTCTCGACACCTGCAAGCGCCTGGGCTTTGCCGCGACCCGCACCCCCACCCCCGGCACCCACCCCGCCTACGTTGAGGGCCTGCGCCAGCTCATCGCCGAACGAGTCGCCTCTACTGCCCCAGCCCAGGACGCCGACGGGGTAGCAGCTGCTCGCGAGTCCGTCTGCGGCGGCAAGGGCTGGTTCGACGCCTGCAACCCTGACTGCTGCAAGTCCCTGCGCCCCGGCTCCGAGAAGCCGGTGATTGCTGATTACAAGGGCTAGTAGGCGGCAGGGGTAAATTGGAGTGGCGCGGCAGCGTGCGCCACGCCGACAGCCGCTCTCGCTCCTAGCTTGGGGGCGCGGGGACGCGCTTTTGCCGACTAACCTTCTTGAGCTCGCGCTGGGGCGCTCGCTCAATTCATGCCAGCCCCAGCCAGTCGGCTCCAAGCGCGTCCCCGCGCCCCCTCTGCAACACGGCGGCTTAAACATTTCAGATAAAGATTGCACGAAAGGACGCTCCTTGGCAGCTCGAACATTTACCGTAGGTACGCGGGGCTCAGCCCTTGCCACTACGCAGACCGGCTGGGCTGCCCAGCGTCTGCACGAGGCCACCGGCATTGAGCTCACCACCGTTACCGTCAAAACTGAGGGGGACGTGCTCACCGGTCCGCTCTCTCAGCTGGGCGGTACCGGGGTGTTCGCGGCAACTCTGCGATCCCGGCTGCTGGATGGGGGAGTGGACGTGGCCGTCCATTCCCTGAAGGATTTGCCGTCTGCCCCCTGCCCGGGGCTAACCGTCGCCGCCACTCCTGTGCGTGAGGACCCCCGGGATGCCCTGTGTGCCCGGGACGGGCTGACTCTGGAGACCCTGCCCCTGGGAGCCCGCGTCGGTACGGGTTCACCCCGCCGGGCAGCCCAGCTGCTGGCTATCCGCCCCGACCTGACCATTGTTGATATCCGCGGCAACGTGGGTACCCGCCTGGCCCGCGTGGCCGGTAACGAACGCTACGGGGTGGGAGCGCACGGTTTGCACGGAGAAAAGAAGCTCGGTGCTATCACCGGTGACTGTGATGCCGTGGTGCTGGCTGCTGCCGGCCTGCACCGGCTGGGTCTTGCGGAGACCATCACCGAGTACCTGGGCGTTGACAGGGTTGTTCCTGCCCCGGGGCAGGGGGCTTTAGCCATTGAGATCCGCAGCGAGGACGTCGCTGATGGTTCTGAGCTGGGGCAGGCTGTAGCTGCTATCAACCACGCCGAGACCCAGCTGGCTGTGACCGCTGAGCGTTCCTTGCTGCGCCGCCTGGAAGCCGGTTGCGCTGCCCCCATTGGGGCTTACGCCTATCTTGAGGCTGGCCAGCTGATACTCACCGTGGCTGTGGCCAACCCCGACGGCACCGACCTACTGCGCCACACCGTCCAGACCCCAACCCTCTCAGTTGAGGCGGCAAGCTTCCTGGGCGTTCAAGCAGCAGAAGACCTCCTTGAGATGGGTGCCGCTGCCCTGGCCGGACTGACAGGAGAAGCCTAACCCATGACCACCTACATGATGACCCGCACCCCTGCGAAGGCAGCTGAGTTTACCCGTGCTATCGCTGAGCAGGACGCCACCGCGCAGGTGCTCTACGCCCCCATCCTGGACGCGGTGGGCAGCCAGCCGGAGGACTGGGAAGAAGTTGCCTTCGCCCTGATCCGCGGGGAGTTCTCCTGGGTTACCTTCACCTCGGTCAACGGGGTGCTGGGACTCGACACCCTGGCCCGGGGACTGGGCCAAAGCCTGGCAGAGCTCCTGGGAGCAGCCCAGATTGCCGCTGTTGGCCAGGCTACTGAAGCGGCCCTGACCGACCGGGGCCTGATGGTGGACTTCGTACCCGAAACTCAGTCAGCAGCCGGCATGGTCGATGAGTGGCTCATTGACGAAGAGTGGGATAACCCCATGGACGAAACCGTCCTGGCCGTCCAGGGCACCACCGCCTCCCCGGCCCTCGAAGAGGGGCTGACCGACTACGGCTACACCGTAGCCACCCTACCGGTCTACGACATGGTGCCCTACCCGGCAGAGAGCCCCCTGACCAGCCAGCTGCCTGAGGGCGTGTCCGAACCGGATAACACCGCCCTGACCCTAGAAGCGGCCGTAACCGCGCTCGCCACCACCGACGTCCTGGTCGCAACCTCACCCCTGCTCCTGCGCACCCTAGCGGAGGCCGCCGGTAGCCCCCTGCCGCCCATCGTCGCCATCGGAGCCAGCACCGAGGCAGCCGCCCGCAACCTACCCGAGCATCTGCGTCCTGCCACCATCACCGTGTCTGCTAGCCCGGCCCCGGCTGACCTGGCAGCTGCCGCCCTAGCCCTCTAAGCTCAATACGACACCTACCTGTCAAGGAAGACCATGTTTGAACCCTCCGCCCTGCCCGTCAGGCCCCGCCGCCTGCGCACCACCGGCCCCATGCGGGCCCTCACCGCAGAAACTGCTCTGACTCCGGCTAACCTGGTGCAGGTGCTTTTTGTGCGCGATGGCATAGAGGCCCCAGTACCCATTGAGTCCATGCCCGGCCAGTACCAGCACACCCTGGAAACTGTCATCGGTGAGGTGCAGAAGGCCGTCGACGCCGGCGTGCGCTGTATCGACCTCTTCGGTGTGCCCCGCGATGAAGATAAGGACGCGGCCGGTTCCGCTGCCTGGGCTGAGGACGGCATCCTCAACCGGGCTATCCGCACCGTCCGCCAGCACTTTGGCGACTCTGTGGTCGTCATGGCTGACACCTGCCTGGACGAATTCACCGACCACGGCCACTGCGGCCCCCTCACCGAGGACGCCTTTGGCAACCCGGTCGTTGATAACGATGCTGCCGTAGAGTCCTACTGTCTCATGGCGGTCTCCCAGGCCCGCGCCGGGGCCCACACCGTCAGCCCCTCCGGCATGATGGACGGTCAAATTGCCGCCATGCGCACCGCCCTTGACGAAGCCGGTTTCACCGATGTCTCTATCCTGGCCTACTCCGCCAAATACGCCTCCGCCTTCTTTGGACCCTTCCGCGATGCGGTGGGATCCACCTTCACCGGCGACCGCAAAACTTACCAACAGGACCCGGCTAACCGCCGCGAATCCCTCTACGAGGTGCAGCTCGATATTGAGCAGGGCGCTGATATGGTCATGGTCAAACCCGCTACCGCCTACCTGGACATCGTGCGCGAGGTAGCAGACTTGTCACCCGTCCCCGTTGCCGCCTACCATGTCTCCGGCGAATATGCCATGATCGAAGCAGCCGCCGCCCAGGGGTGGATTGACCGCAAGGCGGTTGCCCTTGAAGCCCTGATGGGTATCCGCCGAGCCGGTGCCTCCATCATCCTGACCTACTACGCCACCGAAGCCGCCACCTGGCTCAACGAAAGGTAAACCCTTGACCGTTTCAGAAGACCTCTTTGCCCGCTCTGCCCGCGTCATTCCCGGCGGCGTCAACTCACCCGTGCGCGCTTTCAACTCTGTGGGCGGCACCCCTGCCTTCATGGTGGAGGCATCCGGCCCCTACCTGACCGACGCGGACGGCCACAACTACGTGGACCTGGTCTGCTCCTGGGGCCCGGCCCTACTTGGCCACAAGCATACCGGCGTGATTGAAGCCGTCCACGCGGCTGTAGAGCACGGCCTCTCCTTCGGCGCTTCAACCGCCGCTGAAACCGAACTGGCTGAACTGGTGGTTGACCGCATCAACGCTGTAGCCCCCGGCACCATCGACCAGATTCGTATGGTCTCCACCGGTACCGAAGCGACTATGACCGCTATCCGTCTGGCCCGCGGCTACACCGGCCGCGACAAGATTATCAAGTTCGCAGGCTGCTACCACGGCCACGTTGATGCCCTACTATCAGAAGCTGGATCCGGCGTTGCAACCCTTGCCCTGCCCGGCTCGGCAGGTGTCACCGCAGCTACCGCCGCAGAAACCATCGTTCTGCCCTACAACGATGAGGACGCCGTCCGCGCGGCTTTTGCCGCCAACCCCGGCGACATTGCCGCCATCATCACCGAAGCTGCCCCCTGCAACATGGGCGTCGTGACCCCGGCTGAGGGCTTCAACGCCTTCCTACGTGAAATCACCCGCGAACAGGGCGCCCTCATGATTTTCGACGAGGTGCTCACCGGCTTCCGCGTCTCATCCGCAGGCTACTGGGGCTACTCAGCCCCCGCTGAAGGCAACTGGGCCCCCGATATCTTTACCTTCGGCAAGGTCATCGGCGGCGGTATGCCCATGGCAGCCCTGGGCGGTAAGCGCGAAATTATGGAATATCTGGCTCCGCTCGGCCCCGTTTACCAGGCAGGCACCCTCTCGGGTAACCCCATCGCTATGGCTGCCGGTCTTGCAACCCTCAAGGCCGCTGACGCTGCTGTCTATGAGACTATCGATACCCGCTCAGCCCAGCTCCAGGCTGCCCTGGTTGAAGCCTTCAACGCCGCCAGGGTCAACCACTCCATCCAGACCGCAGGCAACCTCTTTTCTGTTGCCTTTGGTACTGCTGAGAAGGGCGTACACAACTACGACGATATTAAGGCGTCAGAAACCTACCGTTATAACGCCTTCTTCCACTCCATGCTGAACTCCGGCGTCTACCTGCCGCCCAGTGCTTTTGAAGCCTGGTTCCTCTCAGCTGCCCACGATGATGCCGCCATGGATCGCATCATCTCAGCTCTGCCCGAGGCAGCCCGTGCAGCGGCAGAGGCGAGAGCCTAGGCTCATGCCTTCTAGAGCGCGGCGCACTGGCCGGTAGCCAACTGGCTGGGTCTGGCATGAATCGCTTGCGAGCTTGCGAGCCAGCGAGAAGGTTAGTTGGCAAAGGTCAGTGCGCCGCGCCCATAGTTGTGCCTGCTTCACCTACTTCTGAGTGTAAGTTTCCTTATCTCATGTGGCCTTGCGGCAGGGCCGCCAGGTTCTGGGTGTCGCGGTCGTACAGCCAGTTCTTGTCCATGAGCAGGCGGGACAGCGCCAGGCCCATACCTAGGGCAGCGAAGATGAGCAGGACCTGCACAAAGCTGGCCAGGGCCTCATTCACGTCCCCGTTGGAGAAATGGGCCATAGACATATAGAACATGACGCCCGGAACCATAGTGACGGTTGCCGGTACTGCCAGCGAAACTCGGGAGACCCGCCGCGCGTGCAGGGGCGCGACCACCTCTGACAAGACCCCGGCGGTAAAGACTGCCAGGGCAATGGCAAGGTGGGGCGCCCACCCGGCCTCTACCAGCCAGATACGACCCGGGTTCACGATTGCGGCAATCGCACCTGCCCAGGCGCAAGAGAGGGGAGTGGCTGAGAAGAGCATGGCAAAACCGTAGGCCGCTGTGAAAGAAGCCAGCATTTGCAGGACCAGAAGCAACCAGGCGTCCAGCTGCGGGGCAGGGGCCTGCTCCAGGGGGAGGCTAAAGACCAGGGAAATGAGCCAGACCGAGAAGGAGGCGCTACCCAGTAGCAGAGCCACGTAGGTTAGGCGGGAAATACCCGAGGAAAAATCCATACGGGCTATCTCTAACATGCCGGTGACCAGAGGAAATCCGGGTACTAGGTAGAGAATCGACGAAATAAAGCCCACCAGGTGGTTATCGGCGATGAGACCGGGGGCGATGAGCGCTGACATGACCCCCACATAAATACCGGCAGAGAGCAGGCCGCAGAGCATCCATACAGCCATGTGGTTAAGCCCCCGGTGGGCCAGGGTGGAGCGCAACAGCTGGCCGGCAAAGGCAGCGACGAGAACGACTGAGCACTCAATGACCCCGCCCCGGTTGAGGAAGGCAAAGGCTGCACAGGCCAGGGCGGCAGCGAGAGCTAGGAGCCAGGGGGCGTAGAGGGGCTTTTCCTTCTCGATACGGGTGAGCGTGGCATCAGCGACGGCCGGTTCGATGCGCTCGGGCAGGGAGGAGACAAAGTCGCTGAGCAGGTCAATCTTGTAGGCGGAGATTCCCTTGATTCGGGTCTCAGCAATTTCGGTGCGGAAGTTGCCGCCGGAGTAGGCGGTGGTGGAGATTTCCGTGAAGTGTACCTGGGCGTGGTGTTCCTCCAGCCCTACGGCTTTGGCCAGGCGGGACATGGAAGCTTTGACGCGGTAGGCGCTCGCCCCGGATTTCATGAGGAGCAAACCCAGCTTGAGGACGACCGCTGATTGGGCTACCAGTTCTCTGTGCTGGTTGCGGGTGGAGCCGAGGTAGATGCTGTTGGTGGGCGCGGGCTCGTTCACGGTCGTCCTTGCGGTTGTGGTGTATCTGCTTCTTTAAATCTAGTAGAGACAAGGCAGAAAAGGACGCCGGTGGGCAAGTGATGGTGCTCAAGGCACCTACCTGCCTACCGGCGTCCTGCCTAAGCGTTCACGCTACCTGAACCTTAGTCGGTGCGCACCGGCCAGGCGCCGCTGACGTCCGCCTGCTTGCCAATGCGGTTGAAGTAGTCCTGCAGCTCGGCTGCTTGCTCGGCCGCCCAGGTAATCTGCTGCTCGTGTAGGGCAGTAGCGGGCTGTTCAATCTCGTCGTACTCAAAACTCATAGCTGTGAGTAGGCGCTCAGCTGCCAGGGCATCGTCCTTGGAGGTGTGGGCGTTTTCTAGCTCTACGCTGTACTCGCTGGCCAGCACTTCCAGGGTGCGCTTGCCCTTCTTAAACTTGTGCACATGCTTATTGATGACCAGGGGGTCAAGCACCGGGTAGCAATTCAGGGGCGGGAAGCCGTAGCGGGCCAGCTCAAAATGCAGCACTGAGAAGTCATAGGCAGCGTTAAAGGCGATGACGGGAACGCCGTCGGCAAAGAGACCGCCCAGCGCCATCGCAACCTCGTAGGCTACCTGCTGGGCAGGCTTGCCGTGCTCGCGGGCGTACTCGGTGGTGATGCCGTGAATAGCAGACGCCTGCTCAGGAATCTCAACCCCGGGGTCAGCCAGCCATTCGCCTGCGCGCAGAACTTCGCCGTCCGGAGAAACCAAGACCAAAGAAGCAGTGACGATGCGGGCTGTCTTGGGATCGATACCGGTGGTCTCAAGATCGAAGGTGGCGCGGGGAAGCTCGGTCCATGAAGTCATACCTTTGATAGTAGCCATAGAACCGGCCACACAAAAATATTTGGGGCAGGTGGCGTTCAGGCTCTTAAAATGTCAGCCACCTATGATGAACTTGGATTACAGCCAAAAACCTTGACCATACACAATGGGGAGTACACGGTGACAGACGAGCAGCTTCAAACCCAGGGTGCTACCTTGCTCCTGGGCGCGCCCGGCAGCGGCAAAACCCGGGCCCTGTTAGATACAGCCACCAGCTTTATTGAGCAGGGAAGTGACCCCGCCCGGCTACTAGTGCTCACTCCTTCGCGTGTGAGCGCTACCCGGTTTCGAGAGGCTCTTTCTGCCAGTATCACCGCAACAGTCTCAACGGCCCCGGTGCGCGCCTGGCAGGCCTACGCCTTTGACCTTTTGCGACGAGCCCATATCGAGGGTTACCTACCCCACCTGGATTTCACCCCCAAACTGCTTTCAGGCCCCGAGCAGGACGTCCTTATCAAAGAGCTCCTTGACGGCCACCGCCAGGGCGAGGGTTCTAGCCTTATCTGGCCTGATAGCCTCCGCGAGGCCCTAGAAACCCGCGGTTTCCGACACGAGGTGCGTGACTTCTTCGACCGCATGGCTGAGTACGACCTTACCGCTCAGTCTGTTAGCGACCTAGCGACCCGTTTTGACCGCCCTGAATGGCAGGCGCTGGCTAAGCTCTACACCGAGTACCGCCAGGTACGAGCCCTGAGAGCACCGCACGCTTTTGACCCCGCCGCCCTTATCCACGAAGCCACCAAAACTCTGCTAGCTCACAGGGATCTGTTGAACGCAGAACGCGCTCGCTTTGACCTGGTGCTCATCGATGACGTCCAAGAGCTTACTCCCTCTATCTACCGGTTGTTAGCTGTATTAGCAGGTAAGTCAGCAGAATACCTGCGGTCAACAGCGAGTAATACCCTTTCAAACAGTGCCGCTGAAAGCTCAGATCTAGAGGGTCTGCTGGCATCAGGGCCGGCAACCATCATGACCTGCTGCACCGATACGGTCGTCCAGGGCTTCCGCGGTGCAAGCCCCCACCTAGCCTCCCAGCTACCCGATATCTTTCCGGCTCTCGCTACAGAAGAGCTCACCACAAGCTGGCGCATGGCACCTACCATTGTCGAGCGCTGGGCCGAGCTGTCCTCCCGCTTACCGGCCGTGCCCCGGGCTGCCCACCGCCGCGCCCTGGCCCCCGCACCGCAGGAAGCCAGGGACGAGGCCCTGCTACCTGTAGGAGATGACGGTGCCCTCCTCAACCCCGAAAAAGCGGTAGACGAACGGGCAGAAGTGCTAGGCCTGGTTGTTGAAACCCCCCAGCAGGAAAACCAGCTACTGGCCCAGATGATTCTAGAAGACCACCTCTACCGAGGCAGGGCCTACAGCCGCAGCGCCATTATCGTGCGTAAGGGCTCAGACGTAACCCGCCTGAAACGAGCCCTCATCAACCTGGGTCTGCCGGTGCAAACGGCAGCCTCCATTACTCCTGTGCGCGACGAACCGGCAGTGCGCCCTTTCCTCGATGCCCTGGGGCTGATCCTGCGCACCAGACGTCTACGGGCTAGTGAGCAAGGTCAGAGCCCCCAAGCCACAGAAAACGAAACTGAAGCCACCGAGCAGAGCAAAACCTGGGGCCTGGGGGCCGACCTTGCAGTTGTCCTACTCACCTCTCGTCTAGGTGGGGCTTCAAGCATGGATGTGCGCCGCTTACGCCAGCGCCTGCGAGCTGAAGAACTACGCGCCGGCGGAACCCGCGACAGTGACGCCCTACTGGTGGAAGCTCTCATCAACCCTCAGCTACTCCCTACCGGTGAAAGCAGCTCAGCTGCCCGCCGCTTAGGCAGAGTCCTTACCGCAGGTGATAAAGCCCTCGACCAGCCCGGCGCAACAGCCGAAACCGTGCTGTGGGCCCTCTGGGAGGCCTCGGAACTTGCCCCCCTCTGGAAGGCCCAGTCCCTCTCAGGCGGCGCAGGCGCCGACAGGGCAGGACGAGACATCGACGCCATGATTGGTCTCTTCGAAGCAGCAGAACGGTACACCGACCAGATGCCCGGTGCCACCGCCGACCAGTTCCTTACCTACATCGATGCCCAGGATCTCCCCATGGATACCCTGGCAGAACGCACCAGCTACAGGGACGCTGTAGAAATCATGACCCCGGCCCTGGCCGCCGGTCGAGAGTGGGACACCGTTTACATCGCGGGACTACAGGACGGCACCTGGCCGAACACCACCGTCCGCGGCTCCCTGCTCGGAACCCTCGACCTGGTGGACGCAGCAACCGGACGCCTGGAGAGCAGTTCTGAAGAAACTGCTGGTCGGGGTGGGGCCGGGTATTCCATGCTGGAACGCTTGCGCGCTAACCGTTTCGATGAGTTCCGTATGTTTGCTACCGCCGCCTCTCGAGCCCGTTCCCGGGTCGTCTGCACCGCTGTTAAATCAAACGACCTAGCCCCCAGCGAACTGCTCGATATCTTCGCGCCGCACCCGAACGGGGAGCGCCCCCTCACCGAGGTGCGCCGCCCCATGACCCTGCGCTCGCTGGTGGCAGAGTTACGCCAGTGGTCAGAGGCGCAGCATCTCTCCCCGGTCAAAGCCGATGCAGCTGCCCGCCTCTTGAGTCGCCTCGCAGACCCGGGGCAGACCTCAGAGATGAACTTACCCGGTGCCCACCCCCGTTCCTGGTGGGGGCTGCTTCCGCTGTCTTCCCACACACCAACTTTTGCGGGCGACGGGCCAGTTCCGGTATCGCCGTCGCAGATAGAAAAAATCCACCGTTCTCCCCTGGATTGGTTTGTGGCGGCCTCTCGCGCCGAAGCGGCGACCGATGCTTCCCGCTCGCTGGGAACCCTCATCCACGCCATCTGCGAAGATATGCCCGAGGGCAACGGCACCGATTTACGCGATGAATTACATCGACGCCTACCCCAGCTAGGCCTTCCCGATACTTGGGAGAGCCAGAAGATGGTAGAGCGGGCCGAAGGCATGATTCAGAAGTTTGCCGACTACGTGCGTGAACTTAAAGGCAAAGGACGCTCTCTGGTGGGGGTCGAGGGCTCTTTCAGTGTCTTGGTGCCGGGTCCTGCCAAGGACGCCCTGCTCTCGGGGCGAGTAGACCGCATTGAGGTCGACCAGGTGGGTCGCTTCATCATCATTGACCTGAAGACCGGCAAGAGTAAACCTACCAAGGCTGAGCTTGAACAGCACCCCCAGCTCGCTGCCTACCAGGTTGCTCTGGAAGCCGGTGCCGGGGCCCTGATGCAAGAAGCCCTGCACCGGGAAAACCAACATCAAGAAAACTCCACCCAGCAGAAACAAATCCCCGTCCTCGACGGCCTGCAGGAGCTCTCAGGCGGGGCCATGCTCCTACAAATCGGTGGAACGACCAAGAGCTACTCTGAGCAGGAGCAAGCCCCACTTACGGCTGAAAGCACCTGGGCTGTTGAACTCATCAACCGGGCCGCTGAACTCATTGCGGGGGAGTACCTGCAAGCTCGCCACACAGCCGCAGGCTCCTACAGCATCGGCTGCGCCCTACCCGATATCTGCCCCATCTGTTCCCGGGGCCGTGCCATCACCGTCCGCCCCGCCCAGTAAGGCAGAACCATGACTGAAAAGAAGCCAGCAGAAAACCTCCTGACCCCCGAAGCAATCGCAGAAGCCCTGGGGCGCCCCCTACCAACGGCAGAACAATCTGCCATTATTAGCTCCCCGCTGGTGCCCCGCCTCGTGGTGGCTGGAGCAGGTTCCGGAAAGACCGCCACCATGGTTGATCGGGTGGTGTGGTTGGTGGCCAACGGCCTTGTACGTGCTGATCAGGTGCTGGGTGTGACCTTCACCCGGAAGGCAGCCGGTGAGTTGCGCGAGCGTATGCGCTCCCGTCTTGAAGAGCTCCGCCGGCAGGGGCTGGTGCGAGAGAACCCGGAACAGGGTGGCGAAGAAATCACCAGCGACCCCACAATCTCCACCTACCACTCCTACGCAAACACCCTGGTGCAGCAGTACGGTCTTCGCATTGGGGTGGAAGACGACGCCCAAATGCTGGGTGGAGCCCAAACCTGGCAGCTGGTCGCTCAAATTGTTGAGCACTACGAAGGCAAGCTCCCCGAAAAGGACGTTGCCAAGTCAACCATGGTGGAATCCATTATCAAACTCTCAGCTGAGTGCGCTGAACACCTGGTCAGCCCCGATACCGTCATTGACTGGTGCACAGAGACCTTGAAACAGGTGGAAGACCTGGGCAAACCCACTGTCAAAGGAGCAACCAGCGAACAAAGAGCCCTGGTGCAGGGGCTGCAACTGCGCATTTTCTATGCGGAGCTGGTCAAACGCTATTCAGCGATCAAAGAGCAGATGCAGGTGATGGACTACGGCGACCTCATCGCTAAGGCTGCCCAGATCGCAAGAACGGTACCCCAAGCTGCTCAGACGGAGCGGGAACGTTTTAGGGTTGTGCTGCTGGATGAGTTCCAAGATACCTCTCACGCCCAGATGCAGCTCTTCTCAGACCTCTTCGGTGCCACCGCTGATGCACCTGCCCACCCGGTCATGGCGGTTGGTGACCCTAAACAGTCCATCTACGGCTTCCGCGGTGCTTCAGACGGCCAGCTCTTTAGCTTCTACGACTACTTCCCGGCAGACGACCGAACCGCCAGCTACCTCACCGTGGCCTGGAGAAACGATACAGCAATTTTGGCAGCAGCCAACCGGGTAGCAGACCCCTTGAGCGTGAGCCCTGACTGGGTCAAGCGAACCCACACTATTGAGGTGCCGCCTTTGGTCGCTCGCCCCAACCCCACCGAAGGGCGGGTGCTGGTGGGCGAATACCTTACCGATCTGCAAGAAGCCCGGGCTCTTGGCCAAATGATTGCCGAGCAACGCTCCACCTTCGCTGGCCGTCCACTGTCCGACATGCCCACCATGGCCGTCCTCTGCAAAAAGCGTGCCATGATGGAACCCCTGCAAGAGGCCTTCGACGAGTTGGGTGTTCCCTACCAGGTTGTAGGCTTAGGCGGTCTGCTCGATACTCCTGAGATTGTGGACCTTGTGGCCGTCCTGCGGGTGCTCAGCGACCCGGGGCGCTCAGATGCCCTCATGCGCATACTGGCTGGGGCCCGTTGGCGACTTGGCGTATCTGACCTTCTAGCCTTGGGCGAGTGGGCAGAGACTCTCAAACGCCAGCGCGAACTTGAAATCAGGTTCGGCATCACTGCCCAGGCCGCTGCTCTACGCGCTGAGCAGGAAATCCTTGACGAAGTAGAAGCTCTTGGTGAAGCTGCCGAACGTGGCGCTACCAGCGCCCGGGAGCTTAAGGACGTCGGCGAGCAGGCCCCGGCGTCCGCTCAGGACTACCGGCGGTTACTCCAGGCAGCAGCCCCCGACGTCACCGACGGTGCTTCCCTCATCGAAGCGCTCGAAAACCTACCCCAGGAGGGTTGGGAGTCAGCCCGCACTGGTCGGTCCATTAGTGCTGAGGGGCTTAGGCGTCTGAGGGCAGTTGCGGGGGAGCTCGCCTACCTACGCCAGTTCACCGCTGATGACCTCACCACCCTTATCAGCGAAATTGAGCGTACTCTTTTACTGGATATTGAGCTAGCTGCCCGCCCGGGAGTTCACGCATCTTCTGCCCGCAGGCACCTCGACGCCTTCTACGATGTGGCAGCTACCTATGAGTCTACGGCCCCGCGTATTAACGCCCTGCTCCTTGCTGCTGCAAACGGTCAGCCCATTGAAGAGGGGGAAGGCGGCGTCCGCTTTGCTCTGAGTGCCACCGGCGCCTCAGCATCGGGCATCAGCGGTTTCTTAGCCTGGCTTGATGCCGCCGCCCAACAGGAAGCTGGGCTCGATATGGCAGCAGAAGCCCCCCGCCATGATGCGGTGCAGATTCTCACCGTGCACGCCTCCAAGGGACTGGAATGGGACCAGGTCTATATTCCGGGTATGGCAGCCGGCGACTTCCCCGATGGTAAGGACGAACGCTGGACCAAGCAGGGGGACACCCTGCCCTGGCCCATGCGCGGGGACTCTGCCTACCTTCCAGGCTGGAATGTGGACTTCGAGAACCTGCAGGATTTGGGCAACTACATGGCTGGGCTCTCAGAACAGGCGATAGAATACCGAACCCTTGAAGAACGTCGCCTGGCCTATGTGGGGTACACACGAGCCCGATCCCTACTGGTGCTCACCACTTCAGCCTGGAAGGGGACCTCCACTAAGTCCCGCCTCATGTCTGATTTTGTAGCTGAGCTACTCGATAGGCCCCAGCCCCTTGCTGAGGTGCTCAGCGAGGTTGACCTCGACCAGGTCGGCACCGTCAACCCCCAGTCAGCTACCATCACCACGGCCCTTTGGCCCTTCGACCCCTTTGACGGGCCCCAGCAGATGACCTGGAGCTCTCTTGAGGAGCTTGAAGCTGCTGGCCCTACCCCCGTTCCCACTGTCAGTACTCAGGGAGCAGTGACTGGGCTGACTCCCCGCCAGGTGATTGAACGTGCAGCCCAGAATGTGCTGCGCGGAGGGCTCGACACCGAGGCCTTAGCTGAAGCTCTAGCTGCCCTGCCAGAGGCCACAGTGGAACAGGCCCAGGAGATACACAAAACAATCGAGGACTGGCAGGAAGAAACCGACCTACTTCTGAGCCTGCTTGCAGCTCCTGCTGAACATAGCAGCTTTGAGCTACCCGGCCACCTCTCAGCTTCCCTGCTGGTCAACCTGGTAAAGGATCCACAAGCTGTCATTGACAATATTCAACGACCCATGCCCCAGAAACCGGGTATCGCAGCCCGCCAGGGAACAATCTTCCACAGCTGGGTGGAGGATCATTTCGGCACTAGCGGCATGCTGGACATGGACGAAGACTTCGATGACGATGGCACCGAAGAAGAGCTCAATATCCCTGCCCTACGGGAAAACTTCCTGGCCAGTGACTGGGCAAGCCGTGAGCCCTGGGCCCTGGAATACCCCCTTGAAACCCCTCTGGCTGGGGTCACTGTACGCGGCCGTATCGACGCTATCTTCACTCGGGTAGACGGGGACGGCTCAACCATCTGGCAGCTGGTGGATTGGAAGACCGGGCGCCCCCCGCGTACCAAGAAAGAGCTGAAAGAACGCTCAGTGCAGCTCTCCCTCTACCGCCTGGGCTTTGCCCGCTTGCAAGGGGTGCCCGAAGAAAACGTAGAAGCCCACTTCTTCTATGCCTCCACCGGAGAGAGCATTGAAGTTACCAACTTCTCCACCCGGGCAGAGTTAGAGAAGGCTGTGGAGCGAGCGGCTCAGCTGGCTGGCTGAATCCCCCCAACAGCTCGTAGCTCGGCTTCAAGGTGATCCAACATAGAAACAGCTTCTGAGATCATTACCTTATCCTCTAGCTCAACCCCGCGGATGAGCCACTGGGCCAAACCGAATTCAGCATAGAGGTTAGCTCTAGCTTCGAGGTTACGGTCGGGCTCCTGGGGCATTTCTTCCCGGTAGCTTGCGAAGACGCGCTCTCTAAAGAGGGGGTCTTCGCAGGCGTAAAGCCAGGCAAAGTCAGCAGCGGGGTCTCCCACGCAGACTTCTGACCAGCCGGTGATTTCAACGATTTTTTTCTGGTCAAGCACGAGGTTATCTTCGTTGAGGTCCCCGTGAATGACGCGGGGGCGGAAGTCCCACATCACCGTGTTGTTGAGTTGCTGCTCCCAGCGGGTGAGCAGCCCGGAGGGCACCTTACCGGTGGCTACAGCCAGGTCCAGCTCTGCAAGCCTGCGCTCGCGCACCTGCTGACCGGTGTAGACCGGTAGGTCAGCATCCTCAACGATGGTGGTGGGGAAAACGTGGATGGTGGCGATATGGCGGGCAATCTCGTCCGCTATATTGGGCTGCCCTTCCCGGGTGCGGTGGGAAAGGTCGGCTAAGTCATCGATGTCGTAGTGGGCCCCGGGGTTATGGGTATAAATAAAGGCCTGACGCCCGTCGAGAGGGACGGTTCCTACGATGGTGGGTACGAGGAAGGGCAGGCGGGCACGCAGGCCCGGGGTGAAGGACTGGAGGATGACGTGCTCCGCTTCGAGTCGCACGCTAGCTTCGGGGTGTTTGGGGGCACGGACGCGCCAGCGTTTGTCGGCTGAGTCAATGATGATGGCTGAGTCGAAGTCGAGGGTGTCGTCGGCTGAGGGTAGGGCGGCTACGGGGTAGAGCCCGGGAACCCCAGCTGATACGATGGCGGCAAGTTGAAGCGGTGTTGAAGTCACACTTTTAAGGGTACAAGAGAAGTTGGAACGAACCCGATATGAATGCTGAAAATATGACTAATCTGTCGGTAGCTGGTTCGCAGTACGGGACGGACGCTGCTCCGACCCCGGGTGGGCAGGGCTGGTTTTCGCCGTTGGGGCGATTGCCTCTGACTACCGACCGGGTGCGAACCACTGGCGCGGTGCGAGAACACGCCGGTTTCTTTGGGCACCTGGGGCGGGCTCTAACAGAGTGGCAGCTACCGACCGATGCCCCGTCAAACGACCTTTACCCCTGGAAAGTTCGACCTGCCCTCATCGCTTTGGACGGGGGCAAGGTGCTCGTTGCAGAAACAGGTAACGGCCCTGAGCCACAAGACCTGGCCGGTGTCTTTGACCTGAACAGCGAACCCTTGCTGAGCTACACTTCACTTGATCGCCACCAGCACCCTTCCCTGATTTTCGCTGGGAGCCGGGTGCAGGCGTCCGCCCCGGAGCAGGTGGGGGAGGACTCCGCAGAGCCTCAATTGGAGCATCCCGTGCTGGTACTCCTGGCGGACTTTGACCGCTACCTTAGCCTGGGTGATGCCCCGCTCAATCTTCAGGGTTTTGAAAATCAGGAGCAGACCCTGGCCGAGGTGATAGCTGCCCGGTCTGGTGGTAGCTGGGTGAGCGTCCGTGATTATGCAGCCTTCGCCTATGAGGGGCAAGGAGCCGCCTTTGCCTGGGGCGAGGTGCTGGCGGCAGCGGCGTCCTTGAGCACCTGGCATGCATCCTCTGGTTTTGATGGGCGGACGGGTGCCCCCACCTATGCCACCCGCGGCGGCTGGGTGCGGGTCACGGACGAAGGACGGGAGCTGTTCCCGCGCACCGACCCGGCCGTTATTACAGCTGTTACCGCTGAGTTTGGGGGTGAGAGCAAGATTCTGCTGGGGCAGGCACGGGCCTGGGGGAAAGGGCGATTTTCTACCTTTGCCGGGTTCGTTGAGGGCGGCGAAGCCCTCGAAACCGCTGTCCTGCGCGAGGTCTACGAGGAATGCGGCGGGCTGGTTGTTTCGCTGAAGTATCTGGGGTCGCAGCCCTGGCCCTTCCCCAGGTCATTGATGTGCGGTTATCTCGCTGTAATCTCCAACCCCAACCAGGTTGAAGCCGATGGGGCTGAAATTGAGGAAATTCGTTGGTTTAGCCGAGCCGAACTACTTGAAGCCCACCGCTCAGGGACCGTGCAACTTCCCGGGCCCAGCTCTATTTCCCGTCGGCTGATAGAGTTCTGGCTGGGGCAGTCGCTGGGGCACCCCCAGAAGCCTGCTGAGCGGTAGACTAGAAAGCTGGCGTGGCCCTCATCGGCCACAAGGACTGCGAGGGTAGGGGAGAAGCACCATGATTTACGATAAGCTCAGGGCCCAGCCCATTACCCTGTCTGCCCCCAACCCCGAGACCATTCTTGAGGGGCTTGACCCTGAACAGCGCCGGGTAGCAACCGAACTTGCCGGGCCCATGTGCGTGATGGCAGGTGCCGGTGCCGGTAAGACCCGCGCCATCACCCACCGTATTGCCTACGGAATCGCTATTGGCCGCTATAACCCACGGGCTGTCCTGGCTCTCACCTTCACCAACCGGGCTGCCGAAGAGATGAAGGTGCGCCTGCGTCAGCTGGGCGCTGCCGGGGTCGTAGCCCGCACCTTCCACTCAGCCGCCCTTGCCCAGCTCCGCTATTTCTGGCCCCAAGCCATCGGCGGCGCCCTGCCCGAGATTATCAAGAACAAATCCCAGTTCATCATCGAGTCAGCCCGCCGCCTAGGGCTAGCTACCGACCGGGCCATCGTGCGCGACCTTGCCAGCGAAATTGAGTGGGCCAAGGTCTCCATGCTCACGGCCGACTCCCTCATGCCCCATCTGGCCCACCGGGAGCTGCCATCAGATATCAGCCCCATCGACATGGTGCGCCTGCTACGCACCTACGAGGAGCTTAAGGACGAGCGCAACGTCATTGACTTTGAAGATATCCTGCTGCTGACTGTTGCCATCATCGAGGAAAATCCCGATATTGCCGCCCAGATTCACCAGCAGTACCGTCACTTCGTGGTGGACGAATACCAGGACGTCTCGCCCCTGCAACAGCGCCTGCTAGACGCCTGGTTGGGGCGCCGCGACGACCTGTGCGTGGTAGGCGACGCCTCCCAGACCATCTACTCTTTCGCCGGTGCAACCAGCCGCCACCTGCTCGAATTCCGTACCCGCTTTGAGGGGGCGACCGTGGTCAAGCTGGTGCGTGACTACCGTTCCACCCCGCAGGTGGTTGACCTAGCCAACCGCCTGCTAGCTGCCCGCCGTCAGATGCCCGACTCCACCCGCTACTCCTGGGCCCCGCCTCTGCAGCTGGTCTCCCAGCGAGAGCCCGGGGCTAAACCCGAGTGGTTCGAGTACGCAGATGACGAGCAAGAAGCAATCGGTATCGCTGAAGACATCAAGGACCTCATCGAAAAGGAAGGCATCCCGGCTGCCGATATTGCCGTTCTCTACCGCACGAACTCCCAGTCCGTTGCCCTGGAACAGGCCCTGACCGACGCCGGAATCAATTACCAGCTTCGCGGGGCAGAACAGTTCTTTGACCGGCCCGAAGTCCGTGCCGCTATCAGCATGCTCCAGGGGGCAGCCAAGGGAGCTGAAGCCACCGACAGCGTCACCCAGCTTGTGAGAGATAACCTCAAAAACCTGGGCTGGTCAGCCAAAGCCCCCCAGCGTTCCGGCCAGGAGCGAGCCCGCTGGGAGTCCCTTGAAACCCTGGTGTCCCTTGCCGACCGCCTAGCCGACGAGCGCAGGCAAGCGCGGGAGCGGGCGTCCGCTAACGGCGCCACCGACCTACCCCCGGAGTTCACCCTCTACGAGTTGGTCGCCGTGTTGATCCAGCGATCCCAGCACCGCGATGCCCCCTCCCTCAACGGCGTTACCCTCGCTTCCCTGCACGCAGCCAAGGGCCTGGAGTGGGAGGCCGTCTTCCTCTGCGGCCTCAACGAGGGCCTTATGCCCATCTCCTTCGCCCAAACCAGCGACGAGGTAGACGAAGAACGCCGTCTCTTCTACGTCGGTATCACCCGTGCCCGCTCCTACCTGACCTTGAGCTGGTCGCGCTCGCGCACCCCCGGCGGACGGGCGGGGCGCAAACGCTCCCGCTTTATCAACGACATCGCTCCCAAGGGGGTTTAGTGGCTATTTCGCGTGAGATTCTGCCGGCAACGGCGTCCCGCCCCGAGATTGAGGTGGTGCGCTCTACCCGCCGTACCCGTACGGTGCAGCTAGCTCCACCGAACCAGAGCGGACGCCTGCGCCTGATGGTTCCCGCTGCCACTACAGCTGAGGAGGTCGAGGGCTACCTTGCCCGTCTGCTTCCCAAGATTGAGGCCCGCCGGGCCCGCAAGGACGCCGGTGCCCAGCGGGGTGCCCTCGATGAGTTTTTGCGGGAGCGGGCAGACTACCTGCGCGCTACCTACCTGCCCGAGGCCCCAGAGCCGGTGTCGATTCGCTGGGTGACCAACCAGAAACAGCGCTGGGCTTCTGCCACGGCAGCCGAGCGCACTATCCGCATCTCGCATACCCTTCAGGGGGCACCCGAGTATGCCCTGGATTCAGTAATTTTCCACGAGCTCTGCCATTTCCTTGAACCGAACCATTCACCGGCTTTTAGAGCCCTTGAAGCCCGCTACCCCCACCTTGAGAAAGCTCGGAGTTTCTTGGAAGGCGTCAACTTTGGGCAGAAAAAACAAGCGGAGGGTGCCTGAAAGAAGGGGGTCTAGGGAAGATGTTTCCCTAGACCCCTGTCTGTTATTCCTTGTCCTTGCTGTCGGTTCCCTCAGAGGGTTCGTCGTAGCCGCCCGCTAGAAGCTTTTCGAGGGCTGCGTCGAACTCGTCCTCGCTGGCGTTGAGCAGGGCCCGGCGGGAGGTGAAACCAGCGGGGTCGTCCAGGTCTTCGCCGGTGGGTAGAGTTTCGGGGCCTTCCCAGAGCTGATCGCGGGCTTCGAAGCCGTGGTTCTCTTCATAGTGACGCCAGAAGGCGAGAGCTTCGCGCATTTTGCGGGGGCGAAGCTCAAGGCCAACCAGCTGCGAGAAGGCATGTTCGGCGGGGCCGCCGGTAGCGCGGCGGCGGGCCATAGTTTCAGCTAGCTGCGGGGCCATGGGCAGGTTTTTAGTTGCTTGTTCGGTAATGAGACTGACCCAGCCTTCGATCAGCGCCAGCAGGGTTTCGAGGCGGTCAAGAGCCAGCTGCTGGTCTTCCGTCAGCTGGGGCTTGAAAATGTCGCCGGCAAAAGCGTCCATCATGGCCTCGGGGTTTGAGGGGTCAAAGTCAATGTCGTTTGCGGCCTGTTGCATGCGTTCAATATCGACGCGGATACCGCGGGAGAAGCGTGTGATGAGGTCGATGATATCCTCACGCAGCCAGGGGTTGGTTTTGTGCAGTCGAATCAGGGCCGCTTCGCGCACAGCCAGGTAGAGCATGACTTCCTGGGCGGGGATTTCAAGCCCCTCGCCGAAGGCTGCGATACCGGAGGGCAACAGGGCAGAGCGCCCTTGAGCCAGCGGGATGCCGATATCGGTGGAGGAGACGACTTCTTCGGCGAGCTTGCCAATAGCCTGGCCCATCTGCATGCCGAACATCATGCCACCGAGACCGGCAAAGAGGTTGCCGCCGCCTAGCATACCTACCATGTCTTCGGGCATCTGCTGCTGGATCGATGAGGTCATGGCTGCTGAAACTTCTTCTGCAACAGGGCCAGCGATATCTTTCCAGGTAGCAAAGGAGTTTTCAACCCATTCGGCCTTGGCCCAGGCCTCAACGCCGAAGGAAGGACGCTCGAAGACAGTGACGGGGTCGAGCCAGAGATCTGCCAGGGCTGCGGCATCACGGACGGCGCCTACCTGGGTGGATGTCACAGAGGGATCCTCACCCATGGTCAGTACCTGGCGGGCGTGCTGCTTGGCCATGTCCCAGTTAACGGGGTCGTCGTTGGGCTGGGCGTTCATCATGGAGTTCACCTGGGCGAAGATGCCTGAGAGCATGGAAGGGTCTAAGGGGATACCCATGTTTTTGAGGGCATCGGCATCGAAGCCTGCGGCCCCGTTCATAGCTGACGGATCAAACCCCTGCTCCTGGAGCTTCTTGAGGAACTCTTCCAGGGGGTCACGGCCAGTTGAGTCGTAGGGGTTGTTGGTCACGTTCTGCCTCGTTTCATTTGGGGGCTGCGGCGCCCGCTGCTCCTGTTTCTCCTTAGCCTACCGACCGGAGCGCCTGCCCCGGGGGGCTTTTAGCCATGAGCCAAGTGGGAATTTGCTGGGGAGTGGGCTGGGCTGGGCGATTTTGCTAGTAGGCTAGTCCTATGGTTTTTTCGAAGAGGGACAATGCAGGCGCCCAGCCTCGTGAACGCAGGGCTGATGTGCGTACAGTCAGTGCTGTGGGCGCTTTAGGGCTGTCGATGCTTTCTTTGGTAGTTCCGGTTGATTTTGTGACTGAGTCTCCCGGCCCCACCTTCAATACAATTGGTGAGTTTAACAGCAAGCCACTCATTGAGATTGAGGGTGCTCAAACCTACCCGGTCAGCGGCAACCTCGATATGACCACTGTTTCGGTTGCCGGTGGTCCTAATTCATCCCTGTTCGCGGTTGAGGCTCTTGCCACCTGGCTAGAAGACTCAACGGCTGTGCTACCCAGCGACCTTATCTACGACCCTTCAGTGACCAGCGATCAGGTCAGCGCCCAGAACAGTGCCGATATGACTAATTCCCAGGAGGTAGCCCAGGCTGCCGCTCTGACCCAGCTGGGTATTAAGTACACCGAAATATTGACGGTCTCAGGTACTGTCGAGGGTGGCCCCAGCCAAGGCCTGATGCAGGAGGGGGACGTGGTAACCGCCCTCAATGGCCAGGCCCTGACCAGCTACACCGACCTGACTGAGCGGGTGAACTCGTCCGCAGGTCAACCCGTCACCCTCACCGTGACCCGCGACGGCAGCGATCAGGAGGTCACCGTCACCCCCTCCTATAACGAGCAGGGGCAGCGCTACGTGTTGGGCATGTACATCGCCCGTTCCTTTGAATTCCCCATGACCGTTAACTACGGCCTAGAAGAAGTGGGTGGACCGTCTGCCGGAATGATGTTTGCCCTGGGTATTATCGATGAGCTGACCGAGGGCGAGATGACTGGCGGCATCCACTTTGCTGGAACCGGCACCATCGACGCGGCCGGAACCGTAGGCAGCATCGGCGGTATCGCGCAAAAGATGCGGGGAGCTGCGGACGCCGGTGCTACGGTTTTCTTGGCACCGGCAGATAACTGCGATGAAGTGGTCGGTAACGTTCCGCGTCGCCTGAACGTCATTAAGGTTGCTACCCTCGATGAGGCGGTAGATGCGGTGACCCGCATCGGCCAGGGCGAAGACCCCGCAACCTTCCCCACCTGCTCCTAAACCAGCAGGTAGTAGGGGAGTATCACCCTAGAGCTGAAACAGTAAGCCTACTCTCGAAACTCACAGCTTTCTTTGGCAAAATAGTGTCTTATATGTAGCGTCGCCCACTGCGCGGCGTCACCCACCACACAGGCCGCATCTTTGCGGCAGACACGAAACACAACTGAAGGATACCCGTGAGTACCGGAAGCATCCCTCCCCGTTCATCATCACGCGCTCCTCAACGTAGAAACCGGCCGCTGACCGTGACCGTGGCAATTATTGCCGCCCTGGTCGTAGCCTTTGTTTTTGCAACCCAGGTGTACACCGACGTCCTCTGGTATGACCAGCTGGGCTACCTCAAGGTTTTCATCACCCAAAACCTGACCCGCGGTGCCGTCTTCCTGGTTGCAGCTCTCGTTGTAGGTATTGCCGTGTGGGCCAGCCTCTTTTACGCCTATAGACACGGCCAATTACAGACTCCCAGCCCCCGTCGTCCTGCTAGTCCCCGACTAGATGCCAACGGCAACCCTGTACCCGACCCCTACGGCGATATGCAGGACATGTTCAATCAGAACATGGAGCGTTACCGCCAGGGTATTGAGCGTATGCGTAAGGTTCTGCTGGTTGCAGTGCCGGTACTCCTGGGTGCCTTCGTCGGCACCGGGGCCATGACCCAGTGGGAGACCGTCCTGCTCTTCTTCCAGGGCGAAAGCTTTGGTACCACAGACCCCGAGTTCGGTCGCGACCTGGGCTACTTCATGTTCACCCTGCCCTTCTTGAACGTGGTGACCGGCCTGTTGAGCACCGCCATTATCTTCTCAGCGATGGCAGCCCTGGTCATGCACTACTTCTACGGAGGAGTAATCGTGGGGGAGCGCGGTATCACCACCACCGTGCATTTCCGTCGCCACTTTGCTGTCCTTGGCGCCCTCTTCATTCTGCTGCGAGCCGTTACCCTGTGGCTGGCCCGCTACAATGCAACCCAAGACCAGTCTGGCTCCTGGGCAGGCGCCATGTATAGCGACGTCAACGCTATTATCCCGGTGAACGCGATTCTGGCCATTGCCTCTTTGCTGGTTGCTGTCCTCTTCGTCCTTGCCGCCGTACGCGGAAACTTCCGTCTGCCCATCATTGGTACCGCCGTGCTGGTGATTGCTTCACTGGTTGCCGGTGGCATCTACCCCTGGGTTGTGCAGCGCTTCCAGGTTGTACCCAACGAGCAGGTAGCCGAAGCCCCCTATATCCAGCGCAACATCGACGCGACCCGTGCAGCCTACGGCCTGGACCAGATTGACGTTCAGAGCTATGATGCCACTACCTCAACCGCAGCGGGTGCCCTGCGCGGGGAGAGCGAGACCATCTCCAACATTCGTCTGCTCGACCCCAACGTGGTCTCCGGTGCCTTTGCCCAGCTGCAGCAGTTCCGCCCCTACTACCAGTTCGGGCAGAATCTCTCGGTTGACCGTTACTCCATCAACGGCACCGAGACCGACACCGTTATCGCTGCCCGTGAGCTGAACCCCGACCAGAATGCCGGGTCGTCCTGGGTTAACCAGCACGTGGTCTACACCCACGGCTACGGCGTCATCGCCGCCTACGGTAACCAGGTTGAAGCTGACGGTAAGCCCAAGTTCATCCAGTCGGGTATTCAGGCTACCGGTGCCATTAGCGAAGATTATGAGCCCCGTATCTACTTCGGCCAGAGCTCACCCGACTACTCCATCGTGGGTGGCACCGCCGAGGACGAGCCCCTAGAACTTGACCGCCCCCAGACCGCCGATGACGAGAGCGGCGCGGACGCCAAGTACACCTTCAGCGGTAACGGCGGCCCCGTCATCGGTAATGCCTTCAACCGTCTGGCCTACGCTATTAAGTTCCAGTCCTCAGATATCTTGCTGTCGGACGCCGTCCGCCCCGAATCCCAGATTCTTTACGACCGTGACCCCTCAGCGCGCGTGAAGAAGGTGGCCCCCTACCTGACCGTAGACGGCAACCCTTACCCGGCCATCATCGATGGCCAGGTGCTCTGGATTGTGGATGCCTACACCACCAGCAACCAGTACCCTTACTCGCAGGCAGCCCAGCTGGAGAACGCTACCTCGGATTCTGAAACCGCAAGCGGTGTCACTCAGGCTCTGCCCAACCAGCAGGTCAATTACATCCGGAACTCGGTCAAGGCCACCGTGAATGCCTACGACGGCTCCGTTACCCTCTACGCCTGGGATGATCAGGACCCGGTTCTGAAGAGCTGGCAGAAGGTCTACCCCGATACGGTGCGCCCCTACAGCGATATGAGTGCTTCGCTTATTGAGCACGTACGCTACCCGCAGGATCTTTTCAAGGTTCAGCGAGAGATTCTGAACGCTTACCACGTGACCAACGCAAATAGCCTCTACAACGGGGACGATCGCTGGTCAATTCCCAACGACCCCACTAACGACAGCGGCCGCCCCCTGCCCCCTTACTACATGTCCCTGCAGATGCCGGGTGAAGATTCAGCTCAGTTCTCGCTGACCACCAGCTTCATCCCCCAGCAGTCAGACAGCAATACTCGTAATGTCATGTACGGCTTCCTCTCCGCCAACGGTGACGCCGGTACCGGTAAGGACGGCGAAAAGGCTGAAGGCTACGGAAAACTGACCCTGCTTGAGCTACCCCGCTCGTCGGTTGTTCCCGGCCCCGGCCAGGCTCAGAATGTCTTCAACTCCGATACCGCTGTCTCGACCGAGCTGAACCTGCTGCGCCAGGGTGCCTCCGACGTAATCAACGGTAACCTGCTGACCCTGCCCGTGGGTAGCGGTATCCTCTACGTCCAGCCGGTCTACGTGCAGTCGTCCGGTGACGCTGCCTACCCCTCTCTGCGTCGCGTCCTCGTGGGCTTTGGTGAGCAGGTCGGTTTTGCACCCACCCTGGAAGAGGCCCTGGATGAACTCTTTAGCGGTTCCTCCGGCGCTGAAACTGCCGCTGACGCCGGTGTGGATGAAACTGAAGCCGCCCAGGCAGCTGACGGTACCGCTACCAGCACCGATAGCGCCAGCCTGACCGGTGCCCTGCAGGACGCCCGCCAGGCGATGCAGGATGCGGACGTCGCTATGAAGGCTGGTGACTGGGCTGCCTATGGTGAAGCCCAGACCCGCCTAAATGAGGCCCTGCAGCGTGCCATCGACGCTGAGGGTATCGAAGGCACCGCCACCACCGAGGCAAGCCCCAGCCCCTCACCCTCCAACTAGGAGTCAGGCTGTATCTGTCTCAGGTAAATAAGGACGCCGCCTCCCGCACTCAGCGGGCAGGTGGCGTCCTTTTGTGTAGAGTGCATCACAAATGCCAGTTTTGGCTTGCGCTGCGTTGATGAAGCGCGTATAGTTATATGAGTCGCCGCGGGGTGGAGCAGTTCGGTAGCTCGCCGGGCTCATAACCCGGAGGCCGCAGGTTCAAATCCTGCCCCCGCAACCAAGACAAAGACCCAGTTCTTTTAGAACTGGGTCTTTTTGTTTGTTCAGTTGTCGAAGCCCCCGTGGCTAAGTTAATGGTCGATAGGGGGTGAGCTAGTTTTTATCGTCGCTGATATTTTCCTGTAGGTAGCCAAACCAGCCCAAAAAATTGAGTGCTAGTACGCAGGGTATTACATACAGCAAGAGCCCTATCCAGGAGAAAGTTACGTCCTCAGTGCTATTTCTGACTAAGAGATTTATGTTGAACTGGAGTCGTAGGAAGTAGATGAAAAGTCCCAGCGCTAGTCCTAAGAGATTCAAAGGAACAAGATGTTTCCATAGAGGCTTTGTATAGCGAGGTGTATCATTCATCTAAGTCTTCAGCTCCTAGCTATCTAGCTGTACACTTTGAGAGTGCTGAATTTTCAGCATCCTCACTCGCATTTTATCTCTAGGGAAACTCATGGCTAAATACACACCGCGCCACGCCGCGCCCAAAAATACTGGCAAACGCCGGGCAACGGCTCTCTCACTCACCGCCCTGCTAGCCCTGAGTATGGCCCCAGCCAACGCAACTGACACCGCATCCCTGACTGAAAACAGCCAGGCAGTACAAGAAGCAGAAGCACTCATTCAAGAGGCACTCACCAGTGAGGGCAACAGCCCCGCAGCCATCTACAATGATGCCCCAGAAGCGCTCACTGGCGTAAACTTCTACGATGCTCCGGCCCAACTGCCCGCCGCTAACGGCGCCCTCATCAAGAAGGAAAACTTTACCTTCAAGGTCGATGCCAACAACGTCATTGCCCACCCCGTAGCCCAGGCCCAGCGGATTATGTATAAGTCCACCGACCACCGGGGCAACCCTGTGGCTGTCACCGGCACCGCACTCACCACCACTAAACGGTGGGCTGGCCCCGGTGAACGTCCTATCATCGCCATGGCCCCCGGCACTCAGGGCATTGGCGACTCTTGCGCCCCCTCTAACCAGTTCGCAGCCGGCAGTGAATATGAAAGCCTCGTTATCACCTCTCTGCTGAACGCGGGCTACAACGTCGTTATTACCGACTACATCGGCCTGGGCACCGCTGGTACCCACAGCTACCTCAACCGCGTAGACCAGGGCAACGCTGTTCTGGACGCCGCCCGAGCAGCTACCGCCGCCGATCTTGGCCTGGGTAGTGCAACCTCACCCATCGGTCTCTGGGGCTACTCCCAGGGCGGTGGTGCGGTGGCGTCCGCCGGTGAACTCCAGGCCCGCTACGCTCCCGAACTCAATCTCAAGGGCATCTACGCAGGTGCTGTACCTGCCAATCTACAGGCGGTTACCAGCTTCATTGATGGCGGTCTTTACACGGGTTTCTCATTGATGGGCGTTGTGGGTCTGGCCGATAGTTACGGCATCGACCTGAGCCACAAACTCTCAGCCGAAGGGCAGGCCGCCCTTGAGACAGTGCGTGGCCAGTGCACCCTAGACGCCGTCGGAACCTTTGGTTTCAAGAACACCCGCACCCTCACCGCCAGTGGCCAGACCCTGGCCCGCGAAATGACCACCGACCCCCAGGTCTCCCAGATTATGGCGCAGAATAACCTGGGTCAGCAGGGGCGGCACCCCGAAGTGCCGATCCTTATCGCATCATCCTGGGGCGATGACGTGATCCCCTACCAGACCAACCGTCAGCTGGCTGCCGACTACTGCCAGCAGGGTTCCCGGGTCACCTTCTATACCCTGGTAGGTGTCACCCACGTAGCCGGTATTTTTGAAGGTATCCCCCGCGGTCTGATTTTCCTGGATCGTCAGTTCAAGGGGCTCTCCAGCATCAACTCCTGCTGGCAGTTCTAGCTTTTTATAAAACGTACATATAACAATAGGCCCGGGCAGGGCACTACTCCTGCTCGGGCCTATTGCACGTCTTTTTCGGGTGCCTCTCTCACAACTGAGAGGCTGACTCACTGTATAGGCTGCTCCTTATTCTGCGTTGACTAGATTAGATGGAAAAGAATTAGATACCTGCTGACAGATAGCTGACGACGCCCCCAGGGGAGGTTACGGTAACTCGATACTGAGTCTTAATGACTGAGCCGCTGGTGGTGGCGGTATCGCCGTAAGTGGCTGCTGGCATGCGGGTCATGGAAGACACCACGCTGGCACCGGCCTGACCGTTGGCAATGTTACTCATGACCTCAATATCCCAGCTCCAGCCGTCGCGGCCGTCTGCGGTGGTGTAGTGGTTGCCGTAGCCCCAGGTGTGCATAGTGTTCTTCGTGACCACAGGAGCATCTGCAAAACGCAGGTAGTTGTAGAGCTTTGCATAGGTGGTGTCTGCACCCTTGAAGTCGTCGTTGAGACGAATCATGGGGACGTTAATGATGGTTCCCTGGCCTACACCATCGATGCCGTTCACTGAATTGATGTCAGCATCAGGCTTACCACCTGCCGGGTAGGTCGGAGGCCAGGTATTGGCGGTTGCGCTTGAGCTAGCGAGGGGGTTGCCTGCCTGAGTGGTGGGTAATGAATTGTCGAAAGAGAACGCTTGAAGTCCGGTAGCGCAGCTACTGGTGGGGTAGACGGCCCACTCAAGTTCCTTAGCTACAGAACCGGTGAAGTTGCCCTGAGAAGGCCAGACATTGGACCAGGGGGGCAGAAACAATTTTTCCGTAGGTGCAGTCATCTTCAACTACGGGGGTGGACGCCGCAAAAGCAGGTACAGATGTGCTGGCAAGAATGACAGGGGTTGCCCAGCCTGTGCCACGTGCCAGGGTGCGACACTGGATTTGGGGTGTAGTCACGGTGGTAATCCCTTTGTATTGGTGCAAGGTTA
>JAUMWB010000004.1:0-109608 GCA_030529845.1 Rothia sp. (in: high G+C Gram-positive bacteria) | reverse complement strand
TTTGGAGATATTGAGACGTACGGCTAGCTGACCTCCGCGTGCCAGGCTGCTCCGCGTGCCAGGGTGCAACGCTGGATCTGAGGCGTAGTCACGGTAGTTTTCCTCTAGTGGTGGTGCAAGGTTATGGATGATTCTGCAACAGCTGTTGAAACAACTGTATTACCAAATCGTTTATTTGACACGTCCGTGCTTGAATGCTGGAGAAAGTTTTTCTGTTGCTACATAGAAAAAGCCTAGTCATATCTTTTTGTCTAGAAGTTTTGGGCTAAAAAATTATTTTTGATATCTAGCTAACTTTGTACTTGCCCCTATAAAGGGACGTTTGTGTTTCCATCTCGAGGTGGGCGAAAAGCAAGATAAAAGGCTGGCCGCACCTGGTGGTGCGGCCAGCCTTTGTGTATGAAGACTGAGGGATCTTAGGCTGCGTGAGCCCAGTGGCCTGCAAGATCTGCTGCGAGCAGGGTTCGCAGGGTGGGAGTGTACTGGGTAGGGATGCGGCTGAAGCGGTAGCCGTCGATGGTCAGGGTGTTGCCCAGGAAGGGAAGGTTTGTCAGCTTGGCCTGGTCAAGTGATTGCAGGTCAAGTGAAAGGCTGTTGCCAGCCTGGAAGGAGTTCTTGAGAATCAGAACACGTTCGTTGGTGATAACCAGAAGGGCGTCGCCAAAGCTACCGAGCTTGCCGGTGGCTACATCGACAACTGTCTCGCCGCGCACCATGGAATCAGCCATGTGGAGAGCCTTGTGAAACTTCTTGAGCCCACCGTGGGAAGAGTGCCGCTTGATTGCAGAGCTCAGTGAGGCACTGGTGTAGGTGTCAGTGGCCCAGTTTGCAAAAATCATGGTGCTCTTCCTTTTGTGGCTGGTGGATCGTTTGTGAACTGTACCCAACTATACACATATTTGTCCCCCAAAGGGCAGTGGTGCGAAAAAAATTTGTCCCCTATTTCTTGAATCACCTTAAATCACCCCTGTTTGGGCTAGTGGGGCCTTTTTCTGGGAAAATGCTGGAGGATGGTGTTTGATAAAAATTTACCCGTGAAACATCGTGCTAGCTAGGGGGAGAGCTTATGCCAGGTTTTTGGGGGACAAGTCCCTGCGGGCTCTGTCCCCAAGGGGGCATGCCACAATAGATAGCAGTACTACTTCGACCTCAAGGGCTATACACACATGAAACCCCTCATTATCGGTATTGCTGGTGGAACCGGCTCTGGCAAAACTACCCTGACTAATTCTTTGCTTGAAAAGTTTGACGGTCAGGTGGGCGTGATTTATCACGATAACTACTACAAGCGCAACGACCACCTCACCTACGAGCAACGTTGTCTGCTGAATTACGATGCGCCTGAAGCCTTCGATAACGATCTCTTGGTGACCCACCTCAAGGCTCTCATCGAGGGGCAGACTATCGAGACCCCCGTCTACGATTTCGCGGATCACAACCGGTCGGATGAGACTCTCATTGTTGAACCCCAGCCCATCATCATTCTTGAGGGCATCCTAATTTTTGCTGAGCCAGAAATTCGCGACCTGTGCGACATCAAACTCTTCGTTGATACAGATGCTGACGTGCGCATCCTGCGCCGTCTGCGACGCGATGTGATTGAGCGCGGCCGCACCATCGAGTCGGTTGAGGCCCAGTACCTCACTACCGTCAAACCTATGCATGAGCTACATGTGGAGCCCTCTAAGCGCCATGTAGATATGATTATTCCCGAGGGCGTCAATGTGGTAGCTCTGGACATGCTTTTCCACCGTATTACCGGCCAGATTGGCACTCAGGCGAACCAGTCCTAGCTGCCGCTACAGGTAGTCGTTGCTGTCAGACGGCTTCCTTACCTGTACTACATTTATTCGCCTACCTGCCGTACATAAGGGGCCCACTTCCAAAGAAGTGGGCCCCTTATTTCTGTATAGGGCTCTGTCGTACCAGCGCCGCAGTACCCTTTTACTGTTTGCCGGCCTTGAGGGCTGCGAGGCGGGCCTCGAGTTCTGACTGGCGGCCAAGTTCTTCAAGGTCGTTGAATTGGGCATCAAGGGAGGAGGCCGCGAGCTCCTGCTGGCCGCGTACGCGGGCTTCTTCGCGGCGTACCTTGTCTTCGAAGCGGGAGATTTCGCTGGTGGGGTCCATGACGTCAAAGGCCTTGAGAGCGTCGTTGACCTGGGACTGGGCCGCAGCTGACTTCTGGCGGGCTACGAGTTCATCGCGCTTGCGCTTGATGTCGTTCAGCTTCTCCTTCATCTGGGTCAGGCCGGTCTTGAGCTGCTCAACGACAGCAGTCTGAGACTCAATCTGGGGCTTGATAGCTGAGGCTTCGTTCTCTGCCTGCATCTGGCGGCCCAGGGCAATTTTGGCCAGGTTGTCGAACTTGTCGGCGTTGGCGGTATCGCCTGCTGCGCGGAATTCCTCAGCCTTATTTGAAGCTGCCAGGGCCTTGGAGCCCCATTCATTTGCCTCGCGCAGGTCTTCGGCGTGGTCTTCTTCCAGCATGCGCAGGTTACCGATGGTCTGGGCAACAGCCTGTTCTGCTTCGGCAATGTTGTTGGTGTAGTCACGCACCATCTGATCAAGCATCTTCTGGGGGTCTTCAGCGGCATTAATCAGGGCGTTGATGTTGGCTTTGGTGAGCTGGGCAATACGGCTGAAAATGGTCTGCTTAGCCATGAGAGTACCTTTCGGTGGGGTGAGGAAAGCGTGAGCGGGCTTGCTGTGCCTTCTTTTATTCTGTCAAGGGGCGGGGCAGTTGGTGTTCTGCCACACCTTGTAGTTACTACGTTGTCAGCGAAAACTAAGCCTGTGCACAGGCCCAGGCCGGTGCTAGCGGTGAGAGGTGAGGTGTACGGACGCCCGTGGGCTAGAAGTTGCCCCCGGCTCCTCCTCCGCCGCCCCAGCTGCCTCCGCCACTAAAACCGCCTCCGCCGCCGAAGCCACCGCCAAAGGTTCCCCCGCCCAAGCCTCCGGAGCTGTAGCCTCCGGAGTTGTGGTTGCCACCACCGAGGAGGGTACCGAGCAAAATGCCACCGAGCATGGCCGAGTTGTAGTTTCCGCTTCCAGAGTAGCCCTGGCGCTGGTTGAAACGATCCACATCGGAGCGGGCGATGCGCTGGGCTTCACCAGCGAGGCGGATAGCGTCGTTGGCATGGGAGAGGGCTGAAATTGGTTCGCTGTGCTGGAGCTGCTGGGCTTCGGTAAGGTGGCGCTCTGCCTCGCGGAGGCGGGTACGGGCTTCGGCCTTGACGCCGCCCCGTCGTGCCCAGACGTATTCGCTGGCTGACGATACCTGGGCCTGAGCGGACACCAGGGTGTGGCCCAGGGTTTCACGGGCGCTACGTTCTTGTTCGTGGGTCTGGCGCACGGTGTCGAGGGCGGTATCTAGGTCTGAGCGCACCTCATGGAGGCGCTGATTGAGCAGGTAGGGGTCAATCAGGCCCGCAGCACGCTCGGCGCGGATCTGGCCAAGTACCGCCTGAACACCTGCGGCTGCGCCTGAGAGCTGGCTGCTACTGCCTGCCCCTGTGCGGGCTAGCTCCTGGGCCTGGGCAACGTCGCGGTCAGCCAAAATCAAGGCGTTATCGAGTGAGGCTGCCATCTTGCCCAGGTCGGTTTCGGCGTGGTGAATCGATTCCAGGAGGCCCTTGGCCTGGCCCAGGGCTTCTTCACCGGCGCGCAGGGCGAGAATGGCCTGGCTTCGTTGGCTGGTCAGTAACTCTTCAGCCTCAGTAGCTTCTTGGCGGGCAAAGTCGAGGCGGGCCTGGGCTTCGCTGATGTTGTCTGCCACCGCCCCGAAGGCGCTGGGGGAGTAGAGGGTACCGAGACGATCGAGGGATGCCTGGGCGGCAGGAAAGAGCGGGGCTGCTGAGGCTATGCCCTGGTTGAGGGTAGCGAGAGCCTGGGGCGCGGTTTCTTCGAGCTTGCGCAGGTTGGTGAAGTTGGCAACCTGCTCGTTGAGGGCCTTCTGAGCGTCCTCGGTGCGGGCCAGAATTTCAGTCAGCCAGGCTCGCTGATCCGCTTCGGTATCGGGGATTTCATCGTCCAGCTGTTTTTGCAGCTGGAAGGAGCGCTGCATATGGTTCTTGGCCGCATCGATGGCTGCCAGGAAGGGTTTGACCTCGTCTTCTCCGTACTGAAGGCGGGCGAACTCAACTTCCTGCTGGGAGTGGGCGATGGCGTCATCGGTGGCGACCAGCTGGGCACCTGCCCGGCTACGTAGCTCTTCGATAGAGGGTAAGGGCTGGGAGGAAGTAGGATGCCCGGAGCGGCTACCGCCGGTGCTCTTGCGGGCGGACGCTCGTGAGCGGCTCAAAGCCCAGGCTCCGCCGCCTGCCAGAGCTGCTACGCCCAGAAGGGTAGCGCCGCCAGCCAGGGCACCGGAGGCACCAGAGGTGACAGAGCCTGACCCCAGCTCAGATTCGATACCGGTAACGGCGGCCTGAGCCGCTGCTGCATAGTCGGAGTTGGCAAGTTCAGGATAGATGTAGGTCTGATAGATTTTTTCCTGCTGGCTGTTAGAAAGCACCGAGGTAGAACCGGCCATAAAGTAGGCCTGGCGGGCTTCGGTAGCGATGACCAGTACCACGTCGTTGGTGCCCATGTTGTTGAGCGTGGCAAAGTCACTGGTCCACTCTGAAGAGGAGCTAGGGCTTTCAAACTGATCAATAGTTATAACAAAGAGATTGACCTGTTTGTCACTGGCAAGCTGGCTGATGGCGTCCTCTAGCGAGCTTGTATTCCCCAGGGTCGAGGTTGTATCGCTCACCCGAACTCCGGCGTCCAAATCATAAGGGGCTGCCGCAAGAGCGGCGGGTGCAACCCCGAGTGCCAGAGCAGCGGCAAGAAGGGTAGAAGCAACAGGTTTGCGTGACATGGGGTCTCTCTTCTGGCGGTCAGCTGTATTTGAGCTCTATTGTAGCCCCGCTCACCCTTGTTCAGGTTAGCTCCGGTGATGACGTTCACCCTCAGCTCACGGTGAGACTGCTACTTTCTGTGCCCACAGCAAACACACAGGGACGGTTCATCTTCAACACAGACCGTTAGCGCATAGTGGGAGCTAAGAAAACACTGTATACGCCTGAATCCGGTGCATACCCTCAGACCTTATAAAGAAAGCTGCTTGAGATGTCACAGAACTCATGGGAACCTACTCCCGATTCGTCGTCCGCTGATCGCACCGTTCCTATGAATCAGCAGCAGGTAGCGGCTTCTGCCACGGGAGCCTCCAGCCAGGATGACCCCACCGTCGCTTTCACTGCCCAGCAGGCTCCTGCCGCCGGTGCTTACGCCTATACAGGTGTTACCCCGGGGGCTACTTACACCGGTGATTACGCGGCCGTACCCGTGCAGACCGAGCAGAACAGGGGCAAGCACGCAACCCGCACTGTCCTGGCAGCTGCAGCTATTGCCGCCCTGGTCGGTGGCGGTATTGGTGGTGGAGTAGTAGCAGCCACTTCAACAGGCGCAGCCTCAAGCATCACAACCACCAGCTCGGGCACCACCATCGTCAATAACACCGACTCCGTGAACGCAGTGACCGCAGCAGCCGCTAAGGCTACTCCCTCCACCGTGACGATTGCAGCAACCTCCTCAAGCGCATCCGGCTCGGGCTCTGGCGTTATTCTCGACGCCGAGGGGCATATCCTCACCAACACCCACGTGGTCACTCTCGACGGGGCCACCGCTAACGCCGCCATTGAGGTACAGTTGGCCGATCGTAGCGTCCGCTCCGCTACTGTGGTCGGCACTGACCCCACCAGCGACCTGGCCGTTATCAAACTGGATGACACCAGTGGTCTGAGCCTTACCCCTGCCACCCTGGGAGATTCTGCAGCCCTCAACGTCGGCGACACCACCGTAGCTATCGGTGCCCCCCTGGGGTTGTCTAATACCGTGACCACAGGTATCGTCTCCAACTTGGTACGTACCATCGAGGTGGCCTCATCAGCAGCTGATGAATCCACCACAGATTCAGGCGGCAGCACCACTGACCCCTTCGGCAGCTCGCCCTTCCAGTTTGAGATACCCGGTCAGCAGAGCCAAAGCACCACATCAAGTTCAACTATTGCCATCAACGTGATTCAGACCGATGCCGCAGT
Source organism: Rothia sp. (in: high G+C Gram-positive bacteria) (assembly GCA_030529845.1). Classification (GTDB taxonomy): domain Bacteria; phylum Actinomycetota; class Actinomycetes; order Actinomycetales; family Micrococcaceae; genus Rothia. The sequence continues at coordinate 103,522 of JAUMWB010000004.1, read as the reverse complement.
GAATCCCGGTAACTCCGGCGGTGCCCTCATCAACTCAAACGGTGAAGTGATCGGCATTAACGTGGCGATTGCCTCTACCGACTCATCGAGCACCTCCACCAGCGGCAACATTGGCGTTGGCTTCGCTATCCCCATCAACTATGCCAAGCGAGTGGCCGAAGAAATCATTGCTAACGGTTCAGCCAGCCACGGCCTGCTAGGGGCGACCGTCTCTACCTCTCCTGCTAATAACGACTCATCCGAAGCCTTCGGTGACGGCGCCCTGATTCAGGAGGTCACCAGCGGCGGTGCAGCCCAAGCAGCCGGCCTGAAGTCAGGCGATGTTGTCACCGCTGTTGACGGGCGCAGCATCAGCGAGGCAACCGAGCTGACCGCCGCCGTCCGCCAGGCAGCAGCCGGTGACGAAGTGACCCTCACCGTTGAGCGCAACGGCTCAACGCAGCAGATTACCGTGACCCTGGGAGATGCCGCTAACAGCTAGCGATACATACTTTCATAAAAGGCTCTGCAGGCTCACGCTCGCTGTGAGCCTGCATAGCCTTTTGTGACTAAATTGCTCCACCTGCAAAGCCGTGCTGGCGCCAGGCCTCAAACACTGCAATTGAGGCGCTGTTAGCCAGGTTGAGGGAGCGACGCCCCGAAACCATGGGAATCTTCACCCGCTGGGTGACATGTGGGTCATTCTGTACCTGCTCGGGTAGGCCTACTGACTCGGGGCCAAACATGAGCACATCGCCCTCTTGATACTCAATATCGGCAAAGTTAGTGCTGGCGGTTGTGGTGAAGGCAAAGACGCGGGCAGGAGCTAGGGCTGCCCAGGCGTCCTCGAGGGTTTCATGGACGGTCATGACCGCCAGGTCATGGTAGTCCAGGCCAGCCCGGCGCAGGTTGGCGTCCTCAAAATTGAAGCCCAGGGGCTTGACCAGGTGCAGCTCAGCACCGGTAATCGCGGCCAGGCGAATAGCGTTACCCGTGTTGCCGGGAATTTCAGGGGTATAAAAAAGAATCTTGAACACCCCACCAGTTTACGCGGGCTGTACGAAATAAAAGCGTGCTGGGAGCTGTTGAGAGGGTGAAGCAGTCCATAGCCTGCCCCAAGAGCGGGGGAGTATGATGGAAGGCTGAATTGTTTTGACCGCCAGCCACGGAAAGGCCAGCGCCCATGCCCCGGGTCTACCTGGACCACGCCGCCACCACCCCCATGCTCCCTCAGGCTATCGACGCCGTGGTGGAGCAGATGAAAATTGGCGGAAACCCCTCATCCCTGCACTCAGCAGGCCGTTCTGCTCGCGCTACCGTCGAGTACGCCCGCGAGCGCATTGCCCGGGTGGCCGGGTGCGATGCTGCCGAGATTATCTTTACCTCCGGTGGTACTGAGGCCGACAACTTGGCTATCAAGGGCCTCTTTTGGAAGCGCCGCGAGACCAACCCTAGAGCGACCCGTATTATTGTTTCGGGTATCGAGCATCATGCCGTGGGTGATGCCGTGGAGTGGCTGCAGACCCATGAAGGGGCCGAGGTGAGCTGGGTAGCTCCGGACGCCAGCGGTGTAGTCAGTGCTGAAGCGGTTCGGCAGGCGGTGGGCGAGAGCCCAGAGACGGTTGCCCTGGTGACCGTCATGTGGGCCAACAACGAGGTCGGCACGGTACAGCCCGTTGCCGACATCGCTGCGGTAGCTGCTGAGTGTGGGATTCCCTTTCACACCGATGCTGTGCAGGCCTTTGGCACCCTACCGGTGAACTTCAAGGAATCCGGCGCCACCACCATGGCTATCTCAGCCCACAAAATTGGCGGGCCCATGGGAATCGGCGCCCTCATCGCCACCCGCAGCGCCCAGCTCATGCCCGTACTCCACGGCGGTGGGCAAGAACGCTCGGTGCGCTCGGGCACCATTGACGCCGCCTCCATTGCGGGCTTTGGGGCCGCAGCTGCCGAAGTGGGGCAAAACCTTTTGACCGAAGCAAGACGCCAAGCCGAGCTGCGGGACCGCCTCATCGAGGGCGTCCTGGCAGCTGTTCCCGAAGCCCAGCTACGGGGGGCGCTCCCCGAAAGCGCTCAGGACCGAGCAACTGGCACCTTCAACCGCCTGCCCGGTAACGCCCACTTCACCTTCCCCGGCTGTGAGGGGGACTCCCTGCTCTTCCTGCTCGATATGGCCGGAGTTGAGTCCTCCACCGGGTCAGCCTGCAATGCCGGGGTACCCCGCCCCTCCCACGTCCTGCTGGCTATGGGGCTGAGCGAGGACGAGGCCCGCGGCGCCCAGCGCTTCACCCTGGGGCACACCAGCGCTGAGGACGACGTTACGGCCCTGCTTAACGCCCTCCCCGGCGCCTGGACCCAAGCCAAAAAGGCGGGCATGGCGGGCCATGCCCCGGACGCCGCTCGCTGGAACTGAACCCGGCTGGGCGAGGGCAGAACGCGGCGGCCCGACTGCTGGGGTATGAGGGCAGGACGGTGGACCGGGCAGATACCTGGCCGCGACCCTCTCGGGGCTCGCGCGGGGCGCTCGCCCGATTCACGCCAGCCCCGAGCCAGCGGCCAGGGGGTGTCTGCCCGCCCCACTGCCCAAACCCACCGCCTAAAACTTCAACTATTACTGAATGTAGGACTGAAACCATGAAAATTCTTGCTGCTATGAGCGGTGGCGTGGACTCGGCCGTTGCCGCCGCCCGCGCCGTTGAGGTCGGCCATGAGGTGGTCGGTGTGCACCTGGCGCTCTCTCGCATGCCCGGCACTCTGCGCACCGGCTCCCGCGGCTGCTGCACCATTGAGGACTCCATGGACGCCCGCCGGGTCTGCGATCAGCTAGGGATTCCCTTCTACGTCTGGGACTTCTCCGAGCGGTTCAAGGAGGACGTGGTCGATGACTTCATCTCCGAGTACGAACACGGCCGCACCCCCAACCCCTGCATGCGCTGCAACGAGAAAATCAAGTTCGCCGCCCTGCTAGAGAAGGCCGTTGCCCTGGGCTTTGACGCGGTCGTCACTGGCCACTACGCCAAGGTCATCACGGACAAAAACGGTAACCGGGAGCTGCACCGCGCTGCTACCTGGGCTAAGGACCAGTCCTATGTTCTGGGTGTGCTGACCCACGAGCAGCTCAAGCACGCCTGGTTCCCTCTGGCTGATACCCCCTCCAAGGATGAGGTACGCGCCGAGGCTGCCGAACGCGGCTTCTCGGTAGCTAAGAAGCCTGACTCCTATGACATCTGCTTCATTCCTGAGGGCGATACCCGTGAGTGGCTCGAAGAGCACATCGACATGACCGAGGGTGATATCAAGGATACGGACGGTCGCGTGCTGGGTAAGCACCGCGGTTCCCAGGCTTTCACCGTGGGCCAGCGTAAGGGGTTGGCCATTGGGCACCCGGCCCCTGACGGTAAGCCCCGCTTCGTGCTAGAAATCCGTCCCAAGACTAATGAGGTCATCGTGGGCGGCAAGGACCTGCTAGAAATCGACGAGATTCGCGGTATCCGCGAAACCTGGGCCGGTCTGCCTGTAGAAGAAGCTGCTGCCTTCCTGGCCCAAGAACCCTCAGAAGGTGCTCGTTCGGCCTCCTTTGAGGTCACCGCCCAGGTACGCGCCCACGCCGACCCTGTGCCCTCAACTGCCCACCTGGAATGGGTAGCCGACGACGAGGCAACCGAGCCCGGTGCCCTGCGCCTGGAAACCGTGGTGCGTCTGCACGAGAAACTGCGCGGTGTTGCTCCGGGCCAGACCATGGTGATCTACCAGGGCACCCGCGTGCTGGGCCAGTCCACCATCGCCCGCGCCTACAGCCTGGACCGGGCTGACATCACTGCTCAGTAATAGTTTCCATGAGTAGGTATAGTAGGCTCGCAGCGAGCGCCAGCCTGCTGAACTTTTTGAAGCTCCTACCCCCGGGCTGGTCCACTGGATGAAATCTGCGGGCTTGCCCCTGCAAACAGCACCTGAGGTTTTTAGACTAAACACATGAACACAACTCCGAAGGCCCACGATGTGCAGGCCCACACCGATTTTGATACCCGGGCAACCTCGATGACCGGGGTTGATCCGGCCGTCCTAGAAGAACTCTTCACCATGCGCCAGACTATCGACAACATGGACGCAGCCCTGGTGCATATTCTTGCTGAGCGCTTCCGGGCTACCCAGCGGGTCGGCCATCTCAAGGCTAAGCACTCCCTGCCGGCGGGGGACCCTGGGCGGGAGGAAGCCCAGATTAAGCGCCTGCGCTCGCTAGCTGAAGCTGCCCACCTTGACCCGGAGTTCGCTGAGAAGTTCCTGAACTTCATTATTTCTGAGGTTATAAGGCACCACGAGAAGATTGCGGCTGAGGCCGAACAACAGTCCTAGCCGCTCAACTTTCAGCCCGCAATGTTACAGCCACCGGTAGGTGGCAGAAAGAGTTCCCTCTATGCCTGCTTCTAGGCCTGCTCGCCCTGCCCTCTACCTGCCGACCGACGCTGAGATGCTGGCAGCCCGCAAGGACTTCGAAAGCCCACTCGCCTTTGAAGAGCATCTGACGGTGAGGGCTACCGGGCTTGGCCCCTGGGCCGGGCGCGATGTGCCCGATGCTGTTACCCGGATTCGCGGTGAACTGGGGGAGCCTCACCTCAGTTACCTACCTGAGCTAGCTGACCGGGGCTACAGGGCTACGCTACTGGCCCGTTCTATTGCTGCCCTGGAGGGGCTGAGTGCGGACGGTACCGCCGCCGGCTGGCGACTGACCAGCGGCTATGCTGCCGAGGGGGACGCCGCCCGGTCGCTTCTAGAATCGGACATCAACATTGTGGCGGACGTGGTGGGGAAAGAAAGCGGGGCTGCCCCCGGAACCATCAAGCTGCGTCTGCTGGGGCCGCTTAGCCTAGCAGCCAGTACCTACTTAACCAGTGGCGAGCGCGTCCTCTCAGATTATGGGGCACGACGCGATCTCGCTGAGGCCCAGCGAGCCGGCTTTCACTCTCTTATAAAGCTCTTGCGGCAGGCCGTTCCCGGTGCTCAGGTACAGATTCAGGTAGAGGAGCCTCTGCTGGTTGAGGTAGCGGCAGGTCAGCTCCCCACTTCTAGCGGCTATCGCACCCTGCGGGCGGTGCCCCGGCATGAGCTCCTTACCCTGCTGACCTCTTTGCACGATGAACTTGAGGGGGCCGGTACTCAGGTCATCACCCGTACCGATTATCTGAAGTTGCACCCTGAAGTGGCAGCCTGTCTATCGACGCCCCTGCTGTCGATGGCGGGGCAACCCACGTCAGCTTGGGAGGCCTTAGCCCCGCGTCTTGAAGCTGAAAGCGGCCTCTATCTGGAGGTTATTGCCCCCCTGGTACGGGTGCCTGCCTCAGACCTAGCCCGGGGTCTTTGGCGCACCTGGTCTGACCTGGGGCTGGGCAAGAAGCTGATACATCAGCTGGTTCTGACGGAAAAGGGAGATCTGGCTGCTACCGACCCCCAGCGTGCTACCACCGTGCTGGGGCACCTGACAGAGACCGCCCGTGCCCTGTCCGAAATTGCCCAAGACGCCTAAACCGGCTCACAGCCTAACCCCGGTAGACTAGGGGAAGGCCCACTTAGACCTGACCAGGAGACCAAGCGTGAAAGAAACCATTCTTGTAGTAGACGATGATGATGCCCTGTCTGAGATGGTGGGTATTGTGCTAGCACAAGAAGGCTATGAGACGGTCTTCTGCGATGCGGGCGACCGAGCCTTTGAGGCCTTTGCCACTCATCACCCCGATTTGATTCTGCTGGATTTTATGCTGCCGGGTATGGACGGCATCGAGGTCTGCACACTGATTCGCAGGGAGTCGGACGTCCCCATTATTATGCTGACCGCCAAGGGGGATACCGAGGACGTGGTCAAGGGCCTAGAAGCCGGTGCCGATGACTATATGACCAAGCCCTTCAAGCCCGCTGAGCTGCTGGCCCGCGTCCGCGCCCGTCTGCGCCCGCGTGAAGACCGTTTCAATGAGCCCCTGCGCATCGGTAATCTCACCATCGATTTGGCAGGTCACACCGTGAGCCGTGAGGGGCAGGCAATTCAGCTGACCCCCCTGGAATTTGAGTTGCTGGCTAACCTGGCCCGCCAGCCAGGCCAGGTCATGACCCGCGAAGCCCTGCTGGGTAATGTCTGGGGCTACGAGAAGACCGTAGATTCCCGATTGGTCAACGTGCACATTCAGCGTCTGCGCGCCAAGATTGAACGTGACCCTGAGAACCCCGAAATCGTACTGACCGTACGCGGCGTGGGCTACAAGGCAGCGGCAGGTCAACGCTAAACTGTGGCTACTCCTTCCACCCGCCTTTCCGCTCACACCACCGCACCGGCAGGCCCCTCCCGAGCCTACGGGCCGCTAGCGAGCGCCCGCAGGCACTGGCAGCAGTCCCTGCAGTTTCGTGCCGTGGTGGCAGCCGCCGGGTTCTTGCTCGTTTCTTTCATCTTCGTGGGTTCTTTTATCTCCCACCAGATCGCTAACTCCCTCTTTCGTGGCAACCTGGAACAGGCCCTTGAAGAGTCCTCAGCCGGTTTTAGTAACGTGCAGACCCTCATTAACGGCTCTGACGCTACCGGCCGTACCGAAATTCAGCGGGATGTTTCACGGTTTTTGACCGTGCTTGAGAGTAGCAGTGCCGATAGTAACCGCAACTGGGTTCTGCTCAAGGACGTGAACGCTACGACCGATGGTTTTATTGTGGAGCAGGCCCAGAGTGACGAAGTGACGGTGGCTGATATTCCCGGAAGCCTGGCTCAGAGCGTGAGCGAGGGCACCGGAATATATTGGCAGTCTTCGAGCATCGTCTCAGCGGACGGACGCCGCACCCCGGTTCTGGTGGTTGGCACCAGCATTTCAATACCCCAGAACCCTGACTACTCCCTCTATCTGGTGTATGACCTATCCACTTCCCAGGCCACTGTTCAGTACATTAACCTGGTGGTCTGGGTGGGCTTCGGGGTGCTGCTGGTGGTAGTGCTGACTATCGTATGGATGATTGCCCGTTTCGTCATCCGCCCTATTAGTTTTACCGCTATTACCGCTGAGAAACTGGCGGCCGGGGACCTTGACCAGCGTGTGCTGGTGCGCGGGCAGAACGAGACAGCACGTTTGGGCATGTCCTTTAACCGCATGGCTGACTCCCTGCAAGACCAGATTTCTCGCTTAGAGAAGCTCTCGACCATGCAGCAGCGTTTTGTTTCTGATGTGTCGCACGAGCTTCGCACTCCGCTGACTACGGTGCGTATGGCCGCTGATATGCTGCACGATAACCGTGAGAACATGGAGCCCCTCTATAAGCGTTCCACCGAACTGCTCTATAACCAGGTGGACCGTTTTGATTCCCTGCTCGCTGACCTGCTTGAAATTTCCCGCTTCGATGCTGGCTCCCAGACCCTCGATACGGTATCGGTTGATTTTATGGCTGTGCTCAATGAGGTTCTTAAGGCCGTGGAGCCTCACCTGATTCGTACCAATACCAGTTTGACTGTGCACACTAACCACAGTGAAATTATGGTCGATATGGACCACCGCCGCATTGAGCGGGTCCTACGGAACCTGCTCTTCAATGCGGTTGAGCACTCCGAAGGCAAACCCATCGACGTTTACGTAGATGCAACCGACACTACCTTGGGTGTGGCGGTGCGCGATCACGGCATCGGTCTAAGCCCGGAAGAAACCGAGCAGGTCTTCAACCGCTTCTGGCGAGCCGATACCTCCCGGAAGCGTACCCTGGGCGGTACCGGCCTGGGGCTGTCTATCGCCGCCGAGGACGTCCGCCTCCATCAGGGAACGCTCGAAGCCTGGGGTATTAAGGGGCAGGGAGCTAGCTTCCGCATGACCATTCCGATTGACCAGGACGTGGCTATGGGGCCTTCACCGGTCTTGCTCAGTGGCGAGCCCCTACCGTCGCCGTCCGCTCCTGCTACCGGATCTACCCCAGCCTTGAAGCCCGACGCTCTACCTTCCTCGGAGCCTACCGATGAACCCTAATCTTTCTCGCCGATCAGCCCTTGGCTTGGCCCTGAGCTCTCTGGCAACCCTCACAGCCTGTGCCGCTATTCCCACCGATGGGGAAGTCAATCACTATGCTGACCCGCAGGCCACAGGTAGCAGCACCGGCACCGGCAGCGCACCTGAAGGCCCGGCTCCCGGTGCCCGGCCCACTGAAATTATTGAGGGCTTTTTGCACGCGGGAGTGGGAGTGCAGGACGACTACAGTGTAGCCAGACTCTTCCTGACCGAGGAACTGGCCCAGTCCTGGAAGCCGGATGAGCGTACCCTGGTCTACAACTCATCCTTTAGTACAGCCTCGGTCAGCGACTCTACTTACCTGGTCACTGTACCTACTAGCACCCTGGTCGATAACAGAGGTCTGGCAACCTCTTACACCTCTGTGGCTGATACTGAAGTAGAGTTCACCCTGCGACAGGTGGACGGGGAATGGCGCATTTCGTCTGTTCCCGACGGCACGGTGCTCAGCCGGGCGGAGTTCACTGACATCTTTAACCCCTTCATTCTTTATTTTTACGACCCCACCTATACCTACGCGGTACCGGATGTGCGCTGGTTTGCAGAACGCACCACCGTAGCTACCTCCCTGGTGAGGGTGCTACTGTCAGGCCCGGCCCCCTACCTGACAGGGGCCGTTGCGAGCGCTGTTCCGGCTGATACCAGCCTGACCCGTAACTCTGTGCCCATCGAGAACGGTGTGGCCGATATCCAGCTCTCGGGCGGCTCAGCCCTGGCCACTGCTAGTGCTCTTGAAACTGAGCGCTTGCGCACCCAGCTGACCCAAACCCTCACTAACCTGGCCTCGGTCACCACGGTGCAATTGACCATTAACGACCAAATCGTTGCAGCCCCCACCCTCGAGAACTACCGGGAACCTGCTGTTAACCCTGAGGTCGCCAGCAACATTGTGGGTATTGAAGATAACCGTCTGATTGCACGCGCAACCCTGGACGATACCGCAAGCCAGCAAACTATCGTAGAAACGTCAGCCCAGGCCCTAGTTACCCTGCCCGCAATGAACTACACCCGTAATTACTACGCCTACACCAACACCGGGCGGACCGAGATTTGGCTTGCAAACTCTAACGGAGCCCGGTCGGTCTACCGAGGCACCCACCTGCTGGCTCCTTGTTTTGACCACCAGAACTGGTTGTGGGTGGGGGAGCAGGATGGCTCCGTGCGGGTTATCGCTGCAGGGCAGGAAGATAGCAACGCCCAATCTGTCACCAGTTGGACGACTGGAGAACTCCTGCACAGCATTTCTATCGCCCGTGACGGCAGTCGAGCTGTGCTGGTCACCTCCTCCGTCGATGGAAGTAATTACGGGGCCTGGGTTGCAGCTATCCGCCGGTCGGCAGACGGTACTCCCACCCAGCTCTTAGATCCCGTGCGCCTGGGCTCAGACATTAACCCGCGCGGAGCTGAATGGGTGAGCGAGGTGGAGGTCTTTCTCTGGAACTCCGACACCACCCAAACTGAGCTGGTATCGCTGACCGGTGAGAATACCCAGTACGACTCCCTGCAAGGTATCACCCGTATTGTGACCGGTAATGGCATCGACCAGGCGGTAGCTATGACCCGTGATGGTGGGCTTTATATCGTAGCTGGGCTAGGCTGGACCCGTATCGAAAGCAGCCTTAGTGAAGTTAACTACGCGGGCTAGGCCAACTGGTTTGGACCACTTATCCCCACCCCTGGCAGTCTCCGCGCTAGCCCTGCCAGGCTGGGGCTATGATCTTCTCTCGCCCAAACCTGCCTGATCTGCTGACGAGCTGGAGGCAGACAGTAGAACTCTTCTTGCCCAGGGTCTGCGCCAGCTGCCAGGCTTTCGGTTCCAGCATGGTGGCTGCCGGTGCCCTTTGTCCTCTCTGCGATCGTCTGGTTCGCCTGGCCACTCTCAACCTGCACAGCATTATTCTGCCGGGAAACGAACTACCTGTGGTGGCTGCCGGACGTTACGAGCATGAGCTGGGGCGCTGCGTCCTTGCCTATAAGGACGCCGGACGCACCGACCTAGGCCCCTACCTGGCCTCAGCTCTAGCCCGGGCAATAACTGCCCTACTTCAAACCCAGGGGGAAGCCCTAGAGCTGGAAGAGACAATCTACCTGGTACCTCTCCCCTCTAGCCAGGCGTCGGTCCGTAGACGGGGCTATGCCCCGGCTCCACTTCTGGCTCGAGCCGCCCTACCCCTGCTCGGGTTCCCCGGTCAGCTTAGAGTCCTCGATGCTCTGACTCAGGTACCTGTTTGGGCTCGGGCTGTCGAGGGTATACAGGGAAGCAAGGCTCAGAAAACTCTGGGGATGCATGAGCGGCACCGGCACATGCATGGGAAGTTAACCCTGGGCAAACCTGCCCTGCACAGTCTGGGACGCCATTACTGTCTGGAGGGGGCTGCCTGCTTGATGATTGACGATGTATTGACTACCGGAGCCTCTCTCCAGGAGGGTTGCCGGGTGCTCACAGGCCAGGGAGCGCGGGTGCTCGGTGGGGCAACAATTGCATATGTTCCCAAGCGGCAGCCGCATAGCACAGGGTGAGGGGGTCGCCAAAAATATGAATCATTCCTGCAAAAAGAATCGTAAAAGGCTTAAAAAATGACTTAGGCCACAAAAAGGCGTAGAGTTGCGTTAAGGAATTTATAGGACAGATTCCCCAATACCCGGCAGTCACAGGGCCGGGTATTCACCCCCTGAGAATGGAGGGAATTGTGGAACTCAACATCACCGGCCGCAACGTCAAAGTAAGTGAACGTCTGCAGGAACACGTTGAAAGTAAAATCACCAAGTTTGAAGCTTTGGGCGACAACGTAACCGACATTGAAGTCAAGTTCACCAAGGAAGGTCAAAACGGCCCCGCGGCTATCCGAGTGGAAATTACCGTGATCGGCCGTGGCCCTGTGCTCCGAGCAGAAGCAACCGGTCAAGATAAGTTCGCAGTTTTCGACGAAACCTATGGCAAGCTCCTAGAACGCCTTCGCCGCGCTCGCGACCGTCGCAAGACTCGTCGGGCAGGGGGTAAACACCCCATATCGGTCTCAGAAGCTACCGGTTCACTGCCCGTCATTACCGGCCAGGTGGCCCTGACCGAAATCCAGACCGAAGACCTGCCGGTTGAAGAGGCAGTCTTCGCCGGTGAGTACGATTTGCACGAAGAAGCAGACTCACCCATCGAAATCCGTCAGAAGAGCTTCGCCGCTGACTACCTAACCCCCGAAGAAGCGGTTGATCGTATGGAACTGGTTGGCCACGATTTCTTCCTCTACGTGGATAAGGAAACCGGGGTACCCGCAGCGGTCTACCGCCGCAAAGGCTGGTCCTACGGCGTCATTACCCTGGAGGAAAACGCCAGCTAGGGCTAGATAGAGCACCAGCATGAGGGCCCTCTGCCTTTTCCCCGCTATCGGTGGAGGAGTGCAGGGGGCCCTGCCCTGTACCCAAGCCCGTTACTAGCCCTGTGAATCCCAAAAGGTAGGCCTATCAAGCCCACAGGTGAACCCTCTCGGCCTGCTTGCGGACTAAACTAGAATAGAGTGAGCACGGTGGGCTCACCCTGCCCACCCCAATACCAACACATCAAGGAGCAAACTTCAGTGGCATCTCTCTTGGAAAAGCTACTCCGCAGCGGAGACCAAAAAGTCCTCAAGCAGCTGCGTGCTTATACCGATGCGGTGAACTCACTCGAAGACAGCTTTGTCGCAATGAGCGATGCAGAGCTACGCGCTGAGACCGATGCCTTCCGTAAGCGTATCGAGGACGGCGAGTCACTTGATCTTCTGCTCCCTGAAGCTTTTGCGGTGGTCCGCGAAGCCTCCAAACGTACCCTGGGTAAGCGCCATTATGACGTGCAGCTCATGGGCGGTGCAGCCCTGCACCTGGGCAACATTGCTGAAATGAAAACCGGTGAAGGTAAGACCCTGGTCGCTACCGCCCCTGCCTACCTCAACGCCCTCTCCGGCAAGGGCGTGCACGTGGTGACCGTGAATGACTATCTTGCTGAATATCAGGCTAACCTCATGGGCCGTGTCTTCCGTTTCCTCGGCATGGAATCTGGCGTCATCTTGGCTAACCAGACCCCCGAGGTCCGTCGTAAGCAGTACCAAGCGGACATCACCTACGGAACCAACAACGAATTCGGCTTTGACTATCTGCGCGATAACATGGCCTGGACCAAAGAGGAACAGGTCCAGCGCGGGCACAACTTCGCCATTGTCGATGAGGTCGACTCCATCCTGATTGATGAGGCCCGTACCCCTCTGATTATTTCTGGCCCCGCCATGGGCGAGGCCAACCGCTGGTACGGTGAATTTGCCCGTATTGCCCGCACTCTGGTTGCCGGGGAAGATTATGAGGTTGATGAGAAGAAACGCACCGTGGGTGTGCTCGAATCAGGCATCGACAAGGTCGAAGACCACCTGGGCATTGAAAACCTCTACGAGCCGCAGAACACCCCCCTGATTGGCTTCCTCAATAACGCTATTAAGGCCAAGGAACTCTTCAAGGGCAACAAGGACTACGTGGTGATGAACGGCGAAGTCATGATTGTCGATGAGCATACCGGCCGTATTCTGGCCGGTCGCCGTTACAACGACGGCATCCACCAGGCCATCGAGGCTAAGGAAGAGGTCGAGGTCAAGCCTGAAAACCAGACCATGGCGACCGTGACCCTGCAGAACTACTTCCGCATGTACGACAAGCTCTCGGGTATGACCGGTACCGCTGAGACCGAGGCTGCCGAGTTCATGAACACCTACGAGCTGGGTGTGGTGCCTATTCCGACTAATAAGGAAAAGCAGCGCATCGACCAGCCCGATAAGGTCTACAAGAACGAGATCGCCAAGTTCAATGCGGTTGTTAAAGATATCGAAGAGCGCCACGCTACCGGCCAGCCCGTGCTGGTAGGTACCACCAGTGTGGAGAAGTCTGAGTACCTCTCCAAGCTCCTGGTCAAGGCCGGTATTCGTCATGAGGTGCTCAACGCGAAGAACAACGCCCGTGAAGCTGCTATCGTCGCTCAGGCCGGTCGCAAGGGTGCCGTAACTGTAGCAACCAATATGGCAGGCCGCGGTACCGATATTATGCTCGGTGGTAATCCCGAGTTCGAGGCCGTCGAGACCATGAAGACCCTGGGTCTTGACCCCAATGAGAAGCCTGAAGAGTACGAGGCTAAGTGGCCCGAGGTGCTGGAGGCAGCCGAGAAGGCTTCTGCTGCCGAACACGAAGAGGTCAAAGAACTCGGTGGTCTCTACGTGCTGGGTACCGAGCGCCACGAGTCCCGCCGCATCGATAACCAGCTGCGCGGACGTTCCGGCCGCCAGGGGGATCCCGGCGAGTCCCGTTTCTACCTGTCTCTTTCCGACGATTTGATGCGTCTTTTCAACGGTCAGGCTGCTGCCCGTCTGATGGCCGGTGCCCCCGACGATACTGCTCTGGAAGCTAAGATTGTTTCCCGCGTCATTGCCAATGCCCAGGGCCAGGTTGAGGCTCGTAACGCTGAGCAGCGTAAAAACGTGCTCAAATATGACGATGTGCTCAACCGCCAGCGCGAGGCCATGTACAAAGACCGCGCCCAGATCTTGGCAGGCGATGACCTCAAGGAACAGATCGAGAAGTTCCGCACCGAGGTCATCACCTCAGCCATCGATGCCCAGGTAGGCGAAGGCCACGCCGAAGATTGGGACTTCGAGAAGCTCTGGGAGAACCTGCGCACCATCTTCCCCATCACCATCACCCCCGAAGACCTGGCTGAAGAAGCTGGCGACAAGACCAAGATTACCCGTGACCAGATTGTCAAGGAGGTCCTGGCCGACGCTGAGCTCCAGTACGGTGAGCGCGAAGAGTCCGTGGGCGAAGATGCCATGCGCGAGATTGAGCGCCGCGTGGTGCTGTCGGTCATCGGTAAGCGCTGGCCTGAGCACCTCTACGAGATGGACTACCTCAAGGAGGGCATCGGCCTGCGTGCTATGGCCCAGCGTGACCCCCTGGTGGAGTACCAGCGCGAGGGCTATGCCCTGTATCAGAGCATGATGGGCGGTATCCGCGAGGAGACCGTATCGATGCTCTACAGTGTGGACTTATCGAAGCAGCGTACTCAGCAGTCAAAGATTCAGCTGAAGATTCCTGCCCAGCCTAAGTTCCTGCAGTACTCTGCTCCGTCTGAGTCTGGCAAGACCGAGGTGCATACCGAAGCCATGAATGACCGCAGCAATGAGCAGATTTCGATTCTGAACCAGCGCAAGAAGTAGTTCAGCATAAGAAATCGCACAGACTAAAGGCCTCGAATCCTTGATGTAGGATTCGGGGCCTTTAGTCTAGGTTGAAGTGTTTTCCCGGTCTCGTGAGAACCGGGGCTTTTAGAGGGTCTTGTCAGTTCCCAGGTAAGTAAGGACGGCCTCGTGCAGGTGGCCGTTGGTGGCTAGGGCGTTGCCGCCGTGGGGACCGTCCGCTCCTGCCAGGGAAGTGAAGCGTCCGCCTGCTTCGGTCACAATGGGGACCAGCGCCGCCATATCGTAGAGGCCGAGCTCCGGCTCGGCGGCAGCGTCGACGACGCCTTCGGCCACCATCATGTAGGACCAGAAGTCGCCGTAGGCACGGGTGCGCCAGACAGTATCGGTCAATTCAATGAAGCTGTCACGCAGACCCAGGTCTCGCCAGCCGGTGAGGGAGGAGTAGGAGAGGGAGGTGTCCTCTAGCTTACTCACGGATGAAACAGAGATACGGGTAGCCTTTGCCAGGGAACGACCGGTATAGGCGCCGGTGCCTTCGGCCGCCCACCAGCGCCTCTGGAGGGCCGGGGCAGAGACGACACCTACGACGGGTTTACCGTGGTCGAGCAGGGCGATGAGGGTAGCCCAGACGGGCACGCCGCGTACGAAGTTCTTGGTGCCGTCAATGGGATCGATGACCCACTGGCGGGGGGAGGAACCGGTTTCACCGAATTCTTCGCCCAGCACTGAGTCACGGGTGCGGACGCGGGAGAGCTGGGAACGAATGAGCTGTTCAGCCTCACGGTCAGCGTCGGTGACGGGGGTGAGATCGGGCTTGGTATCGACGGCGAAATTGTGGGAGGTGAACTTGGCCAGGGTGAGGCGGTCTACCGCATCAGCCATGATGTGGGCCAGGCGCAGGTCGTCGGTGTAATGAGTCATGGTCGTGTGCCTTGGTGTGTTTAGAGGTCTACGACGCCGAGTTCTTTCTCGGTGTCGCCGGTTTCTTCGTCGACGCGCAGGAGTTTGCGTAGGGAGTCCAGGCGTTCGGAGCCTGCCGGGCCTGCTTGGCCTGCTTCCACGTAGGCTGACAGCCCGCAGTCGGGGGCGGACGCTGAGTGGGTGCAGCCCTTTGGGCAGTTGGCTGAACCGGGGGCAAGGTCAGTAAAAGAAGCCACCAGGGTTTCTGGTTCAACGTGGGCAAGTCCAAAAGAGCGGATACCGGGGGTGTCAATAATCCAGGTGCCGGGGGCCGCCTTCTGTGGTTGGAGGGCAAGGGCTGAGGACGAGGTGTGGCGTCCGCGGCCGGTCACAGCATTGACGTGCCCGGTAGCTCGTTCGGCCCCGGTCAGGGCGTTGACTAGGGTAGATTTGCCCACGCCCGAGTGGCCCAGGAGAACGGAGACGGAGCCGTCCAGATAGGTAGAAAGCTGGTCAACCAGGGTGGTGTCCAGGCCCTCGGAGCCTTCTTCGCTGGGGGCGCGCCCGTCCTTAGCCTTGGAGAGCAGGATGGTGAGCTCAACGTCCCGGTAGTAGTCCAGCAGCCACTGCGGGTGCTTGAGGTCGGTCTTGGTGATGCAGAGAATGGGAGTGAGCCCCGCGTCAAAGGCGGCGGCCAGGGAACGATCGATAAAGCCGGTGCGGGGTTCGGGGTTTTCTGCCGCGACCACAATGACCAGGTTATCGGCGTTGGCTACCACTACGCGCTCGACGGGGTCAGTGTCATCGGCGCTGCGGCGCAGGAGGTTAGTGCGCTCTTCGATACGGACGAGACGGGCCAGGGTATCGGGCTTACCGCTGGTATCCCCCACGAGGGCAACCTTGTCGCCCACCACGATAGGGGAGCGGCGCAGCTCGCGGGCGCGCACGGCGGTGACGACCCGTTCGCTACTCTTGCCCTCATCGAGTATGGCGGTATAGCGGCCCCGGTCTACAGTAATAATGCGGCCGATTTCGGCGTCCTTGTGGGCCGGGCGGTCTTTGGTGCGGGGGCGGGAACCCTTCTTGTTGGGGCGTACTCGTACATCGCTTTCATCCCAGGAGCGGCGCATTAGGCGGCACCTGCCTGCCACTGGTCCAGCATGTTCTGCCAGAGCCCGGTGAAGTTGGGCAGGGTCTTGGAGGTGGTCTCTACGTTTTCAACTACGACACCCGGAACAACCAGCCCCATGACGGCTGCCGCGGTGGCCATACGGTGATCAGCGTAGGTACGCATGAGATCCCCGTGAGCCACGGGTTCGGTGACGCGAATTCCGTCTTCGGTTTCTTCAGCCCTACCACCGAGACGGTTGATCTCGGTGGTCAGGGCAGCAAGTCGGTCAGTTTCGTGCCCGCGCAGGTGAGCAATGCCGGAAAGGACGCTGGTGGCTGGGGAGAGCGCGATCAGGGCAGCCACTGTGGGGGCCAGCTCACCAGCTTCAGCCAGGTCAAGGTCAACTCCGGGCAGGCCGGACGCCGCACCACCGGTAGGACCTGTGACCGTCAGATCGCCGTTAGCCAGTTTTACCTGGGCGCCAAAAAGGGGCAGAATCTTGCGCCAGTGGTCTCCACCCTGGGTGGTGGAAGCCGGCCAGCGGGGAACCGTCACCGTTGCGCCGGTGGCAACCGCCGCTACCAGGAAGGGGCCAGCATTGGAGAGATCGGGTTCAACGGTGACCTCAAAACCGGGGAAGCCACCGGGGGCAACCGTCCAGGTGTCTGTGCCATTGAAGTCGATAGATATACCGAGCTCTCGCATGGTCTCAACGGTCATCTCGATATGGGGCACCGAGGGCACCGGGTCACCCACATGCCGCAACACTAGGCCCCGCTCAAAGCGGCAGGCTGCCAGCAAAAGAGCAGAAACAAATTGGGAAGAACCCGAAGCATCAATGGTCAGCTCAGCTACCTGCACCGAACCGGAAGATTCCACGGTGAAGGGCAGGGAGCCGGTACCGGCGTCCTCAACCTCAACTCCCAACCCCCGCAGGGCCTCAATCACCGGTAGCATGGGGCGCACCCGGGCATGCTCATCGCCATCGAAATGGAAAGTGCCGGGTAGCAGGGCAGCTACCGGGGGAACAAAACGCATGACGGTACCCGCCAGGCCAACATCGATGGAGGCCTCACGGGGGGCGCGGTGAGAAAAATCAAGGGGGATGACCCGCAGATCGGGGCCAAAGACGCTACCGGTTTCGATCTCTTCGAACTGGGCACCCAGAGAGGTCAGGGCAGCTATCATCAGCTTCGAATCCCGCGAATGCAGGGGCGCATGAATCACCGAGGGTGAATCGGCTAGGGCAGCTAGGAGTAGGTAGCGGTTAGTCAGCGACTTTGAACCGGGAATTTCCACCCGGGCATGAACACCTTCGGGCACCGTGACGGTTGGCGCTAGCCAGTCTCCGTCGGCAACTTGGGGCTGCTGAGTCGCATCAACCACGAATAGAACCTACCTTGTTACTAGATTGAGGGCGTCCTTCCACCCTATTTTAGGTGGCGAAGGCGGCAAAGGGGAAAACCCCGCACCGAGATGGCACGGGGTTTATCAAAGTTCACGGGGCCTTGGGCCCTGCAAGAACCGCTTTAGGCGAAGAGGTCTTCAACCTTCTTCTGGGCATCAGAGGCGGCATCCTGAACATCAGATGCCAGCTGGTGAGACTTCTTCGCAACCTGGTCACTCAGCTTTGAAGCTCGCCAGGCCAGCGAAGGGTTACCGTCGGTGTCAACCGCTGCAATAGCGATCGCACCCAGCAGGGAACCGTTGACCACAGCGGCGTTACGGCGGGCGGTCTTCTGCTCCTTGGTCTCAGCCTCAGCCGCGCGGTATTCAACGTAGGAATTGATGGCTCCGGTGGCCAGCAGGACGGTGGACGAAAGGCGAGGCAGCTTGCCCAGAGCGAAGAGGGCACCGGCGGCTACCTGGGAGCCAGCCAGAGCCTGGCCGACCAGCTTCTCCTGGCCACGCAGGACAGCAAGCTGAGGGGTAGAGGTTGCAGCCAGGTTGACGACCTTAGCCAGGTGCTTGGATGATTCGGGGTCACGTAGACGGTCAACACCCGAGATGATGAAGCTTGAAGCCAGCAGGGGGCGGGCAAAACGGCGAACCAACGACATGAGTTCCTCCTTCACGGGGTGTGTGGCCCCATTATGGCGTATCACAGATACCTAACACTACTAAGCATACATATAGACCGGTGGGTTCAGCCACTTTGCAGCACCACCGGCACAAAAAACTTTAGCTCCAAGGGAATAGACGCCGCTGGCTGTCGTTATACCTGGCGTACTCGGCGCCCAGCTGTGCCCCCAGGGCAGGTACAGTAAGACAAAAGACCACCGCACACCTGGAGGGAAATGACAACCACGCACCCGGCCCCCAGCACCGACCCTGCGCCGACCACAGACGTCCTTACTCCTGAAGGCACCGAACCAGACCTGCGCTCTCAGGAAACCGACGCCGAACGTAAAGCCCGCTTCGAGCGG
The DNA here is from genome assembly GCA_030529845.1 of Rothia sp. (in: high G+C Gram-positive bacteria). Taxonomy (GTDB): domain Bacteria; phylum Actinomycetota; class Actinomycetes; order Actinomycetales; family Micrococcaceae; genus Rothia. The sequence goes on along the minus strand of JAUMWB010000004.1, from coordinate 84,879 downwards.
GAAGCCCTCATGTACGTCGACCAGCTCTACGCCGCTGCCCTGCGCATGGCCCGCAACCCGCAGGACGCTGAAGACCTGGTTCAAGAGGCCTACATGAAAGCTTTCTCCGCCTTCCACCAGTACAAGCCAGGCACCAACCTCAAAGCCTGGCTCTACCGCATCCTCACCAACACCTACATCAACGTCTACCGCAAACGTCAGCGAGAGCCCTACCAGGCCAATACCGACACCGTCGAAGACTGGCAGCTAGCCCGGGCAGGAGCTCACGACTCCAAGGGCCTACCCTCGGCTGAAAACGAAGCCCTCGCCCACCTGCCAGACAGCGATATTAAAGAAGCCCTCCAGTCCATCCCCGAAGACTTCCGCATGGCCGTCTACTACTCAGACGTTGAAGGCTTCTCGTATAAGGAAATCTCCGAAATCATGGACACCCCCATCGGTACGGTCATGTCCCGCCTCCACCGGGGTCGTAAACTCTTGCGCGATAAGCTCACCGACTACGCCGCTGACCGCGGTATCAAGACCAGCACCACCGGTAAAGCCGGTACCAGCAAAACTGCCAGCGCCTAAGAAAGGAGCCGTCCATGACAACCACAAGCACCTCGCAAACTGCAACCCCCTGCGAAGAACGCCTGGCAAAGATTTACACCTACCTTGACGACCCGCTCAGCTGCCAGGACCTTGAAGAACTCCAAGCCCACCTGGCCGAGTGTGAAACCTGTGCCAAGGAGTACGACCTTGAGTGCATCATCCGCCAGGCCGTGCGTCGCACCTGCAAGGAAACCGCCCCGGTCGACCTTAAAAGCCGAATTCGAGCCTGCATTGATGAGATACACACCGAAGAAGGGCACCCAGCTGCCAGCTAGGCCATAGCAAAGGGCCCCTACTCGCTACAGCGAGCAGGGGCCCTTGTGATTGCCTTATGAGTTGGGGCGCTTACCGTGGTTAGCGCCACCCTTACGGCGATCCTTACGCTTGCGACCGCGCTTGCTCATGAGAGCCTCCTTGATCAAGGTGGAGTGCCCGTCAGGATAACGGAGCACAAATGGTCGATAGCACCTTAGAATAGGCACTTCTCACTATTTTCGCATACCTTGGCGAGCTTTGCACACCCCGGGGTTGGTCACAGGGGCGGACGCCTGCCACAGCTTCCCTTAAACGGGCTCTGAAATCTGGAGCCAGTTGTACCAGCCACGGTGCAGTACCAGCCAAGCAATCAGGCCGTAGCCAGACTGGCCAGGACGGCCATCATTCGCAGCCAGATCGTTGCGCCACTGCTCGTGGTGCAGCAGGGGGTTGAAGGTATCAACGTAGACATGGTTACGACGGGTTACCACGTCGGCGTAAGCTGCTGAGAGGTCAGCAATCTTGCGGTTGCGTTCAGCATCGAGAGTGGGGGGAGGGCCTACAACCAGAACCTTCACGTTGTTCTGGGAGGCCATATCGACCATGTTTGCCAGATTCAGGCGGGAACGGGCGCTGGTAAGGCCTAGGTCGATGTCGAAGGTAGAGGGCGCGATGACCAGGCGGTTTTCGTGGCCCTGGGCAAAGCGGCGGCTGGCTTCTTCAAACCAGCGGGCATTGAGCTGTTCGCTGCCTTCTCCGGGAGCTGCTAGGTTATAGGCCGAGATGGAGGCAGAGGTCTGGGGAGTGCGTGCCATGACGCGCCCGAACCACCCGAGGGTGCGGGGGTCCCCGACGCCTGCGAGCAGATCATCGCCAACGGCTACAAGTCGAATTTTTCGCTGATCCACGTGTTTCTTTCTACAAGGTTGCAGGCGCTCTTGCCCGGCAACGTTGGTCTCTTTCGTTCTGTACCAGTCTAAACCCTGGAGCCTGCCAGTGCACGGTGGGCGCACCGCAAACGGGTAGTGCCCGAATCTTGACGGGCAAGATTCGGGCACTGCTAGCCTGGTCATTTGATAGGCGATGAACTGCTTTAGCGGTCGAAGACCTCAGAGATGAGGTTGTCGAGCTCGCGCTGGTGGCGCTTACCGGTACCGGCTGCAGGAGAAGCTGCTGCCGGACGGGAAATCAGCTTCATGCGGTAGTCAATCTGGGGCAGCAGATTGACCGCCATGAAGGGCCACTGGCCCTGGTTAGCCGGTTCGTCCTGGGCCCAGATGAGTTCCGCATTGGGGTAGGCCGCAATCTGTTCCTTAATCTCAGCAGAGGGCAGGGGGTAGAGCTGCTCGACGCGCACAATAGCGGTGGTCTTGTCCCCGCGCTTGGCACGCTCTGCTTCCAGGTCGTAGTAGAGGCGGCCGGAGACGAAGACCAGTCGGGTAACGTCTGCCGGGTTCAGGTTACCCTGATCCTCGATGATGGGCTTGAAGCTGCCGCTGGTGAAGTCCTCAACCGATGAGGCAGCGGCCTTGAGACGGAGTAGCTGCTTGGGGGTGATGACAATCAGGGGCTTGTGTGGGCGGGAGTGGGCCTGGCGGCGCAGCAGGTGGAAGTGGTTAGCCGGGGTCGAAGGAACAGCAACGGTCATGTTGTTTTCGGCGCACAGCTGCAGGTAGCGCTCCATGCGGGCCGATGAGTGGTCGGGGCCCTGGCCCTCAAAACCGTGGGGCAGTAGCAAGACCAGAGAGGAACGCTGAGCCCACTTCTGCTCTGCCGACGAGATGAACTCATCCACAATGGTCTGAGCACCGTTGGCGAAGTCACCGAACTGGGCTTCCCAGAGAACCAGGGAATCGGGGCGCTCAACAGAGTAACCGTACTCGAAGCCCATCACACCGTACTCAGAGAGCAGGGAGTTGTAGATGGAGTACCTACCCTGGTTTTCGGAAAGGCTGGCCAGGGGGTTCCACTCTTCGTCGGTCAGCGAATCGTGCAGTACAGAGTGACGCTGGACGAAGGTGCCGCGCTGGACGTCCTGACCGGTCAGGCGTACGTCACGACCCTCTAGCAGCAGGGAAGCAAAGGCTGCGAGCTCGCCAAAGCCCCAGTTGATGTCACCTTCGGTGGACATCTTCACGCGCTGCTCCAGGAGCTTCTTGAGCTTCTTGTGCACGGTAAAGCCCTCAGGAATATTGCCGAAAGCCTGACCAATCTGGGCCAGGGTCTCAGCCGAGATGGCGGTCTCACCGGCAACGTGCACTGAGTCCTCATTCTGCTGGGCTGCGGGGCGCTCGATGTTTGAGACAGCGGCGGCGTCTGCGGTGACCAGGGGAGCGGACGACGACTGGGCCTCGTGAGTCTCAGTGAAAATCTGCTCCAGCCGGGACTGGTAGTCCTTGAGCGCGCGCTCGGCCTCGTCCTGGGAGATGTCGCCGCGACCCACCAGGGCTTCGGTGTAAATCTTGCGGGTTGAGGGTAGCTCCTCAATCTGCTGGTACATCTTGGGCTGGGTCATCGAGGGGTCATCGGCCTCGTTGTGGCCGCGGCGGCGGTAGCAGACCAGGTCGATGACGACGTCCTTGTTGAAAGCCTGACGGTAGGCGAAGGCGATGGAGCCTGCGCGAACAACGGCCTCGGGGTCGTCCGCATTCACGTGCAGGACGGGCGCCTGAATCATACGGGCGATATCGGTGGAGTAGGTGGCGGTGCGGCCATCACGCGGGGTGGTGGTGAAGCCCACCTGGTTGTTGACCACGATGTGCACGGTGCCGCCGGTGGTGTAACCCTCCAGCTTGGACATCTGCAGGGTTTCCAGCACGATGCCCTGACCGGCGAAGGCCGCGTCACCGTGCACCAGGATCGGCAGTACGGGGTAGTTGCCGATGCCCTGTTCAGCCAGGGTGTCCTGCTTAGCGCGGACGATACCCTCAAGCACGGTATTGACGGCTTCCAGATGGGAGGGGTTAGCGGCCAGGTAGACCTGGGTCTGGTTACCGTTGTGGGAGGTAAAGACTCCCTCAGTGCCCAGATGGTACTTAACGTCGCCGGAGCCACCGGTCAGGCGGGGGTCCATCTGGCCCTCAAACTCACGGAAGATCTGGGCGTAGGACTTACCTGCAATATTGGTCAGCACGTTGAGGCGACCGCGGTGAGCCATGCCGATACCGACCCCGTTCAGGCCAGCGTCTGCTGCTTCAGAAATGACCGAGTCAAGCAGGGGAATCAGGGATTCGCCGCCCTCCAGTGAGAAGCGCTTCTGGCCCAGGTACTTGGTCTGCAGGAAGGTTTCGAAAGCCTCCGCAGCGTTCAGGGTGCCCAGCACACGGAACTGCTCGTCACGGGAGGGCTTGGTGTAGCCGTGCTCCAAACGATCCTGGAACCATTGACGCTCTTCGGGGTTCTCGATGTGCATGTACTCGACACCCAGGGTGCGGGTGTAGGCCTCGCGCAAGAGCTCAAGAATGGTGCGCAGGGGCAGGGATTCTTTTTCGCCAAAGCCGCCGGTGGGCCAGTAACGGTCAAGGTCCCAGAGGGTCAAGCCGTAGTTTTCCAGGCGAAGATCGGGGTGGGAGAGCATCTGGTAGCCGATGGGGTTGGTCTGGGCTACCAGGTGGCCACGTACACGGAAGGCATGAATGAGCTGCTGGATGCGGGCAACCTTGGAAACTTCGGCTTCGGGGTTGACCTGGTTGTCGCGGGCCCAGCGGACGGGCTCGAAGGGGATGCGCAGGTCTTCGAAGATCCGGTCGTAGAAGCCATCGCCACCGAGCAGGTAGTGCTCCACAATCTTGAGGAACTCGCCGGAGCCTGCGCCCTGGATAACTCGGTGATCGTAGGTTGAGGTCAGGGTCAGAATCTTGGAGACGCCGTTGCGGGCGATGACCTTTTCTGAGGTGCCACGGTATTCGGCGGGGTAGTCAAGGGCGCCGGCACCGATAATGGCCGCCTGGCCCTTAGAGAGACGGGGGACGGAGTGGACGGTGCCAATACCGCCGGGGTTGGTCAGGGAGACAGTGGTGCCAGCGAAGTCCTCAACGCCGAGCTTGCCATCGCGGCCGCGCTTGACGATGTCGTTGTAGGCTTCCCAGAACTCTGAGAAGGAAAGCTTCTCTGCGCTCTTGATGTTGGGCACAACCAGGTTGCGAGAACCGTCGGGGCGGGGTAGGTCAATGGCCAGGCCGAAGTTGACGTGGGCGTGCTGGATGGCAGCGGGCTTGCCCTTGGCGTCCTCACCGTAGCTGACGTTCATGGAGGGGAAAGCAGCAAGGGCACGGATAATGGCGTAGCCGATGATGTGGGTGAAGGAGACCTTGCCGCCTCGGGTACGTGCCAGGTAGCTGTTGATTTCGGTACGGTTATCGATCAGCAACTTGGCGGGAATGGCGCGGACGGTGGTTGCAGTGGGTACGCTCAGCGACTCATCCATGTTGCTGGCAACCGCCTTGGCGGGGCCGCGGAGGGTGACAATCTGGTCTTCTTGGAGAGCGTCGCTCACGGGTTCTTCCTTCGGGCTGATGGGCTTGGTCGCTGAGGGGTTGCTTGCCTTGGGTGCTGCCTTCGGAGCGGACTTGGGGTCAGCTTCTGGGGCAGGGGTCTTGGTGGTAGAGGGAACTGGAGCCTTGGAGGGGGCTTCACTGGTCGGGGCGGACGCCGCAGCAGGCTCCTTTGCCTGCTGGGTGCTAGTTGCGCTCCCGGTTGTGCCTGCCCACTGGTCAAATAGAGGCCACCATGTCTCGTCAACTGAATTGCGGTCCTGCTCGTACTGTTCAAAGAGCTCTTCGACGAGCCACTCGTTACCCGCGAACTCTTCGGGCACTGTATGTTCTGGCCGGTTTGGCACTTCTCTTACGCCTCTTCCATCTCTTGTGATTGCTGAGTGCCAAAACCGCTTTTGGCACGAGGTGGGCGGGCATCGCACACTACGTTGGGCGCGTGATGTACCGCATATCTTTGTCTAGTTTAGAAGTGTTTTAGGGGTTCGTCCAACGCACTACTTTCTATGACATCTCACGTACGTGCTGTCCGGTATAAATGGGCTCACGTTTCGCAGGTGGTGAAAGGGGGCCCACTGAGTAAACCGCTAGATATTCGCTAGAATTGACCACTATGGAAGACCCTTCTAGTTGCTGCGCAAGCTCGCAGCCCTCACGAGCGCCTAGGCGCATAGAACCCCTATACCAGACCACGGGCGTCCGCATCCTAGAACAGACGCACCTAGCCCAAGAGGCGGTGAGCGCCTAAACCATGGAATGGCTCCTGCTCCTCATAGGCTTTATTCTCATCCTGGGCACCGGCTTCTTTGTAGCCGTAGAATTTTCGCTGGTGGCTCTTGACCAGTCCAAGGTCCAGCAAGAAATTGACCGAGGGGACGCCGCAGGTGAGCGAGTGCTTGCCTGCCTCAAGTCCCTCTCAACCCAGCTCTCCAGCTGTCAGCTGGGTATCACTATCACCACCCTGCTGACAGGCTACACCCTCGATAGCGGCATCAATGCGCTGGCTGGCGACACTATCGCCTCCTGGGGGCTGGCTCCCTCACTTGCCTCCGCCCTTACCCTTATTTTCTCCATGGGTATAGCCACCCTGCTCTCCATGATTATCGGTGAGCTGGTTCCCAAAAACCTGGCAATTGCCGAACCCTACCGGGTGGCCCGCGTCCTGGCTCCTGGTCAGTTGCTCTTTACCAAGGTCATGGGGCCGATTGTGCGTACCGCCAACGGCTCTGCCAACTGGATTCTGCACCGCTTTGGTATGGAAGCTAAGGAAGAACTGTCTGCTGCCCGCTCACCCGAGGAACTCTCCTCCATGGTGCGTCGCTCAGCCGACCTGGGTACCCTGGACTCCGATACTGCTCGCTTTGTTGATAAGACCCTCTCCTTCGCTGAGCTAACCGCAGCCGATGTGATGACCCCCCGCCGCAAGGTCATCATGCTCGAAGACACTGCCCCCGTGAGTGACGTAATCGAGCTGGCTCGCACTACCGGTCACTCCCGTTTCCCCCTCTATCGCGAGGACCAGGACAACATTGTTGGCGTTATCCACGTCAAGAAAGCCGTGGGTCTGCCGCTTGATAAACGCGATGTGCTGGAGGCCGGTGCGCTGATGGAAGACGTGCTTCAAGTACCAGAAACTGTGCACCTTGACTCCCTACTCATGCAGCTCCGCGAGGGTGCCCTGCAGCTGGCAGTGGTACTCGATGAGTATGGTGGTACGGCCGGTATCACCACCCTTGAGGACCTGGTTGAAGAAATCGTCGGCGAGGTCTCCGATGAACACGACACCAACTCCTTCGACGAACGCCCCCTGCGGGTGGGTAATGGAGACTACATCTTCTCCGGCCTGCTGCGCCCCGATGAAGTCAAGGACTACATCGGCACTTTAGATGTGGATGAAGACCCGGCCTATGAGACGATGGGTGGTTTCATGATGGACCACCTGGGCCGTGTGCCGGAAACCGGCGACCTGGTACCCGTTGAGGGCGGCCGCCTACGCGTTGAAAAAATGGAACAGCGACGAGTAGACCGCATCCGCTACATTCCCGAGGTCCACCCTCTTGAAGGAGCTGATGCGACCACCGCTGGCTCGTTTACCGCAGGAAAGGAGGCTCGCCGATGAACGACTGGGTAGCAATCGCTCTGCTTTTTGTACTCCTTGCTGGTAACGCCTACTTCGTGGGTGCCGAGTTCGCCATTATGTCGACCCGCCGGTCCCAGGTCGAGCCCTTGGCCGAGGCCGGCAACAAGCGTGCTGTCACCACCCTCTACGCCCTCGAGAACGTCTCACTCATGCTGGCAACCTGCCAGCTGGGTATTACGGTCTGTTCGCTGTTGATTCTCAATGTCTCCGAGCCCGCTATCCACCACCTGGTTGCAGGCCCCCTAGAATCAGTGGGTATTCCCTATGAGGTAGCGAGTATTCTGGCCTTTGTCTTCGCCTTGGTTCTGGTGACCTACCTTCACGTTATCTTCGGTGAGATGGTGCCCAAGAACGCTGCTGTGTCGCTGGCTGCTTCGGGCGTTGCCCTCTGGATTGCCCCTTCCCTGGTAACCCTCTCTCGCATCCTCAAGCCCCTGGTAGGCCTGCTCAACTGGATTGCCGACCATGCCCTGCGCCTGATGAAGGTTGAGCCCAAGGCTGAGGTTTCCTCAACCTTCACCCTCGATGAACTGCAAAGTATCGTGGCTCAGTCCACCGCAGAGGGCACCGTCGACGATGGTTCCGGCGTTCTCTCCGGCGCACTGGAATTTAGTTCCAAGACAGTTGCAGACATTATGGTTCCTGGCGATAAGCTCGTGACCCTGACCTTCCCCTGCACCCCTGCAGAGCTGGAGAAGGCCGTAGCCCATACCGGCTATTCCCGCTTCGTGATGAAGGACGAGCAGGACGGCACCTATATGGGCTACCTACACATCAAGGACGCCCTGGTGTACGAAGCCGATCGTATGGACCAGCCCATCGCCTGGTCGAAGCTCCGCCAGATGTCCATCGTCAAGCCCGAAACCGAAATTGACGATGCTCTAGCCACCATGCAGCGCAATCGGGCCCACGTTTCACACGTGGTCGATACTCGAGGTCAAAGCGTGGGTGTGCTCTTCTTGGAAGACATCCTTGAAGAGCTGGTCGGTGAAATTAAGGACACCACCCAGGAACATGTTCGCCGTCGCCAAGAGGCTGCCTCTCGCAGTGGTAGCGAGGCTGTCTAGCTTGCGTGAGGACGCCCGTGCCTTTGCCCCTGCCCCGAGGCAGGGGAGGGGGCGGGCGTCCTTGTGTCTTTCCTCCTGTGTGATGCGGTGTACTCGCCCTTTATTTGCGAACCATTCGCAGATAGGAGTAGGCTGGCAGAAGTAGAAAAATCACCCTGACCAAAGGACAGCGTCATGCGAAAGATTCTCCCCTCCATCTCACTGCTTGCCGTATCGGCGCTCGCCCTGACTGCCTGTGGAGCGGGCGAAAGCACTAGCTCCTCTACCGCAGAGGGCGGTACCCTACAGGTAGTGACCACCACCGATGTCTATGCCGATGTGGTGGCAGCTGTAGGTGGCGATAAGGTTGAGGTCACTCCGCTCATTGCCTCCACGGCGGTTGATCCCCACTCCTACGAAGCCACTAGCCAGGACCGTCTGACCGTTAAAGACGCAGATATGGTTGTGGTGAACGGAGGCGGCTACGATACCTTCCTGACCGAGATGGCTGGCACCGACAACCCCAACCAGATCGTGGTCAACGCCGTTGAAATTTCCGGCCTTTTTAGCGCCGACGACCTGGCCCATATGGCAGAAGAACACAGCTCAACCGAAGAGGACCATTCAGAGCATGTTCACTCCTACAACGAACATGTTTGGTACGACCTGGATACCATGAAGAAGGTAGCCGACCAGGTAGCAACTGAGCTAGCTGAACTCGACCCCGAGAACGCCGATGCCTACACCAGCGCAGCGGCCTCCTTCTCAACTGACGCTGATCAGCTCCTGGAACGTCTTACCGCCCTTGACACCGAAGAGCGCACCTACCTGGCAACCGAGCCTGTATCGGGCTACCTGCTAGAGGAAGCCGGCTTCACCGACTCCACCCCCGAGGATCTCACCGCAGCAGTAGACAGCGAAAGCGACATTGCGCCGCTGACTATGCAGGAAGCTAAGGACGCCCTCACCGGCGGCAGCATCGACCTGCTCGCCTTCAACGAGCAGACCCAGACAGCACAGACCACTGAAATTTACACCTTCGCCCAGGAAGCCGGAGTTGCCAGCGTCTCCTTCACCGAGACTCTGCCCGAGAATACCGGCTACCTGGCCTGGATGACCCAGAATATCGACACCCTAGAAAAGGCAGTAGCATAAAGCCTATGGCTCACTCTTCTACCCAGCTCGCCCCCGCCCTTGAGATAAGCGGGGGCGGGCTTTCCTTTGGGCATCGCGCCCTCTGGCAGGATCTCAACCTGACCATCGGCCAGGGCGAGTACTTCGCCGTCCTGGGCCCTAACGGCTCGGGCAAGTCAACCTTCATTAAAGTGATTTTGGGGCTGACCCAGCTGAGCGCCGGTAAAATTTCGGTGCTCGGTGCTCCCGCCCGCCTAGGAAACCCGGGTGTTGGCTACATTCCCCAGCAAAAAGCTATCGGAACAGAGATGCCCCTGCGGGCCCGCGACTTTGTGGGCCTGGGGGTGGACGGCCACCGCTGGGGCTTCCGCCTTAAAAACCGCGCCTACCGGGAGAAGGTTGATTCCCTGCTGGAGGCTGTGGGCGCTAGCGACTATGCCAATGTACCGGTTGGCCTGCTCTCCGGTGGCGAGCAGCAGCGTCTGCGCATAGCCCAGGCCTTGGCCAACGACCCCAAGATTATTCTGGCTGACGAGGCCCTGTTGTCTCTGGATCTTAACCACCAGTATGCGGTGTCCGACCTGATTCACCGCTATAACCGAGAGCACGGCGCCACCGTGGTCTTCGTAACCCACGAGATTAACCCCATTATTGACCATGTAGACCGCCTGCTCTACCTGGCGGGCGGACGCTTCACCGTGGGTTCTGTGGAGCAGGTCATGCGCAGTGAGGTGCTGACAGATCTCTATCAGACACCTGTCTCCGTGATCCAGACGAATGGGCGGTACGTGGTGGTGGGCGGAGAACACGGTGAACACCACTGCGCGTTAGAAACCGACCACCCCCAGCTACGTGTACCCGTGAAGGGGGCAACCAACTGATGACTTTTACGGATTTTTTGAGTAGGGTTTTTGTTTTTGACCGCTATGGCGAGCTGGTAGCGCTATTGAGCCAGTCCATCATCGCCGGAGCTATCCTGGGCGTCATAGGTGGTTTCGTCGGTCTCTTCGTCATGCTGCGCCGACATGCCTTTGCTGTGCATGCCATTGCGGAGATGTCTTTCGCCGGTGCTGCCCTCTTTTTGCTACTGGGCTATAACGTGGTGACCGGTTCGCTCGTCGGCTCCATCTTTTCAGCTCTGCTGATTGCCCTGATGGGGGCCCGCGCCCACGAGAATGACTCTATTATCGGTGCCCTCATGCCTTTTGGCCTGGGGCTAGGTATTCTCTTTCTCTCCCTCTATTCAGGACGGGCAGCCAATAAGTTCTCGCTTCTGACGGGTCAGATTGTGTCGGTAGATTCTACTCAGCTGACCACAATGATCATAGGCGGGGGTGTCATTATCGCGGCCCTGGCGGTGATGTGGCGCCCGCTCATGTTTGCCTCACTCGACCCGATAGTAGCTTCGGCAAAGGGGGTTCCCCTCAAGGCCCTATCGATTGCTTTCATGGTGGTGCTGGGTATCGCCACGGCCCTATCGGTGCAGGTCGTCGGCTCCCTGCTGGTGCTGGCCCTGCTCATTACCCCGGCAGCAGCAGCCCTTCAAATTACAGCGTCACCCTTACGAGCTTTGCTGCTTTCTATACTCTTTGCTGAGATAGCTATGGTAGGCGGTATCCTATTGGCCCTGGCCGGTTCCCTGCCTATTAGCCCCTACGTGACCACCCTATCCTTCATTATTTTCGTGGCCTGCCGCCTGGCACGGGCCGTCCGCCAGCGCTACTCAGCCTCGGGGCGCGTCCGCACCCCTGAAGCCGCTGCCCAGCCTAGGCCAGCTAGTGAGCTGAACAGTTAGAGCAGATGCCGGTTATCTCAATGACGTGCTTGACCTCTATGTAGCCGTTTTTCGCGGCAATTGCCAGAGCTAGCTCTTCGAGCTCGGGGATCTCGAACTCCCGGGCAGCCCCACAGATGCGGCAGAGCAGGTGATGGTGGTGATGCTCAGAATCGCAGCGGCGGTAAATTGCTTCGCCGTCTTCGGTTTTAAGGGCCTCAACCTCCCCGGTACCCACCATTGACTGGAGCAGGCGGTAGGTAGTGGCAAGTGACACCTTATCGCCGCGCGAGAGCATGAGCTGGTGCAAATCTTGAGCCGAAATAAAGTCTTCGAGGGTTTCGAGGGTTGCGGTGACTGCCCGGCGCTGCTTGGTATTGCGAATCTCGGTGGGCTTGCTGCCTGATGACGCTGGCTTGGTGTTCACGGGTCATGTCCCTCTTGGTCGTGCTTTCTTTCTGTGCCCTACTGTACACCAGGTTCTCCAAGGCAGCCCCGGCCCTCGCGCCGGGCGAAACCCCTACGCTACTTACCTGTGGGTCGGGCTAACAGCCAGAGCAGGTAGGCACCACCCAGCGCCCCCGTCACCAGACCCACCGGCAGCTGAACCGGGGAAAAGAGATGCCCCGCACCATAATCAGCCCAGGCAAGTAAGCCAGCCCCCAGCAGAGGCGACTGCCACAGGGCGGCACCGGGCGTTGCTCAGAGCCGCCGGGCAATCTGCGGGGCGATCAGCGCGATAAAGCCAATTGGGCCGCCCAAGGCAATAGCTCCGGCCGTGAGGAGCACAGCTAACCCCAAAAGCAGATAGCTGGTTCGAGTCACCGGCAGACCCAGCCCGGCTGCTAGATCATCGCCCAACTCTAGTATGCGGACGCTGCGGGCAGCTAGTAGGGCAGGTACCAGCAGGGAAATGAGTGAGGCAGCGATAGGAGCGGTCTGTGACCAGGTCAGAGCGTTGAGAGAGCCGTACTGCCAGGTACGATCCACCTCAGCGGCTTCGAGATCAGCTCGGGTGAGCAGATAGTCGTTGACTGAGGCCAGCAAGGCACCGAGCGCGATACCCACCAGAATGAGCTGGTGGGCTAAATTTCGGCTCCCCAGACGCGCTAACACAAGGGCAACAATCGCTGTGAGAAAACCGCCGATAAGAGCTCCCGTAGCAACTCCGATACCGGGAGAACCAGAAGCTGCTGCTGGAACCACCAGCATGATGGTGAGAGCACCGGTCGCTGAACCCGTAGTGAAACCGATAATATCGGGGCTACCCAGGGGGTTACGAGACACAGATTGAAAGATCATACCGGCCAGTCCCAAGGAAGCACCGAGCACCAGCGCAGCAACCAACCTGGGGAGACGCTGATTGAGCAGTATATGGGCATCGAGCTCACTGCCGCGACCCGCTACTGTTGCAATTATCTGGGGGAGCGACAGGGAATAGGTGCCGGTGGTCAACGACAACCAGGTGACAGCGCACATTAGAACCAGCACACAAGTAGTAGCCAGGGTCGCCCGCGGCTCTTTCACACGCGGTCTCATGATTGAGCCCCTCTTTGCTTGCTGCCCACATTGCCGCTCTGCTGCGAGTGCTGGCTGAGGCGGTGCGCTCTCGGGCAGGAGCGGGGGCGCGCGCGGCGCAAAACGAGTACCAGGAGGACGGGTGCGCCGATGAGGGCAGTCCTGCGCTACACCTCAGACCGCACCCGCATCTGGGGCGTCTCAAGCTTCATCGGTTCCATTGCGGCGGACGCAGGACTAGCCCGCCCTGATTCCCAGACCTTTGCAGACACCTCACAAGATATCTCAGCTGAACAGCTTGACCTGGCAGACGGCGACTACCTCTTCTATGGGGCACAGAGCGGGGATGCTGCGGGGCTAACTGACGCTGCGCTCTGGTCAAGCCTGGGTGCTGTAGCCTCTAACTCCGCTTACCAGGTCGATGATGAAATGTTCTACCTCAATGCAGGTATGACCGCCGCCAACGAAGTGCTCGACACTCTCGAAGAAACCGTAAGTAGCAACTAGTCGGACTGTGGTGGGAGCTACTAGGGTGGTAGGTATGAAACTTACAAAATACACCCACTCCTGCATCAGGCTTGAAAAGGACGATGCAGTGCTGGTGCTCGACCCCGGAAACTTCTCTGAGGTCGAGCAGGCACTGAATGGAGCCAACCATATTCTGGTGACCCACGTGCACCCCGATCACTTCGATGAAGGTAAGGTCATCGCCTTCTTACGAGAGCACCCGGATGTGACGATTCATGCCCCGGCTGCTGTGATTGATGCCGTGCTAGATGCCCTGCCTGAGGCTCTTGCTAAAACTGTTGAGGCGGACGGGGAGCTGGCTCTCTCGTCCTTCTCCATTAAGACCTTCGGTGGTAACCACGCTGTCATCCACCCCCTGCTACCGGTCATCGATAATGTGGGCTACCTGATTGACGATAACCTCTTCCACCCCGGTGATTCTTTTGTGGTGCCCCACGGCATTGAGGTGAAAACCCTGCTAGTGCCCATTCATGCCCCCTGGAATAAGATCCAGGAGGTCATCGACTTCATCATCGCTGTTCGCGCCCCACGGGCCTTCCAGATTCACGATTCCCTGCTGGCTGATAGCGGCCGGAATATGATCGTTGGCCATGCGACCAACTTTGGTAAGAAGTATGGCACCGCTTTTGAGTATCTGGCCCCCGGTGATTCTGTAGAGATTGAGGAGTAAGCCCCATGAGCACTGTTTTTACCAAGATTATTAACCGCGAACTTCCTGGCCGTTTTATCTGGGAGGACGAGCAGGCAGTTGCCTTCTTGACCATCGAGCCCTTCCAGTACGGCCATACCTTGATCGTTCCCAAGGCTGAAATTGACCACTGGGTTGACCTGCCCGAGGAACTTTCTGCCCACCTCTTTGCCGTTGCCCAAAAGGTGTCGAAGGGTCTGATGAAGGCTTTTGAGCCCACCCGCGTGGGCATGATTATTGCCGGTTTTGATGTGCCCCATACCCATCTTCATGTCTGGCCCGCTGTTGACCAGAGCGAGTTCACCTTCGAGCAGGCTAACCGTAACCCCGATGCCGCTGCTATGGATGAGGCTGCTGAAAAGCTGCGGGCAGCCCTGACCGAATTGGGCTACGGCGACTCGGTCGCTTCCTAGCCCCGTCGGGTAGGTACCATCTACATCAGAAAAACCCACCAACGAGGTGGGTTTTTCTGATGTAGATGGTCTTTTCTGGTGTAGTGGCTGAGTGTCTGTGGTGTGCGGTTTGTCGTTCAAAATATAAGTAAAGTGTGCTTGACATGCCTAGAAACCTAGATATAAAGTTTATTTCACATCATCTGTAAAGCAGCCTTTACATAAGGAGTTGACATGACCACTCATAAGCCTCAAAGTACCTGGGGTCGTTCTCGTTTTGGCGGCAGCCAGACAACGCTGCTGCTCGTCAGCATTCTGGGTGGAGCATTACTGGCTCAACTTCTGGCCTGGGGTATTATCACGCTTCGTTCTGAGCAGGTCACCTGGTGGTGGGTGCCGGTTGCCTCGTTGGCTTTTATTCCGGCGCTAGCCGCCACCTTCTGGGCCGTTTTGGTTGATCGAAACACCATCAAAGGAGCTACTCACAACCCAGAAGCCAGCGTCGAAAACTACTGGTACGGAAAGGCAGCAGAAACTACCTTTCACCTCATGATTGCAGCGATGGGGCTGGGAGCCGGGGCTTTCGCTATCTTTGACTGGCAGGTATCGCCGTCTCTTCTGCTGACGTCCGTCACCGTGCTGGCCATATTGGTCTTCCTGGTGAGCTACCAGGTCTACAAGCGTAAGGGTGCATAGCCTGTGCAGAACCAGCTCAAAGAACTGCGCGCTGAACGGGGCTACTCTCAGCAGCAGCTCGCCGACGTGCTCGGAGTGTCGCGTCAGACCGTTATCTCAATTGAAAAAGGGCGCTTTGACCCCTCCCTGCCCCTAGCCTTCCAGCTGGCTGAAGTCTTCAGCTGCCGGATTGAGGATATTTTCTTCCCCCACGCACCCGAGAACAGCTAGATCGTAGGGAAAAGACCATCTAAATGAGAAAAACCCACCTAGTTTGTGGGTTTTTCTCATTTAGATGGTACCTAGGATAGGGACGGGCGGGCCTAGGAGTTCTTGATAGCCTCCAGGGCCTCGCGCAGGGCCTTACCCACCCGCTTTTCACTGACGGTGTAGGCCGTGCCCAGTTCCTGGGCGAAGAAGCTCACGCGAAGCTCTTCAATCATCCAGCCCACCTGCTCTAACTCGGGAGTTGGGCTCACGCCACCTGGCAGGGACTGCACAGCCTTATCGTAGGCGTCCTCAAGTTCCTGTACGGTCAGCATGAGCTGGTTATCCCGGTTGACGTTCGGCCCCAGCTTCTCAATACGCTTGGATATCGCCTTGAGATAGCGGGGCAAATGGTGCAGCTGCATCGCACCGGTGGACGCCACAAAGCCCGGGTAAACCAGGTTCTCCAGCTGGCTCTTCATATCGCTCATGGCGTGAATAACCGCCAGCGAGGTCGATTTCTTAATGAGCTTCTGTACCTTAGCCGTCTCAGAGAGAATATCGGCTACCAGCTTGGTGATCACAAAGACCGTGTCAATGAGCTCAGCCCGCACGCTGTTATACAGGGCGGTGTAGGCCTCCCGGCTAAAGGGCGGGGTAGCTGGGGTGAGCTGGTCGATTGCCGCGACCGTACAGTCACTAATCAAGGAGTCAATTGACCCGTGGGGGTTCTGGGTGAAGACCAGTTTTTCCCGGTTATTCAGGTGCTCAGAAACGTAGCGCTCAGGTGAGGGGGTGTTGAGCTTGAGCAGGCGGATGACGCCCCCGCGCTGGGCCCGGGTAGCTTCAGCTTCGGTGGGGAAGATTCGCACAGCAACAGACGTCCCCTCATCGACGAGGGCCGGGTAGCCCGCCACCGTCTGGGTAGCAATGACGCGCTCGACCTTGCGGGGTAGATCCTGCTCCGGCCAGTCGATCAGCCCTGAAACCTCCCGCACAGCCTTGCTGCCGGGGCCCACCGGGGCGGACGCCTGTGCCACCTTGACACCTGCACCCCGGCTCCCAGTGCCGCTGGGAGCAGCAGAAAGAGCAGAGCCGCCGCGGGCGTCCTTATCCTTTTTCTTGCCCGCAGCGATAGCCGCCATCTTGCCCATGGTCTCGGGGCTAGCCCCGAGTGATGCTGCAAGGGCGGAGCGAATCTCAGCGTGTAGGACTCCCTGGAGTTCAACCAGGTCCTTACCCTCACCCAGAATCTTGTTCTGGTGGTTGCGTACCTGGAAGGTAAAGCGCAGGTGCTCGGGCACAGCCTCCCAATTAAACTCGGCCGGGTCTACCACGTGCCCGCGCAGGCGGCGCAGTACCAGGGCCAGGGACTCGGTGAGCGAGTCGGTAGCGGGGGAGTAGTCGGCGTTGAGTTTCTCAACGGCCTGACGGGCAACGTCCGGTGCCGGAACAAAGTTCTTGCGAATCTGCTTGGGCAGGGACTTGATGAGGGCCGTCACCAGTTCCTCCCGCAGACCCGGAATCAGCCACTGGAAAGGAGCCGGTTCAAGCTGGCCTAAGAAGAGCACCGGAACCTGCACCGCGATGCCGTCCGTCTGCGTCTGGGAGGAGCGCACCCCGCCAATCTGCACGGTGGGGGCGTACTCGTAGCGCAGGTCCAGGGTAAGTTCTCCGCCGGAGGTGCGGGCTATCCAGGTGCGGGGGAAGAGAGATTCGTCGTAATCGGCGGCCTCTTCGTCAATCAGGTTCTCGGGGGTGAAATCGAGCAGGTGCTCGTTGACCCGGCGCTCATCCTTCCACCAGCGGTCAAAGTGGCGTTCAGAGACGACGTGTTCGGGTATGCGGGCGTTGTAGAAGTCAAAGAGAACAGCGTCGTCCACGCGCAGGTCGCGGCGGCGCAGGCGGGCTTCAAGCTCCTCAACCTCAGCCAGAGCCTTCTGATTGCGGGCAAAGAAGCGGTGACGGGTCTGCCAGTCACCCTCTACCAGGGCAGACTGAATAAAGATTTCGCGGGCAGCTACCGGGTCAACCCGCCAGTACTGGATGCGGCGGTCAGCGATGACAGGTAGACCGAAGAGGGTGACCTTCTCGTGGGCTAGCACAGAGCCCTGACGGGACGACCAGTGCGGGTCAGAGTAGGAATGCTTGAGCAAGGGGCCAGCTAGCTCATCAACCCACTCGGGCTCAATCTGGGCATTCACCCGCGCCCAGAGGCGGGATGTCTCCACCAGCTCGGCTGAAACCAGCCAGACCGGGTTCTTCTTGAAGAGGGCAGAACCGGGGAAAATTGCAAAACGGGTGCCGCGGGCCCCCCGGTACTCGTGGCGGTTCTGCTCATCTTGCATGCCGATATGCGACAGCAGACCAGAGAGCAGGGACTTATGCACCTCGGTCTCACTAGCAGCCGGGGCAATCTCACGCCCGCCCTCTACCGTGATCCCGGCTGACCGGCCAATTTCCCGCAGCTGGGCGAAGAGATCCTGCCACTCCCGAATCCGCAGGAAGTTCAGGTACTCCCTGTGGCACATCTTGCGGAACTGACTCGATGACAGCTCTGCCTGCTTCTCATTGATGTACTGCCACAGCAGAAGATAGGAGGTGAAGTCTGACTTCTCATCCTTATAGCGGGCGTGCAGGGAGTCTGCCTCACCCCGGTGCTCGGCAGGGCGCTCGCGGGGGTCCTGAATGGTCAGGGCAGCAGCCAGCACCATAATTTCCTTGGCAACCCCGCGTTTAGAGCCCTCAACAATCATGCGGGCCAGGCGGGGGTCAACAGGCAGGGCCGCCATAGCCCGTCCGGCAGCCGTCAGCGGTGAGGACGGACGCCGCCCCCCTCTACCGCCTGTTGTTCCGCGCGATTCGTGGGTGCGGGCGTCCGCACCGTCTCTACCGGGGGTAGCAAGCGCCCCAAGCTCACGTAGCAGGTTGACGCCGTCGTTGATGGCGCGGGTTTCGGGCGGCTGCACGAAGGGGAACTTTTCGATGTCTGCGGGGGACTTGACCACACCGATGGCTGTCATCTGCAAAATGACAGCCGCCAGGTTGGTGCGCAGAATCTCGGGGTCGGTGAACTCGGCCCGGGCCGCAAAGTCCTCTTCGGAGTAGAGGCGGATGGCGATACCGTCTGAGACACGGCCACAGCGGCCTGAGCGCTGGTTGGCTGAGGCCTGGGAGATGCGTTCGATGGGTAGGCGCTGCACCTTGGTGCGGGCAGAATAGCGGGAGATACGGGCGGTGCCGGTATCGATCACGTACTTGATACCCGGCACGGTCAGGGAGGTTTCTGCCACGTTGGTGGCCAGCACGATGCGGGGGCGGCCGCCGGGCTTAAAGACCTTGTGCTGCTCAGCCATGGACAGGCGGGCGTAAAGGGGCAGCACCTCGTAATCGGCTAGGCGCCGGGTAGAGCGCACCATATCCTCAATCGCGTCGGCTGCATCGCGGATTTCACGCTCGCCGGAGAAGAAAATCAGGATGTCGCCTGCGGGCTCTTCGGCTAGTTCCCGGATAGCGTCGAGCACGCCCTCGATGGGGTCGCGGTCGTCGTCCTCAAGGCCGTCACCGGCGTCCGCCTCGTCCTCCCCGCCGTCGCCGGTGCGGGGTTCGCTCAGGGGGCGGTAGCGGATTTCAACCGGGTAGGTACGCCCGGAGACCTCGATGATAGGCGGGGCATCGTCGGGCAAGGTGGCTTCGGCGATTTCTTTTTCTTCGGCACTGAGGCTGTCATCGACAATGCCGATACCGGGCACGAAGCTGGGGGAGAAGTGGCGGGCAAAGCGCTCGGGGTCGATGGTGGCTGAGGTGATGACGATTTTCAGGTCGGGGCGCTGGGGCATAATGCGCTTGAGGTAGCCCAGGATAAAGTCAATGTTGAGGGAGCGCTCGTGGGCCTCGTCAATGATGATGGCCGAGTACTGGCGCAGCAACCGATCGTTTTGGATTTCGGCCAGCAAAATACCGTCGGTCATGAGCTTGATAGCGGAGCCCTCGCCCACCTCGGAGGTAAAGCGCACTTGGTAGCCGACCGTCTCACCGATCTTCTGGCCCAGTTCTTCGGCGATGCGTTCTGCCACCGAACGGGCAGCCAGACGGCGGGGCTGGGTGTGGCCAATCATGCCCTTTTCAGCCAGACCCAGTTCCAGGAGCATCTTAGGCAGCTGGGTGGTCTTACCGGAGCCGGTTTCACCGGCGACGATGGTGACCTGGTTATCACGAATCGCGGCCATGATGTCGTCCCTGCGGGCTGAGACGGGCAGGGCTTCTGGGTAGGTGATTTTCTCGGGAATCAGCGGGGTGTAGGGGCGGCGGGGCTGGTTCTGCTTCTTCTGCCCCTGCTTGCCTCGGGGGTGGGAGCCCCGGCCCCGACGCTGGGAGCGGGCAGGAGCGTCCTTCCCTTCACGAGATCCGGACGCCTGCTTCCCCCTGTCACTGCGCTTTTTGGCAGGCTGGGGTTCGGTGGGCTCGGAAGCGCGGACGCCCGCGCCGTGCATGGCAGCGGCGATGGCAGACAACGAGGGGGCGGGGGTGCGGGAAGAATCTGAACTAGACATACTGCCCTCTATTTTAGGGCAGAGCAGCTGCTACGGGGCAGGTTTCACTGGGCGCGTGAAGCCTATCGACTATAGTCGATAAACTTTCGGTTCGTTGGCGTGAAAAACGGGTTTAAGCCAGCCTACCTATTGAGCTATAACGTCTCTCGTTATGGCCTGGAGCTATGATTCAATCTTTCGCAGATCGAAACACGGAGAAGCTAGCCCAGCGCCAGCGGGTTCCCGTTTTTGACACGCGCATTGAACGAGTTGCTCTAAGGAAACTGAGATTATTGGACGCCGCTACATCACTCAATGACTTGAGGGTGCCCCCGGGTAACCGTCTGGAAGCTCTCAAAGGTGATAGGGCTGGGCAACATAGTATAAGAATTAATGATCAATGGAGAATCTGTTTTACCTGGACTCATGCAGGACCCGAAGGAGTTGAAATCGTTGATTACCATTAGTTTGCCTCCGGTACACCCCGGGGAGGTTCTCCTCGAAGATTTTATGGAACCCCTGAGTGTGAGTCAGAACCAAGTCGCCCGAGCCATAGGAGTCTCGCCACGTCGGATTAACGACATTGTGCATGGTAGGCGAGCAGTAACAGCTGATACAGCGGCCCGGCTGTCTCGTTATTTTGGCACGAGCGCTGAGTTTTGGCTCAATCTACAGGCCCGGTATGAGCTAGATACGCTTGAAGAAACAAAAGCTGAGACTTTGGCATCTATCGTTCCATTGAACGCTGCCTAGAGACGAGGACGCCCACGCCCCGCCCTCCTGCCCTGGGCAGGGGAGCGGGGAGCGTGCGTCCTAACAGAAAATTTAGAGGCTGGCAGCGACGGGCAGGACGAGCTCCATCATGTCGGTGAAAGCGGTCTGGCGTTGCTCGGCGGTGGTCTCAATCCCCTTGAAGAGGTGGTCAGAGACGGTGAAGACCGACAGGGCCTGCACGCCAGCGGCAGCCGCAACAGCGTAGATACCGGCGGTTTCCATCTCAACAGCCAGCACGCCCATCTCAGCCCACTTAGAGGCGTCGGAGAAGTCAGAGCGATAGAAGACATCGGACGACAGCACATTACCTACGTTGAGGGTCTTGCCCTGGGCCTCGGCCTCCTTGGCCACAGCAGATAGCAGGGGCCAGGACGCGGTGGGGGCAAAGGTGCCGGGGAGCTTGTAGTGGTGCATGAAGTTAGAGTCGGTTGAAGCTGCTGAGGCGACGACCAGGTCGAAGAGGTCCAGACCCTCTGCCATGCCGCCGCAGGTGCCGATACGGATCAGGTTCTTCACGCCAAAGGTGTGAATGAGCTCGTGGGCGTAGAGGCTAGCCGACGGGATGCCCATGCCGGTGCCCATGACGGAAATGCGCTGGCCCTTGTAGTCGCCGGTGAATCCGAACATGTTGCGCACGGTGTTGAACTGCACGACGTTCTCAAGGTAGGTATCGGCGATGAACTTGGCGCGCAGCGGGTCGCCGGGCAGCAGGATGGTTTCGGCAATTTCAGCGCCGTTGGGGGCGATGTGCGGGGTGTTGACGGCTTCTGCCATGTCACTCTCTTTTCAGGTGCGAAAGGATATTTTCGCCCCTAGTTTACCTGGCTTCATATAAGCAACCCTACTTAGTAATTTGGTAGGCTGAGAGGGCAAGTCGAAAGGAGTATTCAATGACGAAAGCACTCTATCTTACCCTGGTCGCGGGTTTCGGGGCCTCAATTAGCGGTGTAATTGGTCTGCTGAGGGCTTTAGCGCTCCCAGGGCAAGAACTGACGCCCTATCTCATCGGAATGACTATCGGGGCAGTTGCCCTGACCGTGATCAGCCTGGCTGCCCTGCGTTTCCCCGGCCCCGACCTTCACCACATCTACCGCCGCCAGTTTACGGCTCGCCCCTCCGGGGCCTTCCTGCTGGGCGCGGTGTTCGGGCTAGGAATCGGCCTACCCCGTATCGACCCGCAGGACTTCATCATCGATGCCCTCTTTACCCTCTGGTTCGCCCTGGCCATCGGTGCGATAGCAGCAGTCTGGGTTGCCTTCCGTCGGCCTGCACCTGACCTACACTAGGCACATGGAGTTACGCTACTGGGCACTGACTGACGCCCCTCACCTTCTCTCGGTTTATCGTACGTCCTCAGGCCTGGAGCGGCAGATGCCAGCCCTGACCAACGAACAGGACACCCGGAACCTCATCGAAACCAGCTACCTACCGGCTGATAACCGGGCTATTTTCTGCCTCTGCGATGAAGGAAGACCCGCAGGACTGGTGGGTCTCAACTACACCGCTCGTACGGACGCCGGTGCCTGGGATAGAGCCTGGGTCTACTATTGGATTGCTGACCCCTACCGCGGGCAGGGCTACACCAAAGCTGCCCTTACCGCCGTCTGCAACTGGGCTTTGGATGAAACTAGCTCGGCACCTACCTCGCCTGTCCTCGATACCGGTCTGCTCGCGTCCTTGCCCTCACCGCGTCTCCGCCGCTTAGAGCTGGGCTACCGCACTAACAACCCCGCCAGCGGTGCCGTTGCCACTGCGGCCGGCTTCCAGATTGAAGGAATCGAACGGGAAAAATTCCTCTACGCCGGGCAGACCTACGACGCGGTTCTCGCCGCTAGGCTTCGTAAGGACGGACGCGCCCCGGCGAGCCTGCGCCACCAGGAGGCAGTTTCTCGCTCTGGCTTCCACCACGTTGAACTCTGGACCGAATCCCTGGCAACAACCCTGCCCTCCTGGGCCTGGCTCACCCAGCAACTAGGGTGGACGCCCTACCAGAAGTGGCCTGGTGGAATCTCCTGGCAGGCTCCCGACGGCTCTTACCTCGTCCTCGAAGAATCACCCGATACCACCGGTCCCCATAACCGCACCCAAGCTGGTCTCAACCATCTGGCCTTCACCGTGCCGTCCGCGGCCTTGCTCGATACGCTCCGCAGCGAGGCTACCAATCACGGCTGGAGTGAACTCTTCGCAGACCAATACCCGCATGCAGGAGGCCCCGACCACTGCGCCCTCTACCTTGAAAACAACCAGGGATTCGAAGTAGAACTGGTCGCGCCAAATCCCCGCACTTAGTCTGAAACCCGCAACTAGTTGCGGCTAAACCAGAATAAGAGCGGATAGATAGTGGGTGAGGCGTTTTTTCACGCCGGGCACAAATAGAAAAGACCTGCCAGCGCTTCGCGCATTCTGGCTCTGCTTATGTTTAGCCGGCTAAAAGGCCCCACTGGGGCCTTTCTTCACGCCGGGCACAAATAGAAAAGACCTGCCAGCGCTTCGCGCATTCTGGCAGGTCTTTTCTATTTGTGCCCTCGAAAGGATTCGAACCTTCGACACCCAGCTCCGGAAACTGGTGCTCTATCCACTGAGCTACGAGGGCAACTCCGAGCGCTCACCGTTCACGGCGAACCTCAGACCTGATTACTCTACCAGAAACCCCGCCCCACAGCACAAACCCAGTACAGTAGAAGCAAAGACCAGCGCAGCGAAGGGCTGAATCAATGACCACACTCACCGGTAACTACGCAGGAACCAACCACCCATCTCACACCTTTGACTTCTACCCGCCCAACGCACCCACCGGAGAATATCGCCCCGTCCCCCTCCTCATTTACGTCCACGGTGGAGCGTGGCGATTCGGCGATAAATCCTCCTTCCTGCTAGCCGACAACGGTCTACACCGCGTCCGCGAGCGCTTCGCCCACGCAGGCTACGCCACCGCCTCCATCAACTACCGCCTCAGCCACGAAGCCCTCTTCCCCGCCCAAATCAACGACCTCAAAACAGCCATCCGCTACTTCAAAACCAAAGCAGAAGACTTCGGAATCGACCCCAACCGCATCGTCCTTGCGGGGGGGATCAGCAGGCGGGCACCTAGTCCAGTTAGCAGCCGCCACCGGCCACCTGAATGAGCCCTACCTCGAAGGGCTCACAGCCACCACGCTCGCAACCCGAGCAATCGCCGGTGAGGCGGACTCGTCCGTCCGCTGTGCCGTCTCCATCTACGGGGTGAGCGATCTGCGCACCATCTTCGACGACCGCGTCGCCTGGGGTTTTGCCTACGACCACCCCGAGGACGACGGGGCAGAATGGCGGCTGCTTGGCTCCACCTACCCTGCCCCGACAGGTACCCCAGCAGAGATCAACTGGGCCAAGGCCCACCCCATCGACTACGCCAGAGAAGCAAAGAAAACAGGGGAGTGAACCCACGCCCCGGTCTACTACATCCACGGCAGCGGGGACACCTGTGTACCTCCCAACCAGTCAGTGCACGCCCACCGGGCTCTCTCCGCAGCCGGAATCCCCACAGAACTCACCCTCGTCGGCGGCGCAGAACACTCAGACCCGGCCATCTACGCCAGCGAGAGCACCTGGGAACACATCATTCGCTGGGTGGGGCAACAACTCACCCTGTAGACTTGACCCTATGACTCCCGAAGAACTCTCAAGTGCAATTGACGGCGCGCTGACCGCAGCGTTTGAAGCCGGTGAACTGACCCTAACCGACGGCGAAACCGCCCCCGCTGTGCGCGTAGAGCGCCCCAAGAACCGTGACCACGGCGACTGGGCAACTAACATCGCCCTACAGATTTCCAAGAAGGTTGGCCTCAACCCCCGCGAGGTAGCCCAGATCCTAGCCGCCCGCATTACCGAACTTGCCGGTGTAGCAAGCGTTGATATCGCTGGCCCCGGCTTCCTCAACATCACCCTGGACGCCGCCGCCGCAGGTGAGCTGGCCAAGACCATCGTCGAGCAGGGCTCAGCTTTTGGTACCAATGAGACCCTGGCTGGTCAGACCATCAACCTGGAGTTCGTCTCAGCCAACCCCACCGGCCCCATTCACCTGGGTGGCACCCGCTGGGCTGCCGTCGGTGACTCCCTGGCCCGCATCTTCATCTCCCAGGGTGCTAAGGTCGTGCGCGAATACTATTTCAACGATCACGGTAACCAGATTGACCGTTTTGCCCGCTCCCTGCTGGCCCGCGCCAAGGGTGAAGCCGCCCCCGAGGACGGCTACGGTGGCGAATACATCACCGATATCGCCAACCGGGTGCTAGAGGTCCGCCCCGACGCTCTTGAGGCGGAAGACCCCCAGGAAGTCTTCCGCGCTACCGGTGTCGAGTTCATGTTTGAGGGCATCAAGGCCTCCCTGCATGACTTCCACGTTGACTTCGACGTTTACTTCCACGAGAACTCCCTCTTTGAAAACGGCAAGGTTGATGAGCTGCTTGAAAAGCTCAAGGAATCTGAGAACCTTTACTTCAAGGACGGCGCCTGGTGGCTTAAGTCCACCGATTTCGGTGACGATAAGGACCGCGTGGTCATCAAGTCTGACGGTAACGCCGCCTACATTGCCGGTGACATCGCCTACTTCCAGGATAAGACCAAGCGCGAAGAGAACCCCGCTGACCTGGCTATCTACATGCTGGGTGCTGACCACCACGGCTATGTAGCCCGTCTCAAGGCAGCCGCTGCCGCCCTGGGCGATGACCCCAACATGGTTGAAGTCATGATCGGCCAGATGGTCAATCTGGTCAAGGATGGC
The DNA here is from genome assembly GCA_030529845.1 of Rothia sp. (in: high G+C Gram-positive bacteria). GTDB lineage: Bacteria > Actinomycetota > Actinomycetes > Actinomycetales > Micrococcaceae > Rothia. The sequence goes on along the minus strand of JAUMWB010000004.1, from coordinate 59,373 downwards.
AAGCCCGTGCGTATGTCCAAGCGTGCCGGTACCGTGGTCACCCTTGAAGATCTGGTTGAGATTGTTGGCGTGGATGCCGCCCGCTACTCCCTGACCCGCTACTCGGTTGACTCCAACATTGATATCGACCTTGATCTGCTGACCAAACAGTCCAACGAGAACCCGGTCTTCTACGTGCAGTACGCCCACGCCCGCACCTGCGCTATTGCCCGCAACGCCGAGGCAGCAGGCGTCACCACCGACTCGGTCGATACCTCTCTCCTGGACTCTGAGGCAGACTCAGCCCTGCTGGCTGCCCTGGGCCAGTTCGCCGGTGCCGTCAAGGAGGCTGCTGATTTCCGCGAGCCCCACCGCGTGGCCCGCTACCTGGAAACCCTGGCCGGTGCCTACCACCGCTGGTACGGGGTCTCCCATGTTGCCCCCAAGGGCGATGAAGAGGTCACCGATCTACATCGCACCCGCCTGCTCCTCAACAATGCAACCCGTCAGGTTCTGTCCAACGGCCTGGGTCTGCTGGGTGTGAGCGCACCGGAGAAGATGTAAATGGGCGCAGAAGCCGCACTGTTCAAGCCCGACTGGCTGATCTACCCGTCCGCCCCGGCCGACCTTGACCCGGTGATTTGGATGCCCTCCTTCACCCGATCTGCGAGTGGCGAACTTGAGGTGGATGGCACCCCCGTCAGCAGCCTGGTCGCCGACTTCGGCACCCCCGAGTACGTCCTTTCGGAGACCACTTTCCGGGCCCGGGCAGCTGAGTTCCGTTCAGCTTTTGAGACCGCTTTTGAAAAGCACGGGGCCGAGGTTTCGGTGTACTACGCCGGTAAGTCCTTCCTGGCAACAGCTGTTGCCAAGTGGGCTGAGGAAGAAGGGCTGTGCCTCGATACCGCCAGCGGCGGTGAGCTGGCTATCGCCATGCGGGCCGGAGTTCCCGGTCAGAAGATCGCCCTGCACGGTAACAACAAGTCGGCGAGCGAGATTGCCCGTGCCCTGCGCTACGGGGTAGGACGCCTGGTGGCCGACTCGGTGCCCGAAGTCCAGCTCATTGCCCGGGTTGCAGCTGAGCTTGGTCTGGTCGCTCCGGTCATGCTGCGCGTGACCCCGGGCGTCCATGCCTCAACCCACGACTTCATTGCCACCGCCCACGAGGACCAGAAGTTTGGCCAGTCCCTGGCCGCCGGTACAGCACCCCTGGCCGGACTGCCCCTTGAAGAACTGGCCGAGCTGGGTATCACCGCAGATGATGCCTACGCTACCGTGGCTGCTGCCCTGGCTCTGGCCAGCGAGCATATCGACCTGCGCGGTTTGCACTGCCACATCGGCTCTCAGATTTTTGAGGCTGAGGGCTTTGGCAAGGCCGCTGAAAAGGTGCTGACCTACATGCAGCAGCTCAACGAGCGTTTTGATGTGGTCCTGCCTGAAATCGACCTGGGCGGCGGCTACGGAATTGGCTATACCGAGCAGGACGCCCCGCGCGGTTCAGCCGACATCGCCACCGAACTTGCCGATATGGTCTCTAAGACCTGCGCCAATGTGGGCATGGCTATTCCCCACCTGTCCTTTGAGCCGGGTCGCTCCATCTCGGGGCCCTCGGGCATTACCCTCTACACGGTCGGTACTATCAAAGACGTTGCGATTGAGGATGAGCACGGAGATACCCGCGTGCGCCGTTATGTCTCGGTCGATGGCGGCATGAGCGATAATCCCCGCCCGGTACTCTACGAGTCCGATTACGCTGTGACCTTGGCCAACCGGGCCCCGGAAGGGGAGCAGATTCTGTCTCGTGTGGTGGGTAAGCACTGCGAATCTGGCGATATTGTGATTCGTTACTGCTATCTGCCAGCTGACCTGGCAGCGGGCGATATCCTGGCTGTTCCGGCCACCGGCGCCTACAACCACGTCATGGCCTCTAACTACAACTACCTGACCCGCCCGCCGGTGATTGCAACGGCAGCATGTAAGGAACCCCGCGCCATCATCCGCCGCGAAACCGAAGAGGACATGCTAGCCCGGGACCTGGGCCTGGTCTAGGCTTTGTCATCAGGACGCCGCCCCGCACCTTGGCCGTTAAAGGGCAGGGGGAGTAGGGCGGTGGCGTCCTGTCATAAACCATTCCGTGAGAAAATAAAGTTCATACTCTGGGTTGCGCTGCTTCACCCGCTAGCATGGTGAGCGTACCCCTGAACCTATTTCCCATCTACGTCAGGAGACGCTCTTGGGCAACACCACCATCAAAGTAGCGCTACTGGGCGCCGGTAACGTCGGCTCGCAGGTAGCTCGTATGCTGACCGAAGACGCTGAATCATTGCAAGACCGCATTGGTGCATCGGTTGAGCTGATCGGTATTGCCGTGCGCGATACCTCAGCTAAGCGCCACTACGAGGCCGCCCCCGAGCTCTACACCACCGATGCAGATGCTCTGATTGATGCTGCCGATGTGGTCATTGAGCTCACCGGTGGTATCGAGCCTGCTCGTACCCGCATCCTGCGCGCCCTGAATGCCGGTAAGTCGGTTGTCTCTGGCAACAAGGCTCTGCTGGCCAAACACGGTGTGGAGCTGGCAGCTGCTGCCGCCAAGAGCGGGGCCCAGCTCTCCTACGAGGCCGCCGTGGCCGGTGCTATCCCTATCCTGCGCCCTCTGCGCGATTCCCTGGCCGGTGACCAGATCACCCGCGTTCTGGGTATCATGAACGGTACCACCAACTACATCCTGGATCAGATGGATACCACCGGTGCCCAGTTCTCCGACGCTCTGGCTGAAGCCCAGCGCCTAGGCTACGCTGAAGCTGACCCCACCGCCGATATCGAGGGCCACGACGCAGCCTCTAAGGCAGCTATCGTTGCCTCTTTGGCCTTCCACTCTGACTTCACCATCGACGACGTTCACTGTGAGGGTATAACCTCCATCACCGCTGACGATGTGGCTGCCGCCGCTGCTGACGGCTACGTCATTAAGCTTCTGGCTGTCTGCGAAAAGGACGGCGAGGGCGTCAATATCCGTGTCAACCCCACCCTGGTGCCCCGCAGCCACCCGCTGGCCTCCGTCCACGGGGCTTTCAACGCGGTCTTCGTACAGGCTGAAAATGCCGGTGAACTTATGTTCTACGGACCCGGTGCCGGTGGCGCCCCCACGGCCTCAGCTGTGCTGGGCGACTTCGTCTCCTTAGCTCGCCGCCTGGTACTGGGCGGCCCTGGCATTCCCGAGTCCTCTTTTGCTCAGCTAGCAGCAACCCCCATGAATGACGTAGTTTCCCGCTACTCGGTAGGCATCGTGGTAGAGGATAAGCTGGGGGTTCTGGCTAACATTGCCCGGATCTTCGCTGAACACGGGGTTTCTATCGAGACCATGCGCCAGGCCAAGGGGACCGGCGACGGCACCAGCGCCTCCATCCGCATCGTTACCCACCGCGCCACCGACGCTAATCTGCGAAAGACCATGGCGGTAGTCGATGCCCTCGATACCGTCCGCGATATCACCTCCGTTATCCGTGTAGAAGGCTAAACACCGATTCTTATGTCACTTCCCATGATTGACGGCTCAGACGAGCCCTTCGTCCAGCCCGATGAAATCCCTGTTGGTGCACGCGTGACCGTCAAGGTTCCGGCCTCATCAGCTAACCTGGGCCCCGGCTACGACTCCCTGGGGCTGGCTCTGGCCCACTACGATGACCTGGTGGTTACCCGTGTGCCCGGGGTGGGGGAGTTGACCTTTGATCTGACCGGTGAAGGTGCAGATGAGGTGCCCCAGGATGCCAGCCACCTGGTCGTCAAGGCTATGGTGGCTGCCTGGAAGGCCGTGGGGCTCTTCGAACTGCCCTCCCTGCATATTCAGGCCCACAACCGTATTCCGCACTCTCGCGGCATGGGCTCCTCCGCATCAGCAATCGTGGCTGGCGTAACCGCAGCCAACGGCCTCTTGCCAGAGCAGCACCAGCTAGATGCTGAAACCGTGCTGCAAATCTGTTCGGGTATGGAAGGGCACCCCGATAACGTTGCCCCCTCCCTCTACGGCCATGTTGTGATTTCTTACGGGGACGACTCCGGCTGGCACTCCCTGCCCGTACCGGCTCACGACAACGTGCTACCGGTGATTGCTATCCCCGACTATGAGGTGCCGACCAAGGTTGCCCGCGGCCTGATTCCCGAGACCGTTCCCCATCGGGAAGCTGCCGCCAACTCCGGCCGAGCTGCCCTGCTCACCCAGGCTCTGGCGTCCTACCCCGACTACCTGTTGCCCGCTACCAGCGACCTGCTGCACCAGTCCTACCGCGCGGTAGCCATGAAACCATCGGCTGCCCTGGTCAAGTACCTGCGCGGCAAGGGCTTCGCCGCGGTGATCTCAGGGGCCGGCCCCACCGTCATGACCCTGGCAAACGGGGCGGACGAACGCGCCCGGGTGCGCGAGGCAATTGAGGCCTTCGCCACCGAGAGCGAGCCTAACCAGTACGAGAATAGAGCGGTGAGTTGGCGGGTGCTCGATATCGATATCGACACCAAAGGTGTTATGCTTACTTATGAGGAAACCGCCTAGGGCGATCCGGCCTTTTTGTGGTTGGGCACGTCTGAGCCGTCCTCATCCTACGGTTAAGCAGGTCTGTAGAAGCCTCAGCACCTCATAACCTTTCACATTCGCCCCGCTCACGTAGCCGAGGCGATCCCCACCGGGAGTACCGCCTACCGTTTGGTAACCGGGATACCGGTATTCGGTCATCTGCTATTTTCGCTCACTAGCGGCTTTAGCGCCTGACCTCCTTGAATCAATCACTCGCCCGCTCTGGGCATGGCACATCTGTTGTGTCAGAACAAACCGCGAAATCAACGACATTTCGAGAGAAGGAATCTTCGTGGCAGAAAACACCGACCTGACCGCAGGTACGGAGGCCGCAGCAGCGGCTGAGCAGAAGTCCCCCAGCCTGAGCACCCTCAAACTTGCTCAGCTCCAGTCCCTGGCTTCCCAGCTGGGCATCACCGGCGCTCGCCGCATGCGTAAATCAGATTTGGTTGAGGCTATCTCAGCCCACCAGCGTGGCTCGGCTGTAGCAGACCGCCCTGCGGAGACTGCTGACCAGGCAGAGAAGCCTAAGCGTACCCGCACCCGTAAGCCCGCTGCCGAGAAGGCCGCGGAAGCAGAAGCCCCCGCCAAGGTAGAGCCCGAGGCGGAGAAGCCCAAGCGCACTCGTACTCGTAAGACTGCCGCCGAAAAGGCTGCCGAAACTGAGCAGGCCCAGGGGCAGGACGCCGCCGAGGCGCCCGCTGAGGACGCTGCTGAGAAACCCGCTACCAAGCGCCGCGGTAACCGACGTGCCACCAGCGCAACCCTAGCCGCTGAGAATCAGGGCGAGACCAAGCCCGATACGTCAGCCCTTGAGGCAGTAGAAGCTGCCCTCGATGGTCTGGAGTCCCAGAAGGCTGCCCGCAACGAGCAGACCGAAAGTGAAGAGGGCGCCAAGCGCACCCGTACTCGCACCCGTACTGACCGCCGCCGCAAGAGCGAGGGCGAGAACGTCGAGTCTGCCGAACAGAACGAAACCTCAGCCGATAACGGCGAGAAGAGCGACCGTTTTGAGCGTAAGAATCGCCGCGACCGTACCGACCGCGACAACCGACAGGACCGCGGCGATAAGCAGGAGCGCGATAACCGCGACCGCGGCAACAAGAACGACCGCGACAACCGTGCCGAGCGTAACGACCGCCAGAACAACAACGGCCCCGACGAAGACCGCCGTAACAACCGTAAGAACCGCCGCGACCGTCAGGCTGAGCGTCGCGAACGCCGCAACAACCGCCGCGATGACTACGAGCCCGAGATTAGTGAAGACGACGTACTGATTCCTGTTGCCGGTGTGCTCGATGTGCTCGATAACTACGCTTTCGTGCGTACCTCCGGCTACCTGCCCGGCACCAACGACGTCTACGTCTCCCTGGCCCAGGTCAAGCGCTACGGCCTGCGCAAGGGCGACGCCGTCGTCGGTACCATTCGCGCCCCCCGCGAAGGCGATAACAACAACCGCCAGAAGTTTAACGCCCTGGTACAGCTAACCTCCATCAACGGTCTGACTCCCGAAGAGTCCAAGGGCCGTCGCGAGTTCAATAAGCTCACCCCGCTCTACCCCAAGGAGCGCCTGCGCCTGGAGACCGACCCCAAGAAGCTCGGCACCCGCGTTATCGACCTGATTGCCCCCATCGGCAAGGGTCAGCGTGGTCTGATTGTGGCACCTCCCAAGGCCGGTAAGACCCTGATGCTACAGTCCATCGCTAACGCGATTACCACCAACAACCCCGAGGTCCACCTCATGATGGTTCTGGTGGACGAACGCCCCGAAGAAGTCACCGATATGCAGCGCACCGTCAACGGTGAGGTCATCGCCTCAACCTTTGACCGCCCCGCTGACGATCACACCACCGTTGCCGAGCTGGCCATCGAGCGTGCTAAGCGCCTGGTGGAGCAGGGCCGCGACGTCGTTGTTCTGCTGGACTCCATGACACGCCTGGGCCGCGCCTACAACCTGGCGGCTCCTGCGTCCGGTCGTATTCTCTCCGGTGGTGTGGACGCTGCTGCCCTCTACCCGCCCAAGAAGTTCTTCGGTGCTGCTCGCAACATTGAAGAGGGTGGCTCACTGACTATTCTGGCTACCGCTCTGGTTGAGACCGGCTCCAAGATGGACGAGGTCATCTTCGAAGAATTCAAGGGCACCGGCAACATGGAGCTGCGCCTTTCCCGCCAGCTGGCAGACAAGCGCATCTTCCCCGCCATCGATCTCAACGCCTCTTCTACCCGCCGCGAAGAGGCCCTGCTCTCACCCGACGAGGTCAAGATTATGTGGCGCCTGCGCCGCGTACTGGCCGGTATGGACCAGGAACAGTCCCTGTCTGTTCTGCTCTCCAAGCTGCGCGAGACCCAGTCCAACGTCGAATTCCTGCTCACCGTTGCTAAGAGCGGCCTGGGCCACGGCGAATAAGGAAAGGACACACCGTGATTGAATCTATCCAGGGCCTGCTCGACGAGCACGCAGACCTCCAGAAGCAACTAGCTGACCCCGCCGTCCACGCTGACCAGGGCAAGGCCCGCAAGCTGGGCCGCCGCTACTCCGAACTCAACGGCATCGTCGAGGCTTACAACCGCGTCAACACCCTGCGTGATGACATCGAAGCTGCCCGAGAAATGGCCGCAGAAGACCCCGACTTTGCAGAAGAGGTCAAGGAACTTGAAGCCCAGCTGCCCGAGGCCGAAGAGAAGCTGCGCCGTCTGCTGATTCCCCGCGATCCGGACGACGGCCGCAATGTCATCCTTGAAGTCAAGGGCGGTGAAGGTGGCGACGAAGCATCTCTCTTCGCTGCTGACCTGCTGCGCATGTACACCCGCTACGCTGAATCCAAGGGCTGGAAGACCGAGATGATCTCCTCCCAGACCACCGATGTTGGCGGCTACAAGGACGCCCAGGTAGCTATCAAGGGTACCTCGAACGACCCGGCTGAAGGCGTCTGGGCCCACCTCAAGTACGAGGGCGGCGTCCATCGCGTCCAGCGCGTACCTGCCACCGAATCTCAGGGCCGTATCCACACCTCAGCAGCCGGTGTGCTGGTCTTCCCCGAGGTCGATGAGCCCGAGGAAATCGAGATTAACCAGAACGACCTGAAGATTGACGTCTACCGTTCTTCTGGCCCCGGCGGCCAGTCGGTGAACACCACCGACTCCGCGGTGCGTATTACCCATCTGCCCACCGGCATCGTGGTTGCTATGCAGAACGAGAAGTCTCAGATTCAGAACCGTGAAGCTGCCATGCGCGTGCTCCGGGCCCGCCTGCTGGCCTGGCAGCAGGAGCAGATTGATGCTGAGAATGCCGAGAAGCGCCACTCCCAGGTGCGCACTATGGACCGTTCTGAGCGCATCCGCACCTACAACTTCCCCGAAAACCGTATTGCCGACCACCGCACCGGCTACAAGGCTTACAACCTGGATGCCGTCCTCAACGGTGACCTTGAGGCAGTTGTGCAGTCCGCTATCGAGATGGACGAGGCCGCCCGCCTTGAGAAGCTCGGTCAGGAAGACAAGTAAGAGTGGCTGATTTTAGCCTGGAGCCCGGCGAAGAGCTTGATTCAGCCCTTCGCCGGGCTGCGCTCTATCTCGGCGCAGCCGGTGTTGAGTCGGCTGCGGTTGATGCGCAGCTACTGGCCGCCTACCTGTTAGAGAAGGAAGCCGGTGAGCCGGTATCGCGCGGCAGAGTTCAGTCTCTTGCCCTGCTGGGGCACCCGGTTCCTGAGGGGTTTGAAGGTCTTGTGACTCTACGCGGTGAGCGTCTACCCCTACAGCACCTGACCGGTCAGGCATTTTTTAGGGGGCTGACCCTCTCGGTGGGGCCTGGCGTTTTTGTGCCCCGCCCTGAAACTGAGTTGTTGGTTGAGCATGCCCTCACCGCCTATCGTGGCCTGGCTCAGCACCTGCCCGCTCAGCCCCTTGTGGTTGACCTGTGTACCGGGTCAGGTGCTATTGCAGCTGCCCTGGCCACGGAGCTTGCCGCCGATGGGCAGGTGCCGCCCCCGCGCGTCCTTGCCGTTGAACTCTCCACCGAGGCAGCAGCTTGGGCGGAACGCAATCTGCTCCCTGCGGGGGCGGAATTGGTCAGAGGGGACGCTCGTACAGCCTTAGAGGGGTATGAAGGTTCTATTCACCTGGTCACCTCTAACCCTCCCTACATTCCCTCTGGAGCGGTGCCTAAGGACCCCGAGGTTCGCGATCACGACCCGGAGCTTGCCCTTTACGGCGGGGGAGAAGACGGCATGGAACTGCCACGGGCTATAGCAGCCCGGGCCTATGACCTTTTAGCTCCCGGCGGCTACCTCATTATGGAACATGCCGAGACTCAGCGGGAACTCATGCGGCGGGCCCTAGCTAGTGCGGGTTTTGAGCGCATCGAATCGATTGATGACTTTGCGGGTAAACCCCGTCACACCTCGGGCTACAAACCCCTACTCGGCACCTAAGAATGTGAAAGAATAAAAAGCGTGAAAGCAACCATTGTTAGTGCAACTGACCCCGCGACTCTAGGCGATGCTATTGCTACCGCCAACTCTGCTATTGGGGCAGATAAGACCATTGTGATTCCTACCGATACCGTCTACGGTATCGCCACCGATGCTTTTTCTGTTGCCGGTGTGGGGAACCTCCTGGCCGCTAAGGGCCGTACCCGGCAGATGCCCCCTCCGGTGCTGATTTATGACCAGTCTGTGCTCCCTGGGCTGGCTGATGAGATTTCTGAGGACGCCCGTGCCCTGGCAACCGAGTTTTGGCCCGGTGCTCTCACCCTGATTTTCTACTCCCAGCCCTCCCTCAACTGGGACTTGGGTGAGACCCAGGGAACCGTTGCCCTGCGCGTGCCTAATGATCCGGTCGCTATTGAGCTTCTGAAAAACCTGGGCCCCTTGGCAGTCTCGTCTGCTAATAAGACCGGCCGCCCCGCTGCCACCACAGCCCAGGAGGCCATGGACCAACTGGGCAACGATGTTGAGGTTATTTTCGATGGCGGCTCCCGCCCCGAAAACCGCCCCGAGGGCTTTGAAGCTAAGGACGCCCTGCCCTCCACCATCGTGGATTGCACTTCTGATCGTCTGATTGTGGTCCGTGAGGGCGCTATTTCAGTTGAACGCCTGCGCGAGGTTGTTCCTAGTGTACTGACCCGGGCCGAGTTCGAAGCCCAGGAAAAGGCCCGTAATGAGGCAGAGGCTTCCCTCGTTGCTACGTCCGAGGCCATGGAAGATACCGAGTTTTCACCTCGTCATATGACTGAAGCTGAGCATGAGGAGGCCGAAGTTGCCCCCGGGCGTCAAGCCGCTGCCCCAGCAGCCGGTTCCCTGGCGGCTGACCTGGTGGGCGGTACTAGCGGGGCTGGCTCCGTTGACCAGCGCCGGACCGCTAGTGCTCATGTTCCCGAAACTCGTGTTGTTGAGAGCGGCACCAAGCCCTATTCTGTAGCTGCTGCCAGGTCACTGGTCTTTGGGACCCAGCAAGAAGCCCCCGCTAAGCCGCTTACTGAAGCAGCCAGCGAGGGCGAAGAACAGCCGTCCGCCTAGTTCTTAAATTTCCGATCCCGCGGTGCGCCCAGGGCGTTGTGAGCAGTTCGCAGAACTTCGCTCACCCGCTCCTGGGGAACTAGGTTGTTTTCTCGGGCCCAGGAATCGTCGATGTCCTGGCCGAACCACATTACTTCTACCCGTCGAACCGGCCCGGTGAGGCAGTCTCCTAGAAGCTCAGATACCTTGTAGCCGGTAGCTACCAGCGCCCGGCACAGAGGAACAGGCAGGTGGAGGGGGTAGCGGCGTCCTGCATCGATGAGAACTGATTCTGTGGTCGCCCCTTCCCAGGGCTGGAGCACGATGGGCGGAAGGCTACCCTCAAAACCCGCGACCCTGGCAACAAATTCTGCGAGAGCGTAATTTGATGAGACCGGGGTGCGACGCGGGATACGCCCGGCGACGGACGCCAGGGCAGAGGACGCTATCTTGGCGAAAGCTTCGGTGGTTCGGCGTCCGCGCCCTTGAACACTCGTGGCTCGAATGATGCAGATTTCAACCGCATGGTCCCCTGCAACCGCAGCAGGGGCATGGGAGGGGGCTGCCGGAAACTCTGATTCTTCAGAACCGGGCGCCTGGCCCAGGGCAGCTGTTTCTTCGATGAAGGACCGTAGCTTGAGTAGCACTTCTTCACCCAGGGCCTTAGAGAAAGAGTAGGCGGAGAAAGGCTGGGTGTTGGGCGTAGCGGTGAGAACCGGAACTGGTCCTAGTACGGCGGCTGAACTAAGGTGTATGACCCTGCTGACGCCGGTACGTTGGGCGGCGATGGCGATGACAGCGGGAAGTAAAGCATTAGCACCCAGCAGAGGAGCTACATCTTCCTGGTCGGGGGCAGCAAGACCGGAGGCATTGATCACGACCTCGCAGCCGGCAAAAGATTCAGCCAGGGTATCGATAATTCCGTCTAGCTGGCGGGCTTCGCGAATGAGCTTTTCTGCGTCAGCCGTGCGCGTGAGGAGGCGGGGTGCTTCTACTGCGTCAACCTGAATATCTTCAGAAGCTAGGCGGGCTACGATCGATGAGCCCACAAAGCCGCTTGCCCCAATGACTTTCCATATGGCCTGAGCCATGACTTTACTCCATCTGCCTGGTAAAAATCGGTGAGAGCTTCTGTGCCCCCCTACTCCCAAGGGTGTCACAGCCCAGGCAGAAATACACGTAGGGCAGGACGAAAGAACTCAGATGAGGTTCCGTGCAACGAGTGCTGAGGTAATCCACAGGTGAGTTCGCTAAACTTAGGTAGACCTGTGCGTTTTTTGCCCTGAATCTGGGGCAAGCGCGCAGTGCAGGTGGCCTCACCCCCACGAAAGGACCTGTTTGCCCATGGTATCTGCCCCGACACCCCAGGTGCGCCCCGAGCGCATTGTCGCTGTAGTGGTGACCTATAATCGCCGTGAGTTGCTGGAACAGACCCTTACCGGGATTGAGGCGGGGGAGCTGGCTCCCGATACCGTCATTATCGTCAATAACGCTTCTACCGATGGCACCGAAGAGTTCTTGGGCACCTATACTAGCTCACTGGCTACAGATATTGTGCATCTGCCACAGAATGTGGGTGGGGCAGGCGGTTTTACGGTCGGAATCGACCGCGCCCTGAACCGCCACGCGGCAGATTTGGTCTGGGTCATGGATGACGATACCGAGCCCACTGGCAATACCCTGTCAGAGGCTTACCGGGCCTGGGCTGGCTACTCCCCGGTACGAGCAGAGCGCCCGGCTGTGGTGGCCTCCAAGGTTATCTGGACAGACGGCCAAGACCACCCTATGAATACCATGCGAACCATGTTCGCAGCTGGCCCGGAGCGAACTTCCCGCGCGGCCGCTGTTGGTGCCCGCCCCATTCGCTCGGCCTCCTTTGTGTCTATTCTGATGGACGCTGCCGCTATGCGGGCTACCGACCTGCCACTGGCTGATTTCTTTATCTGGAATGACGACTTCGAATACACCACCCGCCTGATTCACCACAGTAACGGTATCGCTACTGAGCGTTCGGTCGCCCGCCACCATACCAAGACCTTTGGTACTACGGACGCCAAACCCGGGCCCCGCTTCTACAACGATGTGCGCAATAAGCTCTGGGTGTTTTGTGCCCGCCGCACCCTCACCCCGCTGGAAAAGCTGCTCTACGGTGGATCGACAGCCCGCCTGTGGGTCAGCACCCTGCTACGCACCGACGAGAAAAAAACCTACGTTGGCTACTTCCTCAAGGGGCTTCAGGACGCCGCAGCCGGCTACCGCCCCAACCAAGAGGTACTGGAAGGCGTCTATCAACTTGAAAGGCCCCACCTTGCTCAAAGGGCGCGGGAAAGCTACGATAACGACCCCAGCTTTACCGTGCTCATGAGCGTCTATGCGGGGGACCAACCTGACCATCTGCGATTGGCTCTTGAGTCGAATACCGGTGAGCAGACCCTGCGCCCCAACCAGCTGGTGCTGGTGGAGGACGGGCCACTGAGCCCTGAACTTGCCCAGGTCATCGCTGAGTTCGAGCGAGATAGCACGGTGCCGGTGACCGTGGTTCGTCTGGAGCGTAACCACGGGCTTGCTGCTGCCCTTCAAGAGGGGCTAGCTCACTGCCTCTACGACGTCGTGGCCCGAGCAGACTCAGACGATATTTCTGCTCCCGAGCGTTTTGCCCAGCAGGTGCCGCTGGTAGCCGCTGGGCAGTACGATGTGCTGGGTAGCGCCATGTACGAGTTTACGGACGCCCCCTCCCGCCCCGAGGCTGAACGGAAGGCGGTCACAGGGTCACGAGCAATCCGTGAGACGCTACCGAAGCGTAACCCCATGTTGCATCCCACCGTTGTTTTCCGTAAGAGTGCGGTGCAGGCGGTAGGCGGCTATGTGGAGGTGCCCGGGGCTGAAGACTACTGGCTCTGGGCTCGCATGAGCCGGGCTGGGTTCGTCCTGGGGAACCTGCGCCAGCCCCTGGTGAATTACCGGGTGGCTACCGCTTACCGCCGCCGGGGTGGAATCGAGGCTCTTAAAAAGGACGTGCAGGTTCAGCGCAGGCTGTATGCCGGGGGAGTCTTTGGCCCTGTCCGCTTTGCCCAGAACTTAGCTATCCGCGGTCTCTACCGCCTGGCACCAGAAGAACTACGCACCAGGGCCTTTAGAGCCATGACCGGTCGCACCCCGCAGGGGGAGAAGGAGAAAGGCAGCAATGTCTAAAGAGTCGTCCCCGCAGACCACCTCTATCCCCATTCTGACCTCGAGCTCAGAGCGCAAGACCTGGTGGAAGTACGTTCAGATGGGGCTGGACTCTCTAGCCTGGCTGCTGGCTCTCCCAGCTGCCTTTATTCTGCGCTACGGCATGGACCTGAGCCAGATTGACGCAGGCGGTCTCGTTACTGTTGCCCTGGTGATGGTGGCCCTGCAGATTGGTGGGGGCCTGATGATGGGTCTCTACCGTGGCGTCCACAGCTACGGCACCCTGCAAGAGGGAAGCAAGCTCTACCCCCTGATATTAGCTAACACCATCATTATGCAGATACTGCTGATGGTCTCGTCTCGGGCCTTTGGCGTGCCCCGGTCTGTGGTGCTGATTGCCTTCCCTATCGCTATTTTGCTGATGATGGGCTTCCGCTACAGTAAGCGAATCTATGAAGAAAAGACCAACCGCCCCACTGGCAAAGACGTGCAGCGGGTAATTGTCTACGGGGCCGGGTTCTTGGGGCGCAACCTGATTTCAACCCTGATGACCGACCCCAAGGCCAAGTACCTGCCGGTAGCGATTGTCGATGACGATCGCTCGGTCCGCAATGCCCGTATTCACTCGGTCAAGGTTGAGGGAACCAGTGCTGACCTAGCAGCCCTCGTGAAGCACCACCAGGCTACCAAGGTTCTCATTGCAATTGGTGAGGAAATCCCCGAACGGCGTCTGGTCCGTATCGCCCAGAGTATGAAAGAGCTGGGCATTGAAACCGTACGCATCAACTCCGCTGTTCCTGATATCGGCCATACCGGTCGCCGTAGCGAAGAGAATAACGAACGTGAATTATTGGAGAAGATTCGCGGCACAATTGACTACAACATCAACCATGATCTGATTCGTAGCTACGTTCAGGGGCGTCGAGTTCTAGTAACCGGCGCTGGTGGATCAATTGGTTCTGAGCTGTGCCGCCAGATCAGTGCCTATAATCCGGCTGAGCTCATGATGCTGGATCGCGATGAATCCCTGCTGATGGATACCCGTTATTCCCTGACCGGCCTGTCAAGCCTAGATGACCCGAGTGTTATTCTGGCCGATGTTCGTGACTATGAAGCCCTCGAAGCTGTGTTTCTTGAACGTCAACCTGAGGTTGTATTTCATGCAGCAGCTCTCAAACACGTTTCTGCTCTTGAGGCTTACCCCAAGGAAGCCTATAAGACCAATACTCTGGGTACCGCCAACGTCCTTAAGGCTTCAGCTCAGGTGGATGTTGAGGTTTTTGTGAATATCTCAACGGATAAGGCTGCTGACCCCACTACGGCCTTGGGACAGTCCAAACGGAGCGCTGAAATGCTGACCAGCTGGTACGGTGAGCAGACCGGCCGCAACTATGTTTCGGTGCGATTCGGTAATGTTTTTGGCTCCCGCGGTTCCATTAAGCCCCTCTTCACCAAGCAGATCCTGGACGGTGGCCCCCTCACTGTAACCGACCGAAACGCTACCCGCTACTTCATGCTGATTCCGGACGCCTGTCTGCTGGTCATGCTGGCCGGAGCAATCGGCCGCAGCGGTGAGGTTATGGTGCTCGATATGGGTGATCCTGTCAAGATTCTCAAGGTAGCAGAACACATGCGCAGCCTCTACGAGAGATTCGATGTAGCAATCGAGGTGATTGGCTTGCGCGCTGGCGAAAAACGAGACGAAGTGCTCTTTGGTCAGGACGAGATACACCAGCGGAGCGAAGAAAACGAAAACATTATGAGGGCTCAGGCTCCTACACTTGACCCCGCCGAACTTGATTACCTTCGCTGGCTAGAAAACTACCGGAGCCACCGCGGCTACGACCGGACCGAGCACCGAGGGCAGGAGGCCTAATGACTACATCAGACTTACAGGCCCTGGTTCTGGTTCCTGCCCTTATCGCTTTTGTTGCGGGTCTGCTCCTACCTTTTGCCGTGCGTCCGCTCCTACACCGCTGGAACCTGGTCGATATTCCTACTGCGCGTTCATCACACAGCGTTCCGGTTTTCCGAGGCATGGGATTGGCAACAGCCCTTGCAGCCATGCTCGGCTATCTTGTTGCTCTCGTTGACGGGCAAATTTTTACAGACCGGTCAATTGCCCTCTGCGTACTCTTGGGCATGGTGGCCTCGGGCGTGCTGGGCTGGATGGAGGATTACCGTGGAGTCTCTATTAAGGTGCGCTTCGCGGCACAACTGCTCATTGGCCTGACCGTCACCGTGGGAATGACGTTGATGCTGGGTACCTCCATTTTCTGGGTACCCCTGGGTGTTTTTGCCATAGCTGCCTACATCAATGTCGTGAACTTCATGGACGGTATCAACGGTATTTCTGGCCTGCACGGCTTTGCGGTAGGCGGCGCTTATGCTTACGCCGGCTGGGTAAACCAGATGCCCTGGCTTCTTGCCGGGGGAGCGGCCGTGGCCGCTGCCTACCTGGCCTTCCTACCCTGGAACGTGCGCACGGGCAAGAATGTTTTCCTGGGGGATGCCGGTTCCTACTTCCTGGGGGGAGCCATCGCCTCCATGGCGGTAGGGGCCTTCCTCTCCGGGGTTTACGTGGAATATATTTTGGCCCCCCTGCTGGTGTATTTAGCAGATACCGGGAGCACTCTAATGCGCCGAATTGTGAGGGGCGAACAGTGGTACAAGCCCCATCGCACTCATGCCTATCAGCGTCTAACAGATGCTGGTTTTAGTCATCTGGGCAGTGCTTTGCTTGTGACGCTCACTACGGTTCTTGTAACGGCCATAACCGTGCTGGCTCTACCTTTTGAAACTCAGAACGCTGTATGGTCTGCCCTGTTAGTTGTCCTTATCTTGGTCCTTTACGTCTTTTTGCCCGCCCTCCTTGGAAAGGTGCGTCAGAAAAGTGAGGTCTAAACCATTGGGCATTAACGAGATGCCCTGGCGGAAAATCTTCCGGGATGTCTCGCTGGCTTTGGCTATCTTGGCCCTAGTCGGTACGATAGTTGGAGTACTTATCGCAGGTAAACCGGCTGCCGGTGGGTTCCTGACGGGTCTCACCCTGGTTTATCTCAGTTTCGCGGTCGGAATCATGGTTGTGATACCGGCTGAGAAGAAGTCGATGAAAGCGGCGGCAGCGGCTCTAGCGGCCATGTATCCGTTCAAGATATTGGTTTTCACCGGCCTCTTAGTGTTCGCCCCTATACCGCATGATTTTCGTAATGGTTGGCTCATGACCGGCGCCCTGGTGGCACTGGCAGCTCAGCTTGTCATTGAAACGAAAATTATCTCGAAACAGAGAATCCTCTATTTCGATTCGGTAGGATGAAACTAGGCAAAGGAGCATACACCCGTGGGCAACACCGACGATAAGTGGTACAAGCAAGATAAGCAGTTACGCTCTGCTGGCGATTTAGTCGCTGGTGGCGGAACAGCCGGGGCCTTTATGACACTTCTGTACGTCATGATAGGCATTGGTATCTGGAGTTTGGTAGGCTATGGTCTGGACCACTTACTGGGTACAACCTGGATTGCTTGGGCAGGCGGATTTGTTGGTGCCTTTGGTGGTATTTACCTGGTATTTATCCACATGCAACAGCAAAAATAAGACCAACTGGAACCGGTTGGCACACACATACTTTTGATTCTTTAAACCTCTGAGGTTGCTGGAGCCAGCGGCCAACACGAAGCAATGAAAGGACTTGCCTTGATTTCAAACGGGCTAGTTGTCGCAGCGGGAGAGCAGCAGGGCTACGTACCGCCCACTATTGATGACATGCACCTGCCTGCTATCTTCACGATTGGTGATTTTGAGTTCAGCAAGCAGATGCTTCTGGTCATCCTGTCGGTGGTCATCGTTGCTGGCTTCTTCCTCTTCGCGGCCCGCAAGCGCGCCATGGTTCCCTCACGCACCCAGTTCGTGGGCGAAATGGGTTACGGTCTGGTCCGTAACAGCCTGGGCAAGGAACTGATTGGCGCTCACCACTACAAGCCTTTCGTTCCCCTGCTCTTCACCGCCTTCTTCTTTATTCTGGTGAACAACCTCTACGGTTCAATTCCCGTCATCCAGCTCCCCACCATGTCTCACGTAGGTTCTGCCTACGCCCTGGCGGGTATTGCTTACCTGACCTGGGTTGGTGTTGGTATCAAGCGCAAGGGTCTGGGCAAGTTCTTCAAGGATATGACTATGCCTTCCGGCGTCCCCCCGCTGGTTTACGTGATCTTGATTCCTATTGAGTTCATGTCCAACATGCTCATCCGCCCCGCAACCCACGCCCTGCGTCTCTTCGCTACCATGTTCGGTGGCCACCTGGCGATTATGGTTGCAGCCTCGCTGACCCAGTACCTGATTGTTGAAGCAGGTGGCGTTGCTGCCATCGCATCGGTTGGTTCTGGCGCCCTGGGCCTCTTCCTTTACTTCCTGGAACTGATGATTCAGGCTATCCAGGCCTACGTCTTCACCTTGCTCCTTGCGGTCTACCTGCAGGGCTCGGTCTCTGAAGGCCACTAAATATATAGATTTTCTCCGTCGGGACCACCGGCGGACGAGAAAAGCAACCCGCTTTAGCGGGGAGTGTCCACATCAAAACTCTGCCCCTTACATACGACACAAACCGCAAGGGGCACTGTGAAAGGAAACAATCCACATGGAAATCACCGGTTCACTTACCGCAGTTGGTTACGGTCTGTCAGCAATCGGCGGCGGCATCGGTGTAGGTCTGATCTTCGCAGCCTACATGACCTCCGTTGCTCGTCAGCCCGAGTCACAGAAGACCCTGCAGCCCATGCTCTTCCTGGGCTTCGCGCTGGTTGAAGCACTGGCAGTTCTCGGTCTGGTTCTCGCGTTCATCAAGTAATTTACTGGCGACCGCATCATTATTGACCGACCTATAGAACAGGAAAACCCCCTATGTCTCACTTAATGGCAGCAGCGGAGGGCGCGAACCCTCTGATCCCCAATATCTGGGAAATCGCCATTACCGCCATCGGGTTCCTGCTCCTCCTCTTCATCGTCAGCAAGTACGTTGTCCCGGCATTCGAAAAGATTTACCAGGACCGTAAAGAAGCAATTGAGGGTGGTCTAGCCAAGGCTGAAAAGGCTCAGGCAGAGGCCGCAGCAGCACGCGAAGAGTACGGCCAGCAGCTCGAAAGCGCTCGTCTGGAAGCTCAGAAGATTCGCGAAGAAGCACGCGCCGAAGGCGACGCCATCGTGGCAGAAGCTAAGGAGCGCGCAAACGCTGAGGCCGCTCGCATCACCGAAAACGCCCAGAAGACTATCGAGGCAGAACGTGCAGCTGCCGCAGCATCACTTCGTACCGAAGTTGGCGCTCTGGCAACCTCACTGGCTGGCAAGATTGTGGGCGAATCCCTCAACGATGATGAGCGATCCGCACGTGTAGTCGATCGTTTTCTTGCTGACCTTGACGCGCAGCAGCAGGCAGGTGCAGCCCGCTAATGTCAGCAGTATCGACTGAATCACTGAACAAGGTGGAACAGGTTCTGGTAGCCCAGCCTACCGACAACCCGACCCACCTCGCAGAAGAGCTCTTCGCTGTTGTTGATGTTATCGACAGCAACGGCGGGTTCCGGCGAGGTCTAACCGATCCTTCCCGCGAAGCAGCGCAGCGAGCAGGCATCGCCCGCTCCGTTCTGGGCGGCAAGATTTCCGACGCAGCTCTGGCCATCGTTTCTGCAGCAGCAGAAGCCCGCTGGAGCGAAGAACGCGATCTAGCTGATGCCCTCGAAACAACCGCTGTTACCTCAGTAGCGCTTTCTGCTGAGCAGCGCGGAGGTGTCGATGCACTGGAGCAGACCGTCAACGAACTGCTGACCTTCATCAACACCGTTGATGCCTCAGCAGAAGCACAGGCTGCTCTTGCCGATACCAGGGCAAGCAAGGAAGCACTCAAGAAGCTGGCTGTCAGCCTCGGTGGCCGTGTAGCTACCGCTGAAAGCAAGCTTCTGCTAGAACGAGTTGCCACTGCGGCCCGCGGAACCACCGCAGCCCGTCTGGCTAACGAGTTTGTAGAAATCATCGTCAAGCGTCAAAACCGTTGGATCGCACGAGTAACCTCAGCAACCACGCTGACTGCAGAGCAGATCGCAAAGCTGCAGGGGTCACTCAACAAGACCTACGGCAAGGAGCTGAAGCTCGACATCACCGTAGACCCCGCACTTCTAGGTGGTCTGCGTGTGCAGGTAGGGGACGAAGTCATCGATGGCTCACTGTCTACCAAGCTGTCGGAACTAGGCCGCGCTTTCGCATAGGCGATTTACACAGTCGAGACCTCGACGGTGATTTAGAAGATACACAGACGACAAGGGGTAAGGCATAAAGCCTAATCCCGGCACGTCACATAAGTTTCGGTGGGCCTGCCGCCAGTCGGCAGGCACACCAACAAATTAGGAGAGCAGGGACATAAGATGGCCGATTTGACCATCAACGCCGATGATGTCCGTAACGCGCTGAACGAATTCGCAGCGTCTTACGAACCCGGCAATGCAGAGCGCGTAGAGGTGGGTCGAGTTGCATCAGCATCCGACGGCATCGCACGCGTTGAGGGCCTTCCCTCAGTAATGGCTAACGAGCTGCTTCGCTTCGAAGACGGCACCCTTGGCCTGGCACAGAACCTCGACACTCGTGACATCGGTGTCATCATCCTCGGTGACTTCACCGGCATTGAAGAAGGCCAGGAAGTTCACCGTACCGGCGAGGTTCTGTCAGTACCCGTAGGCGATGCCTACCTAGGCCGTGTTGTTGACCCCCTGGGCAACCCCATCGACGACCTGGGCGAGATTGAAGCCGAAGGCCGTCGCGCCCTCGAACTTCAGGCACCCGGCGTTACCCAGCGTAAGTCAGTTCACGAGCCCCTCCAGACCGGTCTCAAGGCAATTGACGCCATGATTCCGATTGGCCGTGGCCAGCGCCAGCTGATCATCGGTGACCGCCAGACCGGTAAGACCGCTATCGCGGTTGACACCATCCTGAACCAGAAGGACAACTGGGCTACCGGCGACCCCAACAAGCAGGTTCGCTGTGTCTACGTTGCAATTGGTCAGAAGGCCTCAACCATTGCCGCAGTCCGCGAAACCCTCAAGCAGCAGGGCGCCCTGGAATACACCACCATCGTGGCTTCTCCCGCCTCTGACGCAGCAGGCTTCAAGTACCTGGCTCCCTACACCGGTAGCGCCATCGGCCAGCACTGGATGTACGGTGGCAAGCACGTCCTTATCATCTTCGATGACCTCTCAAAGCAGGCAGAAGCCTACCGCGCCGTATCACTGCTGCTACGCCGTCCTCCGGGCCGCGAAGCATACCCCGGCGACGTCTTCTACCTCCACTCCCGCCTGCTCGAGCGCTGTGCAAAGCTTTCGGACGAGCTGGGTGCAGGTTCAATGACCGGCTTCCCGATCATTGAAACCAAGGCAAACGACGTTTCAGCCTTCATTCCCACCAACGTCATCTCCATCACCGACGGCCAGATCTTCCTGCAGTCAGACCTCTTCAACGCTAACCAGCGCCCCGCGGTCGATGTAGGTATCTCCGTTTCACGTGTTGGTGGTGCAGCACAGACCAAGGCTATGAAGAAGGTCTCCGGTACCCTCAAGCTTGACCTTGCTCAGTACCGCGCCATGGAAGCCTTCGCAATGTTCGCTTCCGACCTGGACGAAGCCTCCAAGGCCCAGCTGACCCGCGGTGCTCGCCTAACCGAGCTGCTGCGTCAGCCCCAGTACACCCCCTACGCAGTTGAGGACCAGGTTGTCTCCATCTGGGCTGGCACCAACGGCTACCTCGATGACCTCGAAGTTTCAGACGTCCTGCGTTTTGAATCAGAGTTCCTCGACCACCTGCGCCGCTCCACCTCAGTACTGCAGGACATCGCAGCATCAGGCAAGCTCGAAGACGAAACCGTAGCAGCTCTCAAGACTGCCATCGTCGACTTCAAGCAGGGCTTCCGCTCAGAAGGCACCAGCCACCTCGTAGAGGCCGGCCATGAAGAGCACCAGCCCCTGTCAGACAGCGAAGTATCACAGGAAACCATCGGTTAGCGATTTTCCTAGTAAGTGAGATGCCCCTCCAACAGAACCTGGGGGAGGGGCCCTCACTCTAGGAGTGAAAGGAATCTCTATGGGAGCCCAGATTAGGGTTTACCGCCAAAAGATTACTTCAACATCGTCTATGAAGAAGATCTTCAAGGCGATGGAGATGATCGCAACCTCACGCATTAACAAGGCACGTAAGAGCGCAGAGGCAGCTAGCCCCTACGCAAATGCGCTGACCAAGGCCGTCACTGCTATCGCGACCCAGCACCATATTGAGCACCCCCTGCTTAACGCACGCTCAAAGGCAAAGACCGGTCGTTCGGCAGTTCTCGTCCTCACCAGCGACCGCGGCCTTGCGGGTTCATACTCCTCATCCGTCCTCAAAAAAACCGAGGGTCTTATTGAGAAGCTCCGCGGTGAGGGTCGTGATGTCAAGCTCTATCTCATCGGGCGCAAGGCAAAGTCCTACTTTGACTTCCGCGAACGTGAATACGAGCAGGCTTGGGAAGGCAACACCGATAACCCCAACATCGAGATGGCCGTTGCAGCCCGCGACGCCATCCTGGCAGCCTACGAAAACGGCGAGGTCGATGATCTCCATATCATCTACACCGAATTCGTCTCCATGGTTAGCCAGGAAACCCGTGTCCTGCGCCTGCTCCCCATCGCGGTAGCAGACGCCCGCGAACTCGGTGAAGAAATCCTGCCCGGCGAACGTCTCGAAGACGACCAGTTCCAGCAGAACTCAGTCTTTGAATTCGAGCCCAGCCCCCAGGAAGTTCTCGACGAGTTGCTGCCTCGCTACATCGCCTCCCGCATCTATGCGTGCCTGCTAGAAGCAGCGGCCTCCGAACTGGCATCTCGCCAGCGCGCGATGAAGTCCGCAGGTGATAACGCTGACGAGCTCATCAAGAAGTACACCCGCCTGATGAACAACGCTCGCCAGGCAGAAATTACTCAGGAGCTCAGCGAAATTGTTGGCGGCGCCGACGCACTCGCCTCCTAATCCACCAGACAACTTTCCACTCTCTACATAGGTAAGTGAGAACAATGACTGCCACTCTGAACGAATCGGCTACCGCGCCGGCTCAGGGCGCAACCGGTCGCATTGCTCGCGTTATCGGCCCTGTCGTTGACGTTGAGTTCCCTGCCGGCCAGGTACCTGACATCTACAACGCGCTGACCGCTGATCTGACCCTCAACGGCACCACCCGTAAGATCACCTTCGAGACTGCCCAGCACCTCGGTGACTCACTGGTACGCGCAATCTCCCTGCAGCAGACCGACGGCCTCGTCCGCGGCCAGGCTGTAGTTGACACCGGCGCCCCCATCTCCGTCCCCGTTGGTGACGGCGTCAAGGGCCACATCTTCAACGTCCTCGGTGATGCCCTTGACGTCTCCAACGACGAAATCAAGGCCGACACCTACTGGCCCATCCACCGCGCAGCCCCCGGCTTCGCAGACCTCGAAGGTTCGACCGAGATGCTGGAAACCGGCATCAAGTCCATCGACCTTCTGACCCCCTACATCAAGGGCGGTAAGATTGGTCTCTTCGGTGGTGCAGGCGTTGGTAAGACCGTTCTGATTCAGGAAATGATTACCCGCGTTGCCCGTAACTTTGGTGGTACTTCAGTATTCACCGGTGTTGGCGAGCGTACCCGTGAGGGTAACGACCTCTGGGTTGAAATGGAAGAAGCAGGCGTTCTGAAGGACACCGCTCTCGTGTTCGGTCAGATGGACGAACCGCCGGGAACCCGTCTGCGCGTTGCGCTGACCGGTCTGACCATGGCGGAATACTTCCGTGACGTTCAGAACCAGGACGTTCTGCTCTTCATCGACAACATCTTCCGCTTCACCCAGGCAGGTTCTGAGGTTTCAACCCTGCTCGGCCGCATGCCCTCCGCTGTGGGCTACCAGCCTAACCTGGCGGACGAAATGGGTCTGCTGCAGGAGCGCATCACCTCAACCCGTGGTCACTCTATCACCTCCATGCAGGCAATTTACGTTCCTGCGGACGACTACACCGACCCCGCACCTGCGACCACCTTCGCCCACCTGGACGCAACCACCGAGCTTTCTCGTGAGATTGCTTCTCGTGGTCTGTACCCCGCGATTGATCCCCTGTCCTCCACCTCCCGAATCCTGGACCCCCAGTACATCGGTCAGGAGCACTACGACACCGCAATCCAGGTCAAGGCTATCCTGCAGGAAAACAAGGAACTTCAGGACATCATCGCCATCCTCGGTGTTGACGAACTCTCCGAAGAGCAGAAGGTCGTTGTTTCACGTGCCCGCCGCATCGAGCAGTTCCTCTCACAGAACACCTACACTGCAAAGCAGTTCACCGGTGTTGAGGGTTCAACCGTGCCGATCAAGGACACCATCGAATCCTTCCAGATGATCTGCCGCGGCGATGTTGACCACATCCCCGAGCAGGCCTTCTACAACATCGGTGGTATGGACGACGTCATGCGCCGTTACGAGGAAATCAAGGCACAGTCTGGAGCCAAGTAATCATGGCACTGAAAGTTGAAGTCGTTTCCCGTGAACGAATCGTGTGGGTTGGCGAAGCCAAGTACGTGCGTGCGCGCACCGTCGATGGTGACCTGGGTATCATGCCCGGTCACATCCCCACCATGGCCCTTCTTGCTGAAGACGGTGAGCTTCTGATTGAGGCAACCAACGGCGAGAAGAAGACCACCCGCCTGTACGAAGGTTTCTTGACCGTCTCAAACGATCGAGTCACCGTCGCAGCGAAGCACGCACAGATTTAATCTTTGCTGCTCTACATGAGAACGCCGCCCTTCCCCAGACATGGGGGAGGGCGGCGTCCTTGTTATGAGCTAGTATCTTGTTTCAAGAAAGAAGGAGCTGTTTAGAAGAGACGGGATTCTACGTCGTCCACTCCGCGCATAGCATCGTAGTCGAGGGAGACGCAGCGGATGCCGCGGTCTTCTGCCAAAGTTCGCGCCTGGGGCTTGATGCGCTGGGCGGCAAAGACACCCTGAACCGGAGCGAGCAGAGGGTCGCGGTTGAGAAGTTCCAGGTAACGGGTGAGCTGTTCTACGCCGTCAATATCTCCTACGCGCTTGAGCTCAACAGCCACAGAGACACCACCGGCGTCCTTGGCCAAAATATCAACCGGACCGATAGCTGTGGGATACTCACGGCGCACCAGGCGGTAGCCAGCACCCAGTAGCTCAATTTGTTCGGCAAGCAGGCGCTGGAGGTCGGCCTCAACTCCGTCCTTAATAAGCCCCGGGTCAATGCCCAGGTCGTGACTCAATTCCCCGTGAGTGCCAAAGACACGAATAACTAGCTTGTCATCGGTCTTGGCAGCCTGAACCGTCCAGAGCTCGCTCACATCGGGGTCAAGCTCCTCTGCTATGGAGGTTCCCTCGAACTCTTCACGAGGGGAAATATGCAGACGGCAGGGCGGGCTCATCCAGTTCAGAGGCTTATAGGAGCCACCATCGGAGTGAATCAGCACAGAGCCATCATTTTTGATCATGAGCAGGCGGGTAGCGCGGGGCAGATGGGCATTGAGACGGCCCATGTAGTCTACGCAACAATCAGCTATTACTAAACGCACCGTACCACTCTAACAGGTGGCTTGGGTGGGCACAGCGGCCCGTGCAAGAATAGGGGAATGCCTCGTCGTTCTTCATCTAAATCTCGCCGCCCCAATTCAAACTCGGGGGCTGCCCCCAGTAAGTGGCAGAAAGCCCGCCCGGCTGGGCGCGATATTTCTCGTATTCTCGACCCCGCCCCGCGGGTAGAACGGGCCCATGACGGGGACTGGTATGTGCAGTACATCCCCTCCATCAACGCCGTAAAAACCTACAAATGCCCCGAATGCGAGCGCCCTATCCGACCCGGTCTTGCCCACCTGGTGGTGTGGCAGCAGGACCACATGTTCGGGGCTCAACGAGCCATTGAGGAACGCCGCCACTGGCACGAACGCTGCTGGCAAACTCGCAGGTTTTGGTAGGTCCACGCGCATAAAAGATTCTGACGCTGACCGGGCCTGGGCCCAGAAAAGCCCCGGGAGCACTTCACCATGTGTGGGAACTTCCGGGGCTTTTCTGCGGGGCAAGAGACCTGGTCTTTAGAGTTGATCCTGGCGGGGTACCAGCACTTCGTTTACCAGAATCAGCAGGGAGGCTGCCACGGGGATGGCGATGAGGGCACCGAGAACACCCCAGAGGGAACCACCGGCAACTACCGCAATAATGGCTACGGCACCGGGTACTGCTACGGCCCGGCTCATGATACGGGGGGAGATGAAGTAGGCCTCGACCTGGAGGTAGATCAGGTAGGGGATCAGGAAGAAGAGGGCCGTCTGCCAACTGTCGATCAGCGAGATGACCGAGACCAGGATGGCGGCGCTAACGCCACCGACGAGGGGAATGAAAGCCAGGAGTAGGACGAAGAGCATGAGTAGCTGGGCGAAGGGAACACCAACAACCAGCATAATAATGGCGGCGCAGGTAGCGTTGCAGATCGCTACCAGGGCCTGTCCCATCACGTACTGGCCGACTGAGCTGGTGATTTTTTCGGTGAGGTAGCCTACGCGGTCGCGCTTTGAGGCGGGGGCGAGGCGGATGAACCATGCCTTGATGGTGGGGAGGGATGCAAGCACGTAGATGGAGAGGAAGAGCACGATGATGGTGCCTGTGGTGATCTCTGCCAGGGTGGAGCCTGCATTCATGAGGGAGTTGAGAAATCCGCTGACCACTGACGTATCGGAGGTGAGCTGTGCAAAGAATTTTTCCACCTCAGCATCTACCGCTGAACGGATGTGATACTGCCGGTCCAGGCCCGCGAAAAAGTCTGAGTTAAGGAAGTTCTCGAACTGCTGGGGGAAGCCCGTGATAAAGGAAACCGCCTGTCGGGCGATGAGGGGAATAATCCAAAAAATGAGGGCAGTAGCTGCCAGCGCGAAGAGAAGGAAAACAAGGGTGACGCCCGCTCCGCGCGGCAGGCCCCACTTCTCTAGTTTTCGCACGGCTGGGTCTAGCCCCAGGCCGATAAAGACTGCACCGGTGAGCCAGCCTGCTAGGGCACCAATGTTGAGTACAAAGTACATGCCCATCCAGGCAAGACCCACACCTGCAGCCAGCATAAATCCGAAGTAGATAGGGTTGCTGATGTAGCGATCCTTGCCGGGGGCCAGGGCGTGGGTTTCTGGGGGAGCTGGGGGAGCGCCGTCCTTATTGTCTTTCAGGTGGGCAGGTTCGTCGGGTAGCTGCAGGCGGTGACGGGGGCGGGCACCCGGGATAGCTTGTAGCGCGAACTTGCTATTTTGCTCTTTTGCGCTGGTGCGTGGCTCAACGGGGGCGGACGCCTGTGTGCGCCTCCTGCGGGAACTGAGGGAGCGCAGGATGCGGGTTGGGGAAATAGATGAGGACATGCTGGCTACTTGGGTAGGGGAGCTGTTACTGAGTTCTACCTTAGCCTGATTCTGCCCTGGGCTAGAACTGGGGTGTGGGGTGCTGTGCGCTGGCTGAGCTTTGGCACCATAGACAGTAGAGAAATTTGTTGCTGTGAAAGGACGGCCCTATGGCTGAGATTGATGACCAGAACCTGCCCGCTTCGGTGCGAAATGCCCTGGACTTGGGGGCTACAAGCGCAGCAGAAGCTCCTTCTGCACCTGCTG
This sequence comes from Rothia sp. (in: high G+C Gram-positive bacteria), assembly GCA_030529845.1. Taxonomy (GTDB): domain Bacteria; phylum Actinomycetota; class Actinomycetes; order Actinomycetales; family Micrococcaceae; genus Rothia. The sequence continues at coordinate 32,468 of JAUMWB010000004.1, read as the reverse complement.
ATGAGGTAGCTGCTACCAGCTGGCGTCTTGATGTGACCGATGTGAACCAGTTCCAGCAGCTGGTGCAGGAGTCCAACCGGGGCGCTGTCATTTTTGCCCTGTGGGCTCCCCATTCACCGGCTTCGGTGCAGATGCTGGAGCAGGTTGAGGCCCTGGTGAACTCTGCTGGTGGCAACCTGCTCTTGGCAGCCGTTGACATCACCAAGACACCTGAGATTGGGCAGGCCTTTCAGATTCAGGGTGTTCCCGCTGCTGTGGCTGTGCTGGCGGGCCGGCCGGCTCCGCTCTTCAATGGGCCGGTTGAGCCCCAGGCCCTAACTGAGGTGTTGGGGCAGGTTCTTCAGCTTGCTGCCCAGCAGGGGCTGCCCGGTGGGTTTGAACCGGTACTGTCGGAGTCTGAGAAGCCTCTACCGCCCCTTCACCGGGAAGCTATTGAGGCCCTGGATCGAGGCGACTACCAGGGGGCTGAGGCTGCTTACACCCGTGCTCTGAACGAGAACCCCGGGGATACGGACGCCAAAATCGGCCTGGCCCAGGTGCACCTGCTCCACCGCGTTTCAGCCCTCAACCTTGCTGAGGAACGCCAGAAGGCTGCCGCCGATGCTACCGATGTGCAGGCCCAACTCAACGTAGCCGACTTGGATGTAGCCGGTGGGCATGTAGAAGATGCTTTCAACCGCCTGATTGCTCTCTTCAAGGCAGTAGATGCCGATACCAAAACCCTGGTGCGCGAGCGTCTGCTAGAGCTCTTTGAAGTGGTGGGGTCAGCAGATCCCCGCGTCACAAAGGCCCGCTCAGCCCTGATGATGGCTCTTTTTTAAGGAATCAACCTAGCGGGGGAGGGAAAAGCGCCTGATGCTAGCTACAGTGGATATATGGCACACGAGAACCTTCCCCCGCAGAACGACAGTTACAGTGAAAGCCAGCCCCGGCCCGATTCACTACCCTCTCACAGTTCCCGGGAGCCTCTTGCCGCTCCGATTGAAGCTGAGGTGGCAGAGACCAGCAAGGGCAGCGCCGCCCTGGAGATCACCAACCTGGTCAAGGTCTTTGAGCAGCAGGCCGCGGTAGACGGCATTAATCTAACCGTACCCCGCGGTTCCTTCTATGGGCTGGTTGGGCGCAACGGTGCAGGTAAGACCACCACGCTCTCCATGGCAACCGGCCTGCTCAAACCCACCGCCGGGCAGGTGCTGGTGGGTGGCCTAGATATCTGGGCTAACCCCCTGGAGGCCAAACGCCGGGTGGGCGTGCTGCCGGACGGCGTCCGCCTCTTTGACAAGCTCACCGGCGAGCAGCTCCTTACCTACGCTGGCCGCCTGCACGGGCTCGATAAGGCAACCGTGGCCGAGCGAACCCGTGATCTTCTCATTGCTATGGACTTGACCGGGGCAGCTGGCCGCCAGGTCTCCGACTACTCAGCCGGTATGACCAAGAAAATTGCCCTGGCCTGCGCCATGATTCATGCCCCCTCCCTGCTGGTGCTCGATGAGCCCTTCGAGGCAGTCGACCCGGTCTCTGCCTCCAACATTCAGGATATTCTTAAGGCCTATGTGGCCGGTGGCGGTACCGTCATCATCTCCTCCCACGTGATGGACCTGGTCCAGCGCCTCTGCGACCACGTGGCCATCATGAACGCTGGCCGTATTCTGGCCTCTGGCACCGTGGAGCAGGTGCGCGGCGGATCAAGCCTGGAAGAGCGGTTTGTTGAGCTGGTGGGTGGACGCGTTGTATCGGAGGGAATCTCATGGTTGCAGTCCTCCTAAAACTCAAGCTTGACCATTTCTTGGTGATCTTCCGTAAGGGCAACGTCTGGTCCATTGTGGGCCTGGTCTTTGGCTTGCTCTACGGGCTCAGTGCCCTGACTGTCGTAGCCGGTCTAGGCTTCACCCTGCAGAACCAGGCAGACTCCCTGCTGATTCTGGGGGTGGGCGGTGCCCTGCTGACCCTGGCCTGGTGGCTCATTCCCCTGGTTGCGGCAGGAGCTGACCCCACCCTTGACCCGGAGCGCCTGGCACCCTACCCCATCACCGTCCGCCAGCTGATGGCCGGTCAGGCCATAGGCGCGCTTATAGGCCTACCCGGTGTACTGACGGTACTTGCCACGCTGGCTCTCATTACTTCCAACTTTTACTCGCTGGCGGCTACCCTGGCTTTCATCCCGGCAGGTTTATTGGGGCTTGCTCTTGCCATTCTGGGCGGACGCCTGACCGCAGTGGCTTCAATCCCCGTCCGCTCGCGACGCTCGGTGAGCAACGTCCTAACCATCGTGGCTTTTACCGCCCTGGTGTTTGCCGGGCCCCTGATGCTGGCGACCATCACGGGCATTACCAGCAACACCGACCAGCTCCGGCAGATTCTTAGCTACCTGCAATGGACTCCTGTAGCCTCAGCCTGGGCTATCGCTCCGCAGGTTGGGGCAGGCCGCTTTGGCCTGGCAGTAGCTCTTGCCGCACTCACCCTGGTCTACTGTGCCCTCACCTGGGTCATCTGGCAGTTCTTTGCGGCTAAGACCATGGCCAGCGTGGGGGATTCCACCGGGGTGCAGGAGGAAGGGAAAACCGTGGCTCAGGGTAACCTGGGGCTTCTGGGGCGCTTCCCCGCCACCGTCCGCGGTGCTATCGCCGCCCGTACCCTGAACATGATGTTGAAAGACTCCCGCGCTAACCTCAACGTGCTCATGATGCCGCTCATGTATATCTTGATGATCATACTTTCAGGTTCATTCACCTTCGCCCTCAACGGGGATGCAGAGGCGGTATCTAACCCTATGCCGCTGATCGCGGTGGCTGCCTTCATACCGGCTATGGCAGGCTGCTCCCAGACCAATCTGGCCTCCTTTGAAGGGTCGGCCTTCTCCCTGCACGCTATCTCACCCCTACGCGGTATAGATGACAGGCTGGGGCGGGCCTACGGCATGATGCTGCTCTACCTGCCCATGATTGTGGTGGGTACCCTGGCTTTTGCCTTCGTGACCGGTCACGCTACCTGGGCCCTGCCCCTACTGGTGAGCGCTCTGGGAACCTACTTCATCGCTAACGGCATGGCCAACTACCTGGATACCACTTTCAATGCACCGGTAGTACCGCCGGGAACCAGCCCCTGGAAGACCCCGGAACAGCCCGATGGCATGGCCAAGACCATGGCACGTGGCTTCCTGCTCTTGATCCCTATGGCTCTCTCACTACCGGCCCTCATCGGTATGGCTGCCACCTCCCTTGTCGGCAGTATGGTCTGGTTCTGGCTGGGGGCTATCATCACAGCCCTCATCGGGGCAACGGCTTTCTACCTGGGCGTCCGCGCCGGAGCCAAAAGCTACGAACGGCACGTAGCAGATATCTACCAGCGCGTAGCCCGCTACAGCTAAGTCATCTCTCGGCCTGCTAGAAGCAGGCAACCCATCACCAGCGTCCGCCCCCTGCTTCATCGCAAGGGGTGGGCGCCGTCTTGACGGGGGCACTACACTGGTAGTCAAGACCATGTGCCTTGAGATAAGGAGAAAACGGTATGTCATCGATTCCCGGCATTGAAGACCCCTTCCCCGAAACCGCCCACTCCGGCGGCACCGCCCTACTGGAACGCGAAGAAGTCCAGAACGTTGAACCAGGCGACCACGAACGCTTTGCTCACTACGTGCGCAAAGAAAAAATCATGGAGTCAGCCCTCACCGGCAAGCCGGTGCGAGCGCTCTGCGGTAAAAAATGGACGCCCGGCCGCGACCCCGAAAAGTTCCCCGTCTGCCCCGAATGCAAGGAAATCTACGAAGGCCTTGCCCCCGGGGATAACGACCAAAACTAACACACAACACAATCACTGCCCCAGAAGCACCTCTCATAAGGAAACACACATGACCTCACCCCAAACTTCCCGCCGTACCCTGGCGACTGCCGGGCTCTGGGCAGCACCCGTCGTCGCTGCCTCAGCCATGGTACCCGCCTATGCTGCCAGCTCCAGCGTCACCGACCCCACCCTGACCGTACGCTGGGGGCTCTTCTCCCAGGTCGTAATCGAGGACTCCAGCGCCGGCTACAACACCAACGTCGGCGTAGCTTCCACCTTCGGTGGAACCAACAACACCAGCGGCGATGTCCAGTTCGAGGACTCCTCCGGACTCATTGCGGACGCCCCCGCCGGCCTGGTTGCCAACGGTGAGGGCACCTTCACCCCCGGAGGTAGCCTGGGCGGCTTCAACTCCGGCACCTACGGCGGTACCGGCCTCTGGTTCTCCAGCCCCGAAGACGCTACCGGCGCACCCGTAGCGGGCACCGCCGTCCTGGCCGCTGGGGCCTCCTTCCGCCTGGACTATGTGGTCACCTTCCCCGAGGGTTGGGACCCCTTCCCCATTGATAACGTCCGCGATGGCGAAACCCGCCACCTGGTCAAGCAGAGCGGCGGTAGTGCCGTGACCGCCACCGGCGTCAACAGCGCTGAGATGACCGCCACCTACGGCACCCAGGTCACAGCCGACCAGCAGCAGACCGTAAGCGTCACCTACACCACCAACGAGGCCATTACCCTGACCTCCGACGGCTCAAGTGCCTCGGCCCTTGCCCAGCTGCTGTTGAGCCAGGCTCCCGCCTACTTCACCAGCAATCCCGAAGCTGACTTTGAGGTCGTCCTCACCGTGGTGTCCGGTGCCATCGTTATTAGCGCTACCGACAGCCGAAACGAAACCATCAATCTAGCCGGTCAGACCCTGAGCAACCTGCTACCCGCCCTGCCAGTGGCCTAGCTAACCTGACCCATCGAGAGATGACTCATAGCCCCATTCGCTCCCGAATGGGGCTAAACTTTTGTGGTGCCCAAAAACTTTGAGGGCAAAAACAGAGGGAAGGGAAGATACGAGATGAACGAGAGCCAGTTACCACTCTTTGGCGAAGGTTCCAACCCGCCCCTGCCACCGGCCTACCCCGACCGCGCCGCCTGGGGAACCGCTCCCAAGCTCCGCGCCTGGCAGGCCGAAGCCATGACTAAGTATTTCAACGAGAACCCCCGCGACTTCATGGCCGTGGCAACCCCCGGTGCAGGTAAAACCACCTTCGCGCTCACCGTCGCCAAGGAACTCTTCAACCGCGGCACCATCAACCGCATGACCGTGGTTGCCCCCACCGACCACCTCAAACGCCAGTGGGCCGATGCCGCCGCCCGGGTTGGCATCTCCATCGACCCCAACTTCAAAAACTCCGACGGCACCATGGGACGCGGCTACCAGGGCGTCGCCCTCACCTACGCCCAGGTCGCCAACAAGCCCATGCTGCACCGGGCCCGCACCGAAAACGGTCGCACCCTGGTGATTATGGACGAAATCCACCACGCCGGCGACTCCCTCTCCTGGGGCGACGGCCTGCGTGAAGCCTTCGAACCGGCCACCCGCCGCCTGGCCCTGACCGGTACCCCCTTCCGCTCCGATACCGCTGCCATCCCCTTCGTCCAGTACGAGGAGGACGCCGACGGCATCCGCCGCTCAAAGTCCGACTACTCCTACGGCTACGGCCCTGCCCTCAAAGACCACGTCGTGCGCCCCGTCATTTTCATGGCCTACTCCGGGCAGATGCGCTGGCGCACCTCGGCCGGTGAAGAAATGGCCGCAAACCTAGGGGAGGGCTTTACCAAGGACGTCACCGCCCAGGCCTGGCGCACCGCCCTCAACCCCGAAGGCGAATGGATCCCCACCGTGCTGGCCGCCGCCGACAAACGCCTGACCGAAGTGCGCCGAACCGTACCCGACGCCGGTGGCCTAGTCATCGCAACCGACCACGCCGACGCCCGCGCCTACGCCAAACAGCTCCAAAAAATTACCGGCGAAAAACCCGCCCTGATTCTCTCCGACGACAAAGAAGCCTCCAACAACATTGAAGAGTTCTCAGCGGGTCTGGCCCGCTGGATGGTCGCCGTCCGTATGGTATCCGAAGGCGTGGACGTTCCCCGCCTGGCAGTTGGCGTCTACGCCACCTCCACCTCCACCCCCCTCTTCTTCGCCCAGGCTATCGGCCGCTTCGTGCGCTCGCGAAAGCGCGGCGAAACCGCTTCGGTCTTCCTACCCTCCGTGCCTCAGCTCATGATGCTGGCCAACGAGATGGAAACTGAACGGGATCACGCCCTGGACCGCAAGGGAGCTACCGACGAGGTGATCGACCCCCTCAACGAGGGTTTGGACGACCACCTGATTGAAGAAGCCAACAAGGAAGAAGTCGTCAGCGACCAGCTCACCCGCGGAAAATTCGAAGCCATCGGATCCCAGGCCTCCTTCCACGGGGTACTCTTCGACGGAGCAGAGTTCTCAACCGGTGGCCTTGAAATTGGCTCGGATGAAGAGCAAGACTTCCTCGGTATCCCCGGCCTGCTGGACGCTGACCAGGTCGGCACCCTGCTACGGGCCCGTCAGCAGGACCATGCCTCCCGGCGACCGGCGTCCGCTGCTCCTCAGGTCGTTGACCACCGCCAGCTCAAAGACCTGCGGAACAAGCTGGCTAAAAACGTAGCAGCCTGGGCTGCCCGTACCGGCAAGCCCCACGGATCAATCCACAACGAACTGCGCCGCATCTGCGGTGGGCCTGCCGTTGCCCAGGCCTCAGCCGAACAGCTCCAAGCCCGCCTGGATAAATTGCAGGACTGGTTCGTGGGGCGTAAGTAAGGTGGGTATACGGTGGTGACGCTGCCGCTCTTAACAGGAGTTGCTTGACTTCAAGCGCTTTAAGTTTCTTAGGATAAAACAGCACAACACAGCGTGGAAGAAATACCCACCTCAACCTAAGGAACAGCTATGAAAGCCACCTTTATCTACGGCCCTAAGGACGTCCGCGTCGAAGAGGCCGAAAAACCGACCATCATCGACCCCACCGACGCCGTCATTAAGCTCACCGCCACGTGCGTTTGCGGCTCAGATCTCTGGCCCTACCGCGGGGAAGATACCGTCACCGAGCGCCAGCCAATGGGGCACGAGTACGTCGGAATCGTCGAAACAGTCGGTAGCGAGGTGCGCGACATCAAGGCCGGTGACTACGTTGTAGGCTCCTTCTGCATCTCAGATAACACCTGTGAAATCTGCGCGGACGGCTACCCCTCCCGCTGCGTCCACGGTGACTTTGTAAGCGGTGCCCAAGCAGAATACCTGCGCGTACCCCAGGCAGACGGCACCTTGGTAACCACCCCTGCCGAACCTACCGAAGAGCAGCTCAAGCACCTCATGGCGGCCTCCGATGTACTAGGTACCGGCTGGTTCGCTGCCGACGAAGCCCAGGCAGGCCCCGGCAAAATCGTAGCCGTCGTGGGTGACGGCGCAGTCGGCCTGCTCGGCGTACTAGCTGCCCAGCAGATGGGAGCTGAGCGCATCATTGTCATGAGCCGCCACTCCGACCGCCAGGCCCTAGCCCGCGAATTCGGTGCCACCGACATCGTGGAAGAACGAGGGAACGAAGGAATTGCCAAGGTCAAAGAACTCACCAACGGCCTGGGCGCCCACTCCGTCATCGAGGCTGTAGGCACCCAGCAGTCCATGGAAACTGCTATCGCCATCACCCGCCCGGGCGGCCACATCGGCTACGTTGGCGTCTCCCATGACGTGACGCTAGAAGGCCTCCCTCTCTTCTTCTCCGAAGTCCACCTCATGGGGGGCCCTGCTCCCGTTCGCAAATACTTACCCCACCTCATCGACCTCATCTACAAGGGAGAAATTGAGCCGGGTAAGGTCTTTAACAAGACCGTGGCGTTAGACGACATCGCTGAAGGCTATCGGGCCATGGCAGATCGAGAAGCCATCAAAACCTTCGTCCGTATCTAAGGAAAAGACCAAGACATGGAAACAGGGCAGACCACCTACAGCATCAAACAGGTCTCAGAACTCACGGGACTCACTGCGCCAACTCTGAGGTACTACGAATCTGTAGGGGTCAGCCCTGCCATCACGCGAGATGAATCTAGTGGGCACCGTGTTTACTCTGAAGATGACGTCGAGCTACTTGGCTGGATCGCCTGTCTAGCGGCAACCGGAATGGGTATAGCCGAAATGCGCCAGTACGTAGCTAATGGTAAAGACTATATCCACAAAGCTGCGCTCCAGATCGAACTCTTACAGAAACACGATGCGGTGCTTGAAGCAGACCTGAAACGTCTGAGCCTCCGCCGGGACTACCTGGCCCTCAAAATACGCTACTGGCAGGCGGTCGAAGCGGGCGACAAGGAACTCGCCGGGCATCTTGCCCAGGAAGCTATCTCACTGGCCCAGCAATTCCGCTAAGCCCTAGGACACAAAGGAGGGGCGCTCCCAACCAATAGAGGTTGGGAGCGCCCCTGAGGTTTAACATGTTTGACTTCAAGCGTTTGAAATTTCTTAGTATGACGAGGGGTAAAGGCCAACGGGTGCGCACCGCCCTGGTAGAAGTTCTACCGGGGGGGAAAAAACACCGTCGAGGACGTCGCCCGTAAACTGGGTACGGCCCCGCGGCCTATAGGGCTGAATACCACGCTCCCAAAGCTTCTTGCCTCAAATTTTATTGATTCTTGGCAATGGTGAGATCTGTAAAGAACTGAACCTGCAAGTTTTGCTCTCGGGTAGCTAATCTTCTATCGTGAATGAACCCTAGAGGACCTCGGTTACCGTTACCCCGGCGTCCTCAAGCTCATCACTCACCTCATCGAGGGCGTCCTCATCTACCGGGGCCGTCAAATCAAGTAGCACGCGGGTCTCGTAGCCGGCATCCACCGCATCCAGGGCCGTGGTCTTGACACAGTAATCGGTGGCAATACCCACCACATCAACATCGGTGATGTTGCGCTCAGCTAGCCAGTCATCGAGAGACAGCTTAGGGGTATCGTCCTTAGCAGGGGCACCGGCCTCGCGTTCCCCGGTCATCACTGTATCCTCGGGGGCCAGCAGGCCCTCAAAACCCGAGTAGGCAGCCTCAAACTCGCCCTTGCGGAAGCAGGCCTCGATGTAGTCGGTATCAAGATCTTCGTGCAGCTCAGCCCCGCGGCTCTCCGCCTTACAGTGCACCGGCCAGGAGTCCTTGAAATCGGGGTTCTCGGAGAAGTGGGTGCCGGGGTCAACGTGCCAGTCCTGGGTGGCAACAATCGCCTCGTAGTCCCCGTGATGGTTCTCTACAAACTCGCTAATGAGGGCAGCAACCTCGGCGCCGCGCTCGGTAGCGAGTGAGCCACCGGCGCAAAAATCGTTCTGAACATCGACAATAATGAGTGCTTTTGACATCGTTTAAGTCCTTACTTGTCTAGGAGATAAATTCTGTAGGAATGACCGGGTCGCCCGGGGAGAGGCGGGTTGCTGCAACCGGGAGTTCGGCGAGAGAGCGGGCATGACGCTCGGCCGCGCGGCGTACGCCCTCAGCGCCGGTAAAGCCGGGCTGGATCTGCCCATCGACCACCAGGTCTACCATGAGGGGACGGTCGTTGGTGTCGGCAGGAGCCTCAATATCGAGCCCCACCACCTCGGCGGTAGCGGTGCCTGCGGTATTAAGGCGCCGAACGGCGGTTTTCTTGCCCCCTACAGAGGCCTTACCTGAGGACGCCTTAGCCACAGGCTCCATGACTCCCTGCGAGTTCTCGCGCAAGACTACCTTGTAGACCATGGACGAGGTGGGAACCCCGGAGCCCGTGACCAGCTTTGTGCCCACCCCGTAGGCGTTGACGGGGGCGGCGGCTAAGGACGCGATAGCGTACTCGTCCAGGTCACTGGTGACGGTAATCTTGGTGCCGGTGTTTCCCAGGGCATCGAGCTGTTCGCGCACCTTCTGGGCCTGGGCCACCAGGTCGCCAGAATCCAGGCGAACAGCGCCCAGCTCCTGCCCGGCTAGCTCAACGGCAAGGTTCACAGCCTTCTCAACATCGTAGGTATCGACCAGCAGGGTGGTGCCTACCCCCAGAGATGCCAGCTGGGCCTCAAAGGCCTGGCGCTCTGAGTCGTGCAAGAGGGTAAAGGCGTGGGCGCTGGTACCGACGGTGTGCAGGCCGTAGCGGCGACCAGCCTCAAGGTTAGAGGTGGCGGTAAACCCGGCAATGACGGCGGCGCGGGCGGCAGATACAGCAGCCTGCTCATGAGCCCGGCGGGAGCCCATCTCCAGGCAAGGACGCTTGCCGGCGGCAACCGTCATACGGGAGGCCGCCGTGGCGACAGCAGAATCAAAGTTGAGGATTGAGAGGATAAAAGTCTCGAGCAGGCAGGCCTCTGCAAAAGAGGCCTCGACCTGGAGCACGGGGGAGTGGGGGAAGAAGACCTCACCCTCGGCATAGCCCCGGATAGAACCTGAAAAGCGGAAGTTAGCAAGGTAATCCAGGGTCTCTTCATTGACCACCTTACGGGAGGCTAAAAACTCAAGCTCCTCGGTATCGAAGCGGAAGTTCTCTAGCCCCTCAAGCAACCTGCCGGTGCCGGCTAAGACGCCGTAGCGGCGTCCGCCCGAGAGCCTGCGGGTAAAGACCTCAAAGACGGTGCGGCGGTGGGCGGCGCCCGAAGCCAGGGCCGCCTGAACCATGGTCAGCTCGTAATGATCGGTCAGGAGGGAAGTTTTTTGAGTCACGGGTATAACTTTATCCTTTTGACTGTGCCTAAGCCCAGCCCTGCCCCTCAGCTTTGCTTGCTCCCACAGTGAACGAGCTGAGGCAAGAGAGATGGAAGAGCTCTATGATAGATAAGGTACAAATGACCTAAGGAGTACGCCCTATGCCCTCGGCTTCCTCAGCCACCGACACCCTGGCAGATCTTGAGCTCGATCTGGCCTTAGACGAGAGCACCCAGCTCAACCTGCCTTGGGCTGTGATTGTCTGGGACGACCCGGTGAACCTGATGAGCTTTGTGACCTACGTGCTGCGCACCCAGTTTGGCTACAGCACCGAAAAGGCCCATCAGCTCATGATGCAGGTCCATACCGAAGGTAAGGCCACCGTCTTTAGTGGCTCCAAAGAAGAAGCCGAGAGACACACCACCGCCCTGCACACCTGGGGCCTGTGGGCAACCATCGAACAGGCAGGTGCATAGTTTTATGGCCGAACCCTTCACCCCAACTTCCCGCGGTATTACCGCCCGCTTCACCCCTGAAGAGGTGCAGGTGCTCACCCGCCTGTTTGAGGACGTCGCCCTGGCGCTAGAGCCGGAAGAAGACCCCAACGCTGACCCCCTTGCAGCCTTGGTCGGTATCTCCGAAACCGCCAGCGTACCCAGCGACCCAGCTGTTGCCCGCATGCTTCCGGTAGCCAGTGACGACCCCGAAGTTGCCGACGAGTACCGCCGTTTCACCGACCTCTCCCTGCGCCGGGCCAAGATTGAGCACCTCACCCAGGCCTCCATGGACCTGCAAGCCGGAGTTGTGCGCCTAGATACCGAAAGAGCCAACAGTTGGGCGTCCGCCCTCAATGATGTGCGCCTGACCCTGGGTACTCGCTTAGGGATTAACAACGCTGAGGACGCCGACCGCATCGGTGAACACACCGACTGGGGTAGCGTTGAGAGCACCGAGGACTACATGGCCCTGCTCTATAACTTTGTCACCTGGCTGCAAGAAAGCCTGATGCAGAGCCTGCTGCTGGGCCTAGAAGACGCCGGGGCGGGGCCGTCCGCTCCGCTCTAGCGCTTTCGTGACCGATTGTGACGCCACCGCTGAAGGGCGGGGCGTGATAGTCCACTCAAAACAGGGAGGCTGCGACGGCCACCCTATAGTTTTCTTCAATCTTTAGATAGTGTCAGGTCTGTAATGAGCGAAACCAACCCGAAACTCGTCACCCCCTGGGGTAGTCAGGTGCTTGCCGAACCCACGCCAAGCGCCCCCATCGGCGTGTTCGATTCGGGAGTGGGTGGCCTGACCGTTGCCCGCGCCATTATGGACCAGCTGCCGCACGAGTCGGTTATTTACGTGGGGGACACCGCCCACGGCCCCTACGGGCCACTGACTATCGCCCAGGTGCGGGCTCACGCCCTGCGCATCATGGATGAGCTGGTGGACTCCGGGGTCAAGCTCCTGGTGATTGCCTGTAACACGGCGTCGGCCGCTGTGTTAAGGGACGCCCGTGAACGCTACACCCGCAAGTACGGTATTCAGGTGGTGGAGGTTATTCAGCCTGCCGCCCGCAGAGCGGTGGCGGCAACCCGCAACCGCAAGATTGGCGTCATCGCAACCGAAGCTACTGTGACCTCCCGCGCCTATGAAGATACCTTCTCGGTCATGAGCGACCTAGAAATTTACTCGGTGGCCTGCCCCCGCTTCGTAGAGTTCGTTGAAAAGGGCATCACCAGCGGCCCCGAACTGCTCCAGACCGCCGAAGAATACCTGGCCCCCCTCAAGGCCGCCGGGGTCGATACCCTGGTACTGGGCTGCACCCACTACCCCCTGCTCACCGGCGTCATCTCCTACATTATGGGCGACGACGTTACCCTGGTATCGTCCTCAGAAGAGTCAGCTAAGGATGTCTATAAGGCCCTACTGCGAGCTGGTCTAGAGCGCCCCGCAGCCCTGCCCCCCTCCCACGAGTTCCTCGCCACTGGGGAAACCGAAACCTTCGAGCACCTGGCTCGCCGTTTCCTGGGGCCTGAAGTTGCCAAAGTGCGCCACACCAACTCGGTGGCAGAACGATTCCCCACCGGTTCCCTAGCCGTCCTTCCTCCCCACCTCCTCGCTCCAGAAGCAACCACCCCACGCATCACCATCACCACAGACACACCCTAAAGCACAGACACACAGAAGAAGGAAGACCACTCATGCGATTGACGGTCATAGGCTGTACAGGTTCCTTCCCCGGACCCAATGCAGCGGCCAGCTGCTACATGGTCTCAACCATTGACGACCTGGGCAAGACCTGGCGCATCATCGTTGATATGGGCAACGGAGCCCTGGGAACCCTTCAATCCCACATCAACCTCGAAGATATCGACGCCATACTTATTTCCCATCTGCACCCCGACCACTGCATCGACCTTTCTGGCCTACATGTGGCGGTCAAATGGAACCCCAATGGCTGGTCTAAAGGCCCCATCCCCCTCTACGGCCCCAGCGATATCCACCAGTACCTGGTCAACACCCACGGTCTACCTCTGGAACCGGGCATGCACACTGAGTTCGAGTTCCACGAATGGAATAACCACGCCGAAGTCAAAATTGGCCCCTTCACGGTGACCCCGCACGTGGTCGTCCACCCCACCAAAGAACCCTACGCCCTACGCATCGAGTGCGAAACCAGTGAAGGTAAGACCGTGCTGACCTACTCGGGCGACACCGACTCCTGCATCGGCCTCATTGAAGCTGCCCGCGGCGCCGACCTCTTCCTCTGCGAAGCGGCCTACCAGGAAGGCCGTGATGACGCCTTACGCGGCATCCACCTGACCGGCAAACGTGCCGGTGAAGCGGCAGCCGAAGCGGGCGTCCGCAATCTGTTGCTCACCCACCTGCCCATCTGGAACGATCCGGCCATCGCCTTGGCCGAGGCCCAATCTGCCTTTGACGGGCCTATATCGGTGGCTGAAGCTTCGGCAACCTATCGGGTTAACCCCCGCCGCAGCCCCGAAGAATATGAGAGTAACCCGCAAACCACCACCCTGAACGTCATTAGCCGCCACCAGCAGCGCTAACACCTGCCGAGTGGGGCAGACCCACATACCAGACAACACGGGTGCCAAAAGCGCCCGTGTTTTTGTGCGCCCTGGGCTAGAGACGATAGGCTGAATCCATGACAGAAAACATGGCAGCACCCACCCTGCGCGGCGATGGCCGCACCCCCGACCAGCTCCGTCCCATTACCGTCACCCGCGGATGGTCAAAGAACGCTGAAGGCTCGGCCCTGATCGAATTCGGCAACACCCGGGTGCTCTGCACCGCCTCCCTGACCGAGGGGGTACCCCGCTGGCTCAAGGGCCAGGGCACCGGCTGGGTCACCGCGGAGTACGCCATGCTTCCACGCGCTACCAACACCCGTAACTCCCGCGAGTCGGTCAAGGGCAAAATTGGGGGCCGTACCCACGAGATTTCCCGCCTGATTGGCCGCTCCCTGCGTGCTGTCATCGATACCGCAGAGCTGGGCGAAAACACCATCGTGCTCGACTGCGACGTGCTCCAGGCGGACGGCGGTACTCGCACCGCTGCTATCACCGGCGCTTATATCGCCCTAGCAGATGCCATCAGCTGGGCCCAGGCCCAGGGGATTATCCCGGCCAAGGCCAAGCCTCTGACCGGTTCTGTTGCCGCTATTTCAGTGGGTATCATCGACGGTGTTCCCATGCTGGATTTGCCCTATGAAGAGGACGTGCGCGCCGAAACCGACATGAACGTTGTCGTCACCGGCGAAGGCAAGTTCGTTGAGGTTCAGGGTACCGCCGAAGGTGCCCCCTTCGACCGCGATGAGCTGAACTCCCTGCTTGATCTGGCCCTGCACGGCACTGCCCAGCTGGCCCAGATCCAGCGTGAAGCGCTGGAGGACTAATGCCAGCCAAAATCGTTCTTGCCACCCACAACCAGGGCAAACTGCGTGAGTTTCGAGAAATGCTGCGCGGAGCTATCGAGGGACTGGACGTAGACACCGAGGTGATTGACGCCGGTACGGCTGGCGCCCCCGACGTGCTTGAAGACGGGGTCACCTTTGCCCAGAACTCCCTGCTCAAGGCTCGCGCGGTAGCGCAGGCAACAGGTCTGATTGCTATCGCCGATGATTCTGGCCTATCAGTTGATGTGCTTGGCGGCGCGCCCGGTATTTTCAGCGCCCGCTGGGCCGGTCAGCACGGGGACGATGAAGCCAATCTCAACCTGCTCCTAGCCCAGCTTTCAGACATTGCAGATGAGCACCGTCGCGCCCGTTTTGTCTGTGCGGCCTCGATGGTAACCCCCGGAGGCCTTGAAGCTGTTGAAGAGGGGGAGCTGGCAGGAACCCTGCTGCGTGAGCCTCGCGGCGAGGGTGGTTTCGGTTATGACCCGATTCTTGTAGCTGACGGTTTTACCGGCGAGTACGCTGGTCTTTCCTGTGCTCAGGTGCCGCCCGGGGTCAAGAACGCTATCAGCCACCGCAGCCAGGCCCTGGTTAAGCTTCTTCCCCATCTGCAGGCCGCCCTGGCCCACTAAGAAATCCCTACGAGGTACCCTATGGCAGCGCACCTTACACTCATTGAACAAATGAAAGCCTTTCCCGTGGTCACAGCGGTGATGGAGCAGGCAGGTTTGAACATTCCCCGTGACCGCTGGGACGTGCGAACCACCGGTTCTGCCCACATCATCGTGAACATGGGAGCGGAACTGAGTGTGCGCATCGCCAAAACCCAGCAGACCGGGCACCTGGTAGCCCGCCGCACCGAAATTCTGCGGCGGCTACCCCAGGACCTGCCCTTTGCTGTGCCCCGGCCCATTACCCGGGTGATTACCCGCAACGGATTTACCGCTGTAGGGCTAACCTGGATTAAGGGTGAGCCCCGCCTACAGGGGGCGGCCCCACCCAAACAGCTGACCAACCTGGTCAAGGCCATTCATACCGTTGACTACAGCGGCTACGGCCCCTACCTGGATATGGTGCACGAGCACTGGGGCGGGCGGGAGAACTGGGAGGTGCTCCTGCGCGAGCAGGTGGTGCCCCAGCTCCTGTCCGGGGCGCAGAAGGTAGCCCACGCAGCTATCGACCGGGTTCTAGATCTTGAACCCGCCCCGCCGGTGCTCGTCCACGGTGATCTTGCCGGCCACAACATTCTCTGGAACGGGGATAAACTGGTGGGCGTCATTGACTGGGACCACGCTTCGGTGGGCGACGCCGCCGTTGACCACGCAGCCCTGGGCAACTTCTACGGCTGGGACTCCCTGGCCAAGGCCCTGGATTACACCCAGCTCGAACGCGCTAAAATCGTTGCCCGCCTGCTGCCCCTTCAGTCCCTGGCCTATACCATGCGCAACGGCATGGGCGGAGCTATCCAACGCCTGGCTGTGGAGCGCGCCGACGAATGGTACCTGGACCACCGCAACGAGGTGTTTGCCGCTTAAGCACTCTAGGGAAAGAAAGGGCAGGCAAGCTCACGCTGGATGAAGCCCAGCAGATTCCGAGCGCGCGAGGAAATAAATCTGCAGGCGGAATAGGCGTAAGCCTGACCCTCAAGCCCCGCCTTACGGCGGATTCCGTTCACTCTTGTGTGCTCGCGCGCTCGCACCCGCTCACTTCATCGAGTCAGCAGCTTCGCTGCGAGCTTGCCTGCCCTTACCTACAATCCAAGCTGCTTGAACCAAGCCGCCTCGACCAGGTTCAGAGCCTCTTCGGCATCGGTGGCATACGTCGGTAGGGCCGTCTCGCCCCACAGTGCCCCGAGCAGGGAGCCAACCAGGGCTCCGAGCGAATCTGAATCACCCGTGACAGCTATAGCAGCGCCCAGCGCCTGAGCAACCGCCTGCTGCTGGCTTAGCTTCCCCTCAGCGACGTCCGCCTCCGCTTGCAGGGCTAAAAAGAGGGCGTAGCCGAGCACATCGGGAGCTATCATAAGCTCGCCGAAGTGGGGGCGGGCGTCCGCGCCCTGAGCTTCTTGCTGAGCCAAGCGGACGGCGGTGCCCAGCGCCGTGCGGGTAAGTTCAGCATCACCGGGCAGAGCCTGGCTTTGCTCGACCGTGGCGAGCCATGCCAAAACTTGCCGGGTACAGGTTTCAAGTACACCGACCTGTGGGTTCGTTTCCCGGCCCATCTCAGAGCCCTGCTCGTGGCTTCCCAGCAGGTAGCGGATCAGCAGGGCATAGGCACCGGCTGAGATAATCGCCTCGGGGTGGCCGTGGGTGAGAGCTGCGGCGTGGGCAGAGAGCTTGATGACCGTAGCATCATCGGCAACAGGAAGATAGCCGAAAGGGGCAGAGCGCATGAGCGCTCCGGTACCCAGGGCCTGCGGGTTGATGTTTTTAGAGATAAACTGCATTTCCCCCTCAGCTAGGGCCGCTAGGGTCGCCTTACCCGGGCCCCGCTGCTGGCGCATTACGTCTAGACTATCGAGCGGACGGGCAAGGGAGTAGGGGGCATTCTCGGGCACGGGGTGACCTGTGCCGGTGTACCAGCGAAGATAAGCTAACCAGATACAGGCCAGTTCATCGGCTGCCTGCCCCTCGTTGTTCCACTCCAGTACCTCTGTCAGACCATCCAGGGTTGCCAGGGTCAGCTGGGTATCGTCGGAAACCAGCAGGGGTTCTGCGGCGATAGCTGCTACCAGATCAGCACCTGCCCGCTGCTCCCAACGCTCAGCAATCTGCTCCTCTGTGAGGGTTTCAGCGGGGTAACCCAGGGCATCACCCAGTGCTGTGCCTCGTAGGGAGCCACGCAAGGCGGAACGGTAAGCGGGGGACAGGGCGTTAGGGGCAGGAAAAACAGACGTCATGCTCCCTATTCTAAAGCGGGGTTAGAACAAGGCCACTAAACTAGTGGTATGCGTATCTTGCACACCTCAGACTGGCACCTGGGTCGTACCTTTCACGGTACCTCCCTCCACTCCTACGCCGAGCGACTCCTCGATGAGCTGGTCACCCTGGTTCAGGAGCAGGGCATCGACGTGGTCTTGATCAGTGGGGATGTCTACGACCAGGCCCAGCCCCGCACCGAGACCGTGCAACTTTTTGACCGCACTCTCACCCGCCTGGTGCAGGCCGGGGCCCAGGTGATTGCAACCAGCGGCAACCACGACTCGGCTATTAGGCTGGGTTTTGGGTCCTCCTTGCTCAGTGCCGCCGGTGTGCACCTAGTGACCTCGCAGACCCAGGTGGGGCAACCCGTCCTGCTCACAGCCGGGGGAGTGGAGGTAGCCTTTTACGGCATACCCTATCTGGAGCCGCGCCCCATCGCTGCCCGCTGGGAAACCGAGGCTAGTCACGCGGCGGTGCTGGCCGAAGCTATGCGGCGGGTAGAAGAGGACGCTGCCACCCGCCAGGTTGCCGCTACGGTGGTGCTTGCCCACTGCTTTGCCACCGGTTCCGAGCCTTCAGAATCAGAGCGAGATATTTCGGTGGGCGGGGTACAGCAGGTGCCGGCGAGCACCTTTGCCGCTGCCAGCTACACCGCCCTGGGGCATCTGCACGGACGGCAGAAAGTGACTGATACCGTGCGGTACTCGGGCTCACTGCTGGCCTATTCCTTTAGCGAACAGAACCACCGCAAGGGAGCCTGGGTTCTTGATGTTTCTTCCGATGGGAGAATCCAGGTGCATGAGCATACCTGGTCTACCCACCTGGTCCTCAAAACCCTGAAGGGGACCCTGGATGAAGTACTGGATGAAGCCACCGTTGCAGCCTACGGCCAGGCCTTTGTCAGTATTACCCTCACCGATGCTGAGCGACCAGCTGGAGCCCTTGACCAGCTCAAGGCCCACTACGCCCACGTGCAAGAACTGTACTTCGCTCCCGAGGGAGTAAGCTTCGCCCAGGAACACAGCTACCGCCGCACCCGCCAGCCCCAGAGCGTGCAGGCTATCTGTGAGTCCTTCTACGACCACGTCCGCGGCAGAGCCCTCAACGAAGCCGAAACTACCTACCTGACCGACGTCCTCGACCAGGTACGCACTAGGGGAGCGAGCGACTAAATGCGAATCCACCGACTAGAACTCACCGCCTACGGCCCCTTCCCGGGCACCATAACCCTCGACTTCGATGACCTCAATCGCGAGGGAATCTTCTTGCTCAACGGACCGACCGGCTCCGGCAAATCATCCATCCTCGACGCTATCTGCTTTGCCCTCTACGGCACCACCTCATCTGGGCGAACCGACCTCAAATCCCGCTTCGCTGAGCCTCACGCGCAGCCCCGCGTCATCCTCGACTGCACTATCGGCACAGACCGCTACCGCATCGATCGCAGCCCGGCCTACGAGCGCCCCAAGAAACGCGGTCAGGGCACCGTGACCGAACAGGCCAAGACCCTGATCGAGAAGTTCGACGCTACCACCGGCAGCTGGGAACCCGACCCGGCCATCACCCGCCATAAGGACGCCGGCGACTTCATGCTCTCCGTGCTAGGACTCAACGCCCAGCAGTTCAATCAGGTCATGCTACTGCCCCAGGGCAAATTCCAGCGCTTTCTGGTAGCTGACTCTGGTGAAAGGGAACAGCTCCTCAAACAGCTCTTTGGCACCGAGGACTTCGAAAAGGTCCAGGCCCTGCTCCACGAACACGCCAAGGACGCCGACGCCGCAGCCAAAGCCGCCCAGCGAGAACTACAGGTACTAGAGCAACGGGCAGAACGCGCCGAACAGGCTGCCCGAGTAGACCAGGCCCGCCAGGCCCTGGGACTAGACGCCCCGACAGTGACCGAAGAACAAACCGGGACGGACACAGAGCAAGACCCTGCTGAGTCCACAGCAACAGGTACCACCTCGGTCGCTGACCTTCCCGCCCACCTAGGCCAGGTGCTCAGCGAACTAGCCAACCTAACACAAAAGCTAGAAGACCGGCGAGATGCTAGCGCCCAGGAACGTGAAGCGCTCGCAGCCAGGCATACCGCAGCCACCCAGCTACAGAAAGACTGGGCGGCCTATCGTGACCTCATCCAAGAGAAGGCAACTCTAGCAGGCCAAGAGGGCCAGATAGCTACAAGCCGTGCCCGCCTTGAAGAACACCGGGCAGCTGCCGAACTGCTTCCTGACGTAACTGCCGAAGAGCAGGCGAGAACCAGCCACCGGCAGGCAACAGAGCGGGCAGAAGCCCAGCTGGAGAGCAGCCGTGAGCTACTGGCGTCCGCCCGGGAAAACCTGACCGAAACCGCCCTGGAATACGGTCTACTGACCCAAACCCAGGTCACACTTGAGGCTCCACTGACAGAAACCACCAGCCAGGAACTGGGTGATCAGGCCAGCACTCACATTGATCAGCTCACCCGCTATCAGCAGGCAGAAAAAGACAGCGCCGCCCTGGCCATCCAAGAAAAAACCAGCGCCGCTACCCTCAAACAGCTCACCAGCCGACACCGCCAGCTAACCCAGGCCCTTGAAGAGTCCCGCCTAAACCTTGAGGGGCAGCGCCAGGACTACGCTGAGACCGAGCAGGCCGCTGCCCGTGAGGAAGCCGCCCGTGCCCTCCTTACCGGTGCCCGCGACCGTCTCACCGCCGCCCAGCGTATGGTGGAGGCCCGCAGACACGTAGATACCACCCGCCAGTTGTCCCTCAGCGCAGAAGAAAGCCGGAGGGCGGCGTCCGCCCATGCCGATAGCCTCCAGCGCCAACGCTTCGATGCCGCCGCCCAGATTCTGGCCGAAGCCCTAACCGAGGGCCAACCCTGTAGTGTCTGCGGGTCCACTGACCACCCTGCCCCTGCCAGCTACGATCAAGTCACTCAGCCCGTGACTGAAGAGGCCCTCGCCCAGGCCCGACGCCGGCGCGACCGGGCAGAAACAGAAGCTCAAGAGGCCCTTGCCGCCCTAACGGCAGCCCAGAGTACCCTGGACCAGCTGGTAGAGCAGGGCACCCCTGAACCCGAAGAAGCCCAGGCCGCAGTCACCGCAGCCCAGGAAGAGCTTACTCTAGCCCAGACCCAGGTAGCCCACCGCAAGACCCTGGCCCAGCGTATTGACACCTTAGAAAAGGACCTTGAGAAAAAGCAGCTACAACTGGCCGAGGCCCAGCGCCAGCTCACCGGTGAAGAGGTTAAACTGCAACAGCTCACAGATCAGCGACAAAGCCTCGAAGCCGAGCTAGCGCCGCACCGCCAGAGCCCGAGTTTCTCCGACCGTATCTCCACCCTCAACCGGCTGGCCAGGCAACTACCTTCCTTACGTGCAGCCTACGCCGACCAGGACCGCCGACAGCAGGCGCTGGCGTCCGCCCAAGAAAACCTGCGTCGAGCTCTAGCCGAAGCTAGCCTGGACGATGCCCAGCAGATGAAAAACCAGATCTTGGACAAGTCCCAGGTGAGCCAGCTTGAACAGCAGCTCACCGACCACCGGGACCGTACCCTGGCAGTTGCAACTCAACTCAGCAGCCCCGCTCTAGAAAAGATTGCTAGGCTTCAGGCCAGTGGGGAGCAGGCACCCACGACCGAAGAACTTACCCAACTTGCTACCCGTATCGCCCAGCTCAACGCCGAACGAGATACTCTGATTAGCCAGGCCACCCGCCTGGCCGGGGCCAGCGCTGAGCTAGAAGAGGTTCTGAGCCTGCTCGAGGACGCCCTAGACCAGAGCCGGGTACTGCTTGAGGATGCCCATCTCAAAGGAGAACTTGCTGCTACCGCCACAGCGGCCCCGGGCAGCGACAACCGCCTGCGTATGACCCTGACTTCCTACGTGCTGGCCTACCAGCTCGCCGAGGTAGCAGAAGCAGCCAGCGAGCACCTGGAAAAGATGACCCACGGCCGCTACCGGCTGGAACACAGCGACAGGGCGGAAGGGCGCAACAAGAAATCCGGCCTAGCTCTGGACATTTTCGACGCCTGGCACAACGCCCGCCGCCGCCCCGACAGCCTCTCAGGTGGTGAAACCTTCATGGCCTCCCTAGCCCTGGCCCTGGGCCTAGCCGATGTGGTACAGCAGGCTAACGGCGGTATCGACATTGACACCCTCTTTGTGGACGAGGGCTTTGGTTCCCTGGACGATGAAACCCTTGAAGAGGTCATGACCACCATCGATTCCCTGCGCGAGCGCGGGCGGGTCATCGGCCTAATTTCACACGTGGCCGAGATGAAGAACCGCATTAACAAGCACATCGTCCTTACCAGCTCACCCCAGGGATCTTCCCTGGTCGTAGATGCAGGAGCAGCGTGAGCCCCCACCGTAACCCCAAGAACCGTAGCTCATCCCCTCGCACGGGGTTGGGATATCGGCGTGACCGACAGCGGGCCAGCAACCCCAATATACGAACCAACCTGAGCGAGAGCATTAAACGGCTACATATTTCGGCCCAGTATGCCCGCACACGGATGAGCGACCTTTTGCTCACCCACGGTTGGCGCTTCCTCTTCTTCTCCCTCTTGATGCGACTGCCTGCGGCCATGGTCATGCTGGCGGTCATGATGATGCTGGCAGTGCAGAATAACGAAGCGACCCTGGGAGGCTATGCCGCAGGTACGGTAGGGCTGAGCGCAGCCCTGATGGTGCCGGTCTACCGATCTATTTCTGAGCGCTGGGGCCAGCGAAGAATCTTCTTCGCCGTTACCGTGCTCAACATTCTGGCCCTCATATGGCTGATGCTAGAATCCCTGCGCTTTGCAGAGACCAGCAACGGCTCCATTGGCAGGTTCCTTACCGCCTGCGCGGTAACCGGGGTGACCACCGTTCCCCTGGGAGCTATGATGCGGGGTTACTGGAGCGCCGAGTACCTGACCACCAAGGACCGCCGCAAGCTCAACGCGTCCATCTCCCTGGAGACCATGTTTGATGTCATCGCCCTGCCCGCCGGGGCTGTGCTGGCCGGTATGACCACGGTTTTCCTCACAGCCCAGTCGGCCCTCTTCTCGGTCATTGTGCTCGATGTGCTGGGTCTGCTCATGCTGTTGTGGCGCCCGGAAAACCTGCCGGTTGAGACCCGAGATATCAGCGAGGGCAACCGTCGTAAGCCCCTACGAGGGGTTAGCCGGTCCCTGCTGTGGATCCCCCAGCTGGGCACTATCTGCCTGGGCCTATCCCTGGGTGCTACCCAGGCAGCCATCGTGGCCTACGCTATCTCAACCGACCAGATGGGGGTCACCGGCTTCCTGATTGCCTTGCTTGGTCTGTGTGCGGTGATCTCTGCCCTGTTTGTACTCTTTGAGCGCCTGCCCATGTTCGGTTGGGGGGCCTGGCTGGTGAGCGGGGTTGGGCTGACCCTGACCGCTATGACCCTATCTCTGCCCACCTCAGCTTTGGGCATGCTACTACCCCTGATCGGCGTGGGCTTGGCCTACGGTATTTGCCTGGTCACCATGGACTCGGTGGCAACCAGCCTGTCCGTCCGTAAGAATCTTGACCTGGCCCTCTCCACCCTGCAGGCCTGCTCACTGGGCGGTATTGCGGTGGGATTCGTCTGGGCAGCCGATCTGAGCGGATCCCACAGCTACCAGGTAGCCCTGATCATTCCTTTGGTGGCTGCCGCTATTTACTTCTGCCTGGGGCATCTCTACGGGTTCTTGTGGCGTCGCACCTACGAGGAGCGCCTGGCCCTGCTGCCCTAGCAGCCTTGTCACACAAGGTGCACAGAAAAGGGGCCCTACCGTCTAATGTCGGTAGGGCCCCTTTGCATGAGCTGGTGCCAGAGAAGGCAAGAACGCCGGTGGCTAGTGGCCGCGCTTAATCCAGTTCTCCAGCTCGGGTGCTTCTAGACCGATACCGGTGGAGTCCCCGTGGCCGGTGAGCACAGCGGTGGATTCGGGCAGGGGCAAGAGCTTGGTTGAGATGGACTCGATGATGGTCTCGAAGCTGGAGAAGGAGCGTCCGGTAGCCCCGGGACCTCCCTGGAAGAGGGTATCGCCCGAGAACACCACACCCTCGCTGTTCTCCCAGGAGAGGGAGGGCGCGTAGAAGCAGACGGAGCCGGGGGAGTGGCCGGGCGTCGCCAGGACGTTCAGCTCGGTGGAGCCAATAGTGATGGTGTCGCCCTCTGCCAGCTCCCCATCAAAGTCCCAGGAGGGGTAGACCATCTCCCACAGGGGCCGGTCTGCCGGGTTCAGGTAGACCGGAGCCTCGAAGCGGTCGGCGGCTTCCTTGGCTGAGCGGATGTGGTCGTCATGGGCGTGGGTGAGCAGGATTTTTTCTACCGAGCGTCCAGCTACCTTGGCAGAGATCTTATCGACGTTGTGGGCAGGGTCGATAATGACTACGGAGCTGTCGTTGCCAATAATCCAGACGTTGTTATCGACCTCCCAGGTGCCCCCGTCCAGGGAGAAAGTACCGGAGGTGATAACTCGTTCAATGCGTTCTGACATAGGAGCCACCTTCCCTAGAGCTCAACAACTGAGCGTAGAACCTTACCGGTCTTCATAGTTTCAAAGGCCTCATTGACCTGTTCCAGGCTGATGCGTTCTGAGACGAAACCGTCCAGGTCGAGGTTGCCCAGCTGGTAGTGCTGCACGAACATGGGGAAGTCGCGGGAGGGTAAGGTATCGCCGTACCAGGCTGACTTGATGGAGCCACCCCGGCCGAAGACCTCGTCCAGGGGAGCTTCCCAGGTGGTGCCGGGGGCGGGTACGCCCACCAGGACGACGCGTCCTGCCAGGTCGCGGGCTTCGAAGGCCTGTTTGAAGGTAGCTTCAACACCCACCGCGTCAATGACCAGGTCGGCACCGAAACCCTCGGTCAGGTCCCTGATGGCGGCAACAGGATCCTGGTTCTTGGAATTGATGACGTGGGTGGCCCCGTGCTCCTTGGCGCGGGCTAGCTTATCGTCATCAATGTCTACGGCGATGATGGTGGTCGCCCCGCCCAGCTTGGCTCCGGCAACAGCGGCGGTACCTACACCGCCGCAACCAATTACAGCAACGGACTCACCGCGGGCTACCTCACCGGTGTTGAGCACAGCGCCCAGGCCGGCGGTAACACCGCAGCCCAGCAGGCCGATGGCGGCGTACTGGTCTTCGGTTAGCTCAGCGTCAATCTTGGTGCACTGCCCGGCTGCTACCAGGGTCTTCTCGGCAAAGGAGCCAATGCCCAGGGCGGGGGAGAGCTCGGTGCCGTCCTCAAGGGTCATCTTCTGGGTCGCGTTGTGGGTTGCAAAGCAGTACTGGGGCTTGCCCTTCTTACAGGCGCGGCACTCGCCGCAGACAGCACGCCAGTTGAGAATGACCAGGTCACCGGGGGCTACATTGGTCACGCCCTCACCCACGGCTTCGACGATTCCTGCTGATTCGTGGCCCAGCAGGTAGGGGTAGTCATTGCCGACTCCGCCCTGAACGTAGTGGTGGTCGGTCTGGCAGACACCGCAGGTGAGCACCTTAACCAGGGCTTCACCCTTGATGGGGTCGGGCACATTGATGGTGACGACTTCGACGGGCTGATCCTTGGCCAGTGAGACAACGGCCTTGACCTTGTGCATGGGGGCTCCTTTGGTAGCGGGAGGTAATATCGGGGCAGGTAGAGCTACCTGCTGCTACCCTCTACGCTACCGTGTGCCTAGGCTCCCTGCCAGCCGGTGAGACCGCATGACGCGCTATGAAGTCGGTAGCTGCCCGGCGGGCTTGACCGCTGGTCAGGGAGCTAATATGGTCACGGCCAGCTAGCTCCAGATAAGCGGACGCCGGGTGCGGCAGGGTAGCGGCAAGGGCAGGCAGGTCTGTGGTCAGGTCGTCCTGAGCTCCCGCGAAAAGGAAGGTGGGGCAGGCCGGTAGGTCTTGAGCACTGAAAGGCTCAACCGGCTGAGCGGTGAAGGACGCCAGATGAGCGCGAGGTAAAGGGCTAGCCACCAGGACAGCCTGCAAGCCAGCGGGTAGGGCCTGGCCTGATGTGTTGCCCTGGGCCAGGGCTGTCTGCACCTCAGCCAGATGGCCAGCCAAGGGCATTCCCCCTAAGGTCAGGCTCTGCACCAGCTGGGGGTGTTCCAGGGCAGTCTGCCAACAAATGCGGGCGCCCAGAGAATAGCCCAGCAGGTGAACCGGTGTAGCTTGCGGTGCTAGAACCTGGGCCAGGGTATCTGTTAGAGAAGAAATCAGCCCTGTGCTGTGCCAGGTTACTGCTAGCTGCCGGGTGTGCCCCCGCTCTTCTACTTCAACTGCATCTTCGTGCTGTGCAATGGTCAGCCGGTGACAGGGCAGCGTCACTAGGTGCACGTCAGCCCCAGCTCGGTGTAACTGGCGCACCCAGCCTGTCGTCAGCCAGGTCACCTCGGGGGTGGTGGCAAAGCCGTGCACCGCCACCACCTGCTGGCTCTCACAGGGGCGAGGCGGTGCGTCCGCGCCGAGCGTGGGGGCTGAAAGCGTCTCAATCGAAAGGCAGGGCTCGTACATACCCTTAAGCATAAAACTCCGGCTCCTACAAAAAGTAGGAGCCGGAATGAAAATAGAGAACAGAGAAGTTCAGAAACTGTATGTTACTTGGAGTCTTTGTCTTCCTGCTTCTTTGCTATCTGCTTAAAATCAACACCGTTGTGGGCCAGGCGAATCTTGCGGCCCTCTTCGACCAGGTTCTCTTTCTTTTCCTGGAGCTTGATGGCCATGGTGTCATCACGCGGGGGCAGCTGGAGTTCGTCCTCAGCCTTGATGCCGGCCTGCAGCTCGCGGCCGCGCTGAATCTCAGCGTCAATCTGGGCACCGAGCAGCAGTACGTTGTTCATGATCCAAATGAAGAGCAGCATCACGATAACGCCACCAATCAGGCCATAGGTGGCATTGTAGGAGCCGAAGTTGGAGACATAGAAGGTAAAGCCAAGACCCGCAATTGCCATAACCACAAGGGCGATAGCGGCACCGGGAGTGAGGAAGCGGAACTTAGGCTGCTTGACATTGGGGGTAGCAAAGTAGAGCAGGCTAATGAGCACAACGGCCAGAACCAGCATGATGGGGTAGCGCATCCACATCCAGATACCGATGAAACCACCGAGCTCTACTGCGGGAACAGCGTTCTGAATGGTGGTCAGCATGTCTTCTGATGAAAGCAGAACCAGCATCATAGCAACCACAATCAGCACCATGGCAGCAGTAACTAGCAGGTTGAAGGGGCGCAGTTTCCAGATAGGACGACCCTCAACAACACCGTAAATCTTGTTCATGGAGCGGCCAAAAGCCCCAATGTAACCCGAGGCAGTCCAGAGGGCGCCAACCACACCGGTAACCAGAGCCAGACCCGCAGCGTCAGAGCTGGTCAGCTGAGTGATTGGCTCTTCAAGCAGGGTGAGCATTTCAGCCGGTGCGTAGTCTTCAAGGAAGCTCAAAATCGTGTTAGTGGTCTGCTGCCCCTGCCCAAAAACACCGAGCAGAGAAACCACAGCCAGCAGGCCGGGGAAGACCGAGAGTACTGTGAAGTAGGTGAGGGCTGCTGCTAGGTCAGTGCAGCCGTCGTTGGTGAATTCGCTCAGGGCACGCTTGAAGATGTACTTCCAGCTTGATCCGCTCATATCTGAGAGTTTGGCGGGCTTAGGAGCGTCCTTGTGGGCCTCCTCAGTATCGGCCCGGCTAATAGTTTGTTCTTCGAGAGCCATGGTCTTGTCCTTTAGGCATGCGGTGATTTAATCAGTAAACATCTTATCAGTAGCATGATAAAAAGGTGCGCCAGCAGTTAAGCAACCCCGTTAAAGACGAGCTGCCCCGGCCGGTGAGGCCGGGGCAGCGTACGATGCAATGAGCCGCTGGGTGGGCGGACGCCTGTGAGCTAGTTATCGATACCCAGCACCTGGGCGGTGTGAGCGAAGAGCTCATCTGCCAAATCGTGGTTGTCGTTGAGCTTGATGCCGTATCCGGGCACCAGTTCCTTGATGCGGGGTTCCCACTGATTCATCTTGGAGGGGAAACAACGGGCCAGCAAGGTGAGCATGATGGGGGCCGCTGTTGAAGCGCCGGGGGAGGCACCCAACAGAGCCGCAATTGAGCCGTCGCCTGAGGCGATGAGTTCGGTACCGAACTGTAGGACGCCGCCCTTCTTGGCGTCCTTCTTAATAACCTGCACGCGCTGGCCGGCGGTGATGAGCTCCCACTCGTCAGCTACCGCGGTGGGGTAGTACTCGCGCAGGGAGGCTACCCGCTCATCACGGTTCTTGAGGAGCTCACCGATGAGGTACTTGGTGAGATCCACATTGTCTAGGCCCGCACGAATCATGGGGAGCAGGTTGTCCGGGCGCAGGGAGAGAGGCATATCGAGCAGGGAGCCCTGCTTGAGGAAGTTGGTCTTAAAGCCAGCGTAGGGGCCAAAGAGCAGGGAGCGCTTGCCATTGACGTAGCGGGTATCGAGGTGGGGCACAGACATGGGTGGGGCGCCGACTGAAGCCTGGCCGTAGACCTTAGCATTGTGCTTGAGAGCGGTTTCTTCGTTGGTATTACGGAAGAAGAGACCCGAGACGGGGAAGCCACCGAAGCCCTTGCCTTCCTTAATTCCTGACTTCTGCAGGAGGTTGAGGGCTCCACCGCCTGCGCCCAGGAAGACGAACTTGGCTCGGATGGTTTGGCTGTGCTCGGAGTTCAGGCGGTTCTTGACCTTGACCAGCCAGCTACCGTCGCTCTGCTGCTCAAGGTTGGTGACCTGCTGGCCGTACTGAACAGTGACGCCCTGCTCGACCAGATAATCCACCATCTGCTGGGTGAGGTTGCCGAAGTCCACATCGGTACCCTCGGGAGACCAGGTTGCGGCAATTTTCTGGTTGGGGTCACGGCCCTCCACAGCAAGGGGGGCCCACTGGCGAATCTGGTCAAAGTCAGTGGAGAACTTCATACGCTCAAAGAGCTTCTGGTTCTCAAAGGCCTCAAAGCGCTTGCCTAGGTAGCGCACATGGTCTTCACCGAAGACCAGGGACATATGGGGCACGGGGTTGATGAAACTGGCGTCCTTAATCTTTCCCTCTTCAACCAGGGAAGCCCAGAGCTGGCGGGAGACCTGGAACTGTTCGTTAATACCCAGAGCCTTAGCCGGGTCGACAGTTCCGTCAGGGCCTGCCGGGGCGTAGTTGAGCTCGCAGAGCGCTGAGTGGCCGGTACCCGCGTTGTTCCAGGGGTTAGATGACTCCTGCCCTACCTGATCGAGGCGCTCCAGCAGGGTGATATTCCAGGTGGGTTCTACTTCTTTGAGTAGGACGCCCAGGGTTGCGCTCATGATACCGCCGCCCACTAGGACGACATCGGTCTGTACTTCGTTTGCCACGTGATTGACACTCCGTCACTCTAAGACTGTGGTGCCCGACGCTGGACACCGGCTGGGGTGGGGCCCATCGGCCCCGTTCTCTTCTTTAGCGTAGTACAGATAGAGCGACGTACCTAACACGCACGGTTCTTTGACGCACTTTTGCGGGCACCCGCGGTGGGCTAGTCGTCGATGTGCACGGTTGAGAAATCATCGATGCAGGTAGCACTCACCGTGTAGGTGCGCACCCGCTGCCCCTGGGTGACTCCCGAGACCGGGTAGACCAGCGGGATTGCTGAGAGTAGGTTGGCTACCTGGTCGTTGATCTCTTTGTAGGCATTGCGCCAGTCTGTGATATCGGTGTGGGTGTCAGCTTCGTCGATGGCTTGGAAGATGCTGGCGTAGCTGGCGCTTGCTTTGGCAGGCTCAGCAGCTGCTGCGGTGGAGGTGGGGGATGGCGTGGGAGTTGGGCTGGGGCTGGCCTCGCTAATGGTTGTAGGTGCGGACGCCGCCGGGGTCAGCACGTGCCCTAGGAAGGCGGTGGGGTCGCGGAAGGCTCCGATAAAGCCGGTCAGCTCTAGCCCGTAGTCGGGGTGGGCGGTAGGCACGTCCTCGGTGCCGGCGTCCGACCAGCGGTAGGGTTTGGGCACGATATTGAAGCCTGCCTCAACCAGGTTTGCCGAGATCAGCGAGTAGATACCTTCAGGAGAGGGTAGAGAGGGAAGGGAAAGATTGACCGGGTAGTAGAAGTCAATAGCCTGGTTGGCATAGGTGCTAGCCCGCAAGAGTTCTTGGGCCCGGTCCAGATTGTAGGTGTACACCTGCCCCATATCTTCTTTCTTCATTTGGAAGAGAGCCGGGATGAAGTCGGGAGCGGTGTTGGTTCCCTGGGGGTAGTAAGCCTCAACGATAGCTGCTCGGTCGATGGCTCGGGCAAGGGCCTGGCGCACCCGAGCATCGTCGAAGGCGGGGTGAGAAAGATTGATGCCTAGGTAGGCAATTGCATAGGGGTCGCGGGACTGAACCGGGTACCCATCAAGGGCCAGGGGCACATAGTCTTTGAGGGCTACCTGATCGTAGGCATCGATGCTTCCTTCGAGCAGGTTGTAGTAGCGTTTTTCGGCATCGGGGATGGTGAGAAATTCGATGGCTGCTAGGTCTGGAGTCTCTCCCCGATAGGCGGTGTTACGGGTGAGGACGGCGGTGCTGCCATCCCAGGAACTGAGCATAAAGGCTCCGGTGCCTATGGGGGTGCTGGTGAGGTAGCCGTCCGCCCCGATACTGCTGGGTAAGACCAGCCCAAAGGCAGGCTGAGTGAGAGCCTTGAGGAAGCTACGGGAGGGGCGGCTAAGCGTGAGCTTGAGACTGGTGCTACTTGGTGCTGACCAGCTGGTCACCAGGGGGCTTGAGCTGCTGTTTTCAGCGAGCTGAACGGTGCCGAAGAGCTGGTGGAAGGGCTGGGTCATTCGGGTGAGGGGGGCCTTGCCCAGCTGTGCCCAGCGTTCAATATTGGCTACTACGCCCTCAGCCGTGAGCCGGGTGCCCTCGCTAAAGGTGGCATTCTCTACCAGGGTAAAGGTATAGGTGCGGCCGTCTTCACTGACCTCCCACGTTTGGGCTAGGGAGGGGGAGGGCTCGCCCGTATTGACGTCCGCTCGCACTAGGGGCTCTAGAATCTGGGCGCTGATGCGGTGGCTTTCGACCCGATACGTGGCTGCCGGGTCTAGGGTGAGTACCTGGGCACCTTGAGCGAAGCGGAAGGTTGGCCCTGCACTTTTGGTGGCGGAGGCGGACGCGGACGCAGATGGTTCGGTTTCTGGGGGCGATGAACAGGCCGCGAGGGCAAAGCCAGCGGTAAGTAGTGAACCGTAGTGAATCAGGGTGCGACGGGTGAGGGCTGGAGCTGCCATAAGAGAATCCCCTTCGTTCTGAGGTTCGTTGACCTAGGCTGTGACCGCCAGGTTCTGGCTATCAAAAAACCCGTCCAACCGTGGATAAACCGGGCTGAACGGGTGTTTCGTCAGTGTGCGCGAGGAGGGACTTGAACCCTCACGCCGTAAGGCACAGGAACCTAAATCCTGCGTGTCTGCCAATTTCACCACTCGCGCATGCGGTGCTGTCAGCACAACAGTGTCTATGCTACATCAACTTGGCAGATTTTGCTAAATAAGCGGGCCTGGCCTAAGAGTCAATACCTAAATCCCGGCGGAGCTTAGCCACATGATCCTTAGCGCGCACGTTGTACTGGGCCATCTCAACCACCCCATGTTCATCGATGACGATGGTAGAGCGAATCAGCCCTATGTAGGTCTTGCCGTAGTTTTTCTTCTCACCCCAGGCGCCATAGGCTTCTGCGACAGCGTGGTCTTCATCAGAGAGGAGGGGGAAAGTAAGGCTTTGGTTCTCGGTAAAGGTGTCCAAGGCCTTGATTCCGTCGGGGGAAATTCCCAGGACGGCGTAGCCCTGTGAGGTGAGCGAGGCCAGGTTGTCTCTAAAGTCGCAGGCCTGGGTGGTGCACCCGGGGGTGGAAGCCTTGGGGTAAAAGTAGACGATGACCTTCTGGCCGGCATAGTCAGCCAGAGAGACTGTTCCGCCTCCTGCGACGGGTAGGGTGAACTGGGGTGCGGGGGTTCCCTGGGTAAGTCGTTCCACGGGCGTCCTTTCACATGGTGAATAGAAGAGGGGCGTAGCGCACTGGGCCACGGCCCTGCCTTCAGCTTATCAGGGGAGCGAAATTCCCAATTTTTAGCGCAATAGAAGGGTTGTTCAACAATTACTCAGTGTACAGGTGGTTGTGTCAAGCACCTACCATGTCTAGGCATATAAGTGCTGAGTATGCTTATAATGGCGCTATGCCAGAAATTCGTAATTGGTCGATTAATCGACTCCTCTCAACTGCAGCGCGCATGCTGGAATACAGCTGGAATGATCAGCTGAAGTCGCTTGGGCTCACCCATGCTGGCGTGACAGCGCTTGGCGTCATTGCCCGCGAAGGCATGATTTCACAGGTGAAGGTTGCCGCTCTGGTGGGCGTGCAGGCTCAAACCATGGGTAAGACCCTTGCTCGACTTGAAGCGCACGGTCACGTTTTCCGCACCCGTAACACTATTGACCGCCGTAGCTACCTCCTGGGTATTACCGAAGAGGGGCGGCGCGTGCTGGCAGAAGCTGAGAATATTGACCGCAAGCTTGGATCTGCCGGCGAGCTCTCCAACCCCGAGTTTCGCGAAATGCTCATCCATATCATCGAAAGCCTCAATGAACACCATGGTGGTGGCGAGGTGCTGGATGATGTTGCTGGTGAGCGTACTGCCCAGATTGGGGCTATCACTGAATCTTTAGCAGAGGCTCCGTCGGCAGAGGCCGACGTACCCGAGGCTAATGTCACGGAGCCTGTCACTGAACGTGTAAATACCGCTGTTATGGACGTTATTACGCCTGAGATGATTGCCGAGTATCGCAAGTAGTGCTCGAGGCCTCCTGCCGCTAGGGTAGGAGGCCTCCTGTTTAGGGTGCAAATTTCAGTTTTTGTGAAGGTCTTCACAAATGCCGATTTCGGCTTGCATGCGCCATGAAAGGTGCGTATAGTAGAACCCGTTGCTGAGACAGGTTCTCAGTCTGACAAGTAAATATGCGCCTCTAGCTCAATTGGCAGAGCAATTGACTCTTAATCAATGGGTTCTGGGTTCGAGTCCCAGGGGGCGCACAATGCAAGAAGCCCGACCGGTTAGCCGGTCGGGTTTTTTCGTGTCTAAAAGAGGTTTTGCAGGGTTATAGGCAGAAAAGTGTGTCCCACCCCGGGCGCGTCACCCACCACGACCAC
>JAUMWB010000003.1 GCA_030529845.1 Rothia sp. (in: high G+C Gram-positive bacteria) | reverse complement strand
TATCGGTCATTCTCAAGTTTTTGTGTTACCCGTTTGGGCAACTCGTCTAGTCTATAATGCTTTTTCCATCATCGCAACTCGCTAGAGCGTGACGATAGCCACAAGCTCTTTTCTTTACTTTAAAGCCTCAGCTTCAAACCCGAAAACCAGTTCAATCAAATTTCCCTGGGAGTCTTTATTGACTCAACTTGTGGTGCGCTATTCGATTATTGTCGCTTCGCTTCGGTCTCCCTCGCCTCAGCGACTCGTTATACTTTACGCAGGTTTTTTGGAGCATGCAACCCGAATGAGGCTCTTTTCCCCTCAAAACACCACCTAAACCCACTCAAACAAAGGTGTTTCCCCTAGTAAACAGCTGATTAAATTTTCTCCAAAATATTTTCAAAAAATTTTCTAGCCCCACCGGGCCGCACCCCGTGCCAATCCCACCCTCCCCTCGCTTTTACCGCTCTGACCAGCAGAAATAGAAAAACCCGCCCCGCTCCCTCCCCGGTCTTGGGAGAAGAGGCGAGGCGGGCGTCCGCGAGGAACTTACTGGGCAACCTCAACAACGGCCATATTCTTCTTGCCGCGACGAACCACCGCGTACTTACCCAGAAGCAGGTCAGACTCGGTGAGGGCGGCGTCCTCGCCCTGAACCTTGACGTTATTGATAGCTGCGCCGCCTTCCTTGAGAGTACGGCGGGCTTCTGACTTAGAAGCGGAAAGACCGGTCTCGGTCAGCACGGTCACCATGTCCAGCTGATCCCGGGTGAGTACAGCATGGGGCAGCTCAGCGGTTGCAGCCTTGAGGGTTGCCTCATCCAGGGCAGCAAAGTCGCCCTTACCGAAGAGAGCCTCAGAAGCAGCAATGACCTTCTCCGTTGCCTCAACACCGTGCACCAGTGACGTGACCTCGTAGGCCAGGGTCTTCTGCGCTAGACGCTTGAAGGGTTCTTCTTCTACAGACTTCTGCAGTGCAGCGATCTCGTCGCGGGTCTTGAAAGTAAAGACCTTAAGACGGTCAGCTACGTCAGCATCGGCAGTATTCAGCCAAAACTGGTAAAAAGCGTAGGGTGAGCACATCTCGGGGTCCAGCCAGATAGCGTTGCCCTCAGACTTACCGAACTTGGTACCATCCGAATTGGTAATGAGCGGAGTACCCAGAGCGTGAACAGATTTGCCGGTGACCTTACGAACCAGCTCGGTACCACTGGTCAGATTGCCCCACTGATCGGATCCACCGCACTGCAAGGTGACATTGTGGCGGCGGTTGAGTTCCAGGAAGTCATTCCCCTGCAGAATCTGGTAGGAGAACTCGGTGTAAGAGATACCCTCTTCAGAGTTCAGACGCTTAGCCACGATCTCTTTTTTAATCATGGTGCCCACGCGGAAGTTCTTACCGATTTCACGCAGAAAATCGATAGCAGATAGCTCGCTGGTCCAGTCCAGGTTGTTAACCATCTGGGCGCCGTTCTCACCCTCAAAAGACAAGAAGCGCTCAATCTGGCCGCGCAGACGGCTTACCCAGCCCTCCACCACATCGCGAGAGTTGAGGACGCGCTCAGAGGTCTGACGGGGGTCACCAATCAAACCGGTAGCTCCACCGACCAAGCCGAAGGGGCGATGACCAGCCAGCTGCAGGCGACGCATCAGCAGCAGCTGCACCAGGTGCCCCAGGTGCAGGGAAGCAGCTGTGGGGTCGTAACCGATATAGAAGTTCACGGTCTCTTCAGCCAGCGCCTTCTCAAGGGCTTCTTCATCGGTGCTGACGTGCACAAATCCACGCCACTTCAATTCCTGCCAGATATTCTCGAAGGAATCATCGTTGTGCTGAGCTGCAAGAGTCTCTTCAGACACGGTTACTCCATGGTTAGTAATGAACAAAAAGCAGTGGCAAAGCCACCTGCTACCACGGTACCAGTTCACCGCCCAGACAGGCTTCGGACAGCTACGGTGTTCTCTGACTGAGAGATAGAAAAAGGACGCTGCCACCCCACTCCCCTGCTCAACGGCAGGGAAGGAGGCAGCGGCGTCCTCTCATTCAGAAACCGAAAGAATACTACTCTGTAGGGATAAGACCAGCCGGCAGCTCACGCGAGGCCAGCAGATGAAGGCGCTGGGTGGGGCGGGTCATGGAAACGTAAAGGTCACCAACTGAACCGTTAGCAGCGCGCACCAGGTCGGCGGGCTCAACGATAATCACGGTGTCGAACTCCAGGCCCTTGGCCTCCCACGGGGTCAGAATGAGTACCTGGTGTTCCAGGGCTGAGGCCGAGGTGCCCAGCTTACCCTTGTGCTCGGCAGCGATCGCTAGGGCAGTCTCGCGGTAGCGCTCTTCATTGACAATCACGCCAATCAAGCCACCGGCTCCCTGCTCCAGCTCATCGCTGACGGTGCTTACCACAGCCGGGTAGAGGCCGTCCTCACCCACGATACGAGCGGTCGGCGCCCAGTTACCCTCGCGCACAGCGCGGGGGGCTGAAATCTCCAGGCCGGCAGCGCGGGCAACCGCAACGGCGGCGTCCGAAATCTGGGCAGGGGTGCGGTAGTTGACGGTCAGCTCGTCCAGGGTAAAGCGCCCCCCCACAAAAGGCTCAAGAGCCTGCGCCCAGGACTGGGAAGCAGCAGCCGATGAAGCCTGGGCAATGTCGCCAACAATCGTGAAGGACTTCATGGGGCAGCGGCGCATGAGCAGGCGCCACTGCATGGGGGAAAGCTCCTGGGCCTCATCGACCACCACGTGCCCGTAAGCCCAGGTGCGGTCGGCCTGGGCGGCGCGGGCGGCAGTCATGCGTTCGCTACGTTCCTCGTTGAGCTCAGCAATCTGCTCGGCGGTGACCACGCCGTCCACGCCCATATCGGCCAGCTGCTGATCCACGTTCTCCAGAGCCTTACGCGCATTTTCGAGGTTAGCCTGGTGGGCAGCCTCAGCGCGGGCAGCAGCCCCGGCACCGGCGACCTTGGAAAAATCACCCAGTAGCTCAGCTGCCTCATCAAGCAGGGGTACATCGGACTCGGTAAAGGGCAGGTTAGCGGCGCGGACGAGGGTATCACGTTCGGCATCGGTCAGGACGCCGGCGGTCGCGCTGTGCAGGTACTCCAGCTTGGAGAACAGCGAGCGCACCAGGGTCTCAGGCGATAGGGGCATCCAGGCCAGGTTGATAGCCCGGCGGACGTCCATGGATCCGCGGACATCGTCTTCGAGGTAGGGGCGGTCAACCGCGTGTCCGGCGGCGGCATCCAGCTTTTCGTTGAGCTGGACGGTGAGCTCTTTGAGGAGCACCTTCACAAAGGTTTCCCGGGCCTCGTTATGGGGCTTGCCGGTTGAACGCGCCGTGTTGCGGGCGTGCTTGACCATGCCGGGGGTCATCTCGATGGCGGTAGAGTCCACGTACATCTTCACGGGCTTGGCCGGTACCTTCTGGCGGTCTGCCACTGCCTTTTTGATGACCTCGGCCATGCGTAAATCGCCCTTGACCCTAGCAACAGCGGGGTCGGTTTCGGGTACGGCCTTGATACCGGGGTACAGGGTGGCGAGAGACGACATGACCACGCCGGTTTCACCCAGTGAAGGTAGAACACGCTCGATGTACCACATGAAGGAGGCTGAGGGCCCAACGACCAGTACACCGGCGTTGTTCAGACGCTCGCGGAAGGTGTAGAGCAGGTAGGCAGCACGGTGCAGGGCAACAGCGGTCTTACCGGTACCGGGGCCACCCTGCACGACGCGGACGCCCGCCAGATCGGCGCGGATGATGGCGTCCTGCTCTGCCTGAATAGTGGCAACGATATCGCCCATACGGCCGGTGCGCTTACGGTTGAGGGCAGCCAGCAGGGCACCTTCCCCGTGCAGGTTCTCATCCCCCTCATCGAGCATGGCTGAGTCGAGCACATCATCTTCGAAGCCGGTGACCTCGCGGCGTTCTAGCATGAGGTGGCGGCGGCGGCGCACACCCTGGCGGTTGAAGGCTGTGGCCTGGTAAAAAGTACCCGCTTCAGGGGCGCGCCAGTCAATGAGCAGACGCTCGTGGTCTTCGGTGGCCAGTCCAATACGGCCGATGTAGCGGATGGCCTCGTCATCGAGGTCAAGGCGGCCAAAAGCTAGGCGGTGGTCAACCGCGTTGTACTGCGCCAGGCGGTCTTCATAGTGCTGGGCATAGGCGTCACGCTCTGAACGGTTCTGGTGGCTACCAACCGCCTGGTTCTTACGGGTGCTCTTGAGCTTCTTCTCGTTCATGTCTCGGAGCTCATCAAGGCGGGCATAGAGCCTGCCCACGTAGGCTCGTTCACCTGCCAGCTGGGCCTCATAGGCTTTTTCAGCGGCAGTCTGCTCACCAGTTGCGGTTGTGTTCTCAGTCAAGAGGGAACCCTTCATCGCGGAAAATTCAAGCCCTCCATTCTACCCGTACACCAGGGCAAAAAGAAAGGACGCCCGCGGCAGCTCAGCGGGCAAGGAACTCAATCTTTCAATCGCAACCTATCAGTAGTGGTATCTGCAGGCGGCAATCAAGATTGACGTATCTGTTATCGCGTAGATGAGTCTGTGTTCGTCTGTAATCCGTCGCGACCAGAACCCTGACCAGCCGTCTTTACGTGCATCAAGCTTGCCGATGCCTTCATGGCCATTACACGACTAATGGTTTTTCTTGGGAAGCACGGAAGAAAACAAAATACCCCGGTTTTTGTGCATGCACCCCAGGTAAAAACCGGGGTACATGCACAAAAACCGGGGTACTACGGTAAAGGTTCCCTCTATTCAGCGACCAGAGACAGAGCCTCCAGGCGATGACCGTCTAGAATCTCGCGTCCGCCCAGGCCCTCAAGTTCCAGGAGCACGCCGATACCGGCGACCTTGAGGTCAGCCATCTCCATCAGGTGGGTGGCCGCCTCAAGGGTGCCGCCGGTGGCCAAGAGGTCATCCACAATCAGCACCCGTGAACCTGCCGGGATATCGTCCTTGTGAATCTCAATCGCAGCCTGGCCGTATTCCAGGGAGTATTCCTTCATGTAGGTATCGCGCGGCAGCTTACCGGCCTTGCGCACGGTCATAACGCCGGTACCTGCAATGTAGGCAATAGCAGAAGCCATCAGGAAGCCACGAGCTTCAACACCTGCAACAATGTCAAACTGGCCCTCGAAACGGCGGGCGAGCTCCTCCATGGACGCCCGGAACACCTGCGGGTTAGCGAACAAGGTGGTCACGTCGTAGAAGAGGATACCCTCCTTGGGGTAGTCCTGAATCTGCGCGCAGGCAGCGGGAATCTGCTCCTCAAGGGGCAGGGAAGAATCAACGGGCTTAATCATGCTCTTAGCCTAGCTGATGACCTGGGGGCGAGCGGCGAAAGCACGCGCAGGTTCTAGCTCACTCTTGAGCGCTTCCAGCTGGGCAGCCACTGCGGACGGGGCGGTGCCACCCTGGGCGCTCCGGGAGTTCAAAGACCCCTCAACGGTGAGCACTTCGCGGACGCCCGCGTGCAGGGCAGGTGAAATGGCCAGATAGTCTTCGTCGGTCAGGTCCCACAGCTCGCAGTCCTTCTCTTCACAGACGCGCACAGCCTCACCGGCCAGCTCGTGGGCTACCCGGAAGGGCACGCCCTCGCGCACCAGCCACTCGGCAACGTCCGTCGCCAGGGCAAAACCCTGGGGGGCCAGTTCAGCCAGGCGGTCGGTGTTGAAGGTGAGGGTAGCAATCATGCCGGAGACAGCAGGCAGCAGGACCTCCAGCTGATCGATGGCGTCAAAGACCGGTTCTTTGTCTTCCTGTAGGTCGCGGTTGTAGGCCAGGGGCAGGGCCTTTAGCGTTGCCAGCAGACCGGTGAGGTCACCAATCAGGCGGCCGGCCTTACCGCGGGCAAGTTCAGCGATATCGGGGTTCTTCTTCTGCGGCATAATCGACGAGCCGGTCGAGAAAGAATCGTGCAGGGTCACGAAGGAGAATTCTTTGGTTGCCCAGAGAATAATCTCTTCGGAGATACGGGAGAGGTCTACCGAAATCATGGCGGCAATCCAGGCGAACTCGGCGTAGACATCGCGGGAGGCGGTGCCGTCGATAGAGTTGTGGGTTGCAGAGTTGAAGCCCAGGTCAGCGGCTACAGCTTCGGGATCCAGGCCCAGGGAAGAGCCCGCGAGCGCCCCGGAACCATAGGGGGAAACGGCGGCGCGCTTGTCCCAGTCAATCAGGCGGTCGAGGTCGCGGGAAAGAGCCCAGGCGTGGGCCAGGAGCTGGTGGGAAAGCAGGACGGGCTGGGCGTGCTGCAGGTGGGTGCGGCCGGGCATGGGGGCGTAGGGGTGGGCCTCGGACTGGGCGATGAGGGCATCGATGGTATCCATGACGCCCTGAGCAATGATGGAGGCGTGGTCACGCAGGTACATGCGACCCAGGGTAGCAATCTGGTCGTTGCGGGAGCGGCCAGCGCGCAGCTTACCGCCCAGCTCAGCACCGGCACGTTCGATGAGGCCCTTTTCGAGGGAGCCGTGGACGTCCTCGTCCGACTCCGCCGGGGTGTAGGCGCCAGAGCGGACGTCGGCTTCAAGCTGGTCGAGGGCTGCAATCATGCCGGCCAGTTCGTCGTCTGTGAGCAGACCGGCCTTAGCCAGCACACGGGCGTGGGCACGGGAGCCTGCGATATCATAGGGCGCTAGACGCCAGTCGAACTGGGTTGACTTCGACAGGGCGGCAAGAGCCTCAGAGGGGCCACCTGCGAAGCGGCCGCCCCAGAGGGCGCCGTCGTTGGTACCGTGCTTTTCAGCTGACATAAAAGTTACCTTTGCGGGGTTGGGAAAATCGTGCGGGGTACGGCAAAGCCGCCCGCCGGCGTCCTCACCCTTGAGCAGGGTAAGGACGCGCGGGGTTGGGCGGCACGGGCTGGGTGAGGTTTAGAGACCCAGGCGCTGGTCGCGGGCTGAAGCGACCTTGGAGGACATGCCGAACAGCTCAATGAAGCCGCGGGCCATGGACTGGTCGAAAGTATCGCCCTCGTCGTAGGTGGCCAGGTTGAAATCGTAGAGGGAGGTCTCTGACTTACGGCCGGTGACAACGGCGCGGCCACCGTGCAGGTCCATACGGATATCGCCGTTGACCATCTTCTGGGTGTCGTTGATGAAGGCGTCCAGAGACTTCTTCAGCGGTGAGAACCACTGGCCGTCGTAGACCAGTTCGGTCCAGCGCTGGCCGACAATCTTCTTGAAGCGGGCCTGCTCGCGCTCGATGGTGACGTTTTCTAGTTCCTTGTGGGCAGCCATGAGAGCCATTGCGCCGGGGGCCTCGTAGATTTCGCGGGACTTAATGCCAACCAGGCGGTCTTCAACGATATCGATGCGGCCGATACCCTGGGCACCTGCGCGGCGATTCATAATCTCGATAGCTTCAAGGGGGGTGACTGCCTGGCCGTCGATGGCAACGGGGACGCCTTCCTTGAAGGAGATGACGACGGTGTCGGGGGTGGGGGCGAAGGTGGGGTCGTCGGTGTAGTCGTAGACATCCTTGGTCGGGGCGTTCCAGATGTCTTCCAGGAAGCCGGTTTCAACCGCGCGACCCCAGACGTTCTGGTCGATGGAGAAGGGGTTCTTCTTGGTGGTGACGATCGGCAGGTTGTTCTTTTCTGCGTAGTCGATGGCCTTCTCGCGGGTCAGGGCCAGGTCACGCACGGGGGCGATGCACTTGAGCTCAGGGCCCAAGGTCTGAATACCAACCTCGAAACGAACCTGGTCGTTGCCCTTACCGGTGCAACCGTGAGCGACGGTGGTGGCGCCGAACTGCTTGGCTGCTGCTACCAGGTGCTTGGTGATGACGGGGCGGGACACAGCCGACACCAGGGGGTAGGCGTCCATGTAGAGGGCATTAGCCTTGAGAGCCGGCATGCAGTACTCGTTGGCAAACTCATCACGAGCATCTGCCACGTAGGCTTCTACAGCACCGCAGTCGAGGGCACGCTGGCGGATGGTCTCAAGATCCTCGCCACCCTGCCCTACATCAACGGCAACGGCGATGACTTCGGCGCCGGTGGCTTCGCCGATCCAGCCAATGGCAACTGAGGTATCCAGACCGCCTGAGTAGGCCAGGACGATGCGCTCTTTCATGGTGCTCCTTGAGATATTACGTTCAGGGGCGGGAGGTTCCCGCAGGTTCTATAAATAATTATGCATACTTAGACATAATTATGCAAAACGTATCGGTTAGTGATACGCGCTACTATCATCGCGCGCCGCTACAGAACCAGCAAGAGAAACGCGCGCCACAAAATGAAAAAACCTTAATGGAATACTCACAGAACCTTTAAAGACAACTGACACACTAGAAACATGCTCAAAAAATACATGTTCGGAATCCTGCTGCTAGCAGCTGTTGGAATGGTCGCCGCCCTCGCTCTGCTGATGACCTTTCGAGGCCAGCTCGGCGATGAGGTAGACCCCATAGTCCTTGACCGCACCAGCTCCCCCAGCTCGTCAGCGTCCGCCTCTGCTAGCCCCTCACCATCAGCGACAAGCGAGAGCCCCAGCCCTGAGCCCACTGCGGAGCAGGCAACTGAAGAGGCAGCTCCGGCTGAAGCACCCGTTGCAGAAGAGGCTCCTGCAGAGGTTGAGCAAACACCAGTTGTCGTTGAAGCACCGGCACCCGTGGTGGTAGAACAGGCACCCGTTGTTGTCGAGCAAGCACCGGCGCCCGCTCCGGCTCCCGTCGTGGTTGAGCAGGCACCGGCACCTGCCCCAGCACCTGCCGACGATGACGACTTTGATGATGACTACGAGGTCGATGGCGACGATGACTAACCCTCTCGCCAAGCTACGGCCCAAACTCCGCACCGACCGTGCAACCCGCACCAAGGACCAACACACAGGCTCGGTACGGCTTCGCATCGTAGCCTGGATGGTTTTGGTGACTGCCTTCATCATCACCGGTCTCATCTTCACGGTTCGGGAGATCCTCATCAGCGAAGTAGGCACAAATGCTGTTGCAAGCACCGAAAGCGAAATCTCAGAATTCCGCACCTTCGCTGAACTCGGGGTAGACCCCACCACCGCAGCCCCCTTCGAAGACCTGGACCAGATGCTCACCGCCTTTGTGTCCCGCCAGTTCACCGGCTACTCAGAACAGCTGATCGGTGTGACCGGCAACCAGGTCATCTTTATCGAAGAGCAACAGGACTACGCAGAAGCAACCGGCTACAGGCTCCACCAGGACCAAGACCTACTAGCCCTCATTACAGGGTATGAACGGACGTCGGGGATTGAGCAGACCCCGGCAGGCCCGGTTCACTGGGGCAAGGTTGAGGTCAGCCTCAACACCGATGCTGGGACCCAAGCCGGGCACCTGATCGTTGTGGAATATATCCAGCCTGAACTCGATGCTGTTCAGCACACCATCGTCACCATGATCTGGGTAGGCCTCGGCGGGCTGGTAGCCACCCTGGTCATTGCCTGGCTGGTCGCAGGCCGCATCACCAAGCCCATCCGCAGCCTTCGCACCGTAGCCCAGGCCATCAACGATAAAAACTTTTCAGGTCGAGTCGCTGTCAAAGGCGATGACGACGTGGCCGCCATGGGCCACACCTTTAACCAGATGCTCGACAGATTGGAGGAGTCAGCCATGATTGAACGCCAGTTTATGGACGATGTCAGCCACGAGCTGCGTACCCCCATCACCATCGTGCGCGGTCACCTTGAGCTCATGGACCGTACCGAAGAACAGGACCAAACCCTGCAGCTGGTCGACGATGAGCTAGAACGCATGGGGCGAATCGTTTCAGACCTACTTACCCTTGCTAAGTCGGAGCGCCCGGACTTTGTCTCACCGCACCCGGTAGATGTCGCAGACCTGATGATCACTCTCGACTCAAAGGTACAGGCCTTCACCGACCACCGCTGGATGATTTCCGACATCGCCGAAGGTGAAGCTGACCTCGATGAACAGCGCATCACCCAGGCCATGGTGCAGCTCTGCGCCAATGCCGCCCAGTACTCCCCCGAAGGAACCACCATTTCCATCGGCTCGGCCTTCGAGGGAACCGGCCCCCAGTACGAACTCAAGCTCTGGGTCCGCGACCAGGGCCCAGGCGTCAGCGAGGAAGACGCTGCTACCCTCTTTAAACGCTTCAAGCGCAACAACGCCAAGAACCCCGCCACTGCCAAGAAGCACTCCGTGGGGGCCGGGCTGGGGCTGGCAATCGTCCGCTCCATCGCAGAAGCCCACGAGGGGTCCGTCTGGATTGCCCAGCCGGACGACGGTATCGGCGCCATCTTCGGCATCACCCTACCGGTAACTGCCCCGGCAGACAGCGGCAAGGACGACACCGACGCCCTAGCAGACGGCGTCTCCAGCGTGCGCTACCCCAGCTGGACCAAATAATACTTTTAGACCAGACCGTACCATCAGAAAGAAGCACCGCTATGAGCCATATCCTGATCGTTGAAGATGACCCGCGCATCTCGTCCTTTATCGTCAAGGGCCTGAAGTCAGCCGGCTACACCTCAACCCTGATCGACGAAGGCCGCTCAGCCTACGCCCTGGCCAAGGTCAGCGATTTCGACCTGATTATTCTCGATGTGGGGCTCCCCGGCATGGACGGTTTTACCATCATGAAGTCCCTCCGGGCTGAGGGAATCACTACCCCCATCATCATGCTCACCGCCCGTGACTCCGTCTCAGATACCCTCGAAGGGCTTGAGAACGGCGCCAATGACTACATGACCAAGCCCTTCCAGTTCGCTGAGCTGCTAGCGCGCATCCGCCTGCGTCTGCTCGATACCAGTAGAGAAGAAACCACCGCCTCAACTCTCAGCCACCGCAACCTTGAGCTGAATGTGCTGACCCGCCAGGTCACAGTGAACGGCCGCAACGCCGAACTCACCAGCCGTGAATTCGCTCTGCTGGA
This sequence comes from Rothia sp. (in: high G+C Gram-positive bacteria), assembly GCA_030529845.1. Classification (GTDB taxonomy): domain Bacteria; phylum Actinomycetota; class Actinomycetes; order Actinomycetales; family Micrococcaceae; genus Rothia. The sequence goes on along the minus strand of JAUMWB010000003.1, from coordinate 388,850 downwards.
GACCTTCATGAGACATAAGAACCAGGTGCTCTCCCGCGAGCAGCTCCTGGGGCAGGTCTGGGGCATGGATTTCGACCCCAATTCAAACATCGTTGACGTATATATTCGCGCACTACGCAAAAAAATTGGTGATGATTACATCGCCACCGTTCGAGGAGCAGGGTACCGATTCGTATGAAACTTCTGTATTCATCAACCAATGCACCGGCTTCTGAACCGGCAGTAGACACCGCTCCTCTGACCATCGTCAAGCCCAGCTTTATCACCGGCAAGCTACTGGTCTCCTTCTTCGTAGCTGTACTACTGATCGGTGCCACCTCAATCACCGGGCTGACCTCCACCGAGCTATCGCTTGAAGGAGCGCTCACCCTGGCTATCTTCATTCTGGCCATCTGGGCCTGGGTTTTTAGCCCGCTCTCAGACACCTACGTCTCCCTGGCAGCAGCAGTGGCCCTGGTTCTCACCGGCATCATCAGCACCGACCAGTTCACCGCCTCACTGGGCACCTCAGCCGTCTGGCTGCTGGTAGCAGCAGTTGTGATGGCTCAGGCTCTGACCGCCTCCGGTCTGACCCGCCGTCTGACCGCCCGGCTTGTAGCGCTGGCACGCACTCCGCGTCAGCTCGCCCACCTCTACAACCTGGCACTTTTCCTCACCGTCTACCTGGTGCCTTCGCCCTCAGGGCGTGCTGCACTTGCTCTGCCGATTTACCTGGCCATGGCTGAGGCTATGCCCGACCGCCCCAAGCTGGTCAAGGCCCTGGGAATTCTGGCTCCCTCCACGATCCTGGTCTCAGCTGTCGCAAGCTTCATCGGAGCGGGCGCCCACCTGGTCACCGCCGAAATCCTGGTGGCCTACGGGCTAGAAACCATCGGTTTTCTGGAATGGATGATTCTGGGTTCAGGTCTGGGTATTCTCGCCTCACTGCTGGTCACAGAACTGGTTTTCATTCTCTTCCCCACCCGCGACGATGCCCCGGCAAAACTCCATATCGACCTTGCAGACTTTGAAAGCGAAGGAAGCACTCCCGTACGAGGCTCGCTCACCCAGGCAGAAAAAAACATCGCGCTGGTACTCGGCGTTGCAACCCTGCTCTGGTGCACTGAGACCTTCCACGGCGTAGACCCGGTCATCGTGGCCGTCCTCGGTGCCCTGGCTGCCAGCGCCCCCCGCTTCGGCTCGGTCAAGCTGGCTGCCGCCCTGAAAAAGGCGCCCTGGCCCATGCTGATTTTCATGGCAACCACTCTGGCTATCGGCACGGCACTGTCAGAGTCGGGGGCAGCTACCTGGTTGGCAGAGTCAATCTTCGCCCCGGTGTCAGGGCTAGGACGCAGCGGCGCAGCAGCCTTTGTACTGCTCGTCATCGCCCTCTCAACTGTGGCGCACTTAGTGATTCAGTCCCGCTCCGCCCGCTCAGCTGTGCTGGTTCCTCTGATTATCACCGCAGCGATTCCGCTGGGAGTCAACCCGGTAGCAGCAGCCTTTATCTCAACCGCAGCCGCTGGCTTCTGCCACACGCTGACCTCCAGTGCAAAACCGGTTGCCCTCTTTGCCACCATCGACGGCCGCCCCACCTACACCCCGTCCGACCTTCTCAAGCTCTCAGCTTGGCTGGCACTGCTGCACTCAGCGCTCATCGCCGGCTTCGCCTTCTTCATCTGGCCGGCTATGGGACTCCCCCTCTTCCTCTAGATTTCATCTCAGTTTCCATCAGACCCAAACACCGTGGGCTGAAGGCTCTACCCGACGACACCCAAAAACAGGTGGGACATACCACCAGTGGTAGGCCGCCCACACCATTTTCAAGGAGAAAACCATGACTATGTCCATCCCCCAGCGCATCCTGATCGCTCCCTCCGGCTTCAAGGGCTCCCTCGAAGCGGACGTCGTAGCAGACGCTATTGCCTCCGGCATCCGCCGCGTAATTCCCGGCGTCAATACCGTCACCATGCCGATTCCCGACGGCGGCGAAGGTACCGCTAAGATGCTGGCTGGTTCCACCGGCGGCAAGCTGGTACACACCAAAGTCACCGGCCCCGTAGGCCAGGAGGTCCGTTCCCACTATGCTCTGCTGGGTGGCGGTCAGGACGGCGTAGCGGTGGTTGAGATGGCCACAGCAGCGGGTCTCTCCCTGGTGCCTAAGGACCTGCGTAACCCCGCAGAAACCACCACTTACGGTGTGGGCCAGCTGATCTCAGCGGCCCTCGATAACGACGATGTGCACACTGTTCTGGTTGGCTGCGGCGATTCTGGAACCTCAGACGGCGGCGCAGGCGCCCTCTCAGCCCTGGGTGCCCGCATTCTCAACGAAGCCGGTGAAGAAATCCCCCTGGGCGGTGCCCACCTGACCGAGGCTGCGTCCATCGACTACTCCGGTCTGCACCCCCGCCTTTCCCAGGTCCGCATCGTCCTCGCTCTCAACCAGCACAACATCCTGACCGGCCCCAAGGGCGTTGCCCGCGTCTTTGGCCCCCAGAAGGGCGCCACCCCCGAACAGGTTGAAGAGCTGGACGCGGCTCTGACTCACTGGGCAAACCTGCTGGAGGAAACCTACGAGCAGATGACCGATGGCAAGTTGCAGATGAACTTCCATACCGGTGCAGGTACCGGCGCTTCCGGCGGTCTGGGCGCTGGTCTGGCCTTCATCGGTGCCGAGCTCACACCCCGCTTTGAGGCACTGATTGACTCCGGTCTTGCCGGTATCAATCTCGATGAGGAAATCCGCCACGCCGACCTGGTCGTCACCGCAGAAGGCGCTATCGACTTCCAAACCCCCAAGGGCAAGGTTCCGGCTGAAATCGCCGCCCGCGCCCAGAGCTCAGGTGCCCCCGTGCTGGCCCTAGCCGGTTCCATCGGCAAGAAGGCCTACCGCGTACACGATGCCGGCATCGACGCCTTTGCCTCGATTATTCCCCTGCCCATGGACCTTGAAGATGCCCTGGTCAACGGTGAGGAGCTACTCACAGACTCAGCAGAACGCACCTTCCGCATGATTCTGCTCGGTGCGTCCCTCTCAGCATCGATGCAGTCCCGCCGGGCTCAGCTGGCAGCAACCTCATAAACAGTGATAGAGGCTCTCCCCTAGGACTCCTGGGTGAGGGCCTCTGCCAGTATCCGCTTCAGGATTTTGCCGGTGGGCCCCAAGGGTAGGTCATTCTGGAAGACGTAACGGCGCGGGTACTTGTAGGCGGCAAGCTCAGCGCGGGCCAGGGTGTCGAGGGCATTTTCTAGATCACCGGTCTGCTCAGGGGTGAGGTCCTCTCGGGGCACGATGACAGCCACAACTTCTTCACCCACGGTTTCTGAGGGCTGACCGACAACTGCCGCTAAACGCACCTGGGGGTGGGTGTAGAGAACGTCCTCAATCTCCCGGGGGTAGACGCTGTTACCGTTACGCAGAATCATGTCTTTGAGGCGGTCAACGATGAAGATATTGCCCTGCTCGTCGAGGTAGGCAACATCGCCGGTAGCAAACCAGCTCCCCGTCATCACTGACTCTGTAGCCTGGGCATTGTTCCAGTAACCGGCCATGACGTTGGGGCCAGCCACCCACAGCTCTCCGGATTCACCGGGGCCAAGCTCCTGCCCCAGGCGGTCAACCACTTTCACCTCAACCCCGGGCAAGGCCCGCCCTACCGACCCCATGACCAGGCCGTATTCGGCCCGGTTGAAAGAAACGACCGGGGCTGTTTCGCTCAGCCCATAGCCCTCATAGATGGGGAAAGCTGCCAGCTGCTCAATATCCGCGTGCACGGAGGCAGGCAGGGCAGCCCCTCCCGAGATACCAAAGCGGACGCGCCCCCGCAAGCGGTGTGTCAGAGCAGGGTCAGTGCCCAGGTAGCTGGCTAGGGCGCTGTACATGGTGGGAACGGCTGCAAAGATGGTGACGCCCGCAACGGCACAGAGCTGGGCTGCACCCCCCGGTGTGAAACGCGGCAACAGGGCAATAGCAGCGCCGGCAGCCAGAACGGCATTCATCGAGACGGTCTGACCAAAGGCATGGAAGAGGGGCAGACCACCAAAAATCACATCATCAGGTGTAAAACCAAAAACCTCAACGCAGGTCAGAGCATTAGAGAGCATATTAGCGTGGGTGAGGGTTGCCCCCTTGGGTGCCCCGGTAGTACCAGAGGTGTAGAGAATAACGGCAGGCTCGGTCGCGGCAACCGGCTGCACTTCCCAGGAGAGCAGCTCGGGGACGTCCGCGCCGAACATAGCCTCGGGTGAAAGCAGCTCAAGGGCTACCTGCTCCCCCACCTCAACCTGAATCTGGTCAAGTTCCTGCCCCACCCGGGTGCCGGCAGCGGCAACCAGGAGCCGAGCGCCGGCGTCCTGCACCTGATAAGCAGCTTCACGGGCTGACAGCAGCGGGTGCATGGGAACCACCACAGCACCCAAGGCCAAGGCACCGTAGTAGAGCCCCACCATCGCGGGTACGTTAGGCAGGGCAAGGGCCACCCTGTCGCCAGCTACTACCCCGCGCTCGCGTAACCAGTTGCACAGGCTCCCCGTATACTGTGCTAGCTGTCTATAACTCATGGCCCCACCTGCCCAGGTCAGGGCAGCGCGATCTTCAGCGGCACGGCCCTGTAGCAGAGCGGCAATATTGTTCTGGGGTGAGACATCAACTGTCTGCTGAGCGTCCTTGGTTTTCACGGTGAGCCTTTCCTGAGGGGCTGAGCGGCCTTGCCCATTCTTTCATACAGGCTTGTCGAAAACTTCTGAACGAAAGTTCTAAATAAGGTTGGCATGAGCTGCAGGGTGGTCTAGACAGGGTTGCTAAATGGGCTTGCTTTCTGAGAAAGTGAAGGTATGACAGACGCGAATCATAGCCTGACCGAGCAGGACATCGAGTTCCTGAACTCGGTCTTCGACCTGGCACGGGACAACAAGCCGGTAGCCCTAAAATCTCTGTTTGACCAGGGCGTCCCCGTTGATCTCACAAATGCCAAGGGCGATACTCTGCTCATCTTAGCTGCCTACCACGAACACGCTGACCTGGTTCAGCTGCTCATCAACGAGGGCGCTGACCTTGACCGCCTCAATGAGCGGGGTCAGACCGCCCTGGTATGCGCTACCTTCCGTAACAATCTGCCCATCGCCCGCATGCTGCTCGACGCCGGTGCCGATGAGACCCTGGGCTTGCAGACTCCCGCAGATGTTGCCGAGTTCTTCGACCTTGCCGAGATGAAGAAGCTTTTCGAAGGGTAATGGGTTAGACCGGCGCCAACGCCGGGTCCCCGCCTACTCCCTATAGTTCAGCCCCGGTCTTCGACGATGAAGACCGGGGCTTAGTGTTTGCTCAGCCGGGACTGAGGGCTAGGCCGCCCATTCCAGGAAGAGGGAGGCCATCTTCTCGCCGCCATCGGGGTCACGGGTGATGACCATGACGGTGTCGTCGCCTGCAATCGACCCCAAGAGGGGCTCAAGACCGGCCTGGTCGATGGCTGATGCCAGGAACTGGGCGGCTCCCGGTGGGGTACGTAAAATGACCAGGTTAGCCGAGGCCTCCGCGGTGACCAGCAGTTCTTTGAAGAGAGAGACCAGGCGGGCGTCGGGCCCTTCCTGGCTGCTTCGACGGACGGGGTGGTTGGGCACGGCGTAGATGAGCCCGGATTTTTCATCGCGCACCCGCTCTGCCCCAATTTCCACCAGGTCGCGGGAGAGGGTTGCCTGGGTGACTTTGAGCCCGTCGTCGGTGAGGATTTGGGCCAGTTCTGCCTGCGAGCGCACGCGGTGGGTTTGGAGTACCTCGATGATGCGGGCTTGCCGCGCGGTTTTGGTGGAGGGAATCGCCATTGTTTCTTCTCTTTTTCTGGTTGGTTTAGCTAAGGGCTGTGCGGACGTCGGTGGCTAGGTTTGATTTGGCGAGCAGGTAGGCCATGAGGGCTTTTTGGGCGTGGAGGCGGTTTTCTGCTTCGTCGAAGACCACGGATGCGGGCCCGTCAATGACGTCGGCTGTGACTTCGTAGCCGCGGTAGGCGGGTAGGCAGTGCAGGAAGATGGCGCCTTCGGCGGCCTTGTTCATGGCTTCGCTGGTGACGGTGTAGGGCTTGAAGACCTGGGCGCGGGCTTCTTTTTCGTCTTCCTGGCCCATGGAGACCCAGGTATCGGTGATGACGACGTCGGCATCGGCCAGGGCTTGCTCGGGGTCAGTGGTGACCAGGATGGAACCACCGGTTTCGACTGCCCGCTGCTGGGCTTCTGCAACAACAGAATCGGCGGGAAGGTAGCCGTCGGGGCCGGCGATACGCACGTGCATACCGGCGGTGGTGCCACCGAGTAGGTAGGAGTTAGCCATGTTGTTGGCGGCATCGCCCAGGTAGACCATGGTGAGGCCGGCCAGCTTGCCCTTGTGCTCGCGGATAGTGAGCAGGTCGGCGAGGATCTGGCAGGGGTGGTAGTCATCGGAGAGGGCGTTAATGACGGGCACGCGGGAGTGCTCAGCCATCTCTTCGAGCCCCGCCTGGGCGTAGGTGCGCCAGATAATGGTGGAGACCATGCGGGAGACCACCTTAGCGGTATCTGAAATGGTTTCCTTATGGCCCAGTTGAGCCTCTCCGGGGTTGACGATCAGGGGGTTGCCGCCGAGTTCTGCGATGCCTGCGTGGAAGGAGAAGCGGGTACGGGTGGAGGTCTTATCAAAGATGACGGCGGCGGTTTGGGGCCCGGCCAGGGGCTTGTAGCCGTAGCGGTCGACCTTCATGGAGGCAGCCAGATCGAGCACCTGTGCCTGTTCGGCGGGGGTAAGGTCGGTGTCTTTGAGGAAGTGGCGGACCACGGTTTTCTCCTAGGGTTGGGGGCAGCGTTTCAGCTGACCTTTCATTATATGCATATTTACTGATAGTTATGCAGTATGTGAATAGATAGAAGTACACGTCGCGGACGCCCTTCTGCCGACTAACCTTCTCACAGGCTCGCTAGCGCTCGCATGTGATTCATGTAACCTCGCAGGCTCGGCTAATTCGCAGGGATTTCTGTTTCGCTTCGCGGAAAACCCTGCTCATCCCAGCCAGTCGGCGTACAGGACGCCCGCGACGTGCATCTGCATTTACTTCTGTCGCGCCTCAGCCAGAATCGCGGGGAAGGCAGCGGTGAACTCTGCTAGTTCGGCGTCTGTAATGGTGAGGGCCGGGGCGATGCGGACGGTGCGGGCGTCCGGGGCATTGACGATGAAGCCTGCGGCCCGGGCGGCGGCAACGAAGGCAGGTGCCAGGGGCGCACCGGTATCGGTTGCATCGTCGGTGAGGACGATGCCAATCAGGAGGCCCGCTCCCCTGGTTTCTGCCACACCGGCTACTTCTTCGATAGCGGCTCTGAAGGTTGAGCCGCGCTGGGCGGCGGCATCGAGCAGGTGCTCGGCTTCGATAGTTTCGAGCGTGGCTATGGCTGCTGCGGTGGCCAGGGGGTTGCCGCCGAAGGTGGTGCCGTGCATACCGGCTTCGAGGGTGCTGACGTTGTCTTCGCCGACTACGACCATGGCGCCGATGGGGAAGCCGCCGCCCAGGCCCTTGGCCAGAGTGATGGCGTCGGGCAGGTTCTCGCCGGTGAGTTCACGGGAGTGTTCGAACCAGCGGCCGGTGCGCCCCATGCCGGTCTGGACCTCGTCCACGATCAGTAGGGCGCCCTTGTCGCGGGTGAGTTCGCGGGCGCGGGTCAGGTAACCTGCGGGCAGGGGCAGGACGCCGGCCTCCCCCTGGATGGGTTCGACGATGAGGGCAGCGACGTCGTCGGTCAGATTTTCTTCGAGGGCTTCGAGGGTAGCGGGGATATGTTTAATGCCGGTGGGAAGCGGTTCGAAGGGATCACGGTAGGCGGGCTTCCAGGTGAGGGAAAGAGCCCCGATAGTGCGCCCGTGGAAGCCATGGTCAAGGGCGAGGATGGTGCCTTTGCCGTGGAGGTTACCGTGGCGGCGGGCAAGTTTATAGGCAGCTTCGTTGGCTTCGGTGCCGGAGTTGCAGAAAAAGACTTTGCCCTCCTCGGCGCCCAGGTAGCCCAGCAGGCGGTGGGCCAGAGAGATTTGTTGGGGTGTGGTGAAGAAGTTTGAGACGTGGGCTAGGGTTGCGGCCTGCCCACTCACGGCTTTCACCCAGGCAGGGTGGGCGTGGCCAAGGGCATTGACGGCTATGCCGCCGAGCAGATCCAGGTAGACCTTGCCGTCGGCGTCCGTCACCCGAGAGCCCTGCCCCGAGACCAGCACCAGGGAGGGATCGCCAAAGACCCCAAGTAGCTCATCTTTGTAGTTGTTTAATAGTTGTTCTTGAGACATGGTATTTCCCGTTAAGGTTAGCGAGCGAAACAGATATTTCGCGCTAGCGGTATTTAGGGCTCTGCGGCACGTGCTGACGGCCAACTGGCTCGGGGCTGGCGTTTAGGGTGTTGGCCAGAGGCATGTGCCGCAGAACTACTGTATTTCTAATAGGTAATGGGCTTGACCTGAAAATCTGGGGCCGGGTGGTGCCAGGGGGTGTCGTCCGCATCGTCGGGAGTGAGCTGGGTGCCGATACCGCGGTCAGTAAAGATTTCAAGGAGGGGCGAGTGGGCCAGGCGTCCATCGACGATGGAGGCGCGTGGCACTCCTTGTTCAACGGCCTGCAGGCAGGCGCTCATCTTGGGGATCATGCCGGACACCAGACCGGGTAGCATCTCCCGAAGTTCGCTGACCGTCAAAGATGAAATCAGGGAGTCCTTGTCGGGCCAGTTGGCGTAGAGGCCTTCCACATCGGTGAGGACGACGAGTTTTTCGGCTCCCAGGGCAGCGGCAACAGCTGCGGCTGCGGTATCTGCATTCACGTTGAGGATTTCGCCGGTAAGACCCGCTAAACCGTGGTTGTGGTCGGGGTACTTTTCGGGGTCGTGCATTTCGGGGGCAACAGATGAAATCACGGGGATTTTTCCGGCCTGAATCATGGACATGATAGCGGTGGTATTCACACCGACCACCTCACCCACCAGGCCCAGGTCAACTTCTTGGCCGTCCACCACGGTGCCAATGCGGCGGGCGCGCAACAGCCCGCCGTCCTCCCCGCTCATAGCAACAGCGAAGGGGCCGTGGGAGTTGATGTGGGAGACAAGCTCTCGGGCAACCTGGCCGGTGAGCACCATGCGCACCACGTCCATGGCTTCGGGGGTGGTGTAGCGCAGGCCGCCGCAGAACTCGCTCTCGATACCGAGCTTGGTCAGCATAGCGGTGATTTGAGGGCCACCACCGTGCACGACGACGGGGCAGATACCGATAGTGCGCAAGAAGACCATGTCTTCGGCAAAGGCAGCGCGCAACTCGTCAGAAATCATGGCGTTGCCACCGTATTTGAAAACCATAATCTTGCCCCGGAACTGCTGGATCCAGGGTAGGGCTTCCATCAGGGTTTTGGCTTTTTGCTGGGCGGTGTCGAAGCGGGCGTGGGCGTTTTTTTGCTCTGCCATCTGGTGTTCCTTTGGGTTAGCTGGAGTAGGCCGAGTTTTCGTGGACGTAGTCGTGGGTGAGATCGTTAGTCCAGATGGTAGCTTCGTGCTGCCCTGCGCCCAGGTCAATCTCGACGGTCACCTTGCGGTCTGCGGCGAGGTCAACGAGAGAGCGGTCTTCGCCGATACCTCCGCCGGTGCACACCTGCACACCGTTGATGGTGACATTGACCCTATCGGGGTCGAAGGTGGCTGAGGTGGTGCCGACTTCAGAGAGGATGCGGCCCCAGTTGGGGTCATTACCGAAGATGGCTGTTTTGAAGAGGTTGGAGCGGGAGACAGCCCGTGAGACTTCTTCGGCGTCCGCTTCGCTGGCGGCGCCCAGGGTGCGCACGTGGATATCGTGGCTGGCGCCCTCGGCATCCCCAATGAGCTGCAGAGCGAGATCCTGGCAGACCTTGGTGAGGGCTTCGGTGAAGACACCCAGGTCGGGTTCAATATCGGAGGCGCCGGAGCTCATCAGAATCACGGTGTCGTTGGTCGACATACAGCCATCGGAGTCAGCCCGGTTGAAGCTCAAGCGCACCGCCTCGCGTAGAGCAGTATCAAGGTTTTCGGGTGATACCAGGGCATCGGTAGTAATGACCACCAGCATGGTCGCCAGCCCCGGAGCCAGCATACCTGCACCCTTGGCCATACCGCCGATGAGGTAGGCGCCGCCCTCTTCAATTTCCACGCCGATAGCGGCCTGCTTTGAGACAGTATCGGTGGTCATGATAGCTTCAGCCGCAGCTAGGGATGAACCGGGGCTCACGCCCAAGGAGGCTGCGGCGTCCTTTGCGCCCGCGGTGAGCTTGTCCATGGGCAGGCGCTCGCCGATCAGGCCGGTGGAGCAGACCAGCACGTCGCCTGCTGAGATATTGAGCAGGTCAGCAACGAGCTCAGCGGAGGCATGGGTATCTTGGAAGCCGGGGGCGCCGGTGCAGGCGTTGGCACCGCCAGAGTTGAGCAGCACGGCGTCCGCCCTCCCGTCGCAGATGACCTGCTGGCTCCACAGGACGGGGGCGGCAGCGAAGCGGTTGCTGGTAAAGACCGCGGCGGCGTTTTTGACCGGACCGTCGTTGACGACCAGGGCGACGTCCTTCTTACCCTCAACAGCGCTAATACCGGCGCGAACGCCCGCTGCGCGGAAGCCGCGGGGGAAGGTCACACCGTGGGTGGTTACGCCTTCAATCTGGTGGATAGTGTCGGTCACGGTGCGAGTCCTTCCTGGAGCAGACCTGCGTTTTCGGGCAGGCCCAGGGCAATGTTCATGGATTGGATGGCACCACCTGCGGTGCCCTTGGCGAGGTTGTCGATGACGCTGGTGATAATGACGCGCCCGGCGTGCTCGTCATATGCCAGCTGCATCTCAGCGTGGTTGGAGCCCTGCACGCTCTTGGTGGTGGGCCACTGCCCAGCAGGAAGCAGATGCACGAACTTTTCGTCGGCGTAGGCTGCCTGCCAGGCTTCACGCAGCTGTGCTTCGGTGACGCCGGGGCGGACGCGCGCGGTGGCGGTGGCCAGAATGCCGCGGGGCATGGGGGCAAGGGTTGGGGTGAAGGAAATCTGCACCTGCTCCCCCGCTATGGTGGAAAGTTTTTCTTCAATTTCGGGAGTGTGCCGGTGGGAGCCACCAACCCCGTAGGGGCTCATACCGCCCATGACCTCTGCTGAGAGCAGGTGGGGCTTGAGGCTCTTCCCTGCTCCTGAGGTTCCCGAGGCGGCAACGATGACAACATCGGTGGGCTCGAGCAAGCCTGCGGCAAAACCGGGAGCCAGGGCTAGGATGGACGCTGTGGGGTAGCAGCCGGGCACAGCAACCCGCTTGGTGCCCACGAGATTATCGCGCTGTTTGCCGCCGAGGGTGGGCAGCTCGGGCAGGCCATAGGGCCAGGTACCGGAGTGCTCTGAGCCGTAGAACTTGACCCAGGCGTCGGCGTTCTCAAGGCGGTGGTCTGCCCCGGCGTCAATCACCAGGGTGTTCTCGGGTAGCTGGGCTGCGATCTCGGCGCTGGCCCCGTGGGGCAGGGCCATGAAGACAACGTCGTGCCCACTCAGGGCTTCAGCGGTAGTATCGGCAACGACCAGGTCGGCATAGGCGCGAAGGTGGGGGGCGAGCTCGCCCAGGCGGGAGCCAGCGGACGAGTGCGCGGCCACGGTTTTAACCTCAACGTGGGGGTGGGTGGCCAGTAGGCGCAGAATCTCGCCACCGGCGTAGCCGGTGGCTCCTGTGACAGCTACGGTAATAGTCATAGCACCATATTTGCATGTTTTTACATGGTGGTAAATATTTATGCACCGCGTTTCGCAATGTGAACCTGCGAGCGCCAAGCCGCCCACGCGCGTCCGCCCCCGTCCCCGCAAAGGGACCTGAAAACCAAAAAGGGACCGCATACTTTGCGGTCCCTTTTTGAAAATGCGGTCCCCTTGGTGTTGTGGATGAGGGGCGGGGAACAGCTCAACCTAGTCGAGCACCTCGGTGCTCTTGCGCTTGCGAATCATCATGAAGGTTCCTGCCACGCCGACACCAAAGACCAGAATCGCACCGGCCAGACGCAGCATGGCGCTGCGCTTCTGGGAGGCTACGGTATCCTCGGTCACAGGAACCAAGCTACCCTCTTCGCCGGTACGGACCACGGTGAGGTTAGCGTCTCCGGTTTGCACCAGCAGAGCGTCAACGGTCTCGGGGAAGTCAGCGCTGACGGTACCGGTCTGGGAGCCGCGGAACTCAACGGTAGAACCGGGGTTCACCTGCACAGGGTCGGCAATCTCTGATATGAAAGTCTTCCCGGTCATGGCGGTGTTATCGGGCAGGGTACCGGTGTAAGTCGCCACGTTGCTATCACCTTGCAGGTCGCTGGTGACCTTCTCAAACGTACCGGTCATCACCCAAGAACGCCCCTCGTAGCCCTCGTTGGCGCGGGCCTCATTGAAGGTCCGTATGCCGCCAATCAGCAGGATAATGGCAAAGATGGAGGCCAGAATCATGATGCCCGCCGCAGCCAGCTTGGGCCCCAGCGGCCCGCGGGGTTCCTCGTAGTCTTCTTCCTCTTCCGCGAAGGTGAAGAAGTCGTCGGTGCGGTCATCTTCGTCGAAGTTATCGCGGTCTTCGAGGTAACGCTGATCGCTCACGGTGCATCTCCAGAGGTTGTGGGTGATTGCCTAGATGAAGGCGGAAGTCCATTCTATCGCGTCAGCCCCTAAAAGGCTTATCGGTCTCACCGACCGCCCAGCCTTTTCATCGCCGCCGTCCAGAGTACTGGCCGTCCTCGCTCAAGCACCTGCCCGGCAGGCTAGCTGCACAGACAAAAAAGCCCGGCGGACGCGCGTCCGCCGGGCTCTACCCCTTGTGAGGGTTTGCGATACTTAGGCTCGCTGAACCGCGCCGAAGCGTTCGGCAGCCAGGGCAACGCCTGCTTCACGGGCGGCCGAGGCCTCGTCGGCGGTCAGGGTGCGGTCGGTGGCGCGGAAGCGCAGGGCAAAGGCCAGGGACTTCTTGCCCTCTTCAATGCCGGTACCGCGGTAGTCGTCGAAGACGCGGACGTCCTCCAGTAGCTCCCCTGCGCCCTCAGCCAGGGCTGCGGCAAGGTCAGCTGCCGGGATTCCAGCATCAACGATCAGGGCAACGTCCTGGTTCGCTGCCGGGTAGCCGGAGATACCGGTAGCCTGAACCGCCTCACCAGTCTGAGCGATGAGGGCGGTGAAGTTGAGCTCGAAGGCACTGGTGCGCTCGGGCAGGTTCAGCTTGGCCAGCAGCTTGGGGTGCAGTTCACCGGCGTAGGCGATCACGTCACCGGCAGCGTTCTTGAGCACGGCGGTACGGCCGGGGTGGAAGGCCTGGTGCTCACCGTTTGCAACGGTGACTTCTACCCCGGTGGCATCGGCTACCAGCAGGACGGAGTCCAGGGCATCGCGCCAGTCGAAGGAGCGGGCGGTAGTTCCCGGGGTTTCCTCGTGCTCAGCACCGGCGAAAAGACCGGCGATGTGGCGGGGCTGGTCAGGAATACCGGCGTTCAAATCTGCCAGAACCTCATCGGCAGGTTTGACGCCCAGACCGGGAATGGAGGCTGACCCCAGCTGGGTGCCGGGGATAAAGACGGAGCCAGTCTCGTAGATGGCCAGGTTCTTGAAGCCGCGGGAGAGGTTGCGGGAGAGCACCTCGGTCAGGCCGGGCAGCAGGGAGCGGCGCATCCAGCCCTGGGCGGACGAGATGGGGTTAGCCAGGCGGATGGAGTCCACCGGCTCGCCGGCAACCGGGGAAGCCCAGAGGTTGTTGTCTTCATCGGAGACGAAGGGGTAGGCAAAGACCTCGGTCAGGCCTGAAGCTGCCAGGGCGTTGAGGGCCCGGCGGCGCAGGGTCTGCTCAACGGTGTAGCCGCGGCCGGGAGGGGCCACAGGCAGGGTGGAGGGAATCTGGTCGTAGCCGACCAGACGGGCAACTTCCTCGGTCAGATCTTCCTTAGCACCCAGGTCGGTGCGCCAGGAGGGCACAGTGACCTCGTAGGAACCCTCGGCTACCTCAACACTGGCACCGATCTGTTCCAGGGAGCCAACAATCTGCTCTTGGGTGTAGTCGATGCCGATACGGCCTGCGGTGTAGTCGGCGGGCAGGGAGATGACGGTGGGGGTAAAGCTGCCACCGGCGTCCGTCACGCCCTCATCGACGCTTGCACCGGCCAGCTCAACCAGCAGGTCAACGGCCCGCTGGGCGGCAGCTGCCTGGATCTGGGGGTCAACGCCGCGCTCAAAGCGCTTGGAGGCCTCAGAGGAGAGCTTGTGACGGCGGGCGGTGCGGGCGATGGAGACCTCATCGAAGCGGGCTGCCTCGATCACGATGCGGGTGGTGGAGTCGCTGACCTCGGTGGAGGCCCCGCCCATGACACCGGCCAGGCCGATGGGGCCGGACTCGTCGGTAATCAGCAGGTCTTCGGCATGAAGCTCGCGTTCCTTCTCATCCAGGGTGGTGAGCTTCTCGCCAGCTTCGGCACGGCGCACGGTGATGCCACCTGCCAGCTTGTCTGCATCGTAAAAATGCAGGGGCTGGCCGGTTTCGAGCATGACGTAGTTGGAGATATCCACCGGCAGGGAGACGGAGCGGACGCCCGCCAGGCGCAGGCGGGAGGACATCCAGGTGGGCACGGGGGCAGTTGCGTCCACGCCGCTGACCGAGCGGGCAACGAAGCGGGTGGCGCCGTCCTTACCGTGAATGGGGGCAGAATCGGTCAGGGTGACGGGCAGGCCAGAACCGTTGGCGGCAGGGGCCTTGGCAGCGAGATCGAGGACGAAGTCATCGAAGTCATTACCGGTGGCGTGGCAGTATTCGCGGGCGATACCGCGAATGGAGAAGCCGTAGCCGCGGTCGGGGGTGACGTTGACTTCAGCAGCTTCGTCATAGAGGCCCAGCAGCTCCATGGCGTCGGTGCCGATCTCGGGGTCAAGCCCCAGGGTGGAGAGCACCAGGATGCCGCCGTGGTCCTCACCGATACCCAGTTCCTTAACGGAGGCGATCATACCGGCTGACTTGTGGCCGTAGGTCTTGCGGGCGGTGATAGCGAAACCGCCGGGTAGGACGGCACCGGGAAGGGTGACAACGACCTTGTCGCCGGGCTTGAAGTTGTGGGCGCCGCAGATAATGCCCTGCACACCGGACTCTTCAATGCCCTTACCGGTCAGGGTCTGCTTCTGCCCCTCGGGTACAACTCGCACCTGGCACCAGTTAACGGTCTTACCGTTGGAATGGGTCTCAGGTTCCATCGACAGGACCTGACCCACCACGATGGGGCCGGTCAGCTCATCGGTGGGACGGTGGACATCCTCTTCTTCCAAGCCAACTGTGACCAGGGTAGCCATGACATCTTCGGCGCGTGCGTCGGCCGGGACGGGCGCGTATTCACGCAGCCAGGAAAGGGGTACTCGCATGGGTTAGATCTCCATCTTGAACTGCTGTGAGAAACGGACGTCGCCTTCAATCATGTCGCGCATATCCTGCACACCGTTGCGGAACATGAGGGTACGTTCGATGCCCATACCGAAAGCGAAACCTGAGTAAACTTCGGGGTCAACACCGGCTGCACGCAGCACATTGGGGTTGACCATGCCGCAGCCGCCCCACTCGATCCAACGGGGGCCGCCCTTGGCATCCGGGTGCCAGACATCCAGCTCAGCGGACGGCTCGGTGAAGGGGAAGTAGTTGGGGCGCAGACGAATCTTTGCTTCTTCACCGAACATAGCGCGGGCCATGTGCTCCAGGGTGCCCTTGAGGTCAGCCATGGTCAGGCCCTTATCAACGGCCAGGCCCTCAATCTGGTGGAAGACCGGGGTGTGGGTGGCATCGAGTTCGTCGGTGCGGTAAACCTGGCCGGGGCAGACCACATAGAGGGGAAGGTCGCGGGAAAGCAGGGAACGCATCTGCACCGGGGAGGTGTGGGTACGCAACATCAGGTGGGCACTGGTGGGCTCCACGAAGAAGGTGTCCTGCAACTCGCGGGCCGGGTGGTCAGGCTTGAAGTTCAGCGAGTCAAAGTTGTACCACTCTGATTCAAGTTCGGGGCCATCGGCAATCTCCCAGCCCATGCCCACGAAGATATCGCACATCTGCTCCTGCAGGACGCTGATGGGGTGGCGGCCACCAATACGGCGGCGGGGAGTGTGGGCAGTGACATCCACAGCCTCTTCAACCAGAATACGGGCGTCACGCTCTTCTTCCAGCTGGGCGTTACGGGCCTCAAGAGCCTTGGTCAAGCGTCCGCGCACCTGACCCATAATTTTGCCGACCTCAGCCTTGTGCTCCTTGCGCAGATCGCGCATCTGCTTATTGGCCAGAGTAAAACCGGCCTTCTCGCCGGTAAAGTCCAGGCGCACACGCTTGAGTTCTTCAAAGTCAGCGGTCTTCTCGGCGATTTCCTTCTGGGCCCGCTCAAACTCGGCGGCGAAGGCTTCGCGGACGGTCGCCAGACCATTCTCGGGGTCTTTTTCTAGAATGGCGCGAATGTTAGCCAGCACCTGGAAGGGTGTGGGGTTCTCAGGCACCTCGGGCAAAGAATCAGTCATCTGCACTTCTCTTCACATTGTGGGCGAAACGGGCGCTTACCGCGCCCAGGGCATCAAGACAATAGTTTAGTGCAAATACCGACCGGGCGCTGAGGCTGTCTGGCTAGTGAGCGGTGAGAATCTAACCGAACTAGCTTTCTCGAAAAGCTCAACAGGCTCGCGCTCGCTGGGAACGGAGCGGAAGCTGCCCGCAGGTAAGTGACCGCTAGCAGGCACTTAGGACGTTGGAATAACATCAACCCGTTCAAAGAAGGCACGGGCAACAGGAGTAAAGGTTAGGCCAAGCCAGGTGAGGTTGGCTAGAGACCACGTCAAGAAGCAGGCCATAATTCCCGGGTTTATACCGGAGGGCATAATCCAGATGAGAGAAATGAGCGAGACAGTACTGACAACCGTGCAGACAAACCCGAGCAGGTTAGCAGCTCCTGCTTTTTGCCAGGTGCCGGTACGGCGAAAAACCCAGATATATAGCAAGAAGGTAAGGGCAATTGAAATAACAGCACTCATGACTCCCCGTGCATCGCTGAAATCAAGGGAAGTAACCGTTAGCGTCAGGTAGGCGATACCCGACAGCACTAAAATGCCCTGCATTACCCGGATAACCGTAGGCACTTCTCCCCTGCTAAAGGCCAGTTGCTGTTTCTCTTTTTCTTTCATATATCATCAGCCTCCTTTCTTTTAGGGTAACAACCACCCGGTCACGATTCAAGACTGTGAAGGGCACAAAGAAATGGGCCCTCCGGCTCAACCGGAGGGCCCATCACAGCTAGAACTTGAAACCTAGTGCAGGATAGCTGAGACTGACTTGTTAGCAGCGACAACAATCCAAGCGATAGCAAGCCCAATAGAAATCACCAGCAGAGCCATAATCGCAATCTCGGTGAAGTACATGGTAAGACTGAAAAGATTCGATGCAATTCCAATACCCGCGAAGATGAAACCGAGAATACGCCCCACCTTCTTACGCTTACCCATGAGCAGATACACCAAGAGATAGAGAGCAACACCGATAACGGTTGAGATAAGCGCGCCCGTTACCCCTAGACCCCCCAGACCCAGCTCAGCAAATTCAGGGTCAGATGCGAAAGCATCCATCATCGGCTTCGTAATCAGCAGATAGGTAGCTATAGCTATGATCACGTAGACAGCCAGGTTCCCCAGCAGAATCATCTGCGAGAGCTTGAGCTTCTGCTCAGCGTCAGGGGCTACCGGCTGCTGCCCGAAGCCCGGCTGGCCGCCCATGTACATAGCCTGGGTATCGTTCGGTGCGGAGTATTCGTTGTTTCCGTAGGGTGTCTGTGACATATCTATACCTCCATGTAAAAATGTGTCGCGCGCTACACACTATACCTGAGATGAGAGTCAGACACCTTATTTTTCTGCTGGAGGCGAGTTCTATGACGCTTCACTATAGCTTAAGCGGCACGGACGCCCGCCAGCAGCTCCATAACGATGGGAAAGTCAGCGGGGATCCAGGGCAACTCCAGTACCGTGGCATCGAGCGGAACCCAGCGCAACTCGGCGTGGTCTTGCAGGGCGGTGGCGCGTCCGTCCGTAATTTCTGCCCACCAGACCCGCATAGCAGCTTTCTCGTTCAGCACCCAGCCCTGGGTGTGGGGGCCGGTGATTTCGGCACCGAGCCTAGCAGTAATGCCGAGTTCTTCACGAAGCTCGCGCAGCAGGGCATCCTCGCAGGCTTCATCGGGTTCGACCTTGCCGCCGGGGAACTCCCAGAGGCCCGCCAGCGCCGGAGGAGCCGAGCGCTGACCCACCAGCAGACGAGTAGGGCTGGTCAAAGAATCGACGATAGCCGCCCCGACCACCTGCACCGGGTAGACAACAGTAGGCTGCTCCCCCACTAGTCGCCCTTGCGGTTCTGGGCCAGGGAGGAAGCGAAGAGGCAGACGCCAGCTGCCATGCCGACGTTTAGCGATTCGGCTGCCCCGCGTAGGGGAACGGCCACGCGCAGGGAGGCAGCAGCCTTCTCTTCATCGCTCAGGCCAGCCGCCTCGTTGCCGAAGAGCCACATGGTGGGCTTGGCCAGGTCGTATTTGACCTTCTTGCGGGGTTCGACGCCATTGCGCAGGGCGAAGGCGGCGTCTTGGAGATCATCGAGGGAGACCCGGCCGTAGCCGTCCGCTGCAAGGACGCCGATGCCCTGAGCTTTGGCGTCCTCGGCGAAGTCTTCAAGGTCGATGCCCTGGATCACGGGCACGTGGAAGAGGGAGCCTGCGGTGGAGCGCACGGCCTTGGGGTTGTAGAGGTCAACTGCGCCCTTGGTGGTGACGATGAGGTCAGCACCGGCGGCGTCGGCGGCCCGCAGGATGGTGCCGGCATTGCCGGGATCTTGCACGCGAGCCAGGACGGCGATGAGCTTGGGGTTGATGGCGCCCTCGCCCCAGATGTCGGAGGGGGCAATATCATTCTGGAAGGCAACGGCGATAATGCCCTGAGGGCTGACGGATTCGGCCATGGCCGCGAGGACGGGCTCGGTCACCATGCGCATGAAGACCTTACGGCCGGGCTCGGGGGTGGGGCTGCCGTGGGCTTCTTCGAGAAGGTCGACGATGTCGGGGTGGCGGTCGAAGGCGCGTTCAGTGATGTAGACGGCATCAAGCAGAGGCTTGACCTGGTGGGCTTTGAGGGCTTCGCGGACCGCCTGCGGCCCCTCGACCAGGAAGTGCCCGGTCTTAGTGCGGGCTGACCGGGTGGCAAGTTTGGCGATGTCTTTGACGCGGTCTGCCTGGGGGTTTTCCATGACGACGGGGGTGCTGAGGCGTTCTTTGAAGTCCATAGGTTCTATTGTCGCACGATGAGGTGTGCGGACGGGAGCGCGCGACCGTGTAAGAGCGCACCGAATTGGGGCAGCCTGCAAGACCTCTTTCTAGCGGTTTGTGGGGAAGGACGCGGTGGGGTGGGAGTAAGCCTGAGACAATGACATGCTGGTCTTCAGTCTTATCTGGGTAAGCCTTACAGTGAATATAGGCTGAGTTTGAGGAGGGCTTTGTTGTGGTGATGTCTGCGGTAGAGGTGAAGTTGGATGAGCAGACTAAGAGGGACTTTGAGGTCTTGTGTCAGGAGCTGGGAATTACGGTTTCTGATGCTTTCTCCATGTTTGCAAGGAAGATGGTGAGGGAGCAGAGGATTCCTTTTGAGGTGTCGCTTGATTCTTTGTATTCCGAGGCCAATGTGAGCATGTTGCGGCGGTCGGTGGCTCAGGTTAAAGGGAATTAACCTCTCATGTCGTGTAGCTGCTAGCAAGGCATTGCTTACGCCCATCTGAGTTGAGGTATCAGCTTATGGGGATAACGAATTGGTAAGCGAAAAGTTATGATGTTGAGGGGTGGTAGATAGTCTCGATAAGAGCGCCCCCGTTCGGACGATAACTGCAAGGCGGTACATCATGGCAGATTCTGCTGATCTCAAGGAAGAGCTCCTCGTTAAATCTAAACAACGAGTTGCCGACCATGGTGAAGTGTTTACACCTGCTCATATCGTTGAGGCAATGCTCAACCTTGTCAAAGATGAATCTGAACGTATCGACTCACGGTTCCTGGAACCAGCCTGCGGTGAAGGCAACTTTCTGGTGCAAGTGCTACTCCGAAAATTAGCAACTGTTCAGGACCGTTACGGCAAAAATGAGTTTGAACGCCGACACTACGCCCTACTCGGACTGATGTGCATATACGGTATCGAGTTGCTTGAAGATAATGCCCAAATATGCCGTGAGAACCTGGCTAGTATCTTTGACGCTTTTATCAATGACAGTAGCACCCCCGAATGGGGTAAAGCAGCTCGTAAGGTTCTGGATGTCAATATTGTGCAAGCTGACGCTCTCACCCTGCTCAGGCCCAACGGCAAAGCGATAATTTTTCCTGAGTGGGGCTACCTGACTAAGGGTAAGTTTCAGCGCCGAGATTTTTCTTTCGAGAACCTTGCCAGGGGCAAGAACCTTGCTCAAGGTAATGAGCATACAGATAGTCTGTTTGGGGAGCTTGAGGCAGAGAGTATTTTTGATCCGGTGCACACCCACAAGCCAATGACAGTCAAGCAGATAGCAGAACTGGACAGATAGATGACAGAAAACAATCTGTTAAGGGGCCATAACCCTGATGTTTTGACCTGCATAGCAAACCTCTCAAACGACGAGGTTTTCACTCCGCCCTCTTTGGCTATTGCCATGCTCGATCAGGTGGCTCGCTCCTGGGAGGAGCGTTTTGGTGAGGATATTTGGTCTAATCCTGATGTGAAATTTTTGGACCCTTTCACGAAGTCAGGGGTCTTCTTGCGTGAAATTACGTCACGCCTGGTAAAGGGGCTCGAAGACAAAATTCCCGATGTTCAAGAAAGGGTCAATCATATTTTGACCCGCCAGGTCTACGGGATAGCGATTACTGAGATAACGGCTCTAATAGCCCGGCGTAGTGTTTATTGTTCCAAGTGGGCCTCGAAGAAACATTCAATTTGCACTGCTTTTGAGACTGATGACGGCAATATCTGGTTTGAGCGGATAGAGCACACTTGGGCTGGTGGGAAGAAGAAGCTAATCAGTCGCAAAAGCGCTAAGACAAAGAAGTACACCTACGTCAATAGACGCTGTTCTTTCTGTGGGGCTAACGAAGCGGAATATAGCAGAGGTGATGCCTTTGAATCCCATGCCTACGCTTTTATACACACAAATGAACCTCGAACACTGATTAGAAAGATTTTTGGAGAAGATATGCAGTTTGACGTCGTGATTGGCAACCCGCCTTACCAGCTCTCAGATGGTGGGCATGGGGCTTCAGCTTCTCCTATCTACCAGCACTTTGTTGAGAAGGCCCTAGAGCTTGATCCAAAGTATGCGGTCTTTATTACCCCGTCACGGTGGTTTGCTGGTGGTAAGGGCTTAGATGAGTACCGGCAAAAAATGCTGACCGACCACCGTATAAAAGCACTCGTAGACTATCCCAAACTCTATGAGGCCTTCCCCGGGGTTAAGATTCGTGGCGGCGTTTCCTACTTCCTCTGGGATAAGAATCATGACGGTAAGTGTAGCGTTCAGACTATTTGGGACGGTAAGCCCACAGGTGAACCTGTCGAGCGGTACCTTGACCAGTTTGATGTATTGGTGAGATCTAATCAGGCGGTTTCTATTCTCGAAAAGGTACAGGCCGTCGAAGAAGAAACCATGGACAAAATGGTTTCTAGTCAAAAGCCTTTCGGTCTACGAACTTACGTTCATGGAAACGCGCATTCAAAGGGAATGGAATCCCCTATCACTCTTTTTGGTTCCCAACGTATTAGCTGGATAGAAAGAAATGAGATTCCATCTAATCAAGACTGGATTGACCAGTGGAAGGTCTTGATGACAGGTGTGCAAGGGACTAGTGCTGCCGTCGAAACGATGTTCCTTTCTCGCCCTATTATTGCAGGACCTGATTCTGCATGCACCGAGACTTATCTAGTTGCTGGTCACTTTGAATCAGAAGATGAAGCAAAAAGCTTAGCTTCATATCTCAGAACCCAGTTTGCACGCTTTCTTGTTTCATTACGCAAAGTAGCTCAACATGCTTCAAAGAACGTATATGGCTTCGTTCCATTACAGGCCTGGGACCGTATCTGGACAGATGAAGACCTATATATCAAATATGGACTAACGGATGAAGAAATCTCCTATATCCAGTCTGTTGTTCGTCCCATGGAGGAAGAGCTGCTGTGAGTCAAAAGATTGAAGCGCTCCTCCCTGAAAAGCCCTCAGCCCGTCTCAAGGTCTACGCTTGGACACCGAATAACCCTCCTACTGGTTATGAGGGTCTCATCAAGATTGGCCAGACCACCCAGGCAGATGTCAATGACCGTATTCGACAGTCTCAAGGGCAAATGCAGCAGGAGTACACCCTCCACATAGATGTCCTAGCAGAGCATCAGGATGGCAGTCTTTTCAAGGATAGAGATGTCATTACCCATCTCAAGGCTAAAGGGTTCGATAATCCCGCTATTGGGTCGTCGCGTGAGTGGGTTCGCTGCACAGTTGCCGATGTATTAACAACCATTGAGGAAATCCGTTTAGGCCAGGTCTTTTCAGGTAAGCGCCACCAAACTTTTGGGCTCCGCCCCGAACAACAACGTGCCGTAGATTTTACCTACGATTACTATTTTTCACTCTGGCACGAAGAACCAGATGTTACGCCCCGATTCCTGTGGAACGCCAAAATGCGTTTCGGTAAAACCTTTACCGCTTATAAGCTGGCCCAAAAAATGAATGCCCAGCGCGTTCTGGTTGTTACCTTCAAACCAGCAGTACAGTCAGCCTGGCAAGAGGACCTTGAATCTCACATTGATTTTGAGGGATGGCAATACCTCAACGCGTCGAGAAAAGCCGCCCAGGAAGAATACGACCCCTCACGGCCACTCGTATATTTTGGGTCTTTCCAAGACCTAATGGGCCGAGACAGGGCAACAGGGCTCATCAAAGCTAAAAATGAGTGGCTCCACACCATTAACTGGGACCTTGTTATTTTTGACGAGTACCATTTCGGTGCCTGGCGTGATAAAGCAAAGGAACTTTTCGAAGGCGAAGAAGCCAAAGAACGTCAGGCAGAATTTAAGGCTGAATTTCACGACTCGCTTAGGACTTTTGACGAAGAACTAGATGAACTCAACAATTCCGAAGAGGACTTCCTACCTATTACAACCAGGGCGTACCTTTACCTCTCAGGTACACCTTTTAAAGCTCTAACCAGTGGTGAGTTCATCGAAGAGCAAATCTTTAACTGGACCTACACCGATGAGCAACAGGCGAAAATTGATTGGGAACAGGAGCACCCTGGCGAGTTTAATCCCTACGGTTCCCTGCCTGAAATGCGCCTGATGACCTACCAAATGCCTGACGATATTCTATCGATTGCAAGTCAAGGTGAGTTTGACGAGTTCGACCTCAACAGTTTCTTTGAAACAACAGGAACCGGGGCTGAGGCTAGGTTTGTGCATGAATCAGATGTGCAGAAATGGTTAGACCTGATTCGTGGTGAACATGCACCAACTCAGCTAGACGCTCTCCGTTCAGGTTCTCGTCCGCCTTTCCCCTACGCCGACGTTAGACTCTTACCATATCTACAGCATTCATTCTGGTTCCTGCCTAATGTTTCAGCTTGTCATGCTATGGCTAGGCTTCTGAAGGCCAGGCACAATACCTACTGGCATGATTATCAGGTTTTGGTTGTTGCTGGTGCCGAAGCTGGGGTAGGTGTTGAGGCTTTACCGCCCGTTCGTAACGCTATTGGTGATGGTTATAGCTCTAAGACGATTACGCTATCGTGTGGAAAGCTCACCACGGGTGTGACGGTTAAGCAATGGTCTTCGATTTTAATGTTGAGGAACTTGTCGAGCCCTGAAACATATTTTCAGGCTGCTTTCCGGGTTCAATCGCCCTGGTCAATTAGGAATCCTGATGGTGATGATCCCAGCAGAGAAGATATCTTGAAGCCTGTTGCTTTTGTCTTTGATTTTGCACCGACGCGGGCTTTGCGTCAGATAGCTGAGTATGGCCAAAAGCTGAACCCGTCAGAGTCTAACCCTGAGAATTCGGTGGCTGAGTTGGTTAAGTTTTTGCCCGTGCTTGCCTATGACGGTGCGAAAATGACTCAGATTGATGCTGGGAGCATTCTTGATATTGCTATGGCTGGTACCTCTGCGACGCTTTTGGCTCGTAAATGGGAGTCAGCTGTTTTGGTAAATGTTGATAATGCGACGCTTCGTAGGGTCATGAATAGTGAGGCCGCTATGGAAGCTATCATGCAGATTGAGGGCTTCCGTGCCTTGGGAACTGATGTCATTGAAACTGTAGTTAATAAGAGTGACAAGGTTTCTGAGACGAAGAAGTCTAAAGGTGCTTCCTTGTCTGCACGCGAGAAGAAGAAGCTGTCTGCGGAAGAGAAAGAATATAAAGATAAGCGAAGGAAGATTCAAGAAAAGCTCATCAAGTTTGCAACTCGCATTCCTGCTTTCATGTATCTCACCGATTTCCGCGAGAACACCCTGCAGGATGTCATTTCGAGGATAGAACCGGACTTGTTTAAGACAGTTACGGGCCTGAGCGTTGCTGACTTCGAGTTGCTGGTTAGTTTGCGGGTTTTCAATTCGGTGCATATGAATCAGGCTGTTTTTGCGTTCCGCCGCTATGAAGACGCCTCACTCTCGTACACCGGGATCAGAAGTCACAAAGATCTCCGGCAAGTAGGGCTGTACGACACAGTAGTGGCAATTGAGGATGAGGGAAACTAGATGAAGCATTCAATTCGTTTACGACTAGCAGTCGAGATACCAGATATACCATCACCACCGAAGGAGCAGCACTCCTCATTTTTTATCTGGGAAACACTTGAAGAAAAAGATAAATCTACAATCTGTATTGGCGATGTATCATATCATCCGTTAATTCAATATTTAAATCAAAATGCAGATATACCCGTCGTGGGTATTCAGACCACCAACACCATAAATGACACTCCAATCAAGGAAATTTTTCCAGAGTTAAACAGCGACAGGCACAACAAATCAATAGCAGAATTAAACCTAGAGATTTCCACATATGCAACATTGAGTGATTTAGAAATTGATTCAATTTTTAAAAATATTGAATTAAAGACTTCCAGTCATTATGGAAGTGAAGTTTACCTACTCCAAGAGTTTAAGAAACCTACACAGTTAGGTGAAATTTCACATCTTATTGAGGCAGCATTAACAAACTGCATGAAACTAATACAGCAAACTCAACTTAACTTCTATATAGTTAGACAACGCTTCGTTTCGCATTTAATAACCCCTCAACTGCTCCCTCCTGCGTTACCAATTTCAGTAACTCAATTAAATAAAGGGTTTGAAATCTCAAGGAAATTCACTGTTGTACCAAATAAAAAATCAAACTACCACTGGGGAGAGCGTCGCACATCTCTAAGTGAAAATGAAATTATTCATTTCAAGTCGAACATAAATAGATTATACTCTTCGTATACATCAGCATACTGGGATGCCCTTAGAGAAGGAGAACTTACAGGGACAAAGTATGGACTTTACAAACCAGCCATACTTCTTTTTGCAACCGCTGCTGAAATACTTTTTAATGACATCTACTTGTTTCTGCAATGGGAAAAATCCAAGCTCCCCAGCGAAGTATCTTCTGATTGGAATAGAAGTTTCTCCCAGAGATTAGATGTTGTATACGATGCTTTGAAGATTAGCAGGGCTGATATAGACCCCTGGGAGAAGAACATTCGACAAATTAGAAATAAAATTGCCCATGCAGAATATATTCCCTCAGAAGAAGATTATACTAATGCATTAATCTCAATTCGAGACCTGACAAAAATTATTTCGGACGCTGCAGCAAGTGTCATTTCTGAGCACCCACTAACAGCATTCTACATTCTTGGCGATAAGGGAGCGAAGAGCAGGGGGAAGTTCAAAATGCTTCAGGAACTAGTTATTATCCCGGCAGATGAGGCAAACGTTGAAATTCGCAAAAGGTTTAACATCTGGAAAGATTACTTCACTTCGCACCGGGAATACATAAATAAAAAACCTAGATTAAGAACAAATGATTGCATACCGTCACTTCTTTTCAATCCAGCAACACATGACTTTATAGCATGTTATTACGATGAAAATTGGGGGATGGCAAGAAAAGCAATGATTATCAGCTCTGATTTAGATGATATAAAAAAGGTGCTTTCTTCTAAAGCGGAAATATTCCCTGAAGGTATCCATCTACATGCACTTCAACCTGGAGCAATAAGACCGGAAAAAGAATCAGACTGGGTTCCTATTTACCATTTGACAGAGATAGCAAATCTAACTCCAAACCATTGGGTTTCTAATCAAAATTGATAGATTTTTTAGTAAGAAAAATATTTTATCCGGCAGATTATTATGTAGATAATATTTGGTGGTTAACACCCTAGAGCATTCAGACAACCATTGGCCCACTATATCTATACTTCTTTGCCTCTCATTTTTCCCGGAATAATCTCGCTCCCCTGCTTGTTACTCCTGAAGCAATCCTCTGCCCATCACGAAAGTTACAGCCCATGCAGATCCAAGCCATCAAGCAGCTCGTCCTCGACGCCGCCCAGCGCCGCCGCGCCATCAAGTTCTTCGACCCCGAGAAGAAAATCAGCGACGACGACATCACCTACATCCTCGAAACCGCCCGCCTCTCCCCCAGCTCCGTCGGCGCCCAAGGCTGGCGGTTCGTCGTCCTGCAAAACCCAGAGATCCGCGAAGCCCTCAAACCCTTCAGCTGGGGAGCTGCCCGCCAGCTCGGCGGTGCAAGCCACTTCGTCCTGCTCCTAGCCAAGCGCAACATGCAGCACGACGGCCCCCACATGCAGGCCTCACTCGCCTCCCGCAATCTCTCCCCCGAAGACCACGCCAAAGCCCTCGAAACTTACAAGAGCTTCCAGGTCAACGACATGGGGCTCACCGACGAGCGCGCCCTCTTCGATTGGTCCGCCAAGCAAACCTACATCGCTTTGGGCAACATGATGACCGCCGCCGCCCTCATCGGTATCGACTCCTGCCCCATCGAAGGCTTCAACGCCGAAAAAGCCAACGACCTGCTAGCCGACCACGGCATCATCGACCCCGAAACCGAAGGCATCGTCACCATGCTGGCCCTTGGCTACCGCACCGAAGAACTCCCCTGGCCCCAAACCCGCAAGCCCGCAGAAGAGGTCATCACCTGGGTTGAGTAGCAAAACCCACCCCACCGCACACTTCAGGTAGCGCAAAAAGCCCACCCCACCGCCGTCCGCACCAGGACGGAAGCAGGGTGGGCTTTTCTCCACCCAAAAATTTACGCCCGGAAGGCCTCTGCCTATTTCTTTTGCTGCCTTTACCTAGTAGTGCCCACCCGTCACAGCGGGACTGTCCACCAAACTCTCGCTGTGCCCATCAAAAGCGTAGACACCGCGAGAGTCTGGTGGGCGCTCCAACGACCCAGCCCAAGCCCGGCGTCCCGGCCCGGCGCTCCAAGCCCCAGTAAGATCGCAACAAAGAGGACGCCGCCCCTCACTGCCCTGCCCGGTGGCAGGAAAGTGGGAGGCGGCGTCCGCACCCCACCACTTAGGTGGGGAAAGACAAACCTAAAAAGACTTAGGCAGCCTTGGGAGCTGAAGTGTCCTCAGGCAGGTTGTTCTTAGCGATTTCAACCAGAGCTGAGAAAGCAGCAGGCTCGTTAACAGCCAGCTCAGCCAGCATACGACGGTCAACCTCAACCTCAGCAGCCTTCAGGCCCTGGATGAAACGGTTGTAGGTCAGGCCCTCAGCGCGTGCAGCTGCGTTGATACGCTGGATCCAGAGACGACGGAAGTCGCCCTTCTTCTTACGACGGTGGTCGTAGCTGTATACCAGTGAGTGAGTGACCTGTTCCTTAGCCTTACGGTAAAGGCGTGAACGCTGGCCACGGTAGCCTGATGCACGATCAAGGATTACTCGGCGCTTCTTGTGCGCGTTAACCGCGCGCTTCACACGTGCCACGTGTGTCTCCTAACGTCTTGTGTCCTACCCAGCTAAAAATCTAGCGCTGGTGCAGGAGAGAAAATATCTACTTTTGGTGCGCCCACTAGGGGCGAAGCTTCAAAAAGAAGGAGCTTACTTGCCCAGCATCTTCTTGATGACCTTAGCCTGGCCGCCGGTTACGATCTGGTCAGATGCCAGACGACGGGTCAGACGGGATGACTTGTGCTCCAGGTAGTGGCGGCGGTTGGCCTGCTGGCGCTTAACCTTGCCAGTACCGGTGAGCTTGAAGCGCTTCTTAGCACCAGAGTGGGTCTTCTGCTTCGGCATGAGCCGATTCTCCTTACGTTCTACCCTCGCCCCGGTTACAGGGTGAGGAACTGAAAAACTCAACGACCCCGGCGGGCGGGGAAGTTTTAAGGGTGTTCTGCCCGCCCACCATCGCCTTTATTTCTCAATAAAAACGGCGGTAAGCGAACGACGACCAAGCACGAAACCCTACACGAGCCCGCGCCTGGTTGTCTAAACAGCTCCTATTCGGCTGACGCCTGTGCCTTGAGCTCCTCGGGCATTGCATCTGCCAGGGAGTTGGTCACAGGGGTTGCCTCGGTGGTGTTGACGCGTTCGCGACCCTTGCGGCCACCTGACTTCTGGCTCTCACGGCGGGCTTCCTGCTTGCCGCGCAGCGGGGCAAGAACCATCACCATGTTGCGACCGTCAACGCGAGGGTTGGACTCTACGGTGCCAACCTCGGTCAGGTCGTTCGCCATGCGTTCAAGCAGTCGCACACCCATCTCGGGGCGCTGCTGTTCACGACCACGGAACTGAATCATAGCCTTGACCTTGTCACCGCCAGCCAGGAAACGACGTGCGTGCCCGACCTTGGTTTCGTAGTCATGGGTATCAATCTTGAGGCGGAAACGGATTTCCTTCAAAGAAGCATTGACCTGCTTCTTTCGAGATTCACGTGCCTTGACTGCGGCTTCGTACTTGTACTTGCCGAAGTCCATAAGCTTGCACACAGGCGGCTTAGCGTTAGGGGCAACCTCAACCAGGTCAAGGTCAGACTCCTGAGCAAGACGCAGTGCATCTTCTACGCGGACAATACCGACCTGTTCACCGCCGGGGCCGACGAGTCGAACTTCCGGAACGCGAATGCGGTCGTTGATGCGTGGATCGCTAATGACAAAGCTCCTGTTGCTTGTGGTGGGGGTGTCCCCCGTGAATTTCTGTGGGGGCGAAAAAGCCCCCGGTTGCGGCTAGCAAGCGGAGGCTTCAGTTACCTACCCGCGCTTGAGGGAGCGGACGCCGGCAGGCGGCGTTGCTACCCATTTGCTTCCCAGAGGGAGGCTGCGGGTGCTGACCCGGTCGCCATATCTGGCGGCTGCGGGTGGGAACCTGGGTTCCACTTGCAAACAGCTCTTAACATTACTGGGTAAGGCGCGGTTTTTCAAGGGTTTTCGGGGTTTTTCTTGGGGCGGACGACGGTAGGCGGGGTCAATGTGACGGGCGATTCACGTTCGGTGGGGTTGGTATGAGATTCTAGTAACCATGAGCAACGAAACTAGCTACCGTTTTGAAGAGTCCTCTGAGCAGGACCCCCAGCTACCTGAGGGCCTAACCGCTGAGCAGGTCGAAGAAGTCAACGCACAGATGCGTGATATCGCTGAAGTGCCCGCTGTTGAGGTCATCACCACTGCCGCTGTTCACCTCATGAGTGCAGCCGCCGTTAAGTGCGGCCTGGCAGCAGAAGAGAATGCCGAAGATCTCAAGGATCTGGACGAGGCCCGCAAGCTCATCACAGCCCTCGCCGGTTTTGTCACCGCAGCGGCCCCCGAAATTGGCTCCCAGCATGCCGCTCCCTTGCGTGACGGTCTACGCTCCCTCCAGCTTGCCTTCCGCGAGGCGTCCCCCTACCCGGACGCCCCCGGCAAGGGCCCCGGCGAAAAATTCACCGGGCCGGTCTTCTAAGCCGACGCCAGGGCAATCTGTACAGAGTCAGCCTGCTCGGCGATAACCCGGTTGAGGGCAAGCCCCTGCTGGAAGGTGTGCACGGTCTGGTTGACCTGTTCCTGAGTAAGGCCGGGCCGGAGCTTGAGCATAATCTTAAGTTCTGGCCCGTGCCCGCCGCCTGCGAGCACGCGTCCGCTCGCAGTTTGCGAGTAGACCCCGGTGCCGGGGCCTGCCTCAACCGCGACAACGGCTGACAGGGGCGCAGCAATGTTGCTGAGTTCCTGGGCAACCTGCTGGTTACGGTAGGAGGGCACCCATTCTTCGCCCTTGGCAATAGCCCAGAAGGCGGGGCGGCGCAGTACGAAGGTGAGGTCAGCCCCCGGGTCTACCACGATGAGCTGGTTATCATCTTCTACGGCTGACAGGGCGGTTTTACGCATGTCAGCGGCAACCGGGCGGGCTAGGTCGTGCCAGGCGGTGAGCGCGTCCACGTTGGTGAAGACCGGCAGGGCACGGCGTCCGTCCGGAGCCTGAATACTCACCAAGGCCATATCCGATTCTTTGTCTGAGACTAGCCCCTGCTCAGTAATTTCTGCCTGCGATAGTTGAGCCACCACGGGTGCGAAAATGCGTACCGAGCGCAGGGCATCAACCACGGCAACCTCATCGACCTCACCGGCTTTGAAAGCCTCAAGAACTTTGAGCAGGGCGGGATCAGTTTTTCCGTCGTCGCCGGGGAACTGGTGGGTGTGGCTGGTACCTTCCCCCAGGTTGCGCCCTTCCCAGGGCTGCCCGCCGGTATCGGTTTTTTGACCGGCGGACGCCAGCTGAGCAGCGATATGTGCAGGTAGCTCCCGGCGGGGTGCGCTGGGATTACCGGGGTTGCCGTGCCCGTGGGTATGGGCGCGGTGCACGCGATCTGAAAAGTCTGTCACTAGGGGCGACCTGCAACGTCGAGGGCCTGAGCCAAGGTGAACTTACCGGCGTAGAGAGCCTTACCGGTGATAGCGCCTTCAACGCCGTGGGGAACCATGGTACGCAAGGCTGCGATGTCATCGAGGGTGGCGATACCGCCGGAGGCAACCACGGGCTTGTCGGTGCGCTCTGCGACCTTGCGCAAAAGTTCCAGGTTAGGTCCCTGCAGGGTGCCGTCCTTGGTGACGTCGGTAACCACATAGCGGGCGCAGCCGTCCTCGTTCAGGCGGTCGAGCACCTCCCAAAGGTTGCCGCCTTCCTTGGTCCAGCCACGGGCTGCCAGGGTTTCCCCGCGTATATCCAGACCAACGGCGATGATATCGCCGTGCTCGGCAATCACTTTGCGGGTCCACTCGGGGTTTTCCAGGGCAGCGGTGCCCAGGTTGATGCGGGCTGGGTTCAGGGACAGGGCGCGTTCCAGTGACTCATCGTCACGGATGCCGCCTGACATCTCAATTTTGATGGAGAGTTCCTGGGCTACCTCGGTCAGAATTGCGATGTTATCGCCGCGACCAAAGGCCGCATCGAGATCGACCAGGTGCAGCCACTCAGCACCAGCGTTCTGCCATTCCAGAGCAGCTTCGACAGGGGAACCGTAGTTAGTTTCAGAGCCGGCTTCGCCCTGCACCAGGCGCACTGCCTGGCCGTTGGCTACGTCAACTGCCGGCAGCAGTTCGAGGCGATCAATCATTATTCTCTCCTTGGGAGTATGGGGTAAGAGTGAAGTTTTTAGAAGGGGCTAGGTATGCGCTGCTGGCTGCCTAGCTGTAGTTCATGACCACATACAGGCCGTAGCCGGCAAAAGCAAGACCCACTAGGAGCAGAACCAACTGGGCTACCCAGGTAATTTTCTGCTTGTAAAAGGAGTAGGCTCCGCCAATGAACATCATGCCCACGGTCATCAATAGCAGACCGGACGTTGTTGCAGACATCGCTACTGGCCCCCGTCCAGGCGTCCGGTCACCGGCAGGGAGTCAATCCAGTTCTTGAGCAAGCGAATGCCCGCTTCACCCGACTTTTCGGGGTGGAACTGGGTAGCCGCCAGCGGCCCGTTTTCTACAGCGGCGATGAAGTCGCCCCCGTGGTTGGCCCAGGTAACCTGGGGCGGGAACATCGCTTCGTTGTTCTGGTCGAAGGTCCACTCCTGCACACCGTAGGAGTGCACGAAGTAGAAGCGTTCGTTCTCAATACCGGCAAAGAGCTTGGAGCCTTCGGGGACGCGGACGGTGTTCCACCCCATGTGGGGTACAACTTCAGCCTTGAGCTTTTCAACGGTGCCGGGCCACTCACCCAGCCCGTCTGCTTCAACTCCGTGTTCAACACCCTTGTCGAACATAACCTGCAGACCCACGCAGATGCCAAGCACGGGGCGTCCGCCCGCAACGCGCCTGCCAATCATGCGGATAGCATCTGCTTCTTTCAGGCCATCCATGACGGCTTTGAAAGCACCCACGCCGGGCACAACCAGGCCATCGGCACCCAGGACATCTGACTCCTTGCGGGAAAGCACAACACGCGCTCCCGCTTCTTCAAGGGCGCGGACGGCTGAGCGCACGTTCCCTGCCCCGTAATCGAGAACGGTGACGGTCGGTTGACGGGTTTCAGTCATTAGAGGGCTCCCTTGGTAGAGGGGATGCCGGCGTGGCGAGGGTCGGGCTCTACCGCCTGACGCAGGGCACGGGCCAGGGCCTTGAACTGGGCTTCGGCAATATGGTGGGGGTCGCGCCCGCCCAGCAGGGTGATGTGCAGGCAGATACCGGCGTGGTAGGCAAAGGCCTCAAAGACGTGGCGCACCATTGATCCGGTGAAGTGCCCGCCGATGAGGTGGTATTCGAAGCCTTCGGGTTCGCCGGTGTGTACCAGGTAGGGGCGGCCTGAAATATCGACTACGGCTGAGGCAAGTGCTTCATCGAGGGGCACGGTGGCGGTGCCAAAACGGCGGATACCGGCCTTATCACCCAGGGCCTGACGGAGAACCTCACCGAGCACGATGCCGGTGTCTTCAACGGTGTGGTGCACATCGATGTGGGTATCGCCGGAGCACTTGATGGTCATATCAATCAGGGAGTGCTTGGAGAGGGCGGTCAGCATGTGGTCATAGAAGGGAACGCCGGTGTCGATGTCAGAGACGCCGGTGCCGTCCAGGTTAATTTCGACGCTGACGGAGGACTCGCTGGTGGTGCGCTCCATCTTTGCAATGCGGGGGCCGATGCCGGTGGATGATTCGGTGGGAACTGCCATGTCTATCTCTTTTTCTAAAGGTTCTTGCCGGTGTGAGGACGGGCGCGGGGCGCTTATCGTTCGAAGGTCTGCACGTAGTCGGTGAGGTGTTCCAGGAAGGCGCTGGTCTCGGCTTCAGTTCCGGCGGTGACGCGCAGGTAGCCGGGAAGGCCGTTATCGCGTACAAGGACGCCGCGCTCCAGCAGGTAGGCCCAGGCGGCTTTTTCATCTTTGAGGCCGCCGAAGAATACGAAGTTGGAGTCTGAGACAGCGGGTTCTAGCCCTAAACCGGTCAGATGCTCTACGATGCGGTCGCGCTGGGCGCGGATATCGTCAACGTTAGCTAGCAGCTGGGTGCGGTGGCGCAGGGCGGCGATAGCGGTTGCCTGGGTGACAGCTGAGAGGTGGTAGGGCAGACGGACCAGGCGGACGGCGTCCGCCACGGCAGGGGCAGCTGCAAAGTAGCCCAGGCGGGCACCGGCCAGAGCGAAGGCCTTACTCATGGTGCGGCTCACCACCAGGTTAGGGCGACCGGGCAGCAGAGTGAGGGCGTTTTGGGTGCGATCCTGGGCGAACTCGGCGTAGGCCTCGTCAACCACGACGATACCGTTATAGGCGGCAACGGCATCGTAGACAGCCTCAATGACATCTAAACCTAGACCTGTGCCTGTGGGGTTGTTGGGTGAGCAGAGGATGACGATCGAGGGCTTGTGCTGTTCAATTTGCTCAACCGCCGATGCTGCGCTCAGTGAGTAGTCGGCTGCGCGGGTACCGGCAATAAAGGCGGTGTTGGTGCCGTCTGCCAGCAGGGGGTACATGGAGTAGGTGGGCACAAAGCTCATAACCGAACGGCCAGGCCCGCCAAAGACCTGCATAAGCTGCTGGAGAATCTCATTGGAGCCGTTGGCTGCCCAGATGTTCTCGGGAGCCAGACCGTGACCCAGGTAGTCTGCTAGCTCCGCCCTGAGGGTATCGAACTCGCGGTCGGGGTAGCGGTTGAGGGTTACGGCAGTCTCTGCCACATCTCGCGTAATGGCCTCGATGACTTCTTGCGGCATGGGGTGGGTGTTCTCGTTAACGTTAAGCGTTACCGGAACGTCAATCATGGGCGCGCCGTAGGGTGAACGACCCCGCAAATCATCGCGCAGGGGTAGGGCTTCAAGTGCTGTGGTAGTTTCGGTCACCCCCCTAGTGTAGCGACCCAGACCCTTGCCCTGCATTCTTGTTTCGCAGTCTGGCATAGGGCCGTTACCTTTCATTACCGGGTCTGGGTGTAGACGGGAACCTCAAGAACCTGCCCGGGAACCAGCTGGCCGCTGGTGAGATCGTTAATCTGCATAATACGGTTGATGACGTCGCGGTTATCTTCACCCGGCGCAACCTCCGTTGCGATCGACCAAAGGGTGTCACCGTGCACCACAGTCACAGTCTGGCTGACAGGAGCAACCGGGTCAAAAGTAGCGCTCTTGGCTTCGCCCGGAGCTATAAAGGTTAAGGCACCGAGTACCACCAGGGCTAGGAGGGTAAGTAGCGGCAGACCTCTAAAGACCAGACGACCGCGGCGAGTGAGCCGAATTTTTTGGCGCTGAGTAGCAGCGGTACGGGGCGCACTGTCAGCACGCACCTGGCGGGTGGGCACAGACGCTACTGCGGCCTGCCCAGCGTTACGCGGGGCAGAAGTAGGGCTAGTGGGAGCCGGAGCCGCAAAGCGAATGCGGTATTGAGGTTCCCTTATAGCTCCAGCCGAGATAGCAGGCTGGGCTCTGTGGCGAACAGTAAAAGTAGCAGCCTGATCAAGGGGCTTCTTCAAAGAAGTACGAGCCATAAACTCGGGCAAGGCGATGGTGCTCATAAGTCTTTCTCCTGATTCACGCTCAAAGATTCAACCACTAGTCGAATCTTTGTTCTAAAATTTCTTCGTACTTATGTTCTATCAGAAAAATCGAACATAGTCGAGAAAAATTAGAACAAATGTTTGAATAACCTGTTTGCTTGGCATAGTCTTAGAAGACCACTTGATAGTGAACACCGGGTGGCTGACATTTTAAGAACCTACAGAGACGAGTTACCGTGAGCGAACAGACTGTGCAGACTCCGGCAAGCCCGCCCCACAAGGGCTCCCGCCCCCTCACTGCCCGCCAGAAAAAAATTTTGAGCGCCATTTCAAACGCGATTGACGAACATGGCTACCCGCCGTCCATGCGTGAGATTGGCGACCTCGTAGGCTTGGCTTCCCTCTCATCGGTCACCCACCAGCTCTCTCGCCTCGAAGAAATGGGCTACATTAGGCGCGACCCCAAGCGTCCTCGCGCTATTGAAGTTCTCACCGGCGAGACCTCAACCGAAGAAGTAAAGCCTGAGACCAGCGTCATCACCCTGCCGATTGTGCCCACCTTTGCGCAAACCGACGACAACCTAGCCACCGTCCCCCTGGTGGGCCGCATTGCTGCTGGCTCCCCTATCGCCGCTGAGCAGGCTATCGAAGATGTGATGACACTGCCCCGCCAGCTAGTCGGCCAGGGTGACCTCTTCATGCTGCGGGTCAAAGGCGATTCCATGGTCGATGCGGCAATCTGTGACGGCGACTGGGTCGTTGTGCGCGCCCAGAACACCGCCCAGAACGGCGATATCGTAGCAGCCCTGCTCGATGATGAGGCCACCGTCAAAACCTTCCGCCAGCGCGATGGCCACACCTGGCTGCTACCCCAGAACACCCAATACGAGCCGATTCTGGGCGACACCGCCACCATCATGGGCAAGGTTGTTTCTGTTCTCCGCAGCCTCTAAGAGTCAGCAGGTTCTTCACCACATCTCAGGTACCTGCCCCACCCGCCCCTCTCTTCACAGGCAATAAAAAATCAGCCCGGCCTTCACAGCCGGGCTGATTTTTCTCCCCAATCTTTAGTCAATTGACTGCTTGAGGCGCTCCAGGGCACCGACCACAACATCCTTACGTGTAGTGGTCCAGAAGGGCGGCAGAGACTTCACCAGGTATGAGCCGTACCTCTGGGTAGCAATACGAGAGTCAAGGACGGCCACGACTCCCCTATCACCCACAGACCTCACTAGACGCCCTGCCCCCTGAGCCATACGGACCGCTGCGTGATAGGCAGACACAGACATAAAGCCATTACCCCCGGCAGCTGCTACCGCCCGGGTACGGGCCTGCGACAGCGGATCATCAGGGCGGGGGAAAGGAATACGGTCCATCATGACCAGGCGGCACGAATCCCCCGGTACATCCACGCCTTGCCAGAGGCTCATGGTACCAAAGAGGCAAGAATCCGTATCGTCGGTGAACTCTTTGACCAGGGCACGTAGGGAAGACTCCCCCTGCAGAAGAATATTGAGATCGGTTCGTTCCCGCACGTACTCGGCAGCTAGTTCTGCCCCGCGTTTTGAGGAAAAGAGCCCCAGCGCGCCGCCGCCCGAAGCGGTTACCAGTTCCACAATCCGGTCCAGCTGCTCTACCGAGACACCCCGCCCAGGTTTGGGAAGGTCAGACGCCAGATAAAGAACACCCTGCTTGGGGTAGTTGAAGGGGGAGCCCACATCAATGCCGTCCCAGCGGGGGGCGTCCTTACCCATCAAGCCAAGGGCACCGGCTGCCGCGTCGAAGCTCTCGCCCACTGTCAGCGTTGCGGAGGTAAGCACCACGGTACGGTTTTCGAAAAGGCCCTCGCGCAGGTAACCAGCGACCGAGATGGGGGCGATATTCAAGGTAGCAGGGTCGTCATCGGCAGCAGCGACATAGCCCTTGCCGGGTTCCCAGGAACCGGTACGAGACACCCAAATCACCTGATACAGAGGGTCAGCGGTCAGCATTTTCTCGGAGGTTTCGTGTACTTCGGTCAGAGCCGCCCGGGCCATCTGGCGACCGGCGTCGCCGTCCTTATCCCCGCCCTTGGTGTCGGTCAGAGCCTGGCGGGCAGCATCGCGCACCCGCTCCATGGCAGCTGCCACCCGGTCAGGTAGTCCCTTGGGCATCATCTCAGCAGGAACCCCGTTGAGTGAGTCATCGAGGGCGAGTGCTGCCTGTTCTAGGGCCTTATGATCGGCATCCGTATGACGTTTGAGGCTGCGGGCGACCTTGGTGATAGCGGCAGGTGAGAGCGCTCCGGTAACGGCTCCGGTGACGCGGTCTGCCAGCTCGTGGGCCTCATCGATGATGGCGATGTCGTGGTCTGGGAGCACGGCAGCACCCTCAAAGGCATTAATTGCCAGCAGGGCGTGATTGGTAATAACGATGTCAGATTCAGCAGCCCGGGTTCGAGCCATCTCGCTGAAGCACTCTTCAACCAGGGGACACTTTTTGCCCAGGCACTCTGAGGCGGTAACCGCTACCTGCCGCCAGGCCTTATCGCTGACGCCCGGTAGCAATTCGTCGCGGTCACCGGTGTCGGTGGTCTGAGCCCACTCGCGTAGGCGGAGAACTTCCTCCCCCAGTTTTCCTGCGGGACCGGTGGAGCCGGTGGCGGCGTCCATATCGAAGAGGGCATCGCCGTCGTCCTCGGGGTAGCCACCTTCCAGCTTGTGCAGGCAGACATAGTTGTTGCGGCCCTTGAGGATGGCTACATCGGTTTCGTGCTCGGGTTCATCTCCCAGTGATTCCAGCAGGCGAGGTATATCGCGGTTGACAATCTGGGATTGCAGGGCCAGGGTTGCGGTTGCCACCACGATGGGCTTTTCGGCGGTCTGGGCGGCATAGATAGCGGGCACCAGGTAGCCCAGGGACTTACCGGTGCCGGTACCTGCCTGCACCAACAGGTGCTTTTCAGTCTCCAGGGCGCGGGCAACGTGGGCCGCCATGGTGCGCTGACCATCTCGCCTCTGGCCACCGGAGCGTTCCACCACGGTGTCCAAAAGGTGCAGGACGGGCTGGGCACCGGGCAGGGTTTCTAGCTCCTGCCCGGTGGGTGCGGTGACGTGTTCCCTCATGCGCGCTGAGTTTCAACCGCCCCAGAGGCGATAGCTTCATCGATTTCAGGTTGCAGAACCTCGAGCAGGTCTTCCTCCAAAACGTACTCAGCCAGGTCAGAGGCTACCTCATCACGCACCAGGGCCTGCACGTAGGTACCGTCAGAGACAAAGGCGGTGCGCAGGATTTCAGCGTCCCATTCGTGCAGGCGGGAGATGACGCTGCCTGCTGAGTAGGGTACCAGCATGTTGAGCTCGATGGAGGGGCGAGGAATGGTGTCAGCAATTTTCTGCTGTAGTTCTTCGATTCCCTCGCCGGTGCGGGCCGAGACAACCACATGGTTGGGTTCTTTCTGGCGCAGGCGCTCAATGACGAAGGGGTCAGCGGCATCGGCCTTGTTAAGCACGATGATTTCGGGGATGTTCTGGGCATCAACCTCGGTGATGACCTGGCGGACAGAGTGAATCTGCCCCTCGGGGTCGGGGTGGGAGACATCCACAACGTGAACGATCACATCAGCGTCGGCAACTTCCTCAAGGGTTGAGCGGAAGGCCTCCACCAGCTGGGTGGGGAGGGCGCGCACAAAGCCAACGGTGTCAGAGAGGGTGTATCCCACGCCGTCCGGAGTCTGGGCCTTGCGCACAGTGGGGTCCAGGGTAGCGAAGAGGGCGTTTTCAACCAGCACGCCGGCATCGGTGAGGCGGTTGAGCAGGGAAGACTTACCGGCGTTGGTATAACCTGCAATTGCAACGGACGGCACCCGGTTACGCTTGCGGTTCAGGCGCTTGGTCTCGCGGGCGGGGGCCATGGCAGCGATTTCTCGTTTGAGCTTGGCCATGCGGGCGCGCAGGCGGCGGCGGTCCATTTCAATCTTGGTTTCACCGGGGCCGCGGGAGCCAATACCCTCACCACCGGCGGCTCGGCCACCGGCCTGACGGGACAGGGAGGCACCCCAACCGCGCAGGCGCGGCAGCATGTATTCGAGCTGGGCCAGCTCGACCTGGGCCTTACCCTCTCGGGACTTGGCGTGCTGGGCGAAGATATCAAGAATCAGGGCGGTACGGTCAATGACCTTAACCTTGACGATATCTTCTATGGCGCGGCGCTGGGAGGGAGCCAGTTCGGCGTCCACAATCACGGTATCAGCGCCGGAGGCTTCAACGATGTCTTTGAGTTCAAGCACCTTGCCTGAGCCCAGGTAGGTGCCCGGGTCTGGCTTGAGGCGGCGCTGTACCAGGCCGTCCAAAACCTCAGAACCCGCAGTCTCGGCTAGAGCGGCCAGCTCGCGCAGGGAATTTTCGGCTTCTTCCAGGGTGCCCTCAGACCAAACACCTGCCAGCACAACGCGTTCAAGGCGCAGCTGGCGGTATTCAACTTCGGTGACGTCATCGAGTTCGGTCGATAGACCGGCCACTCGGCGCAGGGCACGGCGCTCTTCAAGGTCCTGCTGGTCACCATCGTATTCAGAGTGTTCGCGCTGGTTATTAGAGAGTTCGCGGGCCCTTTCATCGAGCACGCTACCGTTGGCCTGAGCCCGCCCCAGCACGCGGTCTACCGTGAGTCTCAGCTGTTCGTCTGAGGGAAGTTTAGGGTCATTGCTGGGGGTTGAAGTCTCGGTCATAGTACCTTTCGAGGTGGTTTGAGGCGTCCTTCTATTCTAGCTTTTACACGGCAATAAGGGCAGGGGGCTTAGCGTAGAATGAACGTCTATGAGTAGCGCGCACTATTTTTCTGAAAACCCCACCGGAGATTTCTTACCCCAGCCCCTTTCTGTGGAGCTGGGCGGACGCCGGGTGCAGGTCCTCACCGCCCCCGGAATTTTCAGCCCGGGTGGGGTGGATAAGGGAACCCGTATTCTTCTGGATGAGGCCCCCGCTCCGCAGGGGGCGCGCCTGCTCGATATCGGCTGCGGTTGGGGCCCCATTACCCTGTCCCTAGCTATGGCAGCGCCCGATGCCCAGGTCTACGGGGTTGAGGTTAACTCCCGCTCAGCTAAGCTCACCGAGATGAACGCCGAGCGGCTGGGGCTGACCAATGTGACGGTATCTGCGCCCGAGGCCCTCGATGAGTCCCTGACCTTCGATACCATCTGGTCTAATCCGCCTATCCGGGTGGGCAAGGACGTCCTACACGGCATCATGCACACCTGGCTGCCCCGCCTTGCCCCCGGGGGTGCCGCCTACCTGGTCGTGCAGAAGAACCTGGGGTCAGACTCCCTACAGAAGTGGCTGGCCGCTGAGTTCCCCGAGCTGGAGGTAGGCCGCTACGCTACCTCAAAGGGTTTCCGCATTCTTGAGGTGCGCCGCCCGGAATAGCTCTTCAGCTCGTACACGTAAGAGAGGCAGAGGCATGCCTCTGCCTCTCAGTAGGTCATCTGCTCGGCTAGCCGTTTTTCCTGAGCACCATCACCGCATCGGGTATGGTTGCAGGCTCGCCCTCGGGTGAGCTGATATCCCGAGCCCACTCTTCAGCCAGCACAATCTCAATATCGTCACGGCTGTGGGTGAGGGCTCGTGCCTCTTCGGCAGCCTTCACCATGCGAGCTCTGTGCTTGCGGGCGTCCTCGGGGTCTGCAAAGGAGGGCGCACCAGCGTGAGCCACCGAGATAAGCTCACCGCCGGGAGCTAAGAGCTCCAGGGCAGCTGCCAAAAGAGGCAGACGATCAAAGTCAGCGTGCGACTGCAAGAAACTGGTGACAATGAGATCAAAACGCTGGTCAGTAGACCAGTCGGTCAGGTCAGCGTCGATGAAGGTAGCATCAATCCCTTCAGCTGCCGCACGGGCGCGAGCGCGCCCCACCGCGACGTCCGAAATATCGATGCCGGTAGCCTGCCAGCCGCCAGCTGCCAGCCAGAGCACGTCCCCGCCTTCGCCGCAGCCAAGGT
The DNA here is from genome assembly GCA_030529845.1 of Rothia sp. (in: high G+C Gram-positive bacteria). Lineage (GTDB taxonomy): Bacteria > Actinomycetota > Actinomycetes > Actinomycetales > Micrococcaceae > Rothia. The sequence goes on along the minus strand of JAUMWB010000003.1, from coordinate 347,906 downwards.
CAAGGACGGTGCTGGGGGCACGATCTCCGATGAGGGTGACCAGTGAGGCATTGGGCTTGCCCGACCACATCTGTTCCCGCTCGGAGTAAATCTCGTTCCAGAGTTCCCGGGTATTTTCTTTCGTTTCAGTCATTTAGCCCAGCAGCACCTTGCCGGTCATTGCCGCAGGGCCGGCCAGGACGACGTGTTCGAGGTTGTCAGGGCCCAGAACGAAGGTGACGGCCAGGGTGCCGCCGGGTACGCGTACCAGCCACTCGTCGGGGGCGTCTTCCCCTCCCCAGAAGCGGGTGGCGGCGGCAGCTGCGCAGGCGCCGGTACCGCAGGAAAGGGTCTCGCCAACTCCGCGTTCGTGTACGCGCATGCGGATGGAACCGATGTTTTCGGTGGCGGGGTCGCCGTCTTCTGCTGAGATTTCTTCGGGAACGACGAACTCTACGTTGGTACCTTCAGGCGGGTTGGGCGATACCTTGGGAGCCTCGTGCAGGTTGAGGCCGTCGAGCTTGCCGTCGGTGCCCAGCATGACGACGGTGTGGGGGTTGCCCATGGTGATGGAAAGAGCGCCGCGCGGGGTGCGCAGGCCCTTGGCTGTGACCTGGGCGTCGGTACCGTTGTCGCGGGCCATATCGCCGTTGATGAAGCCCCAGGGGCCCATGTCGATGGCGTAGCCGTCCTCGGTGCGCCCCACGGCCTTAATACCGGCGCGGGTGGCAATCAGCAGACGTCCGCCCTCTTCAAGCTCAACCAGTTTTTCGGCCAGCAGGTAGTCAACGAAGGCGCGCACGCCGTTGCCGCACATCTCGGCAGTGGAACCGTCACCGTTGCGGTAGTCCATGAACCAGATAGCTTCGGGAGACTCTTCCAGCAGGTGGGAGGCAAAGTCCAGGTGTTCAGTCTTGACCGCGCGAATAAAGCCGTCGGCCCCGATACCGAAGTGGCGGTCGGTCACCTTGGCGATCAGCTCAGCTGGCAGGTCTAGCTTAGCTTCGGGGTCGGTCACAAAGATAAAGTCGTTACCGGTTGCCTGCCCCTTGGTCAGGGTCTTGCCGGTCAAATCGCCCCAGACGGGGGTTTCTACGGTGTGGGTTGCCACGGGTTTTGCCTTTCCGTTGTGGGGCGCTTTTCTTACTTAGTCTAGTGGCTGTTCGTCGGTGATAAGAGCCAGGGCTTCATCCAGCAGGGTGGGGCTGGACCAGTCCAGCCAGTGCACCCGGTGATCTGCCCTGAACCAGGTAAGCTGACGGCGGGCGAACTGGCGGGTGGCGGTCACGGTATCGTCAACAGCCTGAGCCACAGAATATTCCTGCCCATCCGGCAGGTGGCCGCGGGTAGCGTCCAAAACCTTGAGGAACTCCCGGTAGCCGATAGCGGCCGGAGCGGTCTTGCCCTGGCGCAGCCCCTGAGCTTCAAGAGCCTCAACCTCAGCTAGCAGACCGGCTTCTTCCATAGCAACCACCCGCTCGTGCAGCCGCTGGTGCAGCTGGGCGCGGTCGCCGTTCAGCCCGATTTGCAGGGCGGGCTGGTAGTAGGTGCGGGTAGGCATAAAGGACGAGAAGGGGCGGCCGGTCACCTCAAAGACCTCCAGAGCGCGCACCAGGCGGCGGTCATCCTTGACCCGCTCGGCAGATTCTGGGTCAACCGTGCGCAGCCGCTCCAACAGGGGGCCGGAGCCGGACGCCGCCAGCTCAGCTTCCAGCCGGGCCCGCACAGCCGGGTCGGTTTCGGGAAACTCCAAGACATCCAGGGCAGCTCGCACGTAGAGGCCTGAGCCGCCGACCAGAATCGGGTAGTTCCCGCGAGCGCGAATCTCATCGAAAGCCTGCCGGGCTTGTGCCTGGAAGGTTGCCACCGAGGCTTCTTCCGTCACGTCGAGAGTATCGAGCAGGTGGTGGGGTACCCCGCGCATTTCTTCGACGGTGACCTTGGCAGTGCCGATATTCATGCCCCGGTAGAACTGCATGGAATCAGCATTGACGCACTCCCCGCCCAGGGCAAGGGCCAGCTCAATAGCTAGGGCACTCTTGCCTGAGCCGGTGGGGCCCACCACGGCGATGAGGGGCAGGGAGCTGCTGCCGGCGTCCTTCTCAACCACAGCTTAGAGGGCGGGCTTGAAGGTGGGGAAACCCAGGGATACGGGGCTGCCGGGCACCTGGGTGGTGCCGGTGCCGCAAGAGTCAGCCTGGGCGCGGTCCCAGGCGTCACCGGCACGGGAGCGGCGTACCGAGTACTGGTCTGCAGTGGGGTCAGAGATCAGGTGGAAGGAGCCGGCCTCGGTGATGGGCAGGGTGACCAGGTCGCCGGGGCGGGGCACCTCGCAGCCTTCGGGCACGGTGAAGTGGACCAGGCGCTGGTCGCGGGCCCGGCCCGACAGGCGGCCGGTTTCTTCAGCCTTACGGCCAGACTCTGCGGTCACCATCAGTTCCACGGTCTTGCCCAGCTGCTTGCGGTTCTCTTCGCCGGCGATGCGGTCCTGCAGGGCAATCAGGCGCTCGTAGCGCTCCTGCACCACAGCCTTGGGCACCTGGTTGGGCATGGTAGCAGCCGGGGTACCAGGGCGAATCGAGTACTGGAAGGTAAAAGCGGACGAGAAACGGGACTCTTCGACCACCCGCAAGGTCTCTTGGAAGTCTTCCTCGGTCTCGCCGGGGAAGCCCACGATGATGTCGGTGGTGATAACGGCCTCGGGGATGCGCTCGCGTACCTTCTCTAGGATTCCCAGGAACTTCTTGGAGCGGTAGGAGCGCTTCATGTCTTTGAGCACCTTGTCAGAACCGGACTGTAGGGGCATATGCAGCACGGGCATGACGTTGGGGGTCTCGGCCATGGCATCGATGACGTCGTCGGTAAACATGGCGGGGTGGGGGGAGGTAAAGCGGACGCGCTCCAACCCCTCGATCTCGCCGCAGGCCCGCAGCAGCTTGGAGAAAGCCTGACGGTCACCAAAACCTACGCCGTAGGAGTTAACGTTCTGACCCAGCAGGGTCACCTCGATAGCGCCGTCGTCCACCAGGGCCTGCACTTCTGCCAGAATCTCGCCGGGGCGGCGGTCTTCTTCCTTACCGCGCAGGGAGGGCACGATACAGAAGGTACAGGTGTTGTTGCAGCCCACAGAGATAGAGACCCAGCCGGAGTAGACGTGGTCACGTTTGGTCGGCAGGGTGGAGGGGAAGACCTCCAGTGCTTCGAGCAACTCGGCCTGGGCCTCGTTGTTATGACGAGCGCGCTCCAGCAGGGTAGGCAGGGAGCCAATGTTGTGGGTACCGAAAACCACGTCAACCCAGGGGGCCTTCTTCAAGATGGTGTCCTGGTCTTTCTGTGCCAGGCAGCCGCCTACAGCGATCTGCATGCCCTCGTTCTCGCGCTTGACCGGGGCCAGCTGACCCAGGTTACCGTAGAGCTTATTATCGGCGTTCTCGCGCACAGCACAGGTATTGAAGACCACCAGGTCGGGGGTGCTCCCTTCTTCAGCGGGCACGTAACCTGAGGCTTCGAGCAGGCCGCTCATGCGCTCTGAATCGTGTACATTCATCTGGCAGCCGAAGGTGCGCACCTCGTAGGTGCGGGTTTTCTGGTCTGCGGTGGTTTCGGGGTTCACGTCAATACTCACCCGTACAGTCTACTAGGTTGCTATTCTGGGCTCTATGCCCTCTTTCCCCTCAGGTACTTGGTCTAGCTCACTGCTGGAGCACGCCATTGCCGTGTACAGCCCACACCCCACCGACCAGCCGGTCACCTCGGCGGCCTTTGGCAGGCTGGCTCGGCACCTGCTTGAGGAGGGGCTGCGGTTGCTCCCTGCCAGCGGCAGCGGCAGTGAAATTACCGGGGTAGAGATCCTCTCCGCCGGTATGCGCTCGGTGGTGCTGCGCCTTGGGCTTCAGGGCTTCGCTGATCCCTCTGTGGTGCTCAAATATTTTCGGCGCAAGGATTCTGCGACTAATTCCGGCGGTTTTGGCTATCTGCGCGAAAAGCACGGCCTTGCTGCCCTGGAGCAGATTGCACCGGGGCTTTACCCCCGCCTGATCGCGGCCGACGACACGGCCAGGCTCTTGATTCTTGAGGACGTCGCCAGCAAAAACCCCACAGTCAGCCTGGGCAACCTCCTGCTCTCTTCCGGAGCGGACGCCACACCCCACCGGGCCCTGACCGCTTGGGTTGATACCTGGGCTAGTATCCTGCGCTCCCCCGCCCAGGCTACCGCCCAGGCGTCTTTCTCATCTGAGCTTGCGAGCGCCGACACGCGGGCGTCCGCACCTGGTTCCCTGCCCTCACCCCAGCTGGCCTTTAGGGGCCTGTACCTGCTAGCTGAGAGGCAAGGAGTTGCGATAAAGTCGGCTGAATTCACGCAGATGGAGCAGGCCGTGGCGGGCATCATCTACCCGGTACCGAGCGAGAGGGTGCTGTCGTCCGGCGATTTTTCTCCGGCCAACCTGCTGCATCAAGCCGCTCCGGCCTCGGGGCTTCGCGGTATTGATGCTGAAGGCACCTGCTGGCATCACTGGGCCCTACCGGTAGCCGAGCTCCTGCTGGGCTTCCCATCCTGGCCCGATGGTCCCCTCCCATCGGTATTAGTTGCCAGCCCGACCTGGCAGACGAAAACCCAAGACTTCTACCAGCGCATCGCTCCCCTCCCCCAAACAACCCTCGACCGTGACAAACAGGTAGCAGCAGCAACCCTCACTATCCAAGCAATCTTGACAGAACAAGCCACCGGGCAAGACCGGTCACAATAGCCCCTCTGTGCCCTACCGGGAGTACTATCTACTTCAGGACATCACACCGTACGCCCCCTACCCCTAAGGACCCCTATGTCTCAACCCACCTCTTCAGGGTCAGTCGCCTATCAGCGCCCCGCCCCAACCCTCAGCGTCCTCCAAGGTATTGCGCTCATCTTCGGAACCAACATCGGCGCAGGCATCCTCAGCCTGCCCTACGCCGCCCGTCACGGTGGCTTCCTAGCGCTCGCAGTTGCCCTCACCGTCGCGGGGCTACTGACTACCTTCTCCATGATGTATATCGCCGAGGTCTCCCAGCGCACCAAAGAACCGCTACAGCTCTCGGGTCTCGCTGAAAAGTACCTGGGCCAGGCTGGCCGGTGGGTTATCTTCCTGGCCATCATGGTCAACTCCATCGGTGCCCTTATCGCCTACGCAGCCGGATCAGGCTCCCTGCTGAATAACCTCACCGGTCTACCCCAGCTCGCTGGCACCCTGCTCTTCTTCGCGCTTGGTTCCTTCATCATGTTCAAGGGCCTGCACGCCACCGGCCTGGTCGAGGGGCTCATTACTACGGGTATGGCAGCAATTATTCTCGCCCTGTCCCTCTGGACTATTGTGGGCCCCGGCATCACCCTCTCTAACCTGGTAGAGTTTCACCCTTTCTTCATCGTGCCGATCATGAATCTGGCGGTCTTTACCTTCATGGCCCAGTACGTGGTACCTGAACTGGTCCGCGGGCTTGGCGATACCAACCCCAAGGCTATTCCTACCGCCCTGGTCGGCGGCATGTCAGCCACAGGTTTTACCCTAGCCCTGGTCCCCTTCGTGGCTCTGGGGCTTCTCGGTGATGATGTTTCTGAAGTTGTTACCCTCTCCTGGGGTGAGGCCTTGGGGCCGCTAGCCTACTATCTGGCTAATATCTTTGCCCTGCTGGCCATGTTTACTTCTTTTGTAGCTATCGGCTACACCGCTATGCGCAACATCCTTGACATCACCCGCTGGGAGGAGCACGGCCCGCTTCGGCTTGTAGCTGTTGGCCTCACCGTGCTGCCGCCGCTGGCTATCTCTATTGCCGGCCTGGGTGGCTTCGTCTCTGCCCTGTCCTATGCCGGTGGTTTTGCCGGTGCAGCCATGTCTATCTTGCCGGTGCTGATGCTCCGAGCTGCCCGGCAGAAGGGCGAGCTGGAGCCTATCTGGAAGGTAACCTGGCAGGCTCACCCCCTGGCCCAGGGAATCCTGATTGTGACCTATACGGTTGCCTTTATCTACTCGGTTGCCGCTATTTTCGGGCTTCTGCCCAACGGCTGGTCCTAACCGGTTACCGACCAGATGGGAGCTGGGGCGCACGATACACACCTGTGTATCGTGCGCCCCAGTTTTTAGTCGTAGTAGGAGTAGCTGTCTTCTGAGGTCATGCCCATCTCGGTCGCATACGCCTCGACTTCTTCGCGCACCACGCTAAAGGCAAGACCAGCCGGGTAGCCCTTACGGCCCAGCATAGCCACCAGGCGGCGCATCACCTTTTCTTTTTCGGCGCGTTCCCCCAGGTTCATGGAGGGGCGCAGTTTCTTACGCACCAGCTCGTGGGCGTCCGCCCGCTCGTCCTCTTCGGTGCGCTGTTCCAGAGCTATTTCGGCAAGCTCCCCCTCAACGCCCTTGGTTTTTAGCTCCCGCCGGATGGCAGAGCGCGACAGCTTCTTCACGTTCATGCGGGTGCGCACATATACGTCGGCGAATTCGGCGTCGTTAATGAGATTGACCGCCTCAAACCGGTTCAGAATGTCCTCAATGACTTCTGCTGAGATCTCTTTTTCAAGCAGCTTTTTCTCCAGCATGGCCCGTGACTTGGGTGACGCAGCTAGCTGATTCAGCACGATATTTTTAGCCCGCGTAAATTCGTTTTCTGGCTCTTTTCCACCCCGGCCGCGTTTCTCGGGCATGGGAGTGACGCCCTGGATCAGCATCTCTTCATCGCTGACGGGCTCGTTGAGGGCTGAGCCTTCTCGGAAGAGCGGCTGGGAGCGCTTGCGCTGCGGGGCTTCCTGCTCTGGGGCGGACGCCGCCCCGATAGCAGGTGCGAAGGGAGAGCGGGCAGCGTATTTGGCGGGCGGCTTGCGGAACCCTTTTTTGAGGTTGGGGTTGCGACGGCGGGTGTATTTGCTCTGACGGGCTGGTTCCGCAGCCTCGGCTAATTCCCCACCATCACGGCTACTGACCGCGGCGGCTGATGCTTTACCCGTGTAGGGGGTAGCGGTTTGTGCGTTTGCGTAGGCACCGGACTCCCCCGGCAGGTCTTGGGCCAGACCTTGGGCAGCGGGATGCCATGCCGGGTACTCCTCAGGGGCAAGAAAATCTTCGACTCGTGGGTTTTCTGCGCTCATGTTCCCCTCCTACTACCTACATCGTGTCATGTCGAAAGCCGCCACTACAGGGGGTTTCTCCCGGTAGTGGCGGCTGCTAGCTCGCTGTTATGAGTTTAGAAGTTCTCAGAGATATCATCGAGCGGGTCCACAGAGGTGCTGGGCTCGATCTCATCCAGCTCTTCCTCGTCAACCTCAATGATGCCGAGCTTGACCATGGTCTTGTACTTGATCTCTTCGGTGAGTTCGGGGTTGTCTTTGAGGAAACGACGCACGTTTTCCTTACCCTGACCCAGCTGGTCCCCCTCGTAGGTGAACCAGGCACCGGACTTTTTGACCACGTTATGCTCAACGGCGAGGTCGAGAATACCGCCCTCAACCGAGATGCCCTCGCCGTAGAGAATATCGAATTCAGCCTGCTTGAAGGGCGGAGCCATCTTGTTCTTCACGACCTTGGCGCGGGTGCGGTTACCGATGGGGTTAGCGCCATCCTTGAGGGTCTCAATACGGCGAATATCGATACGTACCGAGGCGTAGAACTTCAGTGCCTTACCACCGGTGGTGGTTTCGGGTGAGCCGAAGAAGACACCAATCTTTTCACGCAGCTGGTTGATGAAGATTGCGGTGGTGTTGGTGGCAGAGAGACGACCGGTGATCTTACGCAGGGCCTGGGACATCAGGCGGGCCTGCAGACCCACGTGGGAGTCACCCATTTCACCTTCGATTTCGGCGCGGGGCACCAGAGCAGCAACAGAGTCAACCACGATGATGTCGATGGAGCCTGAGCCCACCAGCATATCCATGATTTCCAGAGCCTGTTCACCGGTGTCGGGCTGGGAGACCAGCAGGGCATCGGTGTCTACACCCAGCTTGGCCGCGTAGACCGGATCAAGGGCATGCTCAGCATCGATGAAGGCTGCAATACCGCCAGCCTTCTGCACGTTGGCAACAGCGTGCAGGGCCACGGTGGTCTTACCGGAGGACTCAGGGCCGTAGATTTCTACCACGCGGCCGCGGGGCAGACCGCCAATGCCGAGGGCGGCGTCCAGAGCCAGGGCGCCAGTGGAGATAGTCTCAACCTTGCTGGCTTCGCGGTCACCCAGTCGCATGACGGAGCCCTTGCCGTAGTTCTTATCGATCTGGGCAAGCACGGCTTCGAGAGCCTTTTCGCGGCCCTCGGCGGGTACCTGACCTACTGACTGCATGCGAGTTTTCGCTGCCATGTATGTTCCTCATTTCTTATCGCGGCGCGAGAGTTCTTCTCTGCCTACCACGGTAATACCTAGGGCTGACACTTTAAGGGTTCAGCACGAAGATTTTGAAAATCTGTGGATAACCCGGTTATGTGTCGCGGGCTGCCGGTCGTTTGTTCACAATCCTACAGGAATTCGAACACATTTTCTATTAAGTACGAACAGTTTTCTAGAGCTTCCAGCCCACTAGGATCGCGGTTCAATATCCGGCCCCAGCTGCCTCTCTACAGGAACATCCTGCACCCGACAGATAGCCAACCAGACCTCACGAACATTTACACCGGAGTCAAGAGCCTGCTGGGCGGTGAGCTCACCAAAATCACCCGGCACCAAATCCCGGGCTAGATGACGAGCATAAACCGGCCCGAACTCGTGGTCCATGGCTGACCAAAATTCACTGAGCTTCATAGGCAACCTTTCACCCCGGTCGGGGCATAAAGAGAGCCGAGCCCCGCGGGGCCCGGCTCCATCTCTTTGTCTAGAGAAATCTTCGTTGAGAGAACAAATAGGCTAGCGAGCTGCCAGGGGGCGCTCGGCGGCAGGAATATCGCGGCTTGAGGTGGCAGAGATACCGTATTCGCGCTTGAACTGTTCTGAAAATTCAGCGGGCACAGTATCGGGCACAGAGAAGCCTTCTTCGACAGCCATACGGGCTGAAACTTCGGCCAGCATAGCTGAGAGGGAGATATTCAGTGCCTGGCAGATGGAAGCCAGTAGCTCTGATGAGGCTTCCTTCTGGCCGCGCTCAACCTCGCTGAGGTAGCCCAGTGATACTCGGGCTGAGTGGGAAACTTCGCGGAGGGTGCGACCCTGGCGCTGACGTACATCGCGCAGAACTTCGCCAATTGCGTGGCGGAGCAGAATTACTTTACCGGTGTCTTGGGCGGGGGCAGCATTCTCAGTCTGACCCACATCCTTCCAACGGACGACACCGTTCACGGATACGGGCTGCTTAGTCATTTTTATACCAATCTCCTGGTGGTCGTGCTCCCGTTATATCAGGAGCGTGTGGTTTCAGCCTAGCGCATTGCGGCGCTTTCGTCAGCTGAACTCGAGAATATGTCGTTTACTTACGATTTTTCCCGTTATATCTATCTAAACTCACCCGGCTGTATTTTCATTCCCTATTAGCTGAAAAATTCATCTGAAAATTTTCTGGGAGCTTACTTTACAGTTTCAGCAAGGAAGTCTGTGAGCAGATTCAGGGCATCGTGAGCCGCCTGGGCGCGGATCTCGGCTCGGTTGCCGTCATAGTTTTTTTCAAGCACGCGGACGCCCCCGCTGCCCGGGTGCGCCACCGCCAGGTAGACGCGCCCCACCGGTTTTCCATCGCAGGGCTCAGGCCCGGCGGCACCGGTGGTAGCTAGGCCAAAGTCAGCCCCGCACACCCGGGCAGTTCCCTGCGCCATAGCAATCGCAACATCGGGGTTAACAGCCCCCCGCTCAGCCAAGAGGTCAGCAGGTACCCCCAGCACCGAGGCCTTAACCTCGGTAGCGTAGGAAATAACGCCGCCCCGATACACGGCTGAGGCCCCTGGAACGGTGCAGATCAGCTGCCCCACCATCCCCCCGGTGAGAGACTCTGCCGTTGCCAGCTGGGTGCCGGCGTCCGCCCCCGAAGTGGCCTTGCTCCCGGCCTGTGCCGACGCCACGGCCACCAGGCGGGCTGCTGCGCATTCAAGCTCCTGAGTCTTTATCTCAGCCATGCCAACCTACTTGCCCTGAGCCGCGAAGTAGTCGCGGCGCAGCTGCAGAGCCTTGATGACGTAGTCGATACCGGTCACCACGGTCACCACCACCACAGCGGCCATCACCAGGTAGCCGGGCCACAGGGCCCAGGCACCCAGCTGCCCCAGCGGCAGAATCATCAGCACCAGCGCCACGGTCTGCAGCACGGTCTTGAGCTTTCCCCCCTTAGAGGCTGCCATCACCCCGTACTTGATGATGAAGAGGCGCATCACGGTAATACCCCACTCGCGCACCAGAATCACGATGGTAACCCACCACCACAGCTCCCCCAACATAGACAGCACCACGAAGGCGGCACCCGTCAGCAGCTTATCGGCAATGGGGTCGGCGATCTTTCCGAAGCTGGTAATCAGGTTGTTCTTGCGGGCCAGGTAGCCATCGAGCCAGTCGGTGATCATTGCCAGTACGAACACAGCAGCTGCCCACCAGCGCAGGCTCAGGCTGGCCTCGCCGTGGGGGCCGCCAGCCCAGAGGGCCCACACGAACAGGGGCACCATCAGTATGCGCAGGGCGGTCAGCGCATTGGGTATGTTCCAGTTTGAGGCGGTTGCGGTCTGGTCGGCCATGGTCTTCTCCTTGGGGTGGCGTTGCCCCGCCAATAGGTGCGGGGCGGACGCCGTCGGTTGGGTCTGGCGGCGAGCTGTAGTTAGCGGGCGGGGCTAGCGGCCGGTGAGGTTCCAGGCGTCCTCACTGTCGGGGTCGTCCGCCTCGTCGTAGTAGTCAACGGCCTGCGGCACCCCGTCGTTCATGTGGGCAACGGGGTCACCGCCGTAGGGGTCATCGGAGGCGACAGCCGGAGGCTCCTCGCCACGGATCTTGGCTAGGACGGCGGGCAGGTCATCGGGCTGGACCAGCACGTCGCGGGCCTTTGATCCTTCAGAGGGGCCAACAACTTCACGGGATTCAAGCAGGTCCATCAGACGCCCAGCTTTAGCGAAGCCCACGCGCAGCTTGCGCTGCAGCATGGAGGTTGAACCGAACTGGGTATTGACCACCAGTTCAGCTGCCCGGAGCAGGTCATCCAGGTCGTCCCCGATGTCATCGTCAATCTTCTTCGAGGGTGCTGCGGCAATCACGTCGTCGCGGTAGACCGCAGGAGCCTGCTTCTTGACATGCTCGACAACCTCGTGAATCTCAGATTCACCCACCCAGGCACCCTGCACACGCATGGGCTTTGAGGCACCCATGGGCAGGAAGAGGGCATCACCCTGGCCAATGAGCTTTTCAGCGCCAGGCTGGTCGAGCACCACGCGGGAGTCAGTCACCGATGAAGTGGCAAAAGCCATGCGGGAGGGCACGTTAGCCTTGATCAGGCCGGTGACCACATCGACGGACGGACGCTGGGTCGCCAGTACCAGGTGGATACCGGCGGCACGCGCCAGCTGGGTGATACGCACAATGGATTCTTCCACATCGCGCGGGGCAACCATCATCAGGTCGGCGAGCTCGTCCACAATCACCAGCAGGTAGGGGTAGGCCTTGATCTGGCGCTTGGAGCCGGGGTCGGGCTGAATCTTGCCTGCCTTGACGGCTTTGTTGAAGTCGTCCACGTGCTTGTAGCCGTAGTGAGCTAGGTCGTCGTAGCGGGCGTCCATCTCGCGCACCACCCACTGCAGGGCCTCGGCGGCCTTCTTGGGGTTGGTGATGATGGGGGTAATCAGGTGGGGGATGCCCTCGTAGGCGGTGAGTTCCACACGCTTGGGATCGACCATAATCAGGCGCACCTGGTCGGGGGTCGAGCGCATGAGGATCGAGGTGATCATGGAGTTCACGAAGGAGGACTTACCGGCACCGGTTGCACCGGCCACCAGCATGTGGGGCATCTTAGCCAGGTTGGCAATCACGAAGCCGCCCTCGACGTCCTTACCCACACCCATGACCATGGGGTGGTCGGTGCCGTGGGCCTTGGCTGAGCGCAGCACATCGCCCAGCACCACGATTTCGCGGTCGGTATTGGGAATTTCGATACCGATAGCGCTCTTACCCGGAATGGGCGACAGAATACGCACGTCGGCAGAAGCAACAGCGTAGGCGATGTTCTTTGATAGGGCGGTGACACGCTCCACCTTAGTGCCGGGGCCCAGCTCGATTTCGTAGCGGGTGACGGTCGGACCGCGGGAGAAACCGGTGACCTCGGCGTCCACGTTGAACTGCTGGAGCACGTTGGTCAGGGCATCGACCACCTGCTCGTTGGCTTCGGAGCTTTCCTTGGCGGGTGGGCCGGCCTCAAGCATGGACTCGGTGGGCAGGGTGTAGGAGCCGGTGGAGGATTCCACGACCAGCTCGCCGCGGGGCTGCTCGCTGGTTTCGGCAACGGTGTTGTTTTGCAGTCGGGCGGACGGGCGCTCAGCAGCAGGGCGGTCAGCAGAAGGACGAGCCGCGGCGGGTACCTGCCCGGAACCTGCGGTAGCAGGCTGGGGGGCAGATGCCTTAGCTGACGAAGCGGCACCAGCGGCGGCTGAACCAGCAGCAGCTCCGGTCAGGGCAGCACCCAGCGAGGTGGCAGAAGAGCCGCCCTTACCGGGGCGGGGCACAGCAGGAGCAGGGGCCGCTGAAGGAGTAGCGGTCTGGCGCGCGGCAGGCTGAGCTGAAGCAGTCTCGGTCGCAAAGTCGTCATTAGACCTATCAGCAGGCTCGGGGCGATAGCCCTGCTCGGCGGCAGCCTGGCGGGCCTGGTCCAGGCGCTGGGCAGGAGCGTCTGAACGGTCTTCATCGGCATAACTAGCCGAAAGCTCGTCCTCGCTCTCCCACAGGCCCTGATCAAAGAGCTGGGCCTGCTGCTTGGCGGCCTTAGCCGCTGCTTTCTTCTCTTTACGGGTCTGCTTGCGGGGTGCTTCTACGTCAAAGGCCTCAACAGGTCGGCTTGACGTCTGGGCGGTACGGCGGGGTGCCGGGGACACCTGCTCAACGCGGGCGGTCTCGGGGTCAGCCTCAAAGCCGTCATCAATCACAGCGGTCTGGTAGGCCTCGTCCGCCTCGTAGCGATCTAACCTGCGGTGGCTCTCGGGACGGGGCCCAAAGCCCAACCAGCCCAGTAAGCCACCGCGACGGCGGGGAGCCGGGGCGGGGGCGTCCTCGTAGAGATAGGAGCGGTCGTGGTCGCCCTCTAGCACGCGAGTTTCGGCCTCGTCCTGAGAACGGGAGGCACGGGAAGGACGCCCGGCATCAGCGACCGAACCGTGGGGCTTCTCCCCCAGCAGCAGACCGAAAATATGCACAATCTTAGGCCAAATCTGACGCAGGGGCGTGTCGGTGGCCACCAGCAGACCGGCCAGGAAAACCAGGGCAATCAAGAGCCATTCCAGCACATTCACGCCGCCTACGATACGGCTGGCGGGGGTGCCAATCAGCACACCAACGGTACCGCCGCCGCCCCAGAATTCATCAAAACTCGATGAGAAAGAGGGGTAGCCCGCAACCTTGGCCCCCATCATCGAGGCAGAGACCGTCATGATGGTAAAGCCAAGGGCGATGCGGTTGTTAGCTCGCACCTCCAGCGGGTGGCGGAAGATACGGATAGCGAAAATCAGGCAGAGGATAGGAATGAGTAGGGAGCCCTGGCCGAAGAGACCGCCCACCGCGATGTGCCACAGGTGCAGGGGCCACTCGTACCAGGCCAGGTTCGCGGGGTCCGCCCGCCAGCCCCACCATTCCACGCCAGCGGTCAGCAGGCCGATAACCAGCACCAACAGGGCACCGCCGTCGCGGCGTTCGTGGAGTTCAATATCGGTGCGGAGCTCGCCCATTCGGCGTACGGCACCGCCCACGGTGAAGGCCAGAGCCTGCCAGGCTCCTACCAGGGCACGCACAAAGGCGTTACTTTCCTGCGGGGGTGCTGACGAGGCCTTCCGGCTTCTACCTTGAGCTGAGGTTGAGCGACGTGAGGACGTCTTGGAGCGGCTCCCCGCGGCGCGGGGGGCTGATTTACTACTCGATGCAGACTTTCGCGGAGCCATTCTTCCCAATACTGCTTGATGATCGGTTGCGTTTAAATAGCTTACCCGGCGGCAGGTAAAACTGCCGCCGGGTAAGCTCAGAGGTTGCTAGTTGCCGTCAGCCTCGGGGGTGTGGGTCTCGATGACCACGGGCACGATCATGGGCTTGCGACGCAAGCGGCGGGCTACCCAAGCCCCCATGGTGCGGCGGACGATCTGCTGCAGCTGATGCGTGGTGTGCACGCGCTCAGGAGCCCGGTGCAGGGCGTCCTCAAGGGCTGCGGTGATCTTGGGGGTGATGTCGTCGAAGACGGAGTCATTTTCGGCGATACCGCGGGCATGGATGTCGGGCCCGGTGACCACGCGCTTGGTGGCGCGGTCAACTACGGTGACGATAGAGACGAAGCCTTCTTCACCCAGGACGCGGCGGTCCTTGAGGTCATCTTCGGTGACGTGGCCTACAGACTTACCGTCAACGTAGACATATTCGCAGGGTACCTGACCGACAATGTCAGCGCGGCCGTCGCGCAAATCGACGACGGTACCGGAGTCACCGATGATTACCCGATCGCTCTTGATTCCGGTTTCGATGGCCAGCTTGCCTGAGGCCAGCAGGTGGCGGACTTCGCCGTGCACGGGCATGACGTTCTTGGGCTGCAGAATGTTGTAGCAGTAAAGCAACTCACCGGCAGCGGCGTGGCCCGAGACGTGTACCTTAGCGTTGCCCTTGTGCACCACGTTGGCGCCCAGCTTCATCAGGCCATTGATCACGCGGTAGACAGAAGTTTCGTTACCGGGAATCAGGGATGAGGCCAGAATAATGGTGTCGCCCTTTTCGACCTGAATCTTGTGGTCGCCGTTGGCCATACGGGAGAGAGCCGCCATGGGCTCGCCCTGGGAGCCGGTGCACATCATGACAATCTGCTCGGGGCGGTAGTCATCGACCTTCTTGAGGTCAACCAGAATACCTTCGGGTACATTCAGGTAGCCCAGCTTCTCTGCAATGGTCATGTTGCGTACCATGGAGCGGCCGACCAGGACCACCTTGCGGCCGCGTTCAGCAGCTGCATCGAGCACCTGCTGCACGCGGTGCACGTGGGAAGAGAATGAGGCAACGATGACGCGGCGCTTAGCATCGCGCATAACGTTGGAGATGACCGGGCCGATGTTCTTTTCGGTCGGGGTGAAGCCGGGAACCTCAGCGTTGGTGGAGTCGGGCAGGAAGAGGTCGATTCCCTCTTCGCCCAGGCGGGCGAAGTGACGCAGGTCGGTGATGCGGCCATCCAGAGGCAGCTGGTCCATCTTGAAGTCGCCGGTGTGCAGGACCTTGCCCGCCTTGGTGCGGATGAAGACTGCCAGGGCATCGGGGATGGAGTGGTTAACGGCTACGAATTCACATTCGAAGGGGCCGAAGCACTCAACCTGGCCCTCGACAACGTCCATGGTGTAGGGCTTAATACGGTGTTCCTGGAGCTTAGCTTCGACCAGGGCCAGGGTCAGCTGGGAGCCTACCAGGGGAATGTCGGGGCGCATACGCAGCAGGTAGGGTACAGCACCGATGTGGTCCTCATGGCCGTGGGTCAGCACGATCGCCACGATGTCCTGCAGGCGGTCCTTGATGTAGTTGAGGTCGGGCAGGATTAGGTCTACGCCAGGCTGGGACTCTTCAGGGAAGAGCACGCCGCAGTCGACCACGAGCAATTTGCCGTTGATCTCGTAGACGGTCATGTTACGGCCGACTTCACCGAGACCGCCCAGGGGTACTACACGCAGGGTGTCTTTTTTCAGTTTGGGGGGAAGGTGCGGGCTTTCAACTGTTTGCATAGTTTCTCTTTCTTTTATTTTTTCTTTTCTGAATACGGGCAAAGCGGGCCACCCAAAATCTTCCTGATTTTGGGTGGGCCCGCCGGGTACCCGCAGTACGTTGTTACTTGACCAGGGTTGAGGCGATGACGGAGCCTTCGAGGTCGGAGCGCATCTGTGCGGCTTCTTCGTCGGTGGCCAGCACGTGCGGCAGGCGCACGGTGGCTGAGTCGAGGATGCCCTGCCAGGTGAGAATCTGCTTGGCGGCAACACAGCCGGGTACGCGGCTCATAGCGGCGCGGACGACCGGGGCCAGGTCCAGGTGCAGTTTCTGGGCGGTTGCCAGGTCACCGGCGACGGTTGCGTCGATTAGCTGGCGGAAGTGTTCGGGGGCTACGTGGGAGGTAACGCCGACGAGGCCGACGGCTCCCATAGCTAGCCAGGGTAGGGTCAGCCCATCGTCGCCTGAGTAGTAGTCCAGGTCGGTGGTTTCCATGACCTCGGTGGCAGCGGTGAAGTCGGCCTTGGCGTCCTTGACTGCCACGATGTTTTCGTGGTCTGCCAGGGCACGGTAGACGGCCGGGGTGATGGGGATACCGGCGCGGCCGGGGATGTCGTAGAGCATGACGGGAGTCTTAACCGCGTCAGCGACAGTGCGGAAGTGGGCTTCAAGACCGGTCTGGGTGGGCTTGTTGTAGTAGGGGGTGACTACAAGCAGGCCATCCACGCCTACAGCTTCTGCGCGGGAGGCCAGGTGCAGGGTGTGGGCGGTGTCGTTGGAGCCTACACCCGCTACAATCTTGGCGCGGTCGCCCACGGCTTCCTTGACGATGCGGAAGACCTTTTCGTTTTCCTCATCGGTCATGGTGGAGTATTCACCGGTGGTGCCGCAGACGATGAGACCGTCGTGGCCGCGGTCCACCAGGTTGGTGGCGAGCGCGGCGGTTGCCTGCTCATCGACCTCTCCCTGTGCGTTGAAGGGTGTGACCATGGCGGTGAGCAGACGCCCGAAGATGGGTTCTACTGCGGCTGGGGTGGACTGTACGGTCTCAGACATATCTACTACGTTACCTTATCTGGCTGGGTGGGGTGGGGTGAGTTTGCTTAAAGGCTGGCGCTCATCCGGGGCGGACGCCGGTGGGCAGCCTGGCGTTAGATGGTGACCTGGGTGGGGGTTTTGCCTCGGTGCAGGGCTATGGCGGTGCGCATAGCTTTGCGGGCGCGTTTTCGGTCGCCGGAGGCGTCATAGGCCAGGGAGAGGCGGAACCAGTTTTTCCAGCTGGTGGGGTCGTTTTCGGTGGCTGTGGCGTAGTGGGTGAACTGTGCGTCGGCTGCTGCGCGGTCGATGCGGCCTGCTTCGGTGCGGGGCAGGGTGTCTTCGGGTAGCTCCCCCGCTGCGGCGAGTTCCTGCCCCAGGGCTTGGGTGCGGGAGCCGAAGATGATTTCGCGGATCATGGCCCAGGCACCCAGGACGGGTAGGACGATGAGGGCCCCACCCAGCAGGGCGCCCAGTGCCCCCGCGTTCTGCAGGAAGATGAAGCCTCTTTGGACTGTGAGAACCAGATAGAGGCTGAGGGCTACCGTCACCAGGGCGGCGAAGGCTTTGCCTCGCCCACCGGCGTCCACCGCGATGAAGACCGCGCAGAACACGCCTACTGCCAGCAGGAAGAGACGGGTGCCCAGGGGTAGGGGCAAGATCAGTACGGTGAGGACGGCCAGGGTAGTAGCTCCGGCGGTGAAGGCGCGCAGCGAGGTCATGGGTTAGTCCAGGTTGAGGTAGCGGTCAAGGCCTACGGTCAGACCGGGGTGCTGTTCGACCTGACGGACGCCCAGCAGGACGCCGGGCATGAAGCTGGTGCGGTCGAAGGAGTCGTGGCGGATGACCAGCTGCTGCCCGGCGTCACCGAGCAGGATTTCTTGGTGGGCGGTGAGGCCGCGCAGGCGGACGGCGTGTACGTTGACGCCGGCAACCTTAGCGCCGCGGGAGCCTCCCTCATCGGTTTCGGTGGCGTCAGGTGAGGCAGGCACCCCGGCTTCAGCCCGGGCAGCAGCAATTTTCTGGGCGGTGTGGACGGCAGTGCCCGAGGGCGCATCGACCTTGTTGGGGTGGTGCATTTCGATGACTTCTACTGACTCGAAGAACTTTGCTGCCTTAGCGGCAAATTCGGTAGCCAGGATGGAGCCGATGGCGAAGTTGGGGGCAATGAGTACGCCCACCCGAGGATGCTCGGCAAGCAGGGCTTCGAGGGAGGCTAGGCGCTCTTCGTTCCAGCCGGTGGTGCCGACCACCGCGTGAATACCGTGTTCAACGGCAAAGCGTACGTTGGCTTCGGTGGCGGAGGGGACGGTCAGGTCAATCATGACGTCCGCGCCGTACTCGACTAAGAGTTCTAGGGAGTCTCCGTTGCCCAGGGCAGCTACCAGGTCCATGTCTTCTGCGGTGTTGACGGCCTTGACCGCCTCTGAGCCCATCCGTCCTGCGGCGCCGACAACAGCGACCTTCCAAATCTTGCTCATACCTTCTTTACCCCTTTAGTACGTTGATGTTACGGGTGCCCGGTGACACCTGGCAGTACTCGCTCACACGCATAGCACCGGCTGGCACCTGTATCGCATCAACAAGCCACATCACACTACTCTAGCGAAGAGGCGAGCCCCACCGCACGCCTTACCGCACCCAAGGGCTATGTCACCTGCGAGAACATCCACAGCCACACCGGGATATTTCAGCATCCGGAACCGCCCTTGGCCTGCCTGTTGCAAAAACTACCCGGCGGGTGCGACGCAAGAAAACCCGGCCAACTCTTACACTAGAAAAGTGCGCCTGCACCCCAGCTCACCAACCCAAGGAAACTATGAAAGACGACCACGTTTTTTACTCCGCCGTGCACCCCCATGAGGGGCAGCGACGCTTTGTCTTGCGCGGTCTTGATGGCATCCGCGCTATCGCGGTCTTGCTGGTGCTGGTTTACCATCTGTGGCCCCAGTATCTACCCGGGGGCATGATTGGCGTTGATATCTTCTTCGTCATCTCGGGCTACCTGATTACCGCTCTGCTACTGCGTGAAGGTGCCTACACCGGCAAGATGGATATCGTCTCTTTCTGGGTTCGGCGTCTG
Organism: Rothia sp. (in: high G+C Gram-positive bacteria); assembly: GCA_030529845.1. Lineage (GTDB taxonomy): Bacteria > Actinomycetota > Actinomycetes > Actinomycetales > Micrococcaceae > Rothia. Next base: position 328,975 of record JAUMWB010000003.1, on the reverse strand, counting down.
CGCCGCCTGGTACCGGCTTTTGCCCTGCTGACGCTGGTAGTAGGGTCCTTGGCCCTGCTGGTGGGTGGGGACGCCCAGGTGGGGTTGGGCCGTCAGATTCTTGGTGCCTTTACCTACTCGTCGAACTGGCTGCTGATCTGGGCCGGCAACGACTACTTCACTCAGACCTCCCCTGAGCTCATGACCAATTTCTGGTCGCTGGCGGTTGAAGAGCAGTTCTACCTCTTCTGGCCTGTGGTCATGGTCTTTGTCTTTATGTTTACGGCCAAGTGGTGGCAGCGGGCCCTTGTACCGGGTATCTTGGGGCTTCTATCCATACTGGCAGCGCTTACGTTAGGCCTACTGGGTGCCTCTAGCACCCGCCTCTACTACGGTACCGACACCCACCTCTACGGGCTCATGCTGGGCGTGCTCCTGGCCATGATGATTCCCTGGTCCATGTACCCGCCCGTTGACGACCGGCTTTACCCCCTAGTAGGTTATGGCAACGGTATCTGGGGCTGGCTCCGCCAGCTGGTGGGCTGGGCCTGTTTGGCTGCGGTGGTTCCCTATGCTTTGACCCTGTCAGACCACAGCTCCTGGCTGATGCCCTGGGGGCTGCTGGTGGGTTCCCTCCTGGGTATGGGTATGATTCAGGCTCTGCTTCCGGACGTCCGTGGCGGTACCTCCGGGCTATTTCGGGGAATCTTGTCACTGGCTCCCCTGCGCTGGATCGGTCAGCGCTCCTACGGCATCTACCTGTGGCACTGGCCCCTGATGGTGCTGGCCCACTACACCTTTGGGGCAGCACGCTCCCCCTGGGTGAACTTTGGTGTGCTGCTTCTGACTCTGATCGTTGCAGGGCTCTCCTACATGTATGTGGAGCAGCCCGTGCGCAAGCTGGGCTTCCGTGGGGCGCTCTCTGCCTGGTTCTCTGCCATGCTTGCACCCGCTGGCCGGGCCCTACCCCTGGGCGCAGCCGTCCTGGCCGGAGCCACCCTCATTGCCACCGTTTTTGCGGTACGCACCGCACCGGCGATGACCGAAGCCGAAGCTGTGGTGGCTGCCGGTGCCAACTATGCGCAGGCGTCCGTACCGGCTCCCCAACCCAGCAGCGCTTCTGCCGCCCCTACCGCTTCAGCCGACCCCAGCGCCTCAGCAGAACCCAGCACATCCGGCCAACCCTCGGAAAGCACCAGCCCCTCCCCCACCGGTTCCGCTACACCAGCAGCCGCCATGGACGGTTCCCAGGTGACGGTTGTGGGCGACTCGGTCACGCTGGCGTCCTCCATTACTCTGGGGGAAGCCATGCCTCAGGCCCTGGTCAACGCCGAAGTCTCCCGCACTAGCTCTGCGGCCCTCCCCGTTGTTGAGCAGCTCCTAGATTCGGGGCAGATGCGCGAGGTGCTGGTGCTCTCGGTGACCGCTAACTCCACTTTTACGTTCGACCAGCTTGAACAGCTCAAGGCTTCGGTGTCGCCGAACGATGAGCGCAAGATTGTGCTGGTGACCGGCGTGGGCCCGGCGAACCTGACCTGGATTGAACCGTCTAACCAGGTCATCCGCGAGTTTGCGGCGCAGAATCCAGATACCGTCTTTGTTGCCGACTGGCAGGCCGCAGCCAAGGGCCACCCCGAATACCTGGTCTCTGACGGCGTGCACCCTCAGAATGAGGGACTCACCGTCTACGCTCAAACCGTGAAGGATACGGTGGCTAAGGCCATGGCAAAATAAAGTCGCCGCAAGTCCGGACTCCCAGACCTGTGCCGTGTCACGGGCTGCCACGGTTCCCGGCCTCCTTAACGCGCTTGCCCGCTTTTCCCCTCACTTTGTACCATGTGCTGCCCATATTTAGCCCCGAAAGTGGGCAGGGCGCGGTACAAAGTTGCTAGAGGGGTGCCCCTCTGCGCAGTTCGAGCATTGCGGCAATTTCACTGACTACCTGATCTGGATGGTTTCTTACTTGCGACCAGCTATACCGGAGAACAATCCAGCCCTGATTCTGTAGCTGTTTCTCGCGCCTGCGCTCTGATATAACAACCTGGTCAGTAGGCCCGTAGTCCGTGTATTTGATGTGGCCGTCAAACTCAACAATGACCTTCTCGTCTTCATACAGAAAATCAGGTCTATAGACCCTACCTCCAACCACTACATTTACTTGCTGTGCGGGTCTCGGTAGGCCACTATCAATAATTGCGATCAACAAAAGAGTTTCGCCAGGGCTTTCACACAAGGCACTCAAGTATGGAATTGTAGCCCGTGCTCGTCGTGCACCTCGCCCTTGAAGTTTCTTCAAACGCTCTTCTACAGCTTCACTCGTGGTAAGTTGCCGATTCAAAGCCGAGTTGATAATGCATACCGATTCGCTCAACTCCAGGTATTTCGCGCAGTCATCGAGTGTCTGTAGCAGGCCAGTTGCTCGAACTGTTCCTGATATGTGTGCAATGGGAACAGAAGGTTTTACAGTGTAATGTTTGATGATTCCTTGAGCGCGGCCTCGGGTATTTGCGCCAGTCAGAATATCGACCAGGTTCTCTGAAGCAATGACACTAAGGCCGTGGAGCCAGGCAGCGCTCCTGTGGCTGAAGATAGCATCGGGGTTCTGCTTTGCATAGGCAGCTATGGCGTAGGGGTATCGCTCGGCTGGTCGCAGAGAGTTATAGATAGAGCTTGGACAGAAAGTGCCGGGACGTAGTTGCACGAGCTCGCCGCGGTGCATTTTGCGTGTGATGGTGGAGTTACTTAGACCGGCGGCTACTAGTTCGGCACGTGTTGAAACGAAAGTTAGGGGTTCAGCAATCCGCATAGGGTGAGTTTGCCCCACCGTGCCTGAGGTTTTCTACTATAAGGTAGCTTGTGGGTAGCAGATAAGAATCTTGTGCCTAGCCAGGGGCCTTTGGGCTGTTCTTTTGGTGCAGCGAAGACGCTTTGTTTCACCTTCTGTCCACAGGGGTTGACGTCCTATCGTTTGCTGCTTCGGGGAGGGACCGTCCATTTGCCTTACCCCCTCAGTTTGTACCACATGCTACCCAGTTTTAGCCCCACCAGTGGGCAGGACGCGGTACAAAGCGGGAGGTTGCCCGTAGAGAGCGCAAAAAGAAGGACGCCCGCGATTTTGCAGGCGCCCTCCCATAAATTTTACTTGACGATGGTGGTGACCCACTCCTGGCTGGCCAGGTAACGAGCTAGGTCGTTGACCTGGTCGATGGTTACTGACCGAACCCCATCGAGTAGCTCATCGATCGAGAGGAACTTACCCGAGTCCAGCTCTGCCCGACCCAGACGGCTCATGCGGGAGCCGGCGTCCTCGCTTCCCAGCACGGTGGAACCGCCTAACTGCCCAACGACCTTCTCAAGTTCTTCTTGTGTGATACCGTCGCGCACAAAATCGTCGAAGGTAGAGCGCATGAGCTCGGTAACCTGCTCGGCCTTGGCAGGAAGGCAACCAGCGTACATGCCAAAGTAGCCGGCGTCTGAGTAGGAGCCGGTGAAGGAGAAGGTCGAGTAGGCTAGGCCGCGCTTCTCTCGGATTTCCTGGAAGAGACGGGAGGACATTCCCCCGCCCAGAGCGGAGTTGAGTACGCTCATGGCGTAGCGACGCTCGTCCCCGGCGATGAGGCCGGGGCAGCCCATGACAATGTTGGTCTGTTCAAAGCCCTTGTCGAGGGTTTTTTCGCGGGCCCCGGGAACAATTTGGCTTTGCTGACGGACGCGGCGCGGGGCAGGTAGGGCACCTTCAGTGAGATCCCAACCGCGATTGGCTAGGGACTCAAGGACCAGGTTGACGATCTCTGAGTGGTTGAGACTGCCCGCTGCTGAGATAACCAGGCGGCCGGGGGTGTAAAACTTCTTGTAGTGCTCCCAGACCTTATCGCGGGCAACGTCGGTGATTTCCTGCGGGGTACCACCGATAGGGCGCCCCAGGGGGTTGCTGCCCATGAGCTGTTCAATGAAAGACTCAAAGGCGACGTCGGTGGGGTCGTCTTGGTCCATGGCGATTTCTTCGAGGATGACGCCGCGTTCCTGTTCCAGCAGGGCGGGGTCTAGTTTGGCTCCGGTGACCATGTCGGCGATAACGTCGATAGCCATGGGGGTGTCTTCATCGAGCACGCGGGCGTAGTAGCAGGTGTGTTCCTTGGCGGTGAGGGCGTTGGATTCGCCACCTACCCGGTCAAAAGCGTGGGCGATATCGAGGGCACTGCGGCTTTCTGTGCCCTTGAAGAGCAGGTGTTCGAGGAAGTGGGTGGAGCCCAGCATACCGGGCTGCTCATCCCTTGAACCCACACCTACCCAGAAGCCGATGGAGACACTGCGCTGGGAGGGCATGCGTTCGGTGATGACGCGGACGCCACCCGGCAGCACGGAGCGGCGCACTTCGTTGCCTCCCCCACCGGCGTAGATGAGACGGCCAGTGCGGTAGTTGAACTCGTCGGTGAGATCTCGGGTTTCAAGAGGCAGAAGGACAGGCATCAATTTCACTTTCAAACTCAAATATTTAAAACAACCTTAATAGTACAAATCCGTAAAGCATCAAAATCTAAAAATAATTATTTAAATATTTTCAAAAGGCAACTTGGCTACTTGTTCGGTCGCGTGCCTCGGCCGACGCCTCTTAATGCTACTTAACTTATCGTTAGACTCACCATCCACAACGCTTACAGCGCCTTCATCAAGTAACTCTTTGGAATCAGTATGGTCTTGACCGAACCGGTGCTGCGCAAAAGCCTGTGCAATCCAGAACAGCATCAAGGTAGAGTACTCGCTAGCACCAAAAGCACCGTATGTAAAGGTTGAAATCCCAAACGCTAGCGCAATAGCTAGACCAGTCAACTTTTCCTGCCCCTTAGAAAATAGAGTGCCTAAGGTAACAGACGTAAACAGAAGTGCTAGCAGAACAGTAGAGAGCATTCCGAAAGCTACCGCGTAAAAATAAAACGCATTTTCCAAACTAGAATTAAGGACACCTGATTCACGCAAATCCAGACCTGCAGGTAGCCCCGTCAACGTGAAATTATGCCAATTATCCCAAAACCACTGAGAAGCCTCAATACGGTAGGTAGTAGAGTTACCATCATTCTCCAGCTTGCTTCTGAGGGTTTCAGCAAATCCACTTGAAAATAAATTAATTGCGGCAAAAGCAATCACTGGAAGCATCATAACAACGGCGAGGATGCGCAGTGCATCTCTGGACTTTAGTTCGCGAATTATAACTGCAAAAATAACTAGTGCAAATGCAATTAGGCCTGACCGGGCAGCGGTCAATGTCAAAATGTAAAGAGTTCCGATGATGAGGGAAAACCAGATAACCCTGCTCTTAACAAGAGTACTAATTCCGAGAGCAAGAGATAGGAACATTGCGTAGGGAATCCAGTGACCAAAAGTCCCCATAGGCTGAGTTACCTCAAATCCACTTCCCCACCACCATTGCTCAGAAAGCTTACTTTCCCAAAATATAGCGTCTCCCGTTTGATACTGGAACCAACCAAGGAGAAGCTGAAACAGCATCAAGGGCACAAGAACCCAAAGCAACGGTTTATAGTGATTATCCTTCATTTTCAAGGAGGCACATACGATTAAGTAAACCAGGTATGGGAACACAACTACATGCAACACAGTAATAATTGAGGAGCGAAACCCTCCTACACCAATGACACGTGCTACCACACTATACAATGCCACAACACACACTAAGAAGTTTAGTAAGGGGTGACTTTTCAACTCCAAGAAAAATCTATCTTTATACTTCGTTAAGAAAACTACAAACGTTGCCAAAAACGCGTAATCGCCTGGGCGGAACAGAATAGTAATATCACCAGCCACCAGTGGCACTAGCACATAAGAAGCGAGCACAAAGCCTACTGCGCCAAGCGGTCTACTTCTCAAAGCAAATGCTACTATCGCTGAGATTACAACCAAAAGAGCTGTCGTTACCATTGTTTTCCTTAGTTAAGATCAGATTTTACTGAGTATGCCAACAAGCCTCATCAGCAAATCATCGATTTCGTTACAGACTCTTCTATAGGTATTTTCTGACCTCTTGTACGGATCATCAACATCAGCTACAGAAATACCTTGTCCCCTTGAGTTGTGGACTCCCTGCACCAAGTTACTTATTCCCCGGTTATTGATATATTTATCGTCTATAGTTTCAGCAAGACTCACGAACTCTGAGAATAAAAATACTTTAGTAAACATAGATGGGTTATCACGCAAAAGCTTCCTTCTATGATCAGCTGTCATCACTAGAATTAAATCTTGAACTTTACAATAAGATTCGCTTAGTTGCATAGCTGAATGATTAACCTGATGAACTTTGTATTTCTCATTGAAAATATCAAACATCTGGCGTTCAATTGGTTCACCGGTTAGAGCAAGTAGCCCGGCGCTTGAAACTTCGATATTTGTTGATTGAAGCTTCGGTTCCTGGCTAAGTAGCTGCTGTAGGCCATGATGCGCATAAGCCGATCGACAAATATTTGCTGTGCAAACAAAGGCTATTTTAATAGAACTACCTTGTGCATCATCAGCAGGTACCGTTGACGGATGACTGAAAATTTTCCGAGCTTGTGTTTTAAAGCTCATGGCCTACTTCCTACCTATTTACTTTTATTTTTACCAGTCTTTTCAGAGACATCTTTCTGGTAGTAGTAGCTGTTGCCGTAGTAACCGTAAGCATGTCGGTCAAAGCCCTTAGTGGGTACGCGGTTAAGCACCAACCCCAGTACACGCCCCTGAACTGAATCAATCTTATTCAGAGCCTGCTCCAAGGAATCTGTTCGGGTCACGTTTGCAGAAGCAACAACAAGCGCACCATCGAAATGCGCTGCCAGGATTGACGCATCAGTAACAGGAAGAACAGGCGGAGCATCAATAACTACCACAACACCCTCTTCAGTCAGCGATGTCACCAAGTCCCGCATAGTCTTCGATGCAAGAAGCTCAGCAGGGTTCGGCGGAATGCTGCCGGACGGAAGAATAAACATATCAACTTCTTGAGCCCAACGATGCACCGCATTTTCAAGCTCAACTCGACCCGCCAAAACATCCGTTAGACCAATTTCGCCCGGAATATTAAAGGAGTCCGCAACAGTAGGTTTTCTCAAGTCACCATCAATCAGAACAACCTGCTTACCCGACTGTGCAATCATCGTTGCAAGATTGGCTGCAACCGTAGATTTACCATCGCCCGGCAAAGCAGAGGTCACGACAATAGAACGAGGAGGATTGTCTACATCCAAGAATTCCAGGTTAGTACGTAGCTCACGCAACGACTCATTAAGGAGCTGAACACTACCGCGGACGCGAACATCGTGGGTAGCCTTTGCATCAGGAGAAAGACGTGATTCGCTCTCCGTAAGGCTCTTTTCCATAGGAAGCTTACCTACAATGGGATGGTCAGTAATCGCTTCAACATCTGCTGTTGACCGAATTCGCTTATCGTACTGCCCCTTCAAAAGCGCAAATACAAAAGCTAAGATGAGCCCAGTCAGACCACCAATGGAAGAGAATAGAGGAAGATTCGGTGAGCTTGGAGATGTCGGAATAACCGCAGATTCCATAGGAGTTAGCTGAACCGTAGGAGCCGCAGTACTAGAACCACCAGTTTCGAGTTTACGAATTTCATTCGCCATAGCACTAATCCAGGCATTAGCAATATCGCTGGCCAGCTGTGGGTCGCTAGCTTTTGCAGACACCTGAATAGTTACGGTATCCGAGGGAACAGTCACCTGTACATTGCCGACAAGGCCTTCAGCGCTACCAGTTAGCCCTAATTCTTGAATAACTGCATCAGCAACAACACGAGTCTGCCCTAGGTCCGCGTACGACTGGGCGCGAGATTTTGCATAGGTATCAGCAGCAGATGCAAGAGCAACTGAATTTGAACTGTTCGTTGCAGTCTCTGTTGATGTGTTTAGGAACCCTGAGGAGTTAGCAGTGTAGACCTTAGGCTGAACAAGACCAGCGCCAAGACCTGCAGCGGTGCCTAGCAGAAGGCCGACAATCAAAATCAGCCAATAACGCCGAATCAGTTTCAAGTAATAGTCAGGAGACATCTTTATCCTCAGTTGGGGGTGCGTGTGTTAGGTGCGAGTGAAGCTGTACCAAGCACGACACAATCAAGTATCAATTTCTTTGCAATCATAGCTTTTCAAGAAGTGAAAGTCTGCCTCTAGTAACCATCATCATGCCAACAGACGAGGGGTCTTCATCACGTCGACAGAGACTAAAGACCAAGTTTTCGAAGAGCTGGCCAGTAGATAGGGCACCCTAGCTGAAAGCTTAAGCCCCACACCACCATCAGGTATGGATTTTTCCTACATGATGAGAATCTATTTTTGTTCCTCTCCGGTTATGGCAGCAGGTAGAGTATGCTTCAGCTGAAAACACTTATAATTCTTACTGTCCGAGAGAGTTAAGACCTCGCATGAATACAAATATGACTAGCTGGACGCTAGTTACTGTCACTTATAACAGTGCAGAAGTCCTCCCCCGATTCTGGTCACGATTCGATCCCACTTCGTCCCTTCGTTGGATTGTGGTTGACAACAACTCCTCAGACAACAGTGTCGAAGTTGCGCGCAGTCTCGGGGCAGATGTCATCGAAAGCTCAACAAACCTTGGGTTTGGCGGCGCCAACAATCTAGGATTTGCTGCTTCCACTTCTGAATACGTTGCTTTTGTAAACCCCGATGTAGCTGTTGACTACGGTTCACTTGATGGTTTAGCCCAAATCATCAATGAAACACAAGGCTTGGTTTCCCCCCAGCTCATTAACAGTGATGGCTCTCTGCAGCCCAACGGTCGAGGATGGCCTGTTATGGCCCACAAAGTTCTCAACCGCTTAGCTCCCCAACGAGTAGACGGTAAGTACAGAATATTCGCCAACCCCGGAGAAATGGCACAGGTGCCTTGGTTTATCGGCGCAGTAGTTGCCTCAACCAGAGAAAATTTTTTGAAGCTAGGGCCTTGGGACGAACATTTCTTTGTCTACTATGAGGACACTGATCTCTGTCTGCGAGCCCGCAAGCAGGGCATTAATTCATACGTTGTAGGTGATCACCAGTGGACTCACGGTTGGGCACGAGCAACTGCTAAATTTAATAAAAATTTCTTCCGTTCTTGGAAGCTCGAACTTGATTCCCTCAGCAAGTTTTATATGCGATACCCGCTCTTACTTGTAAAAGAGCCTGCTGGTGAGCAACCCTATGAAATTATTTCTACAGATAAGTTGGAATACACAAAATAGATGAGAATTCTAATCGACGCCCTTGCCGCAACTGAATTTGCAGGCGGTATGACTCTCCATGCTCGAGAAATCATACTTACCTGGGAAGAAGCTTTTCCTCAGGACGAAATTTTTGTCCTCACTGGACCATCTTTAGCTAGATATCTTAAAAACCAAAGCAAGGTTAATGTCATTGAATGGAAGAATGAATCCATTCTGCAAAGGGCACCAGGTCAAATTCTCGGTAGCTATCTAGTAGCACGAAAAGTAAAGGCTGATTTTGTTGTTTCGCTTTCTCCAATTGTTAGCCCACTCATCAGCTCAAGGAAGTCAGCAAGTTTTCAGCATGACTGGCGGCATCTAAAGAACCCCGGAGAATTTTCTAGAATTAATAAAATTTATAGAAAGTTATGGGAAATATCAGCAAAAACTGCTGGCATAAATTTCTGTATTTCACAAAAAACTATGGAAGAAACTATCTCCATCGCTCCTAAATCATACTCAGTGGTTGTAGAAAATGGTCGCGACCATGCACGCCGGTGGGAGGGTGATGTTCAACCTATCATCGAAGCGCCTTATGTTATCACTTTTGGACACCATAATAATAAAAGGCCTGAACTCACCATGGAGGCTTTTGCTTCAATTTCGAAGCAACACGATTTTTATAAACTAGTTATTTTAGGAGCTCGAGGTTCCTATGCAGATGATTTGCGCAAGTTAACCGAAGAATTACATATAGCCAGTAAGGTTCACTTCCCTGGATTTGTTTCAGATTCTGAATATCAAAATCTTATCAAGAATTCATCTGTCCTCGTCATGGCTTCTAGCGATGAAGGTTTCGGGTTGCCTGCAGCAGAGGCGGAATACTTCGGTATTCCTACGGTCGTAACCGAAGATAGCGGTATGCAGACTATCTTTGATGATTTGTATGTCGCTCAACCAGAGCCGACGTCTTTAAGTCTCAAGCTTGAAGAGGCTATTTCAAAGACCAAAACTATTGATAAATCAACAGAAGTTACCCGTCAGTGGACCTGGTTGGACGCTGTAGCTTCTATTAGAAACTTTATTACTCAGAAAGCTATTTAGCATAATATGTCCCATTCTCCTGCACGGATTGCTATTGATGCAAGAATCCTCAGCAAATCTACCGGCACCTATGCACGTTACCTTCTTAAGTATCTACAGCAGTTAGATACCACCGGCTATGAGTTTGATGTTTTGCTTAGGTCTGATGATTTAGAAAAATGGTCGCCTTCAGCGCCTAACTTTCGTGCCGTGGAGGCAGAGTATCGTGATTTCACTTTTGCGGAACAGATAGGTTTTTTGAAGCAACTCAACCGTGAAAAGTATGACTTGGTGCATTTTTGTATGCAACAGCAGCCCGCCCTCTATCGAGGAAATAAAGTTGCTACTTTCCACGACCTAACTCTTCTAAAGTGGAGAAATCCTGCAAAAAATTATTTTATCTTCAGGGTAAAGCAGTTAGCAGCTAAATTCGTTTTTTACTCCTCAATCAAAACAGCAAAACATATAATCGTACCTAGCAAATACTCAGCAGATGACGTCATCCAGTTTGCAAAAATTCCTAACAATAAGTTAACTGTGACATATTTAGCAGCTGATCCTGAAGCTTCCACTGGGGTAGCTGACAGTTCAATAGTCCCAAACTCCCCATTTGTCCTTTATGTAGGTAATTTCTTTTCCTACAAGAATGTAGAGACCCTCGGTATAGCGGTCAATAAAATTTTGGAGAAACACCCAGATTTAAAACTGGTTTTAGTAGGCCGCCTAGACGAAGCAGGCCAGCAGCTAAAAGAAATTTTTGCGGAAAATAACCTAAAGAACATCATTTTTACTGGTTATATCTCCGATGCTCAAAGAGATGCTCTTTATGAAGCAGCCACCGCTTATGTTTTCCCCTCCTTTATGGAGGGCTTCGGCCTACCCGGGTTAGAGGCTATGTCTCATGGCTTGCCAGTTATTTCATCTAACGCAACTTGTCTACCCGAAGTTTATAAAGATGCTGCTTTATACTTCGACCCTTCAAATTCAGATGAGCTTGCCTTGCTTCTTGACGCTATCGTTGAAGACTCTCAGCTTCGACAAGATTTAGTGCTGAAGGGCCGCAAGCTACTAGAATCTTACTCCTGGCAGAAAACTGCTGAAGAGACTTTTGAAGTTTATAAGAAAGCACTCAAAGGATAATCTTCTATGAAGCAAGAAGTAATATTTGTTGATCATTCTTCAAATCTAGGTGGTGGACAGCTAGCTCTATCACGATATATATCCTGGAAAAATCGTACTCTTCCAATTCATCTCATAGTTTTCGAACACGGAAAACTCAGTGAAATTGCTGCTTTAGCGCCCCATACCCGAGTAACGGTTCTATCTGCTGCCTCGCTTCCTCAAAGAGTACTTGAACTCAATAAACTGCTAAAAGAATCTAATAATTTCATCGTAGCGAATAGTCTCAGCGCTTTTCTGCATCTCAGTCTTGTACCTGCAGCTCGTCATCGGGTAATTGATTATCTCAGACAAGAGGCCTATCCATTTGAGGCCTCGTGGGCCAAAAAGTCGTTTCTGAAGTACTTCGCATATCCTTCTACCAAGGGCTTCCTTTCAAACAGCGAGTACTCCCTACGAACCTTAACTTCTGCACCACAAGAACGTCTCGGCAGGGTAGTTTACACAGTATCCGGTCGCTCAGAAGCTACCCTGGCTACAAGTTACCCAGGAATCCACCATCCCCTACGGGTACTATCTCTAAGCCGACTAAGCCCCTGGAAAGGCGTCCACGTTATCATGGAAGCCGTCAACCTTACCAACAGCCGCGCTGAAACCCGAGCCGTTGAACTCACTGTAGCTGGCGGTAATCTTTTTGGGGAACCTGAATACTCTCAGAGGCTAGAAAGGATTGCAGCTGAGTCAAACGGCGCTATTAAGCTTATTGGAAATGTATCTGATGTATCCTCGGTGCTCTCAACCCATGATGTGTTAGTCTCAGCATCAACAGACCCCGAGCCTTTCGGGCAAATTCTAGTGCAGGGATCTTCTGCAGGCCTCGTCACGATAGGTACGAATCATGGAGGCGCCACCGAAATCATAACGGATAAAGTCAACGGATTCCTTACAACTCCGGGCGATGCACAAGATCTAGCAGCTGCTCTCGAATGGATTATTTCTCATCCCGAAGAATCTCTTGAGATTAGAAAAGCAGGGGTAGAGAATGCTCGTCGTTTTACCGATGAACAAACTCTTCCCCTACTTGAAAGCAAACTCATGGAATTAACGAGCTAGCACCTCATCATAGAACAACTCAATCTCAGCAATACAACGGGTCATAGAAAATAGTTCTATGGCCCGTTTTTTCCCTGCAAGTCCCATCCGCTGAGCTTCATCAGGATCCGCTAGTAGACGAGTAAGATTACAGGCTAGTTCTTCTACATCGCCTTCTCTGGCTAATAGGCCGGATTCTTCATGGGCAACAGCTTCCTGTACTCCCCCGTAAGCATACGCGTTGACTGGTACTGAGGCGAGAGCTGCTTCTAAGTAAACCATCCCAAATCCTTCAAGCTGATTTGGTTTAATACTCATAGATGGTGCACAGAAAACTCTGCTTCTTTGAAGTTCTCTTGCTACTTCTGGAGGCGCCTGGTGGCCCATAAACTCCACGCAAACATCAAGCTGAGTTGCTAAGGTCTGTGCTTCTTCGAGTAAGGGACCTGAGCCAATCATTGCTAATTTCACAGGTTTGCCTAGGGCTTCTTGCGCTTTCGAAGCAGCTTGGATAACATGCAGCGGCCCCTTAATGTCGATGAATCTCCCAACAAAGATAACATCCCAATACTTCTCAACAGATTCTGAACCTGTATTTTCAGTACCTGTGATAGGAATGCCTGTGTATTTTACCTGAATCTTTTCTGGTGGGCACCCCAGATTCACAGCTCTTTCACGTAGTGCTTCAGAAATAGCGATAAAAGCGTCAGCTTCTTTAAAAAGCTTCTTTAGCCTTCTCCGGTATCGTTTTCCACGCCAACCAGGTATATACGGGGCCTCATTGATATCATGCCCATGAAAAGAAACAACTAGAGGAATACCTAGTCTTTTACAGGCACGAGAAATTGAAAAACCCTCTGGTGCAAAATGTGCATGGACGATATCAATAGATTCATTCTCTAAGAGAGAAGAAAGTTCTCTGGAATACCCACAGACAGACAAAATTTTCGCTTTAACTTTTCCTAGTATTCCACCATTTTCGTATAAAAGCATATCGCTTTCTCTCGCTAATGGTGATTTCTGCCTTTGTGACCCAATTGCTACCGCAGCATATCGAGAGTAAGCATCTTGCTGGTTACGAATAAAAGTTTCTGTGCCGGGCAGAAGACGTCTTTTCCACAGTGCTACTGTCTTTTTCTCAGAAGATGTCATTCTCTATTTCCTTATTATTCGCTTTACGAGTGCGTTGATCATCGTTATGTCTTCTCTTCGAGGAACAATAAAATCACTCATTTTTGTCCCTAATACCTTGCGTGTGAAGAGTAGATTACCGCTAGCAGCTGTGACGCTACCTCCCATTGTTGCAAAGGCTGCACCTACTGCACCATGCTGCGGTACAAACCACAACATCAGAAGAAGGTTAACGATGCAACCAGCAACTAAGGACCAGCTACGGAGCTCAGGACGGCCTGCTGCCGAGAGACCAACACCGGCCAAAGACCCCGGATTGCCCATAACAGCAGCTACAATCAAAATTACGGTAACAATCCATGCCGGGGCGAATTCCTCGCCAAACAGAATCGGAATCATCCAGATACCGATAACGATTGCGCAAGACCCGGTAACGGCTGCTGCCATATTAGAAACTCGTGCAGCTAATGCTATTCGCTCGCCCTGAGGTGCCTTCGACTCGGTAGAAAAAACAACCTCGCGTAAGGCGTTATTTACAACCAGTACAAGATCTCCAATTGCTACCGCAACAACATACAAACCGAGTTCATATGATGAAGAAAGAGGAGTCATAAGTAGCTGGTCCAAACGTGAAAGCAAAACACCAGCTAAAGATCCGAACCATTGCCGCAATCCGTACTGAAGAATCAATCGCATCCGAACATCTTCAAGTGAGCTTGATTCTTCATCTGTATGAGGCTTCTGGAACATTAAGGGTAGATACAGTATTCCTCCTAAAAATACTGTTACACCTATAATTAAAGAAGCTGTAAGGACATTGAGATGACCAGTTAGAGCAAAAACAGCAATCAGGCCAAGTTTGCTCAATGAAGTTAAGGTACGCTCTGCAGCAATCAAACTAAATTTTTGAAGACCAAAAGCCGCCCCTCTAAGCACGCCTACCCATAATGAAGGCAACAACATAAGTGTGCAGTAGAACATTATCTGAACAAGTTCATTATTGTAGCCAGCGAAATACGGGCCAAGGGCGATGAAGCCTAATGTACCTAAAACAGCCGGTATAATAATCAGCAACAAGCTCTTATTGAGCACAGATAATGCGAACTTCTGGTGCCTAGCAACAAAATAAGTAGTTGCCTCTGGAAGTCCCATGGTGAGAACAGCTACACCCAACACTAGGGGTGCTGTAGCTGCTGTGGCTTCACCACGTCCAGTCACGCCCAAAGCATGGGCGAGAATAGGCGCAGTCAGGAACCCCGCGAGCGGTCCGATTGCTTGGCCCGCAACCGAATACATCACTGCTTGTAGACGACTTGCCTTTTTTCTCGCTAAATGCTTTGCCATAATTTATCGGCGACCTACTCCCATATACTTCCATCCGCTGTTTTCCCACGCTGCGCTATCCAGGGAGTTACGTCCATCAATCACAACAGAAGTATCGTGCTGAGCCTTTGTAGGTTCTGCCTGTGTAAACTGCTTCCATTCAGTCAGCAAGATAGCTATATGCGCGCCTTCGAGTGCCTCGTCCATAGAGCTGACGTACTGCAGGTCAGGATTAATAGCACGAGCCTTTTCCGCAGCCTTCGGGTCGGTGGCAACAACCTCATAACCTAATTTTTGTAGAGCTGTAGCTACGTCAAGGGCGGGCGAGTCTCGCAGGTCATCGCTCTCGGGCTTGAAGGCGAGACCAAGAACTGCAACCCGAGTTCCGGCAGGAGTGGGGAAAAGGCGCTGGACCTGCTCGATGATATTACGACGCTGACGAAGATTAATATCGTCAACTGCAGTCATCAGGTTAAGTACGTCTTCAACACCCAGTTCTTCTGCTCGTGCTTTAAAAGCACGGATATCCTTCGGCAGGCATCCTCCGCCAAAACCGACTCCAGCATTGAGGAACTTCCGCCCGATACGGTCGTCCAAGCCGATAGCGTCAGCCAGCTCGGTTACGTTTGCGCCGGTCTTATCTGCAACCTGTGCTACTGCATTGATAAAGCTAATTTTGGTCGCCAGGAAAGCGTTCGCAGATACTTTAACAAGTTCAGCAGTAGGAAAGTCAGTGACAATCAAAGGAGTATCACGTTCAAGGATAGATGCGTAAACAGTGTCGAGAACGTCTTTTGCACGAGAAGAAGCATCATCGCCAGCAGGTAGGCCATACACCAGACGATCAGGGCTAACGGTATCTTTAATTGCGTGCCCCTCACGCAGGAACTCCGGGTTCCACGCTAAAATTGCACCGGTCTGACGGAAGGCATCGTATTCGGCAAGATCCTGGGCCGTTCCGACCGGCACTGTGGACTTACCGATGACTACGTCGCCCTCATTGAGGTAAGGAATCAGTGCTTCGACAGCAGAATAGAGGTAAGAAAGATCCGCTCCAGCGCCATCCTTTTTCTGAGGGGTGCCAACACCAATGAAATGAGCTTCAGCATCCTGCGCTTCTGAAAAATCAGTGGTGAATTTCAGTTTTCCCGACTTAATTCCCTGCTGAAGCAATTCATCCAACCCGGGCTCATAGATTGAAGCAAAGCCGGTATTAAGGGCATCGACCTTATCCTGCATGACGTCGATACCAACTACATCATGACCAAGTGATGCCATAGCAGCTGCGTGTACAGCTCCCAAGTATCCACAACCTACAACTGAAATACGCATATTCCCTAGTCTTTCTTTGTTCCCCAAACTGAATTTGTATCTTCTGCAAGGATTTCCAGCCTCCCTTGCTACAAGCACAATATTTTTTCAATTCAGAGAAATTCGCGAGTGATCCTGCATTATGAAGGGACCGATAGTCCGCAACATGTACTCATAAAAGTTTATTGCCCACAGGGCCGAACCGAACCTGTTAAGGGTTATGATTTCCATCTACATTAAATTTGCCTATAAATATTAGACATAAATTTTCCATATAAGAGAAAGAGGGTAGCTTCCTCCTAAAGAAACTCCCCTCTTTATCTTGGCAGAGCTTAGTTACTCTTCCTCGCCGCTCTCTTCACCTTCGGCTACAACGGGTACCAGTGACAGCTTGCCGCGGTCGTCAATCTTGGAGATCTCGACCTGGACCTTCTGGCCTACGCCGACCACGTCCTCAACGTCGTCTACGCGCTTGCCATCGTTGAGCTTGCGCAGCTCGGAGATGTGCAGCAGGCCGTCCTTACCGGGGGTCAGTGAGACGAAGGCACCGAAGGTGGTGGTCTTCACGACGGTACCCAGGTAGCGTTCGCCGACCTCGGGAACCTGCGGGTTAGCAATCGCGTTGATTGCTGCGCGGGCTGCCTCTGCGGAGGGGCCGTCGGTAGCGCCGATGTAGACGGTGCCGTCGTCCTCGATGGAGATGTCAGTACCGGTGTCTTCCTGGATCTGGTTGATCATCTTGCCTTTGGGGCCGATGACCTCACCGATCTTAGCGACGGGAACCTGGACTGAGATCACGCGGGGTGCGTAGTCGCTCATCTCGTCGGGCGCGTCAATAGCGGCATTGATGACCTCGAGGATGTGCAGGCGGGCTTCACGAGCCTGGGTCAGGGCGCCTGCCAGGACGGAGGCGGGGATACCGTCGAGCTTGGTGTCCAGCTGGATAGCGGTGACGAACTCGGAGGTACCTGCGACCTTGAAGTCCATATCGCCCAGGGCGTCCTCAGCACCGAGAATATCGGTCAGGGCTGCGTAACGGGTTTCACCGTTGACCTCGTCAGAGACAAGACCCATGGCGATACCGGCGACGGGGGCGCGCAGGGGCACACCGGCGTTCAGCAGGGAGAGGGTTGAGGCACAAACGGAACCCATGGAGGTTGAACCGTTGGAGCCCAGGGCCTCTGAAACCTGGCGGATTGCGTAGGGGAATTCCTCGCGTGAGGGCAGAATCGGGGTAATCGCGCGCTCGGCGAGAGCACCGTGACCGATTTCGCGGCGCTTGGGTGAGCCAACGCGACCGGTTTCACCGGTTGAGTAGGGCGGGAAGTTGTAGTGGTGGATGTAGCGCTTGGACTTGACCGGGTAGAGGGAGTCCAGCTGCTGCTCCATCTTGAGCATGTTGAGGGTGGTGACGCCCATGATCTGGGTTTCGCCGCGCTCGAAGATAGCGGAGCCGTGGACGCGGGGCAGAACCTCAACCTCAGCGGTGAGCTGGCGGATGTCGGTTAGGCCGCGGCCGTCAATGCGAACCTGGTCGGTGAGGATGCGCTGACGCACAACGTGCTTGGTCAGGGCGTTGAAGGCTGCGTTGACTTCGTCTTCGCGGCCCTCGAATTCCTTGCCTTCTGCGACCAGGGTTTCAACGATTTCCTGCTGTAGGTCAGCGGACGCGGTTTCGCGGTCCTGCTTACCGGCGATGGAGTAGACCTCAACAATCTTGGGCTCGAAAGCCTTGACTGCTTCGTCGATTTCTGCGGCGCGTTCACCGAAGATGGGCAGTTCTAGGGCGGGCTTGCCAGCGCGCTCAGCCAGGTCAGCCTGGGCCTTGCAGAGGGCAGCGATGAAGGGCTTAGCGGCTTCGAGGCCTTCAGCAACAACTTCTTCGGTAGGTGCGGTGGCGCCGTCTTCCTTGATGAGCTTCCAGGAGTTATCGGTAGCTTCCGCCTCAACCATCATGATGGCGACGTCTTCGGTGCCGTCAGCCTTGGTCACAACGCGACCGGCTACAGCCATGTCGAAGACAGCGTTCTCAAGCTGGGAGTGCTTGGGGAAGGCAACCCACTGGCCGTCGATTAGGGCGACGCGGACGCCGCCGACGGGGCCAGCGAAGGGGGCGCCTGACAGAGTGGTGGAGCAAGATGCCGCGTTGATTGCGACGGTGTTGTAGATTTCGTCGGGCTCGATGGTGAGCACGGTGACTACGACCTGCACCTCGTTGCGGATACCCTTCTTGAAGGCAGGACGCAGGGGGCGGTCAATCAGACGCGCAGCCAGGATCGCTTCGGTTGAGGGGCGGCCTTCACGGCGGAAGAAGGAGCCGGGGATCTTACCGGCTGCGTACATGCGCTCTTCAACGTCTACGGTCAGGGGGAAGAAGTCGAAGCCGTCACGGGGGCTCTTACCAATTGCGGTGGCGGAGAGCAAGGTGGTGTCGTCGTCGATGGTGACCAGGGCAGAGCCTGCGGCCTGCTTGGCCAGGCGGCCGGTTTCGAAGCGTACTACGCGCTTACCGAACTTACCGTTGTCAATGATTGCTTCTGCAAACTGAATTTCGGGACCTTCCAAGGTTCCTCCATTTCTCTTGTCTGCGCCGCGCCTTCGGTCATCGATTGAGGCTCACAGACCCCGCCTGTGGGGCTTTCTGTAAACCGCTACCGAGGACCGTCAAAGCACGCGGCGACTTAGTTCTATTCTGGGGTGGTAGGTGTGGGTGAGGGCGTCACCGTCAGCCACGGGCTCCCGGCAAGGCAGCCGAATGCGTAGCTTGGGGTGTCGCCCTCACGCTCACAAACCTGGTGTTATCGGCGGATACCGAGACGCTCGATGAGGGCGCGGTAACGCTCGATGTCGACGCTCTTGAGGTAGCCGAGCAGGTTGCGGCGGCGACCAACGAGAATCATCAGACCACGACGTGAGTGGTGGTCGTGCTTGTGGAACTTGAGGTGTTCGGTCAGGTCGGTGATACGACGAGTCAGAACTGCAACCTGAACCTCGGGTGAACCGGTGTCACCTTCGTGGGTTGCGTATTCCTTCATGATTTCCTGCTTGATCTTGGGATCAAGAGCCATGGGTTAACTCCTAGAGTTAGTGCCGTGTGCGGCCCGGTCAACATTTTTGCTGCCGGGTGGAGAGCCAAGGACGCCGGTGGGCGGCTTGGCCGCTGCAGGTAACTGCCACGGACTGCAGTCACATGCATAGTCAACTCTACAGTACAAGCCAGCTACCGGGAAGAGAGGCCCCGGTGGTAGCTTGCTCACCTGCCCGGTTTACTTCTTTTCCCGCCCAAAGGCCAGCGAGGCGAGCGCAGTAGCACCGGTGACAGCGCAGACGGCGGGCCAGGGGCCGATTTTCTTGTGCAGGGCGTGGGAGTAGCCGAAGGCCCCCAGGTAGACGGCGGTGAGGGCGGCAGCGGTGCCGGTTCCGGCATTCTTCTGCCAACCGGCAAAGGCTGTGGCACCGCCGGCGGCTAGGGCTACTCCGCCCAGGGCGCGGACGTTAGTAACACGGGCAACCTTGTAGCCGCCCATGAGGCCGGCTGAGGCAGCAGCGGTGGGAATCAGTACGTTCATGGTTTACACTCCACAATCTTCTTGGTTAGGTAAAGGGCGCGAAAGGCGCCCCTGCGCCGACAACCGCTCTCACGTCTCGCCCTGGAGGGCTCGCCGTGATTCACCGCCAGCCCCGTTCCACGTCGGCTTTCAGGGGCGCCTTAGCCGCGCCAACGGTCTAGCCGGTGTGAGCTGGGGTTGGGTTGAGCTAGTTCAAATCAGCCTATAGTGAGTAGATTACTCCGCAGCTAGCGCTTGTGCCCTGAGCCTGGGAGAATAGTAAGCATGCAAATCACTGAGAATTTTGAGAAGCAGAAGACAAACGTTGAGTCTTTCGACCTGGATCATACCGCTGTGGCGGCCCCCTACGTGCGTGTAGCCGACCGCAAGACCCTGCCGGGCGGGGACGTCCTGATTAAGTACGATGTGCGTTTCACCCAGCCAAACAAGGGGCACCTGGGCATGAAGGCGGTTCACTCGATTGAGCACATGACCGCCCACCACATGCGCAATCACACCGACGCTCTCATCGACTTCTCCCCCATGGGTTGCCAGACCGGTTTCTACGCCCTGACCCTAGGTCTTGAGCCTGCCGATTTCATGCAGGTTCTTGAAGCCACCATGAATGACCTGCTGGAGGCCGATGAGGTTCCGGCAGCGAACGAGGTGCAGTGCGGCTGGGGCGCTAACCACTCCTTGGATGAGGCCCAGGCTGCGGTTCGTGCTTTTGTGGAGAAGAAGGACGAGTGGGAGCAGGTGATGGCCTAATGTCGGCTTTTGCGCTCCCCTCTGGCTTTGAGAACGCCGCTATCGTGCAGGTAGCCATGGATGAAGAAGCCGCTCCATTCCTGAGCAAGACCGAACCGGTCGGTGAGGGCTATGCCCTGGGTGAGGCTGTCTTCTACCCCCGGGTGCTTGCCACCGGTACTGACGAGTTGAAGATTCTGCTGGTGCGCTCCAAGATTGGCCTGGTCAATGCCGCTAGCGCCCTGACTGCTGCCCTGGCCCTGGTGCCCACCCCGCGCGTCATTGTGTCTGCCGGTACCGCTGGCGGCCTGCGTGCCGACGTGAATGTGGGCGACCTGGCTATCGGCACCGACTACACCTACACGGACGCGGACGCCACCGCCTTCGGCTACGAGTTCGGGCAGGTTCCCGGCATGCCCGCCACATACGCCACCGACCCGGTGCTGGTTGAGAAGGCCCGGGCAGCAGCCGCAGCCTACACCGGTGAGGGCAGCCCCCTCTTTGGGCAGATGTTGGCCGGCGGTTCCTTCGTCACCGCCCACAACGTCAAAGACACCCGCCAGCTCTTCCCCCAGGCACTGTCTACCGACATGGAAACCACTTCCCTGGCCCAGATTAGCTCCAGCCGTTCCCTGCCCTTCATTGCAGTGCGCGGTATCTCTGACCTCTGCGGTCCGGCTGCCGACCAGGACTTCCACATGGACGCCCCCATCGTGGCCGAACGAAGCGCCACCCTGGTGCTCGATCTGATTAGCCGCTAGCCCGCGTCCGCACCACTCCACCCGAGAGGAAAACCAATGCAAAACCATACCCTGCGCGACGGCACCTCTATCCCTCCCTTAGGGCTAGGTACCTACCCGCTCAATAACGTAGATGCCGAGATTGCTGTCTCTGAAGCCATCGCTCGCGGCTACCGCCTGATCGACACTGCGGTGAACTACGAGAACGAAGTGGGCGTTGCCCGCGGCGTGCTGCGCTCAGGCACCCCGCGCGATGAAATCTTCGTGCAGTCCAAGCTGCCGGGGCGCGACCACGGCTACGATGCCGCCCTGCGCTCCCTCGAAGGCACCCTGAGCCGTATGGGTTTTGACTACCTGGATGCCTACCTGATCCACTGGCCTAACCCCTCCCAGGGCCTCTACGTCGATACCTGGCGGGCACTTATCAAAGCCCAGGAAGAAGGGCTGGTCAAGTCCATTGGTGTATCCAACTTCCTGCCCGAGCACATCGACCGTCTGATTGAAGAAACTGGCATCACCCCGGCCATCAACCAGATTGAGCTGCACCCCTACTCCCAAAAGCAGGACTGGGCCGCTTACAACTTCAACCACGCCATTTTGACCCAGTGCTGGTCGCCCCTGGGCCGCAAGACCGACCTGCTTAAGGACGCTGCCCTCGAAACTATCGCCGCTGAGGCCGGTAAGACCGTAGCGCAGGTTATCCTGCGCTGGGAGGTCCAGAAGAACCTGGTGCCCCTGCCCAAGAGTTCTCAGGCCCTGCGCATGGAAGAGAACCTGGCGGTGTTCGACTGGGAACTCACCGAGGAGCAGGTCGCCCGCATCGATGCGCTCGAAGCAGGCGTAGGCCGTGGCTTTGACCCGAATACTCACGAAGAGATGTAGGAAGAGACAGAGGAGGGGCACGTGCTCCGCCGACAACCGCTCTCGCATCTCGCCCTGGAGGGCTCGTCGCGATTCACCGCCAGCCCCGGTCCACGTCGGCTTGTAGCACGTACCCCCTCCTCTCAGCCCAGCAAGGTAAGCGAGCGTGAGCCTGCCGCGCACCTTCCTCTTAGCCCAGCAAGGTAAGTGAGTATGAGCCTGCCGCGCCCATCATCTCTCATAGAAAAGTTCCCGGAATAAGAGTTCTTATTCCGGGAACTTTTCTCTGTACTCTAGCTGATGCCGAGGATGGTTTTAGCCTGTTGAACGTCGGTGTGCATCTGCTCGATCAGCGCCTCAACGCCGGTGTAGGCAACCATGCCGCGCAGGTAGTCAACGAATTCGAGGGTGACGTGTTGCCCGTAGAGGTTGAAGTCTTCCACCTTCTCTTGGGGGCGGCCGATTACGTGGGCTTCGACCTGGCGGGTGGTGATGCCCTCGAAGGTGGGGTTAGTGCCTACCGAGACAGCTACGGGGTGGCGGGTGCCTGCCTCGTCCATCAGCCAGCCTGCGTACACTCCGTCGCCGGGAACCAGGCCGACCGAGTCAACATCCATATTGGCGGTGGGGAAGCCCAGTTCGCGGCCGCGGGCAGCTCCGTGCACCACTTCGCCGCTCATATAGTGGTTGCGGCCCAGAATTGAGGCAGCGTCAGCGACCCTACCCTCAGCTAGGAGCTGGCGGATAGAGGTGGATGAGCAGCGGCGATCATCGTGGGCCAGCAGGTCTTCAACCACCAGCACCTCAAAGCCGTACTTGTGGCCGAGTTCTTTCATGGTGTTCAGGTCGCCGGAGTTCTTGGTGCCAAAGCGCACGTCATCGCCAATAACCACGAACTTGGCCTTGAGAGCGTCAACGAAAGTACGTTTGACGAATTCTTCGGGGGTTTGAGCGGCAAAGGCAAGGTTGTAGTGCAGGAGCAGATAGTAGTCGACGCCGAGGTCGGCAAGAATCTGCTGGCGGCCGTCCTGCCCCATAATTTCAATGTGCACCCCCGCGGGCCCGTGGACACGGGCGGGGTGGGGGTCGAAAGAAACCGCAACGGAGGACAGTCCGTGAACCCGGGCAGTATTGACCAGGGTGGAGAGCACTTTTTGGTGGCCGATGTGTACGCCATCGAAGTTGCCGATGGTGACCACGGTGGGGCCGAAGTCGGCGGGGATCTGGGCGAGATCGGTAAAGCGCTTCACGGTGCTCCTCGGTTGGGTTGCTTCGTGTCTATACTACGCGTATTTGGGGGCTTCTGCTGAGGGGCGGACGGACGCCGACCCCTAGCGGGTGCGGGCAGGGCGGGTTTTGTTGAGCCACCAGAGGCCCACCATGGGGAGAACCAAGGGGATATAGCCGTAGCCGGATCCAAAGTGAGACCAGACGGAGGCCAGTTCAAAGTGCTGGGGTTGCAGGTAGGAGAAGATGCCAATCAGGAGCACACCAGCCATTTCGATACCGACAGCAAGCAGGGAGACCTTCCATGCCCCCTCCCCCTTCTTAGCCAGGGCGATAGTGGCGACCAGGTAGATGAGAGCTGAGAGAGCTGACAGGCTGATAGAAAGCGGGGCTTCGTCGAACTTACGGATGACCTGGTAGAGGGCCCGGGCCCCGGCCGACAGGGTAAAGACCCCGTAGATGACAACGAGCAGGCGGCCGAAGCCGCTGTTTTTCGTAGCGGCAGCTTTGTTCTGTGTTTGATCCATTGTCTTCTTCCATCTCCGATGCAATGTTGATGCTGCTCTTGAGTCGGCGTGAGCGCACGCCCTGCGCTCACCTGTGGCCATGTCCCAGTGCACCTGCCTAATAGTAGTACCAGAGCATGTTCATACGGTGCACCATGATAATCAGCACCGGCCCGGTTAGCCCTAGTACCAGGGTTGACCAGCGGGTGCGTTCGGCCAGGGACCAGATGAAGGTTCCTACTGGAATGATCATGGCGGTGAGCAGATATCCGTAGTATTCGAGCCAGTCGCCGCTGGGCCCGTCGGTGAGTGTCTGCATAATGATGGAGCCGACCAGGTAAACAATCAGGAAGGCTTCGAGAGCGATGACTGATCCCTGTGACCAGTCGTCGGGTGCAGCGCCGCGGAGGAATCTGGTGAGGCAGATCAGGAAAGAGGCGGTACCGAGGGCAAGGCTAATCCAGAACCAGAGGTCAAGTCCGGCGATCATCATGGTGTGGGACTCCTAGAAGGTTCGACCGGCTTCGAAGACCAGCACGGGGGCGGCGACATATTCGCGGCGGAAGCGGGTGTTTTCGATAAGGGCTACGAGGGTACCATCCGGGGCGAAGGCTGCGCTAATGCCGTCGGTGGTGGGTTTGTCGTGCCCGCCGGTGGAGCCGGTTGTGCGGCGGGGGATAGCTGGCGCGCTGCCTTCAGTAGGGCTAATACGGCGGCCATTGGCAAGGTCGGTTGCTTCGGCGGCAGTGAGCTGACGAACCTCAAAGAGACGGCGGGCTGCTTCTTCGATGGGTAGCAGGGGGGCTGCCTGGTCTGCTTCTCTCGCGGCGATGAGTTCGTCGAGGGTGTGGGCGTCGTCAGCACGGATGTCACCGATGGCGGTGCGGCGCAGGGCAGTAAGATGGGCGCCGATTCCGAGGGCGGCCCCCAGGTCGCGGGCTAGGGCCCGGATATAGGTACCGGCCGAACACACAACGGTGACGTCGAGATCGAGGACGTCGGCGCTCACCTCTTCGTCGCCCAGCTGGTAGCTAGCGGTGGTGAGGCGCATTTCGTGCAGCTCGAAGGAGTGCACGGTGATCGGGCGGGCGTCGAGCTCTACATCTTCGCCGGAGCGTACACGAGCGTAGGACCGCACCCCGTTCACTTTGATAGCAGAGACAGCAGAGGGTACCTGCATAATGTCGCCGGTAAGCTCGGCGATGTGCCGCCTGATGGCGTCCTCGCTTACGGCCGCTAGCGTACCCTCTTCAGCAATAGCGGTGGCGTCGCCGTCCGCGTCGTCGGTGAGGGTTGAGACGCCAAGACGAATCGTGGCGGTATAGGTTTTAGTCTCCCCCACCACCCAGGTCAGTAGGCGGGTTGCCTTATTGACGCCAAGAATGAGCACCCCCGTGGCCATGGGGTCGAGGGTTCCAGCGTGCCCGACTTTGCGGGTGCCAGCAATCCACCGCATCTTGGAAACCACATCGTGGCTGGTTAATCCGGCGGGTTTATCAACGACAATTAGGCCCGAGGGCCCGGTGGGTGCTTTCTTGGCCACGGTTTAGGCTTCGTCTTCCTCAGTCTCAGTGTTCTTGTAGGCGTCCTCGCCACCGGCGTATTCAGCGCCTTCACGGGCAGCAGCCAGTTCGGCGTCGCGTTCCTTGGTCTTGCGCAGCAGGTCTTCGATGTGGGCTGCGTTGACAGGAACTTCGTCGGGGACGAAGGTGAGGGTGGGGGTCAGACGCGCGGTAATATTCTTACCTACTTCCGAGCGCAGGATGCCCTTGGCTGATTCGAGGGCGGCCTTGGTGGAGGCCTGCTCTTCTTCGGAGCCGAAGACAGTGTAGTAGATGGTGGCGTGCTGGAGGTCGTTGGTGACGCGGGCGTCGGTGACGGTGATGAAGCCGAGGCGGGGGTCCTTAATGCGGCGTTCGAGGGCCTGGGCAACGATGACCTTGATGCGGTCGGCTAGGCGGGCGGCGCGTGCCGGATCTGCCATGATGTTCTCCTTCTCTAGAGAGGTGTCTACGTTTAAGTGTAAAGGCACCCTAGGGTTCGCGGCGAAGCTGCTGGCTCGACGGCTGGCGTGAATCGCCTTGTGAGCGAAGCGAACCAGGCGAGAGGGTCTGCAGCAAGCGCGAACCCTAGGGTGCCTAGAAAAGGACTTAGGTACTAAGTCGCTTTAGACGCGGGGCTTTTCCTGCATCTCCCAGGTTTCAATGACATCGCCTTCCTTGATGTCGTTGAAGGAGCCCAGGCCGATACCACACTCGTAGCCTTCGCGTACTTCGGTGGCGTCGTCCTTGAAGCGACGCAGGGATTCAATGGTGAGGTTGTCGGCGACAACCGCACCGTCGCGCACCAGGCGGGCCTTGGAGTTGCGCTTGATAATGCCGGTCTTGACAATGGAGCCTGCGATGTTGCCCCACTTGGAGGAGCGGAAGACCTCGCGGATTTCGGCAGAACCGAGTTCGACTTCTTCGTATTCGGGCTTGAGCATACCCTTGACGGCAGCTTCGACTTCTTCGATAGCGCGGTAGATGACGGAGTAGAACTTCATTTCTACGCCTTCACGGTCGGCAAGTTCTGCCACGCGTTCGGCGGGACGGACGTTGAAGCCGATGATGATTGCGTTATCGACGGTTGCCAGGTTGACGTCGTTCTGGGTGATAGCACCTACACCGCGGTGGATGACGCGCAGCTGAACTTCGTCGCCACCTGCCTCGATCTTCATGAGGGACTCTTCCAGTGCTTCAACAGCACCGGAGACGTCACCCTTGATGATGAGGTTGAGGGTGTCCATCTTGCCTTCGGCCACGGCGGCGTCGAAGGATTCGAGGGTGACACGCTTGCGACGCTTGGCCAGCTGGGCGTTGCGGTCGGCTGCTTCACGCTTTTCAGCGATCTGGCGGGCGGTGCGCTCTTCTTCGGTGGAGAGGAAGGTGTCGCCTGCACGGGGTACGGTGTTGAGGCCGAGCACCTGAACGGGGCGTGAGGGGCCAGCTTCTTCAACGTTGTTGCCGTTCTCATCGAACATGGCGCGAACGCGGCCGTAGGCGGAGCCTGCGACGATGGCGTCGCCAACGCGCAGGGTACCGGACTGGACGAGGACGGTGGTGACGGCACCGCGGCCCTTGTCGAGGTTAGCTTCGATGGCTACACCGCGGGCTTCCTTGTTGGGGTTAGCCTTCAGTTCCAGTGCGCCGTCGGCGGTCAGGGTGACAGCTGCCAGCAGTTCGTCGATGTTCTTACCCTGGCGGGCTGAGACTTCTACGAACATGGTGTCGCCACCGTATTCTTCGGGTACCAGGCCGTATTCGGTGAGCTGACCGCGAATCTTGTCGGGGTTAGCGCCTTCCTTATCGATCTTGTTGACAGCAACAACGATCGGAACGTTAGCGGCCTGGGCGTGGTTGAGGGCTTCAACGGTCTGGGGCATAACGCCGTCGTCCGCTGCGACAACCAGGATCGCGATGTCGGTGACCTTGGCACCGCGGGCACGCATGGCGGTGAAGGCCTCGTGACCGGGGGTGTCGATGAAGGTCAGGTAGCGCTCTTCGCCATCGACCTCGGTGTGGATCTGGTAGGCACCGATGTGCTGGGTGATGCCGCCGGCTTCACCGTCGATGACGTTGGTGTTGCGGATGGCATCGAGCAGGCGGGTCTTACCGTGGTCAACGTGACCCATGACGGTCACAACGGGCGGGCGTACTTCAAGTACTTCGTCGTCCTCAGCCTCGGCTTCGGCAGCCAGGTTGATGTCGAAGGATTCGAGCAGTTCGCGTTCTTCGTCCTCGGGGGAAACAATCTTGATGACGTAACCCAGTTCAGCACCGAGCAGTTCGAAGGTTTCCTCGTCCAGGGACTGGGTCTGGGTTGCCATTTCACCCAGGTGAATCAGGACGGTCACCAGGGCAGCGGCGTTTGCGCCAATCTTCTCGGCGAAGTCCATCAGTGAGGCACCGCGACGCATACGAATCTCGGTGGTACCGTCGCCGTGGGGTACGGCTACGCCACCGATAGTAGGCTGACGCAGCTGCTCTTCACGACGCAGAGCTGACTTAGTCTTGCCCTTCTTCTTTTTGCCGCCACCGCGACCAAAGGCGCCCTGAGCGTTACCGCGGCCTGCACCGGGGCCACCGCGACCGGGGCCGCGGTTGAAGCCGCCACCGCCGTTACCGCCGCCGGGGCCACCTGCGCCACGGCGGGGGCCGCCACCAGCAGGAGCACCAGCGCCACCACGGGCGCCGACATTACCACTCATCTTGGTGGGCATCATGTTGGGTGAGGGGCGGTTGCCGCCACCTGCGGGTGCGGGGCGGGGTGCGCCGCCAGCAGGACGGGGGCCAGCAGCACCTGCACCTGCAGGGCGAGGTGCGTTGTTGCGTCCGCCTGCGGGGCGGGGGCCACCAGCACCTGCACCGGCAGGACGGGGGCCGCCGGGATTGTTGCCACGGGCGTTACGGCCGCCTGCGGGGCGGGGACCGCCTGAACGCTCACCGCGGTCATTGCGCTTACCCATGCCCTGTGAAGGAGCGAAGGGGTTGTTGCCGGGGCGGGGCCCGGGCTTAGCGCCAGCAGGCTTGGGGGCTGCGGGTTTGGGAGCTGCCGGCTTGGGAGCAGACATGCCCTGAGTGGTTGAGAAGGGGTTGTTGCCGGGGCGGGGGCCAGCGGGCTTAGCGGCGGCTTCCTTCTTCTCAGCGGCAGGTGCAGCCTCAGCTGCGGGCTTGGGGGCAGCGGGAGCTGCCGGGGTAGCCGGCTTAGGAGCTGCGGCACCGGGCTTAGGAGCACCTGCACCAGGCTTGGGTGCGGATGCACCGGGCTTGGGAGCTGCTACCTTGGGGGCTGCGGCGTCCTTCTTCTCGGCTGCGGAAGCCTCAGCAGAGGCGGCAGCCTTGGGGAAGGCAGCGCGGAGTTTCTTTACAACGGGCGGTTCAAGGGTAGATGATGCACCCTTGACGAACTCGCCAAGTTCCTGAAGCTTTGCGACAGCTTCTCTTGAGGGGATTCCGAGTTCTTTAGCGATCTCGTGAACGCGGGGCTTAGCCACTTTTCTCCTGTTCTGGTTCGCACCGAACAGGGGCGAACCTTCAGTTTGTATGAGGTGTCAGCTGGGTTGCAGCTGGGTTTTTGCCGGTGGGCGAGCACAGGGAAGTACTCATTGCGCGGCACTCATCGGGTTTCCATCAGTTTTCTGACTCGCTTTCGTACACAGTAAGTCGTCAAACTCGTTGACATTGTTGGTTCGCCACCCCTTGAGCGGGGTTGAACCGGCACCCCATTATGCTGGGATCACCAGTTCATTGGCTTCGACCCGGGTTCTAAAGGCCCTGGCGAGCGCATTTTTTTTGAGCGCTTGGGCAAGGCATTCGGGTGTGTGGTGGAGCCAGGCTCCACGCCCCGGGAGGTTTTTGGCCCGATCAAAGACTGCACGCGGTGGTTCAGTCTGAGTCAGGGCAATACGGACGAGGTCGTGGGCGGGTGCTGTGGTTCGGCAGCCAATGCAGGTGCGGACGGGGGTGTGCAGCTGGGGCGCTCCCTTCGTGTTGTTGACCTGTTTACTGCCAGCTCATTAGCGTGAGCTGGCAGGCATGGCTGGCTGCTGACCAGTCATGAGCACTCTATAGTGATGTGACCTCTATAGACCAGTTTAGCCCCCTTGCGGGGGCTAACGGCAAATATGTTAGTCAGCTCTCTTATTCAGCGTCAGATTCAGGCGCTTCTTCAGCGCTTTCTTCCTGGGCTGCTCGGGCTGCTGCCATTGCGGCTTCGTATTTGGAGGCTGAGATGATGTCGATACGCCAGCCGGTGAGCTTAGCAGCCAGACGGGCGTTCTGCCCTTCCTTGCCGATGGCTAGGGAAAGCTGGTCATCGGGCACGATAGCACGGGCTGAGAAGGTCTTACGTTCAGTGACAGTAACCTCGCTGACCTTAGCCGGTGAGAGAGCAGCGGCAATGAAATCTTCGGGGCTCTCGGAGTGGTCAACGATATCAATCTTCTCGTTGTTGAGCTCACCCATCACCGCGCGAACTCGGGCACCCATTTCACCGATGCAAGAACCCTTGGGGTTAACACCGGGCTTAGTGGCGCGCACAGCAATCTTGGTGCGGTGGCCGGCTTCGCGGGCAATGGCCATGATTTCGACTGAGCCATCGGCGATTTCGGGAACCTCGTGTTCAAAGAGGCGACGCACCAAGTTGGGGTGGGAGCGGGAAAGCACGATGGAGGGGCCCTTGGGACCGCGCTTGGCTTCTAGCACGTAGGCGCGGATGCGGGTGTTGTGGGCGTAGCGCTCACCGGGTACCTGCTCGGCGGTAGGGAGAACAGCTTCAAGGGTGCCGAGGTCGACGTGGATCATGCGGGGGTTGGGGCCCTGCTGAATAACGCCGGAAATCAGCTGACCTTCGCGGTCTTTGAACTCACCAAGCACGGCTGAATCCTGGGCATCGCGCAGACGCTGCTGGATAACCTGACGGGCGGTTGAAGCCGCGATACGACCAAAGTTATTGGGAGTATCGTCGAACTCCCCGATCTGCTGGTCGTTCTCATCGAGTTCAGGAGCCCAGATAGTGACCTTACCGCTGGTGCGGTCAAGCTCTGCACGAGAGCCACGGATAGCACCGGGCTGCTTCTGGTAGGCCAGCAGGATGGCGCTCTCAATCATCGGGATCAGGTTGTCGATTGAGATGTCGCGCTCTTTTTCGAGCAGGCGGAGGTTGCTCAAATCAATGTCCATGGTTGGCCCTTCCGTGTAACACGGTGCCGGGGCAAAAAGCTCCGGCACCGCTTGCGGTGTATGTTCGCGCGCCTAGGCACGCGGCCTCAAAAGTATTGAGTTGTGGTCTTGTTTCTTTATTCTAGCGAGTACTTGCTAGCGGTTGAATTCAATTTCTACCTTTGCGGCAGAAATTGTGGCCCAGGGAAGGGTGACGGCATCGCGGTAGCTCTCGGGCTGGCCCTTCTTGGTTTCTTTCTTCCGGCGCAGGACCGGGCCTTCCTCGGTAACAAAATCGAGTCGGGCCAGGTACTTCTCTCCCCCAGCCTCAGTAATCTCGAGGAGACGGTCGGTAGACCGCTTCCAGTGGCGGGTCTCAGTCAGAGGGCTGGTCACACCGCGGGAGGAAACCTCTAATGAGTAGGGCACTTCGCCGTCGTCAGCTGCGTCCAGGGCCATTGACAGGGCCTGGGATACCTCAGCGATGGTATCGAGTGACAGGGCATCGGTGCGGTCTTCGGGGTAGTCCACCACAATTTCCAGGGTGCGGTTAGCCCCGCTTCCCTTAGCGGTCAGCTTCTCCAGCACCAGTTTGAACTCCTGCTCCACGACCTGGGTGACGGCCTCGCGCACGCCCTCGACACTCACAAAACTACCTGCGGGGGCCTTTTGGGTAATGCCCTGCTCAGCGCGGGCAGCGGCCCGGCGCTCGCGGGCGTTGGGGGCGTCCTTTTTACTGGCTTTGGGTGATGCCATCGCGCGTAACTCCTGACGTTGAGGGGCAAGTAGATTCATTCAAGCCTATCACTCGCGTCTACCCCCGTTGCCGGGAATTCGCTGAGGGCGGGCAGGTGCGAGGACTTTTTGGCAGAATGGGGGGGTGGGCTTTAGCCCGCCTCTATCGTGTGGAAGGTTGCTCCCTATGAATCGTTCTGTTCGTCAAGCCCCGGTACTTGTGGCCGCTCTATTAGCTGGCATGCTGGTGGTGCTCCTTGTTGTGGGCTGGTTTTCACAGCGTCAGGCTGAACAGATACGCGCTGACCTTAGCGATCAGAGCACCATGGCTGCCCAGCTGACCGCTCTGCAACAGGCAGCTGATGAGTCGGGTCAGGACGCTTTGAGCCAGGCGACGCAAGCCGCCCTTGAGTCCCTTGCGCCTGCGGCTCAAGATGTGACTGTCACGGACTATGAGCCGGTAGAGCAGCAGCTTCAGAGCACGGTTTCGGCCCTGCTTGAGATAGGTTTTACAACCCAGGACGCCGGCGACCGGGCCCGGGCTCTCACCGCCGTTGTTGATGTGTGGGGCGCGGCCCAGCAGGACAAGCTGACTGAGCAGACCTACCCCGAGGCCCTCTCCGATGAACTAGAGCAAGTGACGAGCTACAGCTGCGGTGATGAGCAGCTTACTGCGGGCGTCACTGATTCTTCTACCGGTGGGCAGGTAGCCCAGCCTGCCTCTCTGCTTCCCCTGCAAGAGAGCATCTACCAGCTCAACTACGTTAGCGAAGTGTATCTTGCCCGGGCGGAGCAGGGCTATGCACCCGTAGCGGAACAGGCTAATCAGCTGGCAACCGCTACAGACCACATGGGGCAGCTAGCTGC
The DNA here is from genome assembly GCA_030529845.1 of Rothia sp. (in: high G+C Gram-positive bacteria). Lineage (GTDB taxonomy): Bacteria > Actinomycetota > Actinomycetes > Actinomycetales > Micrococcaceae > Rothia. The sequence goes on along the minus strand of JAUMWB010000003.1, from coordinate 296,797 downwards.
CCCCGTCCTGACCTGCTACGGGGCCTTTGAGGCGCCTGCGGCGTCCTACCCCCTCGCCGAAGCAGCGGACGCTCCCCAGCAGCTCACCGACTTCACCGCCGCTCTTGAGAAGAATGCGAGAGCAACCCTAGCTGATCAGACTCTTGTCACCTCGGCGGACGACATCGAAGCCTTGGCCCTCATTCTGGCTCTAGACGCCCAGCAGCTCGCTCACTAAAGGGAACCCAGAATATCGGCACCCAGCTTGATAATGAGGGCGCTCACCACAGCGATTATCATCCAGCGGATAAAGCCGTTGCCACGGGCCAGAGCCGTTCGGGCTCCCAGGTAGCCGCCCACCATGTTCGCTACGCCCAAGAGCAAGCCCAAGGCCCAGACCTGCTGGCCTGCCACCGCAAAGAGCACCAGGGCTCCAAGGTTGGTAGCGCCATTGATAATCTTTGTCTGGGCAGTTGCCTGCAAGAAGCTATAGCCCATCAAAGACACCATTGCCATCATCAGAAAAGAGCCGGTACCGGGCCCGAGCAGACCGTCGTAAAAACCGATGCTTGCACCGATGCATAGACCCACCATCAGGTGTTTCAGGCCCTGGTGTTTGAGCTGGGTGAGCTCACCCAGCGACGGCTTAAAGACGGTGTAGACCAGCACCGCCAGTAGAGCTAGCACAATGATGGGTTTGAAGAGCTCTTCGGGCAGGGCTGTGGCGACCAGGGCCCCGCCCATGCTGGTCACAAAAGCCAGGGACGCCGCTGGCAGCACAGTGCGCACATCGACCGGGGTGCGCCGCAGGTAGGTTGCGGCACTGGTAAGGGTGCCAAAGACAGAACCCAGTTTATTAACAGCCAGGGCTTGCACGGGCGAGAGCCCCGGGACCATGAGCACCGCGGGAAGCTGAATCATGCCACCGCCGCCGACTACGGCGTCCACCCAGCCAGCGACCAGGGCCGCTAGCAGGAGCAGAATGAGCGTGGTCGGCTCTAGGCCGAGGATATCAAGACCGAGGGTTTCAAGCACGCTCTACGCCTTTCTTGAGAGTGGGGTTAAAGCACAAGGTACCACCTACATCAGAAATGACCAGCTAGTTCGTGGTCTTTTCTGACGTAGATGGTACCTACCTTGCGGGTGTTAGCGCTGGATCTCAGCCAGCAGCTCGGCTACGGCATCCTCGACAGCAACCTCGCGGGCCTCGCCGCTGCGGCGGTCCTTGATTTCGACCTTGCCCTCGGCAAAGCCTCGACCGACCACCACGATGGTAGGAACGCCCAGCAGTTCAGCGTCGCCAAACTTGACACCGGGAGAGACCTTGGGGCGGTCATCGAACATGACATCCAGGCCGGCTGCTTCGAGGTCGGCAACCAGCTGCTCTGCTCCCTCAGCGACCTCGGTGCCCTTACCGGTCATGACCACGTGAACGTCGGCAGGGGCCAGGTTGCGGGGCCAGATCAGGCCCTTCTCGTCGTGGTTGCCCTCGGCAATGGCAGCCAGGGCGCGGGTGACGCCCACGCCGTAGGAGCCCATGGTGACGGTCTGCAGCTTGCCGTTCTGGTCCAGTACCTTCAGGCCTAGGGCTTCTGCGTACTTACGGCCCAGGGCGAAGATGTGGCCCATCTCGATACCGCGGGCAGCGATTAGGGGGCCGGAGCCGTCCGGTGCGGGGTCGCCCTCGCGCACCTCGCAGGCCTCAATCACGCCGTCAGCTTCAAAGTCACGGCCCAGCACCAGGTCGTAGACGTGCTTCTGGTCCTCGTTAGCTCCCGTGATCCAGGCTGAGCCTTCAACCACGCGGGGATCAACGAAGTAAGGGATGCCGGTGGCTGACTCAACGCCCAGCAGTTTCTCATTCAGGGTCAGACCGGGGCCGATATAGCCCTTGACCAGCTGCGGGAACTTCTTGAAGTCCTCTTCACTGGCAGCTTCAACCTCAACCTCGCCACCAACGCCCAGCAGGGCACCAACATTAACCTCAACGCGGCCCAGGTCAACGGCACGGTCGCCGGGGACGCCGATAGCAACCAGCTGGCGGGTGCCGTCGGGCAGGATAACAGCCAGCACCACGTTCTTGAGGGTGTCGGCGGCGGTCCAGGGCTCACCCTCGCGCGGGTGCAGGGCATTGGACTGGTCAACCAGGGTTTCGATGGTCGGTGAGTCGGGGGTCAGCTCAACACGGGCAGCCGGGGTTGATGACGCGTCCACAGGCTCGGGCACCACGGTGGTCACAGCCTCAACGTTGGCAGCGTAGCCGCCCTCAGAGCGCACGAAGGTATCTTCACCAATCGGTGTGGGGTGCAGGAACTCCTCGGACCGGGAGCCACCCATGGCACCGGACTGGGCCTGAACGATAGCGATCTCAAGACCCAGGCGCTCAAAAATCTTGATGTAGGCGGCGCGGTGGGCCTGGTAGGCCTCTTCTAGGCCCTCGTCATCCACGTTGAAAGAGTAGGAGTCCTTCATGATGAACTCGCGGCCGCGCAGCAGACCAGCGCGGGGGCGGGCCTCATCGCGGTACTTGGTCTGAATCTGGTAGAGGTAAACCGGCAGGTCCTTGTAGGAGGTGTAGAGGTCCTTGACCAGCAGGGTAAACATTTCCTCGTGGGTAGGTGCCAGCAGCATGTCTGCGCCCTTGCGGTCCTGCAGACGGAAGAGGTTATCGCCGTACTCTTCCCAGCGGTTGGTGGCCTCGTAGGGTTCACGGGGTAGCAGGGCCGGGAAGTGGACTTCCTGGGCACCGATGGCGTTCATTTCTTCACGCACGATGTTTTCAATTTTGCCCAGCACCTTCAGGCCCAGGGGCAACCAGGTGTACACGCCGGGGGCGGCACGGCGGATGTAGCCGGCACGTACCAGCAACTTGTGGCTTGCAACTTCGGCGTCAACGGGGTCTTCGCGCAGGGTGCGCAGGAACAGGTGTGACAGGCGCTGGACCAAGTGGTTTCTCGCTTCTCTCGTACGGGGCCCGCTCTGCTCGGCGACCTGGCCGAGGCGGGCATACTTACCTACCAGTTTACCGCCAACCGACTGAACGTGTACCCACTGCACCGATGGGGCTTATGACAGGACGCCGGCCCCCACCCCCTGCCTATGGGCAAGGAGGTGGGGTCCGGCGTCCGCGCAGAAGTTTCTGCGAAAGCCTAGGAGCTTAGAGACCCAGAGCGGTGTACCAGGCCAGCTTTGCCTGGCCCAGGTCGTTGAGCTCAGCGGTCATGAAAGCGGTTCCCTTGGTCCAGACCAGGGTGCCGCCCTCGAACTGCTGGGTGACAATGGTGGTGCCGTTAGCGGTTGCCTCCATTGCCTCAGCAACGGGGGCGCCCAGCATGGTCATTTCGTTCCAGATGTTCCAATTACCGCCCTTAGCCCAGTCGTTGTAGGAGGAGAAACGACCGCGGTCAGCCAGGTTCAGAGCCTCGGTCAGGGCTGAGGATTCAAAGGGCTGGGCGCCAGCCAGGGGCTTACCCTGAGCATCGGCCTTGATGTAGACCACCTTGTTAGCGTCTACGCGCAGTTCAAGCACCTGCTGCAAGGGAATAAACTTAGCTGCTGACCAGTCGTAAGTGGTGTCGATCTCGGTGCCGGTTGCTGTGCGGTCCATCAGACCGGCGCCCCAGGTAACGGGGGATGCGGTGGTCTGGTTGTCCCAGTTGATGCAGGTGCCGTAGTCGTCGTACTGGATGAAGTAGTGGGAGATGACGGCGGTACCGGTGGAGTACAGGGCGTAGCCGTGGTCATCCCAGGTAACGGGGGCGGAGCACTGCTCAGCAGTGGTGTTGTAGAAGAGGGCACGCAGTTCCAGGGCACCGGTCTTCCAGTGCTTGGTGTACTCGTTCTGGTAGAGGTAGGTACCGTACTCAGCGGGCTTAGCCAGGTAGCTTGCGAGCGCATCGGTGTTGATCATGAGCGCACGGTCCTGGGCAATGGAGTAGATAGCAGAGACGTTACCGCCAAAGTCCTGGGTGACCAGGTCAGCAGTTGCCTTGGTGAGCTCGCCACCCGTCTCAGCTACGGCAACACCATTAGCGGCAGCAAGAGCACGGGCATCGGCAATCTTATTGGCAGCATCGCCGAAGTTGGTGTCGGCGGGAGCTTCGGGCTCAGCAGGGGTTTCTGGTTCAGCGGGAGCCTCAGGAGCTACAGGCTCAGCGGGAACCTCAGGCGCAACCGGGGTTTCAGGCTGAGCAGGCACCTCGGGTACAGCCCGGGTCTCAGGCTCAACAGGAGTCTCGGGGGCTACGGGCTCAGCGGGAACCTCAGGCGCAACCGGGGTCTCGGGCTCGGCGGGAGTCTCGGGTACAACAGGTTCTGCCGGGGTCTCAGGCAGGACGGGGGTGGTTTCGACAACGGCATTGTTGGTGAAGCAGTCGCGGGTCTTGGAGCGCTCTGCCTGCCAGGTCTTGGCTTCTGCCGAGTTGAGGTTGATGTAGGAACCAGCCTGGGTCTTTTCATCCAGCACAACGAGCCAGCGGGTCTTGCCGTCGTGGGTGGTGATGGACAGGCCACAGTGGCTGTGCTGCCAGGGGGCTGATTCAGCGTTGCCGAACTTCTCAGCGCCACCGGCTTTCATGAAGGCTTCGCCGGCTGTGCCGGTAACTGCCTGCACACCACCGTACTTGCCCTGGGTGACAACACCGTTTTCAAAGGTCTGCTGGGTGGAGCCATTGGCGAAGGTCTGCTGTTCGCCGGTTGCTGCACCGAGAACGTCCTTGTTCTTTTCCCAGTAAGCGCCGATGGGGGTGGTGGTATCCACTGTCACGGCCTCTGCGGCGAAAGCGCCGGGGGCCATGGTCAGCGAAAGGCCGAGGAGGGTGGATACGCCAAGAGGTGTACGGAGACTCTTCAATGCTTTCCCTAAAAGTTCGTGGTGATTTGTGCTCTGCGTCTGAAAAGGGTGGGTGGGGTTTCAGACCTGCGATGCAGAGTAAAAAGTGTGCACCCTCAAAACTACCAGGTTGTACCCAAGTAAAAAACCGACCATTTGGGGGACAAATGTGAACCCACTGGGGGATATGTCTGTTTAAAACAGTACGGTTGCGAAGGTTGAGTGCTGCTGCCAGCCCGTTGCCGCATAGAGGGCGCGGGCCGGGGCGTTATAGTCATTGACGTAGAGGGATAGGTGGGGGAAGCGCTGGCGAATCAGGTGGCAGGCCTGAGCTAGGAGCACCGGGGCCAGGCGGTGCCCTCTGTAGGCGGGGTGCAGCCAGACCCCTTGAAGCTGGCAGGTGGAGTCGTGGGCGAGACCCAGGTCGGTCTTGAAAATCACCACATTTTCGCTGTTAACAGCGACCAGGGTTCGTCCGGTGCGGGTGAGTTCGTCGATGCGGCGGGTGTAACCGGCAGGGTCGCGCGTCATGGGGTCGTACCCCACCTCTTCGGTAAACATCGCGACCGAGGCCCGCAGCAGGCTGGGTCTATCGTCGGTACGGGCCCAGCGCACCGGCTCTGTAATGGCGGGAGCGCCCAGGGATGGGCGGGTCAGGGGTGCGCGGACGAGCTCACTCAGGTCAGCTGTTGGCGGCAGCTCAAGCAGGGGTTGGTTTTCTCGCACGTCAAAGGGGGTGGGCATACGGGAAGCCAGGTGGGACCAGATACCCAGCACAGGTTCGCTGTGCCCAAAGATGGAGCCGATACGGCGGTTGTGCCGCCAGATGTAAGCCGCCACCTGGCGTTGGTAGGGCTCGGGTATGGTCAGCGGTACACAGTTAGCGCCCAGCCAGAAGGCACCGACCAGGCAGTAGCGGGGCTCGGCAGACCCCGGTAGAGGTGCGGACGCCGGGGCCAAGGTCTCTGCCAGCCCCGGCATGGCAGTGCGTGGAGCGGTAGCTTCCTCGGCAAAGTGGGCTCCAGCTGAACTGCCCACTTTGGTAGCAGCTTTCGCAAGAAGCCCCTCTAGGGCAGAACGCACACGACCAGGTAGTCTCTCCCCCACGGTTTCGGTAAGGTGCGCACTCGAGCTGACGGCGGCGTCCTTGCTTCCCCATTCCCCGGGGAGATCTCGGGGGGCAAAAATCCCCATGAAACCGTGAGGAGTTTTGAGCGAGGTCAGGGCACTGGGGGCTGGTAGGCCGAAGTGGTGCAGGTGTTCGGCGGCAAAGAGAAAGCCCACCGGATCCGAGGCAATCATGGTTTCAAGTTCCGCCCGGTCATCGTTGGTGAGGGGGCGGATGAGGGCATCTTCTGCCCCGCGGGAGAAACGTGAAAAGACGGTCACGGTGGGCTTTTCTTCAGCTGCTTAGGAGACTGAAACGGTGGGTTCGCCTGAGAGGTCGATTTCGCCGCGTTCTTCCATCTCGCGGGCGATGCGGTTGGCCTCTTCAATCAGGGTCTGCACGATGTCTTCTTCGGGCACGGTCTTAATGACCTCACCCTTGACGAAAATCTGACCCTTGCCGTTACCGGAGGCAACACCCAGATCGGCTTCACGAGCTTCACCGGGGCCGTTCACAACGCAGCCCATGACGGCCACGCGCAGGGGCACCTTCATACCTTCAAGGCCCTTGGTGACGTTCTCAGCCAGTTCCCACACGTTCACCTGGGCGCGGCCACAGGAGGGACAGGAAACGATATCGAGTTTGCGGGGACGCAGGTTCAGGGACTCAAGAATCTGGGAACCGACCTTGACTTCTTCAACCGGGGGTGCAGACAGGGAGACACGGATGGTGTCACCAATGCCCTCAGACAGCAGGGCGCCGAAGGCGGTAGCTGACTTAATGGTGCCCTGGAAAGCGGGGCCTGCTTCGGTGACGCCCAGGTGCAGGGGCCAATCCCCTGCGGCAGCTAGCTGGCGGTAGGCCTCAACCATAATGACGGGGTCATTGTGCTTGACCGAGATCTTGAAGTCCTGGAAGCCGTGCTCTTCAAAGAGGGAGGCTTCCCACACCGCTGATTCAACCAGAGCCTCGGGGGTGGCCTTACCGTACTTTTCCAGCAGGCGCTTATCGAGCGATCCGGCGTTCACGCCGATGCGAATGGAGGTGCCGTGGTCCTTAGCGGCTGCCGCGATTTCTTTGACCTGGTCGTCGAACTTACGGATGTTGCCGGGGTTCACGCGCACAGCGCCGCAGCCAGCCTCGATGGCGGCAAAGACGTACTTGGGCTGGAAGTGAATATCGGCAATAACGGGAATCTGGGACTGCTTGGCGATAATGGGCAGGGCTTCTGCGTCCTTATCGGTGGGGCAGGCAACGCGCACGATATCGCAGCCGGATGCGGTCAGCTCAGCAATCTGCTGCAGGGTCGCGCCAATATCGTGGGTTTTGGTGGTGGTCATGGACTGCACCGAGATAGGAGATTCTGAGCCAACACCTACGCTACCGACCTTAAACTGGCGGGTTTTACGGCGCGGAGCCAAAACGGGCGGCGGAGCAGCGGGCATTCCAAGGGCGACCGAGGTCAAATCTTCCTCCAAAGGTTCTTTGGCGGTGCGGTCAATGCGCACCTGTTCAACTATCTATTGTGCCACGCTTCAGCTCAAAGAGCGGTTGAGCTAAAGCACACAGGGGCAGGGACGCCCTCGCAGCTGATTGGAATGGATGAGCAAGGGCGGAGCAGAGATGCCCCGCCAAGTCCGCTCTACCCCTACAAAATACTCACCGGCTTGAAGATATCGGCGGCTACCAAAATCATGGTCATCAGCAAGAAAGCACCAGCGACCAGGTAGGTCAGGGGTAGCAACTTGACGGGGTCGAAGGGGCCGGGGTCGGGCCGTCCCAGCAGCTTGGCGCTCTTGCGGCGGAAGCCCTCCCAAAGGGCGCCCAACACGTGCCCACCGTCGAGGGGCAGTAGGGGGATGAGGTTGAAGGCAAAAAGCATGAGGTTCATCTGGGCGACCAGGGATACCAGGGAGGCTGCCTTATCGCGCAGAATGATCTGGTCATGGGCAGCGATTTCCCCGGCGATACGACCTACGCCCACGACGGAAACGGGGCTGTTGGCGTCGCGCTCGCCGTTGGTGACCAGGGTGACCGCTACCCCGTAGACGCGGGCGGGTAGCTTAATCAAGGTCGCTCCGATGCGTTCTAGTGATTCACCAACAGTGGGCAGCACCTCGCCAATAGTTCCGGGGGTGAGCTCGCTAGAGGGGCTAATACCGATGAAGCCAACCTCCTGGGTCTGATAGCTGCCATCGGAGTTGGCCAGATAGGTTCCGGTCAGCTCGTCGTAGATGGGGCGCACCGTCAGCATGGGGGTAATGGTCAGCTCTAGGCTCTGCCCACTGCGTTCTACGGTGAGGGGCACCTCGGTATCGGCGTTAGTGCGAATGAGCTCGGTCAGCTGGTCCCAGCTGGTAATGGTCTGCCCGGCAAAGGCAGTGACGGTATCCCCCGGTTGCAGGCCCGCCGCATTGGCGGGTGACCGAGGGTCTTCGACCCCGCATTCGGTGGAGTTGGCTGTGTTGGCGTTAGTGGATTCCACGGTTTGCACGCACTGGGCAACGGTCTGGACGCTGGTGGTCGGCTGATAGGAGCCAAAACCGGTGACCAGCACCATGGTTGCCACCACACCGATGAGCAGGTTCATGAAAGGCCCGCCCAGCATAATGATGATGCGCTTGTAGACCGGCAACTGGTAGAAAAGTCTGCCCTGGTCTGCCTCGGTAATACGTTCGGCGTCCGCCGCCCTTGCTTCTCGGGCAAGCTGCTGCAGGGGGCTGGTGCCGCCGGCGCGCCCGTCCGCTCCGTCTCTGCCGGGCGGGTACATGCCAATCATGGAGATGTAGCCACCCAGGGGCAGGGCCTTGAAGCCGTATTCGGTTTCCCCGCGCCGCCAGGAGAAGATCGTCTTGCCAAAGCCAATCATGTACTGGGGCACGCGCACACCAAAGAGTTTGGCGGGCACCAGGTGCCCCAGCTCGTGTAGGGCAATAGATGCGGCGATAGCCAGGGCCATCAGCGCTACACCGATGATGAACAGTAGGACGGTCACGCGGGGGTGCTCCTTGTAGATGCGGCGCCCGGGGTGCTTGGGCAGGTCATCTGCCAGAGTACGTCATAGGACTGGGAGATGTCTCCTCAGCATGCCTTGGAATTTGCCCACAAAGGGGTAGAGCAGGTGGGTCTTTGAGGTGGTTTTTACCTTTACTTTTGAGTCAAAAGAGCCTTTACGTCACAAAGTGTTAAAGAGGGGTTTTCTCTGCCTTATTCGGGCAGGGGGCAGGCGGCACACAAGGGAGTATTAACCCAAAATAGTCGCTTTGACATGGTGAGATACCGCCCAATAGCACATATTAGTGTTTTTAAGCATTTACCATACCTATTTTGTTTTACCGGGCAAACTAGGCACAATGGAAGAAGAAAGCGCACCACCTCAGCAAAGGCGCCACCCCATCACTTCACGAGGAGCACTCATCATGACTGCACAGGTTGAAGCCCCCACAACGGGAGTTTTTGTCAACGAACAATCCGCAAGCGCCTGGGAAGGCTTCACCCCCGGCCCCTGGCAAGACAGCATCGACGTGCGCGGCTTCGTCCTTGCTAACTACACCCCCTACGAAGGCGACGCGGCCTTCCTTGCCGGTCCCACCGACAAGACCCTGCGCGTCTGGGACACCCTCGAAAAGAACTACCTCTCCGTCGAACGCAAAAACCGCGTCTATGACGTCGACACCCACACCCCCGCAGAAATTGACGCCTTCCCCGCAGGCTACATCTCAGAGGACGATAACGTCGTTGTCGGCCTCCAGACCGATGTGCCCCTCAAGCGCGCCATGATGCCCAACGGCGGCTGGCGCATGGTCGAGACCGCCATCCGCGAAGCCGGTAAAGAACCCGATGAAAACATCAAGAAAATCTTCACCGAATACCGCAAAACCCACAACGACGCCGTCTTCGATATCTACACCCCCCGCATCCGCGCAGCTCGCTCCTCCCACATCATCACCGGCCTACCCGATGCCTACGGCCGCGGCCGCATCATCGGCGACTACCGCCGCGTAGCCCTCTACGGCGTCGACAACCTCATCGCCGATAAAGAACGCGCCAAGCACGCAGCAGGCGACCAGGGCTTCTCAGAACACTGGGCCCGCTTCCGCGAAGAACACTCAGAACAGATCAAGGCCCTCAAGCGCCTCAAGAAGATGGCAGCCCTCTACGGCTTTGACATCTCCGGCCCCGCCCGCACCGCCCAAGAAGCAGTCCAGTGGACCTACTTCGCCTACCTGGCCTCGGTCAAGTCCCAGGATGGCGCCGCCATGTCCATCGGCCGCCTCTCCGGCTTCCTCGACGTCTACTTCGAACGCGACCTAGCCGCCGGCCTCATCACCGAAACCGACGCCCAGGAAATGATTGACGCCCTCGTCATCAAACTCCGCATCGTCCGCTTCCTGCGCACCATCGACTACGACCAGATTTTCTCCGGCGACCCCTACTGGGCCACCTGGTCAGACGGCGGTTTCGCCGACGACGGCCGTACCCTGGTCACCAAGACCTCCTTCCGCCTGCTACAGACCCTCCGTAACCTAGGCCCCGCCCCCGAACCCAACATCACCATCTTCTGGGACGAAAACCTCCCCACCGGTTACAAGGAATTCTGCTCCGCCATCTCCATCGAGACTTCTTCCATCCAGTATGAATCCGACCCCCAGATTCGTGAACAGTGGGGCGACGATGTGGCCATCGCCTGCTGCGTCTCCCCCATGAAAATCGGCAAGCAGATGCAGTTCTTCGGCGCCCGCGTCAACGCCGCCAAAGCCCTGCTCTACGCCATCAACGGCGGACGCGACGAAATGAGCGGCAAACTCATCGTCGAAGGCTACGAACCTATCAAGGGCGACGGCCCCCTCGACTTCGACGAAGTCTGGCTCAAGTACGAAGAAATGCTCGACTGGGTCATCGCCACCTACGTCGAGGCCCTCAACATCATCCACTACAGCCACGACAAGTACGCCTACGAGTCCATCGAAATGGCCCTCCACGACTCAGACATCATCCGAGCCATGGGCTGCGGTATCGCCGGCCTCTCCATCGTTGCTGACTCCCTTGCCGCTATCAAGTACGCCAAGGTCACCCCCGTCCGCGACGAAACCGGCCTCATCGTCGATTACATCACCGAAGGCGACTTCCCCACCTACGGCAACGACGACGACCGTGCCGACGACATCGCCGCCACCATCGTCCACACCGTCATGGAGAAAATCAAGGCCATCCCCCTCTACCGCGACGCCATCCCCACCCAGTCGGTACTGACCATCACCTCCAACGTGGTCTACGGTAAGGCAACCGGTAACTTCCCCTCCGGCCACCGCGCAGGCACCCCCTTCTCCCCCGGCGCCAACCCCGAAAACGGCATGGACACCCACGGCATGGTCGCCTCCATGCTCTCGGTTGGCAAGCTGGACTACGAAGACGCCCTCGACGGCATCTCCCTGACCAACACCATCACCCCCACCGCCCTCGGCCGCACCAAGGAAGAACAGGTCACCAACCTGGTCGGAATCTTGGACGCAGGATTTATTCCTGAAGAGGACTAAAACTACAGAACGGCTCCCCAGGTTCGCGCTCGCTGCCGACCCTCTCGCCTGGTTCGCTTCGCTCACAAGGCGATTCACGCCAGCCACCGAGCCAGCAGCTTCGCTGCGAACCTGGGTCGCCTCCATATCCCAACCACATCACTCTCAAAGGAGAACATCATGGCCGTCAAGACCTACGAAGAGCGCCTCGCTTCCATGAAGGCAAACCGCGCCAACAAGACCGCCCCCAAGGGCCTCTACCACGCCAACATCAACGTCCTCAACCGCGAAACCCTTGAGGACGCCATGGAGAACCCCGACAAGTACCCCAACCTGACCGTCCGCGTCTCAGGCTACGCCGTCAACTTCGTGCGCCTGACCCGCGAACAGCAGCTGGACGTACTCTCCCGCACCTTCCACCACGGAGCCTAGTGATTCTTCATGTCACTTGATATCTCTCACGAGATAACCGATACCGCCGGCGAGCTAGCATTTGCTCCGCCGGCGGACCGGCATTCCGGGGCCGGAACCTGGGGCCTGGGTGAGCTAACAGAACTCGAACGCAGCGCCCAGCTCAAGCTCATGCGCGAAGGCCAGCTAGGTTCAGTACACTCCTGGGAGCTGGTGACTGCCGTTGATGGGCCCGGAACCCGCATGACCATCTTCATGAACGGCTGCCCCCTGCGCTGCCTCTACTGCCACAACCCCGACACCTTCAACATGAAGGACGGCAAACCCGTCATGGCCGCCGACCTCATCAAAAAGATTAAGCGCATGCGTAAGGTCTTTAAAGCCACCGGCGGCGGCATCACTATCTCAGGCGGAGAAGTGCTCATGCAACGTCCCTTCGCCGAGAACATCCTCATGAGCGCCAAATCCCTGGGTATTCACACCTGCATCGACACTTCAGGCTTTCTCGGGGCTCAGGCTTCAGACGAATTCCTCGACAACGTTGATTTGGTGCTACTCGATGTTAAATCGGGGTCTGAAGAGGTCTACCGGCAGCTCACCGGCCGCGCCCTACAACCCACCATCGACTTCGGCGACAGGCTCTCAGCCCTGGGCAAGAAAATCTGGATCCGCTTTGTGCTGGTGCCCGGCTACACCGACGATCCCGAAAATATCGAAAAGGTCGCCGACATCGTCTGCCGCTGGCGCAACGTGGTTGAACGCGTTGAGGTGCTCCCCTTCCACCAGATGGGTACCGATAAGTGGGAGTCCCTGGGCTACGACTACAAGCTCAAGGACGTGCACCCGCCCAGCCGTGAGGCCACCGAAGCTGCCCGCGACATCTTCCGGGCCCGAGGCCTGACCGTCTTCTAGGTTCTGATCAGACAAAGGACGCCCCACCCCCGTTATCCTGCCGATGGGCAGGATAACGGGGGTGGGCGTCCTTATTGTACTTACTGAGAGGCTAGGCCTGCCCTAGAATCTGGTTGGCGCGGGTGCGGGCCCAGGCTTCAGCCTCCAGCACCGCATCCAAGGTCAGGGAGCCTGACTCAGCCAGGGCCGAAGAACTAGCGTGCTCATCGAGCACCCGACCGGTTGCCTCAATCATGTCGGTAAAACGAATAGCCCCGGCGTGGAAGGCAGCTACCGCCTCCTCGTTCGCCGCGTTGAAGACAGCAGGGAAGGTGCCACCCCGCTGACCAGCCTGCTTAATCATCTCCACCGCGGGGAAGGCCTTATGATCCAGGGGCTCGAAGGTCCACTCGCTCGCCTGCGACCAGTCACAGGGCTGCGCAATCCCCGGAATCCGGTGGGGCCAGGTTAGCCCTAAGGCAATGGGCAGCAACATGGTAGGCGGAGAGGCCTGGGCCAGGGTGGAGCCGTCCACAAACTGCACCATAGAATGAACCACCGACTGGCGGTGGACAGTGACATCGATACGATCCAGGTCAATGCCGAAGAGGTGGTGGGCCTCCAAGACCTCCAGGGCCTTATTGACCATAGAAGCCGAGTTAGTGGTCACCACCAGGCCCATATCCCAGGTGGGGTGAGCCAGAGCCTGGGCCGGGGTAACCTCCCGCAGCTGCTCATAGGTCATACCCCTAAAGGGACCGCCCGAGGCAGTGAGCACCAGCCGGTCAATCTCTCGGTCGGTGCCCGAGGCCAAGGCCTGGGCCAGGGCCGAGTGCTCAGAATCCACCGGGATCATGGGCTGGTCCAAGGCAGAGGCGTCCACGGCAGCCTTGACCAGCTCACCACCGGCAATGAGGGACTCCTTGTTCGCCAGGGCCACCTGGGAACCGGCGTGCAGGGCAGCCAGGGTGGGTTCCAGGCCGATAGAGCCGGTAACTCCGTTGAGGACGACGTCCGCCCCGGCCCGGGCAGCTGCGGCAGCTGCGTCTGCCCCCCACTCGATCTGGGGGCTGTAGCCCGGTGCCAGCTCAGCTAACAGCGAGCGCAGGGTGGTTGCGTCCGCTTCGGTGCCGCTGGTGGCGACCAGGTGCGGACGCAAGCGGGCAGCCTGCTCTGCCAGCAGGGGTAGGGAGCGGGCCCCGGCTGAGAGGGCAAGAACGCGCACGGGAGCGTCCTTGCTACCGGTTTCGGCCCCTGCCAGGGAATTAAGGTGGTCAATGACCTGCACCCCCTGGGTGCCGATGGAGCCGGTGGAGCCGAGCAGGGTAACCGTCCGCCCATCTTTCAGGAAGTCTGCTAGCTGGTCGGTGAGGGTTTCGCGGGAGGCGCCAAAGCGCTGAGCTGAGCCAAATCGCATGATTCTATTTTCCGGTAAGGTGTCGGGCCGGTCCTAGCAAAATCGTCCAGGAGCGACGGGCGGGATCGGTTGTCAGGTAGCGGTAGCCCCAAAAGGCAAAGTGACCGGCGGTGGCTAGGGCCAGCCCACCGGATAAGGTGGTGAGGGTAATTTTCTTCATACCTTAATTTTTACACCCCGATAGGTACCATCTAGGTGAGAAAAACCCACCTAGTTCGTGGTCATTTCTGCTTGAGATGGTACCTGCCTTCCTAGCCAACGATGTCGAAGCTCTGCAGCTTCTTCTTACTCGCTTTACCACCCTCAGTCTGTAGGCCCAGCAGTTCAGCGTAGATACCGCCGGATGCCGCCAACTCAGCAGGGCTGCCCACCTCATCGATGCGGCCCTCCTTGAGGGTGACAATGCGGTCCACGGTAGCAATGGTGGAAAGACGGTGAGCAATAATCAGGGAGGTGCGGCCCTCCATCAGTTCTTCCAGCCCCTTCTGTACGGCCCGCTCGGCCTTGGTGTCCAGGGCACTGGTCGCCTCATCCAGAATCAGAATCGGGGCGTCCTTGAGCATAGCCCGGGCAATCGCAATGCGTTGCTTTTGACCGCCCGACAGTTTCAGGCCGCGCTCACCAATCAGTGACTCGTAGCCATCGGCAAACTTCGAGATAAAATCGTGGGCGTTCGCCCTCGTAGCGGCCTCAATAATCTGCTCCCGGGTAGCATCGGGACGGCCGTAGGCGATGTTCTCGGCAATGGTACCCGAGAAGAGTGAGGCGTCCTGAAAGACCATACCGATGAGCGAGCGGACCTTGGCCAGATCACTGCCGGCGATGTCCATGCTATCCACCAGCACGCGGCCTTCACGGGGGTCATAGAGCCCTTCAAGTAGAGCCATGAGGGTGGATTTACCGCCGCCGGACTCCCCCACAAAGGCGATGCGTTCTCCACGCTGTACCGAAAGATCAATTCCGTGCAGCACATCCGCTTCACCCTCGTAGCCAAAGGTTACGCCCTCAAAGCGGACGAGCTCGTCCCCCGGCTCTGCTGAAAGCTGGTTGGCTACCTCGCGGCTAGTTAAAGCAGGACGCGCCCCGGCAGCTCCTGCGGTAATAGCCAGGGCGCGGGCGTCCGACTGGCGCTCCATGACCTCGAAGTAGTCCTTAGAACCGGCGATAGCGCGCTGGGCGGTGTCAACGATCCAGGAGAGGGAGTTGATGGGGGCAACGGCCATAGCCAGCAACTGGATGAGCAGCACCATGTCGCCGATACTGAAATCGCCTGCCAGAGTACGCAGGAAAATCAGCAGGTAGAGGGCAAAGAAGATGAGATTGAGGAAGGAGAGACGGGCAACGTCCATAGAATGCCAGAACTTGGACTGAGCACGGGTGAGCCCGATAGTTTTCTCAAAGCGGCCACCGAAATCGCTGAGTTCCCGGCGCTCGCGACCAAAGGATTTAACCACGCGAATCTGGCCGATGACCTCGGCAAACCGCCCTGATGCGATATCGATGTTCTCGTTCTTTTCGCCTTCCCAGACCTGCCATTTTTCGCTGGTCTTGCTGGTGAGCCAGAAGTAGACCGGGAAGATGACGATAAGCAGGAGCCCCAGGGGCCAGTAGTAGAGGGAGCTAATCGCGATCACCGACACGGTAGTGAGCACCAGGGAGATAAAGGTGTTGCTCATGGTTTTGACGAAGTTGGTGACTTCGGTGATGGAGCGGTTGAGACGGGCGATAATGGTGCCGGTCAGCTCGGTGTCGAAATAGGACAGCGGCAGGGAGAGCAGTTTCTCGTAGTAGCGCACCGACAGGATAGTACGCATGCGCTGGCTCATCACATCGCCGATATAGCCCCCGATGTTAGTGGTCAGCACGCTCACCAGCTGGGCCACCAGGTAGGCCACGGCAAACCAGGCGATGGTTGCTCCGGTTGTGGGGGCTGAACCGTTCAGGTGGTTCACCACGGTATCGGTTGCCCCGGAGATGATGAAGGGGGCTAGCAGGGAGGTTGCGCTGGTCAGCACCGCGCAGATGATGATGCCAATGAAGTAGGACCATAGTTCCCTGGTAGCTTTGACGATTCTGGCGATGCTTTTCATGGGGTCCTTGCCTGCCGGTGTTCTGGTGGTGCCCCACTACCCTACCGCCGGCGTCCGCCCGCAGAGCTGAGGTGCCGGTGTTTTCTTGCCCACGCGGGTAGCTCAAAGCCCCGGTGGGCGTCTGCTCTTGCGCAAGGACGCCCGCCGGGGCTTAGGTGCTTAGGGGTAAGCTGCTAGGGCTTAGGCCTTGCTCTTGGTGATAGCACCGTAAATCCACAGAACCAGCAGTGAACCTACAACGGCGGTGAAGAGGGTGCCGATGCTGAAGCTCTGGATGCCGTCTGACAGACCGGGGATGAAGCTACCGATGAAGCCACCGAGCAGTGCGCCGACGATACCGAGCACCATGGTGACCAGGATGCCGCCACCCTGCTTACCGGGCATGATCAGCTTAGCGAGGGCACCAGCAATGAGGCCAAGAACGATCCAACCGAGGATTGACATGTTTTCCTTCTTTCATGAGGCTACGGGGGCTAGCCCGATTTATTCAGCGTGCTTCTAGCCTATATCAGATTCCAAGATAATGCTAAGTAAACTACAAGTGTGTTGGCTTACTATTTACGCAATCACTCAGGCTGGGCCCGCCCCGGCAAAAATTACCCCCACCGCCAGCTCACCTTTGACAGCTTGCTAACGATGGGGGCAAAGAGGCACGAGCCTACTGCTTCTTAGTGGTCGATAGCTCCTTCGGCACCAACACCGGTAAGGGAGCGAACTTCCATTTCAGCCTGCTTAATCTCATCTTCCTTATCGCCACCAAGGGAGCCGAGGAAGCCCAGCAGAAAGGCGGCAGGAATCGCTACGATACCGGGGTTAGCCAGGGGGAACCAGGCAAAGTCAGCACCGGGAATCATGGAGCTTTCTGCGCCGGACATCACCGGGGAGAAGATAATCAGGATGACCGAGATACTCAGACCACCGTACATAGACCAGAGGGCGCCACGTGTCTTGAAGCCCTTCCAGAAGAGGGAATAGACAATGGTGGGCAGGTTAGCAGAAGCTGCTACCGCGAAGGCCAGTGCCACCAGGAAGGCGACGTTCTGCCCCTGGGCACCGATACCACCAGCGATAGAGAGCAGACCTATAACAACCACGGTGGTTTTTGCAACGCGGATTTCCTTGGCAGGGTCAGCATTTCCCTTACAGATGACGTTGGTGTAGATGTCATGCGCAAAAGAGGCGGACGCGGTAATCGCCAGACCCGCAACCACAGCCAGGATGGTAGCGAAAGCAACGGCAGCAATCACACCCATGAGCAGGGAACCACCCAGTTCAAAGGCAAGCAGAGGAGCAGCCGAGTTGACGCCACCGGGAGCGGCCTTGATAGCGTCCGCACCCACCAGAGCTGCAGCGCCGAAGCCGAGCACCAGGGTAAAGAGGTAGAAGAGGCCGATGAGGACAATTGCCCACACCACTGACTTGCGAGCCTCCTTGGCGGTGGGAACTGTGTAGAAGCGCATGAGCACGTGAGGCAGGCCAGCTGCACCGAAAACCAGGGCCAAGGAGAGGGAGATGAAGTCAAGCTTGGTCAAATCATTCAAGCCATATTTGAGGCCGGGCTCAAGAATCTTCTCATTACCACCGGAGGTTTCAACCGCAGCGCCAAGCATGGCAGAGAAATTGAAGCCGTAGATAGCCAGAATCCAGATAGTCATAATGGCTACGCCAGAGACCAGCAGAACCGCCTTAATGATCTGAACCCAGGTAGTGCCCTTCATGCCGCCGATCAGTACGTAGACAATCATGAGCACACCCACGATGATAATCACCAGCGACTGGCCAGCCTTAGAGCTAATGCCCATCAGCAGGGAGACCAGGGCACCTGCACCTGCCATCTGGGCCAGCAGATAGAAGAGGGTGACAGCCAGGGTTGAGATACAGGCCGCGATACGGACGGGGCGCTGGCGCAGGCGGAAAGAGAGCACATCTGCCATGGTGAACTTACCGGTATTACGCAGGGGTTCAGCCACCAGCAGCAGAGCCACTAGCCAGGCAACCAGGAAGCCGATCGAGTAAAGGAAGCCATCGTAACCTTGAAGGGCAATAGCACCCACAATGCCCAGGAAGGAGGCAGCTGAGAGGTAGTCACCCGCGATAGCCAGACCGTTCTGGGTACCGCTAAAGGATCGGCCACCGGCGTAGTAGTCTGCCGCGGTCTTGTTGTTCTTCGAAGCGCGAAGCACCACCACCATGGTGGCCAAAACGAAAGCCCCAAAAACCGCCATGTTCACCCAGGGAGTGCCCACGGTCTGAGCGCTAGCTTCGGCAGCTAGCAGAGTTCCTGTTGACGTCATGAGATTCACCCCTTAGTGAGTCTTATGGGCGTAATGCCCTGATTCAATATCTGCGCGAAGGCTACTTGCGCGCGGGTCAAGCTTCTTATTAGCAAAAGCTACGTACCAGCCGGTAATGGTGAAGGTGGTAACGAACTGTAAAAGGCCAAAAATAATGCCGATATTGACATTGCCCAGCACCTTAGTTGCCATGAAGCCTGGGGCATAGACCGCCAGAATGACATAGAGCAGGTACCAAACCAAAAATGCCACAGCCATAGGGAAGACGAAGGACCTGTGGGTTGCGCGAAGCTCTTTAAACTCACCGCTCTTCTGAGCCGCCCGGAAATCGACGTGCTCAGCATCGATAACAGGCTGGTGGGACTCTGGTGACATGTGTGCCATCACTACCTCCTTTGTGTAACTTAAAACACATTAGCCTGTTAGCTGCATTACATACAAGTATCTGGACTAAAAAGTGCGGACCACCTGAAATATTTCAGGTGGTCCGCACCATTGAGCTTTTCTTCGTTTACTGGGCCGTATCCTTGAGATACTCAATAGCCCGATCTAGGAAAGCGTCAACCTGGGTTTCCTCATACGAGAGGTTCCCCGTCGCCGGGCTAAAAGCTGCTGCCCTAATATCAGCGGGGGTGAGCGCGTCCGCCCCCTTCAGATGGGACAAGAGGCGCTCGCAGAGAGTATCAACTTCCTTGGTGAAGTACCCCTTGGTCAGCCTTTTGGCAGGCCTGCGAAAGCGCTGCCCGGCGGGGCGCTCTAGGCGGCCAAGCAGTAGTTCCCGCAGTTCCTCAACTGCCTGGTCCCAGGCCAGCTGGCCGTAGCGCTGTACGTATAGGTGGCGTTCCAGCTCGCAGAAACGGTCCTCAACCTTATCGAGGGCCGCGTCCACATCATCCGGGGCGTAACCGCCCTTCTCAGACTCAAAAACCGCCCCGCGTACCGTGCGTGAGGTATGAACGTCCTTCCCCAGCTCAGCGCCAGAGAGTATCAGTTCGTAGTCGTCGGCCAAGCGGGTGAAGAAAGAATCTACTGCGGAAACCGAGTAGCCCTTCTCCCGGGCACCGGCCCGCCGGAACTCTCCGGAAGATTCAGCCTGATGTTTCATTGAGCCTCCAATATCTAGCAATGCCGCTCTAGAAGAGGGCTGAGAGCACCGAGAAAATCACGTAGCCGATAGCAATAGCAAAGACGATGGAATCTAGGCGGTCCATCACGCCACCGTGACCGGGCAGAATATTCGACATGTCTTTAATGCCAATTTCGCGCTTGACCATGGACTCCCCCAGGTCCCCCGCCGTTGAGGCAACTACCAGGAAGATTGCCACGACCAGGCCATACCACCAGGGATCGCCGATGAAGAGGGAACAGATAATGCCCACGATAATCGAGCCCACCATCGACCCGGCAAAACCCTCCCAGGTTTTCTTGGGCGAAATCTTAGGGGCCATGGGGGTCTTACCCCATTTGACGCCAGCGATGTAACCCCAGGTATCGTTGCCGATAGCCATGAGCAGAATCATGAGCACCTTACCCGGGCCTGAATCTTCGCGGTAGAGCAGCAGGGCCAGAGAAATCATGAAGGGCACCCAGGACATCACGAAGATGGACCCCATAATCGACATAATCATGCCGTCGCGCTCCCCCACGATGCGCCAGCCAATCAGCACCAGGATTGAGGCGACCACGGTAAAAATCAGCCAGGGACCACCCCCGTAATAGGCGGCAAACGGCATGACGAATGCGGTGGCAACGGCAGGGATAACGGGGATTCCCATGCCG
Organism: Rothia sp. (in: high G+C Gram-positive bacteria); assembly: GCA_030529845.1. Classification (GTDB taxonomy): domain Bacteria; phylum Actinomycetota; class Actinomycetes; order Actinomycetales; family Micrococcaceae; genus Rothia. Next base: position 276,481 of record JAUMWB010000003.1, on the reverse strand, counting down.
CGTTTCTGGTTGAGCCCGTGGCAGACCTCCCAGGTACCCACAGAAACAGCTGCTGCTGCTAGGAGCACAAGGATGAGGGGAACAAAAAACAAACCCACCGCCAGCAACGCGCCCAGCACAAGGCCGACGGTGATGGCGGCGGGTAGGTTCCTGCCGGCTTTAGAGGCCTGGGGCTGCTGTTCTTGAGAGTGAACAGTCATGCGGTTTTAGACCTCGAGCAGTTCTGCTTCCTTGGACTTCAGCAGCGCATCAACGGTGTCGATGTGCTTCTTGGTCAGGGCGTCGAGTTCCTTTTCGCCGCGTGCGCCCTCGTCCTCACCGATTTCGCCGTCCTTAACCAGTTTGTCGAGAGCGGTTTTGGCGTGGCGGCGGGTGTTGCGCACAGCAACACGGCCTTCTTCAGCCTTGTGGCCGGCCATCTTGATGTATTCCTTGCGGCGCTCTTCGGTCATTTCGGGCATGACAACGCGTACGACGTTGCCGTCGTTGGCGGGATTAGCACCGAGGTCTGAGTCGCGGATTGCCTTTTCGATAGCACCCAGGGCGCTCTTGTCGTAGGGGGTGATCAGGACGGTGCGGGCTTCGGGGGTCTGGAAGGACGCCAGCTGCTGCAGGGGGGTGGGGGCACCATAGTAGTCTGCGGTGAGGTTTGCGAAGAGGGCAGGGTTGGCGCGTCCGGTGCGGATTGAGGCAAATTCGTTCTTGAGGGCCTCGACGGACTTGTCCATCTTTTCGCCGGCTTCGAGCAGGGTTTCTTCAACCATCTGTTGTTAGTCCTTTAGGGTTTGTGCCCGTCTATGGGCGCGGTGTAGGTAGTCTTTATCTAGTCTAGTGGTCGTGGCGCGTTTAGGCAGTGACCAGAGTGCCAATCTCTTCACCTAAAATTGCGCGAGCCACGTTTCCCTCTCCCTGCATGCCGAAGACGCGCATGGTGACGTTGTTGTCCTTGCAGAGGGAGAAGGCGGTCTGATCCATAACGCGGATGTTGCGCTTTAGGGCTTCGTCGTAGGTGAGCTTGTAGAGGCGCTCGGCGTTGGGGTCCTTGTTGGGGTCTGCGGTGTAGATGCCGTCAACGCCGTTCTTGGCGACGAGGACCTCGTCGGCGTGGATTTCGAGGGCGCGCTGGGCGGAGACGGTATCGGTGGAGAAGTAGGGCAGGCCTGCGCCTGCGCCGAAGATGACCACACGGTCTTTTTGCATGTGGCGGATGGCGCGGCGGGGGATGTAGTTTTCAGCGACCTGCTGCATGGAGATGGCTGACTGGACGCGGGTGTCGATGCCTGCCTGTTCGAGGAAGTCCTGCAGGGCGAGGGAGTTCATGACGGTACCGAGCATGCCGATGTTATCGGCGCGGGAGCGGTCCATGCCGGCTTCTGAGAGTTCTGCGCCGCGGAAGAAGTTGCCGCCACCAACGACGACTGCGACTTCGACCTGGCCGATGGTAGAGGCGATCTGTTCTGCGATGCCGCGGACGACCTCGGTGGAGATACCAACTTCACCGCCGCCGAAGACCTCGCCGGAGAGCTTGAGTAGGACGCGGCGGCGGCCGGTATCGTCGCGGTGGATGGTTCGGGTTGACTCTGCCATGGTGGCCCTCCTGAAAAAGGTCAAAATTTTTTTGCGGCATCCCTTGCGCGCTTTGTTTCTAGCATACGGCAAAGGGGAGCCCCTGTGCGGGGCTCCCCTGAGCTATGAGCTTTTTTGGTGCTCAATCACACCTGAAGAGTATTAGGCGCCGACGCGGAAACGCTCGAAAGCGGTTGCGGTTGCACCGTTCTCCTCGAGAACTGCAGCTACGGACTTGGATGAGTCCTTAGCGAAGTCCTGGTCGAGCAGGGTGTTTTCCTTGTAGAAAGCCTTGAGCTTGCCTTCAACGATCTTGGGGATGATCTGCTCGGGCTTGCCTTCGCCGCGTGCGGTTTCTTCAGCAACGCGCTTCTCTGCCTCGATGTCCTCAGCTGAGATGGAGTCTGAGTTGAGGTACTTGGGGCTCATTGCAGCGATGTGAACGGCTACGTCGTGAGCAACTTCCTCGGTGTTCTCGCCAGCTACTGCGAGCAGAACGCCAACCTGTGCGGGCAGGTCCTTGGAGGTCTTGTGCAGGTAGACAGCAACGTTCTCGCCCTCAACGCGGGCTACGCGACGAACAACAATCTTTTCGCCGAGCAGGGCGCCTGCTTCGGTGGTGAGCTCGTCAACGGTCTTACCTTCGTAAGAAGCTGCCTTGAGTTCTTCCAGGGTGGAAGCGTTAGCGGCAACTGCTGCTTCGAGAACGTCGTTACCGAACTTGATGAAGGGCTCGGACTTAGCGACGAAGTCGGTTTCTGAGTTAACTTCGATCATGAAGCCAACGCCGTTTTCTACGCGTGCAGCTACGAGGCCTTCTGCGGTTGCACGGCCTTCGCGCTTGGTGACGCCCTTGAGGCCCTTAACGCGGATGATTTCCGTTGCCTTCTGCTGGTCGCCGTTGGCCTCGTCGAGGGCCTTCTTGACGTCGAGCATGCCTGCGCCGGTCTTTTCGCGCAGAGCCTTGATGTCGGCTGCGGTGTAGTTCGCCATGGTGAACTCCTTATATTTTGAACAGATTAGGGAAATCTATTGGGTTCTTACCGGTGGTGCCGGTAAGAAAGGTGAGAACGGCACCCACCGAATGTGGGCGGGTGCCGTTTCTCTTATGAGGCTTTACTTAGCTTCTTCAGCGGGTGCTTCTGCCTTGGCAGCTTCGTGCTGCTCGAGCAGTTCGCGCTCCCATTCAGCCATGGGCTCTTCAGAAGCGTTAGCTGACTTGCCGGCCTTCTTGTTTTCGCGTTCCAGCAGACCTTCGGCAACTGCGTCCGCGATGACGCGGGTGAGCAGGTTGACGGAGCGGATTGCGTCGTCGTTGCCGGGGATGGGGAAGGAAACCTCGTCGGGGTCGCAGTTGGTGTCGAGGATAGCAACTACGGGGATACCCAGCTTCTGGGCTTCGTCAACAGCCAGGTGTTCCTTCTTGGTGTCAACAACCCAGATCAGTGAGGGGGCCTTGGTGAGGTTGCGGATACCACCGAGGGTCTTCTCGAGCTTCTCGTGCTCGCGACGCAGAAGCAGCAGTTCCTTCTTGGTGAACTGTGAGCCTGCGACGTCGTCGAAGTCGATCTGCTCGAGTTCCTTCATGCGCTCGATGCGCTTTGAAACGGTGGCGAAGTTGGTGAGCATACCACCGAGCCAGCGGTGGTTGACGTAGGGCATGTTCACGCGGGTAGCCTGCTCAGCGATGGCTTCCTGAGCCTGCTTCTTGGTACCAACGAACAGAACGGTGCCGCCGTGAGCAACGGTTGCCTTAACAGCTTCGTAAGCCTGGTCGATGAAGGCCAGTGACTGCTGCAGGTCGATGATGTAGATGCCGTTGCGCTCGGTGAGGATGAAGCGCTTCATCTTGGGGTTCCAGCGGCGGGTCTGGTGACCGAAGTGGACACCTGAATCGAGAAGCTGGCGCATAGTTACGACGGGCATGTCGTCTCCTTATTAGTGTGGGTGCCGGGCGGGCCCCTGATTCCAGGCTAGCTCCGCTCCGCGCATAGTAGTTATCGGTTTACATGTGGAGCCTGTGGGCGTGAGCCCGCTCCCCTGGTAACGCTCAGACTTTTTCGTTGGAGTGACGAAGCTGTCTCAGACCTTCACCGGCATGTGCCGGACCGAAAGTTCCTTATCAACTAGAAGCTAGTTGCTTCGCGTTACGCGACGTCAGACCCTGGGTGAAGCTCGTATGAACGGTTTACTCAGGAGGGGTCTCTATGTAAAGGGATTCCCCTTGCCCTAGCTCTACCCGTTTTTGGGCAGGCACAGGGGCAAACTGCAATCAACAACTATACCGCATATTTTGGTTTTAATCAGCGGGTTTTCAGCTCTTGTGGTGGCAGGTTTCCAGTGGTAAAGATAGTCGCAACCGACGGTTGACGCTGCTAACGGTAAGGGGCGGGAATCAACCGGGAGGTTTTTGCTATGTCTGCTCTTGGATTGCCCTTAAGAGCTTGTATGAGGGTGCTGAGGGTCTGCTTGTGCGCCCTGTTCTTGGTGGGTGCTGTGGCGCCTGCTGCTGTTGAGGGGCTGACGCCGCCCTGGCAAGCTCCGGTGGAGGGCCAGCTTGAGGTGCTGCGCGGCTTTGAGAAACCCGCCGCCCGTTGGTCTTCCGGGCACCGCGGGGTTGACCTGGCGCTGGGGCCAGGCGGGAGCGTCCTTGCTCCTTATGAGGGTAAGGTGGTTTTTGCCGGCGCCGTGGTGGACCGGCAGGTGCTCACCCTTGAGCACCCGGACGGGCGGCGGTCGTCCTTTGAGCCGGTGAGCGAGCCGCTCCCCGTGGGCACCCGCGTGCAGGCGGGGGACGTCATCGCACGACTGGACTCAAATATTCAGCACTGTACCCCCAACTTTTGTCTGCACTGGGGAGTGCGAGAACCAGCTCCTGGCTCTGAAACAGCGCGCAGGGGGCTCGATTACACGAACCCCCTGCTGCTTCTAGGGCTTGAAGGCCCTAGCGTGTTACTACCTATCGGCGATGATTTTGCGGCCTAGCGGATACGCTGCACCCCGCCGTCCTCGGTCCATCGCAGCTCAGCACCGCTAGAAAACTTCAAAGTCACACTACCATCAGCTTGCACCGTCTCATCAGTTGTAGGAAACCCCAAGGTACTTGTATAGCCATTATTGACCCAATACCAATAAAGCGCACCATTAGCAACAACCTTACGAGTACCCGTAGCCGGCGACCAAACCAACCTAGTCTCCCAACCATTCTGCGCCCTAAACACCTGCTGTGCTCCCCCAGGAATACCCTGTTCGTCAGTAAGCGGGAAGCCCAAAGTAGTAGCATGCCCCAAACCTACCCAGCGGCTAAAGATAGCACCCTTGCCGTTCATCGTCCGCGTTCCGGTAGTAGGCGACCAGTAGAAACGAGTCTCCTTCCCACTAAGACGGAACGTCTGACGCGCCCCATATGCGTAAGCACTCTCGTCCTCACTGGGGAAACCGTAGGTACCAGTACCACCCTCGCGCGTAAAGCGTCCACCGATACCGCCGGCCTCCCACACCACATGGGTACGATGATGCTCAGGAGTCCAATAGAAAGCAAACCGACGCCCATCAGCAAGAGCAAACTTCTGCATGGCTCCGCCGGCAATAGCAGTCTCAGCAAAAACCGGGTACCCATACCCGTTCTCATAACCACCAGCCCGGTACCTTGCACCAATACCACCTGAGAAGTAAACAGGGTAGGCCCCGGTGCGTGGGGTCCAGTAAATGGTGTAGTTCTTTGCGAAGGTCTGGCCTACACCACCATCACGCAAACGGAATTCAGCGCTTGTGGGTGCCCCAAAAGTACCGGCTGCTCCGTGGGCGTAGTAGTAGGCACCAATAGCACCAATCAGCGGGAAACCCCGGGTGTCAGCGACAGCTGCAACTGCGCGAGGAGCGTTAACAAGCCGGTAGCCGTTGACGTTAGAGCCGGTGTTCTTAAGAATGGTGCGAATCTGCTCCACCGTAATATTGGGGTTACGCTCCTTCATCATGGCGATAATGCCGCTCACATGAGGGGCAGCCATGGAGGTGCCGTTGAGCGGACCGTAGCCGGGCCCAACCTGTGTATAGGCACCGGTGTTGACGGTTGACCATACATCGGAGCCGACTGCACCTCCGGGAGCCAGCACATCAAGCATGGGCCCCCAGTTGGAATAAGCGGTCATAACATTGCCGTTGGCGGTTGCCCCAACCACGATAGCTCCCAGGCAGTTAGCCGGTGAGGTACCAACTGCGTTTGCACCAAAGTTACCTGCCGCCGCAACTACAGGAACGTTCCGTGCATGAGCTGCATTGATGGCGTCCTGCAGGACCCTGGGGCAGGTTGCCGAGTAGAAGCCTTCGGAGTAGTTAACGACGTGAGCTGGTGTGGGGTTGGCAGGAGCACCGGGGACGGGCACACCTGCACTCCAGGCAATACCGGCAGCCTGGTCAGAGGTGTAGGCCCGGCCGTTAACACCCATAATGCGGGAGTGCTGAATTCGGGCATTGGGTGCAACACCGGCAACCCCTGCCCCGTTGTCGGTCGCAGCAGCAGCTATTCCGGCAACGTGGGTTCCGTGCCACATAGAACGGGGAACCTGCGGGCCCCAATCCCCTTCGTCATTGGGGTTAGGGTCCCAGCCGTTGCCGTCCCGGCTCTGATCAGCTGAGACGAAGTCGTAGCCGGGCAAAGTCTTTGCAGCTAGCTCAGGGTGCCAGGTCTGACCGGTATCAGCGATACCGATGATGATGCCCTCACCGGTAGCGTATCGCCAGGCGCCGGGCGCGTCGATAGCTCGCATATTCCACTGGTGGCTAGCAAAGTAGGGGTCGTTAGGCGGGTTACGGGGAGTAGCGGCCTGGCCGGTTGTGATGATGAGGTCAGGTTCAGCATATTCAACATCTGGTTGAGCTTCGAGTAAGTCAACAACCTGAGCCTGCTCGACCGGGTCAATCATCTGCTGAAGATCTACGACCTGAGCCTGCTCAACTGTCTCGTGGGAGACCTCTGCGGTGTCTACGGCCGCAGTGGTGTCAGCGACCTCATTCAGAATCTGGGCCTGTTCTTGGCCGTCTACCCCGTCCTTAAATTTCACCACCAGACGGTCGGTATCTGGCTCAGCGGTCGGCTGGTAGCGGGTGGTCATCTCACCTGCAGAGCCAGCGGACGGACCACCGCTGACCTGCCCCTGGATTGCGGTGTCACCACCTGCGCCCTGAAGCGGGGCTGCCTGAGCCGCAGTGGGTTGGGTCGCAAATAAAAAACCCGCTACAAGCACCAGGGAACAGGTGCCTGCAACGGACTGCAAAAATGGCGAACGGGCCATAACTACTCCCTCAAATGTGTGTGTTTCTACACAGCATACGGTATGAGGAAGTAGTTAAGGGGCTCCACTATGAGCGCTCGTACGCTACCGGAGTAACAATACCGGTCTCAGCTGACCAAACCAGCAGGGTCTCGGTACCGTCTTCGGAGCGGAAGAGCTGCTGGGCACCACCTTCAATGCTGTATTCATTAGCTACCGGCTCGCCAAAGGCATCAGCAGCACCCTGGGCGTAGTAGTAGGCGCCAATACCGCCGATAAGCTTGGGTTCAACCTTGTCGAGAGCCTCTTCCAGAATCACAGGGAAGTCGTAGTTGTGGTGTTGGATGCCAGGCAGCACGGTGAAGTCTACCTTGTTGAAACCGGCAGCTGCGTAGACGTTGTAGCCGTTTTCTGCTGCCCCGTAGGCTGACCAGGCAATCGGCCAGGTTGCGCCCACGCCGTCCTCAGAACCGATGTACCACTGCAAGGAGAAGTCCTGGGCGGTTTCTGAGGGCAGGGTCTGCATGCCGTTGCTGTTACCGCCACCGACCATCACGGAGCCGCCGCCTGTGCGCCAGGCGTCCTGGCTGTCAGCCAGCAGCTCGAAGCCGGTGATTTCAGCGCCGCCGGAGTGACCGATGGTCCAGACATTTGAGGAATCCAGGCCTGCTTCAGCGATGAAGGAGCTAGCAAAAGAGCGGAACCAGTCGCCGTTAGCGTCCATGGACTGCCACCAGGTGATGCCGTTACCGCTTGCGTCCTTGTCGGGCGAGATAACTGGCACGAAAATTATGTTGCGCTCATTCGCTACCTCGGCCATACCGAGCAACTGTGAGTTATTGGGTGAATGAACCTTGGACTGGTTGGTGAACCAGTAGTCCCCGTCAAGGTAGAAGACAACGCCTACGGGCTGGTCCCAGTCGATGTTCTCTGCGTAGACGTGGTAGTTGGAGCTCACACCAGCTTCTGAGGTGTAGGTCGCGAACTGGGTGGTGCTTGTGGTTGCCTGAGCGCTGGTAGTACCAGCAACGAGCAGGGAGCTAGCCAATAGACCGGTAACAAGGACGGGCGCAGTGGCGCGTTTGAGGGAAAAAGACATAGTTTCCTCTGATGTTAGGTGGGATGCGAGTGATAGAAAGTGAAAACTTTCCTCAGCAAATGTAGCACCCGGCCGGTAAGAGCGCGAGAACTGCGTGAGAATAGCCGGTGAACGGGGCGTGTCGCCCACACCCTGGAATGGGGAGGGTAGCAGGACGCCCCAGCTCAGCTCTAGAAGGAGATGACAGCTCCGAGCAGGGTAACAAAAAACCCTTCCTTTCTGTCAAAAGAAAGGAAGGGCTTGTTCTGTAGGGCCTGCGGGGCTTGAACCCGCGACCAAGGGATTATGAGTCCCCTGCTCTGACCAGCTGAGCTAAGGCCCCACAGCGCCAGATTCAAGTGAACGTGACACTGTCTCTAAGAATACCCAAAAGGGCAGATGAAACCAAACCCCGATCGTCCGTGCAAGAGAGGCAGAACCTAGCTAGTCTGGCCTTGAGCTAAGAATTGGTCGTAGAGCTCATTGGAGCGGTAGAGGGATTCGAAAGTCTCCCAGGTTTTCTCAGCGGCATGGCGGGCTACCATTTGGTGGGAGCACTCCCCCATGGCCTTGCGCTCTTCAGCGGGCAAGCTCAAGATATCAGCTAGCCGAGCAGCCAGCTCAACGGTATCACCCGGTGTAAAAAGGTAACCGTTGTTTCCCGGATCCACCAGGTGAGGCAGAGCCAGGGCGTTAGCTAACACCACCGGCTTTGAGGCACTCATAGCCTCTAGGGTCACGAGTGACTGAAGCTCAGCCGTACCGGGCTGGCAGAACACGTCGGCACGCAGGTAGCCCGCGCGAAGTTCCTCGTCAGAGACGTACCCCAAGAAACGCACTCGGTCAGCCACACCGCATTCTGCGGCCTTGGCCTGCAAATCAGAAAGAATCTCGCCGGTGCCAGCAATCTCAAGCACAGTCTTCTGCCTTAGCTCAGCAGGAAGAAGCGAAAAACCCTCAATGAGCACATCGATATTCTTCTCTACGGCCAGGCGCCCAGCAAAGAAAATGCTCAACTCGTCAGCAGCTTTCTCGACCACTTCGCCCAGGGCAAGTTCGTAATCGGAGCTTTGAATACCGTTAGACACCGGCATCACCGGGCGGCGGAACTTACCGGCGCTTTCCATAGCATCGGCACCAATTTGGGTGGGAGTAGTCACCACAGCAGCCCGGTTGAGCACCCGGCGCATATCAACCCACGAAGCCTTAACCACCAGCTCATTACCAGCCTTACCGAACGGTAAGAAAGGGGTAATGTTTTCGGGCATCACATGGTTGGTCGCGATCACCCGCACACCGCGTTTAGCACCTACACGAGCTAAAACTCGGCCAATGATGTAGTGGCACTGAAGATGAATCACATCGGGCTGAATCTCTTGCACCAGGCGGTCTGCCTCGGCGTAAATTTCCCAGGGGAAGTTCAGACGCATGTAGGGGTGGGTAATTACCTTGTGCGAGCGCAGGCGGTGCTCAACGATGCCGTCGACCGTGTGACGGCTGGTGACGCCTTTTTCCTGCTTAGGTGCCATCACATGTACGGTGTGGCCGCGTTCGGCCAGAGCGTGAGCGAGACGGGATGAGAACTGAGCGGCCCCGTTGATGTCGGGCGGGTAGGTGTCGGCGCCAATGAGGACGGTCAGAGGCTTATCAGCCATGCAGGGGCCCTTTCGAGGTCTCTTCGTTCGGTACCCCACTGACCTTACCGGGTTTTTGGGGCCCGCGCATCAGCCGCATAGCGGAGTTCGCCTGCCCCGGGCGTCCGCTCTTTCTCTGGGCAGCAAAAAGCCCGCCCCGGCAAGTGGTGCCAGGGCGGGCGTGAGCGCAAGGACGCCTATGCCGCCTCTTCCGAGGCAGGGCGAGTCTTACTTGCGGCGGCTAATGAGCTTGCCGAGGAAGACGAAGAAAGCTCCGAGGGAAGCTGCCAGGGTTGCGAAGGACTTCCAGTGGGCCTGCAGGGTCTCGGGGTTCGAGGCGTTTGCGGCCAACTTCTTACCGCCGTCAACGGCGGTAGCAGGAGCGTTCTTTGCGGAGGTCTTGGCATTCTGCACCAGGCCCTGGGCACCAGCCTGTACATCACGTGAGTAGGTCTCGATGTCGTCGCGCAGGGTCTTGAGGTGCTCGCGGCGCTGCTTGGTGCGCTGTAGGAGCTGTTCCTTGCTGGGGGCAGGGGTAGCGGGGGTCTGCTGCTCGCCGCCGTCCTTCTTCTCGTCGGTCTTCTGCTCAGTCTTCTTGGCTTCGGCCTTTTCAGCCTGCTCGCGCTTGAGACGCTTTGCGGTCATGGCGGAGCCTTCCTTGAGCACGCCAAGGTCGTAGAGCAGACCGAAAATGGCTGATTCAGGCTTGAAGGGTAGCTGGGCCTTAATCATCTTGAAGCCCACGAAGCCAGCGATAGCGGCCAGGAGCAAGAAGAGGACGAACAGCACCAGGGCTGCAGCCCAGTTGGGCATGATAGCTGCCAGGCCAACGTAGGCCAGGATAACCAGGGCGATTGCCATGAAGAGGGCAAAGACCAGGGCTACTGCTGCGACAGCGGCGCCCTTACCCAGGGCGATGCCCTTCTCCTTGACCTCAATCTTGGCGATCTGGATTTCGTCTTTGAGCTGCTTAGGGGCCAGGTTGGTGAGCACCTTGCCTGCGTCAGCCACGTTCGTAACGCTAGCTTTGATGTTGTTGAAGCCGGCGCGCAGACCCTGGGCTCGGCGTGAGCCGTTCAGGTCGTTGGGAGTGGTCATGTGCCACCTCTCTATGTGTCGATAAGCGTGCTTGCGTATTACGTGTACCAAATAGTAAGTTTACCGGCTTTTAAGGGCTTGTGGCGACTGCGCCCTGGAATGTGGCGCGTTTATCGATAGAGGCGAGATGAGGGGTTGCCGGTTAAAGCAAAAGACCTAGCCAAAGCCAGGTCTTTATTGTGCTCCCCCGACGAGCCAGTGGGTCACCGCGCGCGGTGACGCAAGAGCTGGCGAATAGCAGGGGTGCGAGCGCGCGAGCCCCTCATCGACTCGAACCAGATGGAGCGCTCGGGTGCGAGCGCGCGAGCACGCAAGAGAGCGCGAAATGGTTACTGGGAACAAAAAAGCCCGGCCATAAGACCGGGTTTTTTATTTGCTCCCCCGACTGGACTCGAACCAGTAACCCTTCGATTAACAGTCGAATGCTCTGCCAATTGAGCTACGGGGGAATGTTGTTTGCTTTGTTTCCATCGCTGCAACGAGTAATAACTCTACACAGAGTTTTTGCCGCGTGCAAATCGAGAATGAGTTACCTCAATCACACACTAGTCTTGGCCTTGCATTTTGCTGCGGCGGCGGAGTTCGAGGGTGAGGAGTTGCTGTTGAATTTCTCGGTAGGCTTGGGCGTCGCTCTGGGGTGAGAGGCGTTGGAGCTGCATGAGTAGGTCTGATTTTTGTCGGGTGATTTCTTGTTCGAAGAGTCGGTTGAGGATGTCTTGTGAGTAGCGCACCAGTTGGTCGTCGGTGCGGGCTGGGATGGGGGCGACGGTAAGTTCTGCGATAAGGGGGTGGACGGGCTCGGGTGCGTGAGCTCGCACGGTATTGACCCAGGTTGCGCCGGGTTCGGGGGCGATGGTGGAGGCGGCTCCAATGATGCCCTGGGCGATGCCACTGTGGGCTCGGTAGCGGTAGTGTACGGTGGCGAGTTCCTGCCACTGTTCGAGGGAGAGGTATTGGGGGTATTGCAGCACGATTTCGAGGGCTTCGCGCTCAGTTCGAGCTGCGGGGTCACGCAGGTCGGGTAGGTCGTAGGGGTCTTCTGCGGGAGTTGGGGCTTCTTCGGCGACGGTTCGGGCGGCTCGTTCGGCTTCTGCAGCCTCTGCCCTTTGGCTGGCGGACGCCTGCGGATTGGCAGCTGCAGCGCTCACGGCTCGTTGGACTTCGGTTGCGTCGAGCCCTAACTGCCCGGATACTTGCCGTACGTAGGCGGGGCGCAGGGCGGCGTCCTTGATTCCGGCGATGATGGGGGCGATGGCGCGCATGCCGCGCACGCGCCCTTCGAGGGTTCCCAGGTCGTAGTTGGCGAGGGTGGCGTCGATGGCGAATTCGAAGAGCGGACGCCGGGAGGCGATGAGGGAGCGTACGGCGGCGTCCCCTCGGGCTAGGCGCAGGTCGCAGGGGTCCATGCCGTCTTTGGCGACGGCGACGAAGGTTTGGGCGACGAACCTCTGGTCTTCTGAGAAAGCAGCCAGGGCGGCTTTTTGGCCGGCGGCGTCGCCGTCGAAGGTGAAGATAACTTCGCCGCCGGTGCCGTCGTCGGAGATGAGGCGGCGGACGATTTTGATGTGGTCGGTACCGAAGGCGGTGCCGCAGGTGGCTACGGCGGTGTCGATTCCGGCTAGCTGGGCGGCCATGACGTCGGTGTAGCCCTCGACCACCACAATCTGTTTCTTCTTGGCGATGGGGCGCTTGGCCAGATCTAGCCCGTAGAGCACCTGTGATTTCTTATAGAGGGGGGTTTCGGGGGTGTTGAGGTATTTGGGGCCCTGGTCGTCTTCGAAGAGGCGGCGGGCGCCGAAGCCGATGGTTTCGCCGGTGATGTTGCGAATGGGCCAGATGATGCGGCCGCGGAAGCGGTCGTAGAGGCCGCGCTGGCCTTCTGAGAACATGCCGGTCTCGCGTAGCTCCTCGGTGGTGAAGCCCTTGTTCATCAGGTATTTGAGCAGGTTGTCCCAGCCGCGCGGGGCAAAGCCAACCCCAAATTTTTGGGTGGCAGTCGGGTCAAAGCCACGGGCACCTAAGAACTTCTGGGCTTCGACGGCGGCGGGGGTGTAGAGGTTTTTTTGGAAGAACTCAGCAGCGATTTTGTGGGCATCGAGCAGGCGTTGGCGGCGGCCTACCTCTTCGCGGCTCATGCCGCTTCCTTGCTCATAATGAAGCTCGTAGCCGATGCGGGCGGCGAGTTTTTCGACGGTTTCGGTGAAGGAGGTGTGGTCCATTTCCATGAGGAAGCTGATCACATCACCCGATTCACCGCAGCCGAAACAGTGGTAGGTGCCCATCTGGGGTCGCACGTGGAAGCTCGGGGTGCGCTCATCATGGAAAGGGCACAGGCCCTTAAAAGAGCCGATACCGGCGGATTTGAGGGTCACGTACCCTTCGATGATTTCGCGGATGTCGGTACGGGTGCGTACCTCGTCAATGTCTTCTCGTTTGATTAAGCCTGCCACGGGTTCAATTCTAGTCGGGGGCGTCAAGCCGGTGGATTTTGCCTACCAGAGCGGCTTGTCCCCCACTGCCCAGTAGGTTCCGGTGATGCGTTTGAAGAGGGCCAGGGCGGAGCGGTCAGTCAGGCAGGCGACCTGGTCAATGACCAGGCGCAGGCGGGCGGCGTCGTCGTTACGGCCAAGTTCTTGCAGGTCAGCGGCAAAAACCGGGTCGAGGTAGCCGGGGTTATCGAAGAGGGCATGGACTAGAAATTCGAGGATTTCCTGTTGGTTCCCGTCGGTTGCCTGGGCGGCTGCTGCGTCGCGAGGAGCCATGACGAAAGCGGTAGCGATGCCCTTGAGCACGGCGATTTCATGTTCGGTTTCTTCGGGTACGACTAGCTGGGCCCGGTAGCGGGTCAGCGGTTCATCCCCGTAGACATCGCGGGTTGCCAGCATGGCACTGGCAGCGAAGCGCCCAATGAGTTTGGAGGTAAGGGCCTTAAAAGCCGCCATGGACGAGCGAGTCCCCGTCATATTCGGCACCCAGCGGTTGAGGTTCTCTAAGCGGGTCAGAGCCTTGTCGAGGGTGGAGTCCTCGACCCCTGGCAGGTACCAGAGGCGGGTTTTGTCGAAAACCTGCTGGCGGGCGTCCGCATTTTTTAGCTCATCGAGCTGCACGTGCCCGCCGAAGACGGCGTCCTCGACATCGTGCACGGAGTAGGAGATATCGTCGGCAAGATCCATGACCTGGGCTTCGATACACTTTTGGGTCGGTGCGGCACCGGCTTCAGCGGCACCGGAGCGGAGCCACTCGAAGACGGGTAGGTCATCGGCATAGACACCAAATTTGCGGTTGGGTTTACCATCGGTGCGGACGGGGGCCTGGGCGCGGGTCCAGGGGTACTTGCAGGTTGCGTCCAGGGACGCCCGGGTGAGGTTCAGCCCCGCCGATCCCCCGTCGTGCCTAATCACCTTGGGTTCTAGCCGGGTGAGCAGGCGCAGGGTCTGGGCGTTACCTTCAAAACCACCGGCGTCCGCTGCTAGTCGGTCGAGAGCTGTTTCACCGTTATGCCCAAAGGGCGGGTGGCCTAAATCGTGGGAGAGGCAGGCGGTATCGACCACGTCGGGGTCGCACCCCAGCATACGGCCTAGCTCCCGGCCAATCTGGGCTACTTCGAGGGAGTGGGTCAGACGGGTGCGCACAAAGTCGTCGGTATCGGGGTCAACCACCTGGGTTTTAGCGCCCAGGCGGCGCAGCGCCGAGGAGTGCAGCACGCGAGCGCGGTCGCGTTCAAAGGGTGAGCGGTAGACGAACTTGTGGTGTTCGGGAACCCAGCGTTCAGCGTCTGCTGCGCTGTAGCCGGGGGTGGGGGCCTGTTCGGGGGTGAAAGTGCTGCTCATGTTTCTCATCTTTTCTCTGCCGGGTAGGTCTACGCCTGGGGTCCTAGTTTAGAGGTCATCTCCCTGGTCAAGGCCGTATTCGGCGGGCCAGGTGACTTCGCCTGAGATGGGTGGGAAGTCAGGGGTGAGGTTGATCAGTTGCAGGGCTTCAGCTAGGGCGGCGGGATCGATACCGTCGATGATGGCGCGCACCCCATGGCGGGCTGCCGGCACGAAATCAAAGCAGCTGTAGTAGGTGGGTTCTCCGAGCACCAGCAGGCTGGTAGGTGCATTGCTGATCTGGGCGGACGCGCGTGCGCGCGCCAGCGCTTCAAGGGTAAGGGCGGTACCCACTCCCCTGCCCTGATAGTCGGGGTGGACGGCCAGCGGCGCAAGGGCATAGGCAGGCCAGGACCCTACCCAGCAACGACTGATGAGAACGTATCCGACGAGGGCACCGGTGGTGACGTCACGGGCGGTAAGGGAGATTCCCGGCTCCCAGGCATTGGGGTTGCCGCGCAGGGCTTCCACCAGATCAGCTTCATAGCTGGTATCAAAGGCGGCCAGGAGCACATCGCGGATCTCTGCGGTATCGGCAGGGGTTTCGGGGCTGATGGTGTGGGTTCTCATGCCTTTAAGTCTAGAGGGTAGGCCCACGCTGGGGCGGGCTGCCCCTCGCCTACCTCCCTGACCTGCGGCGGGCAGGCGGGCGCGTCCGTCCGCGCGTGCGCTGCGAACCCAGTGTCTACAAGAATCGCGCAGCGTCCACACACGGCGTGGGCACTGCGCGATTCTGGTAAGCACTATTTACTGGGGCAGAGGCTTCATGGATGCAAGGACGCGGTCAGGCAGCATGTGCACACGCGGTGACAGGTCTTGCGGTGGGTAAGTAGAATCGATACATTCACGCCAGTACTCGACGTGCTTTTCATCTAACCAGTGCTCAGACTCAGTAACTTTCTGTTCCAGGCCTGCCCTACCGCGCACCGAGTACCAGTAAAGGTAATCAACGCCATCGATCGTTTCAGCAAAGATTGTCTCAACGTACATGTGTTCAGGCTCTAGTGTCTCTTTGACAGCTTCCATGTTCTCGTTGAGGAAAAACATCCACTCATCAACCTTGCGCCGTTTGCCAGGTTTAACCCGAAACCGCGTCAGTTCAATCTGCATACCGTAATTCTACCAAGGGCGTTTTGGGGTCAATGACGGCCTTCTCCAAACGACTGTAGGTAAGTAAAAGCTTCATATGCGTGTTCTTTGCACACGCATATGAAGCTTTTACTTACCTACAAGAAAATTTAATGAATCGCCGGATTAAGGCTTCTTAGCCGCAGGCTCATATCTTCCCAGAACTAGGTCAGCTCAGTTATGCCTTGATGACCGTGATGCTCCACTCGGCAGGACCACGTTTCACAAAGTCTTTGGTTCCATAGCCGTTCTCGGCCGCCCACCGCGGAATTGCTTCGGTACCCTGAGTGCAATCAAAGTTAATAACCAGCTCGTCACCAGGGCTAAGCTCAGCCATGGCTGCTTTGGCTTCTTGGACGGGGAAAGGGCAAATCAGCCCATCAGTTTCGAGAATTCGCTGTGCCACAGGGACTCCTTAGGATTTAACAAGTTGAAAGCGATTGACAATAAAGATTTTTGCAGCAAGCCCTGCACCCAGCAGCATAGCGACGAAGGCTACCCACCCTTGCCACGAGAACATAGATGTTTCGACCAAGCCATTACCGATGGTGCATCCTCCGGCCCATGCAGCACCCCACCCCATCAGCGCACCACCAAGAATCGATTTCACGATGATGTCAGCGCTAGGTACGCGAATCTTAAACTCTCCGCTAGCCTTGGCAGCGATGAAGGAACCTAGAAGAATCCCTAACACCAGAAATAGACCCCAATCAACATAGCCAGTATCACCGGTCGTCAGAAAAGCAGTGAGGTTAGCGCTGGGCCCAGTAATACCAAGCCCCCACTCGCGCCCTGTCGCCCAACTCAGCGGCCACGCCACGAGCGCTATCAAGCCAATAATAATACCGGTGGCATAGGGGTTCCATGCTTTTTCAAAGAGGATGTGCGCCAAACCGGTCTTTTCTGCTGGCAAAGTGGCAACAGGGAGCTTGGGCCGTGTGAGGTTACGGTAGACCCAAAGTCCGGTGATAAGAGCCAAAATACCAACGAGAACCCAGGGAGAGATACCAAGACTCTGATAAATTGTTGCGTTCTCAGTAACACCCCAAGACTGTACGGTTTTTGTGCTTTGCCCCAATGGGCCAAACTTGAAAACAGCAGCAAAGAGGGCATAGAAGATAAGAGCAAACCAAGAACCCACTAAGCCCTCACCTGCACGATAGTAGGTTCCTGTGGCACACCCTCCAGCAAGGAGCATACCGATACCGAAAATAAAACCGCCCACCACAGTAGCAAATGGAGCGAAGGCGCTAGCAACGGTTTCGGTGGGAAGATAGCCAGTGCTATTGAAGATTGCAAGACCAATAGCTTGGACGGTAATTGCCACGAAGAGGGCACCAAGCCACCAGGTATTTTTTGCAACCCATACATCGCGGAAAGCACCGGTGACGCAGAAGCGGCCACGCTGAAGTACGAAGCCCAACGCGGCACCAACAAAGAGACCTGAAATAAGCATGTACCCCATGCTAGGTACAGCTATGAGGGCCAGTAAACATTGCATTCATATGGGGAAACCTAAGGCAACAGTTCGCAATACGCGTTTGCTTCTTGTCTATCGTGAGGGTAGGGCAGGCAGCGCGCCTTAGGCCCTATTCCACCGTCTACAAGAATCGCACAGCGTCCACACACGGCGTGGGCACTACGCGATTCTGGTAAGCACTCAATGTAACCTATGGTTTGTGCCCCCTACTGGAAGGTACAGTCGTCTTCTATGAACGAGAAGTACGTACCCAACTACGGCGATCTTGAGCGTTTTCGCTATGAAAGACTGATCCGCACCAAGTCCAGGGCCTACCAGATGGCCTGCTGGCAGGGCTACCTCGGCACTCACGACTTCTTCCTGGGCAATAACCTCAGAGGTTGGGCCACGCTCCTCCTCGCCATGGCAACAGTTCCCCTGCTCGTCTACGAGTGGATACTCGGGCTTCTCCTACTGATTCTCGTCATCGGCCTCAACATCACGGCGGTGCGGGCCATCGCCGTATCAGACCCAAACAGCGATATCTACGGTGAAGAGTGCGGACCTGTCTTTCACAGCCTCCACATGGTGGGGTCCTTCTCTATCATGTGGGATATCAACCTCTGGAAGGGTAAAACTCCTACCGACCCACCGCCGCCCGATATGGACTAGGCGGGTCCGGCCGTCCGCATCTTTAGCCGCCGCTGATATCCAGTTCAGCATCTACCAGGCCCAGACGCTCGGCGTCCCCCAGGACGCGGGAGTTCAACCAGCCGTCGGGTAGGTGGGGCTTCTTGGGGTTGCCAGCTCGGCCACGGGGGCCCTCAACAGCGGCACCGGGGTAGCCGATGGAGTGGTCCAGTTCTGCCAGGTACTCGCGGAAGGCCTCAAGGGTGGGCACAGTAGACATCTTGGCGCGCAGCTTGCCGCCCACCGGGTAGCCGTGGAAGTACCAGGCCACGTGCTTGCGAATCTCGCGCAGGCCGCGAGTCTCATCCCCAAAGGTCTCTACCAGCAGTTCCGCGTGGCGATAAATCATATCCGCCACCTCAGAAACAGAGGGGCGGTGGCGCTCTTCCGAGCCCTCAAAAGCGTTCTGAAGGTCGCCAAAGAGCCAGGGGCGGCCCTGACAGCCGCGGCCAACCACAATGCCGTCCACCCCGGTCTGCTCAACCATGGCGATGGCGTCCTCGGCCGAGAAAATATCGCCGTTGCCCAGAATTGGCACGTCGGGGATAGCTTCGCGCAGGCGGGCAATGGAGTCCCAGTCAGCCTTACCCGAGTAGTGCTGGGCGGCGGTGCGGCCGTGCAGGGCGATAGCTGCAACCCCGGCATCGCGGGCGATTTTGGCTGATTCTAGGTAGGTCAGGTGGTCCTCGTCTATGCCCTTACGCATTTTGATGGTCAGGGGCACGTCCCCGCGGGATGCCTCGCGCACGGCGGTCTGGACGATAGCGGTAAAGAGGTCGGTCTTCCAGGGCAGGGCTGAGCCACCGCCCAGCTTAGTCACCTTGGGCACGGGGCAGCCGAAGTTCAGATCAATATGGTCGGCGCGGTCTTCTTCGACCACCATGCGGATTGCCTTACCCACGTTGACGGCGTCCACCCCGTAAATCTGAATGGAGCGGATCTTTTCGTCGCCGTCATGGTCAATAATGCGCAGGGACTCGGGATTGCGCTCCACCAGGGAGCGCGCTGTGACCATCTCGGTCACGTACAGCCCGCCGCCGTAGTCGCGGCAGAGCCGGCGGAAGGCCTTGTTAGTAACGCCAGCCATGGGTGCCAGCACCACGGGGGTATCAACGGTCAGCTTGCCCAGCTGCAGGGGCGGCAGTTCGAGCTGCGGCGCGGCGCTGGTTTCTGCGGGGGTGTCAGTTGAAAGAGTCACTGTGCTATTTTCGCACACTTGACCAGAGGCGGTCAGCGTGGCATCTCACAGTGCCAGCTTTGATACAAAGTAGCCGGTGAGGACGCCCTTCCCGGTCCAGCTTGGGTTAGACAGCTTGACCGAGTGCGCTTCATCATGTGAAGCCCCGTTCTAGGCACAGCTTACGCACCATTATGTAATGACGAAATAAAACCTTGACACATTCACACCCTCGTGTGCATTATTAAACGTGAAAGAGAAATAAATAATTGACACTTTTACATCTAGAAGGCTTCATGGAAAATCTGCCCACCCAACTCGAAAACATAGCTCTAGCCCAGGAGGCCGCTCAGGACTCTGAACACCATCTCAACCACTGCATTGCGGTCGCTAAAAATGATGGCTACTCCTGGGGTGAGATTGGCTCAGTATTAGGGGTTAGCCGCCAGGCAGCAGCCCAAAAATACTCAAAGATTATTCAGGAGATCGCCCCCATGCACTTCTCAGAAACAACTCAAGCGCACCTCACCAACACCGCAAAAGCCGTTCTTCACCGCATCGGAGAACACGAGTGGGAGAAGGTGCACAGCTACTTCTCTTTCACCGCGAAACGAGGACTCAGCAAGAAAAAACTTGCCGAGGTTTGGCAAGAAGTATTGGAGGGATGTGGAGATTTTCAGCGCGTTGATTCCCTCAATCTCCACACCCCAAACCCCCACGAATTCAAGGTTTTCTCGGCCACTATCAAAGTCCCCAACACCTCAATCTTCGCAATCGCAGACTTCACACTAGACCATACAGACGGTAAACCCGTCGGCCAGATTGCCTTCAACTCCCGCAGAAAAGTTATTGGCTTCATCATCTATTTGAACGACTCAGCTGAGTTCCCCTGGTAACCCTCCCTCTTATAGGCCTGCACCAAAAAGCCTGCCCCCACCTCAGAGACCTTAGAGGTCTCTGAGGTGGGGGCAGGCTCAGTGCTCTAGATGTGAGACCTACGGGGTGGGGCGTCCGCCGGTAAGACCTAAGGTCTCGCCCGCAACGTAGGAGGCGTCATCGGATGCTAGGAAAACGTAGGCACCCGCGATTTCAGCTGGCTGACCGGCACGGCTCAGAGGAGTGTCCTGACCAAACTGGGTCAACTTCTCCATGGGCTGGCCATAGCTGGGCTGCAACGGAATCCAGAAGGGCCCCGGCGCCACAGCATTCACGCGAATACCGCGAGGAGCCAAAGCCTGCGCCAGCCCCTTACTGAAGTTATTCTGGGCAGCCTTAGTCAGGGCGTAGTCCAGCAGCGTCTCTGAGGGCTCATACGCCTGAATCGAAGAGGTGAAAATAATCGAAGAGCCAGGCTTAAGGTGAGGCACAGCCGCCTTAGTAACGCGGTAGGCCGAATACACATTAGCCTTCATCGTGTGGTCGAAGTCCTCATCGCTGAGATCCTCAATCCTTTCATGCCACACCTGACGGCTAGCATTATTGACCACGATATCGAGACCTCCGAAAGCCTCTACGGTCTTTTCAACGATGGCCTGGCACTGCTTTAGCTCACGCAGATCCCCCGGTAGCGCCAGCGCCTTCACCCCAGCTTCCTCAACCGCCTTAAGAATGAGTTCAGCATCGGGCTCTTCTTCTGGCAGGTAAGAAATCGCCACATTGGCCCCCTCACGGGCGTAGGCAATGGCAACGGCCGCTCCCAGCCCGGAGTCACCTCCGGTAATCAGGGCACGGCGACCCTTAAGGCGGCCCAATCCCTGGTAGGAGTCGATACCCAGGTCGGCTTTGGGGGTCATTTCAGCGTCGAGACCGGGTTCGGGCTGAGTCTGCTTGGGCGGAGCGATGACGGGGTATTTACTGCGGGGGTCTACGAGGTGAGTCATTGTTCTTCCTTGGGGTAGAGAGTAAGCAAAAGCCCCGGGCGGTTCTTCCCGGGGCTCTGCATGAGGCTATAGTTCAGTGCTAGAGGCTTGTATCTAGACTTACTTGTTGTCGCCTTCTACAACGATTTCTTCCTTGCGGACGTCGGTTGAGACGCGCTCGGTGTCGGTGCGTACTTCCTTGCCAACTGAGACACGCTCGGTGGCTACGGTTTCGGTGGAGACAACGGGGCGCTCTTCGTGGGCGGTGACGGTAACGTCTGCCTGTGCCTCGGCGGAGTCGAAGTCGTAGTTTTCTACAACTTCGCCGTCCTTGAGGTTGGTGCGCTCAACAACGATTTCTTCCTTGCGGACGGGCACCTCGACGGTTTCGGTTTCGGTGCGGACGACCTTGCGCAAGCGGACCTGGCCGGTCTGTGTTGCGCTGGTGGCGGTGCCAACGTTCAGGCGCTCTTCGTGGGCAACGACGTCGCCGTTCTCGGCAGTTGCGGTGGCCTGAGCCGCGTGGGCGTCGGCGGCAGGACGCTCGGTGTTAGCTACACCGGCAGTTGCGGTACCTGCGGTTGCGGTGCCTGAGGTGAGTGAGTAGTACTCGTAGAGGCGCTGCTCTTCAGCGGGTGAGAGTTCGCCGTCTTCTGCGATGTTGGGGGCGTCCTTGACGAATTCCTTGGTGTAGGGAACGTGGATTTCTTCGCCTGCGTAGCGGGCCTTGTCCACGGGGATAAAGGATTCGTTGGTGCCGAAGAAACCGGTGTTGACGGTGACGAAGGTGGGTTCGCCGGTCTGGGCGTCGAGGTAGAGCTCGCCTACCTTGCCGATCTTTTCGCCGTCAGTGCCGAATACGGTGCTGTTGCGCAGGGTTTCGATGGTTTCGTTGGTAGCCATGAGCTATTGCCTTTCTTTGCGACTCTCAGTACGAGGTGTTGCGCCAGCCGAGCTCTCCCGATGAGTGCTATCAGTAGGCTGAGCAACTACTAAGCGAACTTTTTAAGAAAAAAGACAATATTTCACTCTGAGGTGAAAAATAGAGCATGACCAGGCATGCCAACCAATGACATGCCTAGTCATGTCATTTTTGACAGATGCAGTAAAAAAGTAACAGGGGGTTAGTTTTAAAGTAAACATTTTTCAAATACACACTCTCAGCATCGGCAGCACCTCAAACCCAATCGGTGAATCGTCAAAACCTCTTGACAGGCACCCAAGAACAATCACATACTTGTGATACGTCAAGATTGCTTGACGCACCTAAGAAAGCGCCTAAGAAAGGAGGCCCCGTGCAGTCCAACGACCCGCGCATTACCGCCGTCCGTGCCGCTAACGAGCAGGTTAGCCAGGCAACCCGTGCGCTTGAGGACGCCGTGCAGGCAGCTCGCGCAGGCGGCGCCACCTGGCAGCTCATCGGCTCGGCTATCGGAGTGACTAAGCAGGCTGCGGCCCAGCGCTTTTCCGAGACCGTCTATAACGCCCGGTCTCTCTCGCAGATTCAGGTGGAACTGGAGCAAGTCACCGAGGCTCTCTTCGCCGCACTTGCCCACGAAGACATTGAGCATGTACACAGCCACATGACCTACACAACCACCCGGTTACTGTCTAAACGCAAGATTCTGAAAACCTGGCAGCAGGTGCTTGAGGCAAATGGCCCCTTTGTCGAAGTCAAGAAAACGGTAGTGGAGCAGGCAGGCTCCGGCTTTACCCTGACCTACCGGCTGCGCCACGAGGCTGGTGAGCCGGTCGGCCAACTCTCTTTCAACTCAGCCCGCAAAGTAACAGGATTGGTGATCTTCAATGACGACTCGACGCCCCTCCCCTGGTAACAGCATCTACGCACCCCTCATCATGGTGGGACTGTGGGGTCTCCACGGTTGTATCACCTGGTATCTCAGCCATGAACTAGCCCTGGCCCTCTGGGCAGCTGGTCTCGTGGCTGTTGGAACAGTGCTTACTCAATGGTTCCTGCGCCCCAAGGGCAGCCGTACCGTGATATGGCGACCTGGACTGTTTGCCATGACACTAACGTTCACCTGGGTTTTTTGGGCGATTCTCAATACCGTGTGGGATATGGAAGTCCAACACGCTATTGCTTGGCCACTTATTGGGTACCTCAGTGAAAGTTACAGTGCACGAGAGGCTTCAGCTCAGAGACGTAGGGCCCGCGACATCGGTGTCTAGCTCCTGCCTAGCCTTCCCCCAGCTCAGCTAACCGCTGGGCAGAGAGACGGGCCAGGGCGTCCGCGTCTATACGGGCAGCGCCCAGAGCGACCCGCCCCGCGCCGGTCAGCGGGGTTCCCTCGTCCTGCCAATGGGAGTAAGCCTGCTCTAGGTGCCCCGGTATCTCACCGCGGGCATTACAGACACGCCACCAAGGAACATTCGATCCCCAGGTCGCCAACACGCGCCCCACCAGCCGAGGAGACTCACCGGCTACGGCGCCGACGTCCCCGTAGGTAGCAACCTGCCCGGCAGGCACGCACTCAACCACACGCAAGATTCTCTCTACACGTGTATCGTCCATGGGTTACTAGTCGTCAACCAGCACCAGGGACTCACTGGTCACGGTGGCAGCCCCCATCTTCAGCAACTGGTCAATCAGCACGGCCAGATCCTCCATAGAGTCATCGACCTCAATCTGCACAGCGTAGGAGCCGGTCAGCACAGAGAGCAGCTGCATGATAGCCTCACGGGCGCCGGGGTGGCTCACCCGGTAGCCGATGGTAATTTCGGTGGCGTCATCTTCAGAGACCGGCATCTGGCCAGCATCTACCTCGATGGGGCGGTAGCTTACAGCAAAGGCGATAATGTCGCCCTTCTTACCGTTGGCCTGGGCACGCAGCACATCGTCGCGCAGCACGACGGCGCCCAGGGCTTCAGCCTCGTCGGAGAGGAAGAGACGGTTAATGCGGCCTATGGGGAGGTCGGCAGGTTCATCCCAGGTGTGCACGGCCCGGTAGAAGTCCCAGAAGCGCTGGGTCAGTTCCACTGACCCGGTGGCTAGGTCTTCGATGGCCTGGGTGATGCGTTCGGAGTCATCCTGGCGCAGGGGTACGGACGGCACCGCCCCAGCTTCGATGCGCACCATACGTGAGCGCTGGGCCGCCGTGAAACCACGGGCTAAGGCGAAGGTAAGGCCGGTGGATTCTGGCTCCACGGTGGCGCGGAAAGCCGAAACGCCGCAAGAAGATGAGGCGGCGGCTTCCTTCAGGGCCTCTAGGAGCAAGCTGCCCAGGCCTGCCCGGCGGTGCTCGGGGGCTACTTCGATGTAGGACCAGAGCCTGTTGGGGTGCAGGTCGGTCTCGTAAACGGTACCTGCGGCTACGGGAACGCCCTGGTGCTCGGCGATGAGGGTGCGGGAGAAGCGGGTGTCGGAATCGGGACCGAAGGACGAGCGGAAGGCGGCTACCTGCCGATTTTCGGCATCGTGCCAGTATTCGAGCAGGGCTAGGGTGTCGCCTTCGCGCCAGGGGCGCAGGGTATAGGTATTCTTGGCGGTGCTCATGGTGGTGCCTTTCGGGTAGCCGGCCGGGGTGTACCCATCTACTTTAGCGCCCCTACCCTACCTGCGGGCGTCCGTGCGGCAGAAAGCCTGCACGCTGAGCGTGAACCGGGCAGGTGGCATCTTGATTTCACCGGCCCGTTACCGGCTAGACTTTAAGGGCTTAAAGTTTGTTTGACTCTATTGTTTAGCGTGGTGTTATGACTTCTCCCCTTGCCCACAAGCCCATTCTGACCGGTTCCCGCATTGAGCTACGCCCCTTTGATGCTGAAGCCATCGACGCCATGATTGAGATTTTGCAGGAGCCGGAGGTACTGATCAAGACCGGCACCGTGCACTCCCGCTCAACGGAGACCCACCCCTTCGATGAGGCTAAGACCCGCGAGTGGTACTCCCGCCGCAACGAGAAGAAGAACCGCCTTGACCTGGCTATTTTTGCGCTCGACCAGCAGAAGTATGTGGGCGAGGTAGCCTTCAACGAGTACGACCCCGACAATGGGTCGGTCAACTACCGTATCGCCATTGGTCAGGCAGGCCAGAACAAGGGCTATGGAACCGAGGCGACCAAGCTCCTGGTGGATTACGGCTTTGAGAAGCTGGATCTGCACCGCATTGAGCTGGAGGTGCTGGACTTCAACGAGCGAGCCAAGCATGTCTATACCTCCTGCGGCTTTGTGCCCGAAGGACGCCGCCGCGAGGCCTTCCTGATCGACGGCGAGTACCACGACGCGGTACTGAAAGCTGTGCTGCGTAGCGACTGGGAGGCCGCCCGTTCAGTGGCAGGCCACCTGACCCTGGACTTGAAGCGGGTAGAAATCTAGAAGATATTGTTCTTCTAGGGTACCTGCGTGCTCCTTCAATAGACGAAAGTCGCCTCTCCCGCTGTGGGGAGGGGCGACTTTTCTGTACCGTCTCTAGGCGTTACAGACGCGTCTTAAGCCAGCTGGCTCGGGGCTGGCGTGAATCGCGACGAGCCCCCAGGCGAGGAGCGAGAGGGTCGCTGGCAGAGACGCGTCTGTAGCGCCGGGCCTCTCCGCACGTCCGTCCTTTTGTGTATCTAAACTACGCTACTTACTTGGTCAGCTTAGCTGCCAGGTAGGCGGTGACCTGATCCAGGGAGACGCGTTCCTGGGTCATGGTGTCGCGTTCGCGGATGGTGACTGCCTGGTCTTCGAGGGTGTCGAAGTCGACGGTGATGCAGAAGGGGGTGCCGATTTCGTCCTGGCGGCGGTAGCGGCGGCCGATGGCGCCAGCGTCGTCATAGTCGATATTCCAGTTGCGGCGGAGTTCGTCGGCCAGGTTCTTGGCGGTGGGGACGAGGTCTTCCTTCTTCGACAGGGGCAGGACAGCTGCCTTGACGGGGGCCAGACGCGGGTCGAGCTTGAGCACGGTGCGCTTGTCAACGCCACCCTTGGTGTTGGGGGCTTCATCTTCGACGTAGGAGTCAACCAGGAAGGCCATCATGGAGCGGGTCAGGCCGAAGGAGGGCTCAATGACGTAGGGCACGTAGCGTTCGCCGGTGCCCTGGTCGAAGTATTCGAGCTTGGCGTTGGAGTGTTCGTTGTGCACGCCGAGGTCGTAGTTGGTGCGGTTGGCAACGCCCATGAGTTCGCCCCATTCGGAGCCCTGGAAGCCGAAGCGGTATTCGAGGTCCATGGTGCCGGCTGAGTAGTGGGCACGGTCGTCTTCGGGCACGTCGAACTTGCGCATGTTGTCGGGGTTGATGCCGAGATCTACGAACCAGTTCCAGCAGTCTTCGATCCACTGGTCGTAGTATTTGGGGGCGTCGTCGGGGTGCACGAAGTATTCGATTTCCATCTGTTCGAACTCGCGGGTTCGGAAGATGAAGTTGCCGGGGGTGATTTCGTTGCGGAAGGCCTTGCCGATCTGGCCGATGCCGAAGGGCGGACGCTTGCGGGCGGCGGTGACGACGTTGTTGAAGTTGACGAAGATGCCCTGGGCGGTTTCGGGGCGCATGTAGTGCAGGCCCTCTTCGTTATCGACGGGGCCGAGGTAGGTCTTCATGAGGCCGGAGAAGTTCTGGGGTTCGGTCCACTGGCCCTTGGTGCCGCACTTGGGGCAGACGATGTCTCCCATGCCATTTTCGGGGGCGCGGCCCTTCTTGGCTTCGAAGGCTTCGATCAGGTGGTCCTGGCGGTGGCGGGAGTGGCAGGAGAGGCATTCGACGAGGGGGTCGGTGAAGGTGGCGACGTGGCCTGATGCTTCCCAGACTGCCTTGGGCAGGATGATGGAGGAGTCGAGGCCGACCATGTCTTCGCGGCCGCGCACGAAGGTCTGCCACCACTGCTGGCGGATGTTTTCTTTGAGTTCGGCACCGAGCGGGCCGTAGTCCCATGCTGAGCGGGAGCCTCCGTAGATTTCACCTGCCTGGAAGACGAATCCGCGGCGCTTGGCCAGTGAAATAACGTTGTCGAGTTTGGACTTCGGTGCCATGTGTTGGTGTCTCCTATGAGCCTGCGCCACCGGTTGTGGCGTGCTTGGACGTTAAAGATAGGTGGGCCGGGTGGCGCACACGTCTTTAAGCCTACCGCACCTGGGTGCCTGGGTGCTGGCGCGGGTAGAGTGGTGGGTATGAGTATTGAGTCTGTTTTTATTCGTGATGAGATGATTCGCCTGGGCCAGTTTTTGAAGCTGGCTAACCTGGTGGAGAACGGGGTGCATGCCCGTGAGGTGATTCAGGACGGTCTGGTGAAGGTGAACGGTGAGATTTGTGAGCAGCGCGGCCGTCAGCTGCATGCTGGCGATACCGTTGAGCTGAACGGCGTGACCGTGCAGGTGGAGACCGAGTAAGCTAACTGCTCTTACTGCCTGGGTTAAGCAGACAGTACCTTCTCTTTGAGAAAGTCCGTGACGTGGGTGAGTTCTGCGGCGGCAACCCCGTGCCCGATACCGGCGTAGGTATGGGCGGTGAGAGCAGCGTGGCCGGCTACCCACTCCTGGGTGTAGGCAATTTTGTCGGGGGTGATGATGGGGTCAGCTTCATCGCGCCCCCAGAAGAGGGGCAGGGGCTCGTCAGCTAGCTGAGCGTCCTTGAAGTAGTGCTCCCCACCGGCCACGGCATAGCCGGAGAGCCCCACCACGGCCTTGATGAGATCGGGGCGGGCACGGGCTACCGAGGTGGCAAAAGCCATGCCCTGGGAGAAGCCCAGCAGGGTCACGCTTTCGTAGTCGGCGGCGATGGGTTCGAGCCAGCCCAGCAGGTAGTCCACGGCTAGTTCGATTGCGGTGAAGCCTACGGTTTCAAGCTGCTGGTTGAGGGGCCACCACTGGTAACCCATGGCGGAGCCTTGGACGTAGGCGGAGTCTGCGTCCGCCGATAACTGGTAGCCAACGGGCTGGGGCGCGCGGACGGACGCGTAGGTCATCTTCTCGCTCGGCAGGTAGGGGGTGAGTCCCAGCAGGTCACGCTCATGGGAGCCGTAGCCGTGCAGGAGGACGGCCAGGTGGGTTCCCCGGCGGAAAGGTTCTGCCTTTGAATATTCAACAAGGTACTGGTTCATAGCCCCCAACTTACCACCGGCAGAGCCAGCCTAGGCCACTGCCCACAGGTGTTTGCGTCCCCGCGGTTGTGCTTCGTCGGCGGCGTCCTGGGTTTCGATGCTGGTGGCCAGGATGCGTTCAAGCTGTTGGTGTTCGATGAGGAAGCCGTCGTGGCCGCAGGGTGAGTGGATGACGGCGGGTTCTATAGGGTTGGGTAGGGCTGCTGCGAGGATTTGAGAGTCGGAGGGGAAGAAGAGTCGGTCGGAGTCCACGTAGGCGATGGTCCAGTTGCAGGTGGTGCGGGCCAGTGCCTTTTCAAGACCGCCGCGGTCTCGCCCGAGGTCGTGGGAGAGCAGGGCTTCGTTGATGGCCAGGTAGGAATTGGCGTCGAAGCGGTTGGTGAGTTTGGTCCCGTGGTGGTCCAGGTAGTTTTCGACCTGGTAGCGTCCGCGTTCGGCGCTGATAGGGTGCAGGACCTTGTGGCCGTCCTGGGCGTCACGGCCGAAGCGGAAGTGAAGTTCGGCAGCTGAGCGGTAGGTGGTGTGGGCGATGCGGCGGGCGAGAGCGAGGCCGGTGACGGGGCCGCGGCCGGGGTAGTAGTCGCCGCCTGCGAAAGCTGGGTCCTGCCGGATGGCCAGGTTTTGCATGTGGCCCCAGGCGATCTGTTCGGCGGTGGCGGCGGGGCCGGAGGCGATAACCACGCAGGAGCGAACGAGCTCGGGGTAGGTGACGGCCCATTCTGCGGCGCGGGCGCCTCCCAGGGAGCCACCGATGACGTGGTGTAGAGAGGTGACGCCCAGCTGGTCGAGTAGACGCTTTTCGGCGTGGACGCCGTCGCGGATCGTGACCAGGGGAAAACGGGACCCCCAGGGCTTGCGGTCGGGGTCTATGCTGGCGGGGGCTGGTGAGGCGGGGCCGGTGGAGCCGTAGCAGCCGCCAAGCATGTTGGGTGAGATGACGAAGTATTTGTCGGTGTCGATGACGCGGCCTGGGCCGACTGCGGTGGGCCACCAGCCGGCAGCCTCGGCTGCCTCGCGGTCCTGCTCGCTGGCGTCCGCATCTACTCGCCCTGCCGAGACATGGGTGTCGCCGGTCAGGGCGTGCAGGATGAGGATGGCGTTGTCGCCCGCCTCGTTGAGGGTGCCCCAGGTTTCGTACCCGAGGGTGATGTCGGGCAGTACTGCCCCTGATTCGAGGGTCAGGTCACCGATGGAGGCGTAGGTGAGTACGCCGTCGGTGCGGTGGGGGGCGCTGTCAGCGGGGCGGGCGGTCGTCATTGAGCTACCTTTCCTTAGCGAATAGCGGCAAAGCCGAGGTCGAGGTCGGCGAGGATGTCGTCGATGTGCTCGATACCTACCGAGAGGCGGATGAAGGCGGGGTTGATGCCGATGGCTTCAAGTTCTTCGGTGGTGGACTGGCTGTGGGTGGTGGAGGCCGGGTGGACAGCAAGTGAGCGCACATCGCCGATGTTGACCAGCAGGGAGTGGAGGGAGAGGGAGTCCACGAACTTCTGGGCGGTTGCGGCGTCGGCGTCCTTGAGGGTGAAGCCGAGGACGGCGCCAGCCCCCTTGGGCAGGTACTTTTGGGCCAGGTCGTAGTAGGGGGAATCAGGTAGACCGGAGTAGGTGACCGATTCGACCTGGGGGTGGTCCTTGAGGAACTGGGCAACCTTGAGGGCGTTCTCTACGTGGCGCTCGACGCGCAGGGATAGGGTCTCAAGGCCGATGGCGATGTTGAAGGCGTTGGTCGGAGAGATGGAGGAGCCCAGGTCGCGCAGCAGAGAGACGCGGGCTTTGAGGATGTAGGAGAGGTTGACCCCAAAAGCCTCATCTGCACCGAGATCGCGGGCGTAGACCAGGCCGTGGTAGCTTTCGTCGGGCTGGTTGAAGAGGGGGTACTTGTCAGGGTAGGCGCCGTAGTCGAAGTTACCGGAGTCAACGATGACGCCGCCGACCGAGGTGCCGTGACCACCGAGGTACTTGGTGGCTGAGTGGATGACCACGTCAGCGCCGTGCTTGATGGGGTTGAGCAGGTAGGGGGTGGCAACGGTGTTATCGACGATGAGCGGTACCCCAACCTCGTGGGCCACGGTCGAAACAGCCTCAATATCAAGCACATCGCCGCGGGGGTTGGGCAGGGTTTCTGCGTAGAAGGCCTTGGTGTTCTCGCGGGCGGCAACTCGCCAGGATTCAGGGTCGGCAGGATCATCGACGAAGGTAGTTTCAATACCCAGGTTCTTGAGGGTGTACTTGAGCAGGTTGAAACTGCCGCCGTAGAGGGAAGGGGAAGCAACAACGTGGTCACCGGCTCCTGCGATGTTCAGAATCGCGAAGGTGGAAGCTGCCTGGCCACTGGCAAGGAGCAGGGCGCCGACGCCGCCTTCCAAGGCCGCGATGCGGTTTTCGACCGCTTCCTGGGTGGGGTTATTGATGCGGGAGTAGATGGGGCCCAGCTCGGAGAGGGCGAAGCGGCCAGCTGCCTGGGCGGAGTCCTTGAAGACAAAGGACGTGGTCTGGTAGATGGGCAGGGCGCGAGCGCCGGTTGCCGCGTCGGGCTCTTGGCCCGCGTGAATCTGCTGGGTTTCGAACTTCCAGCCGGTGGGGTTTGAGGGGGTGGGAACGGTGTTCTCGGCGGTCATGCGGTTACTCCTCAATGAAGGTTTGTCTCAGTGTTTAGTTGAAACGGGCCGCATGCCGTATCTTCCACCCGGGTAAGGAGGAAAAGAATCTGATGCCCTCGCAGAAGATAGAGGCACATCGGTCCCGCGCTTGCGTACCTGGTTCTCGGTAGGTACGCCTGGTCTTCACCCAGGGCACCCCACCGCGAGTGGAGGGTTGCCGACCAGCTAGCTGGGGCTTAGCGCTGGTTCTCTTGACCTGCCTCTAGTCTGGCTTGAGTGCCCGGGGAGCGTCAAGATGGGGCTCTAAAGTTTCAGCATGTGTCCTTGTATTGCATACGTTACGTTCTATGGCCGTCATTTAGAATAGTGGGAAGCGAGTTATTACGAAAGGGCTGACGATGTCTCTGACTCCTCCTCTTGCCAAGCGTGTCCCGGTTGAGCGTACCCATCACGGCGATATTTTTATTGATCACTATGAGTGGTTGCGTGATAAAGAGAGCGGTGAGGTTCTAGAGCACCTGCGCGCTGAGAATGCCTATACCGAGGCCGTCACTGAAGATCAGCAGCCCCTTCGCGATGCTATTTTTGAAGAGATTAAGGGGCGCACCCAGCTGACCGATATGTCGGTGCCTTCCCGCCGCGGGGCCTGGTGGTACTTTAACCGCACTGTTGCCGGTGAACAGTACCCGGTTATGTGCCGCGTCCCTGCCCTGACCGAGGGCAGCGTTGAAGAGCGCTACCAGCCGCCGGTCGTCCGCCCCGGTGAACCGCTCGACGGCGAGCAGGTAGTGCTGGACTGTAACGAGTTCGCCCGCGATATGGCCTTCTTCTCGCTGGGTTCCTTCCAGGTAACCCGCGACGGTTCCCTACTGACCTTCGGTGTGGACGATTCAGGCGATGAGCGCTACACCCAGTACTTCAAGAACCTCGATACCGGTGAGATTCTGGAAGAGAAAATTGAGGACGTCTTTGCAGGGGCCTTCTTTGCCTCTGGAGCCAAGCACCTGATTTACTCGGTGGCTGATGAGTCCTGGCGCCCCTACGAAGTGCGCGCTCACGCCATTGGCACCAATGCCGCTGAAGATTTTGCCCTCTACCGCGAAGACGATAACGGCCTCTGGTTGGGTGCTGGGATGTCGTCCTCCCGTACCCACGTGGTCATTACCTCATCCAACTCTGAGTACTCAGAGACCCGCATCATCAACATTCATGAGCTTGGTCAGCTAGAGCCCACCCTCATTATGAAGCGGGACGCCGGTATCGAGTACTCCACCGATATCATCGACGTGGAAGGCACCGGCTACCTGGTCATCGGCCATAACCACGAGGCCCCCAACGGTGAAATCGTACTGGCGCCCCTGCGGGAAGAGTACGTGCCCTTTGCCGACTTCAAGGCCAGCTGGATTCCTCTGGTTCCCCACCGCTCGGACGTCCGTCTCGAGGGCTTCAAGTTCTCCCGCAACCACCTGGTGCTCATGGCCCGGGAGAACACCACCGTCAAGGTATTTGTTGCCCCGCGTACCGCTCTTGCGGAGCAGGTTGCCGCAGCCCACCCCCAGGGGATTGACCTCTACGAGCCCGGCGGCTTCACCGAGGAGCTCTACACCTCGGCTTTCTCGGGCGTGAACATCATGTCCCCGGTCATTCGCCTGAACTACACCTCCTACCTGACCCCCAGCAGCGTCTACGACTACTTCCCCGATACCGACGACCTGGTGCTGCGCCGCCGCACCCCCGTCATCGGCTACGAACCTGAGAACTACACCGCCTACCGCATGTGGGCCCCGGCAGCCGACGGAGCCATGATTCCTCTCTCCATCATGCACCGCGCTGACCTGGATAAGTCGCAGGAAAACCCCGTCATCCAGTACGGCTACGGCTCCTATGAATCCTCCATGGACCCCTACTTCTCCACAGCCCGCCTGAGCGTACTGGACCGCGGCGTCATTTTCGTCGTTGCCCACATCCGCGGCGGCGGTGAAATGGGTCGCGCCTGGTACACCGAGGGCAAGAAGCTGGCCAAGAAAAACACCTTCACCGACTTTATTGACGCCACCGACTTCCTCGCCTCCCAGACCTGGGTGGACGTTGCCCGTATCGGCATCATGGGCGGCTCAGCAGGTGGCCTGCTCATGGGTGCCGTCGTCAACATGGCCCCCGAAAAGTACGCCGCCTGTCTGGCCCAGGTGCCCTTCGTTGATGCACTGACCACAATTCTCGACCCCAACCTACCGCTCTCAGCCCTGGAATGGGAAGAATGGGGCAACCCCATCACCGACAAGGAGGTCTACGACTACATGAAGTCCTACACCCCCTACGAGAACATCCGCCCGGTCACATACCCGGCCATCGCCGCGGTGACATCTCTCAACGACACCCGTGTCTTCTACGTGGAGCCTGCCAAATGGGTAGCAGCCCTACGCGAAACCATCGACCCGGCCTCTCCCACTCCCCTGCTCAAAATAGAGATGGACGGCGGCCACGGCGGCGGTTCAGGCCGCTACACCGCCTGGCGTGAAATCGCCTGGGACTACGCCTTCCTGCTCACCCGCCTGGGCGCCAGCACCATCGCGGAGTAACCCTACCCATGCCACCGTCCCTTGACCCGGTTGACCTGACCCCGCGCGTCCCCCACAAAATCCTGCTCTCTCTGCTGAACAAACCCCCGTACCGGGAAAAGTGGATGCGGCACGTGCAACGACGCCGGGGTAACTCCATCAACCAACGAGCCGTAGCCACTTTTATCGCCTACGAGCTCTCTGACTATCTCGACCAAGACATCGACCCTGCCACCATCAAAGACAGGGTCTCTCGCGCCCTCAACGGCGAAGCAATTTCGGACGCTACCGCCCACATGTTCATCACAGCCTTCGAGTTCACCGCGGCCGAGGCTAGAGAACTACAGGGGGCCTTATCAATCCACAGCCTTAGCCGCAAAATCGCCCAACGGGCAGAAACCCTCACCTCGACCGAACGCACCATCGATACCCGCAACTACACGTCGCTCTCCACCCTGCTGGACGGCCACGTGGACAGGTTCGGGTTTATGCGGCACTTCATCGTCACCGAAATCATTCGCTCAGAAATTGATGAGCTCACCCTCATCTCTCCCCGATTTGAGGCCACTGACTCTACCGTCACCCTCATCGAGGGCGGTGAGCTTATCTCCATGAACGAGCACGAACACGCCCACATCCACCACCCCGAAAACACCATGTGGCAGCTAGCCATCAAACCGCCTGTTCCAATCCGCTACGGCCAGGTTCACCAGATTCGCTACCGCATCGACCTCAATATCGACCGCATGTTGCTAGAACCAGAAGACCGCAACTACGCGTCCTTGGGGCCCTTCACCCCGGCACGGTTCAACATCTCTCTAGCTCTCACCTTCGATGCACCGCCTAGGGACATCGTCCAAAAAATTTGGTCCCACACCATGAAAGACGAAAGACTACTGGAAGTTGTTGAGCTTCCCGCCCAACACCGCTACTCTATGAGCTTCCCCATTGCCGAAGACACAGTTTTCGCATACTTCTGGGATGCCGACCACCAAGGTGCCATACGCCACTACCATGGGAATGACCCAGACTGGCTCTCCCGTATCGCTGTCGCCGACCCCCACTCCTAGCATGTCTACTACACCCACCTCAGACCCAACAACCCACCTCGTCAGCGCCCTACTCCGCTCAGAGCTCCTCGAACCCTATGTACGAGATATCTGGGAACGCTATATCCATCACGAAAAGCTCGGTGAAGCCAACCCCTTCTCCATCAGAGCTATCGCCCGCGCTATCAGCACCCACCAGCACACCGTCTATGGCTTAGAGATCTCGCCCCACAAGTACAAAGACCGGGTACGTCGCGCCATCACCGGTGAACACATCAGCAGCGAAACCATTGATCTGTTCAGCGAAACCTTCGGCTTCGACGAGCGCACCCACAAGGCCCTGCATAAGGCGGCCGCCCAGGGGTTCGATGACTCAGAAACCGTTTATTTCCTACGCAGCAACCCCCAGACCCTCACCTCAAGTTGCTACCTGGACGTTCAGCTTGATCCGGTAGATCCGGCGGCCTTTACCCTCAAGGCCACTTATACCCTGCTCAGTCTCGAATCAGGTTGCTCCGCCTTCCTCTTTGCCCTACCCCAGGGGCAGGAGCTTACCTACGCTGACCGGAACTTTTCGGTATCACGCGTCGACGAAGACCAGGAATGGGTTTTCACCCCCGCCACCTTCATTCAACCCCTGCAAACCTTCATGCTGCGTTTTAGTGTGCGAGGTAAGGCCCAGCCGCAAGCGGACGGCAGCTACCGGCTACTCTTGCCCTTTACCCACCGTAGCTACTCTGCTGCCATTAAACTCACCGCAACCGGTACTCCCATGAAAGTAAGCTTCACCGAGCAAACGTCCGCTGAGCCCTCCCCTACTGCCGTCTGTGCCGACACCGTCACCGATTACCTCTCCAA
This sequence comes from Rothia sp. (in: high G+C Gram-positive bacteria), assembly GCA_030529845.1. GTDB lineage: Bacteria > Actinomycetota > Actinomycetes > Actinomycetales > Micrococcaceae > Rothia. Next base: position 241,553 of record JAUMWB010000003.1, on the reverse strand, counting down.
CTTCTACCCCAGTCTCAAGGACACCACCGTGGCACTGATGTGGAGCCCCAGCACCTAAAATTTTGTTTTCGCCCAAAAAATTTGTTCTGTACAGTAAAACTGCGATATAAGCGAGACGTGGGAGAACATAGTCTAAGGGTGTAAGGTTTGATGGATGTGGTAACCATCACCCCTTGCACTCGATTCTCCAACAGGTGGATGAGGCTTAGAGCTTCTGGAAAGAACATCCCACCCCCCTGGTGCATGTTTTCGCTCCTAGTTTCCCCCCCTCTGTACTAGTGCTAAAGCCCCACCCTGTTAAATCGAGACCCTAGGTAGCCTCAGTGCGATTTTTGCTACCTACCCCAACGGTTGGCCTGTTTTCCCTAGTGAGCCAACCGTTCACCGGGTAGAGCCCTACACCCCAGAGCCCTGCCCGCGGTGCAAAGTAAAAGGCGTCCCTCCTTCCCAGGTCGGGCGCCTTCTTTGCGCTTCCCTCCCTACCAAGAGCAAAAAAGTAGACCAACAGAAAAACCGGGGCCCTCCCATCAGGGAGAGCACCCGGTTACCAGCTGGAGAGACAGAGGTCCTAGCCCTCAACCCCCAGCTTTTCAAGAATCAGTTCGCGCACGCGTCCGGCATCTGCCTGGCCGCGGGTAGCCTTCATAACCTGACCGACCACAGCACCGGCGGCCTGGACCTTACCGGCACGAATCTTATCGGCAACGTCGGGCATAGCAGCCAGAGCCTCGTCAATTGCGGCAGTGAGGGCTGAGTCGTCAGAGACGACGGCCAGCCCGCGCTTTTCAACAATCTCAGCAGGGGTGCCCTCGCCCTCGATGACGAAGCCCAGCACCTGGCGGGCGATCTTATCGTTGATCTTCTTGGCTTCAATGAGCTGGTTGAGCTCAACGATAGTAGCGGCAGTGGCCCCGGTTTCGGTCAGCTCAACCTCGCGCTCCTTAGCGATACGGGCGATTTCGCCCATCCACCACTTGCGGGCAACAGAGGCAGGAGCACCGGCGGCGACGGTCTCTTCAATGGCGTCCATAGCACCGGCGTTGACCACGTCGCGGAACTCTTCATCCGAGAAACCCCAGTCAGCCTTCAGACGGCGGCGGCGCTCGGCAGGAGGTTCGGGCAGCTCGGCGCGCAGGCGCTCAATCCACTCTTCATCGGTGACAACGGGAACCAGGTCGGGCTCGGGGAAGTAGCGGTAGTCATCAGCGTCAGACTTGGGGCGGCCGCTGGTGGTCTCGCGGGTGTCCTCGTGCCAGTGACGGGTTTCCTGAACAACCTTTTCGCCAGCTTCCAGGACGGCGGCGTGGCGCTGAATCTCGTAGCGCACTGCCCGCTCAACCGAACGCAGGGAGTTGACGTTCTTGGTCTCTGAACGGGTACCGAACTCGGTTGAGCCCTTGGGCATGAGCGAGACGTTGGCGTCGCAGCGCACGTTACCGCGCTCCATGCGGGCGTCCGAAATACCCAGGTTCTTGACGATTTCACGGATAGCGGCCACGTAGGCGCGAGCCAGCTCGGGAGCCTTATCGCCCGCACCCACGATGGGGCGGGTCACGATTTCAATCAGGGGAACACCGGCTCGGTTGTAGTCGACCAGGGAGAAGTCTGCACCCTGAATACGGCCAGCGGTGCCGCCCTTGTGGGTGAGCTTACCGGCGTCCTCTTCCATGTGGGCTCGCTCAATGTCGATGGTGAAGACGGTACCGTCCTCCAGCTCAACATCCAGGGACCCGTTGGCGGCGATGGGCTCGTCGTACTGGGAGGTCTGGAAGTTCTTGGGGGTATCGGGGTAGAAGTAGTTCTTGCGGGCAAAGTGGCTCACGGGTGCGATCTCGCAGCCCAGGGCCAGACCCAGCTTGATAGCAGACTCAACAGCCTTACCGTTGACCACCGGTAGCACGCCGGGCAGGCCCAGGGAGACGGGGGTGACGTTGGTGTTGGGGGTATCGCCGAACTCGTTGGGAGCGGCATCGAACATCTTAGTCTTGGTGTTGAGTTCTACGTGAACCTCGAAGCCGAGTACGGGGTCGTACTTCTCCATGGCTTCTTCAAAGGACAGGATTTCGTCAGACATTTACTTAGCTCCCTCGAAGTCGAAGTCACGGATTAGGGCGGCGGTATCGGGCAGCTGCTCGTGCAGGTAGCCACCCCACTTGGCGGTCAGCAGGGCTTCTAGGCCAGCACCGGCGCGGTAGAGGCGGGCGTCCTCGTGGGCGGGGGCGGTGAACTGGATGCCGACGGGCAGGCCGTCCTCATCTGCCAGGCCACCGGGCAGGGACAGGGAGGGTACACCGGCCAGGTTGGTGGGGACGGTGGCGATATCGCCCTTGTACATGGCCATGGGGTCGCCCTTGGTCTTCTCACCCAGCTTGTAGGCGGTGGTGGGGGCGGTGGGGCTAATCAGTACGTCTGCAACCTCGAAAGCCTTGGCGTAGTCGCGCTGAATCAGGGTGCGAACCTTCTGAGCTGAGCCGTAGTAGGCGTCGTAGTAGCCAGCTGACAGGGCGTAGGTACCCAGGATGATGCGGCGCTTGGCTTCTGAACCAAAGCCTGCGGCACGGGAGGCTGCCATGACGCGCTCGATGGTGACATTGCCTTCTTCGGGCAGCTTACGCAGGCCGAAGCGGACGCCGTCGTACTTAGCGAGGTTGGAGGAAACCTCGGAAGACATAATCAGGTAGTAGGCCCCAATCGCTTCCTTGACGGAGGGCAGGGAGACCTCAACGATTTCTGCGCCGGCTTCCTTGAGCAGCTCCAGGGACTCGTTGAAGCGGGCCATGACGCCGGGCTGGAAGCCCTCACCGGTCAGTTCCTTGATGACGCCAACGCGCAGGCCCTTGAGGCCGCCTTCAGCGGCACCGGCGCGGGCGGCGTCCGCGTAGGCGGGGACGGGATCGTTCAGGGAGGTGGAGTCCTTGGGGTCGTGGCCACCGATGACTTCGTGCAGCAGGGCGGTATCGAGGACGGTGCGGGCGCAGGGGCCAACCTGGTCCAGGGAGGAAGCCATGGCGATGACGCCGTAACGGGAGACCGAGCCGTAGGTGGGCTTGACGCCGACGGAGCCGGTAACAGCTGCGGGCTGGCGGATAGAGCCACCGGTGTCGGTACCCAAGGCCAGGGGGGCCTGGAAGGCAGCAACAGCTACAGCGGACCCGCCGCCGGAGCCACCGGGAATACGGTCTAGGGCCCAGGGGTTGCGGGTGACGCCGAAGGCTGAGTGCTCGGTGGTTGAACCCATAGCGAACTCGTCCAGGTTGGTCTTACCCAAAATGGGCATACGGGCTTCACGGATCTTCTGGGTGACGGTACCGTCGTAGGGGCTCATCCAGCCCTCCAGCATGCGGGAGGCCGCGGTGGTGGGCTGCCCCTTGGTAACGATCAGGTCCTTGACGGCGATGGGGACGCCTGCCAGGGCGGGAAGCTCCTTACCCGCGGCGCGGTCTGCATCCACCCCAGCGGCAACCTCAAGGGCCTCTTCAGCGTTAAGGTGCAGGAAGGCGTTGAGGCCGCTCTTACCGGCTGCCCGGTTTTCTGCGTCCAAGGGTTCACCATCGGTAGCAATGATGTGGTCGATGTAGGCCTGGGTTGCCTCGACAGAGGTCAGTTCACCGGCGGCCAGCTTCTCAGCAAGTTCTGCTGCAGAAAGTTTGATGATGTCGTTCATGCCCGCTCCTTAGTCTTCGTCCAGAATTGCCGGAACCTTGAACTTACCGTCTTCAGCATCGGGAGCCCCTGAGAGAGCTTCCTCAGCGGTCAGGGTTTCACCCACCACGTCGTCACGGAAGACGTTCTTGAGCGGGATAGGGTGGCTGGTTGCCGGGATATCATCTGAGACGGCGTCTGAGACTGACTTGACAGATTCTACGATGACGTCGAGCTCAGCGGCCATAGCGGCTAGCTCTTCATCAGTCATCTCGATATGAGCCAGCATGGCAAGATGTGCCACCTGCTCACTCGTAATAGCAGACATAATCACTTCCACGAGTTAGACATAGGTTTTCAGTTTCTATCTTAGCCCGCCTAGGGGCATAACACGATTTAAAAAAGAATCGTCCCCTCACCTGTGCAGGTGAGGGGACGATGGTGTGAGATCAGAGTCCGCTAAAAGTCTCAGTACCTAAGAGGTCTTACTTAGCGGGGATGGTCAGGACCCAACCGATTTCAATCAGGTCTGCGTCCTGAATCAGGTCAGCGTTAGCTGCCAGTACTTCGTCCCAGCCGTTGAAGCCGTGAGCGTAAGCGATTTCTGACAGGGTGTCGCCAGCCTTGACGGTGTAGGTGTTAGCTGCAGGTGCTGCTTCGGCAACAGCCTCTGCTGCGGGTACAGATGCAGCTTCGACAGCAGGTGCTTCAACAACAGTAGGAGCTGCTGCGACTTCAGTTACCTGGGTTGCCTGGGGGGCAACAGTGGTGGTGGTTGCTGCGGGGGTTTCAGCTACAGCTGCGGGTGCGCTACCGGTACCGTAAGCGTAGAGGTTCAGACGAGCGGAGCATGAAGGCCATGCGCCCCAGCCCTGCATCTGAAGGAGGTTTTCAGCAACGCGGATCTGCTCTGCCTTTGAAGCAGCTGCGGGGTTGCCGGTGCCGCCTGCGGCTGCCCATGAGGACAGTGAGAACTGCAGGCCACCGTAGTAGCCGTTGCCGGTGTTGATGGACCAGTTGCCACCTGACTCGCACTGTGCGAGAGCTTCCCAAGCTTCGAGGGGAGCGGCGTTGGCTGCGGGGGTAGCGGCCAGGCTTGCTGCTGCTGCGCCACCGATTGCAAGTACTGCTGCTGAACGACGAATGTTGGAAGTCATGAAATGCTCCGTGAGGCCACCTTACGCTCTTCCCATCCCTGGGCGTCATTGCATTGCCGTCTACCCGTAATCGTTGAGTGGATTGTTTGAGGCTTTACCCTGTAGACGGCATCAGGTGTGCGGTAGAGCCCAGCATACGCCCACAGCTTCCACTGTGAGCTATAGACCCTTCAACCGTGGCTGAGTGGTCATTTTTGATTCGTTGATAACGATAACGTAACGATTTGAGCTTTGCCAACCCATTTTTGAGACAGAACACTCACCACGCCCGCCACAGAGACTCCCATAACCCTACAGGGCAGCAGGTTTTAAAGACAGGCTTGTATCACCCTTAACACCGGGGCAAAGCGCCTATTTCTGCGGGTTAAGAGAGTCACACACTACCCACCTGGCAGGAGCTTGTCTGTTTTTAAGGCAGGTTGCTGGGCCCTTAAAAATTTCTTAAATTTTCTGCCGCTCTCCCGTGGCGAACAGGGGTTTAGGTCACAGATAGGTCACAGAATCTAGAGAATCCTGATACCTACCTGTGACTTAACCACTAGGAGAGAGCGTCCGGCCCCTGCGCCAAAAGCGCCTCAAAACCTTCTTCATCCAGCACTGTCACACCTAGCTGTTCAGCTTTATCGAGCTTAGACCCAGCGGATTCACCGGCAACCAGATAGCTGGTCTTCTTCGACACCGATCCCGAGGCCTTTCCACCGCGCACGATAATGGCTTCTTTCGCGCTATCACGGGTAAAACGGGCCAGGGTTCCAGTCACCACGATAGTAAGTCCTTCAAGGGTGCGCTCAATCGAAGCGTCGCGTTCGTCTTCCATCCTCACGCCGGCAGCAGCCCAGCGATCTACGATTTCACGGTGCCAGTCTTCAGCAAACCATTCCTTGAGGGAGCTAGCAATGATGGAGCCCACGCCGTCAACTCCTGCCAGGCGTTCCTCGCTGGCCCCCCGGATCGCGTCCATCGACCCGAACTCGGTCGCCAGAGCCCGGGCTGCGGTAGGCCCGACATGCCGGATAGAGAGGGCGACCAGCACCCGCCACAGGGGCTGGCTCTTGGCCTTTTCTAGCTGTTCAAAGAGCTTTTCGGTGTTCCGGGTGGGTGCACTGGGTTTCTTTGCAGTCCCCCGAGTATAGAAGTAGGGCACCAACTCGGTCTTGCCGGTAGGCTCCCCCTTCACCTTTTTCTCGCGTTCAATCCGCACCTCAGCTAGGTCTTCAGCGGTGAGGTCAAAGAGGAAAGCCTCAGAGATAAGCGGGGCCTGCTCAGGGGCGGCCGGGTTAGTCAGAGCCTTAGCAGCCTCGTAGCCCAGGGCCTCAATATCGAAGGCACCGCGCCCGGCCAGATGGTTAACTCGTTCGGTGAGCTGGGCCGGGCAGGAGCGGGCATTGAGGCAGCGGATATCAACGTCGCCGTCCTTAGCTGGAGCTAGGGGCTGGCCACAGGAGGGGCAGTCAGTGGGCATCACGAATTCCCGCTCAGTTCCGTCCCGTAGGGCCACCACCGGTCCCACGATTTCGGGGATCACGTCTCCGGCCTTCCGCAGCACCACAGTATCGCCGATTAAAACTCCCTTAGCCTTGACGACATCCTGGTTATGCAGGGTTGCCATCTCAACCGTGGAACCAGCCACCTTGACCGGTTCCATCACGCCAAAGGGAGTCACGCGGCCGGTCCGGCCAACTCCTACCCGGATATCGAGCAGCTTAGTGTTGACCTCTTCAGGCGGGTACTTGTAGGCCACGGCCCAGCGGGGCACACGAGAGGTATAGCCCAGGCGTTCCTGGGTTGAGAAATCGTTGACCTTGATAACAATGCCGTCAATTTCGTGCACCAGGGAGTGGCGTTTTTCGCCGTAGGTTGCAATGAATTCAAGAATCTCTGAGCGGCTGGTCAGCAGCTGGGAGTAGGGGCTGACGGGCAGACCCCACTCCTGAAGCTGGGTGTAGGTCTCGAACTGGGTTGAAATATCCAGGCCGGTGCGGGACCCGATGCCGTGCACAAACATACTCAGGGGGCGCTCGGCGGTAAGGGCGGCGTCCTTCTGACGCAGGGAACCGGCCGCAGCGTTACGCGGATTGGCGAAGGGGGCTTTGCCTTGCTCCACCATCTGTTCGTTGAGGGCCTTGAAGTCGGCCGATGAGATAAAGACTTCACCGCGAATTTCAATCTCTGCGGGGTGGTTACTACCGGCGAGCTGGGTAGGAATCGAGGCGATAGTTAGGACGTTGTGGGTTACGTCTTCGCCGGTGGTTCCGTCACCGCGGGTGGCGGCCCGCACCAGCTTGCCCTTGCGGTAAAGAAGATTGACTGCCAGGCCGTCGATTTTGAGTTCGGTCAGCCAGGCCGGGCGAGCGCCCGTCATCTCCTGGGCGTTGGCTTCGGCACGGTCTAGCCAGGCACCGAGCTCTTCAAGTGAGAATACGTCTTCCAGGGAGTACATACGAGCCAGGTGGGTGACCGGGGCGAAAGCTGAGGAGGCTTCGCCACCGACCTCCTGGGTGGGTGAGTCGTTAGCAATGAGTTCGGGGTGCTGGGCCTCTAGCTTTTCAAGCTCACGGTAAAGGGCGTCGTAGTCAGCGTCCGAGATGGTGGGGGCGTCGTTGACGTAGTAGCTTTGGCGGGCTGCGCGCACGCGGTCTACGAGCTGGGCGTAATGCTCCTTAACGTCGGCAGCTACGCCCTGGCCCTCGACCAGGTCACGGTCAACGCCGTGCACGGTTTCTTCTTCTACACCGGGAAGGTCTTTGTTTTCACTCACCTTACCTATTCTGCCCTATAACCTCCCCGGCTGAACTCTAGCCGTTGATGCCTCGGTGCAGTTCTTTTTCAGAGTGGAACTGTTCCTCTTCGGTGGTAGCGGTGTGGGGGTAGTCGTAGCCGTCGATGTTGGCTACGATTTCGTGGGCGTCAGTCTCTGTGAGGGCCTTAAGCTCAGCTGCGCGAGCTTCGGCGTCCTCAAGGGTAATGGCATCAGCCACAATAACGGTGATATTATCGCGCCCACCAGCACGCAGGGCAGCCATCTGGAGCACGTCGGCAGCATCCTGGGGGTGTTGGACTGTAGCCAGAACCCTGGCCATGTAGTTGTGGGACAGTTCGCCCGACAGGCCGTCGGAGCACATCATTAGACGGTCGCCCTCTCGGGCTGGGATAACCCAGAAGTCTGGTTCCCAGTAGTTGCCGGTGCCCAGGGCACGGGTGATGACGTTGCGGCGAGGGTGGGTGAGCGCTTCGATAGCGGTGATTTGGCCAGTATCGACGAGGTACTGCACCTCAGAGTGGTCTACGGTGATTTGTTCCAGCTCGAGACCTTCAACCGGCCCGTTGGAGATAGAAAGGGCATCTTCGGTCTGGGCTTCTTCTGCTCGCACCAGACGGTAGGTACGGGAATCACCCACGTTGAAGATAAACCACATCTGCTGGTCCCCGATATGGGTAAGCCAGGCACCTGTGACGGTGGTGCCAGCCCGCAGGTCAAGCGCATTTTTGATGGCTTCGTCGGCCTCGCCAATGATTTCCTTGATTTTGTCCAGGGTTCTGAGAATCTGGCGGTTGAGGGCCGAGGTTTCTTTGCGGCGCTTACGCAGGCGGCGTCCGCCTGACTCCTCGCCGTTTGTTTCGCTGGCGACCTCCTGCCGGAAGGCGGCCTCTTCTTCTTCGGTCATACCGCCGGGGCGGGTAAACATCTGGGCGTAGGCTAGGGTGCGGGTACACAGGCGGGAGGCAACTTCGCCCTTTTCATGCCCGCCCATGCCGTCGGCAACCACGCAGAGGGTTCCGGCAACGACCATGGAGTCTTCGTTGTTATCGCGGTACTGGCCTACGTCGGTTGACTTGCCCGCGTAGATAGTGAGATTGGGGGCAGTGGTCATTCGAAATCGATCTCCAGTTCATTACCGATGCCCGGGGTGATAGCCACGGGCCTAACATTGCCAAAGCCCCGAACGTTACGCACGCCCTGGGGTATGAGGATAAAACGCTTGTCATCTTCGAGAGCTTCAGCGGTAGAGGCGTCGGTGAGGACGACGCCGGGTTCAGTCAGTGCAACCAGGCGAGAAGCCAGGTTGACGGTGGGCCCATAGATATCGCCCAAACGTGGCAGCACGCGCCCCCAGACAAAGGACACGCGGGCTTCAGGGAGCTGCGGGTCTTCACTGATGAGTTTTGAGAGGGTCAGAGCGATACGGGCACCGTCTTCGGGGGATTCAACCAGGTACATGACCTCATCCCCTACCGTTTTGATGATGCGACCCCCACCTACCGCAATTACCTCAGCGCAGCGCTGCTCGAAGCTCTTGACGAGGCGGGCTAGGTTGCGCTCGTTCATTTCACGAGAGAGCGAAGTGTAGGAAACAAGGTCAACAAATCCCACGCCCCGGGCTAGGGGCAGGTCGCTGTCTGCCGAATCGGTGCTGTCCTCCTCATCGCGGAGGGCCAGACGCAAGATAGCCGAGTTGAGCATCCGACGGTAGCCATAGACGGTGATATCTTCGAGGTCTTCAATCAGGCGTGGCAGGAGGCTGAGCAGTTCGCCGCGGGCTTCGGTGTCGGTCAGCCCGCCATTAATCACCATATCTTCCACCAGAGCTTCGACCTGCCAGACCACCATACGGTCCATCATCTGCCCTACCGAACGGGTGAGTGATAGGGCGGCTTCTTCGGTGAGCTTACCCTCTTTAATAAGGGAAGTAACGGTGGTCAGGGCCTTGCTATCGGCGTGGGTGAAATAGGCATCATCGTCGGTGAGGTTGGGCAAGCCCAGGGAGCGCCAAATCTTACGGGCGGTCAGCAGGGGCACTCCGGCGTCATCTGCTACCTCGCCGCGTTTCATGCTGCGATTTTCCCCCAGAAGAGCGCGTTCGAGTTCCAGCACACCCTGCCGGGCTTCGTCGCTACGGTAGAGCTGGCTTTGCACGCGGTTATGGTGGTGCCTGCTCCGGTGGGGCGCGGTGCCGGCCTGTTCGGCGGGGTCGCTACCGGGTGCTGACTTCTCCACGGGGTCTTCCTTCTCTATGTTGAGTGCTGCGTGGTTCTAGAGGTAGTAAGGTCTAGGGCTGGCACGGCGAGTAGTTACCTACTTCAAGAATACCCAGTTACTGTGAGCTAGGCTACGAAATGTTCACCACCCAATAAGCGCCACCGCCTATTCTATGCCCGCCATCACCTTTTTTCGAGCCCAAAGAACCTGTTTAGGCTTATCAGACAAAAAATGTAGCTTTTACACCCGATACCGAGAAGAGTTCCCGCTCAGTAGCGCTCGCTGAGCTTCCTGAATCTTCCCGCTCAGGCGCTCGGGGTCCGGCACTGCCCGCAGTACGTGTTGCACCCCGCGAGCATGAACGGTTAGAGCCGCAGCATTGGCCAGCCCCACCAGATGACGGTACCCCACGCTTACCCCTTCAATCTGGTTCAGCGGAACACTGACGTCCTTACCTGAGCCCAAACCCCGCCTAATCACTAAGCGGTGAGTAGTGAGTAGATAGCTGGTAGCCACCCACCGCAGCACCCCTCTAAGACCTAGCCAGGCCAACCCGAGGGCAAAAGCCAGGGCTAGATAGCGCCAGCCCGGAGCACCAACACCCAGGGCTGAGGCGAAGCTCCAAGCGGTCATAGCAAGAAAAAAATAAAGAAGGGGGCGCAACAAAAGCACCCCGTGGGCGCGCGTTGCGGCAAGGGTGTGCTCTGCGGGGTAAAGGTCGCCTCGTAGTTTCATCACTGGTGAGTTTATCGATGCTTCCTGAAGGTTCCCCGATATTCCGGCCGTAACCGCGCCTAGCGGCCGTACCCCTGGGGGCGCACGTGTACCACGTCCCCCACGGTGAAGCTTCGTTCCTCGCCGGAATCTGAGCGGACGACCAACTCCCCCTCAGCAGTCAGCTCAACCCCGGTACCCCTAAAGGTCTTATTCCCGGGTAAGTGAATAGTGAGGGCAGCACCCAGGGTGCTCATGCGCTCACGCAGGCGGGCCAGCAAAGAGGGGGCACTGACGGTGGCGTCCGCATCAAAACCGCTAGCTGCAAAGTCTCGGTAGTAGCGGGCAAAGTGAGCAGCCAAGACCGTCAGTGCCCGATTGAGGTCAATCGACTGCCCCGATTCTATGAGGGCGCTGGTGGCCGTGGGAACGGGAAGGTCTTCCTGGGTCAGGTTTAGATTAAGGCCGATACCCACTACTACCGAGATCTGCCCCTCGGGCTCAATCACAAGCTGGGCCAGAATACCGCAGGCTTTCCGGTTGCCCAGCAAGACATCATTAGGCCACTTGATCGAGGGGTGCAGCCCCGCAAGCTGCTCAAAAACATCGCAGGCAGCCAGTGCAGCTAAGGACGTGAACCAGTGGTACTGGTCGGGGGCCACCCTATTTACGGGGTTTACATGCGGACGCACGATAAAGCTAGTAGCCAAAGCAGCACCCGCCGGTGCCACCCACACCCGGTCCAGGCGTCCTTTTCCCGCATTCTGATCGGCGGTCGAAACCAGGGAGAGCTCCCCGTAGCTGCGGCGCACCAAAGCATCCCCCACCAGAATCTGCCGGGCATACTCGTTGGTTGACCCTACCGAGGGCAGAAGCTCTACCCGCTCAAATCCGCTTACCTTAACCTGATCAGCCTGCAGGTGCCCCATGCGCACTCCTTGTCTCACATACTAAGTTTCGACCGCTATTCTACGGGGTCACATCCGACCTACAAGACCCAACGGTGCAATACTGGAACTATCGACACCCCCCACGAAAGGTTCTACCATGACCGTCTACGCTGTGCAGTACTCCTATGGCCCCGCCGACCTACAGGCTGAGCACCGCCCTGCCCACCGCGAATACCTGGCCCAGCTCCACGAAGAAGGTAAGCTGCACGCAGCCGGCGCCTTCCTCGACGGCGATCCCGCAGGTGCCCTGCTCATCTTCGTTGCCGAAGATCGCGACGACCTCGACCGCATTATTGCAGCTGATCCCATGAGCACCGGCGGCGTCCTCACCGGCTACACCGCGCGCGAATGGAACGCTGTGATCGGCAAGGTCGGCAAGTAACGAACGGGTTGAGCACTAGCCAACAGGGCGGATAGGGCAGGCTCGCGCTCACTGCCGACCCTCTCGCCGGTTCGCTAGCGCTCACAAGCGATTCACGCCAGCCCCGCAGCCAACAGCTTCGCTGCGAGCCTGCCCCACCCACTCTTATTTAGAAAAATCGCTCAAAAATCCCAAGAATAATTGGGTGGGGCGGGGCGGCAGGTCTATAGTTGAAAAGAATGACCCTTATCCCAGGTCACCCCACACCATTGACCCACCAGTGCACAAGGCAGGCAGAGCATGAGCGAGAACCCCACCACCGATGCCCCCGATTTGACCACCACCGCCGGTAAAATCGCTGACTTCTACGCTCGCCGTGAGCAGACCCTTGCTCCCACTGGCCAGGGCCCCATCGACCGCCAACACGACCGTGGCAAGCAGACCGCCCGCGAGCGCATCGAGATGCTGCTTGATGAGGGTTCTTTCGTGGAGTTCGACGCCTTGGCTAAGCACCGCACTACGGCTTTTGGTATGGAGAAGAAGAAGCCTCTGGGCGATGGGCTGGTCTCAGGGTACGGCACCATCGATGGACGTCTGGTAGCCGTATATTCGCAGGATTTTACGGTTTATGGTGGTTCGCTCTCGCAGGTTAACGGCGAGAAAATTGTGAAGGTACAGAAGTTCGCACTGAAGAATGGTTGCCCCATTATCGGCATTAATGACGGTGGTGGCGCCCGTATTCAGGAGGGCGTGGCTTCCCTGGCCATGTTCGCTGATATCTTCCGTATGAATGTACGTGCCTCGGGCGTGATTCCGCAGATTTCGGTCATTATGGGCCCCTGCGCCGGTGGGGCGGCCTACTCCCCCGCCCTGACTGATTACATTGTGATGGTTGATAAGACCAGTCACATGTTTATTACCGGCCCCGATGTCATTAAGACCGTGACCGGTGAAGAAGTCGATATGGAGACCCTGGGCGGTGCCCGCCAGCACAATGCGGTGACGGGTACGTCGACTTACCTGGCTGAGGACGAAGAGGACGCCTTTGATTTCGTCCGCGAGCTCGTTGAGTTCCTGCCCTCTAACAACCTCTCTGAGACTTTCCCCCTGGATCATGATCAGGACCCCGAGGTTACCGTTAATGACCTTGACTTGGACCTGCTGATTCCCGATTCAGCTAACCAGCCCTACGATATGCGGGCTGTGATTGAGTCTGTGGTTGATGATGGCCATTTCTTTGAGATGCAGGCCCTTTACGCCCCCAATGTGATGATTGGTTATGCCCGGGTTGAGGGTAAGACCGTGGGTATTGTGGCAAATCAGCCCATGCAGTTCGCTGGCACTCTTGATATCAATGCTTCTGAGAAGGCTGCTCGTTTTGTGCGTAACTGCGATGCCTTCAACATTCCGATTCTAACTTTTGTGGACGTGCCCGGCTTCCTGCCCGGCACCGACCAGGAGTTCAACGGCATTATCCGCCGCGGCGCTAAACTGCTCTACGCTTACGCTGAGGCTACCGTTCCGCTGGTTACCGTCATTACCCGCAAGGCCTACGGTGGGGCCTACATTGTGATGGGCTCTAAGAAGCTGGGCGCCGATGTTAACCTGGCTTGGCCCACCGCCCAGATCGGTGTGATGGGAGCCCAGGGTGCAGTCAACATTCTCTACCGCCGCGAACTGGCAGCTGTAGCTGAAGAAGGCGGTGACGTTGAGGCCAAGCGGGCTGAACTCATCGCCAAGTACGAAGAGGAACTACTCAACCCCTACCAGGCTGCTGAGCTGGGCTACATCGACGAGGTCATTGCCCCCTCCGAGACTCGTGTACGCATCATTTCTTCCCTGCGGGCCCTGCGCGATAAGCGTGCAGCCTCCCCCGCCAAGAAGCACGGCAACATTCCGCTGTAAGGGGTAGGTAGAACATGGCAACTCCCAATCCGTTGTCCCTGCTGGGTTTTGGTAAGAAGTCGGTGCCCGCGTCCGCCCCGGTAGAAGACCGGGGGCAGGACACCGGTAAGCAGCAGGTACCCGCCCCGACGCTTTCGGTGGTGCGGGGTAACCCCACGGAAGAAGAACTGGCTGCGCTGACCAGCGTCGTGGTTGCGCTACAGGCCCAGGCTGATTCTCAGCATGAGACTGCCCTGGAAATGTGGCAGCGCCGCCTGAACCACACCCAGCGCCTGGGGATGCGACTGCGCCCCGGGCCCGGCTCCTGGAAGCGGGCCCGGCCCCAGTAGCCAGCCCCGCAGGCTCCCTGTTTTCTGAGTCACAGTGGACTAGAATAGGGGGTATGACACTACACCCAGATTTACCCGAGATTTTCACGACCGACCGCGCCCAGACTGCGGTTGACCGTATCGCCAACGACTATTACGAGAAGTGCCTAGAGCTCGATCCGGCTGCTGCCACTATCGAGGGCCGCAAGGGGCGGGAAACCGAATACCCCGATTACTCCCCCGCCGGCACCCAGGCCGATATTGATTTAGCCCGTGCGACTTTAGAAGCTCTTGAGTCCGTTGAACCGGCTGACGATATCGACCGGGTCACCGTCGATGCTATGCGCGAGCGGCTGGGCCTGAAACTTGAACTTCACCAAGCTGGCTTGGGCGACTGGGAGCTCAACAATATCGCTTCACCGGTGCAGGGCATCCGAGCTATCTTTGACCTCATGAACCGCGACACCGCCGAAGACTGGGGGCATATTGCTGGCCGCCTGGGCAATGTCGCAGCAGCCGTCCGGGGCTACATCGAGACCCTCGAAGCTGCGCGCACCGCAGGCAAGGTAGCCGCCGTTCGCCAGGTCGATATCGTTATCGAGCAGGTAGCCGCCTACGTTGCCGAAGGCGGCTTCTTCGACGCTCTGGCAAGCGAGGTAGCCGAAGCAGCCCCCGAGCATGCCGACCGAGCTGCCCAGGGGGCGGCGTCCGCCAAGGAAGGCTACCGCGAACTTCTTACCTACCTCAAAGACACCCTGCGCCCCGACGCGCCTGAGGCCGATGCTGTGGGCCGCGAGCGCTACTCCCTCTACTCCCGCCAATTTGTGGGCACTACCCTCGACCTGGAGGAGACCTACGCCTGGGGTATTGAGGAACTGGACCGGATTATCGCAGCCCAGCAGGAGGTTGCCGAGGCCATTAAGCCCGGGGCTACCATTGACGAAGCAAAGGCCCTGCTCGATGCTGATCCCGAGCGTACCCTGAAGGGCACCGATGAACTGCGGGCCTGGATGCAGAAGCTCTCCGACGCTGCCGTCGATTATCTTGCCCAAGAGCACTTCACTATCGAAGGCCCCCTGCGCAAGCTTGAGTGCATGATTGCCCCCACCCAGGAGGGCGGCATCTACTACACCGGCCCGTCCGCTGATTTTGAGCGCGCCGGTCGCATGTGGTGGTCGGTGCCCGAGGGCGAAGATACCTTTGGCACCTGGCGCGAGACCTCAACTGTCTACCATGAGGGCGTGCCCGGCCACCACCTACAGGTTGCCTACGCTACCGCTATGGCCGAGGCCCTAAACCAGTGGCGCGCTAACGCTGTGTGGGTTTCGGGCCACGGCGAGGGCTGGGCCCTGTACGCTGAGCGCCTCATGGATGAGCTGGGCTACCTCTCTGATCCGGGCGACCGCATGGGCATGCTCGATGCCCAGCGCCTGCGCGCAGCTCGCGTGGTCTTCGATATCGGCCTGCATTGCGGTTTTGAGATTCCCGAGCGCTGGGTCACTGAGCTAGGGGTCGAGCCGGGCATCTGGGACGCCGAGAAGGGCTATAAGTTCCTGGAATCCAACCTCGACATCTCTGAGGGCCAGCGCCGCTTCGAGTTCCTGCGCTACCTGGGCTGGCCGGGCCAGGCCCCCTCCTACAAGGTAGGCGAGCGAGTCTGGCTGCAGCTGCGTGAGGACGCCCGCGCCGCCGGCATGAGCGACCGCGATTTCCACACCCGGGCGCTCATGCTCGGGTCAGTGGGGCTTGATACCCTGCGCCGGGCGCTCGCTGTTTAGCCTGAACAAGAGAACAAGAGGGCGGGCCCTGCACACCGACCGGCATGCAGGGCCCGCCCTCTGCTATGTGGTAACGGAGTATTAGGACGCTGCCGCGGCAGGTACCTGGGGTGCCTCGCCCAAGCGGGCGTAGACGTCCTCAGCTACAAAGCCGCCCTCAATGCGGGGAGCCTTGTAGAGTTCCTCATTCAGCATGCCCTCGCGCTTGGCGACAATCAGGGCTACCAGGGCCTGGCCTGCGACGTTGACGGCGGTACGGCCCATATCGATGATGGGATCAATCGCCAGGAGCAGACCCACGCCGTCGAGGGGTAGACCCAGCGTTGATAGGGTGAGGGTCAGCATCACGGTTGCGCCGGTAGTGCCCGCGGTAGCGGTGGAGCCCAGCACCGAGACCATAATGATGAGCAGGTAATGGGTAAAGTTCAGGTCAATGCCGTAGAACTGGGCCACAAACAGTGCTGCCAGGGCGGGGTAAACCGCGGCGCAGCCGTCCATCTTGGTGGTGGAGCCCAGGGGCACCGCGAAGGAGGCGTAGGCGCGAGGTACACCGAAGTTACGCTCAGCTACAGACTGGGTCAGGGGCATAGTTCCCATAGATGAGCGAGAGACAAAGCCCATCTGCACGGCAGGCCAGACGCCCGAGAAGAACTGCTTGACCGACAGGCCGTTGGCGCGGACGATAGCGGGGTAGACCACGAAGAGTACCAGGGCCAGGCCGATGTAGAGCACGATTACAAAGCGGGCCAGGGAGCCCATGGAGGTCCAGCCGTAGGCGTAGACGGCGCGGCCAATCAGGCCGATGGTACCCAGCGGAGCCAGGCGGATAATCCACCAGAGCACTGTCTGAATAATAGCCAGGGCGCTCTTGTTGATTTCGAGGAAGGGCTTGGCGGCCGGGCCAGTTGTCAGCGCTGCGATACCCACGACTACTGAAATCACCAGGATTTGGAGTACGTTGAAGCTGGCTGAACCGGTGACGGTTTCACCGGAGGTTGAGATGCTCACACCCAGGCCCAGGAAGTTAGCGGGAATCAGGCCGGTGAGGAAGCCCAGCCAGGAGCCGGTACGCCCCTCATAGGTTTCGGGAGTAGCCAGACCGGTGTTAGCGCCGGGTTGGGTGACAAGACCGAGGACCAGGCCGATCACCACAGCGATGAGGGCGGTGTAGGCGAACCAGAGCAGGGTCTTGGTAGCCAGGCGGGCCGCATTCGTTACCTCAGCAAGGTTGGCGATGGACGAGACCACGGCGGTAAAGATCAGGGGTACCACCGCTGCTTTGAGCAGGGTGACATAGGATGAGCCGATGGTGGAGAGGGTGGTCATGAGCCAGTTGGGGTTCTCTGTGGCATCGCCACCGAGGTTGGTGGCTACCAGGCCCAAGATCACGCCCAGAATGAGGGCGGCAATAATTTGATTGCCGAAGGACGTAGCCCAGGCGGGAAGTCTCTTGCGGCTAGCGGGTGCTGTGGTGTGGTTTGACATGTCTCACCACTGTACGCCGGGGGTTGAGGCTTGTGAATCGGGGTGTAAAGCTAGGACATATTTTGCTGTAGGTCACAGACCGACAGGGTTTTTCATGTAGCGCTCTTCACTTTTACACAACCCACCACTAAACTGTGATTCAAGTTACTTTTATGTGCTTTTTATGAACGGGTAGGCCCTGGTTGCCTACCCGCAGTCAGACATAACTCAAAGGAGAGACAATGACTGTTTACGCCGCACCCGGCTCAGCAGATTCCATCACCACGTTCAAGTCCCGCTACGACCACTTCATCGGGGGTGAGTGGGCAGCCCCGGCCGAGGGCCAGTATTTTGAAGATATCTCCCCGGTCAATGGCAAGCCCTTTGCAGAGGTAGCCCGCGGTACCGCAGCTGATATCGATAAGGCTATTGACGCAGCCTGGAAGGCCTTTGAGACCTGGGGCAAGACCTCCCCTACCGAGCGCGCTAACCTGTTGCTCAAGCTGGCCCAAATTATGGAAGATAATCTGGAGTCCATTGCGGTAGCTGAGACCTGGGAGAACGGTAAGCCTGTACGCGAGACTCTAGCCGCAGACATCCCGCTGGGCGTTGACCACCTGCGCTACTTCGCGTCCGCTATTCGCACCCAGGAAGGCCGCCTATCAGAGATTGACGAGAATACCGTAGCCTACCACTTCCACGAGCCCCTGGGCGTGGTGGGGCAGATTATTCCCTGGAACTTCCCCATTCTCATGGCTATCTGGAAGATCGCCCCAGCCCTGGCAGCGGGCAATACCATTGTGCTCAAGCCCGCGGAGCAGACCCCGGTTTCGGTGCTCTACCTGGTGGATTTATGGAAGGACGTCCTACCCGCCGGTGTGCTGAACATTGTGAACGGTTTTGGCCCCGAGGCTGGCGCTGCCCTCTCTGGTAGCAAGCGCATCCGCAAGATTGCTTTTACCGGTGAGACCACCACCGGTTCTATCATCATGAAGGCTGCTGCCGACAACATCATCCCGGTAACCCTGGAGCTGGGCGGCAAGTCCCCTAATGTCTTCTTTGCCGACGTTGCCGCCGAGAAGGATTCCTTCTACGACAAGGCTCTGGAGGGCTTTGCCTCCTTTGGCCTCAACCAGGGCGAGGTCTGCACCTGCCCCTCGCGTGCGCTGATTCAGAAGCCGATTCACGATTCCTTCCTGGAGGCCGGCATTGAGCGCGTAAAGGCTATGAAGCAGGGCAACCCGCTGGATACCGAGACCATGGTGGGCGCCCAGGCGTCGAAGGAGCAGTGGGACAAGATTACCGGTTACCTGAAGATTGGTAAGGACGAGGGCGCGGACGTTCTCGTCGGCGGTGATGCCTGCGAGCTGGGTGGCGACCTGGCAGACGGCTGGTACATTCAGCCTACCGTTTTTGCCGGTAGCAACGACATGCGTATCTTCCAGGAAGAGATTTTTGGCCCGGTTCTGGCTACTACCTCTTTCACTGATTTTGATGAGGCCATGCGTATTGCCAATGACACTGACTACGGTTTGGGTGCGGGCGTCTGGACGCGCGATCAGAACACCGCCTACCGGGCAGGGCGCACCATTCAGGCTGGCCGTGTCTGGATCAACAACTACCATAATTACCCGGCCCATGCCGCTTTCGGTGGCTACAAGAAGTCAGGCATCGGCCGCGAGACCCACCTGATGATGCTGGCCCACTACCAGCAGACCAAGAACATGCTGGTCAGCTACTCAGATAAGCCGATGGGGCTCTTCTAAAACTTGCCCCTGATAGCTTGAGGCTTATTCATAAGGGGTTCCGCAGGCTCACGCTCGCTGTGAGCCTGCTCCATCTACCCTTTGGAATAAGCTTCTTTCTTCTTCTGCCCCTGCAACCAAGCCTCTAACAACCACGCGCACAGAATCACCGGAGCAGCCACCGTTGTAAGGCCAGGACCAGAATAAGCACTCACCCCATCAGGCAGGCTATCCCATACACAACGAGTTCCAATTACAGGGAAAAACCCCCAATAGGCTTCGCCTTGAATATACTCATTTGAAGTATGGCAAGCTATCCCAGCAGTAAAACGGACGAAATATTCAAAAGCCATCAAAAATAGCCAAAAACAGAAGGAGAGAAAAAAGAGTTTATGATTCTTTACAAGATTCATAACGATACTGCCTTCTTTCTGTCAGAAAGGAATTCGAGTCTAGGTTTACCTAACCTATCACTTGCAGCTCATCAGAAGTCGCTGCATCCTGACGCCCTGTTTAGCGTCACCCTCAGTACCAACACGCCGACCAATCTCTCGCCCCACAAATCTGCTACTGACTCATGATTGTTGGCAATGGTTTCAGCATCTTCAGACATTTCAGCTGCCATATCAAATCCATACCAGGTACGCCTTGCCGGGCCTCTAGTAGGCTGGGCATCGATTTGCCGCAAGACAACAGCCTTTTGAGCCCAATCCAGCATCTGCGCCTGAGCCAGCGGACGGCCCACCATGTCACTAACCTCTTTAAGAGAACAGAGTCGGATGTCAGAATCAGTCACAGATTAATCTTTCATGTCTTTTTCTCTGGCCTAAGATAGCAATGTCAGCCTGCAAAAGCCTATCTAAACAGTATCTAGTTGAGCCTACACCTGCCGACCACCAACTGCGACTGCTCCAGCCACTAGACTGTTACCCATGCAGAAACCCACTGAAACCCCAGCCGCGGCGGGCGAACAGCCGGTGCGGCTCGTCCTTGCCTCCTCATCCCCTGCCCGCAAAAAGCTCCTGGAGGACGCCGGCGTCCGCTTCACCGTCATTATCAGCGATGTCGATGAGGACGCTGCCCTGCGCGAGGCCCAGCAGGCTGCTTACGAGGCCGGACTGGGCGACATCACACCTGCACAAACAGCTCAGCTCCTAGCCAAGGCTAAGGCACAGGCTGTTGCAGCCCTGCCTGAAGCGGCCGGTGCCCTGGTCCTGGGCTGCGATTCTGTTTTCGAGCTCGACGGTGTCGCTTACGGCAAGCCCGGTAGCGCCGAGAAAGCTTTAGAACGTATCACCTCTATGAGCGGACGCAGCGGGCAGCTCCACACCGGGCATTGGCTGGTCGATACCCGCGAGGCTACCCAGAACACAGCAGCTAGTAAGCACCCCGAGGCCAGCGAGTTGCGCACGGCAACCGTCCACTTCGACACCTTCAGCGACGAAGAAGCCCGGCGCTACGTGGCCACCGGCGAGCCCCTGTGGGTGGCTGGATCCTTCACAATCGACGGTTTCGGTGCGGCCTTCATTAAGGGAATTGAGGGCGAATACCACACCGTAGTGGGGCTTTCGGTGCATGCCCTACGCACAATGCTGGCTAACTTTGGTGTTTCAATCAGCGACATTTGGAAAAATTCGCGATAAATTTCAAGATACGACTTTTGTGAGGCGCCGCCACCCGGCGCCTGCTCATAATGCGTCATAGCCAGTAACGGCACGCCAGCACGGCACGATAACCCGAGGAGCTTTCATAGTGACTGCACATAACGACCTGGCCCAGGCCTTTACCCCGGTGAAGGGGCGCCACACCGGCCCCGTCAGCAAGGTACTGATTGCTAACCGCGGTGAAATTGCTGTTCGCGTTATTCGTGCCGCCCAGGACGAGGGGCTAGCAACCGTCGCTGTCTACGCTGACCCCGACCGCGAGGCCCAGCACGTGCTGTTAGCCGATGAGTCTTACGCGCTCGGTGGCACCACTGCGGCTGAGTCCTACCTGGTCATGGATAAGCTGCTTGAGGTTGCCAAACGTTCCGGTGCTGATGCCGTACACCCCGGCTATGGTTTCCTCTCCGAGAACGCCCAGTTCGCCCAGCAGGTCATTGATGCCGGCCTCACCTGGATCGGCCCATCCCCAGAATCCATCAACCGCCTGGGCGATAAGGTAGCTGCCCGCCATATCGCCGAGAAGGTCGGTGCTCCGCTGGTACCCGGCACCAAAGACCCGGTCAAGAGCGCAGCAGAGGTTGAGGCTTTTGCGGACGAGTACGGCCTGCCCGTTGCCATCAAGGCAGCCTTCGGTGGCGGCGGACGCGGCATCAAGGTCGCCCGTGAGCGCGAAGGCATCGGCGAGCTTTACGAATCAGCAGTCCGCGAGGCTATTGCTGCCTTTGGTCGTGGCGAGTGCTTCATCGAGCGCTTCCTAGATTCCCCCCGCCACGTGGAAACCCAGTGCCTGGCCGATGCCCACGGCAACGTTGTGGTGGTATCCACCCGCGACTGCTCCCTGCAGCGCCGCAATCAGAAGCTGGTAGAAGAAGCCCCTGCCCCCTACCTGACCGGCGAGCAGAATGAGCGTCTCTACGAGGCTTCCAAGGCTATCTTGCGCGAGGCTGGCTACCAGGGTGCTGGCACCTGCGAATTCCTGGTGGGCACCGACGGCACCATCTCCTTCCTTGAGGTCAATACCCGACTGCAGGTGGAGCACCCGGTATCCGAAGAAGTCACCGGCATTGACCTGGTGCGCGAGCAGTTCCGTATTGCCCGAGGTGAGACCATTGAGCCCACCGATCCCGCGGTGCGCGGCCACTCCTTTGAATTCCGCATCAACGGTGAGGACGCCGGCCGCAGCTTCATGCCCTCCCCCGGCACCATCGAGAAGCTGGTTGTGCCTTCTGGCCCCGGCGTGCGCTGGGACTCCGGCGTGGTTGCCGGTGATACCGTCAGCGGCAACTTTGACTCCATGATTGCCAAGCTCATTGTCACCGGCGCAACCCGCGAACAGGCCCTGCAGCGGGCCAAGCGGGCCCTGGGTGAGCTAGTCATTGAGGGCATGCCCACCGTTGCCAACTTCCACCGCGCGGTGCTCGATGAGCCTGCCTTTGCCCCTGCCCCCGGCGGTGATTTCGCCGTTCACACCCACTGGATTGAAACCGAATTTAAGAACACCTTGCCCACCTACGACGGTGCCCTCAGCCTGCCCGAGGCTGACGAGGAACGGCAGAAAATCACTGTTGAGGTCAACGGCAAGCGCATGGAAGTTGTCTTGCCCGCTATCGGTGGCACCTCAGCCAAGCCTGCTGCCGCTTCGAAGGCCCGCAAGTCTCGTTCAAGCCGCGGCGGGGCGTCCGGCTCTGCCAACAGCAACGAGCTCACCAGTCCCATGCAGGGCACTATCGTCAAGGTAGCGGTCAAGGACGGCACCAAGGTAGCTGAAGGCGACCTGATTGTGGTGCTAGAAGCTATGAAGATGGAGCAGCCCATCACCGCCCACAAGGCCGGTAAGGTCACCGGGCTGAAGCTCAAGGCAGGCGATACCGTCTCTGCCGGGGCGATTATCGCAACCATCAAGTAAACCTGCGAATACAAGCTCAGTTAGGCCCCTTTGCCGCCAGGCAGAGGGGCCTATCTTTACCCCACCCCATGCTCATATAGTGGAATCTAAGTTTCACATAGAGGACTCCGGTTTTAGAGTAAAACCATACAACACAATCCTTACACCACTAGAGAGTTCACGTGAGCACAACAGTCACCTCCCCGGCCTCTTCTGCCGCCGAGCAGACCGTGCCCCGCAGCCGCGTCATCATGGCCTCGCTCATCGGCACCACCATCGAGTTCTACGACTTTTACATCTACGCCACCGCAGCCGTGGCGGTCTTCCCCGCCCTCTTCTTCACCGGCGAGGACGACACCGCCAAGCTACTGGCATCCATGGCGACCTTCGGCGCGGCCTTCATCGCCCGCCCCATCGGTTCCATTGTCTTTGGCCACTTCGGTGACAAGGTAGGACGCAAGGCAACCCTGGTCGGCGCACTCCTGACCATGGGTATCGCCACCTTCCTCATCGGCCTACTGCCCACCTACTACCAGATCGGTCTGTGGGCGCCGGCCATGCTGACCATCCTGCGCTTCTGCCAGGGCCTGGGCCTGGGCGGCGAATGGTCAGGCGCAGCTCTGCTGGCTACCGAATACGCTGAAGAAGGAAAGCGGGCCCGCGCCGCCATGTGGCCCCAGCTAGGTGCCCCGTTCGGCTTCATCCTGGCCAACGGCTTCATGTTGCTTCTGACCGTCACCATGGGCTTCACTTCCCTGGCCGCCGGCGACACCATCGACCACAACTTCCTGGTCTGGGGCTGGCGTATCCCCTTCATTGCTTCCATTATCATGGTCGCCGTTGGCCTCTACGTCCGCTTCAAGCTAGAAGAAACCCCGATCTTCAAGCAGGCCCTCGAAAAGGATGAAAAGGTCAAGACCCCCTTGGCAGAAGCCTTCAAGGTCGCCTGGTGGCCCATGATTCAGGGCACCTTTATCATGCTGGCCACCTATGTGCTCTTCTACCTCATGACCGCCTGGATCCTCTCCTTCGGCATCGGCGCAGTAGAAAAGGGCGGCCTGGGTATCGCCTACCGCGAATTCCTCATCATCCAGCTCATCACTATCCTCTTCTTCGCAGCCATGGTTCCTGTCTCCGGCTGGCTAGCTGACAAGTACGGACGCCGCTCCTCCCAGCTGGCTATCACCGGCGCCATCATCATCTTCGGCCTCTCCTTCGGCTTCCTCATGGACCCCGCCCTTGTAGGCACCGGTGAGGACGCCAACACCGGCCGCATCGTCCTCTTCATGGCCATCGGCATGACCCTCATGGGCCTGACCTTCGGCTCCATGAGCGCCTACCTGCCCGAGCTCTTCCCCACCAACGTCCGCTACACCGCTTCGGGCATCAGCTACAACGTTGCATCCATCCTCGGTGCGGCCCTGACCCCCTACGCAGCGGTCTGGCTCAACGCCAACGGCGGTGTGGGTGCGGTTGGCCTCTACCTGGCCGGAGCGGGTCTACTGACCCTGATCTTCATGGCCATCACCCATGAAACCCGCGACGTGGACCTAACCACTATGGCCCGCGCTAAGTAGGTTTAAGGATTTAGACCAAAGGTAGGCCGGGCTCACGCTCGCTGCCGACCCTCTCGCCGGTTCGATAGCACTCACAGGCGATTCACGCCAGCCCCGAGCCAGCAGCTTCGCTGCGAGCCCGCCCCCACCCGTGCTTGCAGCTTCCATACACATATAGAGCCAAGGCACCACCAAAACCGCCCGCTCCTTCAAGAGGAACGGGCGGTTTTCTTATGGCCGATGAGCCTACTGCATGGTGTGCAGCTGCCGCGCGGCTTCTGAGATAGAGCCAGTCAGCGATGGGTAGACCGTGAAGGTTTCGGCAATATCGTCCACGTGCAGTTTCTTATCGACTGCTAGCGAGAGCGGGAAAATCAGCTCTGAGGCGCGGGGCCCCACCACCACGCCGCCGATAACGGTGCCAGAGTGCTTACGGGCAAAGATTTTGATGAAGCCATCCTCAACCGCCATCATCTTGGCCCGGGGGTTAGTAGCCAGCGGCAACATGACCATATCTGCCTGGTACTTACCCGATTCAATCTCGCTTTGGCTCACACCCACGGTGGCGATTTCAGGCGCAGTGAAGATGTTGGCCGCCACCTGGTGGGTGCGCAGGGGTTTGACGATATCGCCCAGCATGTGTGAGACAGCTACACGCCCCTGCATCGCTGCAACGGAGGCCAGCGGGTAAACACCGGTACAGTCACCGGCGGCATAGATATTGGGGATGCTAGTGCGAGAGACACGGTCCACAT
Source organism: Rothia sp. (in: high G+C Gram-positive bacteria) (assembly GCA_030529845.1). Taxonomy (GTDB): domain Bacteria; phylum Actinomycetota; class Actinomycetes; order Actinomycetales; family Micrococcaceae; genus Rothia. Next base: position 216,691 of record JAUMWB010000003.1, on the reverse strand, counting down.
TGATATGGCCCGACTCGCTGACCTCGACCCCGGCGTCCTCAAGGCCCAGATTTTCGGTATTGGGAATAGAACCGACGGCAATGAGTACGTGAGAGCCTGCAACCTTGCGCCCGTCCCCCAGGGTGACGATAACACCGTCGCCGGCTTCGTTGTAGCAGGCTGCCTCTGCGCGAGAGCGGGGCATGACGCGCACACCGCGGCGTTCAAAAACATTTTCAAGGACGGTCGCGGCGTCCTCATCCTCACCGGGCAGCACCCGGTCACGGGAGGAAATCAGGGTAACCCGAGAACCCAGCCCGTTATAGGCTGAGGCGAACTCCGCGCCGGTGACGCCCGAGCCAACCACAATGAGGTCTTCAGGAAGTTCTTCCAGGGAGTAGAGCTGGGTCCAGTTGAGAATCCGCTTGCCATCGGGCTGAGCGGTGGGCAGTTCGCGGGGGTGGGTGCCCACCGCCAGAATAATGAATTCGGTGGTCAGCTCGTAGGTAAGGCCGGTCGAATCGGTAACTTCCACGGTGTGGCGGTCTACTAACTTGCCCCGACCGTCAATGACCTTCACGCCACTGCGTTCCAGGGTGCGCTTGATGTCGTGGGACTGCTGGTGGGCTAAGTCAATCAGGCGCTTGTTAACCTTGGCCAGGTCAACAGAGATAGGCGGGGCTGCGTCATCGTCCCCCACCGAAATCGCAAGCTCCTGGGCCTTGCCAAAGCGGTTGCGGGCGTCCGCGCTGGCAATCAGGGTCTTAGAGGGGACGACGTCGGTGAGGACGGCCGAGCCACCCATGCCCTTATCTTCAATGATAGTGACATCGGCGCCGTGGCTAGCGGCAACAAGAGCGGCCTCATAGCCGCCAGGGCCACCACCGAGAATAACAATCTTGTGTGATGCGTAGTCTGTTTTGAGAGTCACCCTTTTATTGTGTCGCACATCGCACGCGCGCTCAACTCTGGGCAGGTTTGGTACCGTAGAAGGGTGTTGAATGATTCAAATATTTCTGCTGTTTCCACCGCTGACCCCAACCACCCGGCACTGGTTCGTGCCCGTGAGGCCGCGGACTTCATTGCCGAGAAAACCGGCGTCGAGAAGCACGACCTGGCGCTGACGCTGGGTTCAGGCTGGGGCGAGGCCGCCTCACTCATTGGCGAAGCCACCCATGTCCTCCCAGCCAATGAGGTACCTGGCTTCCACAAGGCCGCTGTGGTGGGCCACCCCGGTACCCTGACCTCGATTCTGACCGAAAGCGGCAAGCGAGCCCTGGTGATTGGCTCCCGCACCCACTTCTACGAGGGCCGCGGCGTTGACGCTGTCGTCCACGGTGTGCGTACCGCAGCTGCCGCAGGCGCTGAGACCATGATTCTCACCAACGGCTGTGGCGGCCTGAACCCCGCCTACTCCGCCGGTGAACCCGTCCTGATCTCTGACCACCTGAACTTCACCTCAGCCTCCCCGCTCACCGGTGCCCATTTCGTTGACCTAACCGACCTGTATTCCCCTCGCATCCGCGAGATTGCCCGCGGCATTGACCCCTCCCTGCAGGAGGGCGTTTACATGCAGTTCCCCGGCCCCCACTACGAGACCCCAGCCGAGGTTAAGATGGCAGGTGTACTGGGCGCTGATCTAGTGGGCATGTCCACCGCTCTTGAAGCCATTGCCGCCCGCGCAGCCGGCCTTGAGGTCTTTGGTATTTCACTCGTCACCAACCTGGCCGCCGGTATCCAGGAGACCCCCCTCTCTCACGCAGAGGTCATTGAGGCCGGTGAAGCCGCTGGCCCCCGCATTTCCAGCCTGCTCGCAGACATCATCGCGGCTCTCTAAGGACAAGGAAAGACATGTCACTCGATACTCAGCAGCTCCTTGAGCAAGCCCGTATCTGGGCCGCTATCGACCCCGATACAGAAACCAAGGCCCAGCTTGAGGGCATCATCGCCCAGGTTGAGGCAGGAGATGCGGCCGCAACCGCTAATCTGGCCGACCGCTTCTCGGGAACCCTCCAGTTCGGAACCGCAGGCCTGCGAGCCGAACTGGGCGCTGGCCCCATGCGCATGAACCGCGTCGTCGTTCAGCGTGCCGCCCAGGGCCTGGCAGACTACGCCACCGCGCGCGCGTCCGCTGAAGGCTGGGAGAAGATTTCCGCTGTGGTGGGCTTTGATGCCCGCAAGAATTCAGATATCTTCGCCCTCGACACCGCAGCTATTTTCACCGCCGCCGGTATCGAGGTTCACCTCATGCCTTCTGCTCTGCCCACTCCCGTGACCGCCTGGGCGACCCGCGAATATGGCGCCGAAATTGGCGTCATGGTCACCGCCTCCCACAATCCCCCTAACGATAACGGCTACAAGGTCTACCTGGGTGGAGCCGCCGTTGAGCCCGGTGCTCGCGGGGCCCAGATTATCCCTCCCTACGACGGGGATATCGCAGCCGCAATCGCAGCTGTTGACACTCCGGTTCTGGCAGCTGACGGTTGGAAAGTGCTGCCCGAGAGCGTAGCAGCCGACTACATTGCCCGCGTTACCCCGCTGGTCGAGCAGAAGGACCGCGACCTCAACATCGTGCTGACCCCCATGCACGGTGTTGGAGGTCAGACCGCAGAAGCTGTGCTGCGTCAGGCTGGCTTCACTAACGTCACCCTGGTACCTGAACAGGCTGAGCCCGACCCGCGCTTCTCCACCGTCGCCTTCCCCAACCCAGAGGAACCCGGTGCCCTTGATTTGGCTATGGCTCTAGCTGAGAAGATTGACGCTGACCTCATCATTGCCAACGATCCGGACGCTGACCGCGCGGCTTTCGCTGTCAAACGAAACGGCACTTGGGCCATGCTGCGCGGCGACGAAGCCGGAGCGATCCTGGCTACCCGTGTGCTGGCGTCCGTAAGCGACCCCGCAAAGGCCACCTTCGCTAACTCAATTGTCTCCTCCCGTCTGGCCGGAGCTATCGCCAAAGCAGCAGGCGTTGCCCACCGCGAAACCCTGACCGGTTTCAAGTGGATTGCCCGCGTGGAAAACCTAACCTTCGGCTATGAAGAAGCGCTGGGCTACTGCGTCGATCACGCCCAGGTGCGCGATAAGGACGGCATCTCGGCAGCCCTGGTCATGGCGGACTACGCCCAGGAGCTCAAGGACGCCGGTTCCTCCCTGCCTGCACTTCTGGACGAGATTGCCACCGAGCATGGCCTCTACGCCACCGACCAGCTCTCTGTGCGTGTAGATGACCTGGCCCAAATTCCTGCCATGATGCAGCGTCTGCGCGCTACCCCTCCGGCAGAACTGGCTGAGTCCCCCGTGGTATCGGTAGAGGACCTTACCGAGGGCACCGACACCCTACCCCCCACCGACGGTATGCGCTACTACACCGAGGATTCCACCCGCGTCATTGTGCGCCCCTCCGGCACCGAGCCCAAGCTCAAGTGCTACCTGGAAGTGGTCGTACCTGTCAGCACCACCGTTGCCAATGCCCGCACCGTAGCCGATACCAAGCTGGCCCTTCTTAAGGCAGACATGTCAGCGGCTCTGGGCCTCTAACCAAACCAAGATTTCAAGGAAGAACACCATGACTCTCGAACTCTCAGCAGCCGATCTGGCTGCCATGATTGACCACACCATCCTGGCCCCCTCTGCCTCAGAAGAGGACGTCCGACGCCTTTGTGCCGAAGCCAAGCAGTACGGCTTCGCCTCTGTCTGCGCCAACCCCGTCTGGGCCCCCGTGCTGGCCGAAGAACTTGCCGGGTCTGCTTCCGTCCCCTGCGTGGTCGTAGGCTTCCCCTTCGGCGCCAGCGCCACCGTAGTCAAGGCTTTTGAAGCCAAGACCGCCGTTGAAGCCGGTGCCCGCGAAGTTGATATGGTCATCAACATCGCTGATGCCCGCGCCAACAAGAAGGAGGCCCTGGTTGCCGATATCAAGGCTGTCGCCGAGGCAACCCATGCCGGTGGCGCCCTGCTCAAGGTCATTATCGAGACCTCCGAGCTGACCGATGACCAGAAGGTCCTGGCCTGCCAGGCTTCTGTTGAGGCGGGAGCTGACTTCGTCAAGACCTCCACCGGTTACTCTTCCGCCGGTGCAACCGTCGAAGATATCGCCCTGATGCGTGCCACTGTCGGCCCCGACCTGGGGGTCAAGGCCTCCGGCGGCGTCCGCACCCGCGACGAGGCCCTGGCCATGATTGAAGCCGGTGCCACCCGTATCGGTGCCTCAAAGGGTATCGCTATCATCGGTGCGGGCGAAGCTGCTGAGGGCGGCTACTAGGCCAGATTTGTGTCTGACATATGGTGCGAACCGCTGATACAGCACCTATACTGAGTAATAAAGTACACACACGAAAAGGACTTCCCCATGTCTAAGACCACTGATAAGTCAGAGGCTGAGAAGCGCTCCAACGTTGAATCCTTCGGGATGGAATCCGGCGCCCCCGCCCGCAGCGGCGCCCCCCAGTACTCAGGCACCAAGGAACTGGGCTCTAATATCGCCCTCTTCGTTCTTTGCTTCCTGCTCCTGCTGGGCTGCCTCTACACCCTGGGCATGTACCCCGAGGGTGGCTGGGGTTGGTGGACCGTAGCTGTTCTGCTCTACGGCGTCACCTTCATCATTCCCCTGTGGTTCCTTCCTTCTAAGACCAACGAAAAGGTGCGTACCAGCGGCACTGAGCTCTCCCTCAAGTAAAGAGATACCTACGGTTTCAATCTAAGGGGTAGCCCACCTTTAACAGGTGGGCTACCCCTTATCTGTGTTTTCAGAAGCACCGATACGGTAGGTACCATCTAAACGAGAAAAACCCACGAACTAGGTGGGTTTTTCTCACTTAGGTGGTACCTTTTGCCCTATGAAGCGGCGACGCCGGCCTCGAAGATAGCGTGGATAAACTGCTCAGTCCACTCCACCATGGCATCATCCACCAGGTCTTTGCCCCCAACAGCGGAGGTCTTAGGGCGGGGCACCAGAATCTGCCAGTTCTCGGTACCCGGAATCTGACGGTACTGGGCACCCGGATACATGCGTTCTAGTCGCATCTGGCGCGATTCTGGCAGATCATTGACCGGGAAGAAACGAACCTTGGGGCCCATAGCCACAATCTCGGTCAGCCCCACAGCGCGAGCGCGGTGGCGAAGAGCCGCGACCTTGAAGAGGTTCTCAACCGGAGCAGGTGGGGTGCCGTACCGGTCTACCAGTTCTTCGCGAGCCTCAGCCAGCTCCTCGGCGGTCTGGGCCTGGGCAATCTGGCGGTAGGCCGATAGACGCAGGCGCTCTGAACTCACATAGTCATGCGGCATGTGGGCGTTGACCGGCAGATCCACCTTAATCTCGGCAGGTGCCTCTTCCTGCTCACCGTGCTGGAAGTTGGCCACAGCCTCACCCACCAGACGCAGGTAGAGGTCAAAACCAACACCGGCGATATGGCCGGACTGTTCGCCGCCCAGCAGGTTACCGGCACCGCGAATTTCCAGGTCTTTCATGGCTAGGCGCATACCGGCGCCCAGCTCATTGTGGGTTGCTACCGCCTTCAGGCGCTCGTGGGCGACCTCGGTCAGTACCTTCTCAGCCGGGTAGAGGAAGTAGGCGTAGGCGCGTTCGCGGCCGCGCCCCACGCGTCCGCGCAGCTGGTGAAGCTGGGACAGACCATAGTTCTGAGCTTGATCAACGATCAGGGTGTTGGCGTTGGAGATGTCCAGGCCGGTTTCAACGATGGTGGTCGATACCAGCACATCGAACTTGCGTTCCCAGAAGTCCACGATAATTTTTTCCAGGCGGGATTCGCTCATGCGTCCGTGAGCCACGGCAATGCGGGCCTCGGGAACCAGCTTCTGGATCTCGTTGGCGGTCTCTTCAATGCTAGAAACCCGGTTGTGGACCACGAAGACCTGGCCCTCGCGCATGAGCTCGCGGCGGATTGCGGCGGTGATTTGCTTGTCGGTGCGGGGGCCGACGAAGGTGAGGACGGGGTGGCGTTCCTCGGGCGGGGTGGCCAGAGTGGAGGTCTCCCGGATACCTGTCAGCGACATCTCCAGGGTTCGTGGAATGGGGGTGGCGCTCATGGCTAGAACATCCACGTTGGTGCGCATGGTCTTGAGCTTTTCCTTGTGTTCTACGCCGAAGCGCTGCTCTTCGTCGATGATGACCAGGCCCAGGTCCTTCCAGTCCACCGACTCGGAAAGGATGCGGTGGGTTCCCACGACCACGTCCACCGACCCGTTCTTAATGCCCTCGGCAATTTCGGCTGATTCCTTGGCTTTCTGGAAGCGGGAAAGCACCTTGATGGAAACCGGGAAGCCTGAGAAGCGCTCGGTGAAGGTTTCGTAGTGCTGCTGGGCGAGCAAGGTGGTGGGAACGAGGACGGCCACCTGCTTGCCGTCCTGCACAGCCTTGAAAGCTGCACGCACAGCGATTTCGGTCTTGCCGTAGCCCACATCGCCTGAGATGAGGCGGTCCATGGGGATTTCCTTCTCCATGTCGGCCTTGACCTCGTTGATGGCGGAGAGCTGGTCGGGGGTCTCGTTGTAGGGGAAGGCCTCTTCGAGTTCCCGTTGCCAGGGGGTGTCGGGCCCGAAGGCGTGACCGCGGGAGGCCTGGCGGGCTGAGTAAAGTTTGATCAGGTCAGCTGCGATTTCCTTAACGGCTTTTCGGGCCTTGGACTTGGTTTTAGCCCAGTCTGAGCCACCCATTTTCGAGAGCACCGGGGCATCTCCGCCCACATAGTTTGAGACCTGGTCTAGCTGGTCGGAGGGCACGAAGAGACGGTCCTTGGGCCCGCCCCGCTTCGAGGGGGCGTATTCCAGAACTAGGTATTCCTTCATGGGCTTGGGCTGGCCCGGAGTCACGGTGGCCCCGGCGATAGGCCGCTGGATCAGTTCAACGAACTGGCCGATACCGTGTTGCTCGTGCACCACGTAGTCACCGGCTGACAGGCTCATGGGGTCGACCGCGTTCTTGCGGCGGCGTACGGGCAGCTTGCCGCTACGCAGGTCACGGGTGGCGTAGGGGCTGGTGCGGCCCAAGATATCGGCTTCGGTCAACAGGCCCAGCTTCTCGCCGTCCAGCATGAAGCCGCGCCCCATAGAGGCGGTGGTCATTTCAATAATGCCGGGCTCAGGCAGACTCGTCAGGCTATCCACACGGGACGCCGGTATCTCGGCTTCCTGGAAAAGGTCAAGCAGGCGGGTGAGCGGGCCGGGGCCGTCGGTGACCACGGTGATGCGCCAGCCGTCCTTCACCTTTTTTCCGACTTCGGTCAGTAGCTCGGTGACGTTACCCGAATAAGTGTGGGGGGCGCGGGCAGCAAGCTGCACTGAGTCGATACCGTCGTCAATGGCGTCGTCCACGCCCAGAGCCGTGATAGCCCACCAGCCAAAGCCCTTGGCGAGGGCGGTTTCTCGCAGGGAAGCGATGGTGCGGAAGCTGCCGGCGCTCAGACCGTCGGGGCCGTTGCCTCCCAGATCGATGGGGGCGTCCGTGCTCTCTGTCACCGAGTCCCAGGCCGCGAGCAGGAACTCTTCGTTGGTCGCGACTAAATCGGTTGCACGAGAGCGTACCTTTTCAGGTTCGATGATGACGGGCAAAGAGCCAGCGGGCAGATGATCCAGCAGGGTGACCATATCGTCGACCAGCAGAGGAATGAGGGATTCCATGCCTTCAACGTAGATACCGCCGGCAATTTTTTCGAGTATGGCGGCAGCGCCGGGGAAGGACCCTTTGAGTCGGGCAGCCCGGCTCATCACAGCGGGGGTAATGAGAAGCTCGCGGCAGGGGGGAGCAAGCAACTCTGTGGGGTGGTCTTTACCGGGTAAAGTACGCTGGTCAGCAACCGAGAACCAGCGGATATTTTCAACCTCGTCCCCGAAGAATTCAATGCGGGCAGGGTGGGCAGCGGTCGGTGAGAAAATATCGATAATACCGCCGCGTACAGCAAATTCCCCGCGTTTAGACACCAGGTCAACGCGGGAATAGGCAGCTGAAGCGAGAGACTTGATCAGGGCATCAAAGTCTTGCTCTTCCCCTACCCGTAAAGTTACCGGCTGCATGTTCTCTAACCCTGCAACTAGAGGCTGCAGCACAGAACGAATGGGGGCTACTACAATGCGAGGGGCGGACGCGCCCCCCTCAGCAAGAGCGCGCAGGACCGACAGGCGCTGGCCCACGGTGTCGCTACGAGGCGAAAGGCGCTCGTGGGGCAGGGTTTCCCAGGCCGGGAAGAGCTGGGCCTGCCCGGGTTCCACCAGGGAGGCCAGGGCGGTGACAGTATCTTCGGCCTCGCGGTCGGTGGCGGTCACAGCAAGCAGGACGGGCGGGGTCGGCTGGCTCTGAGCGGCAAGCTGCTGGGCTATACCTGCAAGAAGAAAAGGGCGCGCCCCGTCAGGGGAACCAATCAGAAATTCGTCCAGGCGGGCTTTGAGGTCTGCACCTGCCTGGGTGATGATTGCTGCGTAGCTGGGTTCATGGGTGAGGGCTTGAGAAAGGCCGCTCAGTGACATCTTCGCTCCCCTGGGGTAAGGCCGGTTGGTGCAGGTTCCATTATCCCATAGGGCCCTCTAGACCCGCAGTCTCTAGAGCCCACCGGGCAGGTAAGGACCCACAATAAGGCACCTACCAACAGCAAGTAATACAGATGTGATAAACACCAATACTATTTTTGAACAAAACTATTCTTGTCCCCATAAGTTACTACCGAGTAACCCCGTATTTTTCATCTAAGGCTATTACCCCGACCAGGTGCCAACCGGTAGTATAAAATGACCAGCAAAGTACCCTGGTAGAACCCCACTCCATTCGCACGGAGAACCAGCAGGCTTTGCTCAAACCCACGCACCTCAACTTTTAGGGACTTAATGAAACGATTAGGGATACCCCTCTCTTCTGCCCTGCGCGCCCCTAGCCTGCGCACCGGCGTCCTTGCCCTGTGCGCTAGTGCCACTCTCTCCCTAGCCGCCTGCGGCTCGTCGGCAGAGAATGAAGCAGCTTCCGGGAGCGCATCTAGCACCACTACCACCGCCGAAGCCACCAATAGCGCAGGCGAAACCTTGACCGAAAACTTCGCAGGCTCCGAAGCTCTTGCCGAAGCCAGTGAAGCTGCCGTAGACACTGAAGAAGTTCAAACCGCCGAGCAGCTTTACAGCGACGTCCAGGGAGCCCTAGCAGGCATCGAGCCGGCCAGCACCTCAGAATCACAAGAAGATACTTCAAGCGATATCACAGGCGACACCGAAAGCGTACAGGCCAACGAGAACGCGGTTGAAAGCTACGTCTCCGCCGAAACCACATCACAGCTTGAAGCAGCGGCCACCGGCACAGCCCTTGATCAATATCTAGCCACTGCCACCGAATACGCACTGGCTGGCTGGCACGTAGAGGGCACCTCGACCGTAGTAGGCACCCCCCGCATTGCCGATGGGGACTATAACGGGCAAGCAGCCAAAATTCTTGAGGTCTGCCTGGATTCCTCCCAGGTCAAGGTACTCGACGCCAACGGGAACGCCATGAATTCATCGCAGTTCACCCGCTCACTCAATATTTTTACTCTGGTAGAAGACAACGGGGCATGGAAAATCGCTTCCCATGACTTCCCCAATAACGCAGATTGCTAAACACACATGAAAAAACCCTCACTATTTACTAAGATCGCCGTTGGTGCGGTCGCCCTGGGCGTTGGCGTCTCCGTCATCCCCGGCGCAATTGCGACCAACGAGTATGTAGCCAACGGTCTCACCAGCGAAACCGCGGCAGCCTCCTGCTGGGAAATCAAGCAGAACGACCCCGAATCAAAGTCAGGGGCCTACTGGCTCTGGACCGATGAGATGGACGCCCCTGCCCAGTTCTACTGTGACCAGGAAACCAACGGTGGTGGCTGGGTCATGATCGGCCGCGGCCGCGAAGGCTGGACCGAAGACTACGCTGGCAAGGGTGATCCCCGCGAGCTGGCAACCAACCCCGACGGCACGGACGCATTCTCCCCCGTCCAGCTGCCCTCATCCACCGTGGACGCCCTGCTGGGTGATACCAAGGTCCAGGATCTTGAGGACGGTGTACGCTTCTACCGTGCCGGCAACGCAACTGGCACTACCTGGCAGGACATGTACGCCAAGCGTACCAAGACCGAAGACTGGTCCTGGACTCTTTCTGCCTACCACCCCTGGGAAAATATCCGCTACGATAACGACCCCGCACTGGGTGCTGACCGGAGCTACGCAACCTCGGTCAACCGTATCTCCAACAATAACGACTACTACTACGCTAATAACTTCTACGGGCGTAGCAACCAGTCCTGGAAGATCGGCTTCGCCTACGGCCGTTTCGTTCAAGGAACCGATACTGCGACTTCCTACCTCTGGTCCCCCCGCCTGACAGGTTACGCCATTCCCTTCACCCAGGTTTTTGTGCGCCCCAAGATTACCCAGGCAGACCTAAACCTGACCGATATCGCAGATAGCGGTACCGCAGCGGCCACCGAACGCGCCCTGCCCGCCAGCTTCTCTTCCCGCGTCACCTGGCGTACCAGCCCTAACAGTGGCACCGGCTCCACCAGCGAACTCAACACCCGCGTGCAGGCCATTAACCAGTTGGGCGATACTGTCTTCACCGGTGGCGACTTCGCCTACGTTGAACATGCCACTACCGGTGAGAAGGTCCAGCAGAAGTTCATCGCAGGCTACAACGTCAATACCGGTGAGCTGGTGCGAACCTTCACCCCCCAGCTCAACGGGCAGGTCAAGGCAATCTACCCCCTACCCAACGGCAAGCTTGCTGTAGGTGGCGAGTTCACCCGCGTCAATGGGCGGCCCTCCAATGGCTTCGTCATCCTTGACCCTGTAACCGGCGCAACCGACACTTCCCTGGGCTGGGACGTCGTGAACCGCAACGCCAGCGGTGTCTCCTTCGTCAAGTCCATTGACGTACAGGGCAACTACGTTTACATCGGTGGCAACTTCACCCACGTTAAGGGTGCCGCCTCAGATACCTATGCCTACTCCAAGAACATCGCCCGCTTCCGTCTCAACGATAACTCGGTTGACTGGTCCTGGCGCCCCGTAACTAACGGTACCGTCAACGGTGTTTCTGCAAGCGATCAGGGTGTTGCAATTGGTGGCTACTTCTCCACGCTGAACGATCAGCGTGCTTGGAAGCTTGCCTACATCAATACTACCGATGGCAGTGCTGCCCAGAACTGGCAGTGGACTCTGTCCCACCGCGCAAGCAACCCTAATACTCGCGACGGCTTCCAGTTCGATGTGCAGGACGCAGGTTCTACCATCTGGACGGCCGGTGCAGAGCACCTGGTAGCCCAGTACGACAAGGCTAATCTGAAGAACCGTTTGACCACCGCTATCACCAAGAGTGGCGGTGACTTCCAGGATTTGTCCATGGATAATGGCGTGCTCTACGCTGCCTGCCACTGTGGTGACTGGATTTACTACGGTGCCACCACCCACGACAGTCCCTGGGACGCCCCCACCTATAACGGTGTCAACACCATCCGCCTGATTACAGCTTTCGATGCTCAGACCGGCGAGATCCTGCCCCAGTTCAACCCCAGCCTGCAGGGCCAGCGCGGCCATGGCATCTGGGCCTCCTTCACCGACTCCACCGGCACTCTCTGGGTCGGTGGCGACATTACCCGCTCTCAGGGTTACAACGGGGTACAGCAGACTGTTGGCTTCGCCCGCTATGCCCCTGCTGACTCAACAGCACCGGCTACCGCCTCTAACCTGGCTGTGACCACCGATGGAACCACCGACTCCCTTACCTGGACCGGTGTTTCTGAACGCGGCGTGACCTACCAGATTCTACGTGACAACCGCGTTGTTGCCTCGACCTCAGACACCAGCTACAAGCTGCCTACTACTGAGGACGCCCGTTACTTCGTGCGCGTTGCAGATACCGCTGGTAACATTTCAGCCTCCACTCCTGTAGCTGTAGCCGCTAAGCCCGCTCCCAGCCCGGAGCCCACGGTAGATCCTACGACTGAGGCACCGGTAGAGCCGACCGCTGAGCCCACGGTGGAACCCACCACCGAAGCATCTGCTGAGCCTACTGCAGAGCCCACCACTGAAGCTCCCGCTGAGCCGACCGCTGAACCTACTACCGCAGCGCCGTCCGCTTCCCCCTCAGCTAACGCAAGCGTCAAGCCCATTGAGGAAATTGCCGAAGAGCCTGCTCCTCCGGTAGTTGAAGAGAATCCAGCCCCTGCTGAGCCTGTAGCACCGGTTGAGCCGGTCAAGCCTGCAGATCAGAAGGTTGTTGCTTCTGGCGATAACTGGGATGTAGCTTTCGTACTGACCAACGAGTATGACGTAACCTGGCGCAATACCAACTACGCCTACAACACTGCCCGCCAGTGGTACATTGCACCGACTTCAATCGGTTGGGGCGAGTTCTCCCTAGCAACCCGCCTCCAGTTCGCCTACTACGATCAGCCCATGTCGATGTTCCTGCGCAAGGAGATGCAGCTGACTCCCCAGGCCAACCAGGAGCTGGTACTGACCACCTACGCCGATGATGGTCTCGCTATCTACGTCAACGGTCGCGAGGTTAACCGCACCAACCTCATTGCTAACGCAGCTCCCAACACCCCGGCGCGGAAGGCTGTTCCCTACTCACTAGCCAAGGCAACCCCGATTACCGTGGTTGTTCCTGCCAGCCAGCTGAACCAGGGTAAGAATGTGATCGCTGTTGAGGTTCACTCTTACCGTCGCTCCATGAGCACTACCTTCGATATGGAAGCAGTTCTGCGCACCAAGTAAGACTGCAACCTATTGGATACCCGCCCTGTGGCCCGTGCACATTGCACGGGCCACAGGCCTTAGTGAGGGCGGACGCCGGGAGCCGCTAAGCTCCCCCAGGTAGGCCTGTTAGGGGTTAGAACATATTGAAAGTCATAGTTTTGTGGGCTGGTTTTCACCTATTGCTAGCTCACTCGTTCACCTAAAATTAAGAATCCGGGCTTATCGCTCCGTTAGCGTCATCTCTTTTACCACACGCTGAGGTAGCGCTTTCAGCGCCGGGAGCTTCACCGGGATTACACACATCTTCAAGGATTTACTAGGGTTTATGACCAGCACGCGCACTGTAGCCCCCCGTGGCTTTAGGGAAACACTGAAACAGCTCAACTCTGCCCAAAAATCGGGGGCAGGAGTTCCGGCCTACACTCGCTGGGTTAATCGTCGCGTCGCGCGCATTTTTGCTGCAGCCGCAGTCAAGATAGGGCTTGGTCCCAACGGGGTAACGGCTCTCAGTGCCAGTGTTTCTGTACTGGGTATGCTCCTGATGATTTTCTTCCCACCTTCACTACTCCAGGGCCTGGGCGTGGCCCTGCTCTTTGCTCTGGGTTACGCCCTAGATTCAGCGGACGGCCAGGTAGCTCGCGTAACGGGAGCGTCCTCCCCCGCCGGTGAGTGGCTTGACCACGTGGTTGATGCTATGAGAACCCCCGCTATGCATCTGACTATTCTGGTGGGCTTCATCAAGTACCCGGCAGCTTTTCCCTTTACCGGCTGGTCGCTCTGGTGGCTACCTCTGGCCTTCACCGTGCTGGTGACCGGCCATTTTATGAGTCAGATTCTAGCTGAGCAGCTGCGTAACAACCGGGGCACTGCGGCCCCAGCAACCGGTGGAACCCTCCGTTCTTTTGTAAACCTGCATATGGATGCCGGCACCTTCTGTTGGATTTTCGTTTTCTGGGGCACCGGGCTTGGCTTTGTGCTGGTCTACGGTCTGCTCTTTGCCGCCAACGCCGCCACCGTCCTGCTGTCCATGCGTCGTAAGTTCGTTACTCTCGCTCAGCCGGCAGGTGCCTAATGCAAAGCGTTTCCGTCATTATCGCCACCAACGGCAAGCGTCCTGAGCTACTGCGTACCGCGGTTACCGCTCTATTTGACCAGACTTACACCGGTCATGTTGAGGTACTGGTAGTTTTTGACCACGTTGATATCGACCCTCTCACCGACGTCCTTGTGCCTGAGAACCGTTCCCTGCGTGCTATCCCCAACGCCCGTCCCCAGGGCTTGGCCGGGGGCCGCAACACCGGTATTGAGGCAGCATCCGGAGAGATTCTTGGCTTCTGCGATGACGATGACTACTGGCTGCCCACCAAACTCGCTGACCAGCTGGAGCTGTGGGAGCGTCACCCTCACGCCATCGCTATTTCTTCGGGTATTCGTGTGCGCTCCGGCGGTAAGGATATCGACCGGTTTGCCCCTGCCCGCGCTACCTTTACAGATTTTCTCCGCTCGCGCATTACTGAGATTCACCCCTCGGCAATGCTCTACCGCAGGTCAGATTTGGTAGGACGCGTGGGGCTGGTTGATGAGGACTTACCAGCTGCCTACGGTGAAGACTACGACCTGCTTCTGCGTGCCACTAAGTTCGGTGATATCTACTCGGTGGAAAAGCCCCTGGTGCTGATTCTTTGGGATCGGCCGTCTTTCTTTGCCGGTAAGTGGGAGAACATGGCAGCGGGTCTTACCTACCTGCTCCGCAAGTTCCCCGAATTTGAGACCGATCCCAAGGGTCTGGCCCGCATTTCGGGGCAGATTGCCTTTATTCATGCAGCTTTGGGCAACAAAAAACTCTCCCTAGCCTACGTGCGCGCCACCCTGCGTCGTGATCCCACCCAGCTACGTGCCTGGGCAGCGCTTCCTGTTGCCCTGGGGTTGGTGAGCCCCTCAGCTCTTCTGGCAGCGGTCAATAAGACTGGTCGAGGCCTTTAAAGCTCATGACCGTGCTGACTCCAACTCACCGCCACAATCGCTTCTTATCAGCCGTGGCCCCCACGGCCGGGGCTCCCCTGCCCGCATGGCCTATCCTGGTGCTGCTCTACGGCTTTCCCCTCGTCTGGGCCATGGGTCTCATGCAGTTTGCCCCCACCATTCTTGCTGCTTGCATGATTGTGCTCATGGTCATGCGACGCCATGTACTGGTGCACTCAACCATGTGGATCTGGTTTGCCCTCATGTTCTGGGGAATAGTTTGCCTTGTTTCGATTGATACCGCATCGGAATTCCTGGGCTGGTTCCAGCGCTATATGAACATCTTTAACGTGGGTATCTATACCCTCTATTTCTTCAATGCCCGCGAACGCATCCCCAACCACGTGATGCTGGGCGGTCTGCTGACGATTTGGTTCACGGTCGTCATTCTGGGCTATCTAGCTCTCGCCTTCCCCGATTTCCGCTTGCCTACCCCCATGAGCTTTATTCTGCCGGGGGCCCTGCTCAATAATGAGCTGGTCAAAGACTACGTGCTTCCGCCCATGGCCGAGGTCCAGTGGCCCTGGGGGGCCGAGGTAGCCTACATTCGCCCGTCCGCTCCTTTCCCTTATGCTAATTCCTGGGGCTTGGCCTATGCCTTGCTGACTCCGGTGGTGTTCGCGGTAATGACCGGTGTGCATTCTAAGAAGATTCAGCTGGGGCTGGGTTTAGCTGTGGCTGTATCGCTGGTGCCTGCTGTGGCAACGTCCAATCGCGGTATGTTTATCGGTCTGGGCTCGGCTTTTGCCTACGTGCTTTTCCGTCTCTTGCTTAAGGGCGACTGGCGGGCTTTAGGTATCGGTGCTGTGCTGGGTATTAGTGTGGTGACCTACCTGCTGGTTTCTGGTGCGGTAGGTGATATTTTGGGCCGTCAGGAGTACTCTGACTCTACAGGTGGTCGTGCCTCCCTCTATGAACTGACCTTTGAATACACCCTACGCTCTCCGCTGGTGGGCTACGGCACTTCCAAGATGGCCGACAGCGTGGGTGTATCGATGGGTACCCAGGGGCAGGTCTGGGCGCTCATGTTCTGCTTTGGGTTTGTGGGTCTGGGACTTTTCCTGCTCTATGTAATTTCTGTTCTCGTGAACACCTGGAATATCGCCTCGATTACCGGTATGTGGGTTCACTCGGTGATTGTCTCAGCACTAGCTGTGGTTTTCTTCTACTCTTTTGACGTCATCCAGCTGACCGTGCTGATGCTCTCGGTTGCCCTGATGATGCGCTCCCGCATGTACGGGGAGGGGCTCTGATGGCTAGGTCGCTTGCGCGTAGCGGTGCTTTTTCATCGCTCTATGTGATGTACGGTTCTGCCGCGGCTTTTGTAGCTACCCTGCTTGTTTCTAACGGGGTGGGTCAGGCTGGAGCTGGCGCCTTCTTCCAGGTCATGGCTTTCTTTGCGATTGCCACTTCTCTCTGCGTTTTTGGGGCTGACACAGGCCTGGTGCGTACCATGAGTGCCCAGCGCGCGGTGGGCCGTTACTCTAGCCTGCCCCAGCTCATGCGTTTTGCTTTCGGCCCAGCCACCGTCATTGCCCTGGTGCTAGCTCTAGCGGCCCTGCTCTGTGCGCTGCATGCGGTAACTCCGGGGCTGAGCGCGGACGTCCGCGCCGCGGTTCTCGTCTCTGCCCCCTTTGTGGTGGTTGCAGCCTGGATGACCCTGTGCTTTGGTGCCCTGCGGGGGCTGGGGCACACGGTTGAGTTCACTTTCTTGCAGTCAGCCCTGTTGCCGACACTGCGTATCGGGGCTGTGCTCCTGGCTGTAGCTTTCTCGGGTGCTATCGCCTACCTGGCCCTTGCCTGGGCTCTGCCCTTGCTGGTGGTTTTTGCGGTGGCAGCACTGTGGGTGCGGAAATATATGCCCCAGCAGGAGGACATTCCCACCTACCAGGCCAAGCACCTGGCGGTTGAGCAGGTTCCCCCTACCACTGTAGCCGCGCCTGAGTCTGCCCGCTCTTTCTGGGCTTTTAGCTCGGCTCGCGGCGTCTCGGCCATGGTCGAAGCTCTCCTCGAGTGGATTGACGTGTTGCTGATCGGTCTCTTCCTGGGGCCTGCTGCCAGCGGCGTCTACGGGGCTGTCAACCGCTGTGTGCGGGTAGGGGCCATGGTGGAGCACACCGCTCGTGTGGTGACCGGCCCCGATATCTCTGCCGCTATCGCCACCGGCGACCAGGCTCGTGCCCGCCAGATTTTTGTCTCAGCTACCCGTATTCTCATTGCTGTTGGCTGGCCCTTCTTCATCTCCCTCGCGGCTTTCGGCCCGGTGCTTTTGGGTTTCTTCGGCGATGGTTTTAGCGCTGGCGCCCCACTTTTCTACATCATCGGGGCTGCCATGCTGGTGCAGATGGCAGCAGGCGGGGTGCAGTCGGTTCTGCTCATGAGCGGACGCGCCCGCTGGCAGCTCTACAACAAGCTGTCGGCTCTCGCGGTGGCGCTTGTGCTCAATCTTGCGCTCATTCCTCTCTGGGGGTTGGCTGGGGCGGCAACCGCCTGGGCTGCGGCCGTCCTGACCGACTGCGGTCTAGCTACTGCCCAGGTCTACGGCAAGCTGGGCATCCGCCCGCACCTCGGTGAGGTGCTACCGGTGATGCTCCTAGCAGCCCTGACACCGGGGCTGGGGGCAGCTGCCACGGTGTTCATCTGGGGGCAGAGCCTACTAGCCTTAGCTACCTATGCCTTGCTTCTTATCCCCCTCTACTTAGCCCTCATCTACCGCTTCCGCCGAGCAATCGGCCTTGAAACTCTCGTCACATCAGTCACTCGCAAACTTCGCCGCTAGGCCCTCACACTCCTAGGGAAGGAACCCACATGGAACGCTCCTCACGAGCCCGCGCCAATGACCAACAGGCAACCCCTATTTCGCTGGGGGCAGCCGTCCGCCGCATCCTGCGCCACAAGATCGTTGTGCTCATCAGTGCCCTCATCTTCGCAGCCCTGGGCGCGGTAGCCGGCCTGGCCCTACCCCACTCCTACGAGTCCAAGGCCGTTGTCAACGTTACCCAGCCCAGTGCAGGTGCTACTGGTCTGCGAGCTGCCCTCAATTCCATCGATATGGATACCGAAGAGGCTATTGCCTCCTCCCGAGTGGTCCTGCAGGCTGCTGCCGATGAGCTAGGTATGGACGTAGGCGATCTCAAGAATCAGGTCACCGCAGCGGGGCACTCCAACAGCACTATTCTCGACATCATCGTCAACACCGACGATGCCCAGAAGTCCGCCGATATTGCTAACACCGTTGCCCAGGCCTACCTGAACCACCGCTCCGATACCCTCCGAGCCAGCCGCGAAGAGACCCGAGAGAACATCGATGCCGTTTCGAACGGCATGGATAAGGGTCTAGTTGACCAGGCAATCCTGACCCTAGAAGCAACCTCCACCGACAGCGGCACCATCATCTCAGAAGCCCAGGTGCCCGATGCGCCCTCAAACTTCAGCCTGGCTCAGGCCATCTTCATCGGCGCTGCTATGGGTCTACTCATCGGCATCTTCGCAGCCTACGTGGTCGACCGTACCAACCGTACCCTGGGCTACTCAGAGCGCCTCTCAGAAATCTCAGGTTCTCCGGTCTCCATCATCGCCCGGGGCGCCGAAAACGAATCAGCTACCCAGCTACTACGCCGCATCGGTGTAGCAGACGGACGCCTCAAGAACGCAGACCTGCGCGGCATCACCATCTTCTCCCCCACCCCCCGCGCAGCTGCCTCCCTCACTTCCCTAATCGCGGGCGTCCTCACCGACAGCAACTACACCATCGCTGATGCTGCCACCTTCAACGCCCTGGGGCTAGAAAACCTCAAGGACCACATCAAGCAGAACGCTCCTGTCATCATCGATGCGCCCGCATCGGCATCTACCTCTAAGGTTCTTCTGGCAGCCGATCACACCCGCGTCCTCTTGCTGCCCTTTACCTCAAAGAGCACCGTCAAGAGCGCCCAGCGGCTCTTTGACGAGCTGACCCCGACCAGCTCCACCCGCGTCATTCCCGTATACTTCGACACCCCCACCCAGAAATAAACAGCCATGAAAGTACTCCTTACCGCAAGCGCTGGTGGCCATCTCGCCCAGCTCATTGCTCTGGATAAGTTCTGGAAGGAACATGACCGGGCCTGGGCCACCTTTGAATTACCCGAGGTCAAAGCGGCCTTAGAAGGCGAGCGCACCTACTGGGTGCACTTCCCCACCACCCGTAACGTCCCTAACGCTATCCGCAATATCGGGGTAGCCTGGCGGGTGCTACGCAAGGAGCGTCCCGATGCGGTGGTCTCCACCGGAGCCGCGGTCGCTGTGCCCTTCTTCCTGATCGCCAAGCTCTTAGGCATCAAAACTGTCTTCATTGAGGCCTATGACCGCATCACCATGCCCACCCTCACCGGTCGCATATGCTACCCCATGAGCGACCTCTTTGTGGTGCAGTGGGACGAACAGAAGAAGACCTTCCCTGAAGCCGTCAATATCGGCCATATTCTCTAGGAGGCTGTCGTGACAGAAAACCCGAGCTCTGGCAACGCCCAGCCCAAGGTCTACGACCTGGTTGTTTCTCTGGGCACCGACCACCACCATTTTGACCGGCTCATCCAGTGGGTTGATGCCTACCTGGCAGACCGGCCCGAGGTCACTACCCTGGTCCAGCACGGCTTCACTGCCCCGCCCCAGCACGCGGACGCCGTTGAGCGTATGCCCCGCGCTGATTTACTTGACCTGTATCGCGCTGCCAAGGTGGTGCTGGTTCAAGGAGGGCCCGGCTCTATTCTTGATGCTCGTGAGGTAGGGGCTATCCCCTTGGCTGTCCCCCGCGTAGCAGATCTAGATGAGGTTGTTGATAACCACCAGGTAGAGTTCTCCCGGGTCATGGAGACCCACGGCGAAGCTATCGTTGTGACCAGTCCCGAGGACCTTCGGAACAAGCTCGATGCGGCCTTTGCCGATCCCGGTTCCCTGCGCGGTACCTACCGGGTGCCCGGTAGTGATCAGGCCTCAGATAACCTCTCGGCGGAGCTAGAAGCCCTCGGAACCGCCTATAACAGCGGCTTTATCCGACGAACCGCCCAGATTATCGCCGGATTCCGCTCTCAGTAAGCAAGGCCGCCCCACGCTTTCACGCCCTAACCCGACCCCGTAGAATAGGGCACGACCCTTTTGTCACCGCCCCTGAAAGAGAGATCCCATGGCTGTTCAGAGTTCAACCACCATCAATGCTTCCATCGACAACGTAATTCGCGCTTTTGCGGACGAGAACTTCGCTCGCTTCGCCAGCGAAAAGGTCCGTATCTCCTTCGAGTCCTTCTCCGTTGACGGTGACCCCGCCGGTGCTTTCACCGCCACCACCGTGCGCGCGATCCCCGCTGATCGTATCCCCGACATGGCTAAGAAGCTCCCCGGTGTTTCTAACGGTGTGACTGTTTCTCAGGTTGACCGTGTCTCAGCCCCCGCAGCGGATGGCTCCCGCACCGTTGTTTCCGAGGTAACCGTCAAGGGTATTCCCGCCACCGGCAATGCAACCCAGACTCTGACCCCCGCAGGTGAGACCACCGAAGTTAAGGTTGACGGTGAGGTCAAGTGCTCCATTCCCCTGGTTGGCAAGAAAATCGCTGCCGCCGCTGAGCCCCAGATTGGCCGCGTTTTCTCAGCCCTGGGCACCAGCGCTGAAGAGTACATCAAGGCTAACTACTAAGAGCTTTTAGATGCCAAGGACGCCCCGCTCTCCACTCCCCTCTGATGGGGAAGGAGGGCGGGGCGTCCTTGTATTTGTGTGATACTCGGTTTAGACCGCTGCTGCTACAGGGGTGTTCAGCGCTTCGAGTGCCGCACGCAGCTTGGTGCTGGAGGTGTGGGCGGTGTAGGGGAAGTAAACCACCTGCACGCCAACCTCAGCGAAGCGGTTTTCCAGGTCGATGCCGCGCTGGGTGCCCTTCCAGTCGTCGCCCTTGAAGAAGGTGTTGAAGCGTACCTGTTCCCAGGTCTCAAGTTTGTCGACCACGGTTTCAGCGCGGACTTCGTCCACGAAGTCGATGTGGGAGACGATTTCCATGCGCTCGGCCAGCGGCACGATGGGCTTACGCCCCTTAGTGAGTTCGAGCATCTCATCGGAGACTACTCCGGCGATGAGGTAG
The DNA here is from genome assembly GCA_030529845.1 of Rothia sp. (in: high G+C Gram-positive bacteria). Classification (GTDB taxonomy): domain Bacteria; phylum Actinomycetota; class Actinomycetes; order Actinomycetales; family Micrococcaceae; genus Rothia. The sequence continues at coordinate 195,857 of JAUMWB010000003.1, read as the reverse complement.
TCGCAGTTTTTCTTAGCTTGGCGCAGGATATTGAGGTGGCCGACGTGGAAAAGGTCGAAGGCGCCGGCGGCATAGCCAATGTTCATGGGTCCCCCAAGTGTGCGTGTGAGCGCGGTGCGAGCGCGCGGTAGTACGAGCGTGTTTCTCCCTTAACCCTACGTTAAGGTGCGGGGCAGGGTAAGGACGCTGCCGGGGGCAGTTTGGGGGACAGCCCAGGTCAGGGCGTGGTTGGGGTAACAAAAACCACCCCGCTACAGCCCAACAGGGGCGGACGCTTGGGGTGGGTTCTGTGCGCTGAGCTGGGGCTTTGAGCTGAGCTAGGCTTGCATACTGAGTTAGGCTGCTGTTGCTTCCTTGGTGGCTTCTTCGGCCGCTACCCAGGAGAGCATGGCGCATTTCACGCGGGCAACGAATTTGGAGACACCGGCGAAAGCTGCTGCATCGCCCAGGACTTCTTCGTCGGGTTCAATTTGGCCGCGGGAGCGGAGCATTTCGCGGAAGTCGTCGACGAGCTGCTGGAATTCCTGGGTGCTCATGCCGGGGGCCATCTCTGATAGGACGGAGGCAGCTGCCATGGAGATGGAGCAGCCGTCGCCTTCCCAGGAGATGGAGTCGATGGTGTTCCCGTCGTCATTGAGGATGACGCGCAGGTTGATTTCGTCGCCGCAGGTGGGGTTGTACTGGTGGTTGGTTGCGGCTCGGGTTCCGTCGGCGGGATCGATGAGCCCCTCGCCGGAGCGCTGCTTGGAATGTTCGAGAATGATCTGCTGGTAGAGCTGTTCAAGACCGCTCATATTCGGTGTCCTTCTTTTCAGGGTGGGTCGCTGGCGGAGCCTACCCATTGTACTGCTGTGGTGTCTCTTAGTCGGTGTAGCCGAAGTAGCTGCGTACCTTGGCGAGTTCTTCGATGAAGCGCTCTACCTCGTCGGTGGTGTTGTAGATGTAGGCGCTGGCGCGGGTTGAGGCGGTGATGCCGAGTGCCCGATGCAGGGGCTGGGCGCAGTGGTGGCCTACGCGCACGGCGATGCCCTTTTCGTCGAGGAGCTGGCCGACGTCGTGGGGGTGGACGCCGTCAACGTGAACGGCGGTCAGGCCAGCACGGGGCTGGCCCGATGCCGGGCCGATGAGGCGGACGCCGGGGATTGAGCTGACGCCCTCTGCCAAGAGCTGCCCTAGCTTGGATTCCCAGGCGTGAACCTGATCCATGCCCAGGTGCTGCAGGTAGCGCACGGCTTCGGCCCAGGCGACGGCCTGGGAGACCCGCTGGGTGCCTGCCTCGAATTTGATGGGGGCGGGCATCCATTCGGCTTCGGTCATGGTGACCTTGGTGATCATGGAGCCGCCGGTGAGGAAGGGGGGCATTGCTTCAAGCAGCTCGTTGCGGCCGTAGAGGGCTCCGATACCGGTGGGAGCGAGCATCTTGTGGGCTGAGAAAGCTGCGAAGTCCACGCCAAGTTTTTTCATGTCAACGGGCATGTGGGGTACTGACTGGCAGGCGTCCAGCACGGTGAGGGCCCCGACCTTTTTGGCAAGTGAGACCATGAAGTCGACGTCAGTGATAGAGCCTGCCACGTTTGAGACGTGGGTAAAGGCGAGGACGCGGGTGCGGTCGGTGACGATTTTCTCGGCAGCTTCGTAGTCAATGAGCCCCTGGTCAGTGACGGGGATGTAGCGCAGGGTTGCACCGGTGCGGGCTGCCAGGATCTGCCAGGGAATGACGTTGGCGTGGTGTTCCTGCTCGGTGGTGACGATTTCGTCGCCCTCTGCCAGCGCGAAGCGGGTGGCGGCGTCCCCGCCGATTCCAGCGGACGCGTTGCCAAAAGAGTAGGTGAGCAGGTTGAGGGCTTCGGTGGCGTTGGAAGTCCAGACCAGTTCGTTCTCGGCGGCTCCGACGAAGGAGGCTACGGTGCGGCGGGCGTCCTCGAAGGCGTCGGTAGCGTCAACGGCAAGGGTGTGGGCACCGCGGTGGACGGCCGAGTTGGCGCCGAGGTAGTAGTTGCGTTCAGCGTCGAGTACCTGCAGGGGGTTCTGGCTGGTGGCACCGGTATCGAGGTAGGCCAAGGGGTGGCCGTTAACCTCGCGGCTGAGGATGGGGTAGTCCTTGCGAAGTTCGGTGACGAGTTCGTTGGTGAGCTCTGCCCCGGCGGGAGTGCGGTAGCTGCTGGCCACTGTCTTTGCCTTTCCATTGGGTACGCCTGGTATAACGGCATGTTTTTCTAGCCTATTCCCTGCGGGGTGGAATTGGTAGTTGGTAAGACCTTAAGAGAATTAATCACAGAAGTCTCCACAGGCTCGTACTCTCTATCAGCTTTACTTCACCTATCCTGATGAGTAGTTCTCCCCGATAGACATGACTCAGCTATAATCCTCCTTCCTCCCACCAATCATACCCTTAAGGTTCATAGCTGGCTTCTCCACGAAGTTCCAAGAGATATAAGCTAAAACCATTGATAGGGCAAGAGTTATAATCGTATTAATAAGTATCCCATAGGAGCTGGAGCCACTTGCCACAAGAAGCTGTTGCACTGGGAAAGCATAAATATAGACACCATAAGATAAGTCATTTTTATACCCCCAGTATATCTTGAGAACACCCGCTAAAGCTAAGACCGAATATGCAAATAAAATCTACAAAGAATTCATCATGTAAACATTATTTAACATATGAAGAACAACTGTAGCTATAGTCGCCCCAACAGCTAGAGACGGAATTACCTTGATATATTCACCCCAGACATACAATAAAGCACCAGCAAGAAACATAGGTGCAAGCCTTGCAAAAACCCAATACATATTCGTGCTTGCATCTACATAAGATAAAACTGGGTACATGAGCAAACTGAGAGCAAAAGCACCCGTGACAACTGCTTTCTGATACTTTTTAACAATGGGGATATAAGCAATGGGGACTAGGCATAAGTAGGCTATAAATTCGTACCACAAGGTCCAGGTTGACCCATTCCAGGCATCGTAGTGCATACCTTCCAGGGTTCCAGGTATAGAGAACTGAATTTTGTAAAGATCAAAATTATTGCTTAGGTACCTAATGCTCTCAGTTGTATTCCAGGCAAATTGAGAGGATCCAAGAAGATAAGACAGGGGAACTGCAACTAATACGATGAACAGCAAAGATACCCAGTATCCTGGAAAAATCCTTAGGAAACGCCGCCATAAGTAGGAAAGCAAACCAACCCGTTGGGCACTAGCAAGGATGAGAAACCCCGAAATGCAGAAGAATAGATTCACAGCCATACCTGCGACGAACTCCATCCCAGAGTCCCTGTCTTCGACAAGCGGGTAGGCATGACCCCAAATGACGAGGGAGGCAAGAAGGAATCGAATAAAATTGAGAGAATTTCGTGATTGAAGGATAGCTTGTCTAAGGTTATGATTAGCTTGGATATGCATTGTTATCTCCTTATACTGCATGGTTAGGTTACTAGTAACCCGCCCCTTTAATGATCATTCCTGAGGGCTATTCATAAGGTGCAGAAACCTACTATACAACACACCACAAAAAGGCAACCTTAAAGATAAATCATCATATATATTCCCAAGCCCCACAGACGAGAGTATTGCCCAGCCAGCATATAACAGGCCTCATCAGCCAGCAATTCGCCACAGTGCTCACACCCCTGCGAACTCAGGCTAACCCAAGCCCTCTAAGCCATCCTACTCCCCTGCCGACAAAACCTCACCCAAGAACCGCTACCAAGCCTCCCGGCCCGCCTTCCCCATAGACCCACCATCAACAATCACTAAAAACGCCTTGCGCAGGATTATATAGCTAGTGGTCAACCCACAAGAAAAGACACTGAAAGCAGCTGGCTCCTTGGTGGTTGACACCCCCTTGTTCCCATATGGAACTGGCGATCACTAGCTAAACAAAGACTCTGACAAGTACAAACGGAGTAGCTTCAAGCACCACCAGGTTATCTGCACCATCGATGGCCAGCTCCTAGCTATTACAGACCATCTGCCGGAGCTAGATATGATGCCTATGCTTTAGGACTAATGGACTGGGAGGTATCTAGATGAGATGACCCTAGCGGATAAGGGCTACGTGGGTCTGGGGTTAGCTACCCCGGTCAAACCCCTACCTTAATCTTGCCTTTTGTTTCCAGTCAGTTGGTAAAAATTTTTAAGGTCCTCATTCCACTCACGCTTAAATTCGTACCGCTCTCTTTCAAATGCGGGCCCTTCAGGGTAGCTCAAGGGATCAAAGTGCCAGGGCTTATCTGGTCCGGTAAAGTGAACGATGGCTACCTCATCTTTGAGGTAGTGACCGCTGATTACATGATTAGTTTGAAGATTGAACCTTGAATCAAGGTAGTCTATACGGCCCTCAAAATAAACATTGATAGCATCCTGATCTGCCATCCGCAAAGAGCCTTTTGATTCTAGTTCAGAGACAAGCTCCAGCAAGCCCTGGAGCAGGTTATCGGGCATACTATCTCGGTTTATCAGCAGAATCCCGCAATTGATATAGCGATTTTCTCGGCTCATGCCAATTCGGCGGGTATGTTTAGTTCGAAAAATGTTAAACCGCTTGCGCCACAAGAATTCTGGGAACAGCGGGGGTCTCTCAATATCTAGGTTTTCGGCGAAGGGATCTGCCACCCCAGCGATGGTAGCTACTTCTTTATCCCAGAGCTCCTTGAGGGATCCCCGTACATGGATATCAACGTCCATGTAGAGTATTTTTTTCACTTTGCTTGGAAGAAGATTGAGGGCAAATCTGAAATAGGTTTCCTGGGTGATATGGGCAGTAAGACCTGTGCCTGTCGGGAGATTCTCAAAGATACCGCTGGGCACCTGAATGGGGTGGTAATCAAATCTAGTATAGATTTTCTTAAGACTTTCCAGGCCAGACCAGCGCTGTTCTGGAATATCTCGATGGAAGATATAGAAGTTAATGTAGGAATCAGGGTTGTGCCTGAGTATCTGAAAAACATTAACCTCAAGATACTTCACGTAGTTCTCATCAACGGAAAATAGAATGTTCATTAAAATATTGTTTCTACTCGGCTCATCTGTTTAGATCGCAGTTGCTGCGTGGTAGCGTTGCTGGGCTACCAGCAGTCCTTCTTTAATCAACATTTCTGTAGCGTCCACTGCGTTAGAGATGAGGAAGGGCAAGCTCTTCTTCTCTGCGGTTGTAAAAGGCTTCAGCACAAAATCGGCTGTCTGCATCTGCCCAGGAGGGCGGCCGATACCGGTGCGCACCCGGTAGTAGTTCTTAGTTCCCAGAGCCTTAGTAATATCGCGCAGGCCGTTATGGCCGCCCTCTCCCCCACCAATTTTCAGTTTAATGGAGTCAAAGGGAATATCAAGCTCATCGTGCACCACAATGATTTTTTCAGGGGCAATACCGTAGAAGTGAGCCAGGGCAGAAACTGGGCCACCCGACACGTTCATGTAGGTCAGGGGCTTTGCCAGCACAACTTTTGCACCGCCCACACCCAGGCGTCCTTCTAGGACCTGGGCACGGGCCTTGCTGTGCTTTTTGAAGTTACCGCCCACAACTACTGCCAGTTCATCGAGTACCATCTGCCCAATATTGTGACGGGTTGCAGCGTACTCGGGGCCTGGGTTGCCCAGACCAACGATAAGCCAAGCATCTGACATATTTTCGCCCTTCCTACGGCGCAAGAATGCGGTAAGCACGTAAAGAGTCTATCGAGTGAAGAAGGCCCGCACCGTCGTTGACTACGGTACGGGCCTTACAAAGAGGTGAGGTAGCTATAGAGCTTACTTAGCTTCGTCTACCTGAGCGTCTGCTTCTGCACCTTCGGGAGCGTTTTCGCCTTCTTCGCCAACCTCGGGTACATCAAGTTCCTCGGGCTCGGAGATGTTAACAACCAGCAGTTCTGCATCTGCTACGAGGGTAACGCCGGCGGGCAGTTCAACGTCAGAAGCGTGAACGTGGGCGCCTGCTTCGCGGCCTTCGATGTTAACAACGAGAGCTTCGGGTGCCTTCAGGGCGTCTGCTTCAACGAGAAGAACGGTTTCTTCCTGGTTTGCAACGGCACCAACGGCGGGCTCGCCTTCAACGTGTACGGGAACCTCGATCTCAACGCGCTCGCCACGCTTAACGGTCAGCAGGTCGATGTGCTGCAGTTCGGGGCGGATGGGGTGGCGCTGGATGTCCTTAATCATGGCCAGGTGTGAGTCACCTTCGATATCCAGGTCGAGGATCGCGTTGGGGACGCGGGCTGCCAGGGTGGTTGCGTGGCCGGGCAGTACAACGTGCTTGGGCTCTTCACCGTGGCCGTAAATGACGGCGGGGATGTCGCCGGCCATGCGGATACGACGAGCGTAGCCCTTACCGAAGTCGGTGCGGACGGTTGCGGAAATCTTGATGGTCTCTGACATGAGGGCCACCCTTTCTCTGGTTAGTTGTCGATGCGCCAAGTGATGTAGTGAACTGGCGCCAGAAATCGCTTTCTAACCAGCCACCGTCAGTTCCGGACCTACCGGGGTTTCCCAACCAGCATTCCACTGCCTTGGCTTGTGCGCTGTGCTCAGCACAACCCCTCAATTATTGCGGAGTTTATGGCTTAAAACAAGCAAGGACGCTGGGGCACACGGTTGTTGTGCACCACAGCATCCCTGTTGGGTGGGGGGGCATTAGGCGAAGTAGGACGCGAGCGCTTCGCGGTGGTTGCGCGGTGTGAAGCCTGCCTCAATAATTTTTGAGAGGTCCATAGCTGAATTGGTCGGTCGGGGTGAGAAAACCTCGGCCTTCGCAAAATACTCAGCTGTAGATACCGGGGTTACCCGCTCTGCTAAATGCCCGGAAGCTTCAAACACAGTTTTTGCTAGGTCTGCCCAGGTCACGACCTCACCGGTGTTCGAGACATGATAGGTACCGAACTCACAGTTCTTTTCCACCAGATGCAGGATTGCTCCGGCAAGGTCCTCGGTGAAAGTGGGGCGACCGTATTGGTCGTTGACGACAGAGGGGTTCACGCCACGTTCAGCCAGAGACTTCATAATTTCAATAAAGTTCTTACCGTCGCCCATCACCCAGGAGGTACGCACAATGTAGTGGCGGCGTACCGCGCGAACGGCTATCTCACCGGCAGCCTTTGACTGGCCATACACACCGAGAGGTGCCAACGGGGCGTCCTCGGTATATTCCTCCCCCAACGGTAGGGAACCATCAAAAACGTAATCTGTCGAAACGTGTACCAGCGGAATACCGGCTTCGTCCGCAATCCTAGCTAAAGCCGCGACACCGGTCGCGTTGGCAGCCCAGGCGTCCGTGCGTCCCTCAGGGGTCTCAGCCTGGTCAACGGCGGTGTAAGCTGCCGCATTAATGATGCCGCGAAGCGAACGCCAGCGGTAGACGGAAGCCCAGCTATCAGGACGCGCCAGGTCAAGTTCCGCACGAGTCGCAGCAATATAGGGGGTACCGGATGCTTCAAGCTGCTTGACCAGCTCACGCCCCAGCTGCCCGTTAGCGCCAACCACTAGCAGGGGGGCAGGAGCAAGGGGCTCTACCTCAGCAAGCCGGGGGTGGTTCTTGTCCTTCTCAGAAAGCTCTGCCTGGTCCAGAGAAATCGGCCAGTCAATTGCCACGGTCTCGTCTGCAAGGTTAAGGAAGGAGTACTCCCCCTGGGCATCTGCTGACCAGTGGTCATTGACCAGGTAGGTGTAGGCGGTGTTGTCTTCCAGGGTCTGGAAGGAGTTACCTACCCCTCGGGGAACAAAAACAGCGGTGTCGGGGCCAAGCTCGACAGTTACGGTCTTGCCGAAGGATTCTCCGGCTCGCAAATCAACCCAGGCTCCAAAGATACGGCCGGTGGCTACCGAGACGTACTTGTCCCAGGGCTCAGCGTGGATACCGCGGGTCGTACCTGCTGTTGCGTTGAAAGAAATGTTGTTCTGTACAGGGCCGAAGTCTGGCAGACCCGCAGCAACCATTTTCTCGCGCTGCCAGTTTTCCTTGAACCAGCCGCGGTTATCACCGTGCTGGGGAATATCAATAACAAGTAGACCGGGGATATCCGTTGTGTGAACGGCCAATTCTTTGGGCATTACTGGCCTGCCTTTGCGTACTTGGCTTCAACCTCTGCCTTGAGGGGCTCCCACCAGGCACGGTTATCGGTGTACCAGGCGATGGTGTCTGCCAGACCTGCCTCGAAGTTGGTGAACTGGGGCTCCCAGCCAAGCTCTTCACGCAGACGGGTGCCGTCGATGGCATAGCGCAGGTCGTGACCGGGACGGTCTACGACGTGCTCAAAGGCGTCCTCGGGCTGGCCCATAAGGCGCAGGATGGTGCGCAGAACGGTGATGTTATTTTCTTCCCCATTAGCGCCGATCAGGTAGGTCTCACCGACCTTACCCTTTTCGAGGATGGTGTGCACCGCTGAAGAATGGTCAGAGGCATGAATCCAGTCGCGCACATTCAGACCTTCGCCATAGAGCTTGGGCTTGATACCGGCCAGAATATTGGTAATCTGGCGGGGAATGAACTTCTCAATGTGCTGGTAGGGGCCGTAGTTATTGGAGCAGTTAGAAATCGTTGCTTCAATACCGAAGGAACGAACCCAGGCACGGACCAGAAGGTCTGAGCCGGCCTTGGTTGAAGAATAAGGTGAGGACGGGTTGTAGGGGGTAGTTTCGGTGAACTTAGCGGGATCGTCTAGCTCAAGGTCACCAAACACCTCATCTGTTGAGATGTGGTGGTAGCGGGTCTTGTGCTTGCGCACAGCCTCAAGCAGGGTGAAAGTACCGATGAGGTTAGTGTGGATGAAGGGGCTGGGGTCGTTGAGCGAGTTATCGTTGTGTGATTCAGCTGCATAGTGGACGACGGCGTCCGCCTGCTCGACCAGGGGGTCAACGACGTCCATATCGGCGATATCGCCCTTAACCAGCTCAAAGCGGTCAGATGGCAGCCCCGCGAGTGACATTTCATTGGCAGCGTAGGTCATCTTATCGAGCACCACGACCTTGTGGTCAGTGTTATCTACCAGGTAGTGGACGAAGTTGGAACCGATGAAGCCGGCGCCGCCGGTAACAAGAATATTTCCCATAGGTTTAACAGTAGTGGCAAATCACCCTATTTTGGGTTTCCGATAGCCCCTGAAAATGTGGTGTTCATGCCAGAATAGGGGTATGAAGGGAATTTTACTCGCAGGTGGCACCGGTTCACGGCTCCACCCCATTACACTCGGCATCAGTAAACAGCTCACTCCGGTTTACGACAAACCGATGATTTACTACCCCATTTCAACCCTGATGTTGGCAGGTATCCAAGATATCCTGATTATCACCACGCCTCAGGACCAGGACCAGTTCCAGCGGCTTCTTGGCGATGGCTCTCAGTTTGGCGTTAACTTTACTTACAAAGTTCAGCCATCTCCCGATGGTCTGGCACAGGCTTTTATCCTGGGTGAGGACCATATCGGCAACGATTCCGCTGCCCTAGTACTGGGCGATAACATTTTCTACGGCCCCGGTCTGGGCACTCAGCTTCGCAAGTACAACAATGTCGATGGCGCAGCTGTTTTCGGCTACCGCGTTGCAGATCCGACTGCATATGGTGTTGTGGAATTTGATCAGAATTTTAAGGCAATTTCTATCGAAGAAAAGCCCGCACAGCCCAAGAGTGAGTACGCCATTCCCGGTCTGTACTTCTACGACAACAATGTTGTCGAATACGCGAAAGCTATTAAACCCTCCCCACGTGGTGAGCTTGAAATCACCGATCTTAATCGTGTCTACCTGGAGCAAGGAAAGCTACATGTAGAGGTGCTACCCCGCGGCACTGCATGGCTCGATACCGGCACCTTTGACTCACTGGCAGATGCCACCAGTTTTATTCGTACTGTGCAGGCTCGCCAGGGACTCTCCATTGGATCCCCCGAAGAGATCGGGTGGCGCATGGGGTGGATTGATGATACCCGCCTTGAAGAACTAGCCCAGCCTCTCGTTAAAAGCGGCTACGGTAAGTACTTACTCAGTCTCATAAAATAACAGCCCTCATAAGGGCCGGAGCGGATTTAAGCTTTTCACTGATGAGGTTAGCCCCCTCGCTACCGATTTTTATGAGCAATTCATTGTTAGAATTATCTTCTGGGTTCAAACCCGAAATTACCATGCCGCATAGCTAAACTTTAGGGCCCCTATGACCATACTTGACTTCCTACGCATGCTCCGTGCCAACTTGAAACTTCTCTTGATTGGCCTAGTTGTCGGTGCACTTCTAGGGTTTGGTTACTCCTTGCTGCAACCACGCGTTTATGCATCCTCTTCTACAGGCTATGTCACTGTAGGAGACGGGGCAGGCATTGGAGATGTTATCTCCGGATCAGCGGCCGCTAAAGAAAAAGCAAATGCTTATCTAGCGTTTGTTAACAGCGGTCCCGTTGCTGACGAGATTATTGCTGCCAACCCGGATCTGAGCCTCACCCGCGGTGAAGTTCAGGGCAATCTAACGGCAACTGTGGACCCCAATTCAGCTCTTATTATGGTGACGGCTACAGGCAACAGACCTGAAACAGCTCAGGCCCTAGCCAATAGCTCTCTCGAGGCAGTGGCCAAAGTTGTAAATGATTTGGAGGGGTCTAGCACTGTCCGCGTTATTCCCTTGGAAGATGCTGGTCTTAGCTCAGCACCTATCAGCCCTGACACTAAAAAGCTGGTGATGATGGGTGCTGCTGGTGGTCTCCTCCTTGTACTTGCGGCTGTTTTCCTGCGTCGCACGGTGGATACCAAGCTCCGAACCCGCGATGATGCTACCAAGGCTACCGATGCAGGCGTGCTAGGCGTCCTGCCGGCCTCTGATGAACTCACCGAAGAAAACATTCTGCGGGCCAATAGCGACCACGTGGCTCAAGAAGCTATCAGGCAGATGCGAACCAACCTGCGCTTCGTTAACGTCGATAACCCGCCCAAATCGCTCATTGTTACCTCTGCTGAACCCGGTGAAGGTAAGTCAACAGTTTCCACCTCTATTGCCAGGGCTCTTGCGGATGCTGGTGCGCCTGTCATCATCATCGATGCAGACCTGCGCCGCCCCACCATTGCAAAGAAGTTCAAGATAGACTCCAAGGTCGGCCTAACCCAGGTGCTGGCTGGGCAGGTGGAGCTAGCTGATGCAGTTCGACAGTTTGAAGATACTCAACTCTTCATTCTGCCGGCTGGCCGCATTCCCCCCAACCCTTCTGAACTACTCGGCTCAGATAAAATGCGTCAGCTCATTGCTGAACTCTCCAGCGAATTTACAGTGATTGTCGACGTCCCCCCGGTACTTCCTGTCACAGACGCAGCTCTGCTCTCAACCGCAGTTGACGGTGTGGTCCTGGTAGGTACAGTCGGAAAGACCCGTAAGGAAAACCTTGCAGAGGCTGCTTCCAACCTCCGTAAGGTAAACGCGACTCTGCTAGGTGTGGTCATTAACCGTGCTCCCCGCACTGGCCTGGGGAACTCCTACTACGGCTTTGCCTACAGCTCCACCGGAGCCTACACCAGCTACTACGGCCAGGGCGAAGAAAAGAGCAAGGGCTCCAAGAAAAAGAAGAAAAATCCCAAGGCTGTCACAGAGCAAAGCACAAGGACCTCTATATAATGTATGCCGGCTCTGCCTTTGAGGCAGGGCTGGCATACCTTATCTTTTACCCCTACCCCCCTCGATAGGCACTATGACCGCTTCAGTTTCACAACCCCAAGATATTCCTCTTGCTCTTAGAATCCAGCTGTCTCATGCCTACTTCCAGCATCTGGCGCTAACCCACCATCTAGACATTCTCCACGTTAAGGGCTACGCCTTTGCCCAAGAAATCTACCGGCCAGGCCGTACCAGCACCGACGTAGACCTGCTTATTCGCCCAAGCCAGGTCGATCAGCTGGTTGAACTTGCTCTCGCCGACGGCTGGGAAATCCTAGCCCACTTTGAAACCGGCTCAATCTTTGAACACGCCATGACCCTCTACCACGGGGCCTGGGGACTGGCTGATATACACCGCTACTTCCCCGGCCTAGGGCCAGCAGATGGCTCAGCCTTCGACACTCTCTGGAAAGAGCGCAGAACAAAGCTCATCGCCAACTACCCCTGCAATCTCCCCTCCCTCACCGATTCCCGTATCACCGTTGTCGTGCACGGGGCCCGATCTATTGCAGAGCGCAATTCAGATATTGCCTACCTGAAAGAAACCCTCTCCCCCCAAGACTGGGAAGTCATGCAGGCACGGGTTCCTGAACTACAGGCAGACCTGGCCTATGCAGCGGCCCTAGGAAAACTCGAAGAATTTTCCCGCCACCCCGACTATCTCTTATGGAAATCGGTCTCAGAAGATACTCCAAACCATCTACGCTGGCGAGCCCGCTTTCAACATGCACAGGGCCTGGGGGCAAAGGTCAAGGTCGCTTTGAGCATCCTCCTGGTTAATAAAGACCACCTTGCTATGGAGCTAGGGCATGCCCCCAGCAAGGCTGAAGTGCGGGAGAAATTCTTCAGCCGTTTCAGCCAGCTCCTCACCAAGATTGGGAGAAAAAGTCATGAGTATTGAATACAGACGAGCCCCCCACACAGCCTTTATCATGGGGGTCGATAGCACGATATCACCCGATGATGCTTCGTATGTGGCTAACCTTAAAACCTCAGAAATTGCGGTTCTGCACGGCCCTAGCGCCGTCATATGGGAGATTCTTGAGACCCCTATTAACTCAGAAGACCTGATTGCTGAGATTACCGATATCTACCAGGTCTCCCACGATACTGTGGCAGCAAGCGTCATCGGCTTTCTCAGCTCACTTGAAGCTCAGGGACTTGTAGAGGTAAAGGAATCGGCGGGGCAAGAAAGCTAGTAGTTAGCTCCCCTACCCCGCCGCCCTAATTCAGGTGTTTTAGAGCTTTTGAATCTGATCTTTAATCTCTTGGATAAAGCGCTCTTCGTTGAACTGCTGAACGTGTTCCCTGATCCTTTGTGCTGAGAACAGCTCTGCGTCAAAGTTCTCTACAGCTGTTCTGATATCACTGGCGCTGGGAGTCTTGATAAAGATTCCGGTGACGCCATCGACAATAGTGTCCATAAACCCCCCGGCTTGGAGGGCAATGGTAGGTTTACCGAAGGCACCGCCCTCAAGTGGAGTGATACCGAAATCTTCGTGGGAAACAGCGAGCAGGGCTTTGGCATGGGCGTAGGCATACTGCATTTGCTCATCTGAGAGATTTGAAGCAAAAGCTACATTGCCGCTAGCTAGAGCTTCTAGCTCTTCTTTCATAGGACCTGCCCCGATCACCAATAGTTTCTGGCTAAGACCGGCAAAGGCCTCAACCGCATACTGCACATTCTTGTAAGGCAGTAGGCGGGATACGATCAGGAAGTAGCCCTCTTCTATAAAGGTTTCCAGGCCGGGGATACTCTCCTGTGCTCCCTGCTCGCTGATTGAGTAGGGAGGGAAGATGATATTGACCCGTTTACCGTAGACATCGAAGATGCGCTGCTGAATAGTAGAGGAATTAGCTACATAGTGGGGGTGACGGCTAGCAGCGGCGCGGTCCCAGCGGCGGAGGAAGGGCCGCATCATTTTGAAGGCCCTGGCAATATTTCTGTTAATGCGGTTCCCGATGTACTGGTCGGTGAGGTAAACCCAGCGAGCCGGTGAGTGACAGTAGATTAGGCTCTCTTGGGGCAGGTCAAAGCCGTGTGCCCAGCCGGTAGTGGAGACAAGAGCCTTTTCAGCTTTTACCTTGAGCTTGCTCGAGAAATAGGGCAGGAAGGGCAAGGCCAGGCGGTGGTCTTTGTGGAAGAGGGGAATCCTGTTGAGGGGTGAAGTAATGACCCTGCAGTTTTTAAATTCTGGGTAGGTTCCCTCTGGATCGTAGAGGGTGGTATAGATAGGTGCGTCGGGGAAGGCCTTGTGCAGGGCAAGGACCACGCGTTCAGCGCCCCCTCGCTGGGTGAGGTAGTCGTGGGCAATAGCGAGAGGGACGGTAGTTGATTCTGTTTGCTCTGGGCTGGTAGCGGTGGAGGTCATGACGTCGACTCTTTCGGCTAGAAGGTTTTCTGTGCGCGTTCAGGGTGGGTGATCCCCGAGTAGCTTGCTGCCTCTACGATTAAGGAAATCAGCTTTTCTGCTACAAAAGCAGGAATTCTTTCCGCTACTAAATCAACAGCATTACCCATAAATTTTAGGCTAGTTTCTGTACTCACCTGAGCTAGAGATCGGACGGCAAGGCCCCAGACTCCCGAAGGCCGGGGAGAGGGAAGGCTGTGGGCACTGTGCTTTTGAGTGAAGATATTTCGGGCAGCCCCCGAGTAAAGAGCCCTTTTAGCTCGCATAGCGGTGGTAGTTGCCGCGACATAGTGGAAGGTTGCCAGTTCAGGGTCAACGATGATTTCGGCGCCAGCCTTATGCACCATGTACCCCATATCTACGTCTTCCCATCCATAGAGCCGGTAGCTGTCATCGTAGCCACCTAGCTCTTGGTAAAGGTCTTTGCTTAGAGAAACGTTACCTGCCCAGTAGATCCACTGTTTATCACGAGGGGTTTTGTAGGCGTCCCCCCTAAACTTATTATCGCGGAAACGGCCGTAGACCCGAGCATAGGTAGTATCAGGAAAAACGTTCTTATAAATACCGATAACGCCGGTTTTCTTCCCCTCCCCGTGGTGGCTCAGGTGTTGCTGAACGTAATTGGGGGCTGGCTCTAAATCATCGTCGCATCTTATGAGCACACGAGCATCGGCAGCCCTGTGCCCGGCGTTGAGGGCAGCCACCCGGCCCTGATTTTCTTCAAAGACAATCATTGAGAGGTTTAGCCTGCCACGGTCAATGTAGGACTGGACTAGAGCCCGAGAGTTATCAATATCGCCGTCAATCACGACGATGACCTGAAAGTCCTTTTCAGTTTGCTGCTCTAGAGCATCAAGGGGGTAGTGCAGTTTAGCAGCCCCGCCCCTGGTAGGGATAATAACGGCTGCCGAATAGGTGCTCATATTATGCCTGACTTCTTTCAAACGGTTCTAATAGCAGACGGAGACGTTCCCGACCGGCTTCTGGGGAGTAGTTCTCATACCAACGCCAGTAGGCAGATGAGAGTTGGGCTTCGAAGGCTTCTACATTATTTCTCCGGTGGTCAAGAAGCTCTGTTATCTTCTGAACAAGTTCTTCAACACTGCCTGGGGAGAATACCCAGGGGTAATCTTCCCCTAGTACTTCAGGTAGGGCACCGGCATGTGAAATAATGAGGGGCTGCTGGGCACTCATAGCTTCAGCAGCAACCAATCCAAAGGATTCCTCGACCTCTGACGGAACCACCAGAATATCGGTTTGTGCAAAGAGTACTTCAGGTTCAACCCAGCCTAGGAGGATAACGTCCTTGCCCAGTTTGCTCAGGGATTCCTCAACCTGGTGAGAACTCTTCTGGTCAATAAATTTTGCCTCCCCACCAATGACCAGCTGAACCCGATATCCGCCTCTATTGTTGAGTATCTCTACGGCGCGGGCAAGCGTGTGGGTTCCCTTAATGAGGGAGGGGCGGCCTAGAAAACCTAGCCTAATCTGCTTCTGATCGGTTTGAAGCCGAGCAGTTCGAGGAAGCTCAGCAACCCAATTCTCAAAGGCAAGGCTGTCTTTAACCCGAGCAGCCACATAGTGGCTTGGCACAAGAACCTTGGCGGCTCCCCATCGTGCAAGCTTCAGTGCATAGCCTTGTAAGCCGCTGGGGAGCTGGTGGAGGTGCACTATCCTATTTTTATCTCCTGCAGTAGCTAGGGACGGCAGGAGGCCATTGCACCAGAGCAGTTTCTCCCTGTTCCGGGTACGCCAAAGGCCTAGGCCTGCCATGTAGACCTTACGGTTCTGGGCAGGAATAGTGATGGTTGAAAAACCCTCATCCCGGGCAGCTTCTATCAGCTCTGCTGGCTGGGCAGGGCCAATAACGGTGATCTGATGACCCAGTGACCTGGCAGCGCGGGCTAGGTGGAGAAGCATAACCTCTCCCCCACCGATTTCCCCATTGTTGGAGGCGATGTAAAGTTCCATCTGTCTTATATTTTCCGCTCAGCTAATTCTTTGTCGTACCCAAAGAGCCTGATGGATTGGTTCTCGTAACGCGTCACAACCCAGCTTCTTATGACATACCCCATACATATAGCCCAGGGGGTAGTGTAAAAGACCTCCCCGAGACGTAGGGAGCATATCAGGAGGGCAATCCCCAATCCCTGGCCAATCACCTGGTAGATGGTCTGGTTCTTTCCCGTGGTCAGGGGCTGAACAGCGACAAACAGGGTTACAGCAACCAGGCCCAGGGCCCAAATCCATCCCCCCTCGACGAAGGCTGCCCAGTAGGAGTTATGAAAGAACCAGGTGCGTTCCTGAATACCATCGTAGACGTAGGCCTCACCCAGCCCTTGACCAAAGAAACCTGTTTGCTGCACCTTAGCCCAAGACATTTCGTCAATACGGGCTCGTAGAGCATCTGTGCCGGTTCGATCACCAAATACTGAAGCATCGGCGAAGTCATCCGTGATAAAGCCGATGACCCACCAGAAGATTCCCAGCAGGGCAACTTTACCCATGGGGACTAGGCGCGGGGCAAGCAGAATCCAGAGATAGGCAAAAAGCAGGGCAGCCAGCGAGGTCCGAGATCCAGTCTCCCAAAGCAAGAAGCAGGCTATAACCAGCACCACTACCTGCTGCCATCGCTTAACTAGAGCAGTCATGATCAGGAGGGCAAAGAGTGCATGGACCAGGCCCGCATAGTTTTTATCCAGCAGATAGCCGGTCAGATACCCCCCATAGCTGTCAGGTGCAAGACCTGCAAAAAATAATCCAGCATTAACGAGAAGGGCGGTCGAGTAACCCAAGATAGCCGATCTTAAGTGAATCTGCCCTACAGCTATCACGTAGATAAGTACAGTAGTGGCAAGAAGACGTAGCAGGCGTCTTGTCCAGTCAGCTGCATACTCACTGGGGTCAGCAAAGGCTGATACCACCGCAACGTAGGCCAGCAAAAGGCCAAGGAAGGCAAAAACCTTGGACCACTTACCCAGCTCAAAGACCGCTTTGCGGGTCAGGGCGTAGCCAAGGATGATAAAAATCATGAGCTGGTTAAAAGGTAAACCGAGTCCCGGTACATGCTGCCCATAAATCAGTGAAGCAAAGAGCAGGAACTCCGGCAGACGGATTTGTGATGCCTGGATCTTGGCCCTATCACCGGCTTCACGGGCTAGCTCCCCCAGGGTCCGGTCGCCCATAGTGAGCTTGCCCTGGTCTGATACCCCAATCAGCGACATATTCAGCCTACCTTCCGGTAGAGATCAGCTATTGCCTGCCCCATGCCAGTCTTACTGATCCAGTTCATGGGTTCAGAGCTATCTTGCCGGGAGGTTAGAATCTTCTGGGCTACAGTAGCTACAGCAACTTCTCGTTTCATCTGATTCAGCGAGGGCACCAGCTCAGAGCCATCAAGTATCTCCGGGTTACCGCCCACAGCTGTTGCGACAACAGCTAGGCCTGCGGCCTTAGCGTCCAACAGGGTGTAGGAGCAGTTCTCCCAGACAGAAAGCTGCACCAAGACGTCCGCCCGGCCCATAGCCTCAACGGGGTTAACAAACCCAGGGAAACTTACTGAGTCCTCAAGCCCTAGCTCAGCTACCTGTTGAGTAAGGGCGTCCTTCAGTTCACCTGCCCCGGCAACTTCCAGATGAGCCCCCGGAACCTGCTCACGCACCTGAGCAAAAGCCTCCACCAAAATATCAAGTCCTTTTTCTGGAGCTAAACGTGCTAGGGACAGCACGCGGAGCGCCCCTTCCTCTGCCTCGATACGGTGGCTGGTAACAGATTGCTGGGTTTCAGCGGCATTGATTCCGTTATAGACCACCTCGACGCCACGAGCGCCCCACTTTCGCTTCATCTGGTCAGCGGTTGACTGCGACACAGCAATCTTGCCGTCGGTTCTCCACAGACGCACCCGGTGCACGGTTTCCATCAAAAGCGAGCGCCAAGAGGTGCCGTGGTAGACCGCATCATCCCCGGCAATGCCGTGCTCAGTGGTGAACAGCGTCGGTACGTAGGTTCCGCGGCGAACTAGTTTACGGGCCTTCCGCAGGTTCACCGCGGCAGCCGCAACAACATCAGCATAAGCCAGGTGAGAATGCACGATGGCCGGTTTAAGGTCATCGATGAGGGTATCAAGGGTACGTAAGGACGCCGCGAATCCGGTTCCCGTACCAAAATCGGCTTCGCGGACGTCCGCCCCCATCTCTTTAAGACGAGCAGCGAGGGCGCCTGCGGGGCAGAGCACTACAAGGTGATAGCCGGGTAGCCCGGCCTCAGCGAGATCGCTGATGTGCCGGGCTACGCCGCCATATTCGGGTACCGGTACGCAATGCAGTGCTACCGGCTGGCTGGAGTTTACAGCCACTTTTCGAGCCTATCGAGTGCGGTGAAGAAGCCTTCGCCGTTGTTGACGTGGCCCTGCCAAATTTCGGGAA
Source organism: Rothia sp. (in: high G+C Gram-positive bacteria) (assembly GCA_030529845.1). Classification (GTDB taxonomy): domain Bacteria; phylum Actinomycetota; class Actinomycetes; order Actinomycetales; family Micrococcaceae; genus Rothia. The sequence goes on along the minus strand of JAUMWB010000003.1, from coordinate 177,405 downwards.
TGAAGGAGGACGTGGGGGTCAGTTCCCGCAGCTGCTTGCCAAGAGCTGCCCAGTCCACGTCGCCTTCACCGACCTGAACGCCTTCGCCGTCCACGCCGATGCCGTCAACCAGGTGCAGGTGGATGGAGCGGGGGGCCAGCAGCTCGACGGCCTCGGAGAGAGGAATCTTGAGGAAGTTGGCCGCCAGCATGGTATGGGAGATGTCCAAGCAGAGGGCGGTGTTGTAGGTGTCGGAGAAGTCAGCGGTGTCCTTGGGATCAAGGAAGAGATTGTGGTACTGCTGACCGCCCATGAGCCAGGGGTAAGGAGGCAGGGTCTGGGCAGCGATACGCACACCCGAGGTGTCAAGCTTGGCCAGGGCCTCGCCGATACGCTCGTACTTGTCGGCACGGGCGGACGGGGCAATGTGGCCGTCCTTGGTGAAGCCACCCATGGTGACAACCATAACCGGGTCATCGTCTACGGTGAAGTATCGGGTTAGGTCACGGGTGATATCAATAGTGCGCTGGACCTCTGCAATGGAGCGTTCCCAGATTTCCTGGTTCCGGGAAGCCAGGTCTACCAGGAAGTCACCGGCGAAGAGGTCGGGCAGGTGGGTGGTAAAGGACATGTCGAGCTTACGGTCGAAGACCTCATCGATGTTGACTTCAAGGTCCTTGTAGGAGAAGTGGAACTCCAGGAAGTCAGGCTCGGCGTCCTCAATGAGGGGCTTGTAGTCGTGGTAACGGACGGGCAGGCCCCAGGGGCGGTCAAATTTGAAGTCGCGGCGGGTCACGAGGTCGTCCTTCAGGTCGCCCTCGAAGAAGAAGGATCCTGCCTCAACCTCACGCTGCATGGTGCGGCCCAGCAGCTGGGGCAGGTAGTTAGGCTGCAGACCGCGGCCGGGTGACTTGACCTCGACGTCCGCCTCAGTCACGACCTCGCCCTTAGCGATGGTACGGGTAGCAACCAGAGACTTAGCAAGGTTAACGCGGTTCATGAGCTCACCGGTGGAGACCTCGCGGGGAGCAGAAGTGCCGATCGACTCCTCTACCTCGCGGATCTGCTGAACCATAGCCTTGAATTCCTCGGGCAGCAAGGAGACGGTATGGTCGTTACCTTCAAGGGTTTTATCGACGGTGAAGTGCTTTTCAATAATCTTGGCACCCCGGGCAACCGCTGCGATGGGCACGTGGTAGCCGCGTTCGTGGCCTGAGTAGCCCACCAGGCACTGGCCGATGTCAGCTAGACGATCCATGTAGGCCAGGTTGACGTCCTTGAAGGGCGCTGGGTAAGTGGACTGGCACTGCAGCAGGGCGTAGGAAGCACCTAGGGAGCGCAGCAGATTAACCGACTCCCGGATCTCTTCTTCGCGGCTCATACCGGTGGAGACCAGCATGGGCAGACCGCGGGAAGCCATGTCGCGGAGCAGGTCATGGTTGGTTAGGTCAGCTGAAGCGACCTTGAGGCCCTGAATACCGTAGTCGACCAGAGCCTGGACCGAGGGGCCGTCCCAGGGGGTGCACATGATGTCCATATCGTGCTGCTTGACGTGGTCAAAGACCTCATACATCTGGTCAACGGTAAAGGAGAAGCGGGAGAGCAGGTCGAGGGTGTACTGAACACCTAGGTCTTCACCGGCTGACTTTGAGCCCTTCTGCCGGTAGAGGGCATCCATGTCACGGAGCTGGAACTTAACAGCGTCCGCCCCGGTATCAACAGCAAGGTCGACCAGGCGCTTAGCCAAGTCAACGTCGCCCTGGTGGTTGTTACCGATTTCGGCAATGATGAAGGAGGGTGAGTCTTCGGTGATTTCGGTGCGGCCAATGCGCAGCACGTTCTGCTCGTCCATGGCGATAGCAACCAGGTGGCCGCGCTCGTCCACCAGGGGAAGAAGGCTGATACCCTTGGCGAATTCGCCCTGCAGCTCTGCCGGTTCCGAACCGATGGGGGCAGTCTTGACGCCCAGGTTAGCCACCTCAAGGGCACTGGTTTCAAGGGAGGCAGCGGGGTTGGCAATCAGCCAGCGGCGGAAGTCGCCGTCGGACAGGGAGCCCTTGAGCACACCAGATTCGTTGACCAGAAAAATAATGCGCTGCCCGTTAGCAGAAATCTTCTGTAGGGCAGTCAGCACCGGGTCCTCAGAGAAAACGATGTAGGGGGTGATATTACGTTCGATAATCATAGTGTTTTAGCCTTCGTTTTCTTCTGATGCGAGGGTGGTGAGCAGCTGGTGCTCTGCGACGGAAAAGTCGATGGGAGCGTCAATATCTACACCTTCAACTTCATCAAGCATGAAGAGCTCAATCTCGCCACCCAGTCGGTTGTGCAGGGTTTCGTAGAGCTCGGTCTTGGTGATGTACATGGAGCCGTTTTCGCGGTAGCGGAAGGTCTCTCGGGTGAGCTCCTGACGGCGAGGACGGGCCATGACCTCGTACTGGGCAGTTGGTGGCTCTGTGGCGGCCCAGATAAAGGGACCGATAGGGATAACGCCCACCATGGAATCTGAGGTGGAGGTAGCGAACTGGCGGATAGCGCGTGCCAGGGTACCGGGCAGGCGGACGGGGGAGGTCGCTTGAAGGAGCATGACAGCGTCCGGACGCTTGCCCGCAGCTGTGTAGAACTCAATAGCGTGCTCAATCACCGGCTCGGTGGCAGTGGTGTCTTCTGCCAGGTGAGCCGGGCGCATGAAAGGAACCTCTGCCCCGTACTGGCGAGCGATATCAGCCAATTCAGCGTCATCGGTTGAGACCAGCACATCAACCAGGTATTCGCCTTCTAGTTCAGCTTGCGCTGCCAGCGCCTGTTCAATAGTCCAGGCGACCAGAGGCTTACCAGCGATGGGTTTAAGGTTCTTTCGGGGAATTCCCTTGGACCCGCCGCGAACGGGTATCACGCAGAGAATGCGCATGCTCTTTAGTTCTCCAATGATCGAGTGAGGTATTCAGCGATGAGCTGTGCAGGTTCCTGTACAGGTACCTGGGGCGCCGGGGTGGGATCGCTCCCCCACCGATTCATACCGTAGCGTTCCCAAAACTCGGTAACCCAGGTTGGAGGGTTGGGGTGATATACCCAGGCAGGTACTCCACGCAGTGCAGCTTCTAGAACACCGGTCGAGAATATTGACACAACCGGGTTATTCACCTGGTTGAGTGGCTGCTGAGAGCGGTCAATATTGATTCCTAGTTTACTCATAAGAGAGTGGGTTAAGCGGGAAAGTTTATCTTTCTCACTTGGATGCGGCCGGTAGATGGCCTTGTGCTCATGCGTGAATTTAATGCTTGCTCGTGCGAAAGATGCTCTGGGTAGTTCTGCCCCGTGCATTTGCCCCAGAAAAATCGGGGTTTCCGAGATAGTCCCGGGGTCTATTTGAGGCTTCTGAGCAGCTTCCCAGAAAAGCTGGGAACCGACCACATCATAGGTAACGTCGTCTCGACCAGATATCCAGAACTCAGCATCAGCCTTGCTAAAGGCAAGAAGGTGGGTACCAGGAGCCAGTGGAGGCGCATAGGGGGTATGCAGACCGTGCTGGACGGTGATGAAACGAGCACCCACGCGCTGGGCTAGCCGATAGGCAGCAGCCCCCCAAGCCATATAGTGGCCCAGAGCAAGAACCTGCTGTACTTCGTTGAGCGCGTCATCAAGGTCGGTTTCGGCTAGCGTAGACACATACCAAGACCCTTCAGGGAGATACTCGGTCACGTCTTCGGGTGCCCACACTGCGTATGAGCCAGCTGTAAGCCAGCTGAGAGGTCTTACCAGAGATCCCAATGAGGTTGGCGATGTGGAATCAAGAACAATCACAATCTGGGGGCTGCCACCGGTCACATGAAGAAAGCCGGTTACTGGCATAGATGCGCTAGTGGCAGTCTCAGCACCGCGAGCTCGCACGGAAATATTCTTGAGATTGTTTTTTACCCGGCGAAGCAGATGAGCGTTAGCCTGCCAGGTGCTCCAGGCCTCGAGATCTTCGGGGTGCATTAGACCCATAGGGTATCCATTTTCTGTGCGCGGTGGAAGAAAGTATGTTCTGCCTGGCTACGTTTGAGGCCAGCAACGCGTATAGAGTCGCTCCAGCTAGGGTCAGCGATGATACGCTGACACAGTTCGATGAGTTCTTCTGTGCTCTGATAAAGGAGAACCTCAGAGCCAACCTCGTAGAACTCCTCAACGTCAGGGCGGTCTATCAGCTGAAGCCCATTCATACCGGGCACTTCAAAGGTGCGCATTGCTAAACCTGCCTGCAACCCATGAACGTTCAGGGAGGCAGCAGCAGCAGCCTGTACCCGGTAGGCTTCAGCCAGCGGGATATCGCGTTCAGCAGGTAGGTCAGGGCGTTTAAGCTCCCAGGTTCGAAGGCGGTCAAAGGGGTGGTGTGACCAAGCCCTCCCATACACGCGCACTGGCACCCCGGCGTCCTTCAGGGCTAGCATCATCTTCTCGCGATTATCGTAACGGGACCCGACGAACACAATTTCAGGGACGCGAGTGTTGGGGAAGTCTGCCAGTTTAGGGTCATAGCCATTAGCTACGAAGTGAGCGTTGATGCCTTCCTCGGCAAATTCCTCAGCTTCAGACCTAGCGTAGCTGACCACCGTGGGGAGGCTTCTCAGAAAATCCCGAGTGTAACGGTGACGCTTAAGATCGTCGTAGAGCCAGAGAATGTAGGGGATTTTGCGGTCAGCGACGGCCTGCCAGAAGTCATCGCCTAGTGTGTCTGCTTTGATAACGATAAGCTTATCGGGATCTACCTCGCGAAGAACCTGGAGAGCTTTAGCTGTAGCCGCTTTTTCAGCCGCCTTCTGACCATCGAAACCAACTTTTGAGGGCAGCTCATAGAGAGCTTTATTGCGGACCTTGTCTTTGACAGTGTCGAAAGCATCGTAGCGATGCACCGTTACGTCATAGCCCAACTGGGTAAAGCCATCGGCAATAGAGTAGCAGTAGCCGTGAAAGGCAGGGCTGATGATGAGGAGTTTCTCTGCCATTTATCGTTTGCTTTCTGCTTTCTTGATATAGGTCAGTTCTTCGCGGAGGGTCGCAAGAGGTTTAACGGCACGGTTACGAAGCGCTCTTACTAAGTTAAAAAGAAAATTAGCAACAGTTACAGCTTTCAGCGCAGTGGCTAGGTGCTTACCTTCATTCCATTTTGCGTTGTAGATAAAGCGGGAATCGAGCACCCATTGACGTCGCTGGGTAGAGACTCCAGATGAGCCGCCCCCTAGGTGTTCTACTACTATATCGCCACGGAAGATGCGTTTGATGCCGTGAGCAGCTAGCCGACGTTGCAGGTCGGTTTCTTCACTGTTCATGAAGAACCGCTCGTCCATGCCGCCCACCGCGTTGAAGTCCTCGCGGCGGAGCATCATGCAGGCTCCCATGAGCCAGTCAGTTTCTGCTCGTTTACCGGTGGTGCAGACTAGATCATGGCCAACCATTGCGTGCCAGAATCGTGTGGGGCGTAGACGTGCTGCTGGGGTGAACCATTCCCAGGCGTGATGGCGGGTTTTGGGGAAAGCCCGACCAACCCACTGCGACTCGCCGTTATGACCTGTAATGTGTGGGCTGAGCATAACACCTTGCCCAGCTCTTTGGGCTTCTTCTTCTTCTTCTGCTGCTGAAAGCATGTCAGCGAGGAAGTTAGGGGGGAGGGTAAGGTCACTGTTGAGAATAAGCAGCCAGTCTCCGGTAGCTGCGGCAACACCGGTATTAACGTTAGAGCCAAACCCCCCATTAGTATCGCGACGGACGGAAGTAACCTCCTCAACCGCTGGGAACGGTATAGGGGAAGCGTCATCAGAGACCACTATTTCTATAGGTAACTCACCGGTCTGTGCTTTAATCTGTTGGACAAGATTTAAAGTATCAGAAGGGTCCCCGTAAAAAGGAATCACGACTGACAAACGTGACATATAAGCCTTTACTCTTTCTCTGTATCAGGGACTAGCTGTAGAGCATACCCGGGTTCTAATTTAGAAGGTCCTTACAACTTTCTACTATTCTTCACAACCTGCTCGCATATTTCCACTACAGCTTTTCCCCAGCTCTCCCAGGTAAGTCTTTCCCTTGCGTCCTCTCGGGCTGCTTGGGAGGCCTGTTGAAGATCTTCATGAGTGAGAGATTTAAGCAAGTTGGCAATTTCTTCTACAGCGTTCTCAGCTGAGACGAGCCATCCTGTTTTTCCCTCTCTGACGAGGGTAGGAATCCCTCCTACGCGGGTCGAAATCACGGGTAAACCATGGTTTAAAGCATCAGTCACAACCACACCACCAGCACTAGCTTCTGTAGGCTCTAGCAGAGCATCGTGCGACATATATAGAGCTGAAAGGTTTTCTTTAGACTGACGAGGTAGATAGGTGACTCCCTCTATAGGGGTTTCTTCCGGAGCTCCGATAACTGTCAAAGTTATATCAGACCGGTAGGTACGAGCAAGAGTAAAAATTTCTAGCGCACGATCACCGCCCTTTCTCTTCCAATGCGACCCAATGAATAAGAGATTTATTCCGGGTTTCCTTTGGATTGCTGAAGGACGAGTTACAGGCTGAACACCGGGCCCAAAAGGAGTGACAGTGATATTGGAAGCCAACACCCCGGTATCTCGGATAAGTTGCTCCGCCGACCATTTACTAGCAACACAGTAATGAGTAGATTTTTTGGCAACCAACTTATCAAGTACATGTCCCTGGAACTGAGTCGGCGCTGATATTTTTTTTCCGCTAAAGTAGCCATCTATCATTGCCGCAAAGGAAGAATCTGTAACCTGCACTACCGGAATATGTGAGGGAATTCCAAGTGATTCTTTAGAGGCAGCTAGAGAAATCACCACATCAACATGATTTCCTTCGCGTAATTTCCTCACCTGTGAAGCTTTGCGGAATGCTGTTGCGAAAGCATCCGAAGGTAAATAAACCGCATTAGATAGACCATATAGTTTAGCTAACATTCTATCTACAAAGCTATCTGTTACTGGTGGAACCTGAAGTAGGACCACCTCTGCCCGGTTCGAAAGAACAGTGACAGCTGGAAGCACTACCCCAGACCAAGATAAAGGGTCAGTCATATCCCAAGAAGATAAAATACCGATACGCACTTTTCGGCAGGCTCCTTCCGCTAGACGCGACATTCAAATATCAAAAGCGTGTGATACCTTCATAAATACTTTCGAAGACATCACACGCTCTTGACACTAGTAAACTGGATTAGTTAGCTCGTCCATCAAACAGGCTAGTCACAGACCCCTCATCGAAAACTTCCTTGATGGCACGAGCCAGTAGAGGTGCAATGGACAGCACAGTCAGATTATCGAACATCTGCTCGGGCTTGAGCGGCAGTGTGTTGGTAACAACGACTTCGCTAGCACCGCAGTTAGCCAGACGCTCCGCAGCGGGGTCAGAGAAGACAGCGTGGGTGGCTGCGATGATGACGTCCTTAGCGCCGTGTTCCTTGAGCACGCGCACAGCACCGGCGATAGTGCCACCGGTATCGATCATGTCGTCAATCAGCACGCAGGTGCGGCCCTCGATGTCACCCACCACGGTCTTAGATACAGCCTGGTTAGGCACATTGACATCACGGGTCTTGTGGACGAAGGCTAGGGGCGCACCGTCGAGCAGCTCAGCCCACTGCTCTGCAACACGAACACGGCCAGTATCGGGCGATACAACGGTGACGTTTGAGGTATCGACCTTGCTTGCTACATACTCTGCCAGCAGGGGGATAGCCATCAGGTGGTCAACCGGGCCATCGAAGAAGCCCTGAATCTGGGCGGTGTGCAGGTCAACGCTCATCAGGCGGTGGGCGCCAGCAGTCTTGTAGAGATCAGCAATCAGACGAGCTGAGATAGGCTCACGGCCCTTGTGCTTCTTGTCCTGACGGGCGTAGGGGTAGAAGGGAGAAACTACAGTGATGGAACGGGCCGATGCACGCTTGAGCGAGTCAACCATAATCAGCTGTTCCATGATGGCATCGTTAATCGGTGCCGGGTGTGACTGGATAACGAATGCGTCCTTCCCTCGCACCGATTCGTTGAAACGTACATAGGTCTCACCGTTGGCGAAGGTGTAGGCGGATGAAGGAAGAACTTCATTCCCCAGTTCCGCTGCAATCTGCTCAGCGAGTTCGGGGTGGGCGCGGCCTGAGACCAGCGCCATCTTCTTTTCGCCTGGATTCGTAATCTCAGTCATTACTGCTATTCGCTTTCCTTAACTGAGCTGGCTGATTCCGTATCCAGTGCAGCCTGGGCTGCTTCTGCGGCTTCAGTACCAGCTCGCTTTTCAATAACCCAGCGTTCGATGTTGCGCTGGGGGGCTTCGTTAATTGCTAGGGCGCCTGCGGGGACGTCCTTGCGGATGACGGTTCCAGCTCCAGAATACGCGCCATCTCCGATATGTACGGGTGCGACATACATGTTGTCGGACCCCATTCGGACATTGTTACCTACGGTAGAACGGTGCTTGTTCACACCGTCGTAGTTCACAAAGATTGATGCTGCGCCGATATTGGAATTCTCACCAATGGTTACATCCCCTGCATAGGAGAGGTGGGGCAGCTTTGAACCTGCACCAATTTCGGCGTTCTTGGTTTCAACAAAGGTACCAATCTTGCCTTTGGTGCCGAGCTTGGTGCCGGGGCGCAGGTAAGCAAAAGGTCCAACGGTGGCACCGTCCGCGATTTCTGAATCGGAGCCCTCGGTACGGGAAATAGTGACGCTCTCCCCTACCTTGACGTTGGTCAGAGTAGTATCGGGGCCGACGACGGAGCCGGTCGCGATATGGGTGGTGCCGCGCAGGTGGGTGCCCGGCAGGATAGTAACGTCGTTCTCAATGGTGACGGTAACGTCAATCCAGGTGGATTCAGGGTCAACAATGGTGACACCAGCAACCATGTGCGCGTGGGTTAGACGGTCATTGAGCTTGCTCCCCAGCTGAGCCAGCTGCACGCGGTCATTTGCACCTTCAACTTCCCAGCGGTCTTCAATATCGAGTGCGCTGGTGCGGTAGCCGTCCTCGCGGGCAATGGAAAGGACGTCGGTGATGTACTTTTCGCCCTGGGCATTGTTGGTGGTAACGCGGGTCAGCGAGTCACGCAGAACCTTTGCGTCAAAGGCGTAAATACCGGAGTTGATCTCGGTGATGGCAAGCTGCTCAGGGGTGGCGTCCTTGGCTTCGACGATAGCGGTTACTTCGCCAGCTTCGTTGCGGACGATACGGCCGTAGGAACCGGGTTCATCGATGTGGGTTGTCAGAACGGTGACAGCGTTCTTGCCTTCTTCGTGGAAGGCAATGAGCTTACGCAGAGTCTCGGTCTTCAGCAGAGGAACGTCACCATAGGTCACCACAACGGTGCCTTCGACCTCCCCCGATTCAGCGTCAAGGCCCAGCAGACCGACTTCAACGGCGCGCCCGGTACCGGGAATTTCGTCCTGATCAACGATAGTGACGTCAGCATCGAAAGCAGTGACATGAGCCGCCACCTTATCGCGCTGGTGGCGCACAACAACAGCCAGATTCTTGGGGTTAAGTTCACGAGCCACAGCTACCGCGTGTTCTACCATGGAGCGCCCGCCGATGGGGTGCATGACCTTGGGGGTAGAGGACTTCATGCGGGTTCCAGCTCCGGCAGCTAGAACGATAACAGCGGACGGAACTGAAGCAGTAGCAGTCACTAGTTGGTACTCCTTGAGCGAGTGAAACCCCGGTAATGTTGCGAGATAAAGGGGTATTGAGCTCCGCCACAAGGACTCGAACCTTGAATAACGGCTCCAAAGGCCGCTGTGTTGCCAATTACACCATGGCGGATTATTGTCTACGAGCCTTCCGAAGAGGCTGTGCAGACGAATCTAGATATTACCAAGACTCGCGCTCAGAACGAAACGCACCGGGGGCAAGTGTCGGCAAAAGATTCTTAAGGTACCTATCAGGCACCCAACCAGGGGATAATTTTTGTGAGGGCTAGCTCAATTTCTTCAACAGCAATACGGGCAGCGTCAGCACCTTTTCGGTAGGGGTCATCGAGTTTGTCGTTGCGCGCGGGAGCCTCACCTAACTGATACATAAAAGTTACGGGATCTGCTCGACGTCCGGCTGACTCTCGCACCCTCGCCATCTGTTTCAGCAGGTGAATTTTAGGACGGCATTGGGGCCACTCTCTTACCAGCCAATTTAAATGCTCTTTTTCCATGACCAGCACTAAGGCCGAACTTTCGAGGAGTTCACCGGTAACCTGTTTTGCCCTGTGGTGTTTGAATTTTATGCCCCGAGTTTCAAGCTCTGCGTCGATGAAAGGTGCTACCCCCGAGCCGACCACTGCCCCTGTACCAGCACTATCGAAGGTCCAGCTTGATTCAGGACCTACAAGTTGCTCTGCAATGTACTGGGCAGAGGCGCTACGAGCTATATTGCCGGTGCAGACAAAAAGAATTTTTTTCTGCGAGTGAGGTTCTCGAACAGAAAGCCCCTCATTCATTCGCTCCATGCGTCCCTTACGGAGTGCCCCTACATTAAATTGCGCCATGTTTATGCAGTCTTTCCCTGCTTCGTCCTACCTGTAGTCCCACTGCAATAAGCAGCCTGAGAACCAAAGACCTGGAGGAAAAATTTTTCGTGTCAAACTCAGAACTTTACTGCCTTTTTAGGTTCTATTCATGCTTTTCGCCTGTACGTGACAACCTAAATCGCTCGTTGTAGCCTAAAGAGATGGCACATCTACTTGGCGGCGAAGACCTACACATTGAATTTCCCACACGCACCATCTTTGAGGGCATCACGGTTGGCCTCAATGAGGGTGACCGTATCGGCATCGTAGGCCGTAACGGCGATGGTAAATCAACCCTGCTATCTCTTCTGGGCGGACGCCTTGCCCCCGATTCAGGTAAGGTCACGGTGCGATCTGGCACCCGGATTGGCTTCCTCGATCAGGCAGATGTTCTAGACGATTCGCTGACCGTTGGCCAGGCTATCGTTGGTGATACCCCTGAATACGAGTGGGCTTCGGATTCTAAGATTCGCGACGTTATTTCAGGTTTAGTCTCGGATCTCGACTGGAATGCGTCCGTCTCTTCTCTCTCGGGTGGCCAGCGCCGCCGCGTTGCCCTTGCCGCTCTGCTGGCAGGGGACTGGGATGTCCTCATGCTTGACGAGCCTACCAACCATCTCGATGTTGAGGCTATCACCTGGCTAGCTAACCACCTTAAAACCCGCTGGTCTAAGAACGCGGGCGGTCTGCTCACCGTCACCCACGACCGTTGGTTCCTGGACGAAATTTGTACCGATACCTGGGAGGTCCACGACGGTATCGTTGAGCCTTTCGAGGGTGGATACGCTGCCTACATTCTGCAGCGCGTTGAGCGCGACCGCCAGGCTGCTGCCACCGAGGCAAAACGCCAGAACCTCATGCGCAAAGAGCTCGCCTGGCTACGTCGCGGGGCCCCTGCCCGTACGTCCAAGCCCAAGTTCCGTATCGACGCCGCTAACGCGCTGATCGCCGATGTGCCCCCGGTGCGTAACAAGGTTGAGCTCTCCCAGATGGCTGTATCCCGCCTGGGCAAGGACGTGGTGGATATCGAGGACGTCGATGTCAGCTACCCCGATTCCAATGCGTCCGGGGCAACGAAGGACGTGCTCAAGAAGGTCACCTGGCGCATCGCCCCCGGTGAGCGCACCGGCATTATGGGTGTGAACGGTGCTGGAAAATCAACCCTGCTAGGTCTCGTCACCGGTTCGGTACAGCCCACCCGCGGGCGGGTTAAGCACGGCAAGACTGTGAAGGTCGCTACGCTCACCCAGCAGCTCGATGAGTTGCGGGAAGTTGAGAATGACCGGGTATCAGATGTCATTGGGCGCAAGCGCACCTCCTATGTAGCTGGTGGTAAGGAGATGACTCCCGGCCAGCTCTTAGAGCGTCTGGGTTTTACCTCAGCCCAGCTCTCCACCCCGGTTAAGGATCTTTCTGGCGGTCAGAAGCGCCGCCTTCAGTTGCTGCTGATTCTCTTGGACGAACCCAATGCGCTCATTCTGGACGAGCCTTCAAACGACCTCGACACCGACATGCTGGCGGCAATGGAGGACCTTCTCGATACCTGGCCTGGCACGCTCCTAGTGGTTTCGCACGACCGCTACCTGATGGAACGTGTCACCGACCAGCAGTATGCTCTCATTGACGGCACTTTTAGGCATCTGCCGGGCGGGGTTGATGAGTATCTGCAGCTTTCGATATCTACAGCTGCTGCCCCGTCAACCAAGGCTGTAGCTTCTTCTCCTCTCGGTAAACAGGACGCCGGCAGCAGCTCGGCTGCTAAGGCTAGTGGGGCTGAGGTTCGGGCTGCCCAGAAGGAAATCAATCAGATTGACCGCAAGCTGGCTAAGTTGGCAGACCAGAAAGCCAAGCTGGATGAGAAAATGGCTAGCCATGATCAGTCGGATTATGAGGGCTTGGCAGCCCTATCTACTGAGCATCAGGGAGTCCAGGACGAAATCGATGAGCTAGAGATGCGCTGGATGGAGCTAAGCGATATTCTGAGCTAAGCAAGCTAAGAGAAAGAAGGAGAAGAAATGGCAAAAATTGCAGTCATTTGTGAGGGGCAGGCAAGCGACGGCCCCTATGGTGTAGATATTCTCACCCGTAAACTCGGCCATTCTCTGGTGGAAGTTTCTACGGCCTCCCATCCTGCCCACATAAAGATCCGGGATGTCGCTGAACATCGAATCGGTTTTCCAATGGATAAAGCTATCCGCTCTATGGGTCATATTGCGTCAGCAGATGTGCTTCTCTGTTTTCTTGAAAGCTACGCCATTTTCCCCTCGCTCTTAAAGCAAAAGAAAATTCCGCCCTTCTCGGCTACTCCTCTAGCCATGATTTCATGCTGGCTGGCAGAAGAGATACGCTATCTACCAGCTGCAGAAAGGAAGGAGATAGTTAGAAAGTATTCAGGCGTGGATCTCAATTTTGTATTGAGTGAGAACCAAATAGATATTCTGACGGACTCAGGGTTCGATGCAGAACGCATCGAAAGTATCAACTTCGGTTTTGCCCCAGAAACTTTTTCATTCAACCCCCGTGCAGAACGCCCCCTGGCTCTTTCTGCTGTGGGTTTTGACAGAGGAAGAGACTATAAAACCCTCATTGAAGCCCTCAGACCTCTTCCTATCGAACTCCACCTGTATACTCGCCCCGAGATTATCAGTGGACTAGATATCCCCGATAATGTCCACTTTCATGGGACTGTACCTTTTGATGAGTACGTTCAGGTTCTACACTCATCAGATATAGTCGCTGTACCAACGGTTGAGTTAGCCTACCCTACAGGCCAAACTGTGGCCCTGGAAGCAGCTGCCACAGGAGCAGCCTTGATCCTAACGGAATCAAAAGCCATGCGTTATTACTTCAATGACGATACAGCCCGTTTCGTTGAGGAGGGTAATGTTGATGCCTGGCGTACAGCTCTCAATGATTTATCCAGTAAGCCTGAAGAAAGCAGAGCTCTTGGATCACGGGCGGCTCAGCATGTGCATGAGCACCTCACCTATAGTCACATGTGGAAATCTATCGAAAAAGCCTTCAAAGCAAGAGGGTGGATAGCACAATAATCGGACTCCCTAAACAGAAAATTGCCAGCCTCAAGAATAAGGCTGGCAATTTTTATTTTAGCTTCCGCTGCGGAAGAGTCCTCAAAACCTGATACCGTAGGGTCCCTTCAAGCACACCAACGTTCCACCAGAAGCCTCTAATTTCTTCTCGTGTTCGCTGGCCCTTCGCTAAGTAACCGGGAAGGGCCAGAAGCACTTTGCGTAGCATGAGTTTCAAACTGGGCAATTTATGGTCAAAAGCAGGGGAAAAATTCATTATCAGTTGAACCCAAGTACACCCGTAGTTTCTCATCTGACCTGCTAAATCTGTAAGAGATGACCGCTGTCGATAGTGAATAAGTGGTTTGTCGACCCACCCTAACTGGAAACCTTGTGTGGTCGCACGAAGACAGAAATCTACTTCATCATGACCAGCTTGATAGGAAAGGTCAAAGCCTTCAAGAGCCTCAAAGACTTCACGCTTGAAGCCCATACTAGCTCCCAGTACATAAGGAATGCCTTCAAAAACTTGAGGTTGCTGGATGTTGATATCCCCTAGCTGGTAGGAAGATGAGGGTTCGTCGAAGAGCAAGAGCTGATGACCGCTACCTACAAGGTCAGCGTCAGCTAAAGCATCTACCATTGCTTCCGCCCAGGTCGGCGCGACAATGTCATCGGCATCGCAGACCAACAAGAACTTACCCCCTGCCTGGGAGCATCCAAGATTCCGGGCATGGGATACACCTCGCTGTGATGAGGAATCAGCTCTCCGTATAAGGGTGCTTTTCTGCTCCCATTCTGCCACGATACTTGGAGTTCGATCTGTAGAGCCGTTATCAGAAACAATGATCTCGTCAGGCAATACAGAACTCTTCAGCAGAGCCTCAAGCTGTAAAGAGATAAATTCTTCAGCGTTATAGGTTGGGATAACGACAGAAACACCTACATTAGAGCCCACGGTACACCTCCTTGATTTTCCCTTGGTAGGCTTCCTTGGAGTACACACGACTAGCTTCTACCGCTGACTGCCCTGCTTTCTGGGCAAAAGTTTCATAGTCATCAAGTACAGCTAATACCTTCTCAGCAAAAGCCTGGGGACTTTCAGCTAGAGCCGAGGCCCAGCTAACTTGGGCGATTCCTTCAATACCCGCCCCTGTTGAGACCAGGGGGATACCCCGAAGAATTGCATCTAGGGTCTTAAACTTGACCCCGCTCCCTAGCTTAATGGGGGAAACTAGCAGGGTTGCCTGAGCATAGATAGACTCAAGGTCGTTAACGAAACCGGTAAATTCAATGCGGGCGTCCTCTCCCAACTTCATCAAATCAGGAGAAGGACTTTCTCCAACTACCGTAAATTTTATCTCAGGTCTTTTTGCCCATATCAAGGGAAGTACCTGACGAATAAACCACTCAACTGACTGATGGTTCTCCCAGCGATACATGGTTCCCACAAACACCACATTATGACCAGGTTTCCTCTGTAGTTTTGGCTGACTAAAATCTAAATAAACCGGCGGTATAACGGTATAGACCCTGTCTTTGACCTTCTTAGGGGCTCGTAAAAGAGCCCTATCTTTATCTGATAGGACGACAACCCTATCAAGAAAACGAGTCGTTAGCCCTTCCAATAGGCCAGATGTTATCGCCTGAGCACGCCACATTGAAGATTTTATAGGTTGAGGTTCTGATGCAGCACGGCGTTTTAATCTTTGCTCATTGATATCATGGAAAGTACCTACGAGACGAGCAGTAGGATTAATTCTCCGCATGAGGGGAGCTAGTAAAATATTAGAACTCCACTGCATATCAATAACCGCTGCTTCCTGGAGTAGGCTCATAGCCTGCTTATCTCGCATCAGGGCCATGTAAAAACTGATATTGGGGGTCCAGGTGAAGGAGCGAGTAAGACGCGCAACCGCTCTTTCCAATGGCCTTGTACCTGTAGCCACGAAGTATCGAGGAAGGTCATAGGCTGGAGCATAGCCATTACGCGGAACGGGGGCAAGAAAAATAGGGGTATGCCCGGCTTCCCTCAGGGCAAAATAAAGCTCTCGGATTAAGCGTTCCCCCGCACTTGTAGGCTCAGGCTTAGGTACTTCATTTGAAAGAATAACGACAGAATACTGACTCATGATAGCTTCCCCAATTCAACAAGCTCACGGAACTCCTGATTAACAGCAGAAAGCTCCTCGAAACTTCCCTGATTGATAACCCTGCCATTTTTCATGTAAAAAATGATATCTGCCTTCTTAATGGTCGAGAGGCGATGAGCTACCATGATGATTGTCATCTCTCCCGACAGGCGGTCAATGGTCTGAGTAATCTTATGCTCAGTTTTATTGTCAAGAGCAGATGTTGCTTCATCAAGTACCAGCAGCTTTGGGTTCCGGTAAAGAGCCCGAGCGATTCCCAACCTCTGTCTCTGGCCGCCAGAAAGGCGCCCTCCTTCATGCCCTAGCTCTTCCTCAATTCCAGCAGGAAGACTCGCTACCAGTTCTCCCAGCTCGGCCTGCTCAAGAGCCTCAAGTACACGCTGATCGTTAATCGCTTCTGCCTTTAGACCGAATGCCACATTTTCTTTGAGGCTAGCTGGCAGAATATAAACACTTTGAGGAACAACACCAGCTTGCTGATGCCAGGATTTAATATCTTCTCTAATATTGTGCTCACCGCACCGCACATTGCCCTCAACTGGGGTCAACATACCCAAGATAAGATCTACCAGAGTCGACTTGCCTGACCCGCTTGAGCCGACAAAGGCAACAGTGCTACGCGCAGGAATTGTCAACGAAACCTTATCAAGCACAGCAGGCTCTTCAGGCGAGTATTTGAAAACTACATCTTCAACAGAAATATCCCCATCGAAGCTGAGGCCCGGCGAATCAACCTGAGAGTGGAGCTCCTGCCCCCTGAAGTAGGAGATTTCTTCGTTGATAATCCTCACACCAGCTGAGCCTGCCCGCACCGCGTTCACAGATGCAATGGTAGAAGTCAGGGCAGGCATGATACGAAGCGCTGCAACTGTAAATACACCCATGGTGGCAACAGCTTCAGCCTGATTTTTTGTGGAGAACATATAGGTTGCCAACACGGCGATACTCACAATAAAAACGATCTCTATGATGTTCTTAGGGAGTTCGTTGATAACGGCCTGCTCACGATTAGCCTTAGCCCGCATCTGAGCACCTACTGCATAGCTCTCTTTAAAATTCTGGGCGACACCAAAAAGGCGCATCTCTCGGAAGGCAGATAGGGCAGGCATGGCAGAAAACCACGAAACATAATCTGCTTCGGTGATTTGAAGACTAATCTTTGAAAGACGCTTCTTTAAGAGTAGTGGTACGCAATAGCCAACCACTGCAAAGATAGTGATAGCAAATAATGCCACCAAAGGAGAAACAAAGACCAGTACCCCCAGCATGAGCAGGACTGTTACAAGTCCAGTTACCACGTTCAGCAAGCTGAGAATGCTCTGACTGTACCCCTGAGATACAGCAGTAGCTAGATTCGTATGGAGCTTAGAAAGGTCTCGCTTCTTATGATCCTGGTAGGGTGTATCAAGGTAGAGCCCCAAAAGCTTTACCCGGGCAGTTCGTTCAAGTCTTTGGATAAACCCAACCTGCCACCAGCGGAAGCCAATTGCATAAGCTGTCTTACTTACAAAGGCCACGATGATGATACCTGCCAGAACCATGATGAGGTCTTGACGCTCAGAAATGCCGACAAAAGCAGCAATTCTTCCCAAGATTCCAGCATCAATAGCCTGACCAGAAGCAGCCAGCAGAAGCGGGTAAGTAGCCAGAACACCTAAGATTTCCAGCAGGGAAACTGTCAGAGAACCTAAAACAGCAATGACCATTTTAGCTTTGACTGGAAAATCAATAAGGTAAAACAAGTTGCGAATACTGCTGATCATAGCCCCTACACTACTGAATTAAAACGAGTAACGTCCCCATTCTACCGCCACCTTCCCCCGAGGGAGTTAGCTCAACCCTCCAGGTAACTAGGAGATAAAGGCAACTGTAGGCCCTGAGCCCGAGACAAAGCTTGCCGCCACCTCGGGCTGGCTTTGAGCCCCGTCAAGGGTTTCGGCCAGTTCAGGCAACAGGGCAACAGCAGGCGCAGCCAGGTCGTTACGCAATAGCTTGGCAATAGCCGACAGGCGCTCCTGCAGCGGCTTGGCCGAGGTCAGCAGGTCTAACAGCTCCTGCGGAACCCGCAGGGTAGCGTCCGGAGCAGGGTAGCGCCCCTCAGCCCGGCCGGCGTCCAGCTCCCTGAAAACCGCAGGGGTCGATAACCCAGCTGTTGAGGGCACAAACCCAAACTTCAGCGG
The DNA here is from genome assembly GCA_030529845.1 of Rothia sp. (in: high G+C Gram-positive bacteria). GTDB lineage: Bacteria > Actinomycetota > Actinomycetes > Actinomycetales > Micrococcaceae > Rothia. The sequence continues at coordinate 159,531 of JAUMWB010000003.1, read as the reverse complement.
CTCTACACCCTCAGGTACCTCAATCGGCGTGAGTTTGTCCCCCACCCCGGTGCCCACAGCCAGGCCACCTAAGAGGGCAAAGGGCACGTCGGCACCCAGCGGAGCAGCCAACTCCAGCAGACGCTCAAGCCCAAGAGGCTCAGCGACCAGGCCTGCCTGCACCAGGTAATCGTTCATAGCCTTCATAGCGGCGGCAGCATCAGCAGACCCTCCGCCCATCCCACCGGCAACCGGAACAGCCTTATCGATGTGAAGCTGGACAGCGACGTCCGTGGGCTCCAGGCCGCGCTCCGCCAGCACCGCTGCAGCCCCGCGATGGGCCAGGTTAGATTCATCAAGCGGAACGACAGCCGGGTCAAAAGCCCCTGCCGCAACCTGCTCCGCCACAGGGGAGCCCTCAGCAACGCTCATCGACTGGGCGATACCGGGCTCCTGGGCCGAAGAAATCTTGACGCGCTCTAGCACATCGGTTGCGGCATAGAGCGAGGCGACCTCGTGGTAGCCGTCCTCGCGCAGGGGCCCCACCGCAAAGTAGAGGTTGACCTTGCCGGGGGCGGTAGCAGAAACGCTGAGGGTCATGCGGACGTGTCCTCCCCGCTCTGGTCGGCAGGGGCAGGTACCTGCCGGGCGGCTTCGGCAATCTTGATAAAGTCAAAAATATCGAGCTTTTCCCCGCGCAACTGCGGGTCAATACCGGCGGTCTCAAGAATCTCACCGGCACGGGCAGCTGAACCGGCCCAACCGGCTAGAGCAGCCCGCAGGGTCTTGCGACGCTGGGCAAAGGCAGCATCGACAATAGCAAAAACCTCTTCACGAGGCAGGTCAGACAGTAGCTCAGGGCGACGCTTAAAAGCCACCAGACCCGACTTAATCTTGGGAGCAGGCCAGAAAACGTTAGTACCGATTACCCCGGCCTTAGACACCTCAGCGAACCAGTTAGCCTTGACCGAAGGCACCCCGTAAATCTTAGACCCGGGCTTGGCCGAGAGGCGGTCTGCGACCTCGTCCTGCACCATGACCAGGGCGTGTTCAATCGAGGGGAAGGTAGCAAACATATGCAGGAGCACCGGCACCGCCACGTTATAGGGCAGGTTAGCTACCAGAGCGGACGGGGTGCGCGGCAGCTCGGTGACCTTCATGGCATCAGAGAGCACCACGTCGATACGGTCTTCCGAGCCGGGGCGGAACTTAGCAATCGTCGTCGGAAGCTGTTCAGCAAGAGGCGGATCGATCTCAACAGCAACCATATCTTTGGCTGCATCCAAAATACCCAGGGTCAGAGAACCCAGGCCCGGACCAACCTCAACCACCGTCTCATCGGGGCTGATATCGGCGGCGGCGATGATACGACGAATCGTATTGGGATCAATCACGAAGTTCTGCCCCAGGGTCTTAGTGGGGCGGATACCGAGCTGGGCGGCCAGATCACGAATTTCTTGGGGGCCCAACAGGGCATCGGGTACGGGAGATTGCTGTTCAGTCACGCTCCCTAGTCTACCGGGTCTGTATATACACATAGATTTCTTCGCTCCCAGAACACCCCCGGTAGAATTACTGCTCGTACCCAGCCACCCAACCCCGGAAACCCCATGCCTGTAGCACCTGCCGCCCACCAGCGTCCGCCCATCGCCGCCCTCACCAGGGCGCTCACCAGCACACCGGCCCTGGTCACCACCCTAGCGCTCACCGTCATCAGCGCCTACCCCTTCCTCTGGGACGAAAAAATGGTGGCCCGGGAATTCTTCGACCTACAGGTCTACTACGGCGGAGTTGCCCACTGGTTAGAAACCGGCCAGCTCTACAACTGGGCCCTACCGCCCGAAGAAATCTACGGGTTCACCTACCCGCCCTTTGCTGCCCTAGTTTTCACCCCCTTTGTGCTGCTCACCAGTGCAGATACCGCAGGGCCTATATTCCTGCTGCTCAACATTGCCGCGCTGGTAGCCCTGGTCTACCTCTCCTGCCGGGGGATGGGGGTAGGCAAGCGCCCCGCCCTGGCAGCCGGGTTTTGGCTCACTCCCCTGCTGCTCAAGTTCTTCCCCATCAGTTTCAACATGGAACTGGGGCAGATCAACCTCTTTTTGGTACTGCTGATTCTCATCGACGTCATCTACCTCAAGAACACCCGCTGGCACGGGGTGCTGATTGCCCTGACAGCCTGCATTAAACTCACCCCGGCTATCTTCGGACTACTCTTCATCGCCACCCGCGATTGGAAGTCCCTGGCCCGTTTCGTGGGCACCGGCCTGGCCTCCATCGCGCTGAGTTTTGCCGTCGATTTTGAGGTAGCCCGCGAGTACTTCACCGAGAAAATCTTTGAATCCTCCCGCGTGGGCTCCATTACCGGGGCGCTGAACTATAACCTGCTGGGCACCTGGGCCATGCTCTTCCCCAGCTGGCTCACCGGCGTCCTTTTTGTCATCACCGCCCTGGGGTCGGTAGTGCTGACTTACCTAGCCGTGCGCAGGTTAACGGGGCAGGACGCCCCCTGCGCCTACCTGGGGGCCGCCTCCTGTGTTGCGGCGCTGGGGCTGTTGCTCTCCCCCATCTCCTGGACCCACCACTGGGTCTGGTTCGTGACCTTCCTCATCTTCGCGGGTCTCTACGGCTGGCGCACCGCGCACACCGGCTACCTCTACCTGGCCGCCACCGGTGTACTCATCTTTGCCATGCCCTTTGCGGTCTGGTTTGGCGGGCACAACTGGGGCGGTAACGAATGGCCCGAGCACCTAGCTCTCTTGCACGCCCTGCCGGTGGTCTGGGCGGTCGCCTATATCGCGCTAGCGGCTAGAAGCCCTCAATCCCCCAGCTCCCGTATGCTGCCAAAGAGTTAGCCCGAATATCCCGGCAGAGCTCTTCCAGGTCAGTCCCCAGGTGCTCTGCCATGAAGCGCACCGTGTAGTTGGTCATATATGAGGCGTTAGGACGCCCCCGGAAGGGGTGGGGAGTCAAGAAGGGGGCGTCGGTCTCCGTCAGGATGAGATCCCGGCGGGCTAGCCTCAGCGACTCTTGAATACCGTGCGAGTTCTTGAAGGTCACGGTGCCCGCAAAGCTCATGTACCAGCCCTGGTCGTTGCAGATCTCGGCCAGGTCGGGCCCGCCGGAGTAGCAGTGGAAGATAACGGTCTCGGGGGCGCCCTCATCAAGCAAGATACGGACGACGTCCTCGTGCGCGTCCCGGTCGTGAATCTGCACAGCTTTACCGTGTTTCTTGGCCATACGGATATGGGCGCGGAAGGATTCCTCCTGGGCAGCCTGCCCCTCTTCACCGGTACGGAAGTAGTCCAGGCCGGTCTCCCCCAGGGCACGGACGCGCGGGTCAGCTGCCAAGGTATCGATAGCAGCCAAAGCCGTCTCCAGCTGACCAGCTTCTGCCAGCTTGGGGACCTCATTGGGGTGCAGGGCCACAGCGGCTAGGACGCGGGGGTCAGCCTGGGCTGCTCGCACAGCATAGAGGGAACTGGGCACGTCACAGCCCACCTGCACAATTGCACCGATGCCCAGGGCTTCACCGGTATCCAGGGCGTCGCGGGCGGTCACAGCCACCTCGCCGTCCAGCAGGTCCATGTGGGTGTGGTTATCGACGATGGCATAGGGCAGGGGCGCGGGAGCCGGCGGAAAGACCAGGTTGCGGCGGCGGCCGTCCTCTCCCTTCTCCCCGCGGCGGCGGGTGCCCTCCCCGCTGGGCTCCCCGGCGGTGTTATAGCGGTCAGCCCGATAGGCAGGGGGAACTTCGCCCTCAAAAATCGGTTCGGGGGTCTCAAAGATACTGGCGATCTGCTCAGCCTCACTGGGTAAGTAGGAGGCAAAACGCTCGGCAAGATCACGCAGTTCGGCGTCGGTGAGGGTATGGTCGGTACACATGGGCTTAGCTTTCTGAATCTTTGACGGCCAGGGTCGCCTGGTAGAGGTCGCGTTTAGAGACCCCGTGAGCTTCGGCCACCTGGGCACAGGCGGCTTTCAGGCGGGCGCCACCTGCAACCAGTTCAAGGACGAGATCGGTTAGGTTCTCTGCTTCTTCAGCCTCAGGTGCGGGTGCCCCCTCCACCACGATGGCAATTTCGCCCTTCATCTGCTTGGACTCTGCCCAGGTGATCAGTTCTGCCAGGCTACCGCGGGCTACTTCTTCGTGCAGCTTGGTAAGTTCGCGGCAGACAGCCGCCCGGCGCTCTGCCCCGAAGGTTTCAGCAAAGTCGTGCAGGGTCGCGGCCAGCCGGTGGGGGGACTCGTAGAAGACCATGGTGCGCTCTTCGGCTGCAAGCGCCGCCAGGCGGCGGGTGCGGTCTGAGCCCTTGCGGGCCAGGAAGCCCTCGAAGGTGAAACGGCCCGAGGGTAGACCGGAAACGGCAATGGCGGTGACCACAGCTGAGGGGCCGGGCAGGGCGGTGACGGTCAGACCAGCGTCGGCTACGGCCGCTGCTGCCACGTAGCCGGGGTCAGAGACTGCTGGCATACCGGCGTCCGACATGAGTAGCACGGTCTGACCGGCTGCCACGGCTTCAACAATCTGCCCGGCACGGTCGGCCTCGTTGTGGTCGTGATTGACCAGTACCCGACCCCGGGTGGTGACGCCCAGCCCGGCAGCAAGTTTGCGCAGGGTGCGGCTGTCTTCTACGGCCAGGACGTCGGCGGACGCGAGCGCCTCACGCAGACGCGGGGAGGCGTCGGCTAGGTTGCCGATGGGGGTTCCGCCCAGAACGAGGGCGCCGCCTTCGGCCGGCGCAGCGGGCTTGGTATGAGGGGAGGGTTCCATAGGGTTAAACCCTACTACTTTTGTACCCTGTGAGTCTTGGCGCTACACGCACGCATGATTCCGCCACCCCGGGTAGCATAGCTAGGGTGACATCTAACCCAACCTCTGCCGTCCTGACCCTCAAAGACGCTTTCACCGAATCGGCCCTCCGGGCTCGGCTTGCCGTAGCCTCTGTGCCCCTGCCCCGTTACGGCTGGGTAGCGCCTCTGCTGGTTCTGGTGCTGGCCGGGCTTATGCGCTTTGTGAACCTGGCCAACCCGAACGCCATCGTCTTTGACGAGACCTACTATGCCAAAGATGCCTATTCCCTCTTGCACTTTGGGTATGAGCGTAACTGGTCAGATACAGCTAACGAAGCCTTCGTCGCAGGTGCCCCTTCGGGCATACTTGAAACCGCTGAATATGTGGTTCACCCGCCGGTAGGTAAGTGGATGATTGCCTTGGGGATGGCAGTTTTTGGCGATGATAACCCCTTTGGCTGGCGATTTGCGGCAGCCCTGACCGGCACCCTGTCGGTAGGTCTAGTCATGCTGGCTGGTTGGATGCTCTTCCGCTCGGTTACGGTTGCTACCCTGGCTGGCCTGCTGATTTCTATCGATGGTCTGCATTTTGTGCAGTCCCGCTTTGCCCTGCTCGATATCTTCCTGATGTTCTGGTTGCTGGCTACCTTTGTGGCACTACTGCTTGACCGTTACCAGGGTAGGCGTAGGCTCGCGGCCCGTATTGCGGCTCATGCCCGTACCCATGGCGGCGCTCCCACCGACGACTTTATGCTCTACGGGCCCTGGCTGGGCTTCCGCTACTGGCGGTTTATTGCCGGTATCTGCGCGGGTTTGGCGGTAGGTGTCAAGTGGAACGCCCTCTTCTTCATCGCTATCTTCGGTCTGATGACGGTTTTTTGGGATGCTAATGCCCGCCGTATCGCAGGTATCCGCCGCTGGTACATCTCGGGTTTCCTGCGCGACGGCGTGTTCGCTTTCTTTGCCCTCATCGGTACCGGTCTGCTGACCTATCTAGCGACCTGGACCGGCTGGTTCCTCTCAGATTCTGCCTACGACCGCAACTGGGCTGCGGAGCACCCCGGCGAGGGGCTTCTCTGGTTGCCAGAGTCTCTGCGCTCCCTCTGGGAGTACCACCGCTCTGCCTACTCCTTCCATTCCGGGCTGGACTCCCCCCACACCTACGAGTCTCCTGCCTGGCAGTGGCTCATCTTGGGTCGTCCCACCAGCTACTACTATGAGTCCCCCGACCTGGGTGTTAACGGGTGCACGGTCGATTCCTGCTCCGAGGCAGTCCTCAATATCGGCAACCCCCTCCTCTGGTGGTCCTTTATCATCGTGGCCACTCTCTCACTGTTGCTGGTGGCACTCCGCCGTGACTGGCGTTTTGCTTCGCTTTTCGCGGTCTTTGCGGTGGGATACTTCCCCTGGTTCGCCTACCCTAAGCGCACCATGTTCTTCTTCTACGCCCTGTCCTTTGAGCCCTACCTGATTCTTATGCTGGCGGGTATTTTAGGGCTGGCGCTAGGACGCTCCGGCGACAGCGTGCGCCGCCGCCGGGCAGGTCTACTGGTAGTCGGTCTCTTTGTAGTCTTCGCGCTCCTGGTTTCTATCTACTACTGGCCCATCTGGACGGCCCAGACCGTTCCCTACGCCGAGTGGCGTGAGCGCATGTGGTTTGACGCCTGGATTTAGGGTTCTCTCATTCCAGCCGTACAGCCCGGGGCCGGTTCTTCTGAACCGGCCCCGGGCTGTATGTTCTTGTGCGGTTTTACTTGGTCAGGAGTTCTTTGAGTTCCTGACGTTCTGCCCGGCGCTTGAGGGCGAGCTGCTTGCGGTAGCGGGTGGGCCAGGTGGCGGCTAGCAGGATTGCTGTGATCAGGAGGATGAGCAGGCCAGCAGCGGCGGCTGCGTCCACCCAGAACTGGGGCGGGTAGAGGCGGATCAGGGTATCGCTCATGCGGAACTGCCAGTTGCCCTGGGGGAAGAAAACCTCGTGGAAGGTGGTGAAGAAGGTTTCCCAGCCGAGCAGGCCAGCTACAGCCAGGCCGGTAAGGAGCACCAGGGTCAGCCAGGTCCCGGCGAAGAGGGATGAGCGTAGGACGCCGGGTGCCCGCAGGCGCAGGGTTCTAGCTGAGAGCAGGGCAAGGACCAGTATGATGAGGGCGAAGGTCATGCTGATGAGCATGACTCGTTTGACGTCGGTCATGTGTTCGACTTCGCTGGGCAGAAAGGCTGCTTGGCCTCCGGTGGTTATACCGGCCAGGTAGGTATGGGGGGCAAGGTTCAAGATGTAGTCCAACCCGTAGGAGCCCAGGCGCAGTCTTTCTTGGGTGTCAAAACCGTAGCTGTCGGCGGGGAAGCCGGGGCGGTGGTATTCGATCCAGAGGAAGGCTGAGCTGGCTACGGCGCGTACGGCCAGCATGATGGTGAGGACGGGAACAGTCACAGCGATAATAGCCCGGCGCAGACCCAGCAGGTGGGGTTTGTCGTTTACCGCAAGTTCGCGGGCTTCGGCTCGTTCTGTAGCCGGGGTGGGTTCAGGGGCGGACGCGCTACTGGCGGGGGCTGCTACCGCGGCCAGGGGCGAGGTCCAGGGGGCTGCCTCGGGTGAAACTTCCTCCCCTGTCTGCTGCACTGGCTGACCGGTATCAGTGGGCTCGCTAGGGCTGGGGGCCGGAGTCTGAATACCGCGTTCAGCCCTGCGGGCTGACAGTAGGCTATCGGCCTTAGGGGTAGTAACAGCGGGGCTGAGTTTCTTCCACTCCTGGTTCTGGTCGGGCTGCTGGGCCACGGCGGGTTTCCTCCCGGGGTATATAGGGGTGCGTCTGCCTGTGTATTCTACGCGGTAGAGACGGAAAACTCCCACCTCACAGTTCCATCCGATGGTGCTGTGAAGTGGGAGTTTTCCCTTCTAGGCCGGTGCGGCTCGGGTCTTACCAGTTACCCTTCCAGGTGGTGTCGTGGTAGTTGGCAAAAGGAATGTTCCAGTCACCGTAGCCGTCGTCGGGGTCAGCCTGGGGGTAGCCGGTGTTCACGGTCTCTACCACGTCGCCAACGCCGAAGGTGTTGTAGAAGAACTTGGCGTCATCGGGTAGCATACCGATGCAGCCGTGAGAGACGTTCGCGCGACCCACCGAAGACCAGGCGGAAGGCAGGGCCTGGTGAACGAATACACCGCCGGAGGTCAGTCGAGCAGTCCAGGAGGCCCAGAAAGGCTCGTAGTAGTGGGGGTCGTTTTCTGCTAGATTAAGAGAACCGGGGTTGAAGTAGTAGCTCTCAGCCTTTTCCATGATGACCAGCTGGCCCACCACAGAAGGCCACTCAATGTTGCCCAGGGTAATGAAAGCTTCGTGCACCATGACGTCATCGACATACATCTTGATGGTCTTAGTGTTGTTATCCGCAAAGGCGTAGCGCTTATTCCAGGTCTTGAAGCTACGGGTGGTGGTGTGGTTACCGATCATGCCGTTGCCTACGTCAAGTCCGAACAAGTCGATGGTAACGGTGACAGTAGAGTTAGTGGCCCACTTGTCCTCGGGGCGGTAGCGCGCCATGTAGTCGCTGTACCAACGGAACTTACCGGCCTGATCACCGCCACCCTTGACGGTGATGCGCTTTTCTACCTCGGCCTTGTTCAGGACAGGCTCAGAGAAGTTGAACTGGATAATTTTACCGATGCCGTAGCTAGCGCCCTCGTCGAAGTTCATGAGGGCATCGACCTCATAGGCCGCAGAGACAGTGGAGAAAGTGCTCTCGCCGGTGCCTGCGGTACCTGCGGTGTCTTCAGCTTCCCACTCTACGGTGTAGTCGCTGTGGAAGAGCATGCGGTCGGTTGAGGCCCAGCTCTTTCCGTCTGCGGCTAGCTCACCGGCAAGTTCTTCGCCCTTGGCGGTGGTCACGGTGACCTTGGTGAGGGTTGAGTCAGCGGTGGTGACGGTGACGGTTTCGATGGGGTTAATCTCTACCTCATCGAGGGCGGGGTAGACCTCTACAGTACCGGTGAATTTGGCGGTGGGAGTGGGGCTTGCGGTAGCACTCGCGCTACTGGCCTCACTACTGGTAGCGGTGCTCTCCGAGGTTGAGCAGGCTGCCAGGGTAACGGTGCCCAAGGCTCCGACGGTCACAAAAGACCGGCGGGTGAAGGCGTCTCGGTTGGCTGCGTTGATGGGGTTGACCACGAACTTATCTTCCTTATGTCACGGACTGTGGGCGCGAGTGTGTTGTGTGCTCGTCAAAGTTTATCGGATTGGGGCACTTTTTGATATAGCGGGGTAGAAGAAAGCCCGTTGGCTTAGGGCCAACGGGCTGTATCGACTCAGGTCTTAGACCGAACGTAGGGGCGGATAGGACGCCTCATCCTGCTGCTCTGCCTCGGGGCTAGGAGCGGGGGCGTCCAGACGCACAACATCCCAGCCCTGGGGGGCGGTGAGACGGTCAGCGTGGAACTCGCACAGGTCATAGGCGTGGGGTTCCCGGTGCACAGACAGGGGGCCGATCACTGCGGTTGACTGCGCATAGGCGTAGGTGAGCGTGAAAATAGCCTCACGCTGGCATGTCTGGCGTGAGCACTGGCGGGTGATTGCCATGAATCAAGCCCTTCTTTCTTAGATAGCTTGCTTGCGGAGGCGGCGGCGTTCACGCTCTGACAGGCCGCCCCAGATGCCGAAGCGCTCGTCGTTTTCCATGGCGTATTCTAGGCAAGCTTCGCGAACGGGGCATTCGCTGCATACTCGCTTGGCGTCGCGGGTTGATCCACCCTTTTCAGGGAAGAAAGCCTCAGGGTCGGTCTGGGCGCAGAGGGCATCTGCCTGCCAGGAGAGTTCCCCGTCATCCCCATCAGTGCTGTAGATGCCGGCAGCCTGCTGCCAGAGGGAGAGGGCGTCGGAGTCGGTGGAGAACATATCGGTAGCTGAGCTACTGGCGAGTGAGCTAGCCCGGCCACGGCTCTTAGGAGCAGCGGCATTGAGCAAGGCAGTTGCCTGGTCTTCTAAGTACTGGGCAGAGTGCATAGTGTGGTACTGGGCCACATCAGGCGTGCGCCCTGCAGCGCCCTGAGGTAGGCGGCTGTGGAGGCCCATATTCTTCCCTTTCATATCCCAAATTGAGGACAGAATAAAAAATTCCCTGCACCTAATTACACGCGTGTAACGGGCTGTTCGTCAAGCTGAGATTAAAAAAATCTTCTTCATACGAGATTCTCTCACAATAATTTGCGTTTCTCTGTGGTATATGCATTTACCTCAGACAACCCCTTCTGGCTGCAAAGCGAGCGGTGCCCTAGAGTAGGGAGCATGACAGCATCATTTCCCCAGGTGGGTTCTTCTTTCCCACGGTTCATGAACCTGCTGGCCCAGCGCCAGTTCCCTGCCCTGCTCTGGTATTCGGTACCGGGTGAGCGCATCGAGCTTTCGGGCAGGGTTTTTGATAACTGGGTTGCTAAGACCGCTAACTTTTTGGTGGACGAGTGCGAGCTGGAACCTGGCTCCCTACTGGCCCTGCCCGAGCGCCTGCACTGGCGTTCGCTGGTTCTGGCGGCAGCAGGTCTGCGGGTGGGAGCCGCCCTCACCTGGCAGCAGCAGGCGGGGGCGGACGTCCGCGCCGCCTTTGATACCGCAGAGCTAGAAGGTGCAGCGGAAGAGTACCTGCTGGCTGTGGCCTCTGAACCGCTAGCTCCGCGCTTTATGGGGCAGCTACCTGCGGGAACGATTGATTACGCGGCTGAGGTCAGGTCCCACCCCGATGTTTACATGGGGTGGGCAGAACCTGACTCTGAAGGACTGGCCTGGGAGGGTACCAGCAATACCCAGCTGATGGAGCGGCTGGCCCACCAGGTTTCAGCCCTGTCTTCTGGGTATGACCGTGAGGTAGCTGCCCTCCAGGTAGCGGGCGAGCGCTTCGATGCCGCCTCCCTAGAGCAAGCTCTAGCTGTGATAGCGTCAGGCCGCGCGGCTTTGATTCTTGACCCGCAAGTTACCTGGGAGCAGGAGCGTCTTAGTCGAGTTTTGGCCGACGAACGGGCCCGGTCTCTGCCTTCTCAACAATAGGCAGGGAGCCGGTCATAATCTTGGTGGCTTCTTCGATGAGCTCGGCCCGTTTTTCCTCGGTGGTCTTATCGTCACTGTGGCTCTTACTCTGGGCAAAAACCCAGAACTTGTAGAGGAAGTAGCGCACGATGGTACCCAAGATGGTACCGATGATAGTGCCCGAGATAAAGGACGCCCGCGGGCTGGTTAGGCCCAGCACGTAGACGCTAAAGAGCACGCAGGAGGCCTCAACACCGATACCGATGGCGTTGACGATGCCAAATTCAACGGCTTCGCGTACTTTGTTGCCGGTGCGCTTTTCACGGAAGGTCCACAGGCGGTTGGCAACCCAAGAGAAGATGGTGGCGACGATGCCGGCTACAACCTTGGCCTTGGCGTGCCCGTCGGCAAAGATAGAGTGCATGAGCGACCAGGTCACCAGGGAGTTGATGACGAAGGCTATGCCACCGACGCTCAGGAACTGCAAGACCTCTCTGCCGTGACTATGCCACAGGGTCTCTAGGCGCTGTTTGAGCGAGCTCATGGTTTTCTCCCTAGTCTTCTGGTGCGGGCCCCTCCCGGCGGGAACGTGCATGAGTTCGGTGGGAAGCCTGGGGCGCACCGACTGAACTGGGGAGCAGGTCTTTTCTGTTCACATAGTACAGGCGCTATGGGCTCGGTACCCTCCTGGCAGGGGTAGTGTTTTGCTCACAGATTGCGGGGCATTGCCTGAGAACTGGCCCCGGTGCCTCTGGGTCTATTCAGCATGTAGCTGGGGCTTTTACAAGCACCGTGTGCCCAGGTAGCCTAGTGAATGTGACTTACCCTATGACTGGACCCAAAATTGGTGTTGTAGGTGGCGGCCAGCTGGCGCGCATGATGGCGCCCGCCGCTACCGAGCTTGGCTTCGACCTTCGTATTCTGGCTGAGAGCGAGGACGTCTGCGCTCGCCGGGCGGTGCCCTTGGCACCGGTGGGTGACTACCACGATTACGATACGCTGGCAGCTTTTGCCCGCGAGGTTGATGTGCTCACCTTTGATCATGAGCATGTGCCCACCGATTTTCTGCAGCGTCTGATGGATGAGGGTGTTAACGTACAACCCCGCCCCGCTGCCCTGGTTCACGCCCAGGACAAGATTGAGATGCGCAAGGCTGTTGACCGCCTGGGTTTGCCTAACCCCCGGTGGGCCGAGGTTCGTACCCTCGATGAGCTGCTTTCTTTCGGCAAGGAGGGCGGCTGGCCGGTTGTGCTGAAGACCCCGCGGGGCGGCTATGACGGTAAGGGCGTGATGGTGCTCGATAGTGAGCAGGACGCCCGCGCTAAGTCAACCCCCTGGTTTGAGCAACTACCGGCCCGCACCGACTTCTCGGCACTGCTGGTAGAGGAAAAGGTTCCTTTTACCCGCGAGCTCTCTGCCATGGTAGCCCGCCGAGATTCAGGGCAGGTGATGGCCTGGCCGGTCGCTGAGTCCATTCAGGTAAACTCTGTCTGTGACGAGGTCATCGCTCCTGCCCCCGGCATTTCCTCCGAGGTAGCAGAAGCCGCCCAGGCTGCTGCCCTCAAGGTTGCCACCGAACTGGGTGTCACCGGCGTCATGGCCGCTGAGCTCTTTGAGGTTCCCGACTCTGAAGCGGGCTTCCTCATTAACGAATTCGCCATGCGCCCCCACAACTCCGGCCACTGGACCCAGGACGGCTCCGTCACCAGCCAGTTCGAACAGCACCTGCGGGCCGTTGCTAACTACCCCCTGGGTAGCACCGATATCAAGGGCGAGGTAGCCCTGATGAAAAATTTCCTGGGCGGGGAGAACGAAGACATCTTCGGCATCTACCCCAAGCTCATGGAAACCTACCCGGCGGCCAAGGTGCACTACTACGGCAAGGCAGTAAAGCCCGGCCGCAAGATTGGGCACATCAATATGACCGGGGCAGCCTCCGACCTCGGAACCCTGCGGGCTCAAGCCACAGCGGCAGCCACCCTCCTCACCGACGGCCCTACCGCGCCCTAAGCCCCTCAAACAGTTTGCCCGCCCTCGCCTGTGGGGCGAGCGTCCGCCCCCACCTCTAACCCCTAGGAGCATCACATGACCTCCCCCTACGACTCCAACAGCCCCATCGTCGGCATCGTCATGGGCTCAGACTCAGATTGGCCGGTCATGGAAGCTGCCGCTGAGGTACTCGAAGAATTTGGCATCCCCTACGAGGCAGATGTGGTTTCAGCCCACCGCATGCCCGAAGACATGATTGCCTACGGTCGTGAAGCAGCAGACCGCGGTATCCGCGTCATCATCGCCGGTGCCGGCGGTGCAGCCCACCTGCCCGGTATGCTGGCATCCGTTACTCCCCTGCCCGTAATCGGTGTTCCGGTCAAGCTCAAGTCCCTGGATGGCATGGACTCCTTACTCTCGATCGTGCAGATGCCCGCCGGAGTGCCCGTAGCTACCGTCTCCATCAACGGCGCCCGTAACGCCGGCCTGCTGGCTCTGCGTATGCTCGGCTCGGGAAGCGACGGTTTCGCCCGCCAGGTGCGAGCCGACCTCGTCGATTTTGCCGCCTCTCTACGCCAGACCGCCATGGACAAGGGTGCCGCTCTGCGCGCCAAGGTCGAGGACCACAAGGCCGAACTCGACAGCCAAGAAACCTCTACCGCAGCTGGCGCCCAGGCACAGCCGCTCTCTGCCCCCGCCCACAATGACGAGCGAGACGGCCAGCAGAAAACCCCCTACGCGCCCTAGCCTCTACAAGCTCCCGCCTCTTCTTCCCCGCCAACCGGGCAAGTTCAGGAAAACCACCCCGGGAGCACCCAGCTTCTTTCAGTAGTGTGGTTGAGTAGATTTCAAGCTACTCAACCACACTCGGTTATTTTTCAGGCCCACCATGCCAGGGAGGCAAAGACATGTCCGGTGAGCACAAGCGTCCACGCTCCGCGGCCCCTATCACAGGTATCAGGGGGCGGGGCCAGCACCTGGTAGACCCCACTTACACCGACCCGCTCCGGCACCCCGAAGCCGCGTCGGCCTCCGTCCGCACCCGCCGGGCCTGGCTCCTACTTCTGCTCACCCTCTTCCTCCCCGGGTCTGCCCAGCTCTTAACCGGGCAGAAACCCCTGGGCCGCAAGGCTCTAAAAATCACCTTTACCGTCTGGGGCCTGCTCCTGGCCCTACTGCTCCTCTGGACCCTGCGCCGCACCCTAGTACTCTCCCTGGTCACCAACACCTGGGTGCTCTTACTCGTAACTGCCGCCCTCCTAGGGCTAGCCCTGGGCTGGGTCTACCTTTTCCTAGCGACCCTGCGCGCTATCCGCCCCGGCCTGCTCGAAGGCCGCTCCAAACCCCTGATAACCCTCGCCCTGGTCGCCTGCATCGCTCTCACCGGCGGCGGGCTGGGATATGCCGCCTACATCACCTGGGTAGGGCGCGGAGCACTCGGTAGTATCTTTGCAGGTGGCACCCCCATCAAGGAGCAGGACGGCCGCTATAACATCCTGCTCATGGGCGGGGACGCCGGCGCCGACCGTGTAGGCCGCCGCCCCGACTCCATGACCGTGGTCTCCATCGACGCTCAGACCGGCCAGGCGGTTACTATCTCAGTACCGCGTAACCTGCAAAACGCCATCTTCGAAGACGGCTCCCCCCTCTGGGAGGTCTACCCCGAGGGCTTCGATTGCGGTGACGAATGCATCCTCAACGCCCTCTACCCCACCGTCACCGCCGACTACGCTGACCTCTACCCCGGAGCAGATGACCCCGGCGCTGAAGCCACCATGGACGCTGTCTCCGGCGTCCTCGGCATCACCGTTGAGAACTACATCCTCATTGATATGTCGGGCTTTGAACAGCTCATCGACGCCCTAGGCGGCATCACCATCGACGTAGGCGGCTACGTGCCCATTGGTGGAGGCACGAATGAAATCACAGGCCTACCCAACCCCATCGACGGCTACATCGAACCCGGCATCCAGCACCTCGACGGCTTCCACGCCCTCTGGTACGCCCGCTCCCGCGAAGGGGCCTCCGACTACGACCGCCAGGCCCGCCAGCGCTGCGTGCAGGCAGCCATGCTCAAGCAGCTCGACCCCGCCAACGTACTCACCAAGTTCGCAGACATCACCGCAGCCGGAGAACAAGTCATCGAAACCAACATCCCCCAAAGCGGCCTGGCAGCCCTGGGTGATGTCGCCCTCAAGTCCAAGAATTACGACCTGATTCAGTTCGCAGCAGGTCCCCCCTACTTCGACGCCTTCTTCCCCACCTACCCCGACTTCGACCAGCTCCATACCGCGGTACAGCAGGTCATTGCCGACTCAGCCTCAGGCATCCAGCCCACCGCCGCAACCGAAGCAGCCGCAGCTACCGGCAGGGAGGCCTCCGCCAGCTCAGGCCTCGATGTCATCGAAACAGCCGCCTACCGGGCACAGCTCACCGCAGAACTCAGCGACAACGGAACCTGCTCGGTCCCCTAACCCCACGACCAGCAGCAAAGCGGTAAGCTGGTTCCCATGACAAACATTCTGCAATCAGATATCTGGGCCCAGTTTCAAGAGGCAAATGGCCACAAAGTTTTCAGAGGCCAGGGTGACGGCTGGCGCTACCTAGCAATTCTGGAAGGCGGCAAAACCGGCCGCTATCTCTACACCCCCTACGGCCCGGAGGCCAACAGCGCCGCCGCCTTCGACGAAGCCATTGCAGACCTTAAACGAGTAGCCTCAGAAAACAAGTGCTGGTTCGTTCGTGTAGAACCCACCCAGTCAGATATCTGGGGCAACCAAAGCGGAGAGGCCTTCCTCGCAGCACGCGGCTTCAAACTCTCCCCGCGTCAGATTCAGCCTGCCCACACCCAGATGATCGACCTCACCCAGAGTGAAGACGACCTCATCAAAGGCATGTCATCATCAAACCGCAACCTGCACCGCAACATCCATAAGAAGGGCGTAACCTTCGAAAAATCCCAGGACCCCGCAGATATCAAAATCCTGCTCAAATACCTGGACGAAACCGCTACCCGTCTCGGCTTCAACCGCCAGCAAGACGACTACCTAGCCAAGGTCGCAGAAGTACTCATGCCTGCCGGTGCCGCCACTCTCTTCATCGCCAAGGTAGACGGTAAGCCCATAGGTGCTTCCCTCAACTACGACTCCGATGACACCCGGGTCTACGCTCATACCGCCACCTCCTTTGAGCACCGCAAACTGAAAGTTGGCACCCCCCTGCTCTCTTACATCATGCTCGATGCTAAGGAACAAGGCCTCAAGCAACTCGACCTTTTCGGTATCGCCCCGACCGATGACCCGGAGCACGAGTGGGCCGGTTTCACCCAGTTTAAGAAGTCCTTCGGCGGCACTTCCATTGCCTACCCCGGAACCTGGGACCTACCCGTCTCCACCCCCGGTTACAAGGCCTACCAAGGCATCCGTGCAGGCCGTGAAGCCCTTGCATCGGGTAAGAAGTTCGCCACCACGACCCTACTGCCCAAGGCTAAGGACGCTGTCGGGCAGGTTCGCGCAAAAATCAGTAAATAAAAGATTGAGCAGGTGTTCCCTTCGCCGACTAACCTTCTTGGGCTCGCGCTGGGCGCTCGCCCAATTCATGCCAGCCCCAGCCAGTCGGCTTTCGGGAAGACCTGCTCAATCTTCTGGTATTCGACTCTAAATCTACTCTAGGACCCTACTTGTTCATAGTTCCTGCAATCATAGCTGAGTAGCGGGAGAGCTTATGCTCGGCCTCAATCAGGCGCACGGTGCCTGACTTGGAACGCATGACCAGGGACTGGGTGGTGACGGTGTCACGGCCGTAGCGCACACCGCGCAGCAGCTTGCCATCGGTGATACCGGTTGCGGCAAAGAAGCAGTTATCGGTAGTGACCAGCTCATCGGTGGTAAGTACCGCATCCAGGTCGTGGCCAGCGTCCAGGGCCTTCTGGCGTTCGGCGTCATCAACGGGGGCCAGACGACCCTGAATAATGCCGCCGGTGGCCTTGATAGCGCAGGCAGCCACGATACCCTCGGGAGTGCCGCCGGTTCCCATCATCAGGTCCACACCGGTGCCCTCACGGCAAGCAGCGATAGCGCCCGCAACGTCGCCGTCAAGAATCATGCGGGTACGAGCACCGGTGGCACGGATTTCTTCAACCAGCTTGGCGTGACGGGGGCGGTCCAGCACGCAAACGGTGAGCTGGCTGATGCTGGTGCCCTTGGCCTTAGCAACCAGGTGCAGGTTCTGCTTAACCGGCAGGCGCAGGTCTACCATGTCGGCGGCTTCGGGGCCGGTGACCAGCTTCTCCATGTAAAAGACAGCCGAGGGGTCAAACATGGTGCCACCTTCAGCTACCGCAATAACAGAGAGAGCGTTATCCATACCCAGGGCAGTCAGGCGGGTACCGTCAATCGGGTCAACAGCTACGTCGAACTTGGCTCCTGAACCATCGCCCACCTGCTCACCATTGAAGAGCATGGGGGCCTCGTCCTTCTCCCCCTCACCAATCACCACGGTGCCGTTGAAGTGCACGGTCTTAAGGCGGGCACGCATAGCGTCGACAGCAGCGCCGTCCGCCATGTTCTTATCCCCTGCACCCACCAGCGGGCCAGAGGCAATAGCGGCAGCCTCGGTAGCACGCACCAGTTCCAGCGCTAGGTTACGATCTTCGTTGTTTACGTTTGACATGACTCACCTTCGAGTAGCTTCTAACTATGCCAGCTGGCTCCCTACTATCGGTCGCTCAGCCTCCATCTTCTAGCCTACTCGCTTGTGCCCCCTATTACGGGCCAGTCAGCCCCTACTTGACACAGATGACGCCGCTCATTACCGCCCACAAGTGGCACAGTGCGCCTCTTATAGACCAGAATAGGAGGCGTGACTTCATCGACTAACCCTAGCAAGCAGCCCCAGCCCCAGGCGTCCGCCCCTGAAACCCAGGCCCCGGACACCACCGAGCAGGTCATCCCGCAAATTACCAAAAAACAGGCGGCCCGTATCAATGCGCCCGCCCGTAACATGGTAATTTCGATGATTGTCATGGTGCTGCTGCTGCTACCGGTGATCTGGCTGATGCCGCAGCCCAACAAGAACCCCTACCGGCCCACCGTTGACCTGCCGGTCATCGCTTATGAAGCAAGCAACCAGGCTGGCTACCCCGTTGCCGCCGCCGAGCAGGAGGGCTGGCACTACAACTACGCTCGCTGGGTTACCGGCCAGGCAGACGGTATCAACTACTGGTCCACCGGCCAGGTGACTCCTACCAGCGACTTTATTGAGCTGATTCAGGCGCAGGACACCAACCCCACCTGGATTGCGCAAACAGTGGGGCAGGCGGTACCCGAGGCTACGGTTCAAGCTGGTGGTGTGGACTGGGACGTGCGTTCCCTCGTCGATGATGACGATAAAGACAAGATCACCACCTTCTACATCGGTGAGGTGGACGGCACCACCGTCATTCTCAAGGGCGAAGCTGAGGCAGCCGAGTTCCAGGCCCTGGCTGAGGCTACTGTCGCCTACATGAAGGCTCCTACTTCCACGGCTTCTCCCACTCCCTCAAGCGGAATTCAGTAAGCCGCCCACCGGCGTCCTGCTTTAAAATGTAATTCGCCTTACACACACCATCGGCCGGGCAGATTGCTAGGTTAAAGCTAAACCGCTGCGAAAGGACGCCTGCCATGACCGCCATCGAAACCCCCGTCCAGGCCTGGGAGCGACTTGTTGAGGGCAATGCCCGCTTTGTGGCGGGCAACCGCTCCCACCCCCACCAGGACGCAGCCCGTCGCGCTGAACTCGTAGCCGGCCAGCACCCCTTCGCCGCTATTTTCGGCTGTGGCGATTCCCGCCTAGCAGCTGAAATTATTTTTGACCTGGGCCTGGGCGACGCCTTCGTGGTACGTACTGCCGGGCAGGTACTGGACGACGCCGTACTCGGCTCCCTGGAATACGCCAGCGGGGAGCTCAAGACCCCGCTGATTATGGTGCTGGGCCATGACTCCTGTGGTGCTATTACCGCCACCCACAAGGCCCTGGTGGAGGGTGAAATGCCCGGTGGTTTTATCCGCAACCTGGTGGAAGGTATTTTGCCGTCGGTTATCTCCCCGGAGCTACCCGAGGGGGCCACCATCAACGATATGGTGATTGAGCATACCCGTCAGACCGCTGCCCGTATTGCCGAGCAGTCCGGGATCATCCGCGAAGGTATCGAAGATGGATCCCTGGCCGTTATTGGCGTCTTCTACCACCTAGCCGACGGCAAAGCCGACCTGGTCTACTCCTCCTCACCGCTGATTACTATCTAGAATCTCCAGCCGGGCTGTACTCCGCATTCGGCGCAGAGCCTGCTCTTGCGTCATTTTTACGGCCAGTGCGACAGCCGTCACGGCGGCGTATTAGACTAGGCAGTATGGCTGAAAACACTGAATACCGCATTGAACACGACACCATGGGTGAGGTCCGCGTACCCGTAGATGCCCTCTACCGCGCCCAGACCCAGCGTGCCGTTGAAAACTTCCCCATCTCAGGCCAGACACTGGAGTCTGCCCACATCCGCGCCCTGGCCCTCATTAAGAAGGCAGCAGCAAGCGCCAACGAAGAGCTGGGTGTTCTTGACACCACCCGCGCCGCAGCTATCCGCGATGCTGCAGATAAGGTAGCTGCCGGTGACTACGATGAACACTTCCCCATCGACGTCTTCCAGACCGGCTCTGGCACCTCCTCCAACATGAACACCAACGAGGTGCTGGCAACCCTGGCTAACCAGGCTCTGGAGGGCCAGGACGTCGAGGTTCACCCCAACGACCACGTCAATGCCTCCCAGTCCTCCAACGACGTCTTCCCCACCTCCGTGCACGTAGCTGCTACTGAGGCCCTGCTCAAGAATTTGGTCCCGGCCCTGGAATACCTGGCTGAGTCCCTGGAGCGCAAGGCTGTAGAGTTCAAGGACGTCGTCAAGTCCGGCCGCACCCACCTGATGGATGCCACCCCTGTGACCCTAGGCCAGGAGTTCTCCGGCTACGCAGCCCAGGTCCGCTACGGGGTTGAGCGCATCCATGCCTCCCTGCCCCGCGTTGCTGAGGTACCCCTGGGTGGCACCGCTGTGGGAACCGGCATCAACACCCCCGATGGCTTCTCTGCCCGCGTCATTGAACTTCTGGCTGAAGAAACCGGCCTGCCCCTGACCGAGGCCCGCAACCACTTTGAGGCCCAGGCCAACCGCGATGGCCTGATTGAGGCCTCCGGCCAGCTGCGTAATATCGCCTACTCCTTCATGAAGATCAACAACGATATTCGTTGGATGGGCTCAGGCCCCAACACCGGCCTGGGCGAGCTACATATCCCCGATTTGCAGCCCGGTTCCTCCATCATGCCCGGCAAGGTCAACCCCGTGATTTGTGAGGCAGCCATTATGGTCTGCGCTCAGGTTATCGGTAACGACACCACCATCGCCCTGTCCTCCACCAACGGGGCCTTCGAGCTGAACGTGGGTATCCCCGTCATGGCTGCCAACCTGCTCCAGTCCATCCGCCTGCTGGCCAACACCTCCCGCGTGATGGCCGACAAGATGATTGACGGTCTGGAAGCCAACGTGGAGCGTGCCCGCTTCCTGGCTGAGGCATCCCCCTCAACCGTGACCCCCATGAACAAGCTCATTGGTTACGAGGCAGCAGCCAAGATCGCTAAGTACTCAGTGGCCAACAAGACCACCGTGCGCGAGGCCGTCATCGCCCTGGGTTATGTTGAGCGCGGTGAGGTCGCCGAGGCCCAGCTTGATGAGGCTCTGGACGTCACCAAGATGCTAGGTAACTTCTAACCCTGCTTTTCCACCGAGTAAAGGCTGGCCCCCGAGGAATTCTCGGGGGCCAGCCTTTCTATATCTCTACTTCTGACAGGGCAGGGGCCCAGTGTTTGGGACCATCTGGCCAGGCTGGCTATACCTTGCCCAGAATGAGGGCGTCTCCCTGGCCACCACCTCCGCAGAGAGCTACTGCCGCATAGGTAGCTTCGGGTGTTTGATTCAGGGTGTGGGCTGCATGCACAACCAGACGGGCACCGGATGCCCCCACCGGATGCCCTAATGCGATAGCGCCGCCATGAGGGTTGACTTTCTCCGCTTCCAGCCCCAGCTCACGGATAGACACAGCCGATACCGCCGCAAAGGCCTCGTTAATCTCAACATGATCAAGGTCAGCTGCCGTAAGCCCTGCCTTCTTGAGGGCAGCTGCAATAGCGCGGGAAGGCTGGTAGTGCAGCACGTTCTCTGGGCCTGCTGTGTTGGCCCAGGCGAGGACGGTTGCAAGCGGCTTGATTCCGTTTTCTTCGGCAAATTCTCGGGTGGAGAGCATCAGGGCAGCTGCACCATCAGACAGCGGGGAGGCATTCCCCGCGGTGATAGTGCCGTCCTTGTCAAAAGCGGGGCGCAGCTGTGCAAGAATCTCCACCGTGGTTCCCTCACGAACTCCTTCGTCGGCGGTGACCTCAGTTACCTGCCCGCGGCGTCCTTGCACCTGCACCGGAGCTATTTCGGCCTCAAAAAGCCCTGCGGACGCCGCCGCGTGAGCTCGCTGGTGGGAGGCAGCGGCGATTTCATCTTGCTGCTCACGGGTTAGCTCAAAATCAGCGTTAGAGCCCTCGGTCAGCACCCCCATCGACTCGCCACTCTGAGCGTCGGTGAGGGCATCGCGTTCTACAGCGTCCAGAACCCCGGTAGCACCAAAGACCCGGCCCGAGCGGAAGTCCGGCAACAGAAAGGGCGCCCGAGACATAGATTCCTGGCCCCCGGCAACCGCAACCTGAACCTCACCTGCACGAATCAGGCGGGCGGCGTCCATGACTGCACGTAGCCCCGATAAGCAGACACTGTTAACGGTGACCGCCGGAGTCGTCAAAGGAATACCGGCGGCGCTGGCGGTCTGCTTGGCGGGATTCTGCCCCGCACCCGCCTGCACAACTTGGCCAAAGATAACTGCCTCGATGTATTCGGGGGCAACCCCCGCAGCAGCTAGGGCCTTGGCAAGAGCAGTGGTACCCAGCTCAACGGCGCTCAAGGATGATAGGGAGCCCATAATCTTACCCTGGGGTGTACGGGCAGCGCCGATAATGACAACGTCTTTGTTGGTAGTCTGCATATTTCTTCCTTCTGCAGCATCATCGCTGCACCTGCTATCTCAGGGATTTCTTAGAGACTAACCCCGAGCATCCTGTCGGTCAAGACCAGACTGATAGATGGCGCACGCACCACGCCTCGGGCCTGGAATAGGGGGCTAATTTTTCCGTCCTGGCCCCGCAATGAGTAGGCTTAAGGAATGGAACCGTCACCCCGTAACCACACCTACTGGTCTTTTATCGACCGGGTCGGAGATAATCTCACCCACCAGTCTGAGGCTCCCGTCAATATTGATGCCACCCTACTCGCTATGTCACTCAACCGCGCTTCTGTGGCTATCACCCACGATTTTGAGTCTAAGGTACACCGCCCTGCGGGGAGCTCTTGGGCAGCCTACCGGGTGCTGTTTGCTCTCTGGCATTCCGGTGCAACCTCAGCTAGCTCCCTGGCCAACATCACCGGTATGACCAGGGCCGCTGTTTCGAATATCAGTAAGCCCCTAGAAACCAAGGGGTTGATTACCAAGGCTAAGGACCCCGAGGACGGCCGTGGTACCCTCGTTGAGCTTACCCCCGCTGGCACCGAGTTCGTCAGCTCCATCTTCGCCCAGCAGAACCAGCTAGAGGCCCGGTGGGCAGAAAAGCTGACCCCTGTTGAACGCACCCTGCTGGTTGAGCTCCTGCGTAAGCTCTCAGCCGAGGCCTAATTATCTGGCTTCCAGATCGAATCGGGCGCCGTTCTGCCAGTGCAGGGCGGCATCGATTCTATCGAGCATGCGTTCGCTACAGTAGTCAGGCAGCTGGTCCACCGGTACCCAGCGCACCTGGCTAGATTCCTCGTCATTGACCCGGGCCTGCCCCGAGATGTAGCGGCAGTAAAAGGTGTG
This sequence comes from Rothia sp. (in: high G+C Gram-positive bacteria), assembly GCA_030529845.1. Taxonomy (GTDB): domain Bacteria; phylum Actinomycetota; class Actinomycetes; order Actinomycetales; family Micrococcaceae; genus Rothia. Next base: position 136,790 of record JAUMWB010000003.1, on the reverse strand, counting down.
ATCGAGGAACTGGCAGCGATCCCCGTTATCGAAGGTCATGGGTGGGTCGGCTTTCAGCTGGGCAAAACCCACGACTTCGATAACTACCCCGGCTTCTTCTTCAGCCTCCCGCAGGCAGGTCAGGGCTGGGTTCTCACCGGGGTCGACAATGCCGGTGACCGGCGTCCAGGCCCCGGTGTCGCTGCGACGAACCAGCAGAATATCGCCGTTATCCCGCTGAATCACAGCCGTAGCACCAGAGAGCCACAGCATGTCAGAGCCGATTTTAGCCCGCAGGTCGGTAATGAATGGTGGGGTAGGCATAGTGTCCTTTCGTGGGGGCAGTGCGGACGTCCGTGGCAGCCGGCCGCGCTTGGCTAGTTAGGTTGCTGGGAAGAAAAGAGCGATGGTGGTGCCTAACAGCATGAAGGGACCGAAGGCTATGTGGGTACGGCCGGTAGCGCGACGAGTCAGTATGAGCGCTAGAGAATATAGTCCGCCGGTGAGGAAAATAAGCAGGTTGCCCCAGAGCAGGTTCAGGGGCGAAAAATAGGCCAAGAGCAGGCCCAGTACCCCGGCCAGTTTTACATCGCCTAATCCAAGGGCCCCGCGAGATGCTAGGCGCATGAGCGCGTAGAAACCAAGCATCACCGCTGCCCCATAGGCTGTCTGCTTAGCCTGGGCAAAGGAATCGGGGGAAGCTAGTAGGATCACCCCAAAGAGGGGTAGGCCAAGCAGGGCGTAGAGGGGAAGGACGATGCGGTCAGGAAGACGGTGCTCACGCACATCAATCACCCACAGGCGGGCAGTTGCTATCAGGTAGCACGCCACCACCCAAACCAGGAGCACACAGGCAAGAGCCGACTGCCAGCGTCCGCCCAGACCCTCTACTGCTAGGTTATATATCTCTTCGAGCACATTTGCTCCCGGCCGCTGTTAGGAGCCGAACCTGCGCTGGCGCTGAGCGTAGTCACGCAGGGCTCGCAGAAAATCAACCCGGCGGAAGTCCGGCCATAGGGCTTCGCAGAAATAGAACTCGGAGTAGGCCGACTGCCAGGTCATAAAGCCAGAGAGACGCTGCTCGCCAGAGGTGCGAATTAAGAGATCGGGGTCGGGCATGCCACTGGTGTAGAGGTGGCGGGAAATATCGTCACTGGTCAGGCTCTTTGCGAGTTCGTCCAGGCTGTGCCCCGAAGCTGCTGCTTCCCGCAGTAGGCCGCGCACGGCGTCCGTAATCTCCTGGCGCCCACCGTAGCCAACAGCGATATTGACCTGTAAGCCGCTCACAGCCGCTGTTTGCTCAACGGCCACCTCGAAAGCAGAGCGCAGGCTGGTAGGTAGGGATTCGAGCTGACCCACCGGGCGAATGCGGGCTAGACCGCTGGCAGCTAGCTTTCCCACGAACCCCTCAATAACTTCAACCAGATCATTGAGCTCATCACTGCTGCGCTTGAGGTTCTCGGTCGAGAGCATATAGAGGGTGACCATCGGAATCTTGAGCTCCGTACACCAGCCCAAAAACTCGATAATACGGGCAGCACCGGCCTCGTGGCCGTGCTTAGTGCTCTCCCCCAGCAGGGCAGCCCAGCGGCGGTTACCATCAACCAGCACACCGATATGCTGGGGCAGTTTCTCCGCTGGAATCCCAGAAATCAGGGACCGCTCATACACCGTGTACAGTGGCTGCGGTAGCTTCATATGCTGCTCCTGGTCTGAAGGTGGCCGGGTTTCTTACCTGCTCATTCTACCTGTAAGACCGGAGCGGGTAGGCTCCTTAGCCTCGTCTGCGATGGTTAGGCGGACGGCGCCCTGGGCTCCTTGCCCGCAGGTTCAGCTTCTAGCTCCCCCCCTAGACCGCACTTATTTTGACCTGCCATACTAAATATATGGCTTCACGTGTTCACCGTTCTCAGACCACCGGCTCCTCAACTACACCCCACCAGAGCGTCCTTGACCGGCTCACCGATGTTCAGCGTGAAGTCATCGACTTCTACCGTGAGAACGGTAAGCCCCTGCTGCGCGGCTGGATTCATGCGGGTTTCGCGCCCGTCGCCTTTATCGCCGGCATCGTGCTCATTGCCCTCTCCGGCGGTGGCCTGGTGGGCGTCGGGTGCGCCATTTTTGCCCTCACCGGCGTCCTGCTCTTCGGCATCTCCGGTATCTACCACCGGGGCTTCTGGTCAGCTAGGGCCCGTATGCTACTCAAACGTCTGGACCACGCCAACATCACCCTGCTCATTGCGGGTACTTACACCCCGGTAGCCCTCACCCTCCTAGAAGGCGCTCAGCAGGCGGTGCTGCTCTGGAGTATCTGGGGCTGCGCCCTATCGGTCACCCTCTTCAGAGTCTTTTGGACCGGGGCTCCCCGCTGGCTCTATACCCCCATCTACGTTGTCATGGGGCTCATGGCGGTCTTCTACCTGGGGGATTTCTGGCAGGTCTCCCCCGTCGCCACTATTCTCATCGCCACCGGCGGGGCCAGCTACATCATCGGCGCGGTCTTCTACGGCACCAAGCGACCCGCTATGGCCCCACATATTTTCGGGTTCCACGAGCTCTTCCATGTCTTTACGGTGCTCGGCTTCATCCAGCACTACATTGCAGTCATGTTCTGCATCTTTGTATAGGCGCACCCCGTGACCTTCAAAACTAAAGGACGCCGTACCCGGGCCGGGTAGGGCGTCCTTGAGTTTATCTTCTCGAAGAAACTAGTGGGGGCGGCGCAGGTGATCCTGCGCCACCACTGCCTCATCGCGCACGGTGGCATGAACCGGCTCCTTGGTTTTCCCCTGCGCGGCGGCCTCAGCTGCTGCCCGTTCCTCAGCCTCACGGGCAATGGCATATTCACTGCGGTAGCGCAGACGGCGAGCGCGGCGGGTCAAATCTAGCCCCAGCAACACGATGGCGATTGCCAGGCAGAAGGTGACGATGAAGCCCACGATACCGGGTGAGCCGCGGAAGGACCCGTCGGGGTTGACCGTGGTAATGACGGTGGGGGTCGCTTCGGCTGCAAGAATCGTAAGAGATACAGGAATCAGGGCTGACACTGTCAAGGTTTCCTCTGGTCTGGGTCTGGGGCGCAGGGGCCGCCTTTAGGCGGTCACCCCTATTCTACGCGGTGGGGCTGGGCCTTTCCTGTCTTTAGGAGCGGTAGTCGATACCGGTTGAGAAGCAGGTTTCCGGCGCCTCGCTCTTCACTCGGCTGTGGGCCAGCACGTAGTCTTCGAAGGGCCAGATTTTACGCTGCATCTCGGGAGAGACGGCAAAGAAGGCTGAGTCTGGGGCGACCTGGGACTGGTGGGCGTGCAGGGCCTCATCTCGTTTCTCAAAGAAGTCTGCCGATGAGATCCGGGTGGTGGCCTGGTGGCGGGAGACCGGCGGGCGGTGCCCCTCAATGTCTTCTTCCATTGACATGGCAATCCACTGTGCGAAGGGGGACTCCAGGCCTGCTTCTTCGAGATAGTGGTGGAAAGCCAGCATGCGGTCGTAATTGAAGGCCCGGTCGTAGTAGATTTTGGAAACCTGCCAGGGCTCACCGGTACCGGGGTAGGCGTCCGCGTCCCCCGCCTTCTCGAAGGCTTCCATGGAGACCCGGTGGGTCATGATGTGGTCGGGGTGGGGGTAGCCGCCAATTTCGTCGTAGGTGAGGATGACGTGGGGCTTAAAGTCTCGTACCAGGCGCACGAGCGGGGCGGACGCCTGCTCCAGGGGCAGGCTGGCAAAAGAGCCGTAGGGCAGCGGGGGCAGGGGGTCACCCTCGGGCAGGCCCGAATCAACAAAACCGATCCAGCGGTGCTCAATACCCAGCACGGCGGCGGCCTGCTTCATCTCAAGACGGCGGACGCCTGCCAGGTCACGGTGGGCAGCCGGGTTGCTCTTGACCACTTCGTTGAGGATGTCTCCTCGTTCGCCACCGGTCATGGACGCCACCATCACGCGGGCACCGCGGGCTACATAGGCGGCCATGGTGGCGGCGCCCTTGGAGGATTCGTCGTCGGGGTGGGCGTGAACGGCCAGAATACGCAGGCCGGTGTAGTCCTCTTTCAAGGGGGCCAGCAGGGACGGGTCAAAACCGGGTGCGGGTGATTCAGTGCTGCTCATGCAAAACTCCATTTGTGCGAAGGTGGCTCGAGTAATGTTTGGGGTATCGTAAATGAGGAAGGCCCGCATTCAAAGACACTGGTCAATTCTACCCGTCTTAACGGAGCCGCCTTCCTTCTCTATTACCCCGTATGAAAGGTGTGGGTCGATGACCTCCCCTGACCTATCCGCCCGTTATGGCACAACCCGCCAGCGTACTGCCCTACCCCAGTGGTTCTGGTACGGGTTGACCCTGGTAGCTGTACTGGTGGGCATCGCCTTTGTGGTCTGGGTACAGTCGGACTCCAGCGATGATCCCACCGGTCGTGATGTTGGTTTTACCCTCACCAGCGCTGATGAAGTCTCAGTTACCTTTGAGGTGAGCAAACGAGCTGAAGACACCGCTGTCTGCGCTGTTAAGGCCCTGAACACCGCAGGTGCCCCCGTCGGCTGGAAGGAAGTCGCTATCGGCCCCTACGCCGACGACAACGGGAACGGCATCTCGGTGCAGACCGTACAGTTTAGGGTACTAGGTGAAGCAACCACAGCCACCGTCGATAGCTGCTGGAAGGTTAACTAAAGCCCTTTCTCTCTAGGGGTAAAGTTAGGGAGCTTACCCCGCCTGTGGGTAGACTAGGCTCACGACTGACCTTTTATACGGGGCCCTCACTAGCCCCGTCCGTATACAGGGTCCCCAGCCACAACGGTTTCGGGGCCTTGCTGACAAGGAGTAAACACATGGCAGAAAACGAAGGCGCTTGGCTCACTCAGGAAGCCTACGACAAGCTCAAGGCTGAGCTTGAGTACCTCTCCGGCCCCTACCGCCAGGAAATTATCGACCGTATCTCAGCGGCCCGCGACGAGGGCGACCTCAAGGAAAACGGCGGCTACCATGCAGCCCGCGAAGAACAGGGCAAGAACGAGGGCCGCATCAAGCAGCTGCAGCACCTGCTCGAAACCGCCCAGGTATCAGATAAGCCCGCAGCCGATGACGGCGTAGTTGAGCCCGGCATGGTCGTTGAAGCCGATATTGCCGGCAAGACCATGACCTTCCTGCTCGGCTCCCGCGAAGTAGCCGACACCCTGGTCGGTGGCTCCGACCTGCAGGTCTTCTCGGAGAAGTCCCCCATGGGTGCCGCCATTAACGGCCACAAGGTAGGCGACGAACTCTTCTACGAAGCCCCCAATGGCAAGCAGATCCCCGTCAAGATTGTCTCTGCTAAGCCCTTCCAGGGCTAAAACCCGCCGGTAGATAAAACTGAAGCCCGGGCGTCCTTCCCCTCCTTCGAGGGGCGGACGCCCGGGCTTCAGTCTGCGTTGAGGGGCAAAGATTCAGGCGCAGGATATTTGCCGGCAACCTGCTGGCTTTCGGGGCTGGCGTGAATCACTTGTGAGCGCAACGAACCGGTGAGAGGGTCGCAGGCAAAGGCAAATATTCTGCGTCTCAGAAATCTTTTAGTAGACCACAATCGGCTTATAGCCCTCAGCTTCCAGGGCTGCAATGACCTCCTGGCAGTGCTCTACGCCCTTGGTTTCCATGTCGATGGTGATGGAGACATCGCCCATGGACAGGGCCCCACCCACGCGGGTGTGGTCTACGCCGGTGACGTTGGCGTCATGCTCCGAGATGATGCGGGAGATGGTGGTGAGCTCGCCGGGGCGGTCGTTGAGCATGAGCTTGACGGTCATGTAACGGCCCGCAGCTGAGAGGCCTCGCTGGATGACCTTGAGCATGAGCATGGGGTCGATGTTGCCGCCCGAGAGTAGGCAGACCGTGGTGCCCAAATCACCGTACTTTTCCTTGAGGGAACCGCTCATGACCGCCGCCACCGAGACCGAACCGGCCGGTTCAACGACCAGCTTGTTGCGTTCCATCAGGAAAATGAGGGCGCGGGCAATCTCGTCTTCGGAGACGGTGTGGACGTCATCCACCAGGTTCTTGATGATGGTGAAGGGAAGCTGGCCAGGGCGGCCCACCGCGATACCGTCGGCGATGGTGGAGACCTTCTTCAAGGGCACAAGTGCGTCCGCTGCCAGGGAGGGCGGGTAGGCTGCCGCGTGCTCGGCCTGCACACCAATAATACGGATCTTTTTCCCTAGCTTTTCTTCCAGCGAGCGCACCGCGATAGAGAGCCCCGCCAGCAGGCCGCCGCCGCCAACGCCCACCAAGATGGTATCGACGTCCGGAACCTGCTCAAGAATCTCTAGGCCCAGGGTGCCCTGGCCCGCGATGATATCTTCGTTGTCGAAGGGGTGTACGAAGACGGCGCCGGTTTCTTCGGCGTAGCGCTTGGCTTCGGCTAGAGCCTCGTCTACGTTCACGCCGTGCAGCACAACCTCAGCTCCGTGGCTGCGGGTGGCGGCGATCTTGGGCAGGGCTGCCCCCTGGGGCATGTAGATACGGGCTGCGATGCCAAGACGAGAGGCGGCCAGGGCTACGCCCTGGGCATGGTTTCCTGCCGATGCTGCCACCACACCCACGGCCTTTTCGGCCTCGGTGAGCTTAGCCATGCGCACGTAGGCACCGCGTACCTTGAAGGAGCCCGATCGCTGAAGGTTTTCACACTTAAGGAAGACCTCCGAGCCAATCTGCTCGCTCAGGGCACGTGAGTGAGCAACGGGGGTGCGTTCGATGACGCCGTCGAGTAGGCGGGCGGCATCTTCAATCTGGCCTAGGCTCACGGGGAGCTCAACCGGGGCGGGTGCTTCTTGCATCGTTACCTCGTCTTGTCTCTTACTTCTGGGCGCCGTTGTTAATGGCCTCTAGAGCATCTTCATCGGCCTTTTCGGCTTCCTTAATACGGTTGAGGCGTTCCTTGACCTTCTCAGCGATGGCCTTTTTCTCGCGGCGTTTAATCTCGTGAGGGTAGAGGAACTCCTCTTCGCGAATATCGGGGTCGTGCTCCCATTCGCGGCCAGCCAGGTAGCGGATCACGGTGTTGACCACGGCCAGGACGGGCACGGCGAATAGGGCGCCGACGATGCCGTAGAGCATGGAGCCTGCGACCACAACGATGACGACGGCCAGGGGGTGCAGGGCAACTGCCTTGCCCATCACCAGAGGCTGAAGAATGTTGGATTCAATCTGCTGCACAATCAGCACCATAGCCAGCATGATAAGGGCGTTGACCAGGCCGTTAGCGACCAGGGCTAGCAGGACGGCGATAATTCCGGTCAGGAGCGCACCGACGACGGGAATGAAGGAGCCCAGGAAAACCAGGACGCCCAGGGGCAGCGCCAGGGGGACGCCCAGGAAGAAGGCTGAGAGGCCAATACCGATGGCGTCAACTGCGGCCACGAAGACCTGCACGCGCACATAGGAAACCAGTGAGGTCCAGCCGCGACGGCCAGCACCGTTGACAGCGCGGCGGGCGTTGCGGGGGAAGAGCTTGACGATGAAGAGCCAGATCCGTTCACCTTCCATGAGGAAGAAGATGAGGGTGAAGAGAACAATTACCATGCCGGTACCGATATCGGCTGCGGTAGAACCGACGCTGGCTACCCCGTTGAGGATGCTGGAGGTGTTGTCCTGCAAGGTGGTGACCAGCTGGCTGATGTACTGGTCAATCTTGTCTGCCCCCAGGTCGATAGGCAGATTGTTGAGCATGGCAACAATCTGGTTCCAGCCCTCGACAACCTGGTCAGATAGGGAGGAGAAACCGGCGGTCAGCTGCTGGCCTACCAGCGCTAGCAGACCAATGACACCGGCGATAAGACCCAGTTCAGTGATTGCGGTAGCGATACCGGCGTGGATTCTGTTGCGACGGAGGAAGTAGACAACCGGCGACATGAGACCGGCCAGCAGGGCCGCAATCATGATTGAAATGACGATGAGGGAAATCTTAGCCAGCATCCAGTAAAGGGCTGCGGCTACGATACCTACAATCATCAGTCGCCAAGACCAGGCTGCTGCCGTCTGCAAGGCAAAAGGTACCTGACGGTCAGATTCACTCTGCCGGGCAGAGGGTTCAGGAATAATGACACTCATACTTTCCATCTTCCCACGTTTCCTTACTATCTGTCCCTTGCCTGCCCGCATCCCGGGCACAAGCGTGACCAAACTCGCCCCATGAAGCCGGGCGGGTGCGTCCTACCGGATCCTCCTGCCCCTCCCCCGCAGCTGGGGCACGGCACAGAAAAGCCCGGGGCAGAAGCAGAGGTGCTTCTACCCCGGGCTACGCTTCTTTCCTAGCGGGCCAGAGAGAGCCTAGATTTTAGTCATCTGCCATAGAGCGTACGTAGTAGAGAACGCGCAGGATCTCGACGTAGAGCCAGACCAGTGACACGATCAGGCCGAAGGCAATGCGCCAGGACTCCCGCTCGGGGGCGCCCATCTTAATGGCGTCAGAGGCGTGGGTGAAGTCCAGCAGCAGGGAGTAGGTAGCCAGCAGCACGGCGAAGAGGCCGATGATTAGACCCAGGGGAACACCCATTACCTCAACACCGCGAGCGTTGAAGTCGAAGAAGAAGGATGCAACGAGGTTGACTAGGCAGAAGACGGCGTAGGAAATCGTTGCAATCATAAAGAAGCGGGTCAGTTTGGGAGTTGCCCGCACCTTACCGGAGCTGTAGAGCGCCAGAATGGTTGCGAATACGATGACGGTTGCCAGAACAGCCTGAACCACGATACCGGGGTAGGATGCCTCAAACATGAGGGAGAAACCGCCCAGCAGCAGGCCTTCCATCAAGGAATAAGTCATCACCAGGGCAGGTGAGACCTTCTTCTTCAGGGCGTTAACGAAGCCCAGCACCAGGCCGCCGATGAAACCGACGAACATGAGGATGGGCATGTACCAGGAGATAACAGCACCCACGACAACCAGGCCCAGGTTCAGGCCGGTCTTCATGATGATGTCGTTGATAGTGATGCGGTTGGTATCAACCGGGCCAGCGGTACCGGCGTTGTACATGTCGTTGAGCTGGCCAGCCGATACCTGCTGGTTCTCGTAGCCATAGGGAGCCTGCTGGGTGTAGCTACCCTGCTGGTAGGTGCCGTAGGGGCTCTGAACCTGCTGGCCATAGGGGTTGGCGGTAGTGGTGCCGCCAGCACCGAACTGCCCGAAGCGGGGATCGCCAGCGGGCTTAGTCATGTTGTTAATCAGGGGGTTACCTGCCACGGCTGTTGTCTCCTAGTGGTAATAAGTAGTCGTGGTAAATGTCTTGTCTTCTACCCTACCGAATCTTGGCCGGTATTTCTGCCCGTTTTTCTCAGGGCGTGAGTAGCTGCGGTTTAGGCAGTCAGTTCAGCTTCAAGAAAGTTAAGGACGGCTCCATCGTTGTTCGAACCGATGGTTAGGTCGGTGACCGGGGCGAGAACCGGGTCGGAGTGTTCCATGGCGATAGCGCGCCCGGCGTAGCTAAACATCTCAAGGTCGTTGCCAGAGTCACCAAAGGCTGTGGTCTGCTCAGCAGCCAGCCCCAGGTGGTCAGCCAACCAGGCCAGGCCGTGGCCCTTGTGGTTGCCCTCGATAATCAGGTCGATAGCACCAAACCCGCTGGAGGTTGCCGCAACCCCTGCCGGTAGGGCGGCATGAAGTTTCTCAATGGTCTCATAGATACCCTCACCGGGGTCAGCGTTCAGGGCAATCTTCACCACGGTTTCGGTCATAGTGCTCGGATCATCGATGGCTTCCACATTGGGGTAGAAAGGACGGATGGCCGTAATGGGATCCTGCGGGTCCCACCCGGGTAAATCAATTCCCGCCTTGGCCACTTGCTCATGCACTCGCCCCGCGATAGTTGCCAAGCGGTCGCTGGGCACAAAGGAGTGGTGGCGGCAGGACAAAATAATACCCAGGGCTGGGAAGCCTTCTAGGGCTGCCAGACACTGTTGAACCAGTTCGGGGGTAAAACCCCACAGGGCTAAATCAGTGCCCCGGTTATGGATAATGGCACCGTTCTCTGCAATGTAGTAGAGGTTCTCGTGATGCTCGTGACCGGCAAGATACTGCTCAATTTTCGGCATCTGATTACCCGTTGCTACCGCCAGGGATGAGCCCTGCTCAGCTAGCAGGGTCAGGACGTGATCCAGCTGCTCGTGCTTATAGGTCTTGTGGTCGGTCAGCAGGGTTCCATCGAGGTCAACGGCATAGAGATGAGGTGTCTTCATAACTTCTACTCTATCGAAAACCTTAGGGGCCACAGCTACTACCTCCCGATACTTAAAAGGTCACCAGGTGTACATTCCAGCACTTCGCATATAGCAAGGAGCGTACTAAACCGTATAGCTTTCGCACGATTGTTTTTGAGTTTAGAAAGATTAGCAACTGTTACCCCAACCCGGTCTGATAGCTCAAGCAGCGTCATAGAACGTTGCTCCAGCAAAACACCCAGATTGCAATGGATATACTTACCGCTACTTTCAATCGAATCAGACAAGGTCATCGATCTCTTTCTGAAGCTCAATTGCCTGACGAATCGACCGTTGCAGCACGTAGAGCATTGCAAGCAACAGGAAGACAAGAACCATGACTGAAGTATTGGTAAGCAAGCCGCCACTCCACTGCTCGTCCAAGCCAAGGCGGTGTGCCAGGAAGTTATTACCCATATCTTCGACTCCGCTGCCAACTAGCCAACCAAGCACTGCATAAGCTACAAGAGCAGCACCTTGTGACGTCTTTTGGGAGTATAACTGCCCCCTCTTAATGCGATTCAATATGAACCACATACCCCAGATAGCGACAAACAGGCTCACCGACTTGAGCACAAAACCTGTCATTAAGTACGCAAAGGGACCTCCGGCTGCCAGGTCAAAGCTGATTCCGCCTTCAATTGCCGGGCTGAGGAAGGTATGGAACTTCCGATCGACAAATACATTCAGGATGTAGGTGACGAGAAACAGACTGCAGAGCAGAGCTAGTGCAGTTACATCCATCGACCAGAAATTTTTCTTTCTGGGAGCATCAGTAGGCACAGTTGCCTCCTTACTGGCCGGATGGGGGTTGTTCTTATGAACCCCCAACACCAACCACATATCGTTTTTCAATACTATTGCTTATCGATATTATCGTTTAACGATATGCCATGCAAGTGTTACCCGCACGCTTAACGCCAGGCAACAAAAAAGAGAGTACGCCTGCGCTTCGCGCATTATGGCGTCAGCACAGTTTCAGCTGGCTAAAATCGCCACATCGGTGGCAATTTTGAACGCCAGGCTACAAAAAAGAGAGTACGCCTGCGCTTCGCGCATTATGGCGTACTCTCTTTTTTGTAGCCCCACCGGGACTCGAACCCGGAACACAAGGATTTTAAGTCCTCTGCCTCTGCCAATTGGGCTATAGGGCCTTGAGCGGGCGCCCGCAGGGTGAACCCCAGCGAGCGCTATCGCTTATACATTTATACCAGAAAAGTTCCTAGAGCTTTGCCTTGGTCTTCTCGGGTGCGGTGCCGGTAGCCTGCTGGAAGGCACGGCGGGGTGAACGCTGGTGACGGATCGATGAGGTATCACGGCCGAAGATCTGGTTCAGGGCCCAGGTGGCCATAACACGGGCGGTACGCTCGGTGGTGGGGATAGCGGTACCGTGGTAGCCGCGGTGCATGAGCCAGGCCAGGGGGCCGCCGATAGTCTTGCCCTTGAAGTTAGCTACGCCCTTCCACAGCCCCAGGCCGGCGACAACGCCGATAGTCTCGTGGTAGTAGTCGGTCAGAGCTTCCCCGCGGCGCTTGGCCAGCAGGTTTTCTGCCAGCTTGAGGGCCTGGCGGGAGGCGTGCTGGGCGTTAGGTACGCAGAAGCCGCCGACGCCGCCACCGGAGAGGTCGGGTACAGCTGCGTTGTCGCCTGCTGCCCAGGCGTCCTCGATGATGCCCTCATCGCCAGCAACGCGCAGGTCAGCCTGCACACGCACGCGGCCGCGCTCGTCGATGGGGAAGTCGGTGTCCTTGAGCATGGGGGATGCTGCTACGCCGGCAGTCCAGATCAGGGTGTCGGTGTCGAGTTCACCGGCGGGTGACTTGTCGCCCATGTTGATGAGCTGTAGGTGACCGTCGGTAGCGTCGGAGAGTGAGGTGTTAAGCAGGACCTCGATGCCGCGGGCGCGCAGTTCAGCGACAACCTTTTCGGCGCGGTCTGCGGGGACCTCGGGCATGATGCGGGGGGCTGCTTCAACCATGACGAAGCGCAGGTCTGAGATGCGCAGGCGGTCGTTGCGGTTAACAGCTTCACGGGCCATGTCTTCGAGTTCGGAGATGGTTTCAACACCTGCGAAACCGCCGCCGACGATGACGAAGGTGAGGGCGCGACGGCGCTCGTCCTCGTCGGTGGTCAGGGAGGCGATTTCGATGCGCTCGAGAACCCAGTTGCGAACAGATACTGCTTCTTCAACGGTCTTCATGCCGATGGCAACCTCGGCCAGGCCGGGGATGGGGAAGGCACGGGTGACGGCGCCTGCGCCCAGGACGATTTCGTCGTAGGTCAGTTCGAAGGTTTCACCGGCGTTGATGGGTTCGATGGTCGCGGTCTTGGTCGCGTGGTTGATGGCTACGACGCGGCCGCCGATGATTTCTGAGTCGCGCAGGTGCTGGCGCAGGGGTACGGTGGCGTTACGGCCTTCCATGGAGCCTGCTGCAACTTCGGGGAGGAAGGGCTGGTAGGTCATGTAGGGGTTGGGGTCGACAACGGTGACGACGCCGCCGGACTCCTTGATGACCTTCTGGATCTTCTTTGCGACGGTGAAGCCGACGTAGCCGCCGCCGACGATAAGGACGCGGGGGCGGTCCTGTGCAATCTTGTTGAATGCCATGCGAGTTAACTTCCTGTTGGTGTAGTGCCGGTGTTCCGGCAAAAAGTCTCCATGCTTATATTGCCACTTTTGCGGGGGTTAAGCATAGTTTTGGACGGGGTATTTGCTGTGAGCGTTTCTCGCCCTGCTGGTGACTAGTCTTTCAAGCGGGGGTGAAGATTTGATGAAGGCTAGATGAGCCTCCGGTGAGGCTAGCGGCGACGGCTACGCTTCACGATATTGGTCAGCTGGTGAATGGAGCCGAAGGTGATGATGCCGACCCACAGGGTGAAGGCTGCCAGCACGATGAAGGGCAGGATGCCGGAGTCTTCAACGGGGCGGACGGGTGCGGGGGCGGCTGCCTCGGTGATGGTTTCACCGGCCTGGTGGACGGGGGTTTCACTGACGCTGGGGGCAGCTGAGGCGGTGGTTTTGCGGTGGACGTTAATCCAGTCGTTCATGGAGCCCAGGGGGTTGGTGTCGGTGTCATCTGGAGTCGATTCGGCGAGAGCAGCCTTGGGGTTGATGATGCCGTAGCCGTAGAGAGCGTCGCGTCCGTCCGCCCCTGCATCGTCGCTGGAAGCGATGATGCGCTGGATCACCTGGTTGCCGGTTAGGTCGGGGTATTCCTCCATGATGAGGGCAGCAAGACCGGCGACGATGGGAGCGGCCGCTGAGGTTCCCGACCAGGTGGCGTACTTGTTGTTGGGGATAGCGCCGATCATGGACTCACTGGGAGCAGATACCGCTATAGAGATACCTTGAGAGGATGAGGACCAGGAATCCTGCTTATTCTTATCTACACCGCCGACAGTCAGCACCCCGGGCATGGTGGCGGGGGCGCCCACCTGGGTGAGGCCAGCACCGCGGTTGCCGGCAGAGGCGATGATAATGACGCCTTTTTCTTCGGCGTAGGCAAAGGCTGAGTCCCAGGATTGGGGCCAGCTGGTTTTATCGGATCCCACAGACAGATTGATGATATCTGCTCCCTGGTCGACGGCGTAGCGCACGGCGTCGGGAATCTGCTCATCGACCGAGCGGGTAGTGGCACCGGTGGTACCGAGTTCTAGGGCAATGGGCAGGATTGTGGCGTCTGGGGCTACGCCGATCATGCCGGCTGAGTCCCCGGGCTCACCGGAGTTAGCTGGGGTGGTTCCGTCATCGTGGCCGTGCCCTGCGATGACCGAGGCAACCAGGGTACCGTGCTCGGGTTCAATACCCAGGCCCTTCCAGCCCTTATTCTTGGTCGTTCCGGTCGAGGCGTCGTAGCCGCTTTCTACGTTACCGGCCAGGTCCTGGTGGGTGCCGTCCACACCGGTATCGATCACAGCCACAGTCACCCCCTTACCCGTGGTCTGCTTCCACAGGTCGGTAAAGCCGTACTGGGTCAGCCAGTACTGGCGGGCACGGATAGAGTCGCCCTTTGGTGCAGCAATGGTGGGCACCGAGGCCAGGGCACTGGGGCTGGCGCTAGCCTTAGACGTCGCCGTAGCTGAAGCACTGGCAGAGGGGCTAGCGGTGGTAGCACGAGCCGGTAGGACGCCTAGGGCCAGGGCTGTTGTGAGGGCAAGTCCGCTGGTGAGCAGGGCGGTGCCGGTGGAGAGTCGCCGAAAGGCCATGGGCGGCTCCTAGCGGCTGGCGCGTTCGGCTACCGAGAGGGCCAGGCCATCGAGGATGTCTTTTTCTGAGGCAATGGCGCTGGTAACCGCTCCCCCGGTCAGGGTGCTGATGCGTTCAACGATGCGGGCCCAGACGACGGAGCCTGCCGGAATGACGTCTACGCGACCCTCGTGCATGTAGGGCAGAGTGGCGCGGTCGGCGCTGGTCGTCGCTACCATGTCGGCTGCGGTGCGTGAGATGTCCTTGATAGCGATCTCGGCCCGGTCAATTTTTTCGGGGTCGTAGGAGTCAAGACCCATCGCGTGGGCAGCCACGGTGGTGACGGTTCCGGCCACGCCCACGACGCGGCGGGCAGCAGACAAATCGACAGAGGCGCTGGCGGTTGCAATGGCCCGGTCGGTATCTGCAATGACGCGGGCAACCTGGGTGACGTTAGCGGGGTCAGAACTGATGTGGCGTTCGGTCATGCGCACGCAGCCGATATCAACCGAGCGAGCTGCGACCAGGCCGTCCTTGTTTCCCAGCACGAACTCGGTGGAGCCGCCCCCCAGGTCAATTACCAGAGTCATCTCCTCGCTATTGCCCACTGACGAGACAGCCCCGGCGAAGGAAAGCTCGGCCTCTTCACGGCCGGTAATGACCTCGGGTTCTACCCCAAGAATCTCGCGGATTCCGTCGATAAAGATTTGGCGGTTACCCGCGTCGCGGGTGGCGCTGGTGGCAGCAAAGCGTACGTGCTCCACCCCGTATTCGCGCAGCAGGTCGGCGTATTCACGGGCCGCGGCGAACGTGCGTTCCAGGGATTCTTTGGCCAGCCAGCCGGTGGCGTCCACGCCCTTGCCCAGGCGCACAATCTTCATGCGACGCTCAAGGTCGGTGAGCACAAAGCCCTCTTCGGTGGCTTCGGCCTCGGCAATGAGCAGGCGAATTGAGTTGGTTCCGCAGTCGATAGCGCCAACGCGCATGGTTACTCCCGGTGACTCGTAGGGCAGGTATAGGTGATGTATGGGGGGCGGACGCCGGTGGGCGACTAGTTGCGCCAGGCGGGGTCGCAGTGGCAGGTTTCGGGGGTCCACCACTCGGCAATCAGGTCGAGGGTTGCATCCCCGTAGGGGTTGATGCCACGACCAACAGCTAGGGTGTGGCCGAGCACAGCGTGCAGACACTTGATTCGGGTGGGCATGCCGCCTGCTGAAACGCCCTCAATTTCGGGCACATCTTCTAGGCCGGCTTTGACACGGATACGTTCGCGCTCTGCCAGGTAGTTCTCGTGGGCTCCCCGGTAGGCAGCAGCTTTTTCTTCGTCGTCGGTGACTTCATCGGTCATCTCGTACATGGCACCTTCTGCTTCAAGGCGGGAAGCTGCGGCGGTGATGACGGGGTGGGCCAGGTAGAAGGTGGTGGGGAAGGGTGAGCCGTTGGCCAGGCGCGGGGCGGTGGCAGCGACCAGGGGGTTGCCGCAGACGCAACGGGCCGGGATTTCTACAACGTCGCGCACGGTGCGACCTAGCTGGGCTGAGAGCACTTTCAGATCTAGCTCGGTGGGGGTGAGGGTTTCGGCGGTGACGCCGAAGCCCTGGGGCTGGTGCTCGGTGCTTGCGGGTGTGGTCATGGTGTCCTTAGAGGGTGGTGCTGATTTTTCTAGTCTACCGGCGCTAGCGGGTGGTGCCGGTAGCGGTGGGCTCTGCGCTCGGGGTAGCTGAGGTGCTGGCGCTCGGGCTACTTGAGCTCTCGGAGGCGGGGCTGCTGACGGAGGTGTCTTCAGCAGCTAGTTGCAGGGAGCCCCAGAGTTTGGTGGTCCAGGAGTCTTCGGGGGCGGTTTTAGCCGATGCGCTGGTATCGTCCGCTAGTTCGCTGGTGGAGTCCAGGCCCACGACCAGGTAGGGGGTCTCCCCCGGCTGTACGTAGAAGAGACGGCTTTTAGCCTGTTGTTTGACGTAGTTGTCGTCCTGCCACCAGCTGACCTGGGCGTTTAGTGAGTCCTGTTCGGCTTGCAGGGCAGCGATGCTGGCTTTGGCGTCGTTAATTTCGTTGTTCTGACGGATAAAGGAGGTCAGGGGGTTATAGACCGACAGGGCGATGATCACCAGCACGATGGCGAAGGTGATGAAGTGCCCGCTAAAGGAGTGGGCGGCTACCGGGGTGGCCAGCTCCTGTGCGGGGGTTTCTGCGGTCTCAGCGCGCAGGGGTTTGGCTGCCCTGGCGCGGCGGGATTTGGCCTGCTTTTCCCGGGAGGGGGCGGACGCCGGCTTGCCCAGGCCGAAGCCGAAGAAGGCTGCGATGGGGTTGGGTTTTTTACCCGGTGTGCGTGCCATAAGTGCTTTTCCTGCCCTCTCATCCGTGATTTTCCTATTTTACCGTCTGAACTGGGCACCCGCTGAA
This sequence comes from Rothia sp. (in: high G+C Gram-positive bacteria), assembly GCA_030529845.1. Lineage (GTDB taxonomy): Bacteria > Actinomycetota > Actinomycetes > Actinomycetales > Micrococcaceae > Rothia. Next base: position 120,012 of record JAUMWB010000003.1, on the reverse strand, counting down.
CGGTTCCTGCCTTCGCCCTTAAAGGGAAGTGCCCCGGCCAGGGGCAACCTGGCCGGGGCACGGGCGTCCTTACTCTCTTACCTTAGAGAGTGGGCAGACTACTTTGCGAAGCGGGGGAAAGCACCCTTGCCTGCGTAAACAGCCTGATCGCCGAGCTCTTCTTCGATGCGCAGCAGCTGGTTGTACTTAGCAACACGCTCGGAACGGGCGGGAGCACCGGTCTTGATCTGGCCGGCGTTGGTAGCAACGGCCAGGTCAGCGATGGTGACGTCTTCGGTCTCACCGGAACGGTGGGAAACCATGCAGCGGTACTCGTTGCGCTGAGCCATGCTCATAGCGTCGAAGGTCTCGGTCAGTGAACCAATCTGGTTTACCTTCACGAGCAGGGCGTTAGCAGCGCCACCCTCGATACCCTGAGCCAGACGCTCGGGGTTGGTCACGAAGAGGTCATCGCCAACAATCTGAACCTTGTCGCCAATTTCGGCGGTGAGGGTCTTGTAGCCGTCCCAGTCGTTCTCGTCCAGGGGGTCCTCGATGGAAACGAGGGGGTACTTAGCAACCAGGTCAGCGTAGTAAGCAGACATTTCAGCTGCGGACTTCTTCTGGCCTTCGAAGTCGTAGGCACCGTCGTTGTAGAACTCAGAAGAAGCGACGTCCAGAGCCAGGGCGATTTCTTCACCGGGCTTGTAGCCGGCCTTCTCGATGGCCTCGATGATCAGGTCAAGAGCTGCAGCGTTGGAGTCGAGGTTGGGAGCGAAGCCACCCTCATCGCCCAGACCGGTGGACAGGCCACGGTCGTGCAGAACACCCTTGAGAGCGTGGTACACCTCAACGCCAGCCTGCAGGGCAGCGGAGAAGGTGTCGAAGCCGATGGGGGCGATCATGAATTCCTGGATGTCAACGTTGGAGTCAGCGTGTGAGCCACCGTTGAGGATGTTCATCATGGGAACGGGCAGAACGTGAGCGTTGGGGCCGCCCAGGTACTTGTAGAGGGGCAGGTCTGAAGACTCAGCTGCTGCCTTAGCTACGGCCATGGAAACGCCAAGGATAGCGTTTGCGCCGAGCTTGCCCTTGTTGTTGGTGCCGTCCAGGGCGATCATGGCTGCGTCAACAGCGCGCTGGTCGGTGGCGTCGATGCCGATAACCTCTTCAGCGATTTCTTCAATCACTGCAGAGACAGCGCCGAGGACGCCCTTGCCCAGGTAAACAGCCTTGTCGCCGTCGCGGCGCTCTACGGCCTCCCACTCACCGGTGGATGCGCCTGAGGGAACTGCTGCACGGCCAAAAGCGCCGTCTTCGAGCAGGACCTCTACCTCAACGGTGGGGTTGCCGCGTGAGTCAAGAATCTGACGAGCGTGAACTGCGGTAATCAAAGCCATGAAAATGCTCCTTGAAGGATGAGAAATGAAAATGGCTATATAGCGCTTCAGCCGGTTGCTAATCGGGCATTTTAGCCCGTGCGCGTTTATGCCCCCAGTCTACCAAAAAACCCACATAAGCACACAGGAATTCAACATTTCCAACGGTTTTCTTCAGCACTTCTGAGGTTTTGTGGGATTCTGACCAACGGGTCACAACTACCTTATGGCGGTGCTGGTGGGGTGGCGGTGCTCTTCTGCCCGCCGACCCTCTCATTCCTCGCCTGGCGGCTCGTCATGATTCACGCCAGCCCCGAGCCAGCGGGCTGCCAGAGCACCGCCACCCCGCCGTGTCAGTCGCGCATCAACCCTTGCGCATACGTCCGCAGGGCCCGTTCTGCATCAAGCCCGGCGGTGCGCGCGGAGGCTGCCAGCTCATAGAGGTAGGCGCCCAGCTCCTGCTCATTGGCGAAGGCTGGGAGCTGCTCGCCGGCGTCCGAACCGGTGAGATTAAGCCCGGCAGCCTCTGCTTTTTCATCGACCTTAGCTGCTAGGGCGAGCGCGGGCAGGGCCGGTGGGAGTCCGTCGAAGGGGCCGGTGCGTTCGGGTTTTTCAGCTTTTTTGAGCCTGTCCCAGGCCTCGTAGATCTCGGTGACGCTGAGCTTTTCACTTTCTGGGGTCTGGGGGCCAAAGACATGGGGGTTACGGCGTACCAGTTTGGCAGCGAGCCCATCGATGACGTCCTGAACGGTGAAGCCGCCCTGGTCGGTAGGGGTTTCAGCGGCCATAGTGGCGTGGAAGATGACGTTGAGCAGCACGTCCCCCAGCTCTTCCCGTAGCAGGGGAAGGTTGACCCCGCCGGGGGCTTCAACGGCTTCGGCAACCTCGTAGGTTTCTTCGACGAGGTAGTGCATGATGGACGCGTGGGTTTGGGAGGACGTCCAGGCACAGCCGCCGGGGCCGCGAAGGGTCTGCATGAGCTCCATCAGGTGTTCAAAACTGGCTCCGAGATTCCCGGGTTCAGCGCCAGACTCAGGCTGTTCTTCTATCGGCTGCTTCATTCGCCGCGCTGCTCTTCCTGGTCAGCGCCTGTCTGGCCCTGCTCTTGGAGGGCTAGCTGCCCGTAGGCGCTCTGGACGCTGGTCAGCAGGGCCTGTTTTTCGTCGAAGGAGCAGAAGGCCCCGTTGATAGCGTTGTAGGTGACCTCGAAGAATTCAGGCAGACCAAAGCCCTGGTGCTTGGCAAGCTCGGCAAATTCGCGGGTCATGCTGGTGGCGCTCATCAGGCGGTTATCGGGGTTGATGGTTACGGCGAACCCTGCCTGCAGGAGCAGGGCTGCCGGGTGCTCGTCGTGGCTGAGCGCCGGTTCAAAGTCTTTTTTCTGCCCCACGTTGCTGGCCTTTTCAGCGGCATCGGTCTGCAGGTTGGAGCAGGGGCAGGTTTCGAGCACGATACGGCGGTTTTTGACTGCTTCGGCGACCTCACCCAGTTGCAGGATGGTCTGGGCGGGGTCAGCCCCGGGCATGAGGGAGCCATCGGGGTCGATCTCTGCCAGGGTGCGAGCGGTAATGTCTTCGGTGATACGGACGCCGTGGCCCAGACGCAGGGCACGGCCGGTGACCAGGGCCTCGCGGATAGAGGCCAGGCCGAAGGCTTCACCGGCGTGCAGGGTGACGGGCAGGAAATGCTCGGCGGCAAGGTTCAGGGCTTCTGCGTGGGATGAGGTAGGGTGGCCGTCCTCAGGTCCGGCCAGGTCGAAGCCCACCACGCCCAGGGCCCGGTAGGTCAAGGCGGTTTTGACGACCTCCAGGGAGTTGTTCTGGTGGCGCATGGCGCACAGAATCTGGTTGACCAGTATGCGTCCGCCTGCCTGAGCTACCTGTTCCATACCGTCCATGAGCCCGTCGGCTACCGCTTCAACAGCCTGGGCCATAGTGAGCCCGCCGCGCTGGTGCAGTTCGGGGGCCCAGCGCACCTCACCGTAGATGACGCCGTCGGCGGCCAGGGTCAGCACGTGCTCGCGGGCCACCCGGCGCAGGTTTTCTTCGGTCTGCATGACGGCCACCGTGTGCTCAAAGGTTTCGAGGTAGCGGGCCAGGGAGCGGGAGTCCGCTGCCTGTTTGAACCACTCCCCCAGTTCCTGCGGGTCGGTTGTGGGCAGGGTGTGGCCTACCCGGTCGGCTAGCTCGATGAGGGTCTCGGGAAGCAGTCCGCCGTCAAGGTGGTCGTGCAGGCAGACTTTGGGCAGCTTTTGGAGCCAGGTCAGGGTGGGCGCGGGGGCGGTCATACGGTGAAAGCTCTTTCGGTAGTGGCCAGCCCCGAAAAGGCCGGGGCTCTTTCGGGGCGGGAGGGTAGAAAGTGGTGGGTACTGGCCTAGAAGGTCCAGGAGGCCAGAGCCTCATTCATGTGGGCCGGGATATTCTCACCGGTGCGGGGGAACATGCGCAGCTCTTCTACGTACTGCTGGGCAGGCAGGTGCTCAGGGTAGCGCACAAAGGCCTCTTCATCGGCATAGTCGAAGGTGGCTTCAACGGGGGTGCCGGGGGTGAAGCGGATGTTAATGGCCAGGGGCGAGCCGTGGCCTTCCTTGTAGGAATCGGCCTTGAGCTGCAGAATCGCTAGGGTTTCTTCGGGGATCAGGTCGAAGGTGCGTACCTGTTCCCAGAAGCCGTTGCGGCGCACGTGGGTCAGGGCGTCGTAGTAGGAGCCCAGGGTTCGAACGCGAATCAGCACGGTGGAGACATCGCGGGCGGTGCCAGCGGCACCGAAGAGGGCTTCATAGGCCGGGGCGAGGCGGGAGACAACCTCGGCCTCGGTGAGTACCAGGTTGCCGCTGGCTTTCTTGGTGGCAGAGGGCTTGGGCTGGCTGTGCTCGGCGTAGGAGGGGGCGATGTCCACGCTAGTGCTGGTCATGGGGGCGTCCGGGGCCGGTGCGGACGCGGGCAGGCTGCTGGCCTGGGCCGGGGCGGCAGAAGCCTGGGGCTGGTCCTCGGTCTCGAATTCGCTGTCATCCAGGTGGGCAGGGAGCTGCTGGGATTCCTGCTCTTCCTGCCCGGTAGCTGCCTCGGCTGAGGTTTCAGCGGGAGCTTCAGCGTCAGCTTCTGAGCGGACGCGGGCAGTAGCCGGGTAGTTTGAGGCAGCTGCGGCGGACACAGCGCCCTGCTGGCTAGTGGAATCTGCTGCAGGAGCTACATCGGCAGGGCTCTCCTCGGCTGCAACTTCTTCAGTAGCAACTGCCTCAGCAGAGCTTACTGCTGCCGCAGAGGTCTCTTCCACGGTTTCTTCCTTCGCAGGCTCTACAGCCACTTCCTCAGCGGTATCTGAGACTTCCTCAGCGGTGCTTTCTGCCTTCGCTGCTTCGGCCTGGGCAGCTTGCTCCTGTGCGGCTTTCTCCTGAGCCAGACGAGCTGAGATACGGCTCATGCGGTCCTCAGCCTGGGCAGCGGTCTCGCCCTGAGTCGTACCTGCCGGTGCGATAGCGGGGGCGGGGGCGGTGTCCTGACCCTTCTCAGCTTCAGCAACCTGCTGAGCCTCAGTGCTCTGCTGGGTCTCGGCCGTCTGCAAAGCCTCACCGTTCTGCTCAGTCTTGGCATCCTGCTGAGGCTGGGCAGCGCCCATGTCCAGGGCGTAGTTGAGGTTGTGGGTTTTGCTGGTGGCAGTGTTCATAAACGAAGCGTGCACAGCCGCATCACTGCCGATGGCGGGGTTCACCACGACCAGGGCCCGGTTCCAGGCGCCGCGTTCGCTCTTTTCTTCCTCAACGTAGAGGTCAGCCACGGCCTGGAACCACTCGCTGCCGGGGGTGACCAGACCAGATTCGACTTCCTGACCGCGCTGGTAGAGGGTGTACTTCATGTCGTTGGCGTTCTGGGTCAGGTTCAGGGTCACCTGGCCCTCTGCCTTGGCGCGCATGAGCTTCACAACCGCTTTGAGGCCCTCACCTGCCCCCAGCCGGGTAGACGCCGGCTGGGTCACGGGGGTAGGCTCAGCAGTTGCGGGGGCGGACGCCTGCTCGGCGTCGAAGCCGGTTGCCAGAACATCGCGCTGGGTAGCGTCGGTGGCGGGGGCAGGTGCCTGAGTTTTCTTGCGGCTAAATAGGCCCACGGTTCTTCTCTTTTCTTGCAGGGTCGAAGGGAGGTTTTAAGCGTTGATTCTATCCAGAATCAGGTCGGTGGGGGTGTAATCGCCTCCGATAGTCCAGGCGTCCTTGAGGGATTCCAGGGCTCGTTCAAAGCGTTCAGGGGTGTCGGTCATCAGGGTCATGAGGGGCTGACCTGCGGTGACGGTATCGCCGGGCTTGGCATGCAGGTTAATGCCCGCTGCCAGCTGCACGTCGTCTTCTTTACGGGCTCGTCCTGCGCCCAGACGCCAGGAGGCCACGCCCACCGCCAGAGCGTCTAGGCGGGTCAGGGTACCGCTGGCATCGGCATAGACGGTGTGGGTCTCGCGGGCCTCGGGCAGGGCTGCATCAGGGTCACCGCCCTGGGAGGAAATCATCTCGCGCCACTTATCCATAGCGCGACCGTCCGCAAGGGCCTCGGCCGGGTCGGCGTCGATACCGGAGTTTTTGAGCATGACGCGGGCCAGCTCAACGGTCAGTTCGACGATATCGGAAGGCCCGCCACCAGCGAGAACCTCAACAGATTCAGCTACTTCATTGGCGTTGCCAACGGCCAGACCCAGCGGAGTATCCATGTTGGTCAGCAGAGCACTGGTTTTTACACCGGCTCCTTGCCCCAGCTCAACCATGACCTCTGCCAGTTCGCGGGCGCGGGCAGCGTCCTTCATAAAGGCACCGGAACCGACCTTGACATCCAGCACCAGAGAATCGGTTCCCTCGGCAATTTTCTTGCTCATGATGGAAGAGGCAATGAGCGGAATAGCCTCGACAGTGGAGGTGGTGTCGCGCAGAGCATAAAGCTTCTTATCTGCGGGGGCGAGGCCGGTGCCAGCCGCCGAGATAACAGCACCCACGGTGCCGAGAATATCGAGGGTCTTTTCGTTGGAGATGTTGGCCTGCCAGCCAGGGATAGCTTCGAGCTTATCGAGAGTACCGCCGGTATGCCCCAGGCCACGGCCGGAGAGCTGGGGTACAGCCACATTGTAGACGGCAACCAGCGGGGCCAGGGGCAGGGTGATTTTATCGCCCACGCCACCGGTGGAGTGCTTGTCTGCGGTAGCGAGTTTTTTGCCGGGGCCAATGATGGAGGAAAAGTCCATGCGTTCGCCGGAGCGGATCATGGCGTCAGTCCAGCGGGCAATTTCGTCGCGATTCATGCCGTTGAGGAAGATAGCCATGGCCAGGGCGCTCATCTGTTCATCGGCTACAACCCCGCGGGTGTAGGCGTCGATGACCCAGTCAATCTGCTCGTGGGTGAGGGTTCCGTGGTCGCGTTTGGTGCGGATAATGTCTACGGCGTCGAAAGCTTCGGTGCTCAAGCGCTCACCTTCCCGGCAGGGTGCAGCTTCGCTCCCCTGCCCTGTGTTCTTGTGTTCTTCGGTCTTATCCTTCCAGTATGCCAGTTCGCGCCGGGGCGTGGCCGCTGCAAAGCGGTCAGTGAACGGGAAAGATGAGGACGCTAGTGAGCAGCTAGGCGGTCGGGGCCGAAGGCGTCGGGCAGCATCTGCTCAATGGTGAGCACCCCGCTGGTGGAGCGCAGGAGCATGCCGGGGGTGCTGTGTTCGTAGAGCAGCTGACGGCAGCGGCCGCAGGGCATAAGCGCGTTGCCGTCCTTATCGACGCAGGCAAATGCAGCAAGCTTGCCGCCGCCGGTGCGGAAGAGCTCGGAAATCAGCGAGCATTCGGCGCAGAGGGTGAGCCCGTAGGAGGCGTTTTCGATATTAGCGCCGGTAATCAGGCGTCCGTCAGTGGTCAGGGCAGCGACCCCCACCGCGAAGTTGGAATAGGGCGAGTAGGAGTTGGCTAGGGCTGCGGTAGCGGCAGCGGTGAGCTGGTCCCAGTCAATGTCTTGTGTAGTCATTGGTATCTTTCCTCGTATATGTTGTGCAAGGACGGGGTGGAGGTGGACTCCCCGGTAGCCGACTGGCTGGGATGAGCAGGGTTTTCCGCGAAGCGAAACAGAAATCCCTGCGAATTAGCCGAGCCCTCGAGGCTACATGAATCGCGTGCGAGCCTGCGAGCCTGCGAGCCTGCGAGAAGGTTAGTCGGCGAAGGGGCGTCCATCTCCGCCCCATACACGCGAACCTTAAGACGGCGGTGGCCGCTACCCTCTATGAAGGTAGCGGCCACGTATCCGTCCGGACCTACTCCTTGATGTAGGGCTTGCCCACAGCGGCGGGGCCGCGGGAGCGCCCGACCAGGCCAGCTACCGCGAAGATGGTAACCAGGTAGGGCAGCATGGCCAGCAGTTCGGTAGGCACGCTAGTACCCAGGATGGAGAGGACGAACTGCAGGTTGAGGGAGAAGCCGAAGAGCAGGGCGGCGGAGAGGGCTCCGATGGGGGTCCAGCGGCCGAAGATGAGGGCGGCGAGGGCTATGTAGCCCTGACCTGCGGTCATATCGGAGTTGAAGGAGGATACGGAGACCAGGGTGAAGAAGGCACCGCCCATACCGGCTACGGCACCGGCCAGCAGGACGTTGGTGGCGCGCAGGCGGTTGACGTTGACGCCTAGGGTATCGGCCGCCTTAGGATGCTCACCGACAGCGCGGGTACGCAGGCCCCAGCGAGTCTTGTTGAGGGCGAACCAGATGACGGCTACCACGATGTACATGAGGTAGACCAGCACGTTCTGGTTGAAAAGGACGGGGCCCAGAACAGGAATCTCGGAGAGGCCGGGGATGGCGAAGGCCGGCAGCTTGGGCGCGGAGTTAAGGGTGGACGCGTTGGGTTCGAGGACTCGGCTGAAGAGGAAGCCGGTGAGGCCTGAGACCAGGACGTTGACCACGACACCCACGATGACCTGGTCAACCAGGTACTTGATGGAGAAGAGGGCCAGCAGAGCTGAGACCAGCATGCCACCGATCATGGCTGCGAGAAGGCCTGCCCAGGCATTCTTGGTGATGGAACCTACCAGGACGGCTGAGAAAGCGCCCAGCAGGAGCTGGCCTTCGATGGCGATGTTGACGATGCCGGAGCGCTCACAGAGCAGACCGCCCATGGAGCCGAAGATCATGGGGATAGAGAGCAGGACGGCGCCGTTGAGCAGGGAGACCAGGGAGAGTTCTGGCTTGGTGGTGGAGCCGATGGCCCAGATAAGCAGACCGGATGCGAAGGCGAACCAGAAGAGGGGCGCTACCCAGCGGCCCAGGGTTTTGCCGGCATTGGTGGTGACCAGAGCATAGCCTGCTACAGCAAGCACGGCGATGGAGGCTACCCAGCCGTAGACCTGGGGGTTGATTTGGAGGGGTTCGGCGGAGAACCAGCTGACGCCGTCCGAGATGCCCAGGCTGATGGTGCTCTTGGGGGCGCGCAGGGCGATGAGCAGGGTTCCGAGTACTGCAAGTACCCCGTAGATGATGGGGTTCTTCCAGTTTTTGACGACCAGCTTTTCATCTGAAGTGCTGGCAGTGGTTTCAGGAGTTGCGATGACGCTCATGGTTATGCCTCCACGGCCTTCTTCTTAGCTGACTTCTTTTTCTTGGGCTTGCCAGTGGGATCGGGCAGGCGGAACATGGCACGAACCAGCGGGGGCGCGGCGATGAAGAGGACAATCAGAGCCTGGAGCACAAGGACGATGTCGATAGAGGTACCGGTGGCTACCTGCATGGATACGCCGCCTGCGCGGAAAGCCCCGAAGAGGAGGGCCGCGAAGAAGGTGCCCCAGGGGGTGGAGCGTCCGAGCAAGGCTACGGTGATGGCGTCGAAGCCCAGGGTACCGGCGATACCGGTAGTGAGCACCTTTTCGGTGCCAGAGACCTGGGCGGTACCGGCGAGGCCTGCGAGGGCACCGGAAATGGCCATGACGATGATGTAGCCCGAAGCAACCGAGATACCTGCGGTGCGGGCGGCGTTGGGGTTAGCACCAACTGCGCGCAGGCGGAAGCCGATGGTGGAGCGGTTGAGTAGCCAGCTGATGAAGAGGACGGCGAGAATCGCGAGGATGAAGCCCAGGTGCAGGCGGAAGGAAGGGCCTAGGATCTGGGGGAAGGCTGCGGCTTCTGGCAGTTTTTCGGAGATAGGGTTGGAACTGCCTTCGCGCTGGAGCAGGGGGGTCTTGAGCAGGTAGACCAGCAGGTTGGCTGCGATGTAGTTCATCATGATGGACAGGATGACTTCGTGGGCACCGGTCTTGGCCTTGAGGACGCCGATAATACCGCCCCAGAGGGCACCGCCGATGATACCGCCGAGGATAACCAGGGGGATGGTGACGACGGCGGGCAGGCCAGCATTGAGGCCGACCCAGCCGGAGACGATAGCGCCAAGGATGATCTGGCCCTGGGCACCGATGTTGAAGAGACCTGCTCGGAAGGAGAGGGCTACGGCCAGGCCCGCGAAGATGAGCGGGGTGGCTACGGTGAGGGTTTCGGTGATGGGGCGAATCTGCTGGATAAAGGTCTTACCGTTGGGGTTGTAGATAGCTCCCTGGAGTAGGGCTAGGTAGGACTCGTAGGCTGCGGTCCAGCCAGCACTGATGGTATCCAGGGGGCGGGCGAAGAAGTAGCCTGCCGCTTTTTGGGTTGCAGGGTCGGTCGCTGCGATCAGCAGGCCGCCCACGATAAAGGCGGCAAGAGCTGCACCGATGGAGAGCCCAATATTCCCACCTGCGATACGAGCGAAGGTGGAGGGTTTTTCGGTGGCTACTAGCTGGGAGGGGACGTCCTGGGGCGGGGTTTTAACTGCCGTATCGGCAGCGAGGGCAGGGTCCACCTGCGGGGTTGCGGGCTTATGCTCGCTCATTCTCTTCTCCTTCTGCCCAGGGGGTCTCGGGGGTGGTGGCCATGTGCTTGGCGTGGGAGGCGCTGGGGGCCTCCTCGTCGTGTGTTGCGGAAGCTGCGAGGGCCTCTTCGTAGGTGGCTCCTGCCATCATCTGGCCAAGAACGGAGCGCGGGGTGCTGGGCGGGACGATTCCCATGAGCTCCCCGTGGAAGAATACGGCGATGCGGTCTGCTAGACCGTAAACTTCGTCGAGTTCGGTAGAGACGATGATGACGGGCACGCCCTTATCGCGTTCTTCGACGATGCGCTTGTGGATGAATTCGATAGAACCAACATCGACGCCGCGGGTGGGCTGGGATGCGACGAAGAGCTCTAGGGGGCGGGAGAGCTCGCGGGCAACAACAATTTTCTGCTGGTTACCGCCGGAGAGAGTGGAAGCTGCGTGTTCCTTGGACCCCATGCGGATGTCGAACTCGGCTCCCGCCCGGTCGGCATTTTCAGAGATCTTGGTGCGGTTCAGGGTGCCTGCTGAGGAGAAGTCTTTGGTGTCGAAGAGGTCGAGGATCAGGTTCTCTGAGATGGAGAAGGAGCCGACGAGGCCGTCCTTGTTGCGATCTTCGGGTACGAAACCGACGCCGGTGCGCAGGACCTGCTTGGTGGTCATACCCAGCAACTCGGTGCCGTTGAGCTTCATGGAGCCGGTGGCCTTGGGGTGCAGGCCGATGATAGATTCGGCCAGCTCGGTCTGGCCGTTGCCCTGTACACCGGCAACGGCGAGAATCTCGCCGCCGTGCACGGTGAAGCTGACATCCTTGAGCAGGGGCACGCCATTATCGGCTACTAGGGTGAGGTTTTCAACGGCGAAGGTCTGTTGGTTGGTCTGAGCCTGGGACTTTTCGACGGTTAGCTGAACGGCCTTACCCACCATGAGAGAGGCCAGTTCAGTGGTTGACATAGAGGGGTCAGCGTGGCCAACTACCTTGCCGCGGCGGATGACGGTGATGTCATCAGAAATTTCACGAACTTCGCGAAGCTTGTGGGAGATGAAGAGCAGGGACTTCCCGTCTTTGCGGAGCTGGTCCATGATGCCCAGCAGCTGGTCAGTTTCTGCCGGGGTGAGCACAGCGGTGGGCTCATCAAGAATCAGAATCTCTGCGTCGCGCACCAGGGCCTTGATAATTTCAACGCGCTGCTGCACGCCAACGGGCAGGTCTTCAACGATGGCGTCGGGGTCAACAGCAAAGCCGTAGCGGTCTGAGATTTCGCGAATCTTACGGCGGGTGGTCTCAAGGTCGAGAGTGCCGCCCTTGAGAGATTCTGAGCCCAGGGCCACGTTCTCGGCAACGGTGAATACCGGAACCAGCATGAAGTGCTGGTGCACCATGCCAATACCCGCTGCCATGGCGTCTGATGGGCCTGAAAACTCAACCGGCTGGTCGTCAATGAAGAGCTGACCTTCGGTGGGCTGGTAGAGACCGAAGATGACGTTCATGAGGGTGGACTTACCCGCGCCGTTTTCACCCAGCAGGCAGTGTACCGTGCCGGGGCGGACCACAAGGTCGATGCTGTCGTTCGCGGTAAAGTCACCGAAGCGTTTGGTGACCTTGCGCAGTTCGAGTTTCATGGGGTGGCTTTCTGTGTGAGAACCGGACGCACACTGCGGGCCCGGGGGCTGCAGAGTGAAGGAGTGCTTGTGCCTAGTTTAGCGGGTTAGGCCCCTGCCCTAAAGGCTGTCTGCCACAGCAGGACCGCTGGCCAGACAAACGGCTCACACCTCTCGTTACTGAGGGTGTGAGCCGTTTCAAGTAGCCCCGAGGCTAACCTACCTGCTTAGGCGGTGGGGGTACCTGCGGTTTCGACCTTGATGGTGCCTGAGATGATGTCTTCCTTGATCTTGTCGAGCTCAGCCTTGGTCTCGTCTGAGACTGCTGATTCGAAGCTGTGGAAGGGGGCCAGGCCAACGCCGTCGTTCTCCAGGGTGCCAATGTAGGCTTCGTTGGTGAAGTTGCCGTCCATGTCTGACTTGATGGTTTCGGTGATAGCGGCATCCATCTTCTTCATGATGGAGGTCAGGATGATGCTTTCGAATTCGGGATTGGTTTCTACACCATCGGAGTCAACCCAAACAACCGATGCGGGGTTCTCAGGGCTGGTGGCGTTGTATTCCTTGACTGCTTCGAGGGTACCGGAACCTACGGGGCCAGCTACGGGCAGGATGATGTCAGCGCCCTGGTCCAGGAAGTTCTGGGTGTTAGTCTTGCCCTTGGTGGCGTCTTCGAAGTCACCGGTGAAGGTACCTGACTGGCTCTCGGTGTTCCAGCCGAGCACCTCAACGTTGGCGCCCTTCTGCTCGTTGTAGTAGGCAACGCCCTGGGCAAAGCCGTCCATGAAGATGGTAACGGTGGGGAATTCCATACCGCCGTAGGTTGCTACCTTACCGGTCTTGGTCTGGGAAGCAGCCAGGTAGCCTGCCTGGAAGGCAGCCTGGGCGGTGTCAAAGATGATGGGGCGTACGTTGTCGAGCTCGATGGAGTTATCGTCAACGATGGTGAAGTGCATGTCGGGGTTAGCTTCTGCTACCTCCTTGGTAGCATCTGCCAGGCCGAAGCCAACGGTGACGGTCAGGTTGCAGCCTGACTGAACCATCTGGTTGAGGTTGGGGCCGTACTCGGTTTCGGTGGTGGACTCAGCTTCCTTGTACTCGATGCCGTATTCAGCGACGGCATCCTGCAGACCCTTGTAGGAGTTCTGGTTGAAGGACTTGTCCTGGAAGCCACCGAAGTCAGAAACGATGCAGCCCAGGTAGTCGGCTGCTTCACCAGAGGCTGATGATGATTCTTCGGGGGCAGCGCCACAAGCTGACAGCAGGAGGGCTGAGATACCCAGGACGGAACCAGTGGAAGCAACGTGCTTACGTGAGAAAGCCATGAAGGTCCTTTTCGTACGGCCCTGAAAGCGTATGGCGCATAGTGTACGCCACCTGTGTGTGAGCGTTGCTTTCAGAGAAAATTTTGCGTAACACAACACATCTTAGTGTGATTCAGCTTCCCGTTCACCCCCGATTTACCTTAAAGAACGTGAACCGCATAACAGGCCACTGCTGTTTAATCACACCGGGAAGGCATTTGAGCTAATCACAGAGGGCAGGAGGCCGCCCCGCATCGTGGGAGCGGGCGTCCTAGCCTCGCAAAAAATTTTCTGAAAAAACTTACTGACCGGTAACTTGCCGGACGTTAGCTGCGAGACAGCTCCGAGCGAATAGCCCGTAGCGCGGTTGCAGCCATCACCTGCACCCCGTACTCGATGGCGCGCTCGTCCGGCGCATAGTCACCCCGGTGCAGGTCGTAGGTTACTCCACCGGGCACGCGGGTGCCCAGACGAATCAGGGCGCCGGGAACCTCCTGGAGCATCCAGGCAAAATCTTCCCCTCCCATGGACTGTTCCACCAGCACCACGGAGTCCTCCCCCAGCTCGGCGCGGGAGGCAGCCTCAATCATGGCAACCTCGTCCTCTGTATTGACGGACGGCGGCACTCCCCGGAAATGTTCCAGTTCAACTTCTACGTTGTAGGGGGCAGCAATCTGGTCGACCACCTCATCGAGCATGGCGCCGGCCTGCTTCCAGACGTCCGCATCCAGGCAGCGCATGGTGCCCGCCAAAAAAGCGGTAGACGGAATAGCGTTGGGAGCCACCCCCGCCTCAATCTGCCCCCAGGCAACCAGCACGCCGGAGCGCACGTCCGTCTTACGGGAAAGCACCGCCGGTACGTTAATAGCAATTTGAGAGAGCGCGTAGATAACGTCTTCGGTCAGGTGGGGCCGGGAGGTATGCCCACCGCGGCCTTTGAGAGTGATTTTGATGGTATCGGAGGCACTGGTAATAGCACCGATGCGGGTACCAATTTTGCCCACGTCAACCTTTGGTTCGCAGTGCAGAGCGAAGGCACGGGGTACACCCTCAAGGATGCCCTGGGCAATGACATCCACCGCCCCGCCGGGCAGCTGCTCTTCAGCCGGCTGGAAGATAATGCGGACGGTACCGCCCAAGGGGGTTTCGCTATGCAGCCGGTGCAGGGCAATGGCTACGCCCAGCATGACGGTCTGGTGAATATCGTGGCCGCAGGCGTGCATGACGCCATCGACCTGCGATGCGTAGGGTAGGTTAGTTTCTTCCTGAATCGGCAGGGCATCAATATCGGCCCGAAGAGCCGCAGCTATCGGACCAGAGCCTACGTCCACGTAGCAGCCGGTACCTTTCAGGTGTTTGGGGGCCAGCCCCGCTTCGGTAAGGGTACGGAAAATACGCTCGGTCGTCTTGTTCTCTAGGTAAGAAAGCTCAGGGTTCTGGTGGACGTCCCTGCGGAACTTAATGAGTTCAGGCAGGAGAGAGCGAATGCGCTGAGCAAAGATAGGGGTGCTCAGGTTCAGGATGTGCGCGGCTGCGGTTGAGGACGTCATGTATATAGAGTAGCCCCTCGCACAAAAAAGTCGCGCTCCACAGCGGACGTGGAGCGCAACTTTCTGCCGGCCTTTAGAGGGAGCGAGCTAGGATAGCCTGCTTAACCTCTGCAATCGCCTTGGTAATTTCAATACCGCGAGGGCAGGCCTCGGTGCAGTTGAAGGTGGTGCGGCAACGCCAGACGCCTTCCTTATCGTTGAGAATCTCAAGACGCATATCGCCGGCATCATCGCGAGAGTCGAAGATGAAGCGGTGGGCGTTAACGATAGCTGCCGGGCCAAAGTACTGGCCGTCGGTCCAGAAGACAGGGCAGGACGAGGTACACGCGGCGCAAAGGATGCACTTGGTGGTGTCGTCAAAGCGGGCGCGGTCCTCCTGGGACTGGTAACGCTCGCGCTCCGGCTCGTGGGTATCGTTGACCAGGAAGGGCATAATCTCACGGTAGGCCTGGAAGAAGGGTTCCATATCTACGATGAGGTCCTTCTCGCAGGGCAGACCCTTGATGGGCTCAACGGTAATCGGCTTGGACAGGTCAAGATCCTTGAGCAGGGTCTTGCAGGCCAAACGGTTACGGCCGTTGATGCGCATAGCGTCGGAGCCGCAGATGCCGTGAGCACAGGAGCGGCGGAAGGACAGCGAGCCGTCAATCTCCCACTTAATCTTGTGCAGGGCATCGAGCACACGGTCGGTGCCATACATAGTCAGCTTGAATTCGTCCCAGTGGGCTTCTGCTGACTCTTCGGGGTTGTAACGGCGAACCTGCACAGTCACGTCGAAGGTGGGAATAGCGCCCGCTTCGCCTGACTCAGACTTCAGCTCAACCTTGGATTCGGGTTCACGTGCTTCAAAATCAGCCATTTTAGTACTTACGCTCCATCGGTTCGTAGCGGGTGAAGGTCACGGGCTTGGTGTCAAAACGCAGACCCTTAATGCCTTCCATCTCGGCGTTCTCATCGAGGTAGACCATCGAGTGCTTCATGAAGTTGGCGTCGTCGCGGTCGGGGTAGTCCTCGCGGAAGTGACCGCCGCGGGATTCCTTGCGGTGCAGGGCAGCAACGGACATGACCTTGGCCAGTTCCAGTAGGAAGCCCAGTTCAACTGCTTCAAGCAAGTCGAGGTTGAAGCGCTTGCCCTTGTCCTGAATCTGGATGTTCTTGTAGCGCTCTTCAAGCTCAACAATCTTGTTGACGGCATTGTGGATGGTTGCCTCGGTACGGAAAACCTGCATGTCGGCGTCCATGACATCCTGCAGTTCCTTACGCAGCTGGCCGACCTTTTCGGTGCCTTCGCCATTGCGGATCTGGTTGAGCAGTTCCAGGGTGGCATCGGCTGCATCGTCGGGGACGGGTAGGAAGTCAGCTGATGCTGCGTATTCTGCTGCGTAGATACCAGCGCGCTTACCAAAGACGTTGATGTCGAGCAGGGAGTTGGTGCCCAAGCGGTTAGAACCGTGAACCGATACGCAGGCGACCTCACCGGCAGCGTAGAGGCCGGGGATGATGTCCTCGGAGTTGGAGTGGACCTCTGCCTTGATGTTGGTGGGAATGCCACCCATGGCGTAGTGGGCGGTGGGGAAGACCGGGACGGGCTCGGTGTAGGGTTCAACGCCCAGGTAGGTACGAGCGAACTCGGTGATGTCCGGGAGCTTCTCGTCGATATGGGAGGGCTCAAGGTGAGTCAGGTCCAGCAGGACGTAGTCCTTGTTGGGGCCGCAGCCTCGACCCTCACGCACCTCGTTCGCCATAGAACGGGCCACGATATCGCGGGGCGCCAGGTCCTTGATGGTGGGGGCGTAGCGCTCCATAAAGCGTTCGCCGTCGGAGTTACGCAGAATGCCGCCTTCACCACGGGCGGCCTCAGAGACCAGGATGCCCAGGCCTGCAAGGCCGGTGGGGTGGAACTGCACGAACTCCATATCTTCCAGCGGAATACCGTTGCGCAGAGCAATGGCCATACCGTCGCCGGTCAGGGTGTGGGCGTTGGAGGTGGTCTTGAAAATCTTGCCACAGCCACCGGAGGCGAAAATGACGCTCTTGGCCTGGAATACGTGGACGTCGCCGGTGGCCAGGTCGTAGGAGACTACGCCAGCAGGGCGACGGACGCCGTCCTCGTCCTCAACCATAACCAAGTCAAGAACGTAGTATTCGTTGTAGAACTCTACGTTGTGCTTGACGCAGTTCTGATAGAGAGTCTGCAGAATCATGTGGCCGGTGCGGTCTGCCGCGTAGCAGGCGCGGCGCACAGGAGCCTTACCGTGGTCGCGGGTGTGACCGCCGAAGCGGCGCTGGTCAATACGGCCCTCGGGGGTGCGGTTAAAGGGAAGGCCCATCTTTTCCAGGTCAAGAACCGCGTCGATGGCTTCCTTAGCCATGACCTCAGCTGAATCCTGGTCTACCAGGTAGTCACCACCCTTGATGGTGTCGAAGGTATGCCACTCCCAGTTGTCCTCTTCAACATTAGCCAGAGCGGCGCACATGCCGCCCTGGGCTGCGCCGGTGTGGGAGCGGGTAGGGTAAAGCTTGGTGAGCACAGCCGTGCGGACGCGCTGGCCAGCTTCGATAGCGGCTCGCATGCCTGCGCCACCTGCGCCGATGATAACGACGTCGTACTTATGTACCTGCATTGTGTGAATGCTTCTTTCTACAATCTAGAGCGCCAATGGCTTACGGAGCGGGGCAGAAGGAGGGCAGAAGGTCTGCGGATGCACCGGCGGGGCAGGGATCAAAGGTGAAGATGACCAGGGTGCCCAGCAGAATCACGAAAGCGGTGGCTAGGAAGAGGGCGACCTTCAGGGCAAAACGCACGCCATCCTTTTCTGCGTAATCATCGATGATGACGCGGATACCGTTAGCGCCGTGGAGCATAGCCAGCCACAGGAGCAGAAGGTCCCAGACCTGCCAGAAGGGGTTAGCCAGCTTGCCGCCGACGAAGCCGAAGTCGATGCGGTGGACGCCCTCGCCCATCATGAGGTTGACGAAAAGGTGACCGAAAATCAGAATGACCAGCAGAACACCGGATACTCGCATGTAGAGCCAGGCGAACATCTCGAAGTTATTGCGCTTGGACGAGGCTCGGTTGTACTTGACACCTGAAACAGTGTTGTCGCGGCTGCGGGGAACCGAAATCTTGGTTTTCAGAGGAGTTGCCATGTCTTAGTGACCCCCAAAGACGAGCATGAGATGACGGACGAGGAAGGGAACCATGACGACGGCCCAGAGCACCAGGACGCCCCAGAGCATAGCCTTCTGGTTTTTAGCGCCGTTCTTCCAGAAGTCCACCAGAATGATGCGGATACCGTTGAAAGCGTGGTAGACGATAGCGGCTACCAGCACGGCTTCGCCCAAACCCATGATGGGGTTCTTGTAGATGTGCATAACAGCGTTGTAAGCCTCAGGGGAGACACGAACAACAGCGGTGTCAAGCACGTGAACCAGTAGGAAGAAGAAAATGGCGATACCGGTGATGCGGTGGGCAACCCACGACCACATACCTTCACGGCCGCGGTACAGCGTGCCCTTGGATGTATTCGGCACTGAATAACCTCCTGTGTGATGCGGAGCGACACGCCGACGGTTTAAGCCTGTTGGCGCGCCCACGCAACATACGTATTGTGTGTTCTACTCAACAGCAAGATTATCAGGTTTTGAGGTCACTTACTTACACCGTGTCACCATCACTTTAGGCCCGATATGGCCCCAAATAGGCAAGGTTTTAATGCCCTTAAGCCACCTAGGTGCGCTATCACGCGGGAAGTGGCAGGATGATTTACGCCAAAAGTGACCGGCATCGTACAGCTTAAGGAAAAGATTTCATCATTATGACTTCAAATCTCGGTACACTGTAGGAACAATGAGAACACCACTTGAACGGTTCTACCCCCTCATTCCGGCCGGCGGCGTAGGGTCCCGCCTATGGCCTCTCTCTCGCGCCGTAGAACCTAAATTTTTGCTTGACCTGACCGGGACAGGTTCGTCCCTCCTTCGTGCTACCTACGATCGCTTGGTTGATCTTGCAGCTGACGGCGTCCTTGTCGTCACCGGGCAGGCCCACGCCAACGCCGTCACTCAGCAGCTCTCCGAGCTGCGCGGGTCTGACCTGGTACTCGAACCCTCACCTCGTGACTCTGCGGCGGCCATCGGCCTCGCCTGCGCCATCCTGCATGAGCGTGACCCTGAAGCTATTATCGGCTCCTTCGCCGCTGACCATATCATCAGCCCCGTCGAGGAATTCCAAGCTGTAGTGCGCGAAGCTGTGCACGCAGCCGCCTCAGGCAAGATTGTCACCATCGGCATCGAGCCTACCGAGCCATCCACCGCTTTCGGCTACATCAAGGCAACCCAGAACCTGGGCCTGGAAGATGCGCCCAGCGTCATGGCTGTTGAACAGTTCGTCGAAAAGCCCAACGAGGCCACTGCAACCGAATACGTCGCCAGCGGTGACTACACCTGGAACGCCGGCATGTTCGTTGCCCCTGCCGCCCTGATGCTGCAGCACCTTGAAGCTAACGAACCGGAGCTCTACGCCGGCATCATGGAAATTGCCCGCGCCTGGGATACCCCTGCACGTGAAGCCTGCATCAACCGTCTTTGGGAGACCCTGCCCAAGACCGCCATTGACTATGCAGTAGCCGAACCCGCTGCCGCAGCTGGTGACGTCGCTATGGTTCCCGGTCGCTTTAGCTGGGACGACGTAGGAGACTTCGACGCCGTAGCCCGCCTCAATATCGAAAAAAGCGGTGATAACCTCTTCGTGCTGGGCGATAAGTCCAGCGTCATTAGCGAAGAGTCCACCGGCATCGTCGTCAACAACACCGGCCGTAAGATTTCCGTGATCGGCATTGAGGACGTTGTCATCGTTGATACCGCAGATGCCCTGCTGGTTACTGTTCGTGATGATGCTCAGAGCGTGAAGAACACCGTCAATACTCTGAAAGAACTAGGCCAGGACAACCTGCTCTAGCCGACCAGAGATATAAAAGGGCCCGCACCGTTTTGGCGCGGGCCCTTTTATTAACGATATTATGCAAATGATTCTCATTTAGTTTAGACTTGGGGGCATGCATAACACCTTACGACCTCTTTTCACCCTCATCAGCGCCTCACTCGCCCTAGCCCTGGCAGGCTGCGGGGCAGCGTCCACCCCCTCAGCCAGCTCAAGCAGCTCCGAATCGGCCAGTGCAACTGCCACCGCAGAGCGCGCAGCCATCACCGAAGCCTCCACCCCCTCAGCCCGTATCGCCCTCACCTACGACGGCGGAATCATGATAGTGGACGGCAAAACCTTCGAAGTCATCGAAACCATCGAAAAGGATGGCTTCCTACGCTTGCAGCCCGCTGGCGACAACCGTCACCTGGTGGCAGCAGACGGCTCCTCCTACACCATGCTCGACATGGGCGCATGGACCCAGGCCCACGGCGACCACGACCACTACTACACCACGACCCCCACCCTCACCTCTCTATCCTTTGCAGCGGACGGTACCGGTCACGTCATTACCGACTACGGTCGCTCAGCCATGTTCGCCGACAACACCGGCACCATTGAGGTCTACTCCCCCGCCGACCTGACCGGCGCTGACCAGTACACCGCTACCAGCGTCAGCACCGAAACCATTACCCTACCCGACGCCCACCACGGCCTGGCCATCCCTCTAGAAAATAACCAGTACCTGGTATCGGTAGGCACCGAGGACGCTCGCACCGGCGCCGCCGTCATCAACGCCGACGGCTCAGTAGTCACCGAAAACCTGGACTGCCCCGGTATTCACGGCGAAGCCATCGCCGCTAACAACACCTTCACCGTCGGCTGCCAGGACGGCGCCCTGATCTACGCAGACGGCACCTTCACCAAGGTCACCAACCCCGAAGACCCCTACTCCCGCTCCGGCAACCAGGCCGGTTCAGCTGACTCAGCTATCGTGCTCGCTGACTACAAAACCGATCAAGAAGCCGAGCTCGAACGCCCCGAACAGTTCGCCCTCATTAACACCATCACCAAGGAACGCACCAAGATTGCTCTGCCCGAGGGCGTCTCCTACACCTTCCGCTCGCTAGCCCGCGGCCCCGAAGGCTCCCACCTGCTGCTGACCACCGACGGTAAGCTGCGCTTCTGGGCTGAGGACGGCACCGAGCTGGGCTCCGTTGACATCATGGATTCCTGGACTGAGTCCGAAGTTTGGCAGGACCCCCGCCCCGCCATCTGGGTTGACGGTGAAACCGCCTACGTCACCGACCCCGCCACCAAGAAGCTACACGTTGTATCTCTAGCGAAGATTGCGGACGGTACCGCCGAAGTATTTGCCAGCATTGACCTGCCCGAGGTACCCAACGAAATCAACGGTATCTCCCGCACCGCTGAGCTGGTCACCACCACTGAAGTGGACTCTGACCACTAAGATACCGCCCACTCACAAGGCCCTGCTTCTTCGTTCATAGTGCGAAGAAGCAGGGCCTTTTCTGTTGGTGAGACTTGTTGACAAGATGTGGTGGAGCAGGCTCACAGCGAAGCTGCTGGCTCGGCGGCTGGCGTGAATCGCCTTGTGAGCGAAGCGAACCAGGCGAGAGGGTCGGCAGCGAGCGTGAGCCTGCGACGCCCCATGCCTTAGAGGCATACTGTTCCCAGCTGTTGCCAGCTGCCTGCACTGAATCGGTAGACCGTCAGCCGGTTCACGGTGAAACGGGCAAGCGCGGGTGGCAGGGTCGCAAAATCGCGTAAGGACGCCCCAAGGGAGTAAACAAACCGAAGACACTCACAGAGGAAGAGAAGCTACGCCGTAGGATTGAGCAACTAGAAGCAGAAAACACTTGCCTAAAAATTGCGGGACTTGAGGAACCAACAGCGAGGCTAAAGGCCAAAATCATCGCCGTCCTCAAGTCAGAACAGCACCTGAGTAATTTACTTCAAGCAGCAGGTTTGGCCTGATCAACATACTTCTACCACCAGTTACGGCTAAATCATCCTGATGTGCATACTCAGCTGAAGAAAGCCATTATAGCTATCTTTAAGAAAACGAAACGGCGGTATAGTTACCGCCGTGTCCTTGCCAAACTATGCCGCCTAGGGTGGAAAGTCAATCACAAGCTCGTCTACAATCTCATGGACCAGATAGGGCTGAAGTACAAGGTCAGGGCAGGTAAAAAGTACAGCTCTTATCAGGGGCAGGTTAGTTGTATCGCTAAAAATCTTTTGAACCGTAACTTCACTCCCAAGGAGCCTAATGCTGTGTGGGTCAGTGATGCCACTGAGTTTTGAGTCTGCGGTACCAAGGTTTATTGGCACCCCTTATGGATTTGCATGATTGTAGTATTCTGGCGCACGAGTTATCGACTTCGCCGTCGACAAAGTTCACATCTGCTTCGTTGAAGGAGGCTTTGATGTGGCATGAACCTGGTATGGGGTTGGTGGTTCGTACTGATCGGGTTTCCAATATCAGCATTCTAGCTGGCGGAAACTGATTAAGTCGGTCGGTGGTGTTCAGTCCATGTCACGCAAGGGTAATTGCTATGACAATGCTGTGATGGAGAACTTTTTGGGCATTTGAAGGCTGAGATGTATCACGGGGGGCGTTTTGCGAGTGTTGAGGAGTTCTTCACGGCTGTTGATGAGTATGTTTTTTGGGTGTAACAATAATCGTTTTCAGGAGCGGCTGAAGAGCCTGGACTCCGATGAGGTATCGGAGTAAGCCTTTGGGGTCCTGGTTGTCTAGAATTTAACTCAGCCCAATTTTCGGAGGCTAGTTCAGAAGACAAAATCTCTAGACCTTGAACTTAAGTACAACAATAGGTAATCCACTTCTGAACTTTTGTATATACCCTTACGTGAGCCTAATACTCCACAATAGATAGCAGGACAACAGTCTAACTCAACTCACAACACTAAGGACTCCGAGCCATGAAGAACATCAGCAAAGCACTGGCAATTATCTCCATCGCCGTTGCTCTCACCCTCAGTTTTTCACCTGCGCGGGCTGCTTCTTTGCCACGGAATATTGATGCTCATATCTCATCTACTTCAGCAGCTAACGCATCCCCCTACCTTCTTCGGCTGGCTTTGCAGAACAGGGATAACAGGGATATGTGACTAACACTCATATGCTCCGGGGCATCACAAAGGGGACTGTCAGGAAAACGGTGTAAACCCTCCCAACCCCAACAGGAGAAAATAACACCATGACAACAGAACACCAACTCGCCCAAAACCTCATCACCCAAGCCAAAGAACAAGGCCTAGACCTCAGCAGCGACACCCTACTCAAAACCCTCACCCAAGACATCATCCAAGCTGCCCTTGACGAAGAACTCACCGACCACCTCGGCTACCCCAAACACGCCGAAAACCCCAACCAGACAAGCCAAAACACCAGAAACGGCTACCGCACCAAAAGAATTCTCACCGACACCGTCGGCCCCATCGACATCAAAGTCCCCCGCGACCGCGACGGCTCCTTTGAACCGACCATCGTGCCCAAACGAGCCCGTCGACTCAAAAACGTCGATGAAATCATCCTCTCCCTGGCCGCCAAAGGACTCACCTACGGTGACATCGCAGCCCACTTCGAGCAAATCTATGGGGCCAGCATCAGTAAAGACACCATCAGCCGTATCACCACAACGGTCCTTGAACAGATGAATGAATGGGCCGCCAGGCCCCTAGAAACGGTCTATCTAGCTGTGTTTATCGATGCAATCTACCTGAAAGTCCGCGAAGGGCAGGTAAGCAACCGCCCCTTCTACGTGGCTATGGGAGTCAACGTCGAAGGCGCTAGGGATGTGTTAGGAATCTGGGCAGACCCTCACAAGGGTTTGGTAGCATAAATCTATGACGAAAAGCCCCCATAGTGCTTCCAGCAAGAAGTGGTTTCCCCTTGGACCGTTCATGAGAGCACTGTTTATCTGCCTGGTATGTATCTTTATTGCGGTCGATTTATCTTTGGGGGTCTACGAAAATACACATACCCAGAATCGTGTATGGGCTGTTGCGATTGCCTATCTACCCGTTTTTATGATGGGCTTTGGGCTCATGCCCGGAATTTATGGCTGGTATTTTTCTCTTGCCAACATCACGGTGCTTTATAACGATTCCAGTTTCGTCTGGGCTGGGTTCTCATCGGCGTCAATTCTGGTGCCTGCGTATTGCGCTTACCTGGCTACAAAACGTCAGGTCGTGGCATTCGGTATTGTCCTGTGTGTTTTTGTTGTGTATCCGGGTTGGGTTTCAAATACATTGGTTGCTCAGTTCATAACAACGTCATTAGCAGTTTTTTCATACATCACAGGTCTAGTACTCAGAAGGTTCCGGCTTCAGCGGGAAAAAGACCAGCAAAAGATTATCTCTATTCAGGAAGCCCAGCTCCAGGCACGGAATGAGGAACGCACCCGCCTTGCCTACGAGTTACACGATATCGTTGCCCATGAAGTCACCGTCATCGCTATGCAGGCTCGGCGTGCACAGTTTACAGAGGATCCAAAGAGCACAGCCGCTATTCTGACTGGGATTGGGGACTCTGCGAGCCAGGCGCTCGAGGATCTTCGCAAGCTGGTGACTGTCCTTAAAGCCGAGAAAAATGACTCACTGAACGGCGAGCTACCCAGCGCTCCCCAGTCGGAAGAGAATTTGCTGCTGGGCGACACCTCTCTTTCAGGGGAAACCACATCGTCTTTAGCCCTGACTCAC
This sequence comes from Rothia sp. (in: high G+C Gram-positive bacteria), assembly GCA_030529845.1. GTDB lineage: Bacteria > Actinomycetota > Actinomycetes > Actinomycetales > Micrococcaceae > Rothia. The sequence goes on along the minus strand of JAUMWB010000003.1, from coordinate 95,687 downwards.
GATTTACATAAAATATCTGATGCCCTAGAAAATGCAGGCTTTACGGTTACGCTGACCGTTGATGGGGATGTAAGCCTTATTCCTTTGGCATCTCGCCAGGCGCTAAGACGTACAGCCCGCGAGATAGGGACCAACATTCTCAAGCATGGCTCCCCTGAGGGACCTGTAAAAATAGACCTCACAGTGGATCAGCGTAACGTCACGCTATCCTCAGAGAACGTCATCTCTCATAACAAACCCGTTTCTTCATCTTTGACCGGGTTAGAATCAATGAAGGCTAGGTTTCATGATTTGGGTGGAACATCGTCTTATCAAAATGACCACGGTGTGTGGAAGATTCAGGTGAGCCTTCCCCTGCCTAAAACAGTGACCAAAGCTTTTAAGCTGCCGCTCTAGCTCGTACAGACAGTGAAGGAACCATTCATGGTTAAAGTCCTCCTCGTAGATGATGAATCCCTTATTCGTAATATTTTGAAGGATTATCTTTCCTCCGATGAAAGCCTGGAAGTGGTGGGGGAAGCTTCAAATGGCAAGCTGGCAATTTCACAGGCAAGGGCCCTACAGCCAGATGTAATTTTGATGGATATGCAGATGCCTCTGATGGACGGTGTCGAGGCAACCCAGTATATTCATCATTCTTTCCCCGACATAAGAATATTGGGGCTGAGCACCTTTGCGACTGATCGCTATGTTGTTGAACTCTTGCGGGCAGGTGCCTCGGGGTACTTGGTAAAGGACTCCCGCCCCGAAGAGGTCACCAGCGCAATCCACACCGTCCATGACGGAGGATCAGTACTGTCCCCCGAGGTTACCCGCTATGTGGTGCAAGGGCTTGAGCAGTCAGTTCCTGCCGAAATTTCTCCCGACGAAGAACTCATGTCAGTTCTTACCGCGAAAGAAATAGAAGTCATTGAGCTTCTCGCGCGCGGTCTAAATAATAAAGAGATGGCCGCAGAACTTTTCGTTACTGAATCCACAATTAAAGCGCGTTTTGTGAAAATTATGGAAAAAATGCAGGTGCGCGATAGGGTTCAGATTCTAGTTAAAGCTATTGAATACAATCTAATCAACCTAAAAACCTGGTAAACCCCATAGCTTTGCTATTTTTAGCCGAGATCGATTCCTAGCACAGCCCCGATAGGGTAGACGAGCCCAGCAAAGGCTGGGGCAAGATCTTCCAAGCTAAGGCTGTCGATGCGGTGTATATCTAGCAAAGCGTCAACACCCCAACCCATCACGCTGTACTGCGCTAAGAATCTCGCTAAATCATCGGGTGCCAGATGCGAGCGGCTAAGATTACTGAACGCAAATTTTTTGACCTGCTCAAATTCCGTCTCGCTATAAGTTTCAGGAATATTGACGATAGCTTGCGCCACACTCCCTAGAATTTCTAATGTCTCTTTGCTTTCACCGTTGTCTCCGCTGAAGCTCCAGATGATGCGTGGTTTACCTTCAATCAATGCGCGCATCGGCTGAAGGTTAATCCCGGCAGGTAGCCATGATGCCACGAGAGGATTCGCTGGGTTCATAAGCAAACACATGGCCACAAAGGTCTCAAGGCTCCCCGCCTTGGTTGCTGGCTCCGGGCCTGTGATAATGATGTGCTCTGTTGAGCCCTGCTGGTAGCGCTGGAGGTTAGCGGTCACTTCCACTGCCTGAAATGCAGAGGGTGCAGCAGGCTCGGGAAAGCTCTGGACCACAGTTTCAGGAGCAACAATAGCCACTGTAGCTTGAGCACTGGCAGTCTCAGCCTTTTCATCAAGAGCTTGCATAAAGTACTGCACCCAAGCCTGTGCATTTGCTGGGCTGAGCACAAAGGACGCTGACCCCGCCTGCTGATCGTTGTCCTGTTTAGTCAGCAGCGGCTGGTTACCAACACTTTGGTTGGTCTGCTCTGTCACTGCTGTCACGGTTCCTGCATAATTTTCGCTAACGGCAGCAGGCCAGCCGATAGTTATAAAAGTATGCTCTGACCTGTGATCGATAGTAGCAACGAGCGTGTAATTATTTGGGGTAAACATAGTGGTGTTCCTCTTAGAGGTTAGTGCCAATTACTAAGGACGCGAAGGCCTGGTTTTCAAGGGTAACGGCAGCCTCGTTGGCTAGCTGCCGTACAGCGTCCAGCTGTTCTTCTATGCCACGGAGGCTGTCTGTCAAGGCAGGGATGTAGTGGGGGTCTCGTCGAATAACAGCATCACGAGCCATCACGCGCGAGGCCTTCTGATCGTTAGAAGTGTTGCTTTCCAGTCGAAGTATTGCCCGCTGGACAGCAAGTTTCATAGCACTATCCGGGGCTGTTTTGACTGAACTAAACCGATCGGCAGGGTCAAGCGGGACGTTGGTATCATCAACCAGAACAAACAGGTCATCGTAAGGGATATCAGCAACCCCAAAGATACCTGCGCTGGCATCCAAGGCTCGCACACCCGACAGGGTTTCTGCCACCAGCAAGGTACCTAGCAAGAGGGAGCTGATTGTGTCTGTATCGACAGTGCGGGTCACTAAAATCCTTCGTGAACCCCACTCTACAGGCTGCTCCAAATAGTTGGTGACACTCTGTTGAATAGACTGCCCAGCGCCTTTTCGCTGACTTATTTTTACCAAAGAACCACTGTTTTCTGGGCGAGCCAGCCCTAGGTTACCTAGAGCGCTTTCAACATAGCTGAATACTTGTTCAGCAGGCAGGGGACTAAGAATAACTAGAGCAGATTCATGCAGCTGGTAATAACGCCGATGGATGTCGATGAGGACGGTAGTGGTGGCTCGGTCTCGGAGATCCAGGTCGCCGCTACCATCATGCCCGTTGGCATAATCGGACCAGAACTGTCCGGTAAGGTGCGGCCATGGGAGGACTCCGCCGGGTGCTTTAGCTAACCTGTTAGAACGTTCGGTGGCTACCGCTTGAATCTGGTCGTCAAGCTGATGGAGCTTGAATGCAGGAAAAAATACCTGTTCCAGGAGTCGTTGTAGCGAGGTTTCCAGGTAAAACGGGCTACCTGTCTCGTAGAACTCAGTGTAGTCCATATGCGTATTACCGCCGAGAATACCTCCCTCACCTGAAATAGCGGCCGCCCTCTGAACGGCGGTTGAACCATGAGAATCCTGATAAATCATATGTTCAATGAGGTGGAAGAACCCTTCTTGACCAGGTTCCTCATCCCGCATACCAGCAGGTACTGCCAAACTGATGGAAAAGTTAGCTGCTTTTTGATCGTGGATAGCGATAACGCGTAATCCTTCGATTGTAAGTTCTTCGCACCCGTGGCTATCCAGGGATGTACGGCTAAAACTCATAAGAAGTTACCTTCCTTTCGTACCTATCGATCAAGGTAGTTAGTGGCCAAGTCGATGAGAAGCTGGGCGGCTTGAAGATTTGCCCCCGCATAATGGTGCCAGTCATAAGCGTGATGAATGAGACGGAAGGCGATAGCCGAATTTAAATTATTTTCCGAAAAGTCCCCATACCCAGTAAGAAATCCTTGCTGAAGATCGGTTAGTTTCAGTCGTAGGTTGGGGTAGAAAGCGTATAGTTCAGCGAACTCCCCTAGAACCCACCCAATGTCATATTCTGGCAAGGCGTAACCAACATCTTCACCGGTTAGTAGGACTCCGGTGACCTGGTCAGCAGAAATAAGCCAGTTAATAAAGCCGGCATTTCCGTGGGAGACTGCTAGGTTTCCCCCCCCTTGTGACGGCTTCGATCCACTGCCTCAGCTTTTCAAAATGTTCGGTAGCTAGAACTTTTGTGAGATATTCCCAGCCTTCTTCATCCAACCAGTGGTACGAGCGCACCGCAGTCCGAGGCGTACAGTAAGTGGGCGGTGCCTCCCCCAGGACCGGTAACTGATGCATTTCCCGCAGCGCGGAGCCCCAAGCCTTTCCTATCGTCCGATAGTCCAAGCTATCTTGCACTTCTGTTTCGATCAGATAGTTATAGAGCGGGGTGTGCTTAGTCAGTGGGTAGAAACGTTCCTGGACGTTTCCCCGGCCCCAGACCAGAGCTGACGTTTGCTTCTCTTGGGGTTCGAGAACTGCGGAACTGAAGGGCAGGGGCGCTGACTCGCCTAAAGTGTGAACCAGTCCTTCCTGCCCACCGGCAGACCACTTTTCTGTTATCAAAAGACCGGTAGCTGACACCGTAGTTCGTTCAGATTGACGGGGGGCAGTCTCGGTGAGGGTCATGCTGCCTTCTCATAGGCTGAGTTTAGGCGAGTTGCTCGATGCTCCTCGATCGTTCGGAGCACGGAAACAAAGTTTGGGGGAACCCAGGCCAAAGCCGTATCGCTTGACTCGCTAGGGCCTGGGACTGGATCGATGACTAAGTAATTGGAAGGCTGACGAAGTTTCCTCAGCACCTCTTGAATTGCAGGATGTTTTATTGACCGCGGGGGGAAGGAGGGAGCTATACAGACCTGTGCCTCTGTGGCAACTGCGGCCAAAAGAGAGGGGGAGTCGGTGATTCCATGAGCTAGGCGTGATGCGTAGTCCAAGGTTGCCGGGTAAATCAGGATGAGGTCTGCCCACTCTGCTAAATCGATATGTTCAGCAATGATTTCATCCGTCCAGGTATCATTTTGAATACGAGAACGTGAACTTGATTCGATACCGTGCCTCGTCACGAAACGGTATGCAGATTCGCGCATTATGATGCGGAACTCTACCTGTGGCATAGTCTTTCGTGCCCATTCAATCCAATAGGGCATCACCTGGGTTACTGCTGACCCTGTGAGCACTAACGCTACTTTCGAATACCCAAAGCTAGGTAGAGAGAAATCTTCTTGTTGCGTGTCCGTAGTGGTTTGTGTTGTTGTCATAGGATTCCTCTAACTGGTAGAGTGGATTTTGTTTATAGATAGTTGCGGTGCTGGAATTTTGATGTGAGGTTAAAATTCCAGCACCGCTCTTTTATTACTTCAGTCATGAAATACGCAGAATAAAAGAACTTCTAAGTACTCATCAGCAGATGGTCTCAAGTTTTTGTCAAAATATTTCTGCGCATATCGTGACTAATCCTTTATTTATTAGCAGCCAGCGGTCAAGGTAAACCCGATAATAACGCCTGCGCAGAAGGGGGTGGTTGCGGGTGCGTCAGAAGCTGCATCTGAGCCCAGTTCTGCCGAGGTTGCGAAAGCAGTATGTGCACCTGCCAGTTCCATGAGGTTTACGTTCTGAGCCATAATCGGTTCTCCTTAGATAAAAATAATTAGGTGTTACTTACGACAGCAAGTCCTAATATAAAAAATTTTGTTTATAGTTAGTTGCGGTGCTGGATATTTCATGAAAAATGAAAAATTCCGACCACCAGTTCTTTGATATATTTTACAAGTTACTCTGCAACGCCTCTACACTTTATTTGTGCTGCGAGGAAAATTACAAATAGCTATTTATAATTTTCTAGCAGCCAGCACCCAGAGTTGCGCCAACGATGATTCCAACGCAGACGGGGCTGGTTGCAGGTGCGTCAGAAGCTGCATCTGAGCCCAGTTCTGCCGAGGTTGCGAAAGCAGTATGTGCACCTGCCAGTTCCATGAGGTTTACGTTCTGAGCCATAATCGGTTCTCCTTAGATAAAAATAATTAGGTGTTACTTACGACAGCAAGTCCTAATATAAAAAATTTTGTTTATAGTTAGTTGCGGTGCTGGATATTTCATGAAAAATGAAAAATTCCGACCACCAGTTCTTTGATATATTTTACAAGTTACTCTGCAACGCCTCTACACTTTATTTGTGCTGCGAGGAAAATTACAAATAGCTACTTATAATTTTCTAGCAGCCAGCACCCAAAGTTACTCCGCTAATAAATATAGTCACGCATAGAGGTGAAGTTGCAGGAGCTTCAGAGGCAGCATCTGCCCCCCAGTTCTGCTGAGGTAGTAAAAGCAGTATGTGCATCGGCCAGTTCCATAAGGTGTACATTCTGAGCCATGATGGTCTCACTTTCTTTTTGTTGTGTTATTAGTTGTGCCCCTGGGGGCCGCAGGGCAAGACTATATAAGTTATAGTTCTTACCTGCTTACTCATACGCTGTTGAAGGCAGGGAAACCTGCGTCAATTCCAGCGCTGAGAGTCTCTTGATTCCAGCACTCTTGCAGAGTCTGGTGAGTATGTGCAGCCTTCAATAAAGCATCTACAAGCACCCTTGATCGATGTTGACCAAAGCTGAGGCCCTGATAGGAAGACCGCGCATCATTCGGCTCTGCCGCAATAGCTATATTGTGGCCAACCTGCTGAGTAAAGAGGGAGTGAACGTGGTTATCGGTGGCTGTTGCAATCACTTCAAGCTCATTCAAAGCGGCTATGACGCAGTCACGGTCCTTATCTGCTATGTAAACTACAATCCCATCAGAACGAGGGTAGGATGCTCTAGCTGATAAAGCCTTCACTTGGTAGTTCACATCCAGACGGTCTAAGGTCTCTAAGGTGCTTTTCCACGCTTCTAGAGCTTTTTCAGCAGTTTCGCATCCGATATACAGACGGACTATGCCAGCGTGACTCGTGATATGGAAGGGCTCTTCACTTAGAGCTAGCAGGTAGCCCGGGGTCGTATTTCTACGCCAGCTGGGAAGGGTAACTCTTACTTTTCCAGGCAGAGTCGTGTTTTCTACAAGATGGTTAGGAAAACTAACCTTGAGACCCATAATTTGAACTCTGGTGAGCTCTCCTTCTATGGAACTATCCAATAAATCTGCAAGTTGATAGTGGTTTTGGTGAGGAATGCAGTCGATGAGATCTTGGGATAAGTCTTGAACGTCATGAGGGCTGACCCCACTCACCTTCGGATTTTGAAGGTGGAAATGAGCATATATCAAGGCAGCCAACTGTGATTGAAGCTCAAGCAAACTGGTCGCTTGGAGGTCTTCCCCATCAACGCTGGCTCTCAGGCGAGACAGGTCAATATCAACGCGCTGCTGCACCTCAGTCACGCTTTCTGCAAACCCAGGAAACCTGGTTTCAGTAGCTAAGGTCATTTCTTTTCACTCCTTTCAAATCCTAAGATTTGTGCATATTTCTGGGGGTTTAGAAGAATTTGACGCCCAATACCCGCAGCCGCTCTTTCGATTCCCGGTAATTTAGCAACCGAAGAAGCTCTAGCAATTGTTCGATCAATCAGATGCCAGCCTAAAAAGGCAACGGACCGTAAAGCTAAAGCCTGATGGTCATCAGCATGCCGTTCTTGGCAGTATGCTTCCCACATCGCTTGGATGTTAGGAACCAGATGCCCCATGCGTTCTGCAATCCGCTGATTCGCAGATTCCTCGCTGAACTGTTGAGGGGGCTGTTCTGCCCCACCGCGAGTAGTTACGGTGTCAAGTACACCTCGGTAAATCCATTCGCCTGCAAAGGTTCCAAGATCCCGAGCAGGATCCCCTACACCAAATTCTTCCCAGTCCAGCAGATAGAGCTGGTTTTGATGCATCTGGTATTGGTCCAGTCGAAGGTCACCGTGCACAGGTGAAACACTATAATCTTCTTCAGCGGCTTTTAGCGCCGCTACGCAATCTACTAACTCTTGATCCTGCTGGAGCTTACTCCACAGTGAAATTTCAGCTAGAGAAAAGTCGGTCAAGCGTTGGTACGAAATTCCTTGCTTGAGCATCTGTACAGGTGGGGAGGGAGGGGTTATCTCTTTCAAGTTTTCCGTTGGCCCTGCATGGAGCTTAGCTAAAGAGCTACCCACTTGCTGCGAAAAACTATCAGGAACAGTCTCGTCGACAAGAAGCTTCGCTAGACTCTCGCCACTGCAATATTCAAAGGCAAGTAAACCGGATGAACGGTGAGAAGCTAGTAGCTTCGGTGAGTTCGGCACATCCGTTGAATTATTGTCAGCAAACTTCGCGAAATTAATCGAACGATCAAACGCATGAGGACCAGCAATAGTCTTATCTACCTGTTTGAGAAAAACCTTGTCGCCACCATCAAAGGTCAGAACCCATGACTTGTTGCGCCCCCGAAAACTGGGGCTAGAAACTGATTTCACACTGCCGTAATGATCTTCAGGAAACAGTTCCTGCACATGCTGTCTAACATCTGAATCAAGTTCAGTAGTTTTCTGGGCTGAACTATGGTGTGTGCTCATCGTTGTCCTCTTTCCATCGGGTAGGTTGGTTAGCACCACCCACTAGTAAAGTTCTATCGACTTAGAAAAAGAGGGTTACTACCGCATAGCCTACGCCGCCGCCAACCAAGGCCAGCGCCAGGCTACGAGTCCAACGGCCAACCGCTGAGGTACCCCTTGAGGTAGCGGGGTAGGTAGTCTCGTTCTTGTAAGCAGTCATGTTATTTTTCCTTTCAATGATGGTGGGCTAGTAGCCCTTGACGATGAATCAGGCAGAAAGCCCGATGTTAAGCCCCATTGTCTGAGGCAAATGATTGTTGCAGCGAAACCTTAGAGCCGGTTCGTAAAGCGTTGTTGCTGTATACACGGGTTGCCACCCAGAACAGCAGCGGAATAGTTACCCCAGCGATACTGGCAGCGGTCACCATTTCCCAGGTCTGCACGCCGTCCAGACCAAAGCGAATAGGCATCAGGTAGGAAGAGAAAAGCGGGACGAATGACAGCCCCCTAAGCCAAGCCTCTTCAAGATAGGTGGGTGTCAGGTACAGGGTGACCACCAGCAGCACCATCTGCAAAACCGACAGCGGCATCACTGCGGCACTCAGGTCCTCCTGCCGGGAGACCGTTGACGCCAGAATCGTGTTCATGGTTGCGAAGATGATGTAGCCCAGCAAGAACCATACAAGGAACCACAAGAGGGCTGCGCCTACTTCAAGCTCCAGCAGTGACCACCCGTCCACGAGGGTGAAACCCAGCAGACCAGTGCCGCCAATAAGAAGTAGCTGAACCAGCGTTATCGCGCCGATACCAATCATCTTTCCTGCCAACAGAGGTACAACACCGATTTTGGTGAGGAGGATTTCGACAACCCTCGATGACTTCTCTTCAACAACACCAGAGGTCAGGCTCTGGGATGAGTACACAAGAGAGCTGAGCAAAGCACTCACCATCGCTGTAGCAAAGAGCAGGCGGGTATCCAGCTGGAAGCTAGCATCCCCCATTTTCTCCCGCAAGAACCAACCGCCAACACCTGCTCCAATACCCACAGTCAGGGCAAGCAGCCCGGTGGCTAGCAGGATGGTCTTATTCTTGGTGCGGGTAAGAACCTCACGTCGAATGACGATTAACATTTCACGGTAAGCAGTGCTCACTGATTTTTCACCTACTTCATGCTGGGTAGTCTGCTGGGTCATGCCTTTAGCTTTCATCGTGTCTGACCTGCCGATTCAAGCTCTGCTTCACGGGCAGGGGTAATACCGCGGCCCGACGAAATATAATCCTGCGATAGGAGTGCGCCCAAGGACTGTTGCACAGGCTCAATACTGCGCAGCCCTCCAAATCGTGTGGCAGTTTCTAGTACGCCCTGCGGAACGGTTGCACCCCGTCCATCAACTGTGATGAAAACTGATGATTGGTTGCTCATCTTGAATTCGATATGGAAGGAAGCGACCAACGATAGTTCGGCAACGAATTCTCCGGCCGGGCGATCAAACTTTAGTTCCCACCGGGTCTGATCAGTATCTTGCAGCTCAGAGACAGCACCATCTGCCATCACTCTGCCTCGATCAAGTACGCAGACACGGTCGCATAGGCGCTCAACAAGCTCCAACTGATGTGATGAAAACAGGATGCCCACGCCCTGGGCTGCCTGTTGTTGGATAAGACCAGCCATTGTATCTACAGCTAGGGGGTCAAGCCCCGAGAAGGGTTCATCAAGTACCAGTAGTTCTGGGTTACCAACCAGGGAAACAGCTAGCTGAACTCGCTGCTGGTTACCTAACGACAAATCTTGGATGAGGGTTTTCTCTCGACCCGATAGGCCCAGTGTAGCGATAAGTTCGTCAGCTTTTTCCTTCGCCTGCCCCAGGGTTTTCCCTTCAAGTAGAACAAAGTGAACAATCTGATCTTTGACACTCATCTGGGGGTACAGGCCCCGCTCTTCCGGCATGTAACCGATTGATCTGCGGTTCTCGGTTGAGATGGGCTTCCCGTCCCAGGTGATATGCCCGCCGGTGGGGTTAAGCATTCCTAGAATAAGTCGCATGGTGGTGGTTTTACCTGCGCCGTTGCCACCGATGAAACCAACAATTTCACCGCGACGGACGCCGAAATCTACATCCTGCAGCACCTTGTGGTCACCGAAGCTGCGGCTAATCCCGTGGAGTTTGAGACCGTTCATTGCGCACCTCGCTTTTCTTTCTCTTGCGCCTTCACTAAAAACTCTAGTGAGGCGTTAGAGCTTGCCACATATACTTTCGTACAGTTCTGGGGTAGACGATAGTTCATGCATTTGTATGTTCGCTACCATACCTGCAACAATTGTTGAATAATCTGAGGTGGTCTCGCCCGGGGGGGGGGCTTTCTTTTACAGTCGCTACCGTAAAGGAGGCGCATGCACTTGCTTTCCTGTCCCTTCCCCATGAACAAATGCTTCGATGCACTCGCAGTGCTGGTCGATTGCACTAACCTTGAATTTGCACTGCACGTGTGCGCCCACCTGGTTGAACACCCTGCCACCAGACAGGTAGAACTGGTACCCGATGCACGAACCGTCCTGGTCCACCTTGCCAGCATCAAACAGGCGCATGCCTTCATGTCCGCCCTCAGCCGGCCTCAGCGGCGACGTACGTACCCACAGGCAAACCATCACAATCGATGCAATCTATGACGGTCAGGATGCTATCGATGTTGCATCTCTGCTAAGCATTAGCCAGGATGCTGTGGTCATGCCCATACCACCGGGCATTGGTCGGCAACTTTTGTAGGCTTTGCCCAGGGCTTCTCCTACTTGTACCACCACGACGAAGCTCTGGAGGCGCCCCGCTAGCACTGGGGTCGGAGGCTAGTTCAACAACACGAAGAAGCAGGGCCTTTTGCTATAGATTTACTGTTCCCAGCTGCTGCCAGCTACCTGAGTGATAGCGGTAGACCGTCAGCTGGTCGATGGTGAAATTCGAAAGCTCAGGCGGAAGGCTCACAAAGTCCTGCAAGGACGCCGCCAGGGCAGGGGCCGGTGCATGGTTGGCTAGGGTGAGGTGCGGCTCGTAGGGAAAAGGGGACACCGACTCCCCTACCGCCCTCTGACAGGCTGCATGAATCAGGGTAAGCCTATCTGCCCCGGCGACAACGGGGAGGTAGGTTACGGGGGTAACCGGCTCAAAGGTTGCGACTGGCCCCAGGCCCACCTGCATGGGACCGATGCCGGTGACTGCCTGCTCAATGGAGCGCAAGGGGTCGCCGCCGGCGTCCTCGCTAATCAAAATCGTAATGTGGCAGCTTTCTGCGACGGGGCCTACCAGGCCCTGGCTCGCCCGCCAGCTGACTAGACGTTCAGCCACCACCGCAGGTACCTCGGCAACAATGCTGAGGTACCTGCGGTCGGGGTCTATCGTGGGTGAAGAAACCACCGGGCCAGGTGTCTAACTCTTAGAGGGCAGGCAGGAAGCCAACCGCGTCATACACATTCTTCACGGTCACAGAAGCAATCTCACGAGCCTTACCGGCACCGATAGCCAGCAGGCGGTCGAGCTCAGCGGGGTCATCCATGAGTTCCAGGGCGCGTTCCCGAATGGGGGACAGCTCCTCAACCACAATCTCGGCTAGATCTACCTTGAGATGGCCATACATCTTGCCCTCGTAGTCAGCAACGATATCGTCAATAGTCTTACCCGTCACCGCCGAGTAGATGGAGAGCAGGTTGGAGACACCGGGCTTGTTCTCGCGGTCGTAAGAGATATCAGTGCCCGCGTCAGTCACCGCCGACTTAATCTTCTTGGCGGTCTTCTTGGGGTCATCCAACAGCCAGATAATGCCCTTATCGGTGGTGGCTGACTTGCTCATCTTGGAATCGGGAGTCTGCAAGTCGTAAATCTTGGCAGTCTCTTTGAGAATAACCGGCTCAGGCACCACAAAGGTATCACCGAAACGGGAGTTGAAACGCTGGGCCAGGTTGCGGGTCAGCTCCAGGTGCTGGCGCTGGTCTTCACCTACCGGCACCACATCGGCCTGGTAGAGCAGGATATCTGCGGCCATCAGGACGGGATAGGTGAAGAGGCCAACTGAGGCGTTGTCGGTACCCTGCTTAGCTGCCTTGTCTTTGAACTGGGTCATGCGGGCAGCTTCACCGTAGCCGGTAATGCAGTTGAGCACCCAGGCCAGCTGGGCGTGCTCGGGCACGTGGGACTGGACGAAGAGCGGGGTCTTCTCGGGGTCGATACCGGCTGCAATGTACTGGGCTGCGGTCTTGCGGGTGCGTTCCAGCAGAACCGCGGGATCCTGGGGCACGGTAATTGAGTGCATATCGGGAATGAAGTAGAGGCACTCGTGGTCTTTTTGCAGGTCAACCCAGTTATTGACCGCACCAATGTAGTTGCCCAGGTGCATGGAATCTGCGGACGGCTGGGCACCCGAGAAAGCACGTGGCGCACCGGTTGCCGCGTTGGGAATCTTAGCCTTGAGGTTTTCTTCGGGGGTGGTCTGCTGTGACTTGCTCACTGGGCGTCCTTTGTTCTTTAGGCCCCTTCTCGGGCCAATTCCATACCGTTCTTAGCGGTGAAGTTAATAGTGTCGATAGCGCGATCAATCATGTCGCGGGAGTTCTCGTCATTGACCTCAAGCTGCTCGGCAATCACCTTCGACTGCACCAGGCAAATCTGGAAGGAATGCGCTAGCTTCTCGGTGTGCACATCGGACTCATACTCGGCCCGCTTCACAGCGTGGTCCTCGTAGGCCTTCCGCTGGGCTACCAGGGTGCGGTTGACGTTGACCAGTAGGTAGGCTGCAATGCCCAGCCAGGCTGCGATAATACCGGCCAGAATCCAGCCCAGCACCGATTCCTCCCGGGCAGATTGGACGATAGCCCATGCCAGCAGGGCAACCAAAATCGCCATGCCAATACCGGCGCCCATCAGGACGACCTTAGTGTTCTGCTCTTGTGCTGTTTTTTCTGAACCGTTCGACTGCATGACCTCTATTATGTCAAAGGAAGCCAAACCGCGCTGAATCGAAGACCCAACTTAAGCGTAAAGTGGGGTACATGATGCCCCCGTCACGTGAAACGAAGTACCAGCAAGTCGCCAGGCTCATTGAAGACCGCTATGTCTGCCCAGCCGATGAGAATATGCCCCTGCCCACTGAACGGCAGTTGCAGGCTATCTTCTCCGTCTCACGCGACACCGTCCGCCGGGCTCTGAGAGAACTGGCTGAAGCAGGTCTTATCTACCATGTACAGGGGTCAGGTAGTTTTGTTGCTCCGCGCAAACACCTCATGAGGGCCCCGTCCTTACAATCCTTCACCGAAGACATGACCGCCCGCGGCCACCGACCCCACTCCCTCACCCTGTCCTGCCACCTGATTGAAGCGCCCTTGGCGGTACAGAGAGATTTACGCCTGGACGCCGGCGCCAAGGTGATTCAGATTCAGCGGCTCCGGCAGGCGGACGGCTCCCCCATCGCCCTTGAAACCGCCCATTTCCTGCCCCAGGCCTTCTCCCACGTGGAGCCAGAAGTGTCCGCCTCACTCGATGCCCAGATGCGGGCGTCCGGCTTTCAGGTAGAAACCGCCTCCATGCGGTTACTAGCAACCAACCTGACCCAGGCAGAAGCAGCCCAGCTGGGGGTCCCCCTCGGAGCAGCCGCCTTACGCCTTGAAAAAGTCGGCTATACCGTGCGTGGTCTGCCCGTTGAAAGCACCCAGACCCTCTACCGGGGCGACCGCTACGACTTTGAGATAGAGGTCAAGAGGTAGTTCTTTTTCCGTGAGTGCATACAAGAATCGCCGAGTGCATACGCTGTGGGTATGCACTCGGCGATTCTTATAGGCCTTCAGCGCTAGGCTGCCTGACGCTCGGCGGTCTCAACCACATTAACCAGCAGCATAGCGCGGGTCATGGGGCCAACGCCGCCAGGATTGGGTGAATACCAGGACGACTTAGCAGCAGCCTCGGGCGAGATATCGCCGGTCAGCTTCTTCTTACCGGTCTCGGGGTCCTCGATGCGGGAGACACCAACGTCCAGCAGGATGGCGCCGTCCTTAACCTGGTGTTCTTTCACCGCATGGGCAACGCCGACGGCAGCGACAATAACGTCAGCGTCGGCCAGGGCGGCGGTGACGTCCTCGGTGCCGGTGTGAACCAGGGTAGCGGTGGAGTTGACGTCCTTGCGGGTCAGCAGCAGGCCCAGGGGGCGACCTACAGTAATACCGCGGCCCAGCACAGCGACCTTCTTGCCCTTCCACGAAATACCGTGGCGTTCCACCAGCTCAATGACCCCGTTGGGGGTGCAGGGCAGGGGTGAGTTCAGGGGTTCACCCACATTGAGGACGAGGCGGCCCAGGTTCATGGGGTGCAGGCCGTCGGCGTCCTTCTCGGGGGCAATCTTCTCAAGAACACGGTTGGTATCAATGTGCTTGGGCAGGGGCAGCTGCACGATGTAGCCGGTGCAGGCAGGGTCGTTATTGAGCTTCTCCAGCTCAGCTTCGAGCTCCTCCTGGCTAATGGTCTCGGGTAGCTCCACCTTGATGGAGGCAATACCGACCTCTTCGCAGTCGCGGTGCTTACCGCCTACATAAGATCGGGAAGCCGGGTCATCGCCCACCAGCACGGTCGCCAGGCCGGGGGTTACCCCCTTCTCTTTGAGGGTAGCTACGCGCTCAGCCAGCTCTTTCTTGATCTGGGCGGCGGTAGCGGTGCCGTCAAGAATCTGGGGCATGCCTACCACTCCTCGATACCGGAGTAGAGGGGGAATTTCTCGCACAGGGCGGTAACGCGCGCCCGCTGGGCAGCAACATCAACGCCGGGCTTGAGGGTTTCGGCGATGATATCGGCGACCTCGGTGAAGGCCTCAGCATCAAAGCCGCGAGTTGCCAGGGCAGGGGTGCCGATGCGCAGACCCGAGGTGACCATGGGCGGACGGGGATCGTTAGGCACTGCGTTACGGTTGACGGTGATGCCGGCTTCGTGCAGCAGGTCTTCGGCCTCGCGGCCGTTGATTTCTGAGTCACGCAGGTCGACCAGGACCAGGTGAACATCGGTGCCACCGGAAATCACCTTGACGCCGGCTTCAGCCATATCTGCCTGGTTGAGGCGGTCAGCCAGAATCTGGGCGCCTTCGAGAGTACGCTTCTGTCGGTCCTTGAACAGGTCGGAGCCAGCGATCTTGAAGGCGGTTGCCTTACCTGCGATAGCGTGCATGAGGGGGCCGCCCTGCTGGCCGGGGAAGACCGCCGAATCGATCTTCTTCTTCAGGTCTTCAACGCACATGATGAAGCCGGAGCGAGGCCCGGCCAGGGTCTTGTGGACGGTCGATGACACAACGTGGGCGTGGGGGACGGGGTTGGGGTGCAGACCCGCTGCTACCAGACCAGCAAAATGGGCCATATCAACCCAGAGGTAGGCCCCGATCTCGTCGGCAATCTCGCGGAAGGCAGCGAAATCTAGCTGACGGGTGTAGGCAGACCAGCCGGCGATAATAACCTTGGGCTTTTCAGCCAGGGCCAGCTCACGGACCTCGTCCATGTTCACACGGCCGGTTTCTTCATCCACCCCGTAGGCAACAACCTCGTAGAGCTTACCGGAGACGTTAAGCTTCATGCCGTGGGTCAGGTGGCCACCGTGAGCCAGGGACAGGCCCATGATCTTGTCGCCGGGGGTCAGCAGGGCATGCATGACAGCGTTGTTGGCCTGGGCACCGGAGTGGGGCTGGACGTTCGCGTGGTCGGCACCGAAAAGGGCCTTAGCGCGGTCGATTGCCAGCTGCTCCACCACGTCAACAAATTCGCAGCCGCCGTAGTAACGGCGGCCGGGGTAGCCTTCGGCGTACTTGTTGGTCAAAACAGA
The DNA here is from genome assembly GCA_030529845.1 of Rothia sp. (in: high G+C Gram-positive bacteria). Lineage (GTDB taxonomy): Bacteria > Actinomycetota > Actinomycetes > Actinomycetales > Micrococcaceae > Rothia. The sequence continues at coordinate 79,795 of JAUMWB010000003.1, read as the reverse complement.
ACCCTGAGCCTCAAGAACTGCACGGGGGGCGAAGTTCTCGGATGCGATCATTTCGAGGGTGTTCTGCTGGCGTTCCTGCTCGTGCTGGATAGCTTCGGCGACCTCGGGGTCTACTTCAGCCAGGGGCAGGTTGGTGACGTTGGGTGAAAGGTTGGTCATGCCACTTCCTTGAGTATGGTGGATCAGTTTCTTCTGTTGTCTGTACGAGGGGATACAGAAGATCACGTGATGCTTTAACCGAGTAGCGCATGTGAGCGCACTCTACTTTTAAGTGTATGTGACCTAGCTAGCTAGTGCCCGTTGCCCCGGCAGATTTGAGACAATTTTCAGGTTTTCTGCCCCTCCCCCTTCAGCGGGGGCGGACGCCGGTGAGCTGCCCACCGGCGTCCGCCCAGAGAAAGAGGTGGTTAGGCCTGCCTCAAAATAGTGCGGGCAAATTCGAAGTAGCTGTCGGCGTCAAAGTCTTGTATGGTGCTGGCCTGCACCACAAACCCGGTCAGTACAGAGAGAACAGCAGAGCCAAGCACCTGTAGCCAAGATTCAAGCTCCGCGGGGGAAAAATCTAGTTCGGTCTCGGCCCAGGCCCGGTAACTGGCCACTACCCGCAAGCGCAAGAGACTCAGCTGTTCGTTGACTACTTCAGCAACCTCCGGCACCGTTACGGCCTCGCCCCAGGTAATGGCTAAGAAACGCGTCAGCTGCACATTATGACGCAAGGTGACCAGGCAGCGTTCCACGAACTCCCAGGGCAGTTCGTCCTTTCGTGCTTCGAAGGGAGAAAGGTCTACCCGGGCGGCAGCAGACATGATGTCTGTCTTACCCGAAAAGTGGTTATAGATTGCCCCTGCGGATAGGCCAGATGCCGCAATCACATCGTTCATCGAGGCCTGCTGGTAGCCTTTCTGCACAAAGACTGAACGGGCAGCCTCAACAAGCTCGGCACGACGGGAACGCATATACTCTTCACTGACTTTCGGCACCCCTCCATTTTAAGGCACAGGTGCCCACGGCTTCACCCCGATAAACCCCGCCAGAGCGTGCCTTTCTTGCTACACTAAAGGGCGAAACTAGCGGCACTGCCCAGTAGCAGTTGCCCGCATCTGCGAGTACCTCACCAGCCGCACCTGCTGAGGCGCCCCTGCTCGCCCACTCCACCGCATAGCACTAGGGAAGAGGTACCTACCCCATGGTGAACACCGCCAAATCGCGCCGTCAAGAGCGCATTGAAAAGCAAAAGAAGAACAGCCGCAAGTGGATTGCAACCGGCGCCGCAGCCGTCATTCTGCTCTGCGGTGGCGCTATTGCCTACACCAACATCACCAGCGACGGTAAGCAGTCCACCACCAGCGGCCAAACCGTACCCGCTGCCTGCTCCACCACCCAGGCCGTCACCGTTGCCACCACCGAGCCCATGGCATCAGCCCTCAAGGCTATGCCCGTAGATGAAGACACCTGCATCACTCTCGACATCACCACCGAGAAAACCGCCAACGATGTACTGGCCGAATCAACCAGCGGTTCAGCAACCACCAACCTTTGGATTCCCGATTCCACCGCGCGCGCTGAGCTGGCCATGAGCGAGGCCAATGCCGGTTTGACGCCGCTTGCTGAATCCTTGGCGCAAACCCCCGGCGTCATCGTTTCAGAAAACAACACCAGCTACGGCACCTGGATCGAAGCCCTCAACGCTAAGGACACCGTCAGCATGGGCGACCCCAAGGAAGACCCTGGCGCTTTTGCGGCCCTGCTGGGCGGTATTTCTGAAGCATCAGCGGGCACCGTCAGCGTCGAGGACCTCACCGGTGGCACTGCTCTGCGTGCCCAGAGCATCGGTGTTGCCGAAGCTGCCCAGAACGCCACCGAGTTGCTGACCGATGTTGATGAAGGCGCCAAGGACGCCGCAATCGTCACTGAAGCTGACTATGCCGCTTACGTCTCAACTCACGCTGATTCCGGACTGTCCGCCACCATACCTGGCAATGCTTCTTTCGCTCTGAACTACCCGCTCTACCAGGCATCAACCAGCAATAACACCACCATTGATGAGGCTGCCCAGCAAATCATCGACTTTATGGCCAGCGACGAGGGCAAGCAGGCTCTTGCTGGTGCAGGCTTGCGCGCTGCGGATGGCCAGGAACTAGAGGGCGAATACAGCGTCGGAAGCTTTGCGACGCTAGCTCCCAGCAACCAGGATGTACTCACCCAGGTGTGGACTTCCTACGCACTCCAGTCTGCACCGCTGAACGCCCTGGTGGTGCTCGATGCCTCAGGTTCCATGCTGCTGCCGGTAGAGGGCACCGATAAGTCCCGTATGGACATTACCGTTGAGTCTGTGCTGGCAGGTTCCCAGCTCTTCCCCGCCCGCGATTCTATGGGCCTGTGGAAGTTCTCCCGCGACCTTACTCTGCCCGACGGCACGGTTTCTGACTACCAGGAGCTGGTACCCGTCCGTGGCTTTGAAGAAACTGTAGACGGTAGGACCCAGCGCGAGCTGCTGCAGGAAGCTGGCTCAGGTATCGCAGCAACTATCGACCCTAACGGGTTTACTGCTCTCTACGACACCACCCTGGCGGCCTTCCGTTCCACTAAGGAAAACTACACCTATGGTTCGGTCAATGCCGTGATTGTTCTGACCGACGGTGAGAACCACGACGATAACTCCATCAGCCAGGAAGAACTGATTTCTACGATTCAGGCTGAGCAGGACCCGGCTAACCCGATCTTCATCATCATGATTGGTGTTTCTGAAGACGCCGATATGAACGCTCTGACCGCCATCGCCCAGAGCATTGGCGGCGAGGCCCACATGGCGTCCTCCCCCACCGACGTCCAGCGCATCTTCGCAGAAGCCCTCACCGGTATCTCGGATGCAGCTGCGCAGCAGTAGGGTTCTTCCCTGATCACAGTAAAAAGTCCGCCCCTCCGTACATGGAGGGGCGGACTTTTTACTGTGGCTGACTGGTTCTATCAGCGGCGGAGCGAATATACCGGAGCCAGCTGGCTAGGGCTGGCGTGATGAAGCGCTCGGGTACGAGCAAGCGAGCACATAAGAGAGCACGGAATCAGCCGAGTTTACGAGGCTGGGCGAGCGCCCCAGCGCGAGCCCAAGAGGGTCAGCTGGCGAAGGTATATTCGCTCCGTCGTGCTGATGAGCCTAGTGGAAGAAGTGACGGCTTCCGGTGAAGTACATGGTCACTCCCGCTTCCTTGGCGGCAGCGATGACTTCTTCATCGCGGATGGAGCCGCCGGGCTGGACCACTGCGCGAACACCGGCGTCCAGGAGCACCTGGAGGCCGTCGGCGAAGGGGAAGAAGGCATCTGAGGCTGCGACGGAGCCGCGGGCGCGTTCTGCACCTTCTGCCAGGGTGTTGGCGCGTTCGACGGAGAGGCGGCAGGAGTCAACGCGGTTGACCTGACCCATGCCAATGCCGACGGCGGCACCGTCGTTGGCGAGCAGGATGGCGTTGGACTTGGCGGCGCGCAGGGCCTTCCATGCGAATTCGAGGTCAGCGAGGGTGGCTGCGTCGGCGGCCTCACCGGCAACCAGCTGCCAGTTCTCCACGCGGTCACCGTCGGCGTGCAGGCGGTCGGCGTCCTGGAAGAGGGCGCCGCCGGATACCTGGCGGTATTCGATAGCATCGCGGGCAAAACCTTCGGGCAGCTGGAGAATACGCAGGTTCTTCTTGGTCTGCAGAATCTCCAGGGCTTCGGGAGCGTAGGAGGGGGCGATGATGACCTCGGTGAAGATACCCTTGACGGTTTCTGCCATGGCTGCGGTGACTTCGCGGTTGGCTGCGATGACGCCGCCGTAAGCGGAGAGGGGGTCGCAGGCGTGGGCCTTGGCGTGGGCATCGGCGATGGGATCGGCTGCATCTGCTGCGCCGACGGCGATGCCGCAGGGATTATTGTGCTTGATGATGGCAACGGCAGGTTCGTCGAAGTCGTAGGCAGCGCGCAGAGCGGCGTCGCCGTCGACGTAGTTGTTGTAGCTCATGGCCTTGCCGCCGAGCAGTTCTGCCTGGGCGATACCGGGGGTTGCGGCGGGATCAACGTAGAGGGCACCGGCCTGGTGGGGGTTTTCGCCGTAGCGCAGGGACTCGGAGCGTTCGAAGGCTAGACCTGCGAAGGGGGGCCAGTAGTTGGCGTCCTCGTCCTGCTCGAACTGGGCTGCGGTCCAGGTGGCGACGGCGGTGTCGTAGGCGGCGGTGTGGGCGAAAGCGGCGGACGCCAGGCGGCGGCGCTCTGCCAGGTTGAAGCCACCTGCCTTGGCAGCTTCAACGACCTGGCCGTACTTAGCGGGATCAACGACGATAGCTACAGCGTCGTGGTTCTTAGCTGCCGCGCGAACCATAGAGGGGCCGCCAATATCGATTTTTTCGATGATGGCGTCCTGGTCGGCACCGGAGGCTACGGTCTCCACGAAGGGGTAGAGGTTGACGACGACCAGGTCGAAGGCCTCGATGTCCATGTCTTTGAGGGTGTCGATGTGGTCCTGCTTGCGGCGGTCTGCCAGGATACCGGCGTGGACGCGGGGGTGCAGGGTCTTGACGCGGCCCTCTAGGCATTCGGGGAAGCCAGTGATGTCGGAGACTTCGGTGACGGGTACACCGGCGGCGGCGATGGTGGAGGCGGTGGAACCAGTGGAGACGATAGCGACGCCAGCTTCATGCAGGCCCTTTGCTAGGTCTTCGAGGCCGGTCTTGTCGTAGACAGAGATGAGGGCACGCTTGAGCGGTACGCGGTCGAGCTCAATGAGACTCACAGATTAACTCCGTTTCTTGTGCTGCCGGGGTTGACCCGGGTCAGCAGGTGGTTACGTTGGTGTGAGTCGTTTTGGTATGGAGCCCCGACCCTAGGCCCAGCCCCGTGGTGCGGGGCTAAACTTGCGGGTTAGGCGGGATTGCCCTTGAGGTCTTGGGCTAGGCGGGCGATGGTTTTGACCAGGAGCGCTCGCTCTTTGACCTTGATGCGCTCGTGCAGGGTTTCTTCGGTATCGTCTTCGAGCACATCGACGGCGGCTTGAGCCAGGATGGGGCCGGTATCAACGCCTGAGTCGACCAGGTGCACGGTCAGGCCGGTGACTTTGACCCCGTGGGCCAGAGCGTCGCGCACGCCGTGGGCTCCTGGGAAGGAGGGCAGCAGGGCGGGGTGGGTGTTGATGATGCGATTGGTGAAGCGATCAACGAGCTGGGCGTCGACAATGCGCATGAAGCCGGCAAAGATGATGTAGTCGGCCCCGTAGCTGGCAATTTTTTCTTCGAGAGCGCGGTTCCAGGCTTCGCGACTGTCAAAGGACTGAGGCTCGACGAGGAAGGTCTCAATTCCGACTGCCTCTGCTCGTTCAAGCCCTAGGCAGGGCTTGTCGGCGCCCACAGCCAGTACGGTGACGTCAAGGTCGCCAGCCGCTACGGAGTCAAGGATGGACTGCAAATTTGTGCCCGAGCCGGACACCATCACCACAATGCGCATACAGAAAAGTTTATCGTATGCGAGCGCTAACACACCGCTGAGTTTTTATGCTGAGATGCCGGGGTCTTACGCTGTGTGGGGTGAGTGCTGTGGCGCGGTAAGGTGGTAGGTATGTCTGACTCCGTGCGTCCTTCTGCCCAGCTGCCCTCTGACCGTGTGCTTGAGAATATCAAGGTGTGGTCCCGCCTGTCGTTTTTGGCGATGGTTGCCACGGTGGGTAGTACCTCCTACCCCGGCTGGTTCGCTATGGTAACAGCTGTACTGGCGGTGCTGACCTTTACGCTTGCCACCGTGACCCTGGTGAAGATGGTGGGATCTAAGTTCCCCGCTTTTTCGGTGGTGCTCATGGTCATGGTCATGCTGTGGTCACTCTTCTTGGGTTTTGCTGCACTGGTCCAGCTAATTTTTGTGGACGCCACCGTTGGCTACGCCGAGTGCCTGCAGCAGGCTGTCACCCTGAGCCGCCAGCAGCAGTGCACCTCGCAAATGAGCGACGGCCTGCTACAGCAGCTCATGGGGCAGTAGCTAGGATTATTCCTTGCCAGTACCTTCTGATAGCTCTTCGAGACGCTTTTGGCGGCGGGCACGCAGGGACTTAGGACGCATAACCACGGGCCGGAAGGGCACAGCAGGTTCTGCGGGGGCAGCATCAGCTGATTTAAGCTCGGCAGGAGCAGACTCTTCGGCTTCAGTAGAGGTTACAGCTTCAGGTTCTTCTGCCCTAGGTGCGATATCTTCAGCTTCATTCTCAGGCGCTACTTCATCAGTTTCAGTAGCAGCTTCATCGCTATCGGCGGGCTCATCACTCTGGGCAGGCTGGGTCTGCTCGCGGTCAGCCAGAATACGGGCTAGCGCCAGCGCAGCGGCGCCCTTCTCACTGGAGGCCGCAACCGACCCGCCCTCAGCGGGAGTCTTTTCCCCGGCGTCCTGAGAATCCGTCTCTTCCTGCTCTTCGCTGGCCTGCTCGGTATCGGGGTGGGCGGCGTCCGGCTGGTTAGTCCCGGCATTTTCTGCCTTGCGCTGGGCACGGGCCGCTGCCTTCTGGGCCTTGGCCTCGGTGCGGGCGGCACGCTTCTGTTCGCGGGTGGGCTTGGCCTGGGCAAAGCGCTCTAGTTCACCGGAGGTGTCTCGCACCAGCAGGTGGGCCAGGCCCAGCCCCAGCATGGTGCCGACCGCCAGCAGCACGGCAGTGAAAGCCCCAAAGATGAGGGGGTGGGGGCCGATAGCGGTGAAGCGGCCCAAGCCCAGCGACCCGTTAGCTGCCCAGCCCAGCAGGGTGGTTAGTAGGAAGGTCGGCAGCAGGGTCAGGAGAGCAAGCCCCAGGGTAGAGAGAGGCCAGGACAGCCAGCGGAAGCGAATCTTGAGGGAAAGCCACTCGTCAAAATGGTTTTCCCCTTCGCGGAAGAACCACCAGCCACCCAGGGCACCGGCGACCAGGGGAACAGCTAGGGCCAGGTAGCCCCAGGGTTCGGACGCGTGCGGCAGCGCCCCCAGCACCGGCAGGGAAGGCATGACCCCCACGTTGGTGCCGGTCAGGTCAACGGAGGTACCAGCCCCCAGGGCAAAGCCCGCGCCGGAGCTCCACGCCATGGAGTAGACCACCAGGTTCACCAGCAGACCCAGCTGCAGCAGGGTCAGGGCTAGTCCGCCGACGGCACCAGCGTGCAGGGTCTGGTAGAGGGAGACGACGTCGTCCCAGTGCCAGAAAAGGGTGACGGCAAGCAGCAGGGAACCACCGGCAACAAAGGCCAGCACACTCACCAGGGCTGCCCTCAGCAAGGCCCAGATATAGGAGCCTGCCCAGCGGGAATACTGGCTGAATTTCTTGACCCAGTCGGCCGCGTTCACACCGATCATGGCAGCCAGTGAGCGAGATTCGGCATACCCGCCCAAGATAATGCCCAGGGCCGCTACCCAGAGGGGTACCAGGGCCGCGAGAGCGGGCGAGGTGGAGAAGAAGTCGTTGGTGGAGAACAGGCTCACCCCGGCGCCCACTACGGCGTAAGCGAGAAGACCACCGGCCAGGGGCTGCCAGAACTGGCCCTCGTAGCTGGCGCGGGCCAGGCGGCGGCCGGAGCGGTAGCAGAGGGCTAGGGGAATCAGGGTGAGGCCCAGGGGGACCAGGCTCATGGTGCCGGTCACCGCCGAGAAGACCCCCTGCTCGGGAATATTCATGTTCAGGGGCACACCGTGAACCAGCAGCCACAGGTGCCCGGCCACAGAGACAGCACCGGCTAGGGTACCGCTGCTGTTGAAGCCGTTGGTGTACCAGACCGCCACCAGGAGCAGGACGACGGTGAGGTAAGAGGCCAGCGCCACGAGGGCAAGCTCAACTGAGCCCTGCAGCCACAGAGGCATAGGGAGGGAACGTTTGGGGTGAGCGGTGGTATTCATCGTCTTTCATCATGTCATGTTTCTCTGCTGTGTGCCTGATGACGCCGGTAAACGGGGTAAGAGTGCGGTGAAGATAACCGGCCCAGCTCGCCTCGGCGGTAGAGTGGGAGCCATGAGCAGTGAAACTTCGTATGTGATGATTACCGGCGCTTCGGCAGGTATTGGTGCCGAGTTTGCCCGCCAGTATGCGGCAGCCGGGTACCACCTGGTACTCACGGCCCGGCGGGCCGAGGCTCTAGAAGACCTAGCAGGCCAGCTGCGCGGCAGGTTCGCGGTAGATGTTGAGGTAATCCCTGCCGATTTGCTGGTAGAGCAGGACGTCGCCCGCCTGGTTGAGCGCCTGCAGCAGGCTGAGCGACCCGTTGAGATACTAGTCAATAACGCGGGTTTCGGGCTTGGCAAGAGCTTTGATACCGCGCCGGTAGAGCGCCACCTGGACCAGGTCGACGTACTGGCTAGGGTCCCGCTCCAGCTCATGCACACCGCAATTGTTGCCATGCTGCCGCGCGGGCGGGGTCGCATTATTAACGTCGCCTCGGTGGCAGCTTTTACCCCCGGTGGTACCTACTCGGCGGTTAAACGTTTTCTGGTGGTGGCCTCAGAGTCAGCCCACCTACAGTATTCGGGTCGGGGTATCCATGTGACGGCCCTCTGCCCGGGGCTAACCCGCTCGGAGTTCCATGACGCTATGGGCCAGGGTGAGCCCAGCCTACCGAACTTTTTGTGGCTGAGCCCCCAACGGGTTGTTGCCGAAGGCATCGCTGCGGTGACGGCAGGGAAGCCGATCTGTGTGCCGTCCTTACCCTACAAGCTGGCGGTTACAGCCTCACGGGCATTACCCCGCCGGCTGGTGGCAGCTGCGATAGCGCGGACGCGAGACTATTAGAACCTGACTCAGTTCCTACCCCGGTTTTTGTGCAGTTACCCCAGATAAAAACCGGGGTAACTGCACAAAAACTGGGGTACTTAGAAATTTTTAGCTTAGTCTGCCCAGGGGTCCACCGCCGGGACGCCCCAGGACTTATAAATCTCGGCCTTGCTCGAAATAATCTCAAGCTGGTGCACGGTGGCGGTGGCTGCCATCAGGCCCTCGAGGGCTGCTGTGGCGAGGGGGGCGGGGCGCTGCCCGCCGACCAGGTGAAGATGCTTCTCGGCGTGGCGTCCGGCCCACTCCAGCGCTACATTCGCGTCAACCTCTAGGACGTGAGAGTCGAAGCGGTCCATAAGCTCAGCGAGCCAGCGTTCGGTTTCTGGGTAGGGGTAGAGGCCCCTGAGTTCACCGAGGCTGAGCACCGAGATGTACATGGTGCGGTAGGAGCGGCGGCGCAGGCAGTTCACTACCTGCGGGTGCGGGGTGGCCTTGCGTATCTCGGCAAGGACGTCGGAATCGAGAAGCAGACCTACCTGGCTCATGCAGCTTTCAGAACACCGTACTCAGTTGCAGGGATACCGCTGGGGTTGGGGGCCAGCAGGAAGTTGAGGAATTCGCTGCGCTCGTTGGAGATGCGGGTGTAGTCCTGGATGCTCATTGCGGTGTAGCCGCCGCGAGCGGGTACAGAGGCAGCAGAGATGTTCTTCTGAACGGTGATATGAGGACGGTGGGCGTGAGGTCGAGCGTTTGACATGCCGTCGTTGCGCGTAAAGTGCGCATTCCTTTCGAAACTTGCTCTTGCCTGCACCAAACAGCGCTGATATACGCGATGCAGACCGCTTCGTCATCCGAGCCACCCGTGAACATGGGGTTGGCGTTCAACCAAAGTCGGAGCTTGACAGTTGAATCTCTTGAAGCTGGTAAAAGCATAACCCGCTCTCAACGCTTCTGTAAACACCGGTCTCAGAAATTTTTCTTTCTGTGACGAACCAGCCCGTGAGCACGGCAGCTAAGGCGGTGCGATACGCTAGAAGACTAGGTATTTGCTCTGTTGTGAAGGTGTGCCTGTGTCTACTTCTTTCCCTGAAATCCCGGTGACAGCCCCCGCCATTATTCGGCAGGTGGGCTCTGGTGCCTATACGCGGGGGCAGAGGTACATGCGGGAGGGTAACGTGATTCGCTACACCTATGACGAGCAGGCGCGGGTGCTGGAGGGGCAGGTAGCTGGCTCTGGTTCTGCCCCCTACACCGCGCGGGTGGCCTTCCCTGCGGAGGTTGCCGCTGGCTCCTATGCTTTTTCCTCAACCTGTTCCTGCCCAGTAGCTCACAACTGTAAGCATGCGGTGGCGCTGATGCTGACCGCCATCGACCGCACAGCCAAAGCCAAGCGGGCTATGACGGCGTCCTCAAGCACTTGGAAGACCGGGAAGAACAACCCGGAACCCGGCGCAGACCAACCCGGTGGCACCAATGAGAAGGTACAGGAAATCTTGCAGCTGGCCGACACGATGGGTCTGCAGCGGGCAGCAGATTTGCTGAAGGAGTACAAGAACGGGCAGACCGGTGAGGACGGCCAGACAGACGACGGTGCTCGGGCTGGGCAGTCCCTGCCGGCCTGGCGACGGTCCCTGGCTCATTCTCTTGCTGCCCGCCCCAGCTATGACAGCCGCAACCACCGGGTGACCGGTGCGCTTGATTTGCGCCTGGTGGTGCCCGGTAAGTACGGATGGACCAAAAATAGCGGAGCCCCTCGGGTCTCACTTGAAGCGCGCCCCCTGATGATGGGGGCCCGCGGTAAATGGATTAAGGGCGGTTTGAGCTGGGAGAAGTTCTCGGGCTCTGCCGCCGGGTCGGCGGGAACCGGCCTGCTCCCAGAGCATGCGTCCTGGTTCAATGAGTTTTATGCGGTCATTCGCGGGGCCCAGTCCATCTACTCTTCCCACCGCGATTGGGCTTCTATCTCAAATGTGGATTCGTCCCTGCTCTGGCAGATGCTGGAATCTGCCGATGAGGTGGGCTTGACCATCCTCTTAGACGGCAAAGAAACCGGTCTGACCATCGCGAGCGCACCCCAGGTTGAGCTGGCCCTTGAACCGGTCCCTGAACGGGGGTCGTCCGCCGATGCCTTGCGCCTGACTCCCCTGTTGCGTTGGGGAGCCTACACCTTGCCCGCCGGTTTCACCCACAAGCTGGGCAATAACCGCCAGGGCTTTATCGCATTGGGCGGGGCAGCCCAGGAAACCTACGTGAAAGCTGCAGCGGCAGCCCGCTGGGAGTCCACCCTGCCCTCGGCTCTGGCCCAGGCCGCCGATGTAGCGCCCGCTGACCGGCCCTCCTGGCTCACCGCCGACTCCGAGCTGGTGCTCATTCCCTTAGCTGAGCCGTTGGATGCGGTTGCCGAGTCCCTGGTATCCGGGGAACAGGTGACCGTGCCAGCCGCCGACGTCCCCGCCTTTTTTGCCGACTACTACCCCGCCCTCACCCGGACTTTGCCTGTCTCAACTGCCAGTGAGGAGCTGGAGCTACCGGCCGTCCGTATGCCCACCCTGGTGCTCTCTGTGCACTTTGACGAGCCCGGCCCGCCCTTCACCGCCCACACCGGCTGGCACTGGGAATACCCGGTCAACCCCACCGGCGATGACAGCGATTTTCTCAGGCTTGATGCCCTGGGCTACCCCGGCGAAGACCGGTCCGATGTGCGCGATACTGCCCACGAGTACCGGGTGCTCAAAGAGGTCAAGAGAATCCGCCCGGGCATTCCCTTCACACGCCACTACACCGAGAACTGGGGCACCCGCACCCTGTTGGAAACCTACCTGCCCGACTACGAGCAGATTGAGGGGGTGCGCGTTGATGTGACCGGGCCCCGCCCCGAATTCCGCGAGCTCGATGAAGCCCCCGAAATTATCGTGACGGTGGACGATACCCGCCGCCGCGACTGGTTCGGTTTGGGTGTTGCCATCAAGGCCGGGGACTGGCATGTGGCCTTCTCCGATGTTGTTGCCGCCCTGGCTAAGGGCCAAACCCACCTGCTGCTCGGTAACGGCCAGTACTTTGCCCTCGACCGGCCCGAGTTTATGAAATTACAAGAGCTGCTGCACGAAGCTGCCCAGCTCACCGACAAGACCGGCCCCCTCGAAATCAACCGCCACCAGGTGGGCCTCTGGGAAGAACTCGAAGAGTTAGCCGCCGAAACCCAGACCGTGGCCGCCTGGGATGAGCAGGTCTCTGCCCTGCTCAACCTCGATGACCACTCCCCCGCCGATGTGCCCACCACCCTGCAGGCAACCCTGCGCCCCTACCAGGTAGAGGGCTACCAGTGGTTGGCCTTCCTCTGGGAACACGGCTTAGGCGGCGTACTAGCTGATGACATGGGCCTGGGTAAAACCCTGCAAACCATCGCCCTCTTCCTGCACGCCCAGCAGAAAAAGCAGGACGCCGCCAGCCCGCTGGGTGCCGCCCACCAGCCCGGCACACCAGAAGGTGGGGCGGACGCGTCCTCCCCCTTCCTGGTGGTCGCCCCCACCTCAGTGGTGCCCAACTGGGCGCGGGAAATCAGGCGTTTTGCCCCCTCCCTCACGGTGGTGGGGGTGGACGAGTCGGTGCGAAAGTCGAAACGGCGACTGGCCGATACCGTTGCCGGAGCCGATGTTGTGGTGACCAGCTACGCCCTCTTCCGGATCAATGAAGAACACTACTTTGAGCTGGGTAGTCAGCAGCCCTTTGAGGGGCTGGTGCTCGATGAGGCCCAGTTCGTCAAAAACGCCAAAACCAAGGCTCACCAGGCCGCCCGCGATCTGCCAGCCCGCGTCAAGATTGCGGTCACCGGCACCCCCATGGAAAACAACCTCATGGAATTATGGTCCATGTTCTCAATCGCTGCCCCGGGGCTCTTCCCCTCGGCCCGCGCCTTTAAGGACGTCTACGCCACCCCCATCGAATCAGGGGAAGAGACCAAGGCCCTGGGCAGGCTGCGCCGCCGGATCCGTCCGCTCATGAAGCGCCGCACCAAAGAACTGGTGGCCGCCGACCTGCCCGAGAAGACCGATATGCGGATCGATGTGCCCCTGGCACCAGCCCACCGCAAGGCCTACGACACCCACCTGCAGCGCGAGCGCCAGAAGATTCTGGGTCTGTTGGAGGATATCGATAAGAACCGTTTCACCATCTTCCAGTCCCTGACTACCCTGCGCCACCTGGCCCTCGATGCCACCCTCATTGACGCCGAACGCTACTCCGGGGTGGAGTCTTCTAAGCTGGACTACCTGGAAGAAAACCTGCCCGAGATTATCCATGACGGCCACCGGGCCCTGATTTTCAGCCAGTTCACCGGCTATCTGAAGAAAATCGCGGCAAGGCTCTCTGACCTGGGCATCCCCTATCTTTACCTGGATGGCTCCACCCGCAACCGCGGGGAGCTCCTTGAAGAGTTTGAGGCGGGCACCGTCCCTGTCTTCCTGATTTCCCTGAAGGCAGGTGGCTTCGGCCTGAACCTGACCAGCGCCGACTACTGCTTCATCATGGACCCCTGGTGGAACCCCGCTGCCGAACAGCAGGCCGTTGACCGCGTGCACCGTATCGGGCAGACCAAGAACGTGATGGTCTACCGCCTAGTATCGGCAGGCACCATCGAAGAGAAGGTCATGGAGCTGAAAGAGTCTAAGGCAGCGCTTTTTGATGCGGTAGTTGATGAGGGTAAGTTCTTTGCCTCCCAGCTAACCGCCGAACAAATTAGGGACCTGCTCACAGCATCCGAGGAGTAAGTTCTAGCGAGGATATTTTGGGGATGTACAGGCAGCTTGAGCCTTATATCCCCTAGTACCAGCAGCGGCGGCGGCAAGGGCGACCATAAGACTTTAATCATATAGGGGTATTCCAGCTGTACAAGCCCCCCTAGATAGGGCACAATTAAATGACTTTTGGCCCTATCTTCTCTCCCCTAGTACAGTGGGGCGTATCTAAAAGTATTATACCTCATATTTTCACGAAAGACCGTAACCACATGATTACTACTCGTCGTACTCTAGCTCGCGGCGCGGCATGGGCCGCCCCGGCAGTTCTGGCAACCGTAGCCGTCCCTGCCTACGCAGCTTCTTCCACCCTCCCAGAAGAAACCTACGATACTGTTGCTCTTAACCAGGCTATTCAGGGAACTATGAATATTCAGGCTAACTGTCGCGCCTACCCCACTACCCTCAGCATTCAGGGAGATTCCAAGGCAAGCCAGCCTCTTTACGTTGCAGGTGCTAAGTCAACCTCTTTGATTTCAGAGACCTCTTACACCCTCTATGTTGCCAATAGAATACCCGTTAGTGGTTGGAAGGCAATCGGCGCCGATTCAGGATGGACCGTCCCTGTGCGCGACACCACCGCACCTCAAAAACGCGGTTTCACTGCCTACACCACTACCTACACCGCCAATAACTGGGTCTACGATGCTGCCACCGGGCGCCACACCATCGCCACAGTTCCCAACTTCACTGCTCTCACTGATTTTTGTGCTTCCGGAAACCAAATCTACGGTGTGCGTAAGGCAACCGTTGATGGCATCATCTACAGCCGCGAAGTGGGTCCTGTTACCCTACGCTAAAGGTGACAGGAAATTTTATTCCTAACCCATCAAGAACAGCCTGCCCCATCACCTGCCCGGTGAAGGGGCAGGCTGCTTTTTATCTAATGCCTACCTATTCCAGGCTGGTACAGGTGTTAGAGCACTTTAAAGCACCGGGTTTTGCCGGGTCTCAGGGACGGGTTCGGGAACGTAGCGCCAGAGCGCTGGCTGGAGTACCGTTACCACTGCAATCGCAAGAATCACCAGCGTACCACCGAGCACAGCAGCTAAGGACGGACCGGTGAGCTCTGCCAGACCACCCACCAGGGCTGAGCCCAGGTTAGGTCCACCGGCAACCGTAATAATGAAAAGCCCCTGGAGCCTACCACGCATATGGTCAGGGGCAGCAGTCTGGATGATAGTAGAGCGGTAAACCCCACCCAGGGCATCTGCCCAGCCCATAAAGGCAAGGGCAGCACCAGCAGCTAAGAGCGGTGCTAAGTTCTCGGTAACAGAGTCCGTAAGAATCCGTCCTTCATGTGCCCAAGCCACTAGACCGAAAGCAATAAATCCGCCACCCCACCCAAGGTAAGAGAGAGTGAGAAAACGCCCCTGCCTGCTAATGCGTCCCAAGAAACCTGAGAAGAGCAGCCCGATGAAGGCTCCTAAGGCACCGGCAGAAAGTAAGAAGCCCGCTCCTGCTTCACCGCCCCCGAAGGTAAGAGCGGCAAGGGCGGGGATGATAGGTCGTCCCTGGGCAAAGACCATACCGATAAAATCTACTAGGAAGGACATACCCATAACTTTTTCGCGGCGCACAAAAGAAAACCCCTCAGCGATAGAGCGGATACCACCAGATCGGGTAGCGCTGGTAAGTTCAGGACTCATAGGGGGTAACTTGTAGAGTGCCCACAGACCCACCATGAAGGCAAGAACATTAATGAGGTAGGTCCATTTATAGCCCACTGAGGCAACGAGTACCCCGCCCAGCATGGGGCCAAGGCTCATGCCCAGGGTGCCTACTGACATCATCAGAGTGTTAGCTGCTGGTAGTTTTTTGCCTCTTACCAGTTTGGGAATAATGGCACCGCGGGCTGCCTGGTTGATGGGTTGCAGCAGGGATTCAGCAGCAATGAGGCTGTAGAGCAGGGTAAGGCTGTGGATGCCCAGCCAGGAATGAAGGGCGATGAAGGTGGTGATAAGCCACATGCCCAGGGATGCGCCAAGTGCAACCTTGCGGCGGTCGTAGGTATCTGCAATAACGCCACCGTAGAGCCCGCCCACGATCATGGGGATGATAGCAACCATGCCGGTTAGCCCTACGGCACCTGCTGAGCCTGTGAGGGCATAGATTTCTAGTGCGATAGCTACTGCGGTGATGTTGTAGCCCAGGGTTGAGAAAAGACCGCCTACCCAGATACGGCGAAATTCTGGGGAGGCTTTGAGGGGGCTAAGATCCATGACAAGCTGGGGCACGGTATTGTCCTCTGAAGGTTCGGTACGTAGTAAAACCCTCCGCCTAAGACGGAGGGTTTTACCCTAAGTGTAGTGGCTTCTGAAAGCTGTGTTGCCTTTAGAAGGTGATGGTGGCAGGGTCTGCACCGATACGACCGTCTGCGCTAGATAAACCGTTGATAGCTTCGATGTCCTCAGCGTCCAGGGTAAGTTCTAGAGCCGCATAGTTTTCAACAATGCGCTCAGGGGTAACGGACTTGGGGATAGCTACGTTACCAATAGCAAGATGCCAGGCAATGACGACCTGGGCGACACTGGCGTTGTGCTTCTTAGCAATCTCTACCAGGACGGGGTTGGTCAGAAGGTCTGAGCCGTTACCCAGGGGGCTCCACGCCTGGGTAACAATACCTAGTTCCTGGTGAACCTCACGCAGGGCTTCCTGGGCAAAGTAGGGATGCAGCTCAATCTGATGGATAGCGGGCACAACGCCGGTAGCCTCAACGATTTCACGTAGCTGCTCTTCGGGGAAGTTAGAAACACCAATGGAACGTGCCTTGCCCTCTTTCTGTAGCTCAATCAGAGCTTTCCAGGTATCGAGGTAAAGACCCTGAGAGGGCTTTGCCCAGTGAATCAGCAGCAGGTCTACATAGTCGGTGCCCAGGCGTTCAAGGGACGCCTCAGCCGCAGCCTTAGCAGTCTCAAAGCCCTGGTCGCTGTTCCAGACCTTGGTGGTGAGGAAGACGTCCTCGCGGGCAACACCGGAGGCAGCAATTGCCTTGCCGGTGCCTTCTTCATTGCCGTAGATTTTGGCGGTGTCAATGTGGCGGTAGCCAGCCTCCAGGGCCAGGCCGACGACCTTTTCGGCGGTATCATTTTCTACCTGCCAGACGCCATAGCCCAGCTGGGGAATGCTGTTGCCGTCGTTGAAGGTGAGGCGGGGTGACTCAGTCATATCTTGTCCTTTCGCGTATGCACGGTCACATCCCACTCTAGTCATCCCTACTCTTAGCCCCTAGCCTGTTCGGTAGGGGTGAACGTAGGCCGGTCGCTATATTCGGGTGCGCCCAGGTCCCCTTCGGCTGGGTTGCCGCCGAGTCGGTGGCCACGGTCAAGGCCTTCGATAGCGGCTATCTCATCCGGAGTCAGTTCCAGCCCCTGTACCGCCAGGTTAGAGGCCATACGAGCCGGAGTTTCGGTCTTAGGGATCACGACGTTGCCCACGGCCAGCTGCCAGGCCAGCACCAGCTCAGCCACCCCAATACCGCGGCACCCTGCCAGCTCTTTCAGGGTGGGATCGGTAAGCACCAGCCCGTTGCCCAACGGGCTCCAGGCCTCGGTCAGGACGCCGCGGGCCGAGTTCTCTGCCCGCATACGAGTTTGGGTCAGGTAGGGGTGCAGTTCAATCTGGTTGACCACCGGGGTGACACCGGTGTCGCCGATAATCTGGTCCAGCTGGGTTTCGGTGAAATTGGAGACGCCGATGGAGCGTACCAGCCCGCGCTCGCGCAGTTCGACCAGGGCCTCCCAGGAGGTGCGATAGCGGCCCAGGGCTGGCTGGGCCCAGTGGATAAGGTAGAGGTCCAGGTAGTCCAGCCCCAGTAGTTCAAGGGAACGTTCTGCCGCTTCAAGAGCGGTGTCATAACCCTGGTCGGTGTTCCAGAGCTTGGTGGTGATGAAGAGGTCGGTGCGGGCCAGGCCGGATTCTGCTACCGCCTGCCCCACACCGGCTTCGTTCTTATAGATGGTGGCGGTGTCGATATGGCGGTAGCCGGTCTCCAGAGCGGCGGCCACTGCTGCGGCGGTAGCCTCGGGGGCAATCCGGCAGGTGCCAAAACCCAGCTGGGGTATGGCGCAGCCATCGTTCATGGTCAGAGAGTTCATGGTGGAATCCTTATCTAGCGGCGCCGGCGTCCGCTTGTCTTACGCCCGCGAGGTTCTGGCTCTTCAAGGAGCAGGGAAAGAGAGATTCGTTTGCGAGCGGGGTCAGCTTCAACCACACGAACCTGCACGATATCGCCGGATTTGACGATGGTGTGGGGGTCAGAGACGAAGTCGCGACTCATCTGCGAGACGTGGATCAGGCCGTCCTGGTGGACGCCGATGTCGACGAAAGCGCCGAAGGCTGCGACGTTGGAGACGGTTCCCTCCAGGATCATGCCGGGAACAAGGTCCGCGATAGTTTCAATGCCTTCTTCGAAGCGGGCGGTGCGGAAGGTGGGGCGGGGGTCGCGACCGGGTGCAGAAAGTTCAGTGATGATGTCGGTAACGGTGGGCAGACCAACAGTTTCGCTGGTGAAGTCGCGCGGGTTGAGGGCAGCTAGGCTTTCTGCACTGACCTTGCCCTGGGTGAAGCCACCGGCAGCTGCCACAATGCTGCGGGCCAGATTGTAGGATTCGGGGTGTACGCCGGAGGCGTCCAGCGGCTCGGCCCCTCCGGTGATACGGACGAAGCCGGCAGCCTGTTCAAAAGCCTTGGGCCCGAGACGGGGCACCTTGAGCAGGTCGGTACGACGGGTGAAGGGGCCGTGCTCGGTGCGGTAGGTGACGATGTTGTCGGCAATGGTCTTGTTGAAGCCCGCTACCCGGGCAAGCAGGGCCGGTGAGGCGGAGTTGACGAGTACACCCACAGCGTTGACGGAGTCTTCGACCACGCCATCGAGAGCCCGAGTGAGGGCGGCCGGGGAAACGTCGTGCTGGTACTGACCCACACCGATCGATTGGGGTTCGATTTTGACGAGTTCGGCCAGGGGATCTTGCAGGCGGCGGGCAATCGAAACTGCCCCGCGCAGGGAGACGTCCATACCGGGTAGTTCGCGGCTGGCCAGTTCTGAGGCTGAATAGACGGAGGCTCCGGCTTCGGAGACCACGACTTTTTCGAGGCCTCGTAGGCCCTTAGCGGCGGACTCTTTGATGAGGTCGCTAGCTAGTTTGTCGGTTTCACGGCTGGCTGTTCCGTTGCCGATAGCAACCAGTTCTACACCGTGGGCGCGCACCAGCTGGGTGAGGGCGTCCAGGGAGGCCTGCCACTGATTGCGGGGGGCATGAGGGTAGATGACGTCGGTGGCCAGAACCTGGCCGGTCTGCCCAACGACGGCGACCTTGACGCCGGTGCGCAGCCCGGGATCCAGCCCGAGGGTGGTGCGGGAGCCAGCGGGGGCTGCCAGCAGCACATCGCGCAGGTTCGAGGCAAAGACGGCGATGGCGTCCTTTTCCGCCTGCTCAAAGAGGGAGGTTCTGGCCTCAGCAGCTAGGCGGGGCAGCAGACGCTGGCGCCAGGCCGTCCGCACGGTCTTAGCAAGCCAGCCAACCACCATGGTTTCGTCGGAGACCATGTTGAGCACCTGGGCACCGATGCCGAGGGCTTCTGCCACGGTACGTTCATACCAGCTGCGTTCCCGATCGTATTCTTCGGCCAGGATTTCGGCAGCTTCGCGGGCGGCACCCTTAAGAGAGGACTTGGCCGGAGGGAGCACGTCCACGTCGAAGCTGACCTTAACGGCGCCTTCTTTTTCAGCGCGGAGCAGGGCCAGTACCCGGTGGGAGGGGATACGGCGGATTTCTTCGTTGAACTCGAAGTAGTCGCTGAACTTCGCCCCGGCCTCCTGCTGACCGGGTACTAGCCGGGAGGTGATAACGCCGCGGCGCACAAAGCGCTGGCGGAGGTTTTCGGCCAGGGCAGGGTCGGTCATGGCCTGCTCAATCAAGATGGCCCGGGCCCCATCCAGGGCATTGTCGACCGAGGCGACGGTGGCTTCAACCGTACCGGGGTCGGCATCGGCTAGTTCAGGTTCAACGTAGGCGTCAGCGATGTCGGCGGTAGGAGCGAAAGGGACTTCGAGCAGATCTTCAACCAGGGACTCCAGCCCAGCTTCACGGGCGAGAAAAGCCAGGGTCTTGCGTTTGGTTTTGTGGGGCGTATAGAGCGCCTCAAGCTCATTTTTGGTGGTGGCGGACGCCAGCGCGGCGGCCAGTTCGTCGGTGAGCAGGGCCCGCTCGTGCAGGGTCTGTACGATAGCTACCCGGCGCTCTTCAAGTTCCCGCAGGTAGCGCAGACGTTCAGCAAGAGTACGTAGCTGGGCATCATCCAGCCCGCCTGTGGCTTCCTTACGGTAGCGGGCAATGAAGGGCACGGTGGCCCCATCATCAAGCAGGGCTATAGCCGAGCGCACCTGGTCAACCCGAGCACCGAGTTCTACAGCGATACGTTCCTCAATTGAGGGAAGGGGGGCGTGGGGTTCTGCTACCGGGCCTGCGTGTGTCATAGTTTCTAGTTTCTCATACCGGTTTTATGACCGGGTTCAGCAAGAGGTCTGGGTTCAAAGGGCGTTCTAGTCATCTGATTCACATAAGACAGCGTGTACCACCAACCCTGTGTGTAATAGTTACGCTTGCAGTGGGCAGAGAGGGTTAACACCACATAAAGTAGTAGTCATACAGGGTATATATTTTCGGCACCGGCATCACCAGACCTACGCCGAGTCTCTTGTACCGCTACCACGCCCTTATTTAACCTTGCTTTGGAGAACCACCGTGCCAGACGCAGCTGATCTTACCTATACAGAGTTCTGTGAACGCTACGATTCTCTGTTAAGCAGCCTGGCGCGCATGGGCTGGACCTCCTCCGAAGCCGTGCACCGGGCGTCCGTGCTCTACCCCGGCATCGACCGCGACCTACTAGATCAAGCCGTTCATTCTGGCCGCTGGCTCTTTAGCGGTAGCCAGGGGCAAACCCACTCAAATGTGCTCATGGCCTCGGCTATCTGGTACGCAGTAGCTGTCAGTTTTGATTTTGAGCCCGACTATGAGTACGCGGCGGTAGGTCTTGACCCGACCATCATCCAGGATCTTCCACGCATGCTAGAGTCCTTTGCGGTCCCCGCTGAGGCAATTGCCGGAATTGTCGGGCGTATCGGTGCGGCCCTCAAATACATGGCGGAACACCCCTATACCGAGCTCGAAGAGCAGGCCTACGACGACTTCCTCGCCCATCTGCCGCAGGAGATTGCCCATATCTCTCGCGGGGATTTCTCCTGGCCCCCGTCCCGGGCACTGATTGAGGACCGCCTGGGGGACCGTTCCTGGTCCAAGGCCCTGCTCAAGGTGGGGGCCTGCCCGCCGGATGCTGAGGGGCAGGGCATTAAACTTGAGGCTGGCACCCTGAGCGAGCGCACCTTCCGCAATACTCTGGGTGAGTTCCTGAACTACTGTATCCGCTACGACCGTAAACCCTCGGTTCTGCTCTACGGCAGCTGGGCCGAGGACCCTGCCCGGAGCGGACGCGTGCCCCATCTAGGTACGGTACGGGCCAAGTACGGCTCCTGGCATCTGGCTCTACAGGCTGGCCGCCAGATGCTCAACGATGCAATGGCCTTGGGCGGTTCACCCGCTTTACCTGCTAGGTCCCTCAGCCAACCCCCGGTTGACCCCACCGAGCCTCTCAACATTCAAGAGATTCAGGCCCAGGGTATCGGCGTTGTGCAACCTAAGATCCTGACCGAAAGCGAGCGTACCGCCCGCGCCTGGCAGCAGCTCCTATCGGTCACCAAGCAGCGTCTTGATGAACTGCCCTGGACCCTTTCGCTGCGGATCTACTACCTCTCTCCTGAGGTAGTAGAAACGGAGGAATTCACTAACTTTGTGAGTATTTTCCGTTCACCTGCCGGTTACTTCTGTGAGCTCACGTCCCCCGATGAGTTTGAGGCCATCGAAGTGGAGCTTGATACGGAGATGCTGGAAAAGGCCGGGTGGACGGCTCCCGCGCCGGGCGGCCGTTGGACTCGAAATTTCCTGTCGGTTTCGGACGCCGCAGAAGGCGTCATCGAAGCCATGCACCGGGGCATGGGCTGCGACCACCCTGATTACTACCAATCAGATGACCCGACCGGTAACCTTTCGGTAAATGTCGCCCACCCCGGTACGGGGTCTATTCCCATGGTTCCGGTGACCGGTAACGGTTTCATATCAATTGACGATTTTTAAGGGGAAAGGTGCCCAGCTCCCAGCGCTAGAATGGGTTGCCTATGAGTACCTCCCGTAAACGTTCGTCCGCTCCCCGTATTTCTGCGCCCAGCGACCGCCAAATCCGTGCGGGCGTCCGCTTTGTAGCCGGTTTGCCCCGCGGGCTGCGGCGGGCGCTAGCCCTTCTGTTGGTTGTGGTCTTGCTAGTGGGCGGTGTGCTCTGGCTGCGGTCGCACCAGTGGAATATCCGCGCTGCGCTCGATGATCTGCTCAATCCGGCAGGCACCGCCGTGAGCACCGGTTTTGCTGGCTCCGGGGTGCAGACCTATTCCACAGCAAGTGAGGTGCTCTCCAGCTTGACGGTAGCCGAGCCCTATGCTGAGACCCGGTACAAGCGAGATGCCTACGGTGACCCGTGGGCTGATATCGACCGCAATGGCTGCGATCAGCGCAACGATATTCTGACCCGTGACCTGACCGATCTTGACGTTGCAAGTAACTGCTACGTTCTCTCGGGGAGTTTTATCGACCCCTATACGGCTGAGACTATTGACTTTACGCGCGGTCCTAAGACCAGTGAAGCTGTCCCCATTGACCATATGGTGGCCCTATCCAACGCCTGGTCTTCGGGGGCCTGGCAGTGGAGTGCAGAAGAGCGCCTCCTGCTCGCTAACGACCCGCTTAACCTACAGGCTGCGGGGCAGGCGGCCAACACCGAGAAGTCCGATAAGAGCGCGGACGCCTGGCTCCCCCAGCCCGGCTATCGTTGCGAGTATGTGGCACGGCAGGTATCGGTCAAAGCTGCCTACCAGCTCACTGTTACAAGCGCTGAAAAGCGGGCTATGCAGGGCGTCCTGGCAGCCTGCCCTGACCAGCCCGCTTACAGGTCAGCTTTTGCGGGCTAGTGGTGCTTGGACTTCTCCTCGGCGCGGGCGGTGAGGGTCTGGCCGCGGTTCTTGCGGTAGATGAGCCACCAGCCAGCACCTAACAGGGCATACCAGACCGGCATGGCAATGAGAGCCTGGCGGGTATCTTCGTACATAAAGAGCAGCACGATGACGCCCACAAAGAAGGCCAGCACAGCGTAGCAGGTAAAGACACCACCGGGTAGCTTGTAGACGGACGCCTCGTGCAGTTCTGGGCGGGTCTTGCGGTACTTGAGGTAGGCGATCATAATCAGCGACCAGGTCACAACGGTCAGCACCGATGCCACCGTGGTTACCAGGGTGAAGGCCGCGATGAGGGAGTCACCCGCATAGAGCAGAATCAGACCCGAGAAAAGCAGTACGGTGGTCAGGAAAAGACCGTTTCGGGGTACACCATTCTTGGAGAGCTTACCAAAAATAGCCGGGGCACTGCCGTTTTGCGCCAGGCCGTAAATCATGCGGGAGGTTGAGAAGATGCCCGAGTTAGCGGATGAGGTCGCACTGGTGAGCACTACGAAGTTCACCAGGTGGGCGGCGAAGCCCAGACCTGCTAGGGTGAACATCTCAACGAAGGGGCTCTGACTGGGGTCGATGTTGCGCCAGGGGGTCACCATCAGAATCACGGCCAGGGTCAGCACGTAGAAGATGATGATACGCAGCGGCACCGCGTTGATGGCCCGGGGCAGGGTCTTGGTGGGGTCCTTGGTCTCTGCCGCGGTGGTGCCGATGAGCTCAGCGCCCAGGAAGGCAAAGATGCCGATCTGGAAGGCCGCAAAGAAGCCGCTTGCGCCCATGGGGAAGAAGCCGCCGTCGTTCCACAGGTTTGCCACGGAGGCCTTGTCGCCGTTGGGTGAGGTAAAGCCGGCAACCACCATCACCAGGCCCACGATGATGAGCAGGACGATAGCCACAATCTTGATGAGGGCAAACCAGAACTCGATTTCACCGAAGTTCTTCACGCTGGGTAGGTTCAGGGCCAGCAGCAGACCGATGAGGCAGAGGGCTGGGATCCAGGCGGGGAGGTCAGGCCACCAGAAATGAACGTAGCTGGTGATGGCGATGATATCGGCAACACCGATGACGACCCAGGTAAACCAGTAGGACCAGCCCATAAGGAAACCTGCGCTGGGTCCGAGCAAATCTGTGATGAAATCGTTGAAGGTCTTGTACTTGAGGTTGGAGAGTAGCAGCTCCCCCATAGCCCGAAGCACCAGGAAGATTACGGCACCAATGATGGCATAGACCAGGAGCAGGGACGGGCCTGCCAGCGAGATGGTCTTGCCTGAGCCCATGAAGAGGCCGGTGCCGATTGCGCCGCCGATAGCGATGAGCTGGATATGACGGTTTGATAAACCTCGTTGCAGACCTTCGGCTGCCTGCGGTTCAGGTGTATGCTCGGCTGTAGCCATGAGCGCCCCCTTAGAAGAGTCAAAGTCCTGCCAGGAGCCAACACACTCCCCTGCTACTGCGGTGAGTGTAGGGGGTAGATGCCTTTCCAGACCGGTATTTTGTTATAGTTCAGGTCAAGTGTAGTCCTTCTACCGGGGGTATTTTTTCACACAGGCTTCTAACGGGCGTCCGCTTCATTGCCCCCTCCTCGCTGTTCAAGCCATTACCGCCGCGCTAGAATGTTTACACGGAAACAAAATTTCCTCAGGTTTCATGCAGCCCGAACCCCCTAGGAACAGGATTTCTCATGCCCAAGCTTTCCAACGCAGCCCTCCGCCTGACTTCCGGCGCTCTGATTCTCAATTCAGGCATCGGCAAGCTCTCCATGGACGAGGCCACCTACGGCCACCTCAAGGGTATGGCCTCAGCAGGTGTCCCCCAGGTGGCCAAGCTCTCCGACAAGCAGTTCGGCAAGGCACTTGCCATCAGCGAGACCGCCTTGGGTGCAGCCCTGCTCACCCCCTTCATCTCCCCCAAGCTGGCAGGCCTGGGCCTGACCGCCTTCTCCGGTGGCCTACTGAGCATGTACTTCGGCATTGATTCCATGACCGAAAAGGACGGCATTCGCCCCACCCAGGAGGGCACCGCCATGGCTAAGGACGTCGTCCTGCTCGGCGCAGGCCTGGCCCTACTCTTCTCTAGCAAGAAGAAGTAACCCTCAGCCCCTCTTTAACTTCACCGCCCCACTCCTTCCAGGAGCGGGGCGGTTTTCTACACCCGCATGCTACGCCAAATAAAAAAATCTGACAGATTCATCAACCCTATTCAACACACCCAGCGGCCACCCAAAAGGAAGGAAACTTACCCAGAAAAGTATTCAGAAGTCAGAGCAACACACTTTCACAAGCACCACAGCTCACACCCCAGAACCCCAAATGTGACCATACATATGTCTTAAATATAAAGACATGGGTGATATTAAACACTGTTTATTAAAGGTGGATGGGTTTAGACTCCTCTTCTAGAGCCTCAAAGAGACTTTGGCCGCACTAGCGAAAATTTTCTAGGCTCCAAGAACCACACCATCTCTCATAGCCCCCACACCATACAGAGCGGTATGGCCTCTTGGTAGCGCCCTTTTAAGCTGATGCGCCCCCACCTCATCTCGAAAGGACCCCATGTCAACAACACGACGCTCTCTTGTTAAAGGTGCAGCCTGGGCCGCCCCCGCAATCGCAACAACCACACTGGTCCCAGCTTACGCAGCGTCAACATCTACCGACGACTACTTTGTCTGCCCTACCACCCTTCACGATCTCACTGAACAGCTTGTTGGCGGTGTAAGTTCCATCAGCGTAAGCAGCTACTACAATTCGGGAAGTTTCCTGGCTCCTTTGCACCAAGACGGGAGCTCGATACTATTCTCCTTTAGCACCGGGCGTATCAAGCCAGTTCCGGTATACGGCCCTGATGGCAAGCCCAAGGTCGATAACAAAGGCAATGCAATTATGACTACAGGAGCCTATTTCATTCCTGGCTGTGGTAAAACCACCTGTGTGCCGGATGTAGATGGCGGCTTTAAAATGCCCACCGCTATCAATGAGGTTGTTATATACGACCGCACCGGTGCCCGCCATATGGGAACCATTACGGCAGGAACTCCTTCAGGTTGTTCACCCGTTACCAATGCGGGCGTAGGAGGCACCTGGACTATCCATGCAGATTTGCAGTATTCAGGAAGCGCCTGCACCCCCCGTCATCGGCCCAGAAAACCTCATCCGACAGATTTCTCTTCCCTTTTCGCTCATGTATATCAAGGGGTTGACCGAAGCCGACAGGCTAAATACGAAGAACGGAAGCTCCTGTTGCTTCACCATGAATTTCTACTTCGATGATTCTGGCAACTGCACCTCTAGCGTCGATGCTATATCTGCTGATTACACCTCAGGGCTACCTGCGGAACCGCAGCCCGTTGAATACGTACCCCACCTTGCCGAGTGGTACCGCCTTAAAGACGGTCGCGAAATCAACAGCTTTAGTACTTCAGCAGCTAACAATGAGTTCCATCTATCGGGTAGCGGATTCACCACGACCACTTCAGTTACATGGAACAATGTCGATGTGCCGTTTGAAATCATTAGCGACAATCTCATTAAGATTACTTTCCCCCTGAGCAGCTCCCACAGCAATGGCATCTTCTACAGCCTTAAGGTGACTAATGCAGTAGGTGTTTCCAGCAATCAGCGTGGCATGGCCCGCTACTCATAAGCCATCATTAATGGCACCCAGCGCTTCCCGCTGGGTGCCGTCACATTGCACCTATCAACCAGAATCTAGCCACGGGCATGATAGGTTAACGAGAGATAGACCACACAGAAGGATAAGGATAAACCCGTGGGCACCCTGCAAGAAGCACTTGACACAGCCAGCAGCTTCATCTGGGGCCCCTTCCTCCTCCTACCCCTACTGATTGGCACCGGCATCTTCCTTACCGTCCGCCTGGGTCTTATCCAGCTCAGGCTCTTTACCAAGGCCATGAGTCTGCAGTTCGGACGCCGCTCGCGGCAAGAAGGAGCCAAAGGAGAGATCTCTTCCTTCCAGGCTATGAGCACAGCGCTAGGTGCCACCGTAGGCACCGGCAACATTGTTGGTGTAGCCCTGTCCCTCAGCATCGGTGGCCCCGGTGCCCTTTTCTGGATGTGGGTCACCGCCATCTTTGGCATGGCCTCAAAATACACCGAGTGCTTCCTCGGTGTCCGCTTTCGCCACCGGGACAAAATGGGCGAACTCACCGGCGGCCCCCAGGCCTACCTGCAGCGAGGCATCCCTAACCGCTTCGGAAAATTCCTCGCCACCATGTTTGCCGTCTGCTGCGTTTTCGCCTGCTTCGGCATCGGAAACATGACCCAGGCAAACGCCATCTCAGCCAACCTAGAGCACTCCTTCAATATCCCTCCCTACCTCACCGCAGGCGTCCTTACCCTAGGAACAGCAACGGCCCTACTTGGCGGCATCAAAACAGTCTCAAAAGTAACAGCCCTCTGCGTACCCCTCATGATTCTGCTCTACTTAGGGTTTGGCGCCTACATCGTAGCCATCAATGCCCATATGCTCCCGGAGGTTTTCACCATGATCCTGCGGGGTGCCTTTACCGGCGAAGGCGCCCTCGGAGGAGCCGTCGGTGCCGGAATGATTTTTGCCCTGCAAGTCGGCGCCCAGCGATCCCTGTTCTCCAACGAATCTGGCATGGGCACCGCGGCCATTCCAGCGGCCGTAGCCACCACCTCCCACCCTGTGCGCCAGGGCCTAGCTTCTATGACACAAACCTTCGTCGACACCATTGTGGTCATTTCAATGACGGGCTTCATTCTGCTAACCACCGGCGCATGGCAAGGTGATGACCCAGCCACCTCGACATCAGTTGCCTTTGCTACCGGTCTTCCCGGCGAATGGGGCGGTTACATCGTTACCTTCTGCCTGGTACTCCTGGGCTACTCCACAGTGCTCGGCTGGTCCTACTACGGTGAACGTGCCCTAGAGTCACTCGGCGGTGGCGCTAAAGCTATCGTGAGCTATCGGATGATTTTTGCCCTGGTCTGCGGACTAGGAGCGATTGCCCCACTCACCCTGGTCTTCACTTTCTCCGATATTATGAACGGTCTCATGGCTATCCCCAACCTTATTGGTCTGCTACTGCTATCTGGGCTGGTAGCCCGCGAAACAAAGAAATACCTCAGCCACGACCCCAATTTCGAAGCAACGGTCGACAACATCGACAGCTTCATGTACGGCCACCTTGGCGGCTTAGACGCCCAAATCGACCACGAAGTTGACCTCTCCCAGAAGAACCCGGTTTTAGAACACCCCGATACCACCAGCCTTAAAGTCATCACCGAAAAAATGCTGGCTGATAACGCTGCCCAATCCACTCATCCAGAGGTTTACGACATCACCATTGACGACGTCAACACGGGAAGCATCCCGCTACACACCGGCTCCCTGCCCATTATTCAGCAGGCAAAACCGACTTTCGGCACCCCTACTGACCCTCGGGCAATCGACGACCCGACGAACAGCGCAAAATAATTTTTCGTATCCATCACACAAATTTCCAGCTTTAACTAGCACGAGTGTATTTTTTAAAAAACGCCGGGTTTCTAGCTTTTCACCTGCCTATTTTTAAAATTTCCCTTGATTCATCAAGCATTATTTCGCTTCAGAAGCTAAAAGCAGGAAGAAATTCCATACGGCGAACTATCCCCGCACAGATGGAACCACCCTCCCCACCATTCACTACCAGAAATTTTTCCAGCACAGCAGAACGCAAAAGAGGCTACCGCTCCCCACAAGGTGCGACATAAATGCACCACAACTACCGCTAAAATGGGGGTAGGATTTTTCGCATTCTGAAAATATCCCCCAGAATACTACTGAATAGCCCACAAAGCTCTTGCATCCTACCCCCAAAGGTTGAGGAGCGTCACTCCACTCGGTCTCGCACCTGTACTTTTAGAAGAGGACACACCCATGTCATTTACCCCAAACCGTCGCTCAGCTCTGAAGCTGACCGCAGCTGCATCTGCCGCGTCCGCTCTGACCGCAGCTACCGCTACCAGCGCCCATGCTAACGGCCAGAAGCGCATCGCTATCATCGGCTCCGGCTACGGTGGCGCTGTTGCCGCCCGCGCCCTCACCGAAAAGGGCTACACCGTCGATATGATTGAGATGGGTGCAGACTGGGAAAACATGGCAGCCAAGTCAAACGGCTACAAGTTTGACCAGATGACTTCCCCCACTGAACGTTCCATGTGGTTCGAAAACCGCACCGACATGCCTCTCTCAAGCATCGCAGGCATGGACTTCGTTAACCGCTCCATCGGCCGCGCCGCTGGCGTACTCGGTGTTGAGCGTTTCGCCAATATGAAGGTCTACGTCGGCAAGGGCGTTGGCGGTGGCTCCCTCGCTAACGGCGGCATGGCCGTTACCCCCGTCCAGTCCTACTTCCAGCAGGTCCTCCCCCAGCTCGATGCTGCTGAAATGTACGCCACCTACTTCCCCCGTGCCAACGCCAACCTGGGCGTCACCGCACCCCCCTCTGACATTGTCGGCACCTCCAAGTGGTACCAGTTCTCACGTCTCTCAGCCTCCCAGGCAGCCAAGGCCGGCTTCAAGCACCAGTTCGTCCCCAACGTCTACGACTGGGACTACATGCGCCGCGAGAACTTTGCCCGCGTACCCAAGTCAGCCCTGGGCGGCCAGGTTATCTTCGGTAACGACTACGGCAAAAAGTCCCTACCCAAGACCATCCTGGCCACCGCGTTTGCCACCGGCAAGGTCAACCTGACCACACTGACCGAGGTAACCTCCATTACCCAGCAGGCAGACGGTACCTTCTCCCTGGATCTGAAGACCATCGACTTCAAGGGCAATGTCCTCGCCACCACCAAGAAGATCTACGACCGCGTCATCATGGCAGCAGGCTCCGTTGGCACCAACCGCCTGCTCTTGCAGGCCAAGAATGCCGGAACCATCAAGAACCTGCCCGCAACCCTGGGCACCAACTGGGGCCCCAACGGCAACATCATGGTTGCCCGCAACGTGAAAGCCGCCACCGGCGGCTACCAGTCCGGCATTCCCGCTATGGGCATCAGCAACTGGGACAACTCAGAGAACTCAGTCTTTGCAGAACTAGCACCCTTCCCCGCAGGTATTGACTTCCGCGTAGGCCTCTACCTGGCAATCACCAACAACCCCAACAAGGGCAAGTTCACCTGGAATAGCTCAACCGGTTCTATGGAACTGGATTGGGATGCTGTTAAGGCTGCCCCCGGCGTTGCAGCAGCTAAGGCCTTCATGGACAAGATCAACGCAGCCAACCCCGGTACCTCCTACAACACCGGTCTCTTCCAGGGCGGCAAGATCTTCGCCGACTACTTCACCTACCACCCCCTCGGCGGTGCCGTCATCGGCGAAACCACCGACCTCAACGGTGAAGTCAAGGGTGTTCCCGGTCTCTTTGTTATGGACGGCTCCCTGATTCCTGGCAAGATTGGTGTAAACCCCTTCGTAACCATTACTGCTATTGCAGAACGCAACATGGACCGTCTGCTAGCAGCAGGTCGTTTCGCCTAAATACAGAAAGCACACATTATGACTGCGCATACTCCCAAACGCCGCACCCTACTAAAAGCTGGTGCCTGGGCCGCCCCCGCCGTCCTGGCCACCGCAGCTATCCCCGCTTACGCTGCGAGCACCCCTATCTCGAATCTGACCGATCTGGCAATCGAACTGGGCCAGCCCACCATTGACTGGTCAACGTTCTCTCCGGTTTATGACACCCCCATTTACCGCGCCACCAACGGCACAACCGCCTACAGCATGGGTTCCCTGCCCCAGACCATGACCATCACCAACGTTGGTTCTGTTCCGGCAGTTGCTCCCAGCGGTACTCTGCTGACCCAGATGAAGGACGTCGGAACCGATGCAGCCTCAGCAGCTATCATCGGCACCCAGGTCAACTCAACCGACCCGCTCGTCACCTTCAACTACACCGGCCAGGGCACCCCCAAAGGCCCTACCTACACCTGGACCTACGCAGGCACCCTGCAGCCCGGTGAATCGGTAGAAATCCCCCTGCGCTACTACGTCACCTACCCCTTCGCCAACGTTGACTACGAACTCTTTGTAGCCGTCACCGTGCTGGATGAGATGGAAGGCGACTATGACGACAACATGGAACTCATGGGCACCGTAGATGGCTTTGCTATCTACTGGTAAACCCACGATTTCAGTAAGTGTATAAAGTGGGGTGCTTAGCTTTAGCTAAGCACCCCACTTTCGTATATTCCCTAGCAGTTTATTATCAAGGCCTATAATGGTGTATCCCTACCAGCGGCACTTAGCGTTTCCGTGCGCGCTGGTCTACCTGTTTCAACCTCGCAAGGAGAGTTATGGAAACCAACAAGCAGAAACAAGATCTGGCTGATAAGGCCGAGCGTGCAGCGGCAGGCGAAGACCTAACCGCTCCCGTGCCCGAACAATTCCACCGTCAGCCCTACTCCTTCGTCCGCCGCGGTGACCGTCTGACCGCCCGCCGCCAAAAGGCCTGGGACGCCTACGCCCCCACCCACGTGCTTGACCTGCCCCGCAACATCGGCGACACCTCGGTTGCTGAGGGCGCTGTCTTTGACCAGCAGGCCCTCTACGGACGCGTTAACGCACCCCTGGTCGTTGAAATCGGCTCTGGTCTGGGCGAGGCTATCGTCAATCGGGCTGCCCAGGTACCCGAGGCTAACTTCCTGGCTGTTGAGGTCTACACCCCCGGCATCGCTGACCTGCTGCTCAAGATGGGCCAGGCCGGGGTTGAGAATGTGCGTGTGGCCCAGGCTAATGCGCCCGAGCTCCTTGATAACCTGCTCGAAGAATCCTCGGTGGATGAGCTCTGGGTTTTCTTCCCCGACCCCTGGCACAAGGCCCGCCACCACAAGCGTCGTCTGGTTTCCCCCGCCTTTGCCGACAAGGTAGCCCGGGTACTCAAGCCCGGCGGCACCTGGCGTCTGGCTACCGACTGGGAGGAATACGCCCTGGTCATGCGCGAGGTACTCGATGCCCACCCCGATTTTACCAATGCCCACGCCGGGGAGAACACCAGCGAGGACGACCCCGTCGGCGGCTGGGCGCCTCGTTGGGAGGGCCGCGTGGTCACCAGCTTCGAACGCAAGGCAGGCGAGGCCGGACGTCGCGCCCACGACCTAACCTATATTCGTCGCTAGAACTGCGGTAGGTAGATAAAATGGGCGGATACTCGCTATCACACATGTGTGATAGCGGGTATCCGCCTATTTTTATGTGGTGAGGGTCTTCTTATTGACCGGTTTTCTCGTAGGAATCAACCGCTCCGGGGTGCCCCTGCATAAAGGCATCAACCTCTGTTTTGGAGGCGGTGAGCTTAGGATCGTTGGCCAGGTAGTACCTGGTTTCTCGAACAATCAGCCCCGACATAAGGAGCAGGCCAATCAGGTTGGGAATGGCCATGAGTCCGTTAGCGATGTCTGAGAAGGTCCAGGCTACGGTCAGTTCCATGGTGCAGCCGAAGTAGACGATGACCGCGAAGAAAAGACGGTAGGGGGTAACGCCCCGGCGGCCAAAGAGCCTTTCGATATTGCGTTCGCCGTAGTAGGCCCAGCCCAGAATGGTGGAGTAGGCAAAGAGCACCAGGCCGATGGTCACGATCCAACTACCGGCGGGCCCAATCACCGAGGCAAAGGCCTGGCTGGTCATCACTGAGGCTGATATCTGTTCGCCGGTGGAGTCGGTTGCCTGCCACATGCCGGTGACAACCAGCACCAGGCCGGTGCAGGTCACCACGATCATGGTGTCGATGAAGGTTTGGGTCATGGAGACCAGTCCCTGGCGGACCGGGTGGGTGGTCTGGGCAGCGGCTGCTGCGATAGCGGCGGATCCCATGCCGGATTCGTTGGAGAAAATACCGCGGGCTACACCGTACTGCACGGCGTACATGAGGGAGGCCCCGGCAAAGCCGCCCACGGCGGAGGAGCCAGTGAAGGCGTCCGAAAAAATCTGCCCCAGGGCAGCCGGAAGCGCCGCAGCGTTAACGCCCAGAATGTAGAGGGCCCCGCCCACGTAGAAGAGGATCATGATCGGCACAAAACCGGCGGTCACTTTGCCGATGGACTTAATGCCGCCCATCAGCACAAAGAGGGTGATGATGGCCAGGACGATGCCGGTCAGACCGGTGGGCAGGTGGAAGGTGTCTTCGAGGTTGTGGGCGATGGAGTTGCCCTGGGCGGTATTGCCGATACCGAAGGACGCCAGCACGGCCGCTACCGCGAAGAAGAGGGCTAGGAATTTGCCCAGGGGGCCCTTAATACCGCGCTGGAGGTAGTACTGGGGGCCGCCGGAGATTTCCCCCTTGGCGTCGGTGGTGCGGTAGCGCACGCCGAGGAAGGCTTCGGAGTATTTGGAGGCCATACCGAAGAGGGCGGTGATCCACATCCAGAAGAGGGCGCCGGGGCCGCCGATAGAAATTGCGGTGGCAACACCCACGATGTTGCCGGTGCCCACGGTGGCTGCCAGGGCGGTGGTGAGGGACTGGAATTGGGAGATGTCACCGCCGGGGGCGTCCTCGTCCTTGCGTTCGAGGAAGGCCAGGCGGTTGGCGACGGCTAATTTCGTGAGCTGGATAAAGCCCAGCCGGATGGTGAGGTAGATACCGGTGCCTAGGAGCAG
Source organism: Rothia sp. (in: high G+C Gram-positive bacteria) (assembly GCA_030529845.1). Lineage (GTDB taxonomy): Bacteria > Actinomycetota > Actinomycetes > Actinomycetales > Micrococcaceae > Rothia. Next base: position 46,533 of record JAUMWB010000003.1, on the reverse strand, counting down.
GGGTATCAGGACGAAGGGCCCCCAAATCAGGGAGCTGATCGCACTCAAGATGTCTTGGACGGTCATGTGTTTTCCTTGGATTCGTCGCTTGGGTGAGGGAACCTGTGCGACGGGCGTGATGAAACGAGCGCCCCACCAAGCCGCATGGCCGGTGGGGCACTCTTCTACTATATCCCCGGGGAGGGGCAGACCCTATTTGGTCTCGTCAGCTGGGGTTTAGTGACCTGCCAGCAGCTCTCGGACGCGCGGCAGCACCTTGGTGCCGTAGAGTTCAATCGAGTTCATGGAGTGCTCATGGGCTAGAGCGCCATTGGAGAACTTCAGATCGAAGCGGTTGATGCCCAGCTTCTTGGCGGTATCAGCAATCTTCTGCGCGACGGTTTCGGGCGAACCCGCATAGAGGGCACCGTGTTCAATTTCGTGCTCAAATTCGCGCTCCCCTGCCGGACCCCAGCCGCGTTCAGCACCAATCTTGTTGCGACCGGCAATCCAGTGCTCGCGCAGCTGATTGCGGGCTTCTTCGTCCGTCTCGGCAATATGGCCGGATGAGTGGACGGCGATGGGCAGGGTTCCATTGCCCATCTGTTCGTTGGCTCGGCGGTAGAGGTCGGTGTAGGGCTTGAAGCGCTCAGCGGGGCCTCCGATAATCGCCAGCATGAGCGGTGTCTTATACTGGGCGGCACGGGCGACGGATTCAGGGCTACCACCAACAGCCAGCCAGTGCTTGAGAATCCCCTCGGTCTTGGGGTAAATCTCCTGGTTCACCAGGGGCTCGCGGTTGCCGGGGTTCCAGTTGAGGGGCTCCTGAGTGATGATTTTGGTAAAGAGGTCGAACTTCTCAGAGAAAAGAGAGTTGTAGTCTTCAAGCTTGTAGCCGAAGAGGGAGAAGGACTCGGTGAAGGAGCCGCGGCCCAGTACGGCTTCGGCGCGGCCGTCGCTGAGGGCGTTGATGGTGGCAAAGCGCTGGTAGACACGGATGGGGTCGTCCGACGAGAGGACGGTGACGGCCGAACCCAGGTGGATGCGCTCTGTGGAGGTTGCCAGGCCCGCCAGGATGGTATCGGGGGCACTGACAGCAAAGTCGGGGCGGTGGTGTTCACCGATGCCAAAAAAGTCGACGCCGACGCGGTCGGCCAGCTGGCCCTGCTCAAGGACGTTGCGGATGACCTGGGCATGGTGCAGGTGGTTGCCTTCCAGGTCGGCAGTGGTGTCGCCAAAGGTGTCCAGGCCCATCTGGAAGGCGGTATCATCGACACTGGGCAGGCCGGAGCGTAGGTCGGGGGCGGTGTTGATGTCGGTCATGATGGTTTCCTTTCGGTGTTAGCTTTCTCGTCTACAGACAGTTCAACACTACCCCAAATTACTTGATTCCGAAAGTTTTTAAGAGCTGTGCTTGAGGCATCCAGCATCTTAAACGTAACGATGGTTGCCATCTGCGCGAACCTCTTTCGCGCCGATGGCAACCATCGCTACAGTCAAGACCTAGGGTCGGGGTTAGCGCGGCCGGTAGAGCACCACGGCCTGGGAGGTCTGGCGGGCAGCAGGACGCTTGCCCCGGGCCAGGTGCACAGCCCCACCTGAGGTTCCGGCAGCAAAGATGCGAGAGTTCTCCTGCAGACGGTTGCGCAGGGCCTCATTTTCAGCCTGCAGCTCGGTCATGCGGGCTCGCAGGGCCTCCACCTGGTTCTCGAGCTGCATGATGCGTTTGATTCCCTCGAGCGAGACACCGGACTGGGAGAGCTCCTGAATCTCCTGGAGTTTCTGCACGTCGCGTTCGGAGTAGCGGCGAGCCCGCCCCGGGGCTCTCTGGGGCTGCACCAGCCCCAGGCGGTCGTACTGGCGCAGGGTCTGCGGGTGCATACCGGCCAATTCGGCCGCTACGGAGATAACGAAGACCGGGCGGTCAGATTCGAGAGCCATTCTTAGTCACCAGCTTTCCTCAGCAGGTCCTCACGGGGGTTGGCCTGGGGTGCAGCCGCAAAGAAGGCGTCGAGAGCTGCCTCAGCTTCGGGGGTCAGATCGGTGGGCAGCTGCACCTCGGGGATAACCAGCATATCGCCGGTGCCCTTCTTGGTCACGAAGCCGCGGCCCTTAGCACGCAGCTTACGGCCGGACGGGGCCCCGGCAGCCAGGCGGAGTTTGACGCTCCCCCCGTCGAGGGTGGGGGCCTCAATCACGCCGCCCTTGACGGCTTCTTCCAGGGTGACGGGCACACGCACGAGCAGGTTATCGCCCTCGCGGTCAAAGACGGGGTGAGAATCTACGCGGACGGTGACGATCAGGTCCCCTGCCCCACCGGCACCGGGGTGCCCCTTGCCGCGGGCACGGATTTTCTGGCCGTCCTTGACGCCGCGGGGCAGGCGGACCTGGGTCTGGGAGCCGCCGGGGCGGAAGACCGAGACCTCAGCGCCGTCGTAGGCCTGCTGGATGGTGATGCGGGCGCTGGTGGTGGCGTCCTCGCCCTTGGGGGCTGAGAAGCCGCCGCCGGGGAAGCCGCCCGCACCGCCGGGGAAGCCGCCGGCGGAACGTCCGGCCCCGCCAAAGCCAGCGCCACCACCGAACATGCCGCCGAGCAAATCTTCGATGTTGATACCGCCAGCACCACCGGGGAATCCCCCGGCCCCACCGGGGAAACCACCCGGGAAGCCGCCACCAGCACCGCCGAAGCCGGCAGCGCCGTACTTGCGAATCTGGTCGTACTCTTCCTTCTGCTTGGGGTCTGAGAGCACGTCGTAGGCTTCTGAGACTTCCTTGAATTTCTTCTCAGCGGCCTCGTCGCCGGGGTTCTGGTCGGGGTGGTACTTGCGGGCCAGCTTGCGGTAGGCCTTCTTGATATCCGCCTCGGAAGCGTCCTCGGCTACGCCCAGTACCTTATAAAAATCTTGATGGAGCCAGTTTTCGCTCGCCATGTGCCTCTCCTTCCGAGGTAGATCTTATGTCTTTTAGGGGGGGTAGACAGAGCGGGCACCTAGCCTGACCTATCAGGCCGGGTGCCCGCCCGCGTCCTTACTCTGCTACCGCAACAGCTACCTGGGCGGTGCGGACCACGCGGTCCTTGACCTTGTAACCGTTGCGAAGAACCATGGAGACTGAGTCGGGCTCAACCTCGCTGGTGGGCTGCTGCAGGACAGCCTCGTGAACCTGGGGGTTGAAGGGTTCACCGACTTCGCCAAAGCGCTCCAGGCCCTGCTTGGTCAGGGTCTCTTCGAGCTTGTTAGCGATGGCGGCGAAGGGGCCTTCTTCAAGGTCGCCGTGCTTGCGGGCGGCATCGATATCGTCGATGACGGGCAGCAGGGCGGCAACCAGATCGGCGATGACGAAGTCGCGCAGCTGCTCCTTTTCCTTGGCGGTGCGGTTCTTGTAGTTGGTGAACTCGGCCTGAAGGCGGCGCAGATCTTCAAGACGTTCGGCGGCCAGGGCCGCGTCAGCGCTCTCAGCTGCCTCTGCACTTTCGCCGGCCTCGGCTGCGGCAGATTCCTCATCTGCTGCAGCGTCAGCAGCTACACCTTCGGGCTCGGGGTGACCTTCGGCTGCCGGGGCGGCGAAGGCTTCCTCCAGAGGGTCGGTGCCCTCGGGCTGGTTGTCTACGGGCTCGTTGGTGTTCTCAGCCATGATTAGTTCTTCTTCTCGTCTTCTTCATCGATTACTTCGGCGTCAACGACGTCGTCGTCTTCAGCCTTGGCGCCTTCACCGGCTGCGGCATCTGCCTGAGCCTGGGCGTAGAGAGCCTCACCCAGCTTGGTCTGAGAGGCCTGCAGCTTCTCGAAAGCGGCCTTGACGGCATCATCGTCTTCACCTTCGAGGGCAGCCTTCAGGGCGTCAACGTCGGCCTGAACCTCGGTCTTGACGTCCTCGGGCAGCTTCTCGTCGTTGTCCTTGATGAGCTTCTCGATGGAGTAGGCGGTGTTCTCAGCAGCGTTGCGGGTCTCGGCTGCCTCGCGGCGGGCCTTGTCCTGCTCGGCGTGAGCCTCGGCGTCCTTGACCATGCGGTCGATGTCTTCCTTGGAGAGGGAGGTGCCGCCGGTGATGGTCATGGACTGCTCGGTGCCGGTGCCCTTGTCCTTAGCGGAGACGTGCACGATGCCGTTGGCGTCGATGTCGAAGGTGACTTCGATCTGGGGGACGCCGCGGGGGGCGGGTGCGATGCCGGTCAGTTCGAAGGTGCCCAGGTTCTTGTTGTCGCGGGTGAACTCACGCTCGCCCTGGAAGACCTGAATCGATACTGAGGGCTGGTTGTCTTCAGCGGTGGTGAAGGTTTCAGAGCGCTTGGTGGGGATCGCGGTGTTGCGCTCGATCAGTTTGGTCATCACGCCGCCCTTGGTTTCGATACCGAGGGAGAGGGGGGTGACGTCGATGAGCAGGACGTCCTTGCGCTCACCCTTCAGCACGCCTGCCTGCAGGGCTGCACCCATAGCGACAACCTCGTCGGGGTTGACGCCCTTGTTGGGTTCGCGACCACCGGAGAGTTCCTTGACGACCTCGGTGACGGCGGGCATGCGGGTGGAGCCACCAACCAGAACGATGTGGGCGATATCAGAAACCTTGACGCCTGCCTCAGAGATTACATCGTTGAAGGGCTTCTTGGTGCGCTCGATCAGGTCTGCGGTCATGTCCTGGAACTTGGCGCGGGTCAGCTTTTCGTCCAGGTGGATGGGGCCCTCGGGGGTGACGGATAGGTACTGCAGGGAGATGTTGGTGGAGGTTGCTGAGGACAGTTCCTTCTTAGCCTGCTCTGCTGCTTCGCGCAGACGCTGCAGGGCGATCTTGTCCTTGGAGAGGTCAGCACCGGTCTTGGACTTGACCTGCTCCAGCAGGAAGTCAACGATGCGCTGGTCCCAGTCATCGCCGCCCAGGCGGTTGTCGCCTGAGGTTGCACGGACCTGGATGGTGGAGAAGCCATCTTCATCCTTGCCAACTTCAAGCAGGGAGACGTCGAAGGTGCCGCCGCCGAGGTCGAAGACCAGAATCAGTTCGTCTTCGTTACCCTTGTCGAGGCCGTAGGCCAGGGCTGCTGCGGTGGGCTCGTTGACGATACGCAGGACGTTGAGACCCGCGATTTCGCCGGCTTCCTTGGTGGCCTGACGTTCGGCGTCGTTGAAGTAGGCAGGGACGGTGATGACAGCGTCGGTAACCTTGTCGTTCAGGTAGGCTTCAGCGTCGCCCTTGAGCTTCATGAGGGTACGGGCTGAGATTTCCTGGGCGGTGTAGGCCTTGCCGTCGATGTCCTGGGTCCAGGTGGTGCCCATGTGGCGCTTGACGGAGGCGATGGTGCGGTCGACGTTGGTGACAGCCTGACGCTTGGCGACGTCACCGACCAGAACTTCGCCGTCCTTTGAGAATGCGACGACGGAGGGGGTGGTGCGGGCACCTTCTGCGTTGGCGATGACGACAGGCTCGCCGCCTTCGAGGACTGATACAACTGAGTTGGTAGTACCGAGGTCAATACCTACTGCACGTGACATGTTTTCTCCTTGAGATTTGGCTATCTGTACATCTTTCAAGCAAGTTGAGTCTGGAAGGCTCAACCCGCTTGTCTTGATATCTAGTTTGCCACGTTTTGAGCAGAAGTCAACAGAGTTGAGTCAAAAAGACTCAACTTTTTTGCGCATTAACAGTTTAGGCTTATGGGAAGCGGACGGACGCCCGCCCCCGCCTTTGCAGGGCAGGGGCGGGCTGTGGCGTCCGCACCTTTTAAAACCCTGAAAGTACACACAAAAAAGTCGGCCCCCAGCAACAGCGAGGTGCCGACTCAGCAAGGTGGCGCTAGGCCCCAGTGCAGCCAAGGGGCAATGCACTGCGTTCTAGAACCTGCAGAAGGTGTTCTCTACCCGCCGAAGATGCCAGAGATCATAAGCCCCGACAGGATAGCTATGGCAATACCGATAGCCAGCAGGCCACCGATAAGCAGACCCGTATTTTTCTTTTTAGGATCAGCAGGAGGCTGAGGCATGGGGCCGCCAATAAGGGTATCGGGCGCCTGCGTACCGGGTGCAGGTTGCGGAACACCCTGAGTGGGTGCAGCCCGCCCTGGTTTACGTTTTCCCTGTGCTATCTCCGAACTTCTTTGCCGTCAGTTTCAAGCTCGGCCCTCCTGCGCTTAGATTTTTTCCCATTACATACAGCCAGAATTGCAGCGACTACTCCGATGACAAGAGGGACCCAGGCTTTGGAGTATTCCATGAGAAAAAGCAGCCAATCCGGCGGAGTAATGGTAGGCCAGGGGGCGTGCCAGGAAGGAACGGGCAGACTTATCTGGGGTGGTGCGGGAAAGGAAAGAGTAAATTCCGGAACCGGCAGGGCTATCTGGGGCGCATGTATATCGGGAAGACGTTCAACCAGCCACTGCATTACCCTACTCAACACAGGCATAAGCACCAGCATGGCGAGAAACCCGGCGGAGCGACCCAAGCCGAACAGCAAAGGCAACACAAACCGTCGAGATGAGCTTCTTTCAAGCGTTTCACGGTAGGCTTCTGACCGGCTACCGGCTGGCACGTCAAGCTCAACATATTCCTTAGCTGTCCCATGTTTATAGGCCACGACCAGCAGCTCGTCCAGAAAGTTTGTGGTGAGTTTGAGCTGAGGCTCTGTGGAAACAGTGGTCTTAGCCCGGGAGAACTTCCCGCCGCGAAGATTCTTCTTGAGCCCAATACTGGCAGGAGTATGGTCGTACCGACCCACCACTTCACCATCAACGAGCACCCGCACCCGTTGCTTAGGCCGGTCGATACGTTCGGCAATACGTTCACGAAGCTTCGCCCCTACCGGGGACTCATTAAAGGCGTGCAGTGACTTTTCATCTGGTTTTTTGATAGGCCAGTCCGGGTCAAGCTCGATAAACTCGGCATCAGATCCACACTCCAGAAGCAGATGCCCTGCCGCAGGGTGGTGCAGTTCCCAGCGGAGCATTACTCTTCCCCTCCGATGTCTTCTTTACCCTCGGAACTTGTGCCCCACTCGTCCGCAAATTTTTTGCGCCAGGGGCTGACTGACACGATATAGATGATAATGACCGCCCAAACATACCAGCCTGCTCCGTCCGGATAAAAAAGCCTAGATGCCAGCCACATACAAGCTGCGGCCAACAGGACGAAAGTGAGATTAGGTCGGTAGGTGGCCGCATCATAGGCGGCGAGTAAGGCAAGAACGAGCGGGGTGCCAACCAGAATCGAAGTAATCACCACTTGCTCAGGCGCAGTCAACGCTAGAATCCAAGGTGCAAGGATGAAAATGAGCGGTAGAGTGGCAAGAGCTAGACGGTTACCCCCGCTGCGGCGAGGTTTAGGGATCTGTTCCTCAGGGCGGTCGTCGTTGACCGATGTGCTGGTACTCATGTCACCCATTGTAAGCGGGCATCTAAAAGCCCCGTACCACCCCGCGCCTCTCAGGAAGCCGATAGGTAGAACGGGGGCAAACTTTAGCCTCTACCTGCCGAAAATCTTTGCAAAGAAACCGGTACCGGCAGAAGCCTGAGCTTTTTCAGCATCGCTATGCTTCCCATCGCACCACTGCCCCTTGGGCACTGAAGCCTTAACGGTTGCGACATGCTGGCCACAACCTGCCCAGGTGGTCTTTGAGCAAATTTTGCAGGTTACAGGACGGCACATAGAAACTCTCCTTGATTGAGAAACAGCACCTCCAGATTATACCCCCAGGGGTATAACAGCAAGGGGGTGCCCCGGTGGGTAAAGTTGATACGCAAAAGCCCCGCAGGTGTGTGGCCTGCGGGGCTTCTATCATCTCGAAAGAACTCAAGAAACTGAGTGTCTGGTGCAACTCTTTACAGTTCACTGCTGTATGAACCGGGTAAGCCTTTTTACCTTAGAGCCACCATCAAGTGTGTGTACCTGTAAGACTATACACAGGTTGCCCTTATTTTTCCGCCTCAGAGCGAACTTTTTTACACTTTTTATTCAGATTCAGCGCATGCCCAGCTTTTGCCGAGAGCTCCGTGGGAACATGGTGAGCATGTATCGAATTATGACTGTATGCACCGGTAACATCTGCCGCTCCCCCATGGGCGAGTACCTGATTAAGCAGGCCGCAGCCCAGGCCGGACTCACCGTAGAGGTAGCTTCTAGCGGTATCTCTAATGAGGAAGAAGGTAACCCCATCGACCGCCGGGCCAAGAAGGTGCTCGATGAGCTCAACATCAATACCGGCTCCCACAGGGCCCAGCAGTTCACCCGGGCCGACTTTGACCGCTATGACCTACTCTTGGCCATGGACACCAACCACTACCGGGCGCTCAAGCGCCTGGCCCCCGATGAAGAAGCAGCAGCCAAGGTTCGGCTCATGCGCGAGTTCGACCCGGCTGTCGCAGACCAGCCCCTGGACCAACTGGGCATCTACGACCCCTGGTACGGTGACATGAGCGACTTCTATGGGACCTTCCAGATGATTCGGGACGCCGTGCCCGGGGTCATCGAGCAGACCCAGGCCCACAGCAGCTAGCCTGGGCCAGATGAGCAGGCCGGACGCCGGGGTCGACTGCCGTGCGGTAGCCTGAGGGCAGAGAAGTTGACAGGCTGAAAAGGAGCCGACAAGGTGCCAGACTATAGGGAATTAGAGCCCCTGTGTGAGCTCATCGAGCAAGCCCGAAGCCATCAGGAGGGCGAGCGCCCCCTGCTCGTAGCGGTTGATGGCCGCAGCGGGTCGGGTAAGACCACTCTGGCGGGTGACCTGGCTGCCTGTCTGCGGGGGCGGGGGATGGTTACGGAGGTCTTCCACCTTGAAGATCTCTACCAGGGCTGGAGCGGGCTGGCGCAGGCTGCCCTGGTCTGGCAGCGGCTTGCAGAGGCGGTAGTGAGCGGACGCGCCAGCTCCCCCGGCGCTGCCCCGCGCTGGTTTGGCTGGGATTGGGCGAGCTCGCAGGCAACCGGACCGCACCCCTTTACCGCTGCCCAGCAGGCGGCAGGCGGGGTGCTGATTGCCGAAGGAGTTGGGGCTCTCACCGGTGCCCACGATGTGGGGGTTTTCGTAGAGCTTGATACCGTGCGCCGCAGGCAGCGGGCTCTAGCCCGGGACGGAGAAACCTACCGCCCCTACTGGGACATGTGGGCGGAGCAAGAAGCTGACCTGCTGGCAGCCTACGCAAGCGCTTACGAGGGTGCGGGCGTCCGCTATCTTCAGCGGTAGGTCACATTCTTTCATTACTGCAAGGTCACATGATTTTCCCTGTCACACACGAAAGCGGCGGGCGTAGAATACAAGGGGCTTTCTAGGCCACCTCATCACCACATATAAGCCGCAGAGACGAGAGACATGAATACCGCAGATTCACATGCGTCAGAAACCGGGCCAGGCCTTCCCCTCATCGCCATTTTCGCTCTTGCCTCTCTGACCGCTGTGGGCCCCCTGGCCATCGATATGTACCTGGCAGCCCTGCCCGCAATTGCGTCCGACCTGGGCACAACAGCCCCCACCGTCCAGCTGACCCTTACCGCCTTCCTGGCAGGCATGGGGGCGGGCCAGTTTATTGTAGGGCCGCTCTCCGACAAGACCGGCCGGCGTCTCCCCCTCCTCATTGGGGTAGTTCTCTGCGCCTTAGCGACCCTGGCCTGCGCCTTTGCACCTACCATTGAGCTACTGATTGCCGCCCGTTTTGTCATGGGCTTTACCGGGGCTATCGGGCTGGTGCTCTCCCGGGCCGTCATCGTTGATTCCACCAGCGGCCTACAGACAGCCCGCCTCATGAGCGTCATGATGATGATCAACGGGTTCGCCCCGGTGGTAGCTCCCCTCCTTGGTGGAGTGGTGCTGACCTACGGGGATTGGCGGGATGTTTTTAAGGTCATTGCTGTTTTGGTGGCCTGCTCTATGGTGCTGGTTGCTATCTTCATCAAAGAGTCCCTGCCGCCCGAACGCCGCCGCACCGGCAGCCTACTCACCGTGTACGCAGGTATGGTTGAAGTCGCCAAGAACCGCCGCTACCGGGGCTTTATGCTCACCCTGGTGCTGTCCTTCGGGGCCCTCTTCGCCTACGTCTCAGGTTCCCCCTACCTCTTGCAGAACGTCATGGGGCTCTCTGAGATTCACTTTACCTACGCTTTTGGGTTCAACTCCATGGGCGTGGTGCTGGCTTCCTTCCTCAATGCTTTCCTGATTGGTCGGGTGGCCCAGCGAACCATTCTGACCGTGGGGGCTAGCTCAATCCTGCTGGTAACGCTTCTCTTGACCCTGCACTTCCTGTTGGGTCCTTCCCTGGTGGTGACCATGGTTCTGCTCTTTACCTTTACAACCTCAGTGGGCCTTATTTTTGGTAATGCTTCAGCCCTGGCCATGGGCGAGGCCCGCCACATTGCGGGGTCAGCATCTGCCCTCATGGGCACCGTCCAGTCCCTCATGGGTGGCCTTGCTGCCCCGCTCGTATCGCTGGCGGGGCCGCAGGCCTACATGCCCATGGCCTTGGCCATGCTGGGCTTCGCTACCCTGGCCTGCCTTAGCCTCATCACAACCCCTAAGGCAGAGAGCGACTACGCGACCGACCGGGCCAAGCCCTAACGTCCACCTTCCCTAGCGCTAGCCGCGGGCCAGGTAGCCTAGCAGCTCTTCGGTCAGCGCCTTGTCGGTGGCGACGGGGGTGCCATTGAGGTGGGTGACCGGCGCTAACAGGCGAACCGAGGACGCCAGCCACACGGCGTCCGCCTCCAGCAGGTCTTGGGGGTAGAGGGGCCCGTAACCCAGTTCCCAGCCGGCTGCGCGAGCGCCGGCAAAAATAGCCCCCTGGGTGGTACCGGGCAGAATACCGTGGGAGGGCTCGGGGGTGTAAAGCACCTTCTTCTGCCCCTCGGTCTTAGCTACAATCACCGATGAGGTAGCTCCCTCAAGGATGCGGCGGTCGTCGGTGACCCAGATGGCGTCGTCCGCACCGTGCTTGCCCACGTAGCGCAGTACCGACATGTTGATGGCGTAGGAAAGAGTCTTAGCCCCGGCGAGGAGCCAGGGGTAGGCGGAGTCTTCGGCCGGGTCGTGGCCGCGCGGCAGCAGCATGGCTCTTACGCCCTGCTCGCGCTGGCGCAGAATCGCGGGGGAGGACGGGGCCACGGTCACCCAGGTGTGGGGGCCAGTTTCAACGGTGCCGCGGGAGATGATGATTTTGACGGTGTGTTCTTCACCCAGTACAGTCTGGGGGCCCTGCTCCGCAGAATCAACGGCAAGCTGTACGGCAGCTCGAAGGTCTTCTTCAGCGGGAAGGGGTAAATCAAGCAGGCGGGCGGAGCCGGTCAGGCGGCCCAGGTGGGCCTCAAATTTCCGGACGCGGCGGTCAGCGGCCAGCATGGTCTCAAAGACCCCGTCGCCTCGGGTGAGACCCTGGTCTTCAATATTAATGAGGGGGCTGCTGGCATCGACCAGCTCACCGGCGGGATTTTCTGGGGTTAGCATCACAACGGTTGTAGTCATACATCTAAGCCTAGCCCTTAACGCTGATGCTCCCGCGGTAACCTGGCGTTAGGGGTTACAGGGCGGGAGCACCTGATGCGAGCACCGCGTGCAGTGCGAGCGTACTTCGAGGCTTCCGACCGGAGGCCCGAAATCTTTCCCGGTGCCGCCAGCCGTGGGGGCTGGTGACCGGGTACACACTTTCACTCTAACTCTGTGCGCGGGTCTTTCTCAAAGATTTTTGGAGTTTTCAGCTCATATTTTTACTGCCAGACCCAGGTCAGGGTTCCAGCAAGACTCGAAGTCAGGTATCCGGTGATGAGGATTGCTAGACAGCACAGCAAAAAGACAAGGTCGGCCCTGCGATAGACCGGAACACGAGCCCAGGTGCGCTTCCCAGCACCGAAACCGCGGGCTTCCATGGTGACAGCCAGCCGGGTTCCTCGGCGAATGGCCTGCACCAGCAGGGCAAAGGTTTGTCCCGCCAGGGTGCGGACGCGGCGCAGCACCGAATCACTTGACCCCAGTCCGCGGGCCCGTCTCGCCTGCCCTAGGGTATGCCACTCGCTGAACATAAGGCCCAGCAGGCGCAGGGCCGCCAGGGCAGCCAGAACGAAACGGGCTGGGAGCTTAGCCGTCTGAGCCAGGGAATCACCCAGGTGGGTGGGGTCGGTGGTGGTAATGAGCAAGAGGCTGGGCAGAATCAGGGCCAGGCCACGCACCATCAGCGCTATACCCGTGGCCAGAGAGTCGGTGGTAATCCAGATGAAACCCATCTGCAGAACCGTCTCCCCCGTTTTGTCAGCGATGAGCGAGGTAGACCAGCCGGTCAGCAGAGTCCCGATCAGCAGGGGCCAAAAGCGCAACAGCAGGGCGAAAGGCTGCACTCCCCAAGCTTTAAGCAGGACCAGTTCAAGTGCCAAGATGGCCAGCGAGGTGCCCCAGTCTTTAATCAGGAGCAAGCCGATCGACAGCAGAAAGGTAGCCAGGAGCTTGGTACCGGCGTTGAGTTTTCCGGCGCGGCTACGGTGGGCCGGGCCGAGGGCAAAAAGATCAAGAGCCATGAGTGGGTTCCGCTTTCTGCAAGGTCAGACGCCTACCGCCCAGGGCAGCGACATAGTCGAGGTCGTGAGTTACCGAGATGACGGCGAGCCCCCGCTCAAGTAGTTCCCTAATGAGGGTGACGAGCTCGGCCCAGGTGGTGGCGTCCTGCCCGAAGGTAGGTTCATCGAGCACCAGCACGGCAGGTTCAGTAGCAAGAGCGGTAGCCACCGATAAGCGCCGCTTCTCGCCACCTGAGAGGGTAAAGGGGTTGGCATCGGCCAAGTGGGTCAGACGCAGTCGGTCAAGTAGCTGGTCGGTGCGGGCAGCCAGCTGGGCTTCATCCAGCTTTTCTTTGCGGACGCGGGCCAGGTGCCTGGGGCCAAACTCCAGCTCAGCGCGCACCGTGGGGGCCAGAAACTGCTGTTCCGGCTCTTGAAAGACCAGGCCGATACGGTCAGCCAGTTCAGCAGCAGGCCAGCTCGCAGGGTCGCTCACCCGGTGACGTTCTGACAAGGAACCGGTCAAAGCCTCATGGGCCAGAACCTGCCCACCTGCGGGGTAGAGCAGGCCAGCCAGGGTCAGGGCCAGGGTCGATTTACCGGCCCCGTTGGGCCCGAGCAGGGCCAGATGCTCCCCGGCCGCTAGGGTCAGGTTAATTCCCTGGGCAACGGCCGGCAGGTTAAGGGCGGGCACCTGCCCCGCGGCGATAGCGCGGGAGCGCTCCTTCCGCTGACGGCGAGTTGGTAGCTGGCGGGTAATGCTGAGGTCACGGGCCTCAAGGAGCAGGCTCTTACGAGCGCTCCCGGGGCCGGTGTCCGCCCCCTGCTCCTGACCAGGCGGGTGGGGCCGGTAGCCAGGCACCCAGACCCCACCGGCAATGAGCTGGTCACGGGCCTGGTCAAGCACCTGCTGCGGGGGCCCATCATGGCTGATTCCCCCCTGGGCGTCCAGTACCAGGATGCGGTCTACGTGCTCAGCCCAGATTCCCACCCGGTGCTCAATCACCAGCAGGGTTGCTCCCGATGCTGCGGCGGCAGCAAGTACGGCGTCGCGCACCTCCAGCACACCGGCAGGGTCGAGGTTGGCGGTGGGTTCATCGAGCAGTAGGGCGCCGGGGTGCATGGCCAAAATTCCGGCCAGGCCCAATCGCTGTTTCTGACCACCAGACAAAGCGGACGTAGACCGGTCAAGGGGCAGACTCCCTAGCCCCACAGCGTCAAGGGCCCACTGCACACGCCCCCAAATCTCGTCCCGGGGCACGCCCAGGTTTTCGGGGCCGAAGGCAACATCGTCGCCCACGCGAGCTAGCACCACCGAGCTTTCGGGGTCCTGCTGCATAAGCCCACAGACCCCGCGAACCTCGGTGGGCACCTGCCCGTTAACGGTCAGCTCACCTAGCTGGGTCTCGCCGTCCTCATCAACTAGCAGGCCAGCCATAGCGTGCAGGAGAGTGGATTTACCGGCACCCGATGGGCCCACCAGGAGCACCTTCTGCCCCGGGGGGATCTCGAAGTCCAGCCCCGAAAAAGCGGGGTTTACCCGCCCGGGGTGATGCCAGCCGAATCCACGGGCCACAAAACGGGCCCCCTGCTCTACCTGCACGCGTCCACTCCCGACCTAGGCCCGCGGGCTGGGTGAAGCGGCGCGGCGACGACTACGGTTGCGGCCTGCCGCCAGGGAGTCCAGCACACCGGTCGTTACCAGGGCGCGGGTGAGCAGCCAGGAGACCAGACCAGCGAGCAGGGTACCTGAGATAATGCCGCACACCGCGTAGGTGACAGCCTTGGAGCCCTCAAAAACGCCCGCATAGTAGATAAACAGCTCAGAGATGCTCATGAAAGCCCCGGCAGAAGCACCGGCCAGCAGGGCAGTACCCAGGTTCCACACGCGGTAGGCAAAGAGCAAGAAAACCAACTCGGTGCCCAGGCCCTGAATAATGCCGGAAAGAATGATGGCCACAGAGTAGCTACTGCCCAGCAGCATAGAGATAACCGCAGCCAGCAGCTCGGTATAGAGGGCAGCTCCGGGCTTGCGGATGATATAGCCGCCCAGGACGCCCGCAATCAGCCAGGTGCCGCCCACCAGGGAGGCGTACTCGGGGGCTAGGGCCAGGGCAGTTTGGGCCATGTTGTAGCCGCCATTGTTCCAAGCCCAGAACAGAACGGCGCAGGCAACCGCCAGCACAGAAGCAACAACAATATCGTTAACGCGCCATGTCAGCGCAGCTTTCTTAGACATAAAGCCTTCCTTTGGTGTGGTACAGCAAAGGGGGCATGCACCGGCAGGCAAAGACCTGCCGCTCTTTTCGACTCCCTAGCGCCGGTACTAACCGGATCAGGTTCGAGGGTCTGCGTGTGCACTCTCAGCGCCACCTACGGGCGCTCCCCTGTCGTTTCCGCCGTGGGCGGACGTTCTTTCTGAACGCCTTTGTAGTATAGGCAGGTCAGAGAAGCAAAGAAAAGATACAAAGTTTTATGACAGACGCAGCTGCCAACTGCCCACATTTACACAGTACTGATAGTGTTAGTGCCAGCAGCTCTCTCTAGAGCATCCACCAGCTACCGAAAGGGAACCTCATGAACCCCCTCATCAAGATCGCAGGAACCGCCGCTTCACTCGGCGGCGTGGCCCTCTCCAACAAGATTCTGAGCGCCACCTGGACCAAGATCACCGGCAACGAACCCCCCGCCAACAACCCCGATGATGACGAGCGCTGGCGCGACATCATCCTCTGGTCTTTGATTACCGGTCTGGTCGGCACCATCATCAAGGTCAGCATCACCCGCGCCCAGCACAAGATTGAGGCAAAGGCTGGCTCCGGCTCCCAGGCTGAGGTCTAAACCTAGCTGGCAGACCTCCCCCAAGGCTGGTTCCCTTCTTCACTGAAGGGGACCAGCCTTTACTTTTACCCTGACTTAACCGTTTCACGGGCCCAAAGCGGAGGCCGGGCCGATAGCATATAGCCATGACCACACCAGCACCCGGTAGCCCCGGCACCACTGCCCCGGCCTCCCGCTCCACTTTCCTAGCCTGGACCCTCTGGGACGTGGGCAACGCCAGCTTCAACGCCATCATGACGACCTTCGTCTTCACGGTGTACCTGACCAGTTCCAGCTTTGGCACTACCGAGCACACCTCGGCCGTCCTCTCTGCCGGTCTGACCATCGCCGGCATCTGTATCGCCCTCCTCGCCCCACTCTCGGGCCAGCGGGCAGATATCACCGGCCGCCGCGGCCTCTGGCTAACCGTCAACAGCCTGCTCCTAGTGCTCCTGATGGCCCTATGCTTCTTCGTAGCCCCCTCCCCCGACTACCTGCTCTGGGGTGTAGCCCTGCTGGCCCTGGGTAACCTGGTCAACGAATTTGCGGTGGTTAACTACAACGCCATTCTGCCTACCATCTCCACCCGCGATACCATCGGCAAAATGAGCGGAACCGGCTGGGCAGCCGGCTACTTCGGCGGTATCGTGGCTCTGGTTCTCGTGCTCGTTGGATTCATCTCCCCCGGCCTGCTGGGCATTACCGAGGACGGCGCCCTCAATATCCGCGCCGTTGCCCTTTTCTCAGCGGTCTGGGCTCTAGTCTTCTCTCTGCCCCTGATTCTTAAGGTGCGCTCCCTACCGCAGGCGATGCGTCCGGACGCTCCCCGTGTGGGAATCCTTGCCTCCTACAAACAACTTATCGCCACCGTCGTCAGGCTCTACCGGCAGGCCCCCACCACCCTCTACTTCCTGGTCTCGTCCGCCATCTTCCGTGACGGGCTCAAC
The DNA here is from genome assembly GCA_030529845.1 of Rothia sp. (in: high G+C Gram-positive bacteria). Taxonomy (GTDB): domain Bacteria; phylum Actinomycetota; class Actinomycetes; order Actinomycetales; family Micrococcaceae; genus Rothia. The sequence goes on along the minus strand of JAUMWB010000003.1, from coordinate 30,341 downwards.
GGTATCTTTACCTTCGGCGGCATGCTCGCGGCAGGGTCTTTTGGCTTTAGCACCAACCAGGTCATTATCTTCGCTATTTTCGGCAATATCGTGGCGGGGGCCGGGGCTATGCTGGGCGGGTTCTTCGATGACCGCTTTGGCCCTAAGCGGGTCATTATCTTCTCCCTGGTAGCCCTCATTGCAGCAGCAGTTCCCCTCCTGGTCTGGCCCTCCACCACTATGTTTTGGGTCTGCGGCCTCACCCTGTGTGCCTTCGTTGGCCCTGCCCAGTCGGCGGCCCGCTCCTATCTAGGACGCCTGGTAGAAGAAGGCCAGGAAGGTGAAATCTACGGGCTCTACTCCACCACCGGCCGCGCGGCCAGCTTCTTAGCCCCGGCTCTCTTCGGCCTCTTCGTCACCCTCATGGGCAGCCAAATCTGGGGCATTGTGGGTATTGTTATCGTGCTCCTTGCCGGTCTGCTTCTGATGATCCCTATTAAGGACCCTCAGGTCAGCACAGCCAGGTAGGCTACTGCCGCTCTAGGTTCGGTTATCGGGGCGTGGTGTCTCCGCAGGGCTATCTGGCTCACGGGTTACCTTCAGCATTTGCCCATCAACCATGGTCCGCAGAACCGTGTCGAAATCAAGGCGGGCAATCTCTCCGTAGAGCTCAACCATGGCCGCGTAGATAGTGTCTGCCCGCTGGGGTGTCTCCAAGAAAGACCAGATATCCCAGCCGATAATAGAAACTCGCGAAAGCCGCCCTGAGGTCGTCAGCAAGAAGCTATCTCCGATAGCCAAGCCCTCGGTATCGGCAGCCCGCTGGTAGAGCTTTTCGCCGCTGCTACCACCGGTGACAGGTTCAGGGGCACGCAGGTACTCAAAATCTGGTGCGAGCTGCGGAATGTCCAGCTGCCCTACCAGCAGATCACGGAAGAAGGGCAGAGTCTCAGTAATCTCACTGTAGGTGAGCTTGATAACTCCACCCACGCGGTTCAAGAGGCCCGCCAGTTCTGCCAGCCCCTGCGGCATCTGCTGCACCCCCGACGACTGCAAAACAATCATAAACAGGGCTTCGTCCAGGGGCAGACGTTCCCAGCTTACCGACGCTTGGCCGGTCTTATCCCGGTCAAGGATCACCAAGTGCGAAAGAGTGTAGCTCTGCTCAGGAGCAGCCACCTTGAGACCCCGATGAGCCGGGTCGTACTGGACCTTCGGTGCCTGCTCATCTTCAATCACCGAAAGAGGCTTGGGATAGGGCAGAATACTCAGGTCATCGGTGCTGACCACGGCTGTCTCATCACTGAGATAGGCAAAAGATGCTCCTAGAACACTGGCTGCTGTGGTCTTACCAGTACCAGAAGCTGCGACCAAGCCGACGGCCTGCCCGCTCTCGGGGTCCCCCAGCACAGCGGCGTGCAAGAGGTGCTTGATACCAGCATGGGCCTTGAGCAGGTGCATGGTCACGTTAACCGTTAGACGCTCTGCCGCAAGTGCCTCATCGGCACTATCTATGGTGGTGGTTTCAATCCCCTTGGGGTAGGCGGTCACTACCTCGGTAGCTGACCGCTGGGTCAGCACGACCAGGCGGACGTCCTCAGCATCAGCATCGGTAACTGGGTCAATAATCTGCGGGGCAAGAGACCCCCAGGCTCGCAGCGATCCCTCCCATAATTGGTCTGAAGCGTCCTCAAAAACCACCAGTACCGGAACATCGGCGGGGTGAAGTAGCAAGCCGCGCATGGGGAGCTCCTTTAGCTGGTCGGGGTGTCGGTAGGAATAAGGGTTTTATGGAAGTTCAGGTAGCTGCGCGAAGCTGTGGGGCCGCGCTGACCCTGGTAGCGGTTACCGTAGGCTCCTGAACCGTAGGGATGCTCGGTTGCGCTCGTCAGCTGGAAGAAGCAGAGCTGGCCGACCTTAGAACCGGGCCAGAGCATAATCGGTAGGGTCGCCATATTCGACAGTTCCAGGGTCACATGGCCCGAGAAGCCGGGATCGATAAAACCAGCGGTGGAGTGGGTGAGCAAGCCCAAACGCCCCAGAGAAGACTTACCCTCAAGCCGGGCAGCAATGTTATCGGGCAGGGTCACCTTCTCATAGGTAGAACCAAGCACAAATTCACCAGGGTGCAGAATAAAAGGTTCATCGGGTGCCACCTCTACCAAGCGGGTAAGGTCTTCTTGCTTCTGCGAAGGGTCGATGTAGGGGTACTTGTGGTTGTCAAAGAGCCTAAAAAAGCGGTCAATACGTACATCCACCGAGGCGGGCTGAATCATTGACGGGTCGTAGGGCTCTAGGGCAATTCGCCCGGCATCAATCTCTTTGCGGATATCCTGATCAGAAAATAGCACACTTCAAAAATACCGCACTCCCCTAGTCCCGTGCAGGTGCCCTACCGCAGATCGTCAAGAAAGAGGGTAAACGGCAGGCCCTCCGACAGCTAGGCTAACGGAGGGCCTGGGAGTGCGTTAGTGAGGGGTGCACTCGTTAAGCGTTTCCCGGTGCGGGCTCTAGTGAGAGCGCTTCTTACGCTGAGCGGTCAGGGCAAGAGCACCGAGACCAAGCAACGCGAGAGCGCCCAGGGTCAGGGCAGCTACTGAGGCACCGGTAGAAGCCAACACACCACTAACAGGCTTCTTGCCGCTGGTAGTGACCCCCGTAGCACCGGAGCTATCGCCCCCAGAGATGGGAGCTCCTGCACTCTGCTCGTTTGAGCTACTGGGCTGGGCAGTTGCGGACGGCTCAGCCTGGCTGGGGGCTACAGACGCAGTGGGTTCAGTGCTGGGGGCAGAGGTGGGTTCTTCTGTGGGCTGGCTGGTCGGCTGCACAGTCGGTTCTGCGGTGGGTTCAGCTGAGGGTTCTGCAGTAGGAGCTAGGGTGGGCTCAGCTGTTGGCTCTTCGGTCGGGGTGGGAGTGGGCTCGGCTGAGGGAACCCACTTGCTGTCGAGTAGCCAGTTGGCCAGGCTGGTGTTGTCGAGGTAGCGGCCGCGTACCTGGTCGCGCCCTACGGTGGCGGCCTCTAGTTCGTCCGCACCTGCGCCCTTAGAGAAGAAGGGAACCAGCATATTGGTGTGAGCCCCTGAGTTCCAGGAGTGGGTGGGGTACTGGCCGATATCCTGGGGCACCATGGGGTTGAAGCCGCCTTCGGGGTCACCCATCAGGTAGCCGGTTTCGTGGTCGGCGGTGACGATAACCAGGGTTTCATCCCAGCTGGAGTTCTGCTCAACCCAGGTGTTCACTGCATCTACGGCCTCAAAGAAGTCGGTCGTTTCTTCAAGGGCGTGCTGGGTCTGATTAGCGTGGCCGGTCCAGTCGATGGCTCCGCCTTCGACCATGAGGAAGAAGCCTTCGGAGTTGTTATCCAGAACGTTGAGGGCGCCTTGAGTCATGGTGGGCAGGTCAACTACGTCGTTGGGGGTGGCAGCGTCGCTGCGGGCCTGCTGTAGGGTGGTGGCGACCTGGGCGATACCAAAGACCCGGTCGGGGGTGTCGCCGCTGGTGAGCTTGTCAAAAGCTGCATCGTCTTCAACAAAGGTGAAGTCGGTAGCACCTGTTGAGAGGGCGGTGTAGTCGGCCTCGCTGATGTAGCGGTAATTGGGATCTGCCAGTTTCTGGTGGTCGTTGTTGTACCAGGGGTGCCCTGCACCCATGACCACATCCATAGTGCCGTAAACCTGCTGGTTAGCGATTTCTAGGTAGTTATTGCGTGAGAGGCTGTGGGCGGAGAAGGACGCCGGAGTGGCGTGGGAGTACTGCACGCTAGAAACTACGCCCGCGGACTTCCCCAGTGACTTGGCGCGTTCGGAGAGGTTTTCAACGACCTGCTCGTTAGTGTCCACGCCAATACCGGCATTGTAGGTTTTGACGCCGGTGGCCATGGCGGTACCAGCGGCAGCTGAGTCGGTGGGGCTGTTCTTAACCCAGTCGAAGTTAGCCCAGGCTGCGTTGGGGTCGTAAGCTGGGCCCTCTGCCCAGTTAGTCTGCATGGATAGGCGGTTCCAGCTCTGGAAGCCGCTGCCGCTGTAAGCAGAGTTGAGCAAGGTGGCGCTGATGGCCTTGTGGTCACCGCCGGTTTCAACCTGGTAGTGTACCTTGCCCGTGTTGTAGGCATTGTAGAGGTCGAGGTAGTTGTAGCCCATGCCGTCACCGATGAGCACAATGACGTTCTTAGGGGTGGTTGCTGATTCAGCGTGGACGGGGGCGTAGGTGCCGGTGACAAGGAGCAAGGACGCGGCAGCGCAGCTGGCGGCCCGACGGAAGGTGAGAGACATGCGGGTACTTTCGTATGTAGTGTATGTGCCGTGACTAGGCTAAAAAGGTAAAGTTACGCGCGCGTCGCCCCGAGTTAACTAACAGTTGAGGGCGGGGTGAACCTTTGGTACGTTACCGGCCGGTAACTACCTGCCTGTTGCTTAGTCTGAGGTTTTCCGGCAGGACCGTGGCGTATTCCACCCTCTCCATCGCGGTGAAGAAGCGTACCCTTGAAACAGAAGCATCGTATTTCACTCGCATGAAAGTAGACTATGACTCCCCTTGTGCTATGCACACTCACCATCATTGTGACGCTGGCTGTGAGCGGTTACGCCAAGGCTAAAGAGCCCTCCAGCACGGTGACCGCCATCGTTAACCTCAAGCTAGATCAGTGGCTACCGGTGAAGCCGATTGCCCGCGTCCTGCCCTGGGCAGAGCTGGCCCTGGCAGCCGTCCTGCTCTTCGCCCCCGGTATTATCCAGGTGCTCGCGGCCCTAGCCGCCCTGCTGCTCTTTATCGGTTACTGGGCCGTTATCACCCGTGCCGTTGTGCAGGGCAACACCGTCAGCTGCAACTGTTTCGGCTCAGCATCTACAGCACCTGTTTCGGTCTATACTCTGGTGCGCAATACTGCCCTTCTGCTGGCTGCCTGCGGCGCCCTGATCGGGGCTCTGAACACCGGAGGTTCAGCCCTCACCATGCTCCTGGCCCTGGATGCCAACGGCTGGCTCTGGGTCATTGGTGCTGGTTTGGCTGCACTCACCCTCTGGGCTATTTACCGCTCGGAGTTGGTCCCGGTTGCGGAGGAAGAGAAGGCCGCACCGGCCCTGGAGTCCCCCGTGGATGAGGAGGGCGAGTACGTCCGAACCCCTGTTCCCTTCGCCCCCCTCTACTACCCCCACGACGACCGTTCACTCCCCGCAGGTTCAGGTGAGCAGACCAGTCTGCGTGATCTGGCCCAGCAGCAGGCCCGCGTGCTCCTCTTTGTCTCCCCTGGCTGCGGCCACTGCCACAACGTAATTGCCAAGATTGATGAGTGGCAGCAGCAGCTACCTATGCTGGGGATTCACCCGGTGGTCTCTAACGACTCTGATATCGACCGTTTCAGCTTTACCGGTGATATTCAGGTCTTTGTTGACCCCGGCTTCAAGACCCAGCGTATCTTCGGCAATGGTACCCCCAGCGCTGTTGCCCTGGGGACGGACGGTCTGCTGGCAGGTGGCCCGGTCTTCGGCGGCGGCAAGGTCATGAGCTTTGTTGAGGACATCATCGCTGAAATCAACGCCGACTACGAGAACCATGTAGAGGCAGATTCTGACGAAGATGAGAACGACCTAGGTGCCGACTACGAAATCGTCGCGGATAACCGCCAGTAGTTCTTGTACCTCCTCCTAGCAGCGAGGCAAAGGCCCGGAGTTCCCCGTTTTAGGGAACTCCGGGCCTTACTGTATACCGGCGAGCGCTGCGCTACAGGATGTTGAACTGTTGCAGGGTTTCTTCCGGCAGCACAGCGGCAACGGCCAGGGCGATGAGGAAGAGCAGGGAAATGATGCCCACGGTGGTGGACTTCCAGCCGGGGTGAAGCTCGTTGAAGGTGACCAGGCCGGGGTGCTGCTTGTTCATCTGGGTTACGTTGATGACCTGGTAGACGGTGGTCTGGGGGGCGATAGCGGTGGCAATGGCGCGCAGGGTTTTAGCATCCCAGATACGCCCGTCCAGACGGAAAATACGCTTGCCCTTAGCGTTCACGGCCCACAGCGCCGGTACGCCCTTGTATCGCAGGGCTGCCATGCCGGTCAGCTCCTTGCCGGCTGCCTGACGGGGAGTGAGGCGCTCGGCAAAGACGGTCTGGGAAATCTCGCTGAGGTCGGCTGCCTGCCAGCCAAACAGACGCCCGCTCAGCACATGGGTTTCGGTCTTAACCACGATTTGGGGGCGCAGGGTGGAGTAGATAGCAAAGAGGGCCCCCAGGACGATAAGCCCCAGAATCACCATAAAGATTGGGGTGGGGCGTTTGGCCACCATAAACCAGATGCAGGCTAGGGCCAGGACGCCGGCGGGAACGCCCGCAATGAGGCGGCGATGGTAGGAATTGATACGGGGGTGAAAGATCTTGGTGACGGCCCCGTACTTATCGGGTACCTGGTGAGCGTGTTCTGCCATGGCTCTACTCTATCGGCAGACCCGCCCAAACGGGGCTCAGGCGCATGTGAGCTACATTTAAAGAGTGCATTTTAGATCTTCAGTAGACCGTGTCTTGGCCTGGTGGTTGTTGGGTGTCCTTGCGGCGCTTCTCATCGCCCTTGCTTCTTTAGCCCTCATCAACCGTCTGGTGTACGGGCCCCAGGGGCAGGTCCGGGCCTACTTCGTTGCTGTGCGCGAAGGGGACGGGTCGAAGGCCCTGGGAATCTTGGGTGCCCAGGTGCCTGATGCCAGCGCCGCCATGCTCGATGGGGATGCCCTGCGGGCCTCCTTCGCCGGTCTCAAGGACCTCTCGACAGGGGAAGTTACTGTGGCTGATGGAGGTGAGCGCGCCACTGTAACGGTCGTGTACACCTTGGAGGGGCAGCCTGGCAGCACGGACTTCCACCTTCATAAGGTGGGCTCCCACTGGGGTGTTTTTGATCAGTGGCAGATTGACGCCGGTGAGCTGCCGACCGTAGAAATTACCTCGAATTCGGTAGAGGCCGCCACCCTTAATAACACCAAGGTGTCGGTTGAGGGGGGTGCGCGTGAGTTTGCGGTGCTCTATCCCGGCTCTTATACGGTCACCTATGAGTCAGCGCTGTACACCGCAGGGTCGCAGACGGTTGAGGTCACAGCCCCGAGCAGTGAGCCTTCCCCTCTTGCCATTGAGCTAACTCCTTCAGAAGCTGCTGTGACTTCGGTTCAACAGCAGATTAAGACCTACCTCGATACCTGCGCCGCTCAGAGCTCCCTCTACCCCACCGGCTGCCCCTTTGAGTATGACTTTTCTGGCCGAGTGGACGGCGATGTCACCTGGATGGTCGCCGAGTACCCCCAGCCAGAGGTGACTTTGGCCGGGGGCAGGTGGGCTCTGGGTAAGAGCAGCGGTAGGGCAGAGATTTCCTTTACCGAGCTTGACCTGTATACGGGTAAGACCCGGCAGGTTACTGAGACAGTTCCTTTTACCCTGACAGGGTCACTCTCTGCCAGCGGGGAAACGCTTACCTTTACTCCCGCTGGCTAGGAGTCCTTTTTAGTTAGTTCACTCCGCGCAGGTCTAGCACCAGGTGGGCCTCGTCTGCGGCATCCCCGGTGACGATGACGGGTAGGCCCCAGTCCTGCTGGTAGAGGTGGCAGGCAGCGTGGTCGGGAATTTCGCCGCCGGGTTCACCGTCGCAGGCAGCAGCGCGGGCGGTAATGTGCAGGACGGCCTCGGTGATCTCGGGGTTGAGTACCAGGTGACGGGTTAGCCCCTGGGAGGTGCCCGCGCCTTCGAGGATAAAGTTCTCGGGGGTAGATGAAATCTTGAGCTGGGTGGGGTCGCCCCAGCGGGTATCGAGCTTCTGGCCGGTGGGGGCGCTGAAGCGGGCGGTGAAGTCCAGGGTTCCACCGGTTAGCTGGGTGGATTTACGGGTGACCTGGGAGGCCCCCTCGTCCACGTGCTGCATAGCTTCGGGGATTGCGACGCGCACCAGCTGGTGGGCGTTGGCTTCCACCACGATCAGGCGGGCGCCGCCGTCCTCGGTCTCTTCGACCAGCAGGTCAGAGGGCTCGGCAAAGCCACGGTCCAGGGTGCCCAGGGTTCCGGTTGCCGGGTCGAACCGGCGGATAGCGCCGTTGTAGGTGTCGGCGATGGCGATGGAGCCGTCGGGCAGTTCGGTAAGGCCCAGGCAGTGTTGCATGCGGGCGTCCTCACGGGTGCCGTCTACAAAGCCGAAGTCGAAGAGGCCGATGCCCACAGCGGAGCTGACGGTAGCTGCGCCGTTCTCAAAGGTGATCTGGCGCAAGGCTGAGGTTTCGGAGTCGGCGACCCAGATGGAGCCGTCGCGGGCTTCGATGATGCCAGAGGACTGGGCGAACCAGGAGTCAGCGGCTGCCCCGTCCTTAAGCCCTTCTGCGCCGGTACCCGCAAAGACGGTGAGCTGACCGGTGACCGGGTCAAAGCTAAAAATCTGGTGGGTGCCTGCCATGGCGATGAGGAAGGCGGCAGCTTCACGGGAGTAGACCAGGTCCCAGGGGGAAGAGAGGGCAACGGTGAGGGGGTCGGCTCCCTCAGCAATAAAGTTGGGGTCGGTTCGGGCGGTATCGCCGTCGATTAGGCGCTGGATACCGGAGCCAGCCAGGGTGGTGACGGTTCCGTCAGCCAGGCGCAGACCGCGAATACGGTGGTTGACGGAGTCGGCAATGAGGACGTCCGCCCCCAGGGTCTCGCGCAGGTCAGCAGGCACCAGAGCCAGGCCCTGCGGTTCGTTGAAGCGGGCGGTTGCAGCGTCGCCGTCCGCGTAGCCCTTCTCGGTGCCGCCAAAGGTTGCCAGCGGGGTTTCCAGGTCGCCCTCAACCTGGACCAGGCGGTGGCGGGCAGTATCGGTGACCAGGTAAGTGCCGGCCCGTCCTGCCAGATCCTCGGGCAGAGCCAGAGCCTTACCGGGGAAGGCAAAGGTGCCCTGGGGCTTGGGGCGGGGCACGTAGGGGCCGTCGCCGCGGTGCAGGGTGCCCTTGGCTTCGTGCTCGTCAACCAGCTCGCGTACCAGGGAGGTCAGGCCCTTAACGTGGCCTTCGCCGGAGAGGTGGGCGACAATGTAGCCCTCGGGGTCCACCACGACCAGGGTGGGCCAGGCACGGGCGGTGTAGGCGTTCCAGGTGTCCAGGTTGGGGTCATCCAGGACGGGGTGGGTGATGTCGTAGCGGTCCACGGCAGCGGCGAGCGCTACCGGGTCAGCCTCGTGCTCGAACTTGGGTGAGTGCACGCCCACGGTGACCAGCACGTCGGAGAACTCTTCTTCCAGGGGGCGCAGTTCGTCCAGTACGTGCAGGCAGTTCATGCAGCAGAAGGTCCAGAAGTCCAGGATGACGATTTTCCCGCGCAGGCTTTCAAGGGAAAGCTGCTTGTCACCGGTGTTGAGCCAGCCTCGTCCAACGAGTTCTGAGGCGCGGACTTTGGTCTGGCGTGCGGCTGCATTCTCTGCCATGGTTCTCCTTCTATGGTGCGCACTTGAGCGCAGGGTTAGTTACTCACCAGCCTAGTGGGCTGCTGGGTTCGGGAGCATTTGTTGCGTTCTGTGTAGGGGGTGGCGTCATAGAACTCAACTGTGCGTAACACTTGCGTAACGGTTAGGATTATCAGCAGTTACCGCCGGGATGTGCTCGGGAAGTTTTTGCGGACGCCGGTGGTTAAAGTAGGTGCGCATATTTGGGTGCGCCGTATGGCAAGAAGGTGTGTGTGACGCTTACACGCGAGGCGGAGCGGCTAAGTGCTGACTCTCAGTTGGCCCGGACTTTACAGCCCCGACATTTATCGATGATCGCTATGGGTGGTGCGATTGGTGCCGGTCTTTTGGTGGCTTCGTCGACCGCTATTGTGACGGCTGGCCCTGCCGTTATTGTGACCTATCTGCTGGCTGGTACTGTGCTGGTGCTGGTCATGCGCATGCTGGGGGAAATGGCTGCCCGTTCTCCTGAGACAGGGTCTTTTTCTGTCTATGCCCGCCGCTATATTGGTCGCTGGGCTGGCTTCTCGGTGGGCTGGCTGTACTGGTGGTTCTGGTCGGTGACGGTAGCGATTGAGGCTACTGCGGCTGCCACTATCATCAGTGGCTGGTGGCCGGTGGCACCCCAGTGGCTGGTGGCCTTGGTCCTGGTGCTGGCTTTCATGGGCCTGAATCTGCTGTCGGTGCGCTCTTACGGGGAGGCTGAGTTCTGGTTCTCCTCCATCAAGATTGGGGCAATTGCCGTCATTATTGTGGTGGGCCTGCTTGCTGTACTGGGGCTGATTCCCAGCTCGACGGCGTCCTTTGCTAATTACACGTCCGGGGGCGGTTTCTTTGCTCACGGTGTGGGCGCGATTTTTACCGCTCTGTTAGCGGTGATTTTTTCGATGTTTGGCGCTGAGATTGCCACGGTAGCAGCCGGTGAATCCAGCAACCCTGCGGTGGCTGTGGCCAAAGCGGTACGGTCAGTGATTTTCCGGGTGCTCTTCTTCTATGTGGGGTCTATTGCTGTGACCCTGCTGGTTATTCCCTGGACCATGGTGACGGCTGGCTCCTCCCCCTTTGTCACTATGTTCGAGGCCCTGGGTATCCCCTATGCCGGGCTGGCTATGAACATTGTGGTGCTCACTGCCCTGCTGTCCTGTTTGAACGCCAGTCTCTATGCGGCCTCGCGTATGGTCTTTGCGTTAGCTGAGCAGGGGGACGCCCACCGCGCCTTCTCTCGGGTTTCTACGTCTCGGGCTCCCCGTAACGCTATTGTGCTCTCTTCCCTCATCGGCGTGGTGTCGGTAGCTCTCAATTACTTCATGCCCGAACAGGTTTTCTCACTGCTGGTTAATTCCACCGGCGGGGTAGGTATTTTTGTCTGGCTGATTGTGGCTGTCTCCCACTTGCGAAGCCGCAGGCTAGATGGGGGGCAGGGCACTGTCGTCGTTAATTACCTACTGATTGTGGGCCTGCTAGCCCTGCTCATCTATATGGGTTTCGCAGAAGCCCACCGCGTAGAGGTACTGATATCGGTCGCAGTTGCGGCGGTGCTGGCCACCCTGGGAGCTCTCACCCACCGTCATAGCACGACTGTTTCATCACATAGCCAAAGATATTTAGGGGACAGATCGGGGCCACACAGCCCCGCTTCAGGCCAGCCTAAGGGCTACCCCCGCAGTAGCTTGTCCCCCAAGCGGTCACTCTTCAAGGGTTTTCCCAGGTAAAAGAAAGAATAAGCCTGTCTGGGGGTGGTTATATTAAAGAGACCCCGGGGGGCAGGCAGAGATTTCCCAACTTCGCTTAGCACCCTTCTCAAATCACCTTTACGATGTTTGGAGGCTTCTGATGACCCAGCACACTGCAGCTCCCTCGTCATCGAACCTGTTCGAGAAAATCTCTCAGATTTCCGCCCGGCTAGAGCAGGTCAGCCCGCTCAGCGGCTCAATTCCTACTGTCCCTCAGGTGACTAGCCAGCAGCCCGCTGGCGGCACCCGCTTCACCACCCAGGTTCAGGAACCCACTCCTCCTGTTCAGCCCTGGGGCCGCGCCTCCTAGCGCAGCACCTCAGAGAGAGAAAAAGACAGAGAAAAGCCCGGGCAGGTACTTACCCGGGCTTTTCTCTACCCTCATAAGCCTCCAGAACCTCCGAGCAAGGCCCTAGCGGCGGGCGTCCTTTTCTGCCAGCTGCGCGAACATGTCGTTGTAGGCGTTGAGTTCGGCATCCCCGTCGCGATCAGCCTGACGGTCGATGCGTTTTTGCACCTTCTTATCGTTCATGGACCACTGCACCGCTACCGCCACGGCAATTATCATGGTGGGAATCTCACCGATAGCCCACATAAGCGAGCCGCCCAGCTTTTGGTCGTCGATGGCAGATAGGCCCCAGGGGCGGCCCAGGTTGCCGAACCAGGAGGCCTGTAGCAGGGTGTCCATCTGCATAATCGAGATACCCACAAAGGCGTGATAGCCCAGGGTCGCGATAATCATGATCAGGCGCATGGGGTAGGTGGGTCGGTGGGGAATAGGATCGATGCCAATCAGTACCAGGCTAAAGATGTAGCCGGTAATCAAGAAGTGAATCAGCATAAACTCATGGCCCACGTGATAACGCAGCATGATCCCAAAGAGGGGGGTGAAATAGACAACCACAATTGACCCGGCAAAGTTGACGGCTGCAAAGATGGGGTGGGTGATGACTTTAGACCAGCCCGAGTGCACCAGGCGCAGGATCCACTCGCGGGGCCCGCGGGTGCCGTCCTGGCGGGGTTCGAGGGCACGTAGTAGCAGGGTAACGGGGGCACCGAGCACCAGGAAGATGGGGCAGACCATGGTCAGCAGCATGTGCTCTACCATGTGCACCGAGAAGAGTACCTTGGAGTAAACCGCGAGAGCTCCGCAGGTGATGTAGAGCAGCACCAAGAGCCCCAGGAACCAGGAGAGGGCGCGGGCCAGGGGCCAGTGCCCACCGGCGCGGCGGACCTTCACCAGAGCCCAGGCATAAGCAAAGGCAGCGAAGCTGATGAAGGCCACCCAGAACCAGTCAAAACGCCACTGGGTGAACCACTCGGCAAGGTGCGGTTCTGGCGGCATGTCGTAGAGGGTGATGATACGGACGGGCTCGGCTCCAGCGTCCAGGGTTTCGGGGGCAGGGGGCGGGGTTCGGGAAAGCGAGACAGCCAGGCCGCTGGTGGCTCCCATAATCACCAGTTCGCAGGCGATGGCGTACCAGAGGCCACGAGCAGCGCTAGTGAGCCCCGCCTGCATCATGGGAATCAGACGCAGGCGGTGGATTACGCCGAAGGCCCCCAGTACCAGGGTCAGTATGAGCTTGGCCAGTACCAGTGCCCCATAGGTGGTTGTAAAAAGCTCGCCCAGGGTGTTCAGACGCACCAGGGCGTTAACAACACCAGAGAGCACCACCAGCACAAAACCGAACAGGGCCAGCACCGAGTAGCGGCGCAGCACAGCTACCGCCAGGGGCACACGACGGGCGGACGCCGACGCCGCACCCCGTTGCTCTTCGGCCAGGGTGCCGGTGCCTGCGTCCTTGCCGGTAATGTCACGGGAGATGAAGGCCAGCACCATGAGCCCACCGCACCAGAGCACCACGCCCAGTAGATGCAGGCCCAGAGAGTTGACCGCACCCATGTGGTCGTTGCCGCCCGAGGAGTGGCCGCCCAGAGCCATGGCGATGATTCCAATGAAGGACAGCCCCAGGGTCAACAGCAGGCCGGTGAGTGAGCGCACGGCGAAAACCAGGGTAGCTACGGTGGCAGCCACGATAATGCTGATTGCCTCCTGCTTACCCGAGTCGATGGTGGTGATGTAGCTGATAAGTTCCGAGGTGTAGTCAGCTCCGCCCGACGGTGAGCGGCCAGAAATATCTGCATAGCTAAAGATGAGCACCGCAATGGCGGCGATAGTCCAGGTGATAGCGGCAGCGGACGCCAACGTCAGAGTGCGGGTAAAGGCCGGGTGTTCGGTGCGGTGCAGGTTTTTCTGCCGCTGGGTCGCATCGGTGGCGTGAGCCATATTCACGTTCACACGGCCACGAGCAGCATCCACGAAACGGGGCACCAGCCCCAGAGTGAAGACAAGTGAGCCCATAGTGGCTGCCATGGAGAAGTTCTGTAGACTCTCAGCCGCTGGCAGGCCCCAGCGCACCAGGGCGCCGGCGTCCACTAGCTCGGTACCGGCGTTTGAGCCGGTCACCAGCAGGCTCAGAACGAGAGCCAGCAGGGAGGCCGCTGGGAAAGCCCAGATCCAGCCGCCCTTGAGCCCGCGCTCCGTCTTATGTGCTGCCATGTCTATACCTGATTCCTATCGATGGTGGTTTAGCTAAAAAGTCCTTCGCCCACGAAGCCACCTTCGCGGGCACCTGCGGGCAGGGCAAAGACGGCCGAGCCGATGGGAACCGTCCAGGTGTTGAGCATATCGAGCTCAGCTAAGCGCTGCTGGATAGGGAGGAACTGCTTGACGGGGTCTGCCTGGTAGGAGCAGAAGATCAGGCCAGTTGAGCTCACTCCCCCACTTGTTTGCTGGTGTTCTGAAAACCCCGAGGCGTTCTGTACCGGCAGGTCGTAGTTATATCCGCGGCGCAGGATTTGCTCTACCCGGTTTTGGGCGGCGGCCCGGCGAATATGGGCGTAGGGGGCGATGACGTTAAAGCCCAGCTCGTTCGTTGCAGAAAGGTCAGCGGGGTCGCGCTCTTCGGTGCCGGTGAGCGGGGCACCGTTGGTGAGGTTGCGACCCACGGCGTCCTCACGGGCGGGGCGGTCGGCATGGTCCCAGGTATCGAGGTTCATGTGGATGCGGCGAATCACCAGGGAGGTTCCGCCCTCTTCCCAGGGGGTCAGTTCCTCGTGGTTGCCCCAGACGTAGGATTCCATGGTTCCGTCGCCGGTGGAGGGGTTGATAGTGCCGTCGACCTGGCCGAAGAGGTTGCGCATGGTCATGCCGTCCGGCTCACTACCGTAGGCACGGCGGAAGCCCTCTTGTACCCAGCGCACCGAGGCGAAGCTGCGGATATTTTTGAGCAGGACGCGCTGGGCGTGGGCCAGGGTGAAGCGGTCAGAGCAGCAGATTTGCAGGAGGAGATCCCCGTCATTCCATTGGTCTTGGAGCTGGTCAATCTGTTCGAAGGCGGGCAGGGGGCGCAGCCAAGAGGGCTTCTTTTCGGGCGCTACGATATCGAAAATGCGCTCGCCGAAGCCGAAGGTAACGGTGAGGTTAGCCGGTACGGTGGCGAGTTCCGGTTCCTGGTCGGTTATGGGAGCTCGTCCTGCGGTCAGGCGGGCGGCGTCCTCGGTCAGAATGGTGAGTAGGCGGCGCACACCGTCGCGGTCAAGGCCGGTGTTGAGGGTGAGGGCTATAAAGATGCCGTAGCTGGGGGCGGGGGTGTCGATACCCGCCTGGCGGGCCCCGTAGAAGGGCACAATTGCTTCTTGCAGAGGCGGTGTGGCGGGCTCTTCTTCCCCTTCAGCTTTCATAGCTGATGCGGCATATTGGCTTGCCAAAGTGGTAGCTACACCGGTTCCCAGGCCTAGGGCACCGGCCAGGGCTACGCGCCGGTTGGTCCCGCGTGGGCTTGCAACTTTTTCTTGGTCGCCCGGCTTGTCTTCTGGCTGGGGGTCAGTCTCTGCACCGCTGAGGGCTCGGTTCAGGTCTTCATCAAATGAGCTGGTCATGGTGTTTTCCTTGGGGCCGGGGCCGCCGTCCACCCCTCAACAGAGGGCGGACGGCGGCCAGGCTGGTTACTAGCTGGTGGCAGTTAGAGGGGGTTCGGTAACTGCTACCCTAGTTGCACTGCGGCAGGATGGCAGCTGCTGATTCGCTGGAGCTAGCGTGGCCCGAGCGCATGGAGTGGTCGCTAGATTGGCTGGTATCGGCTGCGGTAGTGGCGGCGTCACCGGGAGCGTATTCCTCCTGGGCGCCGGCATAGTCGCGTACAGCAGCCTCAAAGCTGACGTCCCCCGCTGAGGTCTGCAGGGTGATGACGTCGCTGGTGCCTGATGCCAGGGCACAGTTCATGTCCATGAGCATGATGTGGTCCCCGCCGGGGGCCAGTTCGAGGGTGGTACCGGGTTCAAGGGTGAAACCGCCCTCTACGGCCTTCATGGTGCTAGTGCCGGTTGCCGGGTCGATGACGGTGGTGTGGAGCTCCACCGTACCGGCCGTTGAGTTGCTGGCGCCCTCAATGGTGATGGGGGTATCCCCGGTGTTGGTGATAGTGGCGAAGGCTGCGGTCATATCGCCGCTGTTGGCCTTGATCCAGGCTTCATCGACGGTGAGCGGGGCGCTAGCCTCACTGGAGGATGAGCTAGCGGAGGCACTAGCAGCGGCACCGTTGCTGGCAGTTGAACTGCTGGTCGCGGAGGTGTCGGTGCTACCGCAGCCGGTCAGTACCAGCAGGGCGATAGCGGGCAGGGTGAGGGCAGGTAAAAATTTCTGTGATGACATGGTGCTTCTTCTTCGAATGCGGGAGGTGGACGGCTTATTTGCGCTTGGTCTTGACCAGCACGACAGTCAGGGCAGAGCCCAGGGCTGCTACTGCAACCAGGGCCAGTACAAGCTTGAGGGGGGTCGAAAGCCCCTGGCCTGCCTGACTCACGGGGTCACTGGCAGTTGTGGCGCTGCCGGTGTTTTCTGCAGAAGGTTCAGCTGCGGCTGTTGTCGTTGCCTGAGTGGTGGCGTTATCAGCGGCACTACCCTCCCCTACGGTGTAGGTGAAGATGCCCTGGATAGGGTGGCCGTCCGATGAGACAACCCGCCAGGTGACGGTGTAGGTATCATCAGCTGCGGCGGTAGCCAGGTCTTGGGTGACCACGGCACCGTCAATCTCGGGTTCACCGGCGGTAACACTGTCACCGGCGGCGTTGGTGACGCGCACCTGGTTCGCGCCGTCTACGTCCATGATGTCACCGCTGTAGGTGAGTTCTAGGCTGGCAGGTGCTTGGGTGAGAGTGGCCCCGTCGGCTGGGTTAGTGGAAATCAGCTCGTCGTGGGCGGACGCCGGGGTCGCCCCCAGCAGGCTAGCGGCGGTTAGGGCCGCAGTTGCAACGAGGGTACGGGTAAGGGTTGAGGCTGTCTGAGCCTTAAACATGAGAGTTGTCCTTGCGTGTCGAAAAGGTTGATGGTCTTTCGGGTTAGGCAAGGACGGGCGGGCCGCGAGGGGCTCGGCAGGTTCTCGCCAGCAGGCTGACGAGGTGGGTGGGGAAGGTTGTAACCGGCAGGGCGGGGGCTTCCAGGAGTGGACGCACCCGCGCAGGTTCCAGCTTGGCGCGTACGTAGCCCAGCAGGGCACGGAGCGCCAGGAGCAGGCTCTCGCCATAGGCTAGCAGGGCAAAGGTGGCAGCTGCCGCAAGGGCATGGCCAATCCACATAGCGGGCCCGGCCTGGGTTAGAGGTTCAAGAGGTACATCGCTCAGGAGCAGCTCTGATCCGTGGTGGGCGTGCCCAGCTGGCGCAGGGGCCAGGGGCTGGCCGTGGCTATAGAGGGCGTGCAGGGTGCCTTGCCCGGCGGCTACTCCGAAGGCCAGACTGGCGCGGGGCAGCTTCAGGCGGGTAACGCCGAGAGTCAGCAGGGCCGACAGGGAGGTAGCAAGGGCCAGGACGAGCGGGTGAGGCAGGTGCCCACCGGCTAGCAGGTGGGAGATAGCACCTAGACCGGTGGCGCTACCGGCAATAAGCCAGGAGCGGGCTACCTGGTGCCCTCGGCGCATGTTTCCTCCCCTACTGTGCGTGCTGGTGTCTTGCCTGCCTATTATCTCACAGCCGGGCTGCTTCATTCCTGCGGGGTATAGCAAAAGGGCCACCCCGATGAGGGGTGGCCCTTTTCAAAGTCTGTTCAAGAATTTACTTCTTGGTGGAGACTGCTGCCTTCAGCTTTGAACCTGCGGTCAGCTTAACACCGTGACCTGCGGGAATCTGAATGGTTTCGCCGGTCTGCGGGTTGCGACCGGTACGAGCTGCACGGTCAGTGCGCTCAATTGCCATCCAGCCGGGGATGGTGATCTTCTCGCCCTGTGCAACAGATGCTTCGAAGACCTGGAACAGTGCGTCGAGCACACCGTTCACTGCTGCCTGGCTGGTGCCGGCCTTCTCTGCAACCTCTGCAACGAGTTCGCTACGGTTCTTAGCCATTGAATGCTCCTCCTGAGACTTTCAAAAAGTGAGTGGCTGGGTTAGCCCTGTCCACAAGGCTAACCGTATCAGCTACAGATTACCAGCTTGACTTGGTAACACCGGGCAGCTCGCCACGGTGTGCCATCTCGCGGAAGCGTACGCGGGAGATACCAAACTTCTGGAAGGTACCGCGGGGGCGGCCGTCGATCTGGTCGCGGTTGCGAACACGAACGGGTGAAGCGTTGCGGGGCAGCTTCTGGAGGCCCAGGCGGGCCGCTTCGCGCTCTTCGGGGGTTGCGTTTTCGTCAACCAGGGTCTTCTTCAGTTCCAGGCGCTTTTCAGCGTAGCGTGCAACGATGACCTTGCGCTGCTCGTTGCGAGCAATCTTGGACTTCTTCGCCATTGTTTAGCGCTCCTCTCGGAAGTCAACGTGCTTGCGGACAACGGGATCGTACTTCTTGAGAACCATACGATCGGGGTTGTTACGGCGGTTCTTACGGGTAACGTAAGTGAAGCCGGTGCCCGCAGTGGACTTAAGTTTGATGATAGGACGTACGTCCTTAGCCTTTGATGCCATGTTTAGATCTTCTCTCCGCGTGCAAGGATGTCAGCAACTACTGCGTCGATACCACGTGCGTCGATAACCTTGATGCCCTTAGCAGAGACGTTCAGGGTTACGTTGCGACGAAGTGAGGGTACGTAGTACTTCTTCTTCTGTACGTTAGGATCGAAACGACGCTTGTTGCGGCGATGCGAGTGCGAAATGCTGTGTCCAAAGCCGGGAACAGCTCCGGTCACCTGGCAGACAGCTGCCATAGTTTTCTCCTCCAAATGTTGACGAAATGACGGTACGCAGTTGGCGTTCGCCAGATATTTTCTGACGATCAGCAATGGGCGTCCCGTCACCTATAGGTAGAGCACCGGGTTATTCTCCAAGGCTAGAGTGTTTGAGACTCTGCACCGGGTGAGAGGCCGATGAGAATCCCCGCCGCGGGAAAAACGGTGAAGCTTAGGTGTACGAGAGGTGTTGCCACCACTACGAACAGCCTTAAAGTCTAGGTAATTACGGGATACCACGCAACCTATGAGGCCAATAAAAAGCTTGCGTCAGCCGGTGCTGGTGCTACCTGCTCCGGTGTGCGCAAGCTGCTTTTCATGGTCTCAAGGGTGCGTTTGAACCTCTATCAATTCTACCGGGCTTTTAACTTTTCGCAAGTCATCTCAGGCTTTAATCCGCGGTTTTTCGCCCTTGCCAGGCAGCAGCTGCCACCGGCGTCCACCCCTGCCAAGAGGGTAAATTACAGGCGTGTAATCTTAAGTGTGATGTTAACAGCTTAAGTCTTTTAATCCGGGAGCCTAGCTGTTAAAGGGCTGGGCCGGATTCTTCAGGGAGGGCATCAAACCGCGTCCAGGTGGGGTACTTGGGGCTGATGTTGTCACCGGAACTGGTGCCGCGCAGACGTCGGCCGATCCACGGAACCACAAACTCCCGAGCCCATTTAGCATTGTCCAGGGCCTCTTGCACGCGGGTTTTATGCAAGGGCGCGGGGATGACAGGGTCCCCGATACGGATGTTCTCGGCGCTCAGAGTTTCCAGTACCCGGCGGGCGGTCAGGGTGTGCCCGGCTGCGTTCATGTGCAAACGGTCAGGTGCCCAAAATCGAAGGTCAAGCAGCTCGTGCATGCGCCAATAGTCCACCACGGTCACACCGCGGTCATCGGCAACCTCACGCAGTAGCTCGTTGAAGAGGGCCACCCGGGCACGGTTACCGCTAAAGAAACCCTTGGGGCCGGGATCAAAACCGGTCATGGTAAAGACCTCTATACCCTCATCGCGCAGGGTTTTAAAGGCCTCGTCGTAGCGCACCATCAGGGCGTCCACATCGAAGCCGGGGCGCAGAGAGTCATTGCCACCGCCAACCAGCGAGACCAGGTTGGGCTTAAGTTCCAGGGCAGGTTCTAGCTGCTCTTCAATGATGGGCACGAGCAGGCGCCCGCGAATCGCCAGGTTGGCGTACTGGGCTTGCGGGTCTGCCAGCATGAACTGTTCGGCTACTCGGTCAGTCCAGCCGCGCACCCCGTTGGGGCGGTCCGGGGCGTCATCGCCCACTCCTTCACTGAAGGAGTCCCCCAGAGCAACGTAGCGGATAGATTCGTCTTTGCCGAGGATCGATATCATGCGGACTAGGCCTTTCTCTATAAGGTGGGTACCAGGCCACTCTACCCCTCGGCTTGCCCTGCCTTCCAGTACCCCATAAAAGAGATACTTTCCTTGGGCAGCCCGGCTTCGTTCACGCAGATTCGGCGCAGGGTTTTAACCACCGACGACTCACCGGCAAGGAGCACATAGGTATCGACCGGGTTCTCCGCCAGATGCCAGACAATTTCACCCGGTGCAGCTTCCTCTCGAGGTGCGATCTCTTCAAGCGTTTCGACGCCGCAGACCTGTCTCAGGGAGGCGGCAAGTTGCTGACCTCGCGCCTGCTGATCGGATCGATCCAGCACGTTAAGGCGGACGCCCGGCACCCGCTGAGCAGCCCGCCGTACCTCGGGGAGGCGGTCGAGGGCGTCCTCAGCACCGGGTACCTCAAGAAACACCGCCCCGGTAGCCTCGGTGGGCAGGGAGCGCAGGATAGAGAGAATGGCCGGAGCTGCGGTTTCGTCCCCCACAAGCAGGAGCGAACGGGCCTCACCCGGGTTGTAGGAGGCCCAGAGGGTAGAACCGCGCAGGGGAGCTAGAAGGGAAATCTGCTGGCCTACCCTTGTCTGTTCGGCCCAAGCTGAGCCTGGTCCGCTCTTTCCCTCACTATCGGTGTGCAGCACAAAGTCCACGTCAATTTCGGGCTGCTGCCCTTCAGGCAGCTCACGCTCCAGGGGTTCGAGGTCCGCTTCAGCTGCCGGGAGCATACCCAGCAGGGGTGTTTCGTCCAGTCCAACTGAGGGCACCAACCGGGAGTTGCTGACGGTGTAGGTGCGCATGTATCCCCGCTCGCTTTCGGGGGCGGCCAGCCAACGAGAGCGCCAGGAGGTATCGAGCTCAATCATGGTGGGCCCACTGGCTCCCGCCGGGGGAATCAAGAGTTTGATGTAGGCGTCATAGACCTGCCCGGTGCCGTCAGAGATAGGGGCGGCGGCGTGCAGCAGGGAACGGCCGGTCAACGAGACACGCACGAAGGAATCGGTCAGCTTCTCAACCCGCGAGACGGTGACGGGGAAGACCCCGTACTGGTTGATGGAGCGCTTGACTTCGCGGCGGACAGAAGAGCGAGGTGCGGACGGGCGGGGCTTAGACAAGGCTCTGGCTTTCTAGGTTTTCTGCTGGGTGGCTTGCGGCACGGGCATGGGGCACCACGACGGTGGAGCCGTCCCCGAGGGGGTCAGACACCGAGGCCCGTAGGCCGAAGATCCGGTGCAGGTTCTCCCCTGTCATGACCTCTGCTGCGGTACCGACTGCGGCGATTTCTCCGCCCTTCATAGCGACCAGGTGGTGGGCGACGCGGGCAGCTAGATTGAGCTCGTGCAGCACCATAATCATGGTGGTTCCGCGGCGCTCGTTGATGTCGGCCAGCAGGTCAAGGAGTTCTACCTGGTGGGCGAGGTCCAGGTAGGTGGTGGGTTCATCCAGAAGCAAAATATCGGTGTCTTGGGCCAGGGCCATGGCGATCCAGACGCGCTGGCGCTGGCCACCGGAGAGTTCAGTGACCTGCTGCTCCGCCAGTTCTAGGGTGTTGGTAGCTTCTAGGGCCCAGGAGACCGCGGCGTCGTCTTCCTTACTGTTGCCCCGAAAGAACCCCTGGTAGGGGTAACGCCCGCGGGAAACCAGGTCGGCAACGGTGATACCTTCGGGGGCGATGGGGCTTTGCGGCAGCAGGCCGACCATGCGGGCAAATTCCTTACCGCCGTAGGAGGCAACGGGCTTGCCGTCCAGGGTAATCTCGCCGTTGCTGGGCTTGAGCAGGCGGGAGATGCCGCGCAGCAGGGTGGACTTGCCGCAGCCGTTGGGCCCGATGATGGCGGTAATTTTTCCGGCGGGTATGCTTAGCGAGAGGTCCGGCACGATAGTGCGGTCCCCGTAGCCCAGGCGCACGTGGGAGACAGTCAGGTCGCAGGAAGTTACGGTTTTCATGGGCTTAGCTTCTTTCGGGTGAGCGGGTCAGCAGCCAGATGAGGGCGGGGGCGCCAAAAGCACCGGTGAGGACGCCGGCGGGCAGGTTGATGCCGCCCGGTATCAGGTTGGAGCCAATGAAGTCAGCGAGCACAACCAGGCTTGCACCAACCAGGGCGGCGGCGGTGAGGTTGTGGCGTCCGCCGGTCAGGGCTCGGGCTATGGGCCCGGCCATGAAGGCGATGAAGGCAAGGGGGCCGGTGGCGGCGGTTGCTACGGCTACCAGGAGCACCCCCAGGGCGATAAAGCCGGTGCGGACGGCGCGGGTGGGCACCCCCAGGCCAAAAGCGAGTTCTTCACCGACAGCGGTGGCGTGCAGGGGCCGGTGGAAAAGGATAAGAGGCAGCAGCAGGGGTAGCAGGAGCAGAGCCAGTAGGCTGATGCGGTCCCAGTTGGCTGTGGACAGGGAACCTGCCAGCCAGTGGGTGAGTGTCTGGGCGCTGGTGGTTGAGGTGCGAGAGAGCAGGTACTGGATGAAGGCTGACCCCAGAGCTGAGATACCCAGGCCTACCAGAATGAAACGGTTACCTGCGCTACTGTCGCCCGTTGAGAGGGCCATAATCAAGAGGGCAACAGCCAGGGCAACGGCTATAGCTAGCAGGGTCAGCGGTAGCCCACCCAGGCCCAGAAAGACGATACCGATAACAGCACCCAGGGCAGCCCCGTTGGAGACGCCGATAATGTCGGGGCTGGCGATGGGGTTGCGCAGAAGCAACTGGAAGATAGCTCCGCCCAGGCCGAAGGCGGCCCCGGCCAGGGTACCCAGCACGGCTCTGGGGAGTTTTTCTTCCATGACGATGTAGCGGGCTCCCCGGGCATTCTCGATGCTTCCTCCGCCGAGAATCGTGAAGAAGTCGGGAATGGTGACCGTGTAGGAGCCCAGCAGCACGCGCACCGTGCAGGCTGCGAGTAGGGCTAGGGCCAGGCCGATGACAGCGAAAGCCGGGCGGTGTCGGGCCCGAGCGCGGACGCTAGCCACCGCTTGGGCAGCGTCCTGGGACTGGGGGCGCGGTAGGGCCGACATTAGAGGTTAACCGCCTTCCCGCGTCGTACCAGGTAGATAAAGACGGGCACGCCGAGAGCCACCATCATGACGCCCACCTGGATTTCCTGGGGCGGGGCGATGACGCGCCCGGCGGTATCTGCAAGGATTAGCAGGGCGGCGCCGAAAAGAACGGAGAGGGGTAGCAGGGTGCGGTAGTCAGCTCCGGCTAGGGCCCGCATGGCGTGGGGGGCCATGATCCCCAGAAAGGCGATAGGGCCGGCCAGGGCCAGGGCGGTTCCCACCAGCAAGGTGACGCCACCGGTAATGACCAGGCGGCGCACCGCAACGTTCTCCCCCAAAGAAGCAGCCATATCATCCCCCAGGGCAAAGCTATTGATAGTTTTTGCACCGGTGAGCACGATGAGGGCTCCTACTGCGAGCAGTGGAGCAGCCACTGCCATATCAGAAAGGTCGGCTCCGGCAACGGTTCCAATCTGCCAGCGGCGGAGGTTATCCAGGGTGTTCTGGTTGGTGAGAATCAGGGCGCTCGTTACCGCACCTAAACCAGCAGTGAGAGCTGCCCCCATCAGGGCTAACTTGATGGGGGTCGCTCCCCCGGCCCCCAGCGAGGCAAAGGCATACACCGCGACCGCCGAAGCCACTGCCCCGGCAAAGGCCCAGAGGGCAAAGGCCGCGGTAGAGTTAGCGGAGAAAAAGGTAATACCGGCGACCACAGCGCAGGCTGCCCCTGCGTTAATGCCGAGGATCCCGGGGTCGCCCAGGGGGTTCCGGGTGATGCCCTGGAGCCCAGCCCCGGCTAAACCTAGTGCTGCCCCCACAACCCCGGCCGTCAGCGTCCGCACCGACCGCTGGGTCAGCACCGCCGCGTCCGCCTCGGCAACCGAACCGCCAGCCAGGTAGTCCAGCAAGGTGGTTAGGCTGATGGGGCGAGCACCCAGGCCGAAGCTGGCCAGGGCAGCGAGAGCGAGGAGCAGGCCCAGGGCCAGACTAAGCACGACCAGCCGCCGCGTTCCCCCGGCGGGGGTGTCGCGGCGGCTGCTAGAGGGCCGGACGGGAGCGACCTTCACAGGTTAGGACGCCTGGCTTGCGTCTACGGCGGCAGAAATCTTGGCCAGGGTTTCGGTCTGGTTAATAGCCCAGTCCAAAGACAGCGGTGAAGCCGCTGAGAGAGCCAGGGAGATAGCGGCGTCGGTTTCTACGACCAGGCCGCCGTTAGCTACGGCGGGCATCTGGGAGAAGAGAGCGTTGCTCTTGATTGCTTCTTCGTCGGAGTCACTGGTGCCCCAGGCCCAGACTACGTCTGACTGGGCCTCGGGCAGAACCTCACCTGAGATGGTCATGAAGAAGGCGTCAGCTTCGGTAGCGTTCTGCTCGATGTAGGGGGCCAGTTCCATGCCCAGGGAGGTGAGGAAGAGGGAGCGGGAGTCGCTGGCTACGTAGGCTGAGAGGGTCTGGGCTTCGAGGTCGAACATGCCTGCGACGAAGGTCTTGCCTGCCAGGTTGGAGTACTGGGCTGCGGCGTCGTCGATGGTCTTCTGGGTGGCCTCGATGAGGGCGGCACCTTCGTCGGTCTTCTGCAGCATGGCTGCGGCCTGGTTGACGACGTCTTCCCAGGAGGCTGCGAAGGCGCCGACGCCCTCGGGGGCGGCAACGACGGGTGCGATGGCGGTGAGCTTGTCGTAGACTTCCTGGGTCATATCGCCATAGACGGAGAAGATGGCGTCGGGGGCCAGGGTGGCGAGAGCTTCGTAGTCGGGGCCGTCAGTTTCGTCGTAGGTGACGGGGGCGGTTCCGCCCAGTTCGGCTAGTTTGGCGTCGAACCAGTCTGTGGAGCCCTTGGCGTTAGCTCCGTAGGTGACTACGGGGGTGCCTGCGGGTACAACGCCCAGGGCGAGGAGGACGTCGGGGTTCTTCCAGAAGTTCACGACGGCAATTTTCTGGGGAACGGCGGTGAAGGTGGTCTCGCCGAAGGCATGCTTGACGGTGTAGCTCTCACCTGAGGCAGCTGAGCTGGTGGTGCTGCTTGAGGCATCGTTGGAGCCGGTGGTGCAGGCTGCGAGCAGGCCGGTGAGGGCAGTAGCTGCGGTGGCCTTGAGGAAGGCGCTACGAGTGATGGCGACCATGGTCTTGTGTTCTCCTGGGAAGGGTGTTCAGTTCTATAGGACTATCTATAGAACTGCTTAGGTGAGCCTAAGCCAGGAATAACACTATCTTTTGCTTGCGTATTTGCGCAAACGCTGGATGCCGCCCTGTTTTTGGGCACAAAGAGAGCCCCCTACCGGATTCGAACCGGTGACCCCCTGTTTACAAGACAGGTGCTCTGGCCAGCTGAGCTAAGGAGGCAAGACTTTTCAAGTGTACCCGATATTGCGGGCGGGTGCATGTTATCCGGAGCTATCTAGCCGGTAGTGGCGCAGGGGCAGGTGTTGGGCGAGGGTGTCGGTGAGTTCTGGGTCGTGGGTGGCGACGATGGCACTGCCTCCTACGGTGCAGTGGGCGGCAATCAGCACTGCGACCTGTTGCAGGCCGGGGGTGTCTAGTCCGGCGGTGGGTTCGTCCAGCAGCAGGCAGGACGCCTCGGAGGCGAGCGCCTCTGCCAGCGCAAGGAGGTGCTGTTCGGTGGGGAGTAGGTCGAGGGGGTGGGTTTGCCCGGAGCCCGCGGGTAGGACGGCATCGCGCAGGGCTGTGCGGAGGGCCGGTTCTGCCCGGGTGCCGTTTCCCAGCTGCATGTCGGTGTCCACGGTAGGGGCAAGAAAGTGGTGGGCTGGGGTTTGCGCGACCAGTTGGGTGAGGGCGACGCGTGCAGGGGCGTCCTGCTGGTGGGGTGGCACCCCGCCGATGCTCAGCTGCCCGGCAACCGGGGGTAGGAGCCCGGCGATGGTGCGCAACAGGGTAGATTTTCCGGCACCGTTGGGACCGGTGAGAATCAGGCAGTCACCGGGGTCAAGATCCAGGGTGATACTGGCAGCAACGGGTGCAAGCACTTGTTTTTTCCAGCGACGGCGGACGGGGGTAACCGGGGATATTGCGAGGTCACGAGCCAAGACGGCTGCTGCTACTCGGGTGGGCAGGGCAACTAGGGGTGTCTCGGCAGACTGCGCTATATCTACACCTTCTCCTAGGTCTTGCCGTTCGGTCGCTAGGTCTTCTTCATCGGTCTGAGGTCTGGCTGAGGCCCAGGTGAGGTCTGCCGGGTAGCGGGAGAAGGCGGCTAGCACCCGGGCCCGCATGGCATTGTCGAGGCCGAGCAGGGGTTCGTCGAAAGCTAGGGCCGGTGCGTCGAGGCCATCTGTTTGCCCGTGCACCCGACCTAGCACCAGGTAGGCGGCTAGGGCTACCAGTTGGGTTTGGCCGCCGGAGAGCTGCAGCGGGTGGGCGTCCAGCAGGTCGGTTATTCCAAGGTCAGCAGCAGCCGCATGCACAGCCCGGTGGAGCTCTTCCCGGCTGGTCACAGCCTGCTCTACCCCCAGGGCGATTTCTTCAGCCACGGTGGGCACCAGCCCCGTTATGAGGGCCTGAGGGTTGGAGGGCACAAAGAGCCCATTACGTTCCTGCGCCCAGGTAGCGAGCCGGGCTGACTTGCCCGCCCCGCGCGACCCTGTGATGAGCGTCCGCACATAAGTCATTGCAATACCCCCGTATAAGTAGCAAGTACCAGCAGGCAGGTCACCGGCAGCAGCGCCCAGCGCAGGTAGCGCTGGGGGCGGCTATCGGCATAGTCCTGCCAGAAGACTCGTGGCCCACCCCGGTCGATTCCGCGCGCGGCCAGGGTTGCCCCGCGCACCTCGTGATCTAGCAGGAGCAGGGAGAAGAGGGCGGACGCCGTCCGCACCCCCACCCAGGCCCGGGCGGGTTTCGACCCGTCGGCCATGCCCCGGGCGCGGGCGGCCCGCTGGACCAGCCGGGAGTAGTGGGCCAGCTGGGCCGGGGCGTTGAGTGAGGCTACCAGCAGGTAGATGAGCCGAGGTGGCAGGCCCCAGGTGCTCAGGGCATAGCGCAGGCCAGTAGCCCCGGTGGGCAGGATCAGTAGGGCGCAGGCTGATCCGAAGGTCAGAATTTGTAGGGCCAGCCCTACACCTGCCCGAGCTCCTTCGGCGGTCACTTCAAACACCATCCAGGGCACGGGTGCCCAGGTGGCCCACACGGTCTCTCCCCCGCGTGATACCAGCTGGATGATAAAAGCCATGGCTGCCACAGGAGCTAGCCCTGCCAGGACCAGGCGCAGCCAGGGCGCCAGCGTCCGCCCCGCGATGTGCAGGGCAAGGAGCACAGCCAGCAGCCCCGCCTGCCAGGTGATAGGCAGTGGGGCGAAGGCCAGCAGAAGCCCGGCGCAGCCCAGGGCGACCCAGGTGCGGGGGTTGAGGGTAGAGGCGCTCAAGGCTGAGGGAGCCATGGGTTAGCGGTTGAACTGTCCGCGCACGCGAGCAGGCAGCCCCTTAATGATGAGCCAGACCAGGGCGAAGGCAATGGTCTTATCAAGGGGGTCAGAGAGCAGGGACTGTAGGGTAGTTGCTCCCAGCAGGGACTGGCCAGCTGCCTGCAGGGCAGCGACCACGGAGCCGGTTCCCACGCCCTGGCCGCCGCCAAAGACGAAGGCCGCGATGGGGGCACCGACGAAACCGGCCAGGATTCCGGTGATAAAACCTGCCAGTAGGGCGCCCCAGAGCTTACGGAAAAGACCGGCCCGGCCAGCGCAGCCGGCCAGGAAGCCGATGAGGGCAGCACCTGCGGCAAAGGGAATGGTGGTGGGGTTGATGGTTAGACCCCAGGCCAGGTTGGTGATAATACCGGTCATGGCCCCGGCGGCGGGGCCCGCCAGCACACCGATCAGGACGGTGGCAACAGAGTCGAGGTAGAGGGGGATGCCCGAGAAGCCAATCAGCTGACCTACGATGATATTGAAGGCAGCCGCAAAAGGAATGAGGGCGATGGTTGCCAGGGGCAGGCGAGTCAGGTTAGCTGCTAGCAGGAGCAGGACGCCCGCGGTGTAGCCCAGCATCAGGGGCAGGGAAATAGCGGCCTGGGTATCGATGGCGCCCTCCAGGTAGGCCGCGTAGTTGGTGGTGCCGCCTGCGGTGAGGACGGCCCAAGTGTAGGTTCCTGCGATCACCAGGGCGGCGAGCAGGTTGAGCACCTTCTGGGAGGTAGTCAAGGGTGTGTTGTGTTCCGGGTTTTTACCGAGGAGACCAGCGGCTACTGAGCTCCTCTGCCCAGACGTTGAAGACTGTGCAGGTGCGTGTGATGAGGGGGCCATGCCCACCCCTTTCTGTAGAATAATCGTTCTTTTTATTTCTTTGAGCCTGCCTTAGGCAGACCCTTTCAGGGCGTAAGCTGCCCGAACGGTCTGGATAAAGTGCTCAAAAAATTCGGGAGCCAGGGCGCTGGTCAGGGCCTGGGCGTTCGGCTCACGCCCCCAGCGTCCTAACCAGTCGGCCACTACCTGGCCGCGGGTGAGGGTCCCGGCCAGCTCAACGTCGAGCGTCACCAGTGTACCCTCCCCCAGCGGGGTGTGGGGCTGGCCGTTCACAGCAAGGGCACGGTTAACAGCCAGTGCTGTCACGAAGGGGTCGTGCACGTGGGCGATGAAGCCCAGCTTGTCCCATTCATGAAATTCCATGTAAAACTGCAGGGCGCCGTCCAGGGCGGTAAAGAGTTCTCCCCCACCGGCTAGGAGGCGCTCTCGTAGCTGCGGGGTCATGACAGCCTGCTCGGTGGTATCCAGGGGGCAGAGCAGGGGCGCGTAGGGCAGGTCCAGGTCGGCGCTGCTGTAGGCTGCCAAAACCTCGTGCAGGGCCTCGGGGTCAGAGTGCACGTTCCATTCGGTGGTGGGCATAGTGTTGCCCCGGTGGTTGAGCGCCCCGCCCATAATCGTCAGGCTAGCTAGGTACTGGGGTAGCTCAGGGTCGAGGCGCAGGGCCAGGGCCAGGTTGGTGGAAGGGCCCAGGACGAGCCCGTGCAACTTCCCGGGGAAGCGGCAGGCTGTTTCTACCCAGAGGGCGGCACCCTAACCGTGGGCCCTACCGGTTGGTTCCTTCTGCCCGGGGAGCAGGCCGTGCCCCGTACCCAGCGGGCCGTGGGTTTCCTCGGTAGTGGTCAGCGGCTGAGTTATTGGATTCTCAGCCCCTAGAGCCCAGGGGGTTCCCTGCCCGCCGAGCAGATCCAGCATACCCCGCACGTTGCGTCCTACCTGCTCAGTGCTCACGTTGCCACCGCTGGCCACAAGACCTTCAACCGCAACCTGCGGGTGGGCAAAGGCGTAGGTGAGAGCCAGGGCATCATCAATACCGGGATCGCAGTCAATCAGAAAATGCAGGGTCATGGGGCCTTATGGTGTTAGCTAGTTGGGCTGGGCAGGTTTTCCGGGAGTTTCCCGTAGTGTCCGAGGCATAGAAAAAGGGGCAGCTACCCACCTTCGTCTATGCACCGGGCATAGATGAAGGCGTGCAGCTGCCCCTACACGCTGTGTACCAGTTTAGTACACTGCGGCCAGGCCCTTCTACAGCCTGTTTACTGGGTGAACTTTAGGCGTTCTTCTTGGCTTCAATCTTTGCGGTAATCCAGGCATTGAAGTCGTTGGAGTTAAAGACCTCGCCGTCAGCAAAGATGGTGGGGGTACCGCTCACACCGTTGGAGGCTGACTCCAGGGTTACAGTCTGGACGAAAGGACGCCAGGTGTTGTTAGCAACGTCGTCCTTCACATCTGCGCCGTACTTCTCAGCAATCGCAACAAGCTCTTCGTTAGAGAGGCCACCGGTGCCCTGGTAGGTAAAGATTTCCTTCTGGAAGTTCAGGAAGTCTTCGGTGGAAACCTGGTTAGCCACGGAGTAGGCCACGTTGTTAGTACGGGCCGAATAGAAAGTGGGGCTGGAGGAATCCAGGAAGGTCAGGTTACGAACCTCAAGGGTGATGTCACCGCTAGCAACGAGGGCTGCAATGGTGTCTGCGTTTTCAGTTTCGAAGGCTGCGCAGTGGATGCAGTCGTAGTCCTGGAAAATCGTCAGACGGACGGGCTCGCCGTTATTGTCCGCTACTTCGGGAAGGTCAACACCGAGAGGCATCTTAGCTTCGGAGCCGTCTGCAGCGGTGTAGGTTGCTTCTGAGGTACCAAGGTCGTTGCTGTCGCGGCTTTCTTCGCTGCTGCTGTTCTGCTCAATGCCGTCAGCAGTCAGGACGATACCGCCGTACTGGTTAGCTGAGGACGGCACCGGGCCAGCGTCAGCAATCTGGTTGCGGTTGCCGTTGATGATGACGACAGCAACTATAGCTACGATGAGGGCGATGACGCCAAGGACGGTGAACTGAATCCAACGGGTGGATGATTTTGAGGTTTTCTTGGCCTGCTGTGCCGCCAGCTGGCGGGCACGCTCGCGGGCGTCAGTGGAAGGGTTTCCCTTAGACACAGGTGTGCCTCACTTTCGTACATGCGTTCTTGATAGGTTCAAGCCTACCGTGATTTGACGGGGATATCTGCCCTTCCACAGAAGCTCAAACTAGTTTCCCAGGAAACAATTAGTCTAGGTGAGGGGCAGTATGGAGAGCCCAGGTCTTTGTGCCCGGTAGGGCGTAAAAGACTGGTGATATTTTTCGATACTTAAAACAAAAAAGGTCCTGGACAAACAGCCCAGGACCTTCCTATATCCCAATATAAAAACCG